>CALSOU010000006.1 GCA_943788055.1 uncultured Saprospiraceae bacterium
TTCGCATCCATTTCCATCGTCGACGGTTGCATATATGGTTGTGTTGACGCCTGTCATAAATGAAGCTCCAATACTAATTGAAAGAGCTTCATCGCTATACCAATTGACATTATTACCGTTGCCAATTGCAGCTTCGTATTGTGTAAGTTCTATAGTGGCAATTCCCATTTCATCAGTGCAAACCTCAATATCAGCAATATCATTTATTGCCGGTGGGTCTACTACATCGATCGTGATATTCTGAGATACGTCAACAGTGCAACCGTCAGAATCTGTAACATCATCCAAAGTGATAGAGATTAATGAAGCAAAATTTGGATTCACTAAAATTGTATTGCTCCCTGCATCATAGCTTGCAATCGGAGTACTAGGGTCCAAACAAACGTTGATGCTTCCAATTGAGGGTGCTCCTGGAACGTTAAATGGGATCGGGATTCCTCCAAAAAGAATTGTAAATCCAATGTCGTACAACGGTACTCCTCCAGAGATATTCCAATCGATTGTTGTGCAACCATTTCCACATATATTTCCTCCTCCAACTAAAGAAGCTGTAAGGCCTCCAGTATCGAAGCAGACAAGAGCAACATTATCAAAACGCATGAACTCATTACTTGCCCAAGTCTGACATGTAACTTCTAGAACTGCTTCGCTACCTACACTAGGACAATCTTCAACTTCAAACGTGAAAGTAGTTGCAGAAGAAGTATTTACTGTGCCAATAAGACCAACATCATTTAAATTTCCATCTAGGTATATATTGAAGTCCATGAAATCCCAGCAAGTTACGCATCCTCCAGCCATCGGATTGTTTACATCTCCTGCACAAGGTGATCCAAAATTGCACTCGTCATTTGACTCCAAGTTTCCACTACCGGGATAAGGATCTCCTGAGTAATCAATTGAAAGTTCTATCCGTGAACAGGCGGAAATATCAATAGGATCAGTTGTCCAAGTTGCTGGTGCGTCTGTATTATTGTTTTCAAAGGCTCCATTGACGACTTCATAGTATCCTGTATTGGGACAAGTTGGGCAAACTCTAGACCAAGGTATTCCTTCAGCGCTGCTGCCAGTTGTGGAGCCAGGTACTTCATCAAAGCTTTCTGTAAAGATGTTTATCTGTGCATTCACGGAATTCGCGAAGAAGACTAATACTAAAAGTAGAATTAAGAAACGGAAACAGAAGTTGATTCTCATATTACTGATTGGCTAGCTATATACTTGTGACAAAGTTACAGTTTATGACTCTTTTACTCGATTCATTAATGTAAAGACTTTATTAAATGCTGTTATGCTGCGTTTTTTTTGCTCTTTTCTAGGCTTTGTTACTCGTTGTTTTTACTTTTGCACGTCCATGAACTTGTAAAAGTATTGTGGTAGTAGATAGATTTTTTACACAGCAGAGATCTTTTGATTTTCTGATAGAAATGACAACATGCAATTAAGCGAACAAGAAATCGTAAGAAGAGAGAATCTCCAGAAGATTATTGATTTAGGAATCAATCCTTATCCTTCTGCGGAATTTGAAGTGAATATTGATATACCAACTTTAAGAGATGAATTTGTTGACGATGAAGATCGTTTTACGGATTTGTCTGTGGCTGGACGATTAATGGGTAAGAGGATTATGGGAAAAGCTTCTTTTGCTGAGTTATTGACCTCTAGCGGTCGAATTCAGCTTTACATCAGTAGAGATGATATTTGCCCTGACGAAAATAAAGATCTTTACAACAAGATGTTCAAGAAGTATCTGGACATAGGCGATTTTATCGGAGTGAAGGGTTACGCTTTTAGAACTAAAGTTGGTGAGCTTTCAATCCACGTTACACAGCTGACTGTGCTTTCTAAATCGCTACGTCCCCTGCCAGTCGTAAAACGAGATGAGGAAGGAAAGATTTACGATGCATTTACGGATCCTGAGCAGAGATATCGAATGAGATATGTAGACTTAGTTGTGAATCCGGAAGTACGTGAAACGTTTGTTAAACGAACTAAAATGTATACATCTATGAGAGAGTTCTTGAATCGGAAGGGCTATCTTGAAGTAGAAACACCAATTCTACAACCAATTTATGGCGGTGCAGCTGCACGACCATTCAAAACGCACCATAATTCATTGGACATGACATTGTACATGAGAATTGCCAATGAACTTTATCTTAAGCGTCTTATTGTAGGCGGTTATGAAGGAGTATATGAGTTCTCAAAAGACTTTCGAAATGAGGGCATGAGTCGATTTCATAATCCTGAGTTTACGCAAATCGAATTGTACGTTGCTTACAAGGATTATGAGTGGATGATGAATTTGGTGGAGGAGATGGTAGAGAAGGTAGCTCTTGATACAAATGGCACAACTAAGGTGCAAGTAGGGGAAAATGTTATAGATTTTAAGCGTCCTTGGAAGAGATTTACAATGTTCGAAGCGATTGAACACTTTACAAATATTGATATATCTGAAATGGACGAAGTCCAATTACGAGCAACAGCTAAGGACCTACATGTTCCTATCGATGAAACAATGGGTAAAGGAAAGTTAATAGATGAGATTTTTGGAGAAACATGCGAGGCAAAACTCATACAACCAACATTCATCACCGACTATCCAATTGAAATGTCTCCATTGGCTAAGAAACACCGAAGCCAAGAAGGACTTGTTGAGCGCTTTGAGGCTATTGTCAATGGAAAAGAACTATGTAATTCGTTTTCAGAGTTGAATGATCCGATTGATCAACGCGAGAGATTTGAAAGTCAATTAGAACTAGGGAAGCGAGGAGATGACGAAGCTATGGTTCTTGATGAGGACTTTCTTAGGGCGCTTGAATTTGGAATGCCACCAACTGCAGGACTCGGTATCGGGATGGATCGATTAGCGATGATTATGACAAATAGTAATTCGATTCAAGATGTTTTGTTTTTTCCTCAGATGAAGCATAAGAACGAAGAACAAACTGAGTCTGAAGATGGAGCAGAATAGCTTTCAGCGCTATAGATTAGTAAAAACAAGGCACGCAATTTTAAATTGTGTGTCTTTTTTTGGTTCTTAAACCAAATTTCTATCTCTGGAATTTACAATCAAAGTACTTTTCACAGATGAAAATTCGAATTAATAATACTTCTGTGAAACGATATTATCCCTTTTAATAGCTTAAAAAACTTCAATAATTATATTATTCTTACGATCTTGTTTATTCTTGATCGAAAAACTACTTATCGCTTTTTGTTCTGCCATTATATCTAAAATATTATTATGAAGCTATATTCTACAATTGCCTGCCTTCTTCTATTCTGCTCGTTGGGATTTACGCAGGTTACATTTTCGGAAGATATTGCGGATATTATTTATAATAATTGTTCGAATTGTCATAGAACTGGTGAGATTGGACCGATGCCCTTCACGAATTACGAAGAGGTCAAAGACTGGGGAACCATGATCAAGTACGTGACTGAGATTGATTATATGCCGCCTTGGTCTCCAAATCCAGAATATAAACATCTACTCAATGAACGCGTATTGACTGATGAGCAAAAATCTAAGATAGCTACTTGGGTGGATAATGGAATGCTTCAAGGAAATCCTCAAAACGAACCAAATTTACCCACTTTTCCTACAGGTTCACAGATCGGATCGCCGGATGTGGTTCTTCAAATGGCTCAATCGCATACGGTAATTGGTGACAATAAAGATGAGTATTATGTTTTTGTTTTACCTACCGACTTTACTGAAGACAAAGAGATTGCATGTATCGAGTTTCGTCCTGATAATAAGCGCGCAGTTCATCATGTATTAATAGGTTACGACGAAACTGGACAAGCTGCAGCGCGAGATGCCCAGACTCCAGAGTATGGTTATTCATCTTTTGGCGATTTTGGAGTTGCTGGTGCAGAGTTCCTTTCTTGGACATACGTTCCTGGAGATCTGCCTCTTGTTTTTCCTGAAGGAATTGGAGAAGTAATTCCTGCAGGTGCAGATTTACTTATTCAAGTTCATTATGCACCGCTACCTTCGGATGAGGTTGACAAATCTTCTGTGAATATATTTTTTAAAGGTGAGGACGATCCAATTGAGCGTCCAGTGATGACAGGTTGGGTTCTTCCCAATAATTTACCTGGAGGATTTGCAAGTTTTGTCCTCCCTCCAAACGAGGTTACCGAGTTTACAGCTCTTAATTTCGATGGATGGAGTAATAGTGGTTCTGGAGTTAATTACGACGTTAGCTTAGTAAGTGTTCAACCACACGGACATCTACTGGCAAAGTCATTTGAAGTCTTTGCTGTAACCCCGCAAAATGATACGATTAATATAGTTCAGATTCCAGAATACGATTTCAATTGGCAAGGAGCTTACACTATGCCTAAACTTTTGCCAGTTCCAGCTAACTCAACTTGGTACACGAAAGCTGTTTATGATAATACAGTAGATAATCCCTATAATCCTAGCAATCCACCAAAATTTGCATTCTGGGGAGAAGGTACTGAAGATGAAATGCTCGTCAATTTCTTCAATTTTGTGGTTTATCAAGAAGGTGATGAGAATGTTGTGCTTGGAGAAAATATACTGAATAGCTCTATTAAGGTTGGAGCACTGCAGAATAGCACTTTATTCGCTCTACATCCCAATCCATCCGATGGTAACTTTAGTCTCTCATTTCATTTGGAGTCCGATATGGAAATCGAAATTTTTCTGCGTGACTTACAAGGAAGTATGATTCAATCTTTGAAACCAAAAAGAAGTTATGAAAGTGGTTTTCATGAGGTTGCTATTTCAGCTACGAATTTGATTAGTGGAGTTTACCTTGTTGAACTTAGAAGCAGTTTTGATCAGATCCAACAAAAGATTGTCATAAGATAGCCTATGAGGTTCACTTTTATTTTGATTCTTATTTCGACAATTTGTTTTTCACGGGCTTACGCCCAAAATGGAAAACAAGACCTTAGCCATGAGCTATACATCTTCATCCATGAATCATGTAAGATATCTCAATACTATATGCCTTTGTTGGATTCTCTACATGATCAATATCAAGGGTCAACTCGTTTTATTGGGGTGTTCCCAAATAGTAGTTCAACTCAAGAGGGAATTAATTTTTTTAGGAGTAAGTTTGGAATTGAATTTGAGTTTTTTGTGGATTACGAAAAGGAACTTACAAAGAAATTCGAAGCAACGGTTACGCCTGAAATCGTTTTAGTAGAAAAGTCATCCGATCAGATTTTATATCGCGGTAGGATTGATGATTCTTATTTTCGAGTGGGTAAGCGAAAGACTATTAAGCAAACACAAGAGCTAGTTGATCTGCTTAGTTTAGTTGCCAATGGTGATAAAATCGAGGTTTCTTGGGCTCCTGCCATCGGTTGTTTCATTCAAATGTAATGCCTTAATAATATAACTGCAAGACGGTGATTTTCGTGGCGAACTGTGCTTCAATTCACAACACAAGAACTTGCTTCTTATCTGAATAGAGTCACATCACCAATCAAAACCTGCTCCTCACCAGAAAAAAGCGTATAAGTAATTATATAAGAATACACGCCTTGTTTTGCTGGTTGATTACGATAGTTTCCATTCCAGTATCCAGCTTGGGAGCCTGATTCGACATCACTAGCTTCGAAGACTATATTGCCCCAGCGATCGTAAATACGGAATTCATCCACAGAGGCAACGGACGGGATATATGGCATGCCAAAACTTTGGTTGAGGGGATCATTACTATTTGGAACAAAAACGTTTGGTAGTTGAATATCTCCTTCTAAGATTCTTACAGACACAGAATCGGTTGCAGTACATCCATTCGCATCTGTAATTGTAAGTGTTATCTGATTATTCTCAACAGCGTTTTTGATCAAGGTCAAATCTTCGTTATCAATAATTCCATTTAAGTCCGCCCATGAAATACTCCCTATATCTGAATCGAGGATGTTTAGAATTGCGTTAATTACAACGCTATCATTAAAAAACACCTCAAAATCGTCTCCTAGTTCAATTTCCAAAACATCAGGTTCTCCTATTTCAATCGAATCCAGTTCGACAAAGCAACCAAATGCGTCTGTCACCAATAAGCTATAAAATCCAGGTTCCAGCCCTTCGATTATTTTTTCAGTCTGCTCAACACCGTCAAGTTCACAAATATATGGTCCACTAACATCATTAAAGATTTCAATTGTCAATGATCCATTGCTATCTCCAAAGCACAGAACATCTTCTGGGAATACAGATACGTCAGGCATTGGTAATACCTCAATGTTTACAGTCGTTGTGTTATTGACGCAAGGAACTTGTGAACTAATGTTGTAGGTAAAGGATTGAATTCCAACCTCAAGAAGATTTACTTGAACAATCGAATCAACTACTTGCCCAACAACTGACCAAACACCACCAATGTCGTAGTCAGTAACTAAATCGTACAAATTGACCTCACTCATATCACCTTGACAAAGGACTAAGTTGTCTTTTACTATGCCACTTTCTCGCTGTTCTTGAATAATCAATGTACCTATAAATTCTGTTTGACAATTACTTGGCCAATTATCATCAAGACTGAAAACTACCTCATATGTTCCAGGACTAGATTGATTTATGTCTATTTCTTGCTGACTTAGCAGTAGTGGAGGATTTTCAAGCCCTGAAATATTATTAATCGAATAAGTGCCTAGGGTACTTGAAAAAACAATGAAAGCAGGATTGATAATACCAACACTATTACAAAATACTAACTCTTTCTCAATGCCTGTTGGACAATCGCACTCTTTAATATTGATGGTTATACTATCTGATATAATAGGACAAAATCCACTTCCTCCATTCGTTTGGAAAGTAAGTTGATAACTTCCTGCTGAAAATCCGTCGAAATTGATTTCATTACCTGTTTGTTCAACTCCGTCTAGCTCCCACAATCCATCTAATGTTGGATTTAGAATTTCGTCAAGAAAGAGGATGGATCCAAAAGTTTCATTATTACATATTGTGTCAATTGCGTTTATTTGAAATTCAGCTGGATTTTCAGACGTGATAGTTAGATTTCCTGAAAAGAAGAAGTCGCAATTACCATCAAAAAAGCTCAACTCCCACATCACTGTACCATCAAATATTGGTAAGGTTATTTCTTCAAATGTCTCGTCTATTTCAAATAGAATTTCGTCTGCATCCATTGTGGTAAATCCTACGGTATATGGAAATGGCCCGGGAAAGATCTGTAAAAATGTGTACGTCGAATCTACGGTACACACAGTCGGATGCACATCAAAATTGAACACATAATCATCTTGCCACATAAATGGAACAGGGTCAGAAACTGTGACGCAGGGTACGTCTAGCAAAAGACCTTCACCCGAGCTTGTGTCAGGTTGTGATATTATCAGACGCAAGAAGTAAACCTGTCCGGAAATGTAATTAGCCTGCTGAAAAATAGGATCACCAGATGAAAATTCAAGGAAATCATCTAAAGGAGATAGACTAGATCCGTAAGTGTAATATGCTATTTCGTAGATTGAATCATCAAAAGAATAGTCTTGTAGGCTAATACTTGTAGGATCCAATCCATCTACCTGACAGAGGCGTATTGTGTCTAGCAATACTGAGCCAATTTCGATATTGCAGCTGCAGTTTATGGAATCCACATTTAAACTTGTTATACAACCGTAATTATCAGTTATTGTAATGTCATATGCTTGATCTGCGTTAAGAAGCTCTGAACTGAATATATTTCCATTAAATGTACCTGGAATCGAAGCTGTAAATGGCTCCTCTCCGCCACTTACCTCAAAAAATAAATTGTAAAATGATGGATCGTTCGTGCACTCTTGCACGATATTGAGCACCTCCAAATTTTGTAAGAAGTCAAAGTCTAAAACAAAAACACTATCACAAAAAGCATTACTAAATTGAAACTGATATGTATAGAGCCCTGCTTCCAAGCTAGAAAATGAAATAGTATCAGACTCCTGATTGACAACTAGCTCCATTGGTCCGCTGATATACTCCCAAGACACATTCTCTAGATTTGCAGAATTTAGAATAATTAAATCAAAATCCATTTCGCAGATTCCGTCGGGAAATGATAGTTCAAAATTGGGTTTGCTGTAAAAAATTACTGGTTGCCCGATACTTACGGATGTACAAGGATTACTTAAATCAATATTGCCATTTTGGGCTTGACCCACAACATAAGAGATATAGTAAGTAGCTCCTGCGATGAGAGATGGTTCATAATTGAATATACCTGTCGAGTTGACGGAAAATACATTTCCTAGAATATTGCCCGGATTATCGTGCAAAAAGAATAAACCAATATCATTGTTGTCAAATATTATGTCAGTTGGTTCGAGAGCTTGAACAAAGGATACCGTATCAGCACAAGATTCAAGAACTTCAGATATCATCGTGCCGCTGTTAGTATTACAAAGACATTCATACGAGCCTGTCAAAAGTGGAATTTGACAGTTTAGATTATCAGACACAATAAACTCATATGTTTCACCAGTGGGAATTGGATCTGAAGTAAATGAATTTCCGATAATTTGGAATCCATCAACAAAATATGGCTCTTGACCACCAATAATTGAAAAGTCTATCGTGTACTCTTGAGACTGATTACAATCAAAATTTAGAGAATTGATGGCAATCGGAGGAAACACCTCAACTTCAATGGTTGTAAAGGCCACACAGTTGTCAACATCTTTTTCTACTGAAAAAACATATATTCCTGGCTGAGATACAGATATGTTAGTTGTTACAGAGTTAGGAGATTCAATTTCTGCAATTCCAGGTCCACTTACTGTTGTCCAAGAGAAGTTAGCTAAATTAGGTAGCGAGACTTCGGCAAGAGCGAACTCTAGGTTACATGGAGAACTAAGTAGAAGTATTTCGGGTGTAGGAATATCGAATATTTCAATAAATTCACAGATAGGAGTCGTTAATCCACATAATGTCTGCATAGTCAAGCAAACGGTTGCTGTTCCCGGTTGATCTGCGCTGTAAGATATGCTGGGAGTGCCATTTCCTCCTATTTCATCCAGGTTGGTTAATTCCCATATGTAACTTAAGATGTCATCGCTTGGAATAACATTTGCAAATGCTATTTCTCCACTGCACATTGGTGTTTCTAGTATAATTTCTGAAGGGATCACAAAATTTTGTATTTCTATTGGAAAACAAAATGGTTCTGAAAAACAAAGTCCTCCCAATATCTCTACACAGATTTCTCCTTCACTAATCCCTGAATCAGACCATGTGATAATTGCTGTATTTTGATCATAGCTGTCTAGAGTACCACCAACAACTGTGAGATTGTATATTTCTCCTACTTGAGGGGGTGGGGAAAATGTATACGATGTAGGCTGATTTTGACACACAATTGTGGGACCATTTAGCATAATTTCAGAAATAGGAGAGTTAACCGTGATATCAATACACTCTGTGATGGTTCCGCAAACATTGGTTGCTTCAACACAGATTTGGGCTGGTCCCGATTCAAGTATAATCTCTACAGTGTTTTCATCAATAGACAGAAAACTAAAAGATCCACTGGTTACGAGAAATTGATAATTGGTATTAGATTCTGGATTTATAAGTGAATACTCAACCAATTCGCCTTGGCATATCTCTGTAGGACCTAGAAAAATGGGATTTGCTTCTTCTACAATAAGAACATCAATGCAGTTCAGACTTATACTAGCACAAAACACTTCATTTTCAATATCATTGGTTAGATCTTCTATAGAATATGTTCCGTCGGCAGAGGGTATGTTTGGAAAGTCCAAGAGTAGGTATGACAGACCACATACTGTATAAGTTCCACTAGCCAGAGATGTGAGATCTGGATTCTGACTATATTCTAAGATTTCTCCACTTGTTTGATCGTAAATAACACCTGTATAGCCATATTGGCTCGAATTTGGAGCACTGCCATTCGGGTACTGTGGCGAAAGAGGGAAAATAAGCAGAGGATCTCCTTCACAAGCTTCAATGTCTGTTCCGCTTAATTCACCTCCATCCGCAGCGCAATTTGCTTCTGCTAAAGCACAGCCAAGTTCTTCCGTACATGATGTTCCAGTGTTATCAGCGAAGACTAGAAACCAATCGTTAATCACACCATTATCTTGTGCAACAACATCTTCAATTTCCAATACCCAATCGCCGTTTACGGGACCAGTAAGAGTTTCAAAGCAGCCAACACCATTTGCGGGGTTTGAGCCAGAAGGAAAGTAGCTACCACTGTATGTAGAGAAATCTAGCCAGTCCTCAGAAGAATCAAAGATTGCTGAAAAACCAGGGTCGGGTATAGCATCTCCTCCACAATAATTAAAGCAAATATTGAATGTCAATTGCTGCCCGATATTGATACCTGTGCTCTGAATTAAGAATACAAAACTTCCATTCGGAGCAATTAGGCGGACATTTACTTCATTGATTGCATCGGTATCATAATCTAAATAAATACTTAACAGTTCTTGTCCCCCAGAGCCAAGATTATTATTTACAGCTCCGCTGATGTTCAAAAAACTTGATACTACGCCGTTGCTTACAGTAGTGATTGGGCAATCAGTACAACTGCATTGTGAGGATACAAACTCAAATGGAACCAAAAATAAGCAAGCTATAATGAGCCTGTGGATTGCCTTTGTCAAATTCATTTTGTTAATATATCAATATTTATTTTTTTCAAGGTAGTCAGAGCCAGATAAATTGATATTTGACGGTGTTTGATTTACAAACGGTCGATAAACAATGCAAAATTTATAGAAGTGTGTTTTTTTAAATGGAGTTATATTTCTAAGATTTTTTGAATCTCTCGAAATTTTGGATAAAAAAATCTCACTTGACCGATGGTGTAGTGAGATTCTAAGGTTGTCTTGTGAAAAATAAAACAAACAATATAATTTAGTTTGTTTTGCTAGCTTTATATCTTTTTGACAATAAGGGCAGAAGCGCCTCCACCACCATTGCAGAGTGTTGCACAACCGATCTCGCCTGCTTTACTACCAAGTACATTTATCAGCGTTGTAACAATTCTTGAACCAGAAGAACCTAGTGGATGACCGATAGAGACACCACCACCAAAAACATTTACCTTATCTCCGTCAATACCTAGCTCTTTATTGAATGCTAAAGGTACAACTGAAAATGCTTCATTTACTTCCCAATAATCAATATCAGATAATGACAAGCCTGCTCTTTCGATCGCTTTTGGAGCAGCAAGGGTTGGGGCAGTTGTAAACCACTCAGGTTCTTGTGCTGCATCAGCAAAGCCGATTACCTCCGCTATTGGTGTTAAACCATGTGCTTTTAGAGCATTCTCGGAAACTAGGATCAATGCTGAAGCTCCGTCATTTAGAGTGGAGGAATTAGCTGCTGTAGCAGTTCCATCTTTATTGAAAGCTGGTCTTAATTGAGGAATTTTGTCAAATCTCACTTTAGAATACTCTTCGTCACGATCAACGCGGATAGGGTCTTTTTTTCTTTGAGGAACCATCACAGGAATTATTTCCTTTTCAAATGCCAATGTTTCTGTTGATTCAGCAGATAGTTTATAGGATCTTATTGCGTAAGCATCCTGCTCCTCGCGTGAAATTCCATATTTTGTCGCAGTCTTGTCAGCGCTTTTTCCCATCGCTTGATGGCTATACGCGTCCATAAGCCCATCTTTTTCCAGACCATCTACTATTGAACCTGCGCCATATTTGCGTCCCCATCTCATTTCTGGTACATAGAAAGGAATATTACTCATACTTTCCATTCCACCAGCAACAATGACATCGCCCATTCCTAACATAATTGACTGAGCTGCAAACATGATTGATTTCATGCCACTTGCACAAACCTTATTGACGGTGGTACATGGTACGTTATAGCCTATTCCTGCACCAAGTGCCGCTTGTCTTGCTGGAGCTTGGCCAACATTTGCTTGACAAACATTTCCCATAAAGACTTCATCTACTTGATTGGCCTCTATACCTGATTTTTCAAGTGCACCTTTTATAGCGATAGAGCCGAGTTGCGGAGCGGTAAAAGACGAGAGTATTCCTCCAAAACTTCCTTGTGGAGTACGAACTGCTGATACGATATATACTTTATTCATTTTGATTAGGGTTTAGACCCCAAAAGTAATCAATGTTGATCTTTTCATTGAGCCAATTTGCGACCATCTTTGAAAAGAAAAGCATTTGTCTGACAATCTACGTATTATTTTAAGATGGTGGTTTCGTTATATCTTTTGATATAATTCACAACGAACTTTCTAACAATCCAAAAGCAAGCTATCATTAGTGAAAAGATAAACACACATTCGTTAAAAATTCATTAATTTGCGCTAGTATTTATGAAATATCAGAGACGGCAACGTCAAGTTAGTAGGTACTTTATTAGTACTGACTACAAATCTAAACTAAGTCATATGAGAATTGTCCTTTTAATATTTTGCTTTGCTATTTACACTGGAGTATCTGCGCAGATTTCCCGTTCAGACCTTGAAAAAGAGACCAATAAAGGGACCGCGTTACTGAAAAATGGAAAGCTAGAAGATGCAATAGCCATCTTTAATGACATTCTAACACAGGACCCAACTGAAGGAAAGGCTCTATTGCTTAGAGCACGTACTAAGCATGAATTAGGTGCGTACAAGGGTGCGAAAAATGACTGTTTCACATATATGGATATATATGGTATCGATGAAGATGTGGCGGGTCTTTTAGGGAAGACTGAGATGGCTCAAGAAAACTATAAGCAAGCTTTAGCGTATTTGAAAGTTGCGATTATGTTCGATCCTGAGGGCGTCGAATATTTGATGGATCGTGCCGACATTTTCTATAATTTGGGATTGGATGAACAAGCTTGTGAAGATTGGGATGTTGCAGTAGAAAATGGATCGGAAAGGGCACAGCGTTTAATGGAAGAAAATTGTCGAAAGTTTCTTCGCGAGAAGCAAGCGGAGATATCGGAGCGAGAGGCAGAAGCTGAGGCGAGAAGACGTGCTGAAAGACAGATGGAATCTGAACCAATGCGAGAAGATACATATATTCCAGAAGATTTATTAGATGAAAGTGATAGTATGACTGAGACAGACTCAACAACATACAATCAATCAGGAATGGAAAATACTGAAGAAACTGCAGGTCACAATGATGATAGTAGCGAGGTTGATTCAAGTTCATATGTCAAACAAGATCCAATAATGGAAGAAATTCCGGAAGTAACCTATCCCATAGACAATAGTGTTGAGGAGATTTTTATCGACGATGAATTGACAATCCTGATTTCAGATGGTATAGGCAGTCGAAAAGTAACAGAGATTCCTGACATATTAATACTGAGTGACAAAAGTGGTGAGGTTGTAGTAGATGTATGTATAGATAGATTGGGAAGAATACTAGACCCTAAACTTAATGAAGACCGCTCAACTATTAAGACGCCATCGCTCGTATCATTGGCACTTAGAGAGAGTAGTAATTTTAGATTCGCAAGATCTTCGCGAAAGAACCATTGTGGCAGCATAACTTTTGTTATTACTGGAAGCGAGTAAGTGATTGTGAAGAATATAATTGTATTTGTTCGATTCTTTTTGATAGGCGCAACTATGTCTATTTCCTTAGGTGTGTATCTTTTCTCAACGTTGTTTTCTCCACATACGAAGTCACGTGGTTTTCGATTGAGGCGAAATTGGGCGAAGCTTGGTTGTAGAATTTTAGGTATTAAGAACAAATTTGATGGTGTAGCAATTACTGCTCCCGCTATTTATGCAGTTAATCACAGATCACTTGTTGACCCAATGATAATTGCTCCACATATTGATGCTTTTGTAGTTTCGAAAGCAGAAGTTGAATCGTATCCAGTCTTAGGTTACGGAGCAGCACTGACCGGTATCGTGTTTGTCAAAAGGGAAGACAAATCTAGTCGATCGGCTACGATTCAAGCTATGTATGAAATCCTTGAAAGAGGAGACAACGTGATGATTTTCCCAGAGGGTACTACTAATCTACATCAACTTACTAAAACATATAAACTAGGTAGTTTTCGAGTTGCTGCCGATCTAGGAATTCCTGTTGTACCGGTTGTACTTGAGTACAGAGACAACAAAGATCTCTGGAACATTGATCATGTTCTTCCGCAGTTTGCGAAACAATTTGGTGTATGGAGAACACATACTAAGATGCATATTGGTCCACCATTTTTGGGCTCAGACCCAGAAAAACTGATGAAAGAAGTTAAAGAATACACAGATGAAACTCTTGTTGCAATGCATGAAGGCTGGTCAACAATGGACTTTCACGAAAGAGATGATGAGGTGTAAGTGTTGTTCCGCATAGTATTTGTTGCTCTATCTGCAATTTCTTAAGAATAGTTAAGGTTTTAGAGAAGAAGTTAATTGTAAGCTAAATTCAAATGTAAGGTGTCACTTTATTGGTTTGTCAATCGTCTATATTTCAAACCTTATTAATTAATCGCATTAAAAATCAATACAAATGAAAAAGCTATTTCTTTTTGCGATGATGTTTGCAAGTGTATCCATCTTCGCTCAAAACGACAACAACGATAAGAACAAAAATAAAGCATCGAAGAAATTAAGTGCTTTTGAATTGCAAGCAACTAGAGGTGGGTTGTTTCCTGACCTTAGTTTGAATTTCTATCTGAAAGAAAGAACTATTTTGAAAGTTTCAGCTCTAAAAGCTGGATTTGTCAATTTCGGAGATGCTTCAAATAATTCTGCAGCTGAAATGAGAACTTTTCTTGAGTTCAGAAAGCCAGTAGGGCAGAGAAAAGTGTTTTTATCTCACGGTCCTGAGGTAGGATATGCATACAAAAACGGTGAATTCGATAACCATACTTTTCGCGTTGGTTACAATATTGGTGCAGGGTACCAAATCAACAAGCACTTTACAGCTGGTAGTTACATCAATCCTTACATTAGTGTAAATGAATCTGGAGCTGATGTTCTACATGGTCGCTTATTTTCAGGCGCATTATCCAATATCTACTTAGCATATAGATTCTAAGAAAAAAGCAAAAAACTAAAAAGAGGTAACATCAGATTGATGCTACCTCTTTTTGATTTAGGATAACTTTATTTTTTAGGTACAAATTTCATCGAAATTGAGTTTACACAATGTCTAGTATTCTTCTCAGTTAGTCGCTCACCTTTAAACACGTGTCCTAAATGACCTCCACAATTTTGGCAAAGAATTTCGACTCTTCTTCCATCCGCATCTGGTTCTTTCCTGACAGCACCCTCTATCTCGTCGTCGAATGCGGGCCAACCGCATCTGGCGTCAAATTTATCTTCACTTCTGTATAGTGGAGCTTCGCACCTTCGGCAGATATATGTGCCATCTTCATACATTTTGTCATATTCTCCAGTAAAAGGTCTTTCAGTTCCTTTGTTCACAATAACTCTTTCCTCTTCTGTTGTTAACTTATTATAATCTGTAGGGTTTTTCATTAAACTGATGTTTTTATTCGATTACTAAATTTTTGTCGGACTTTATTGAGTTTTGGATTAATCACAACTTGACAGTATCCTACATAGCTGTTTCGCTTATAGTAGTCTTGGTGATATACCTCAGCCTCATAGAAGCTAGTTGCTGGTTTTGCTTCAGTCACGATCGGATCTTCCCATAGGGCTTGACCAACTTCTTTAATAGACTGTTCAATTATGGGAAGTTCTTGTTCTTCTTTATAATATATTCCGCTTCGATATTGCGTTCCTTTGTCAGCTCCTTGACGATTCAAAGTAGTAGGATCATGTGCGGTCCAAAAGATCTCAAGAATTTCACTTAACGAAATAACCTCGTTATCGTAGATAATTTGGATTACTTCATTATGACCTGAAGTGCCAGAACAAACATCTCTGTAGGTGGGGTTTTCGACATGTCCATCCATGTATCCTGGTGTTACAGAATGGATTCCTTCGATCATATCGTACACTGCTTCAGTGCACCAAAAGCAACCACCACCGAGAGTAATAGTTTTTTTCATATTTAAAGTATTAATTTCCTACTTATAACATCAATTATTCTTGCAAGTTTTCGATATCACTTTTCTTAAGATATAATTTGCATATTTGCCAACCATGAATTTCTTTGGATTTTGCATTAATCTCAAATTAATTGTCTTTCTCACCAACCCTTTCTTATTTCTTTTCGTCTCAGTGACCGTAACAGCTTTTACAAATTAAATAATCAAGCACATTTTAAATAATTGAGTTTATGAAATCAATAAAATTTGTTTTTTTCCTTTTTTGCATTTCAAGTATATTTCTTACTTCTTGCCTTTCAGATGATTGCACTGAACAGCGGTCCTACACTCGTTTTGACCCAGTTTATATGACTAGCTCTGAATTTCGAATAGATATTCAGACAGAGAGCTTACGGTCTTTAGAGAATCCCGGACGAATGTATTTCTACGAGGATTATCTTTTTATAAATGAAAAAGGTCTAGGAATACATATTTATGATAACTCAGATCGCAATAATCCGAGTTTTGTAACTTTTTACAAAATTCCAGGAAACTTTGACATATCAATCAAGGATGGATATTTGGTTGCTGATAATGTTATTGACTTGATAACTGTTGATATTCAAGATATTAATAATCCCGTAATAATTGACAGGATCAAAGACTTTAAGGGTCGATATATTAACTGGGAGGATGAACCGAATCGAGTATATTGGGCCTATAGTGTGGCTTCGCCAATCAAGGAAGTGATCAATTGCTCAGATGCCAATTTTGGATTTAATGATTTCTGGAGAGGGGAAGTTTTCTTTACAACCGACTTAGATTTTGGATCAGTGGTAAATTCTGAAACGTCTGGTGGAGGAAGCACTGGTTCTGTGGGAATCGGAGGAAGCACGTCTAGATTTACAATTATTGGCAACTATTTGTATATCGTAGATAATTATAATTTATTGACATTTGAATTTCAAAGTGGTTCAGTACCGATATTACGAGCGACAAATAACTTAGGATGGGGTATTGAAACTATTTATCCTTTTCAAGATAAGCTCTTTATTGGCTCTACATCGGGAATGCATATTTATAGTATTTCAAATCCAGAAAGCCCTACTAGAATCAGTACTTTTCAGCATGCAAGAGCTTGTGATCCGGTTGTCGTAAAAGACGATAAGGCATATGTGACCCTTAGAGATGGCCGTTTATGTGATGGTTTCTTGAATCAATTGGATGTGATTGATATCTCTGATATTACGGATCCAACTTTGATTAAGTCCTATTCAATGAAAAATCCAAATGGAATGACTTTTAAGGATAATATCTTGTTTTTAAGTGAAAGTTCTTTTGGACTCAAAGCCCTTGATATTACGGATAGTCAAAATATAAAGGAACTTGTTTGGAATAAAGAGATTTCTTCTACCGATTTGATTTATCTGGGTGACAACACATTAATGAGTATAGGTGCTACTGGATTCTATCAATATGACGTTAGTGATATTGAAGACATGAAGCAAATAAGCTATATACCTGTGCAGTAAAGCATTGATGGGCAGAGGACTTCGCCCAATAATAAGCTCTCTCCTCAATTTTTTTGACCAATACAAATACATAGTATGAAACAAACATTCTTAGCGTTAGTATGTCTACTAATGAGTTTTATGGGTTTTGCCCAAAGTGAATCAAGTGAGAATCTGAAAACGAAGGTATTTTTGAAAAATGGGTCTGTGTTGATAGCCGAATACAAATCATATGATCCCAACGGTGATTTGGTAATAATATTGAATGGTTCGGACTTCATTGTGCCAGCCAACGAGGTTAAGAAAATTGTCATGATGGGGTCATCGACAAAAGTAAATATCAACCGACTAGCAACGAAAAAGGTTTATCACAGAACAAATTTTGCATCTCTTTCAAATGGAAATGGAAATGGTATAAGTCTAAATTACAGTGCTTTATATCAGCATTCGCGGTGGTTGGGTGTTGGGTTAGGTGTAGGAATAGACAATTATTATTTTACACAAGGAAGAAACGTCTACCCATTATTTGTGGAATTTAGATCATACTTAGTAGACAGAAATTCATCTCCTTACGTTTCATTGAAAAATGGGTACGGTTTTATTTTTTTAGATGAAGATTTGGGACAAACAAAAACAAGGGGAGGAGTATTAATTAATCCCACATTTGGATATCGTTTTGGATCCTCAGGGATCATGTTTGACGCATACCTAGGATTACGATTTCAAGATGCGGAATATGAGTTTTTTGATTCTTGGAGTTTCCGCCAGCAAGATATACAGTGGAATAGAGTAGAGATCGGTTTTGGTATTTCGTTCTAATTCAATAAGTTATAATATGCGTAGCATGTCACATTGACGTGAATATGCAGAAAGAAGAGTGGCTATCCATTACAAGGTAATGAGGTAGCCGCTTTTATTTTTGATATACATAAGAAAAGCTTCCCCGGTATTTGAGGAAGCTTCGTGCGTTGAAAAAAATCATTAGTTTCTTCATGTTCAACGCGATTTCGTATTACTGTAGTTCGAAAACAATAGTTTAATAAGTTATTTGTATTTTGTTGCATTGAATCCCATCGAGATTCCAAATTGATGACCTCTTTTTCCGGGAATCATAAAGGCATTTATCGGAATATTTAAGCGACCAGATTTTAAAGTTTTACCAACTCCAATTAGGAAGCCTGATCGGAGCGTGTATTCTCCGCGACTATCGAGACGAGTTGTTACATTTTCAGGCTGTTCTCCCGGATTATCAGCTAGATATTCATCAAGTTTGTTCCAACCTCCATCTGTACCAAAGAATCCCTGTGTTTCCTTCGCAGTTGAAATTACAGGCCCGAATGCAAATTCCCATCCATATCGATTACTTCTCAAGCCATTCAAAATACTAACACTCGGAATAAACTTTCCTTGATCAAGTCCTGTCACCATTGGGATGAACTCAAACAGTGCTTGGAAGTCACCTTCGTTTAGGTATTTGACTTCAAACTGGTATCCAAATTGAAACATAAAAGGATATGAATCAAATCCGCCTTCAGATCTAGGTGCTGAATATACCGTCCTGTTGTCTCCTGTCAGCATAGTGAAACCCATACGAGGTCCATTCAGATTTAGCTGATTAACGTCTGGGTAGTTGACCGAGCTTTCATAGTCAAATGGTTGCGTCAATTTTGACATTACTTTTTCGTCTACTTCAAGGTCATACATCGACTTCAAGGTTAGACTGAGCATCATATGTATTTTGGTTTTAACTTTAATAAATTCGATGACCTCAGTCTTTTCAATTGTTTCAGTTTTGACGTCGATTAATCTCATGGTCACAATCGTAGTTTCTTCCAGAGCTTCGACACTACCAGTCAACATTTTTTCAGTTCCAAGAACTTTCGCAGCTTCAAGCATACAAATTTTACCGTAGCAGTTCTCAATACTGAAAGACTCTTGTTCTGCGATGTAATTAACGTCATAGATATCCATTACTTGATACAAATCTAATTTTGTAATTTCAGTTCTAGCGATGCTACCCAGCTGTTCGGGAGATAATTCAAGTCCTTTACTATCAATATTTAATACAGCAAGCACTGGAGATTGATTCTTTTGAGCGAAAGACCACAGTCCCATAGCTGATAAAACAAGAGTAAAGATTATCCGATTAAAAAGGTGTTGCGTTTTCATTTTCAATAGTTTGTGAATTAGTATGGTTTAAAATTTGGTTACACTAATCCGGTTAATATGATAATGTGTATTTGTTACTGGCTCAAAGTTATCTTCAAACAGACATGAAAATTTTCGATTTTCGATAAAAACGCATTAAAAATTATACTATATGTAAACAAAACTTCTTGGATAGGGTGGGATTTTGTGGTTGTAAATTATGTTACAAGGCTTTTACGAAGTTGGATAGATCAGATTTTTTTGAAACACAGTTTAATGGTAACAAAGAGAGAGTGCGTTGTCTGAATCTTATAAGTTGTTGATATATAGGAAATATACAAAGCGTACTACGAAAATGTGCTAATCGATGGTTTTACCAATTTCCTCATCAACCATAACCATCCTAAACCACTTTTCTTCCTATATTAATGTTTCTACCCTTAATGCACGACTCCACTTCTAGAGTTTTATCCACATTCTCAGATTAGTATCCTCTTACCAAACTATAAGCCTAAATCGTCATGCGTCAAACTTTAATGGCACCAAAGAGTATTGCAAGAGTTAAGGTTCTTCAATTGAAAAATGATCGAGCATTTTGATGTTGGAATTATCGTAAGGCTCTAATCTTACCCCATGATCTGCCAGTACCAGATCGCTTTCAAAATCTAAGCTCTTACCTTTCATCAATTATTTTTCCATTACCTACTTTGAAGGAGATTAATTCGATTTTCTGTTGCTAACTCAATTGTTGGCGTGTCATTCATTAATTTTACCTTACCTTCAAAGCAAACATTTTTGTTAAGTAAATACTTTCCAGGCTCGTAGGTAAAGTTTGTCAAATCTTTGTCTCTAATGAAGATACTGAACTCTTGATTTGGAAAAGGTTTATCCAAGTTCAACCACAGGTGACCAGATCTACTTATTTTGGAAGAAACAACATTTCCGCATACTATCGTTTGTCTGTTGATTCTTTTACCTGCTACGACTGTGTTGAAGTGGCTTCTTGGTAATTTGTCTTGAGCTAGTGGTTCAAGGCCCTGATTTGACAAGTCAAACCAGTGATCAAGCGTAATTGAGTCCTCAAACTTGTTCAAAAGTGGAAATACATCATATCCTAAGATTTGTTCAGCTTCATCGATAGTGATTGCTTTTGATTCCATTGACATACTTGCTTCTTGATGCTCATAGAAGAAGGCAATGCCTTGTTGATTCATTGGATCAATAGCAATTTTGATAAAACCAGTTGGAATGCTTAACTGATTGATGGATCTCTCAAGTTTTTGCTCAACACCCTTGAAAATAGGTGCAGTAATAATATATAACGGAGAGGAGTTCTCAATTACGTATTTTCGAAGATGATCTTCCAACGCTGCCCAGGTCTCTCGATTAAAGTCTGGAATTTGTGGTGACATGTTTGAGTAGAAGTAGCTTTCACTTAATGCAACTCTTGACCATCTAAAATCAGCACTTGGTGCTAGGTGACCTCTGTCATATCCATAACCGTCGTAGCTTACCTTTCCGGTACTTGACGTATCTGTCAGGAAGTAATCTTGTTGAACAGCTGATCCTGTAATAACTAATGGATCTTCTCGGAAGTCATTCGTTCTGTAGACCGAACCAAATTCAACATCTGGTAAGATCATATGCATAACCCAGTTTGCTTGCTCCCTCTCTTCATTGTAGGACAATGTCATTCCTGAATGCTGAATTAGATCATCAGAAGGAAAACCAAGTCGATCCATGTCAAGTTGAATCTTTTGTAATTTTAGGATTTCTCTTTGATTTTGCAGATCTAAGCGCTCTCTGTCCACTTTTTGAATAGATTTCTCAATGTCTGACAATTCCTGTTCTATAGTTTGAGATGTCATAGAGATTACTGGGAAAAGGAGTATAAAGAAGAGTCTAAATCTAATCATCCGTTGTATTTAGATTCAAAGATGCGAAATTTTTACGCAGATATATTTTTTGATCAACCTATTGGAGATTGATATGCACCCAATGTGACTGCTAGTGACAATATGGATAAAATGTTTAATGGTTCAGGTCTTAACACAGGTAACTATTATAATACGTTATAAAGGTGGTCTGCGCTTTACCTTACTCTGGCGCAAGTGGCATACACTACTATGGCAGTGAAACTGAAAGACAAAGTATCATTGATTATTTCGATTGGACGATAGATTACGATGGGTTGAACTGCTCTGATTCTTGTCTTACCAGCAGTATATCTGAGTTGAATACCATTACAGATCTCAGGATATTCCCCAACCCTACCAACAAGTTATTTATATTGAAATGACGCTCTCGGAATCTATAGACCTACAGATACAGGTCATGGATATTCATGGTAGAATAGTACACAAAGAGTCAATGAATAACTTGAGTGGCAAGGTGAGTAAGTCAATTGATCTATCTGACGAGCCATCGGGTACTTACCTACTAAGATTTATCAACGGAGAGCAAGTGAAAAACAAAAAAATAGTCTTGCAGAAATAGTTTGATTGCTCTATGTTGAAAAATTAAAAGCGTATCAAGATTTAATTCATCGGCCTTACGCCATGACAAATATTTATATATATATAAATTTTCTAACTTTAATGAATTATTACTCCTTAGAGACTAACAAATATTATCGATGAAAAATATTCTCTACCTTCTACTGTTCATTTCCTCAGTTGCTTACAGTCAAACACCAATTACAGATGCTAACTTTAATGATGCTATAGCTGACTGTCTTTCTACTCATCCAGTCACTGGTCTTTGTGTAGACAGCGAATATGGTCCTATGCCGGATTGGGATGTATCAAATGTGACTGATATGGATTCGGCATTTGTCGCTCGAAGTACTTTTGATGCAGACCTTGGAGATTGGGATGTATCCAATGTGACTACTATGCACTGGATGTTTAGAGATGCAACTTCTTTCAATCAAGATATTAGTAATTGGGATGTATCCAATGTGACTAATATGAATCGTCTGTTTTTTAATGCATCTTCTTTCAATCAACATATTGGAGATTGGGATGTATCCAATGTAACTACTATGTGGAGTATGTTTAATAAGGCAACATCATTCAACCAAGATATTGGTAATTGGGACGTATCCAATGTGTTTAATATGCAAGGTTTATTTTTTACTGCATCTTCTTTCAACCAAGATATTGGTGATTGGGATGTATCTAGCGTCAATAATATGTCTTATATGTTCGAAAATGCGTCATCCTTCAATCAAGATATCGGAAATTGGAATGTGAGTAGCGTGACTAATATGCGTCGTATGTTTTACGGAGCTACAATTTTCAACCAAGATATTGGAGATTGGGATGTGAGCAGCGTAACTATCATGGGAGGTATGTTTTACGCAAATAAGTTTTTCAATCAAGATATTGGTAATTGGGATGTGAGCAATGTGACTACTATGGTAGGTATGTTTGCTCTCGCGGATTCTTTCAACCAAGATATTGGTAATTGGGATGTGAGCAATGTGACTCTAATGGGGAGTATGTTTCAACCTGCAAAATCTTTCAATCAAGATATTGGTAATTGGGATGTGAGCAATGTGACTAATATGTTATGGATGTTTAAAGGTTCAACTTCTTTCAATCAAGATATTGGTGATTGGAATGTGAGTAATGTCACGATTATGAGTGAGATGTTTGCCGGTGCATCTTCTTTCAATCAAGATATAGGCGATTGGAATGTATCTACTGTGACTAAGATGTATGGTATGTTTGTAAACGCAACATCTTTTAATCAAGACCTTGGTGGCTGGGATGTATCCAATGTGGATAATATGGGACTATTGTTTAATAGTTCAGGACTTAATACATGTAACTATGATAATACACTACAAGGTTGGTCTACACTAAACCTTACACCAAATGTAACTTTAGGTGCAGCCGGTAAAAACTACTGTGACAGTGAAACTGAAAGGCAAAGCATTATAGATAATTTCGGTTGGACTATAAATGACGATGGGTTGAACTGCTCTGAACCGTGTATACCTGCTGCAAATTTTTCTGCTAGTGTTACAGAAGTATGCGAAGGTGAAGATGTACAGTTTACTGATGCATCTTCTGATAACGTAACAGCTTGGTTATGGACATTCGAAGGCGGAACACCAGCAACCAGCACAGAGCAGAATCCTCTTGTCAGTTATGATGCTCCTGGAAACTACGATGTCACACTAGAAGTTACTGCGGGTGCAGGAAGTAATCAGGTTGTTTATGAAGATCTGATTACTGTAATAGGAATTCCAACAGCTGAATTTGAAGTAACTATAGAAGACCTAGAGTACTCCTTTGTATATACTGGAGTAAATGGTGGTCTATTTAATTGGGATTTTGGAGATGGAAATAGTTCAACGGATGAAAACCCAGTCCACACCTATGACGACAATGGTATATATAACGTTACATTAGTTGTCTCTAACGAATGTGGAAATGACTTTATTACTAAACAAATAGATATCACCAGCAGTATATCTGAGTTGAATACCATTACAGACCTCAGGATATTCCCCAACCCTACCAATAAGTTATTTCATGTTGAAATGACGCTCTCGGAATCTATAGACCTACAGATAGAGGTCATGGATATTCATGGTAGAATAGTACACAAAGAGTCTATGAATAACTTGGATGGCAAGGTGAGCAAATCAATAGATCTATCTGACGAGCCATCGGGTACTTACCTACTAAGATTTATCAACGGAGAGCAAGTGAAAAACAAAAAAATAGTATTGCAGAAATAGTTTGATTGTTCTCTTTTGAAATATCTAATATTAGTTTTTTCTCAAGAGAACTTATTACATTATTTTTTTTACCATGCAGCTCGCCACTGCCTTACAGTGTGTATCTTACCATCGTCTCCAAAAATAAATTTTTCTAGAAAGAGATCTTTTTCTACGGTACCGTCTTTTTTGTACTTAGTTTCTGTAGAAGTTACCTCAACAAGACTCCTAACACCCTCAAGTTCATATGGAACAAAATATACAGGTTTTGAAACTATTGAGTCATACAAAGAAAACATCTCTTTCTGATCTTCAACAGTCATCATAACTGGTTTTTCTGCGTTGAACGGAAAAAACCTAACCGTATCTTTTGCATTTAAAAAAACTGCTTCTGCGTCCATAGCAGCATAATTCGATAACAAGTTCTTAACAATTTCTACTTGTTCATCAGAACCCATGAGAAACTTTGTCCCAGAACTAACCCACTCCCCAGCTTTTTTATCAACTTCCTTTTCTACAAGTTGATTGGAACAAGAGTAAATTGAAATTAAAACTGCCAATAAAACAAGTACGTTTTTCATTTTTAGTTATTTATATTGATTAATAATGATAAAGATACCTGTTTAATTTAAAAATGTGAAATTGATAGTTTTAATTAAAAAACGGTTACACTTTACAAAAGTATAACCGTTTAATTGTTTTAATATCGGGAACTGGATTTACTTCACAAGGGGCTAATCGTACTGGTTAAGTATCAATCAAAACCTGAGTTAAATATTCAAAATCAAAAAGTTCTCTGACCTACAAAAATATAAAACTAATTAATTTTTTCAACAACGAAATTTAAGGTATAGTCTGCATTGTTAGCTCCTTCTTTCCACCAGAATGTATACGTTCCATTGCTAATATCAAGGTTTTCATTATTTACCCCTTCGTAACCTGGCAGTGGGAAATCTTGACGAAAACTGTTCAATATATTTTCATTAACAGATTTAGCAAAGCCTATCCCAATAAGTGGGTAGGTCACTGGTAATGAAATAAAATTAATAACATTATCAGAATTCCAATCAATTTTATCACTGTTATTAATCGCTACAAAAGCTCCATTTTGTTCTTCAAAACTTCCAATACATGGGAAATCTTCGAAATTATGAAAAGGACTCACATCAAGACTCTCCACGGTAATCGAAACTAAACGTTCGTTCTCGGAAAGATTAAAAGAAAAAACATCAACATATGACTCATGATTTGGAAAATAAGGGATAATTGGTTCTGGCGGCCCTCCTTCGAAGGTGGTACACATAGCACCTTCAGCTGGTGTAGAACTACCAATAATTCTATTATCTCCAACTTGTAAAGACACAAATGAAGGGCTTAATAAATCACCTGAGAGTTCGCCATCAACCTCTTCATCCCAAGCGATGCCGCTGTATGAGTCATCACTTGAATTACAAGCAACAAGAAATAAGAATAATAATGGGAATAGTTTTAAATAAGTTTTCATAGTTAAGTAATTAGCTGGTTGTTAGAGTTTTAATACATTGTAAAATGCAATAATATAAAATTGTATAAAATTATCCAAACACAAATCAAATCTCAAGACCTCATCCTATATTTCAATTCATTCATTCCTTTACAATACGTTGAGACGGTAAAAATAAATAACGGACCAGTAAAAATACAAATTCGCTGTGGGTATGAGATAACTCATTCGAAATATCGAACATTAGTTTTACTTCAAAAGATATAATAGACACTCATCATATAATGACTCTTATAAATTGTTTTATTTAGTTATTTATAAATAACCAGAGTAAATAAACGTAATTACAATTGAATTATAGACTCCATGACAAAATATAGAATACCATAAATTTCTTTTAAAAAATAAGAAAAGACTCAGATATACTGCACCTACAATTAATGCATTTATAAGCCCAGCTACACCTAATTGATAATGATATGCCCCAAAAATAATGGCCGTCCCAATAAAGGCTATTATCGTTGCATATTTACCTTTAATCATTTTTTCTAGTCGGGAAAAGATAAATCCATGAAAAACAATTTCTTCATAAAATCCACCAACTAACCAACCCATAATAATAATAATAAAATATTGCCAAATATTACCTTTTATAAAAGCATGAAGTCCAATTTCAGTTCCTTCAAAAACTATGAAATTTTCCAGTGTTGGAAAGAAAATCAATTGCATAAAGCTTAAAGTTAAAACTGCAACCAAGCTTCCTATTATAATTGACTTAGGTTTAAATTTCTTGCAGCTAAAACCTATATTATTGAAGTTTTCATTAAAATATTTTAAAACGATCAATACTAGAAGTAAAATAGGAACGCTGTATCCGAAATTTGGAATAAGTTCAGTATGTGGTAAAATGATAATTACACATATTGTAAGAATGTTGAGTAGTATCTCATTTCTACTCATAATTGAATTAATCAAAAACTCTAATGAAGGACAAACCAAATGTTTAAAGGTCTCAGCTAACTTATAAGAGCAACTTTTATTATCCTTGATGATCCATGTAAATATAAAAAAACGGTTTACTATATAATAGTATAACCGTTTTATTGTTGTAGTAGCGGGGGCAGGACTTGAACCTACGACCTTCGGGTTATGAGCCCGACGAGCTACCAACTGCTCCACCCCGCGATATATTTTTGACACTAACTTTCTAGTGTTGCTTGTTCAAATGGACGGCAAATATATGACCTATTCTTGGATTTTTCCAAATAAATAGAATAGATTTTTGATTTTCTTTTTACAGGAAATGAATGATCGTCTCTTAAAGCTTGCAAAAGTCGAAATTGTGCTGCATGCGTCAGGGATCGTAGCGGGTTCACACTTGCGAAGCAAAGGGTGATATGATCGAAGAGCCCGCCCGGACGCCCAAACATAGAAGAGAAACAACTATCTACTGCAGTCGTATATTAATACGTCGATTGAGCTCTCTCAATTCATCTAACTGAGTGTTTTCTTTTTCCAAGTAAGCATCAAGATCACCAAAAATCGTTTCCATCTTAGCCTTGATTGATAGGATATATTTGTCTAGCCTTTCCTTAACATCTGTTTCCAGCAGCCTTTGTCCTTTTTTAATCTCTTTTTTGAATGTTTTTAGTAACTTGTTCCTTTGCCATCCTAAGGTGACACTCGCGAATGTAACACCGATTGCAGTAAGAATTCCACCTGTGATATCAAAAACGGCACCTTGAGTTAAAGCTGTAATAATAACTCCCACAACTGCTATACCTACTCCAGCAGCGAGATTTGGCGCTAGGTTGGCACTTGGTCCTGAGAATCCTAATCGTAGAAATTCTCGCTTTTTTGGACGAAATCCTTAAAGCTTTCTTGCAGTTCTCGAATTATGCTGTGCTTTTGTTGAGCTATATCTGAAAAGACTTCGTCTTGATTTGTCAAGATCGCTTTGCTTGTCTTAAGCTTAATGTCGATCATGCGAATCATATTTTGAATTTGCTCTGCTACGTCAACAATACCTGTATTCAACTTGTCTTTTAATTCAAGATTCAGCTTATACTCAAGCTCTTTTGCCTGCCTTGACTTCACCCACGATTACAAAAGTAAAGAGGGTCTCAACCCGATCTTTAATCTCTTCCAGGACCTGTTGTAAAGATGCGTTTGAAATTTTATCTGTCAGCTCGATGATTAGATCAAGAGTTTGCTTGAAATATTGACTCTTTTCTGCAGCTCTTGTATCGATAATCTTTTTCAAATTGTCTTGATTTGTAACAAATTTACGAACTAAGGCAAACAGTCATTTAGTAATTTGTGTTTATTTGACTATTCTTACACGCTAGCGTTCCAATTTAAGACGTTTTCTAACCTACTAAATACGCACTTTTGCGATCGAAACACGTAAATACTGTACAAGTAATTCTTCCTTTGGCGATTCCTCGCACATATACTTATGAGGTTCCTGATGAGCTAGTTGCTAATGTGCAATTTGGTATGCGAGTAGAAGTGCCCTTGAAGCGGAAATTATTGTCAGGAATCGTCAGCTCTGAAGTGGTGAATGGAACGTATGATGTTAAGTTAAAAAAGATTATTGCAGTCCTTGACGACGAACCTATAGTCGATGAAAAACAGTTTCAGTTTTGGCTTTGGATCGCTAAGTATTACTGCTGTACGATAGGGGAGGTGATGCTGGTTGCACTTCCTGGTGGTTTGAAACTATACAGTGAGACAAAGGTAATTCTAGTCGACGGACTAGAAATCGATTCTCGGAGTTTATCTGATGATGAATATATGGTAATTGAGGCTCTTACAATTCAAGGAGAATTATCAATTTTTAATATTCAAGAGATACTTAATAAAAAGAGTGTATACCCTGTCATTCACAAGTTGATCGACAAAGCGTTGATCGTTGTCAAAGAAGAGCTTCAAGAAAAATTCAAGCCAAAGAAGGAAAGTTTTGTCAGTTTTCCTGATGAACGCAGGAAAGACGAGCATTGGTTAATAGAAATGTTAGAAAAAGTTGATAAAGTCGATAATCAGAGGAGAGCTCTGCTTGCCTTCATTCAGCATAGAAAGACGGATCAACCGTTTGTTTTGAAAAAGACTATTCGAGATACCGCACACGTCACTTCTTCAGTGATTTCAGCAATGGTGAAAAAAG
This sequence comes from uncultured Saprospiraceae bacterium, assembly GCA_943788055.1. Classification (GTDB taxonomy): domain Bacteria; phylum Bacteroidota; class Bacteroidia; order Chitinophagales; family Saprospiraceae; genus JAHDFB01. Next base: position 28,978 of record CALSOU010000006.1, read on the forward strand.
GCATATTTATCGAAGAGAAACGACAGGTTAGTCGAATCTTGACAGAGAAAGATGCAGAGGTTGCGATCCAAGCTCTCAGTGAAAAGCAGATTGAAAAACTGAAGGAAATAGAGATTGCATTTGAAACTCAGCAAACTGTTTTGTTGCACGGTGTCACCGGCAGTGGCAAAACAAGGGTTTTTATGGAGTTAATTGCCAAAGTTCTAGATAAAGGAGGGCAAGTTCTTTATCTATTGCCAGAAATTGCTTTGACAACACAAATTGTCGAACGGCTCAAGCGTGTTTTTTCAGATAGAGTTTTGGTTTATCATAGTAAGATGAACAGTCAAGAACGCGTGGAGTTATATCGAGAGTCTATGAAGCCAGGTAGGATTATACTGGGAGCTCGATCAGCTATTTTTATGCCTTTTACAAAATTGGAGCTCGTGATAGTAGATGAGGAGCACGATTCTTCATACAAGCAACAAGACCCTGCACCGAGATATAATGCACGTGATTTAGCGATTGTACTTAGCATTCTACATAAAGCAAAGACGCTTCTCGGGACAGCTACTCCTTCTTTGGAATCTTGGATTAATGCCAAGAAAGGAAAGTATGGTTATGTGGAGCTTAAAGAAAGATTTGGAAATAGTGTGCTTCCAGATATAGAATTGGTTGACTTAAAGCGCGCCTATAAGACTAAAAAAATGCAGTCCTACTTCAGCGAGCATTTGATTGAAGCGATCAAAGATGCGCTGGTAATGGATCGGCAAGTAATTTTATTTCAGAATCGTCGGGGTTTTTCACCGGTCATTACTTGTGAATTGTGTGGTTGGAAATGTGAATGCAAGAATTGTGATACTACGCTGACGGTCCATAAGTACTTCGATGAAGCAAGATGTCATTATTGTGGGTATCGCGTTGCTCTTCCAAAAGTTTGTCCTGCATGTGGGAATGAGCATTTAGATCAAGTTGGATTTGGAACAGAAAAAATAGAAGAAGAACTAGCTAAGATCTTGCCAGAAGCACGCATTGCTAGGATGGATTATGATACCACTAAAACCAAAAATGCATACGAAAAGATCATCTATCAGTTTACTACTCATCAATTAGATATCTTAGTAGGAACCCAAATGGTCACTAAAGGGCTTGATTTTGGTAAAGTATCTGTCGTTGGAATTCTAAATGCAGATAAGTTACTTGCTTTTCCTGATTTTCGCTCATACGAACGAGCTTTTCAGTTGATGATTCAAGTAAGTGGAAGAGCGGGGCGGAGGAAAACGAAAGGTAAAGTCATCATACAAACATTTAGTCCAATTCATAGAATATTCACAGATGTAATCAACAGTGATTTTCAACAATTTTACGAAGGAGAGCAGAAAGAGCGACAACTTAGGGTTTTTCCGCCCGTTGTGAGGGCAATAGAAGTTACCTTGAAGCATAAGAAGCTTGATGTGGTGCGGGATGCCGGTATTCTGTACAGGGATCTATTGTATAAACAGATAGGTGATCGTGTATCAGCTGTTTTTGAACCTTCAATTCCTCGACTAAGAGGTTTATATATTCGCCAAGTTTTCATTAAAATGGAAAAAGACCATAAGGTTAATGATCACGTAAAGAAATGGGTTCAATATTATCGAGGGCAGCTCAAACAAAGTGACGGATTCAAATCTGTACGTGTCAACATCGATGTTGATCCTTATTGATCAAAATTATTACACGTTATTTTTTCGTTGTCCATGCAAGTTTTGGCCCTTTCTACATAGTCAAATTCTGCTAGTATGATAAATCGGAGTATATCTATATGAATACAAATAAAACAACAGCATAAAGTTCTGAATCTTCATAGTGAATGTTATTATATTTTAAATAAATTTCATATACCTAATTTCATTGCGAAAATTCGATTATTTCCTTATATCATTCGTATTATTGTGGAATAATTGACGGATAACAGCTGCTGTCTTTATGTATTCTGTTGACCAATCAAACCTGCACCATATGATCTCTAACCCTGTTGCTTCAAATACTGCTTCTAAAGGAAAAACGAAACATCAAGATTATATTGATCAAGTCCTACAAGATTTCTGGATTTGTCTAGTATCTAGGGAAGCGAGTTTACTTGGACGAAAGGAAGTGTTGACTGGAAAAGCCAAATTTGGTATACTTGGAGACGGAAAGGAAGTCCCTCAAGTTGCTATGGCTAGAGCTTTTCGAAACGGCGATTTCAGAAGTGGTTACTATAGAGACCAGACGTTCATGTTTGCAGCTGGTTTACTAACTGTTGAGCAGTTTTTTGGACAACTATATGCAGACACAGAAAATGATCCTCATTCAGGTGGTAGACAAATGAATTCACATTACGCGACAGCTCTTCTAGATGATCAAGGTCAGTGGTCTAATCATACAGAGACCAAGAATGTTTCAGCAGATATCTCTTGTACTGCTGGACAAATGGCAAGGGGATTAGGACTTGCTCTTGCATCGAAAAAATACAAGCAATTAAAGAATGATAAAGAACAGCAGTTCTCAAAAGATGGTGATGAAGTAACTTTTATCACAATTGGTGATGCCTCTACTTCGGAAGGTGTTTTTTGGGAAACCATGAATGCTGCCGCTGTTATGAAAGTACCTATGGCAGTGTCAGTATGGGATGACGGCTACGGAATATCAGTGCCGAAAGAATATCAAACTGTAAAATCTTCGATTTCCAAGGCACTGGAGGGTATGATGCTTGATGAGGACGGGAATGGAGTTGTCATTGTATCAGTCAAAGGATATGATTATCCTGAGCTTGTAAAAGTATACGATCAGGTAATTAATCAAGTTCGTGCAGCTCATATTCCTGCTTTGATTCATGTTCAGGATCTTACTCAGCCACAGGGACATTCTACTTCAGGATCACACGAAAGATATAAAGATGCTTCTAGATTGGAGTGGGAGAGAGACCATGATTGCATTCTGAAAATGCGAGAATGGATGGTTGAAAACGACCTTGTAACAGAAGAGAAACTTGATGAAATGGTCAAGGAAGCAAAAGCCTATGTCAAGGAGAGTGCGAAGAAAGCATGGGCAAGTTTCCAGAATTCATTCAAGCCTGAGGTAGAAAAACTATACGCGATAGCGGCAGACTTAAAGACGCAAAGACCAGCAGATTTGCAGTTTATTCAATCTATTGAACAGTCTGTGAATGAACTTATGAGTTTAAATCTCGGAGACATAACGAAGTATGCTCGTAGATTGCTTTTTGGATTAAGTTACGATTCTGGTTGTACGGAAAAGCTTGTATCATTTATTAATGAACTGCAGAGCAAAGGCCACGATAAGTATCATACGCACTTGTATGCTGAAGGATCGGACTCTGCAATTCAAGTACCTATCATAAATAAAGAGTACAGAGAGAATTCTGAGCGAAAAACTGGCTATAACATACTAAATAAATATTTTGACCAATTGCTTGCTACTAATGATAAAGTTGTAGCATTTGGAGAAGATGTTGGACAAATCGGAGATGTTAATCAAGGTTTTGCTGGGTTACAAGAAAAGTATGGTGAGGATAGAGTTTGGGATACAGGTATCAGAGAGTGGACTATAATGGGCCAGGCTATTGGTTTGGCGCAGAGAGGATTTCGACCAATTGCAGAAATTCAGTATTTGGATTACATAATTTATGGATTGGAGCCGCTCGTTGACGACTTAACGACTGTGAGATATCGATCAAATGGTAACCAAATGGCACCTGCTATTATACGTACAAGAGGGCATAGATTGGAGGGTATCTGGCATGCAGGTTCTCCAATGGGAATGTTGATTCACGCATTACGTGGTATGTATATTGTTGTTCCAAGAAATATGGTGCAGGCTGCAGGATTCTACAATACCTTAATGCAAGGACATGATCCAGCTTTGGTTGTAGAATGTTTAAATGGATATCGAATAAGAGAAGAAGAGCCTAGTAATTTAGGTACATATACGATTCCGTTGGGTGTTCCTGAAACATTAATTCAAGGTACTGATGTTACACTTGTTACTTATGGATCAATGGTTCGAATAGCTGAAAAAGCGGTGGAGATGTTGGCATCTCACGATATATCAGTTGAATTGATCGACGTCCAGACTTTATTACCTTTTGATATGGAAGGCCATATTGTTGATTCACTGAGCAAAACAAATCGCATTGTCTTTTGTGACGAAGATGTGCCGGGTGGGGCAACTTCATTTATGATGCAAAAGGTACTTGAAGAACATGGCGGATATAAGTATCTAGATTCAAAACCTACTACGATTACGTCTCACGAGCATAGAACACCATTTGGATCAGATGGAGATTACTTTACTAAGCCTGGCGAGGAAGACATATTTGAGGGAATCTATAAGATGATGCACGAGGCAAATCCTTCGAAGTACCCATTTCAGTTTTAATTACTACTGTTTCAATAGAATTTTGAACAGGTGAGCTCAGAATTAAGTTTTTTAGTGCAGATGTCCGAAGTTGATCAGCCATTGGAAAAACTAAGGTCCGCATTATGACTAGGTCAAAAAGCACCAATCCTAATCTGAAAGTCTGTTCTAGTGGACTGGAAAAAATGTATTACCTAGTGTAAAACCATTCATTTTCTGAAGATAAGTCGGAATTGAAGGCGTAGTCTTCATAATTGAAAGACTTCAAGTCTTCAGCGTTAGTGATTGAATTATCGATAGCATATCTAGTCATTAACCCTCTTGCCTTTTTCGCATTGAACGAAATGAATTTCAATTCGCCTTTATGCATTTCCTTGAATTGTATATCGATGATTTTGGCTTTGATTTTACTTGTGTTGACTGCTTTGAAATATTCTTGTGAAGCACAGTTGACTATGACATCAGATCCTGTCTGGTCAAGATCTTCCTGAAGAATTGTGGTGATTTTATCTCCCCAAAACTCATATAAATTCTTCTTGCTACGTATAGGTAATCTAGTGCCCATTTCGAGTCTGTACTCATGCATTCGATCAAGCGGTCTTAGCAATCCGTATAGACCTGACAATATGCGTACGTAGTCTTGTGCATATTCTAAGCCATTAGGATCTATTGTCTCGGCATCCAAACCCTGATATACTCCACCATTGAAAGCGAGAAGAGCTTCTTTGCCTTCTTCATCAATGGAATCGATATCAAATGACTCATAACGATCTTTATTTAGCTCTGCCAAATCTTTGCTGATATTCATGAGCTCTCGCATGCCTTTATTGGACATTCTTTTGAGCTTGTTTACCAACTGTACAGGTTCTTCTTGAAAACGAACGCTGCTGGCAGGCAATCCAGTTTTAACCGGGTTGAAATTAAGAGTCTTTGCTGGAGACAATAAAATGATCATTTGCTTAACTTATTTATCATTGAACAAAAAAATCCTTGTTCTAATAAAAGAACAAGGATTATAGATCTTTGTTCAGGTCAGGATTAGTTCCCCCCGCCTAAAATAGATTTTGGAGCTTCTGGTACTGCATCTTCTTTTTTAGAAACATTACCTAAGACTTTGATTACGTGAGGACTTCCACCTTCATTTGTCGTAATTGTTACCGTTTTATTGATTTTGCCCAGCCTGTTTGTCGCGTATGAAATCTTAATTTCAGACATTTCACCTGGCATAATTGGTTCTTTAGGCCATACTGGTACAGTACATCCACAAGATCCTCTAGCGTTAGAGATTACTAATGGTTCAGTACCCGTGTTTGTGAACTTTACGAAACGATCGCGCTCTGAATTTTGCTCGATTTCCCCGTAATCGCAAACCATTTTTTCGAATGTCATCATTGGACCGTCAGTTGATTGCTGAGCATCTTGAGAATCTGCTTGAGCAGATACAAAACCAGCAAAACCGAAAACCATGAAGCATGCAAGAAATAGACTCTTCATTTGGATTATAGTTTTATAATAAGAAAATATAGCTCTAAGTTATTATTTTTTTCCCTTAGATGTAGAGTTGCCCTTTATTTTTGATTGAATTTGCAAATAATTAACAAACCAAAAAAAACATATATATCCGCAACTTCAATGTAATAACAAGCTTTAAATACTCAAAGTTTCACTTCTTACCTTTTTTCTTAACTAGGTTCAAAAGGAACAATATCTTTTAGAGAAATTGGATTGTCTTTACTTCAAGTTCATGAGCTGTTTTGTTAATTGAAAGTAACTGAAACTGACATTTCTTTTCCATCGCGATTGATTATTACCGGAATTGTTTGTCCTTTTTCAAAAGCACCTAAGGCTTTCATATAACCCATCATGTCTGCCACTTCAAGATCACCCATCTTAATAACCACATCTCCTTGTTGAATTCCAGCGTTCGACGCTGTTCTACCATCTTTTACACCATCTATTCGCATTCCAGTACCTTGAAACATATAATCAGGTATTACTCCCAGTGTTACTTTAAATTCTCGCGAGTTTTTAGATTCATCCTTTGTTTTTGTGAAAGTAATCTTTTTATCATCAAGTTCGTCAATGACTTGCAAGATGTAATTACCTATTTCATAGCAACCTTGGATGTTCACTTTTTCTATGTCATCAGATGGTTTATGATAGTCTTCGTGCTGTCCTGTAAAAAAGTGGATAGAAGGGATGTCGCTAAGATAAAAACTAGAGTGATCGGATGGTCCTATACCACTTTCTGATTTAACCAATTCGAATTTTTTATTTACGTCATCTAGAACTGTCCATTCTGGAGAAGTACCGACACCATTGATAGCCAGTCTATTATTTTCAAGCCTTCCCACCATATCCATGTTGATCATGTAATTAATTTGTTCGAGCGGGTATGTCGGATTCTTCGTCCAGTAGTTACTACCCCAAAGTCCTTTTTCTTCTCCGGAGAATGCAATGAAGAGATAATTGTTGTCATCAAACTTCTTGCTTATTAGCTTTTCAGCTAACCAAATCATCACAGCAACACCACTGGCATTGTCATCAGCTCCATTATGAATTTCTGCAGGACCTTGATATAAAGATCCAAAAGCGCCCATTCCTAAGTGATCATAGTGTGCACCTATGACGACCGTATTCTGAGCTCCGTGGTCAATAAATCCTACGACATTTTTACCGTTTACTGGCGTTTTCTGTCCTGCCATGTCTGATCCATGTGGATCATTACTCTCATATCCAGTGAAACGTTGATAGTACTCTTTTGTCCCTTTTGGGCTTAAGCCCAAATCTGAGAATCGACTGGCAATATGTTCAGCTGCTAAATCTTCTCCCGTTGTTCCAGTTTCACGTCCTTTTAATTCATCTGAAGACAAATACTGCAAGTCCTGAAACAATGTACCGCCGCTCGTGTCAGCTGGTAGGTAGGATTTGGGAGAACAAGAGGCTAAAACAAAAGTGATAATGAGTAAGAGAAATATATTCGTTTTCATTTCAAAATGATTGTTAATAAAAAATGAGGGTTACAAACTAAATAACCGTGCTTTGAGGCACAAAAATACATCGAATAAGAAGTTTATCGCTTGATTTAAACTGATATTACACAACTCTGACAATTCATTTTTAAAAAGATAGAGAATATTGATGCAATTTTGTGTCTAAAAAAGACTCATGCGCTATTACGTAGTATTGTTGATGACCATATCACTTGTATTCTCTTGTAAACCAAATGCGGAGAAGGCAGGTCAAGTAAGTGAAGAAGCTGAAAAGAGCATGGATTCTGCCAAGCCTAAGCTGGAGCAAACTTTACACTATCCAGAGGAAACACATTTGGCAAACGTCAAACAACTGACTTTCGGAGGTGACAATGCTGAAGCTTACTGGTCATTTGATAATAAGCAGTTAGTTTTTCAAGCTAGAAATGAAGATTGGGGTACTGAATGCGATCAGATTTACGTGATGGATGCTGGAAAGTCTCTAGTAGATGACGAGATACCCCAATTAGTAAGCACTGGAAAAGGAAGAACAACTTGCAGTTATTTTATGCCAGGAAACAAGTCTATAGTTTATGCAAGCACGCATGAGGGAGGAGAAGATTGTCCCCCAGAGCCACAGAGAAGAAGCGATGGTAAATATGTATGGCCTATTTATGAGTCATTTGATATTTACACTGCTGATCTTGAAGGTAATATTCTTGAAAAATTAACAGATGAGCCAGGATATGATGCAGAAGCGACGTTATCCCCTCAAGGTGATAAGATCGTGTTTACGTCACTCAGAACGGGAGACCTTGAGTTGTTTACAATGAACATTGATGGTTCGGATGTGCGTCAAGTAACATCTGGTTTAGGATATGATGGTGGAGCGTTTTTCTCTCCAGACGGTACAAAACTTATTTTCCGAGCGTCTAGACCTCAAACCGATGAGGAAATCAAGGAGTACAAGGATCTTCTAGCAGAAGGACTTGTCCAGCCTACTGCTATGGAATTGTATGTTAGTAATGTAGATGGTAGTGAACTCAAGAAAATAACTGATCTTGGAAATGCAAACTGGGCACCGTTCTTTCATCCAAGCGGTGAAAAGATTCTTTTTGCCAGTAATCATGCAAGTGAGCGTGGATTTCCTTTTAACCTGTACATGATCAATGTTGATGGTACTGGTTTAGAACAAATTACTTTTGACAAAACATTTGATTCTTTTCCGATGTTCAGCTATGACGGGAAGCAGCTAGTTTTTGCCAGTAACCGAAATAATGGCGGAACACGCGAGACTAACCTATTTTTAGCTGATTGGGTAGAGTAGGGTTTTAAGGCAATGTTGTAAAAAGAGTTACTGGATGCGTCCAAAATACTTTTACGATTATTGTTGTACCGAGAATATTGATGGAAAAGGTAATTAATGGAAGAAACGCAAAAAAAGACATGGGTTCAAAGACTTCAGAAACGATGGGGTGTCTCTGCTAGCCAAGTTTTTACAATTCTGTTGGTTTTTGCTTGTACAGGTTTTTCAGTTATGTTTCTTAAGAAGCCTGTCGTTGCCTACTTTACTAACGGAGGCGAATCCAATATTTTGTTTTCTGTAATCTACTACATTCTGATTCTTCCAGTTTATAATCTGATCTTACTAGTGTATGGTTTTATTTTCGGACAATTTGAGTTTTTCTGGAACTTTGAAAAAAAGATGTTCAAAAGAATGATCGGTAAGAAGCCACCTCCAGTTGTATAATTTATATCACTATTCGATTGGGTTTGTAATTCTGCGCTCCATTAGGTAATACTTTACTTCACCCTCATTGTCAATTACAGCTTGAGCTAGTCTGTATCCCTTTTGATGCATAAAATTGAGGATCGCTGTTTTTGAATCAAATAAAACTTGTCCATAACTGTCGTATATAAATTCATTTTGTGAAAGTGGCCTCAATCTAGATAGATATTCAATTTGAACACGATAAGGTAAGCCTGCTCTAAGAGATACGCATGGATACACGCTGATATATGGAGCTTCAAGTTCGTCTATTGAAGTTCCATCAGGTAAACGGATTACTTCTTGTGAGTAAACTTGGTTTGTTAGAAATAAGCAAAAAGCAATTAAAAATACTAAACGTCTCATAAAACAGAATTTTGATTCATTAGCAATATAGCTGCTTATTTGAGCATTGCTTTTGTAATTATTTCTGTTTAACATTAGTTTATAGGGCTATTAAGAAGTACTTAAGAGTTTAGTTGATGAACTGTGTGATCTGGCCTTTTAATGGAAAGGTGTTTTTCTTGATCAAGCTAGAAATGCAGATGCTCTATCTTTTCATAATATGGGATTAACAGCTAGGAACGCAGAGCTACTTTTCTCTCATTCTAGTGTTCCATTTATTATATAGCACTTCTGCTAGTCCTAAATGCCTCATAAGTGGTGGGATTTACTGCATACGAAATCGACCCTGGAAAGCCTTTTCTAATCAAAACCACCAACCTCCTATGGAGTGCCTTCTGAACATCGCACCCCACCTTGACTTAGTATCACTAATTCTTTTTGTAGTAATACCTGTATTTCTATCGATTTTACTTCAATAGTTTGAGAACAGTATTTCCAGCTTCTGTTTGAACTCTAGCGTAGTGCAAGCCGTCAATTAGATCAGTTGCGTCGATAGTTGTATTAGTATTGTTGACTGTTAATGTACGAATTAGTTTACCTTCGATGTTAAATACTTCAATCTTTGTAATAAGGGCATTATCTGAAGTCACAGTCCATTGGGAATTACTTGGATTAGGGTAAACCGATAATCCCTCAATCGCTGTAAAGCGATCTAAGTCTATCACAACGTCTCCAAAGACTACATTATCGAAATAGTATGTTTTTTCACCTGCGGTTGCTCCGTCGGTATCAAAATTAAAGAAAATAGAAGCCATGTTGTACGTCCATCCTTTACTTAATCCTACTTCTAGCGATTCAGTACCTTGCGCTTGATTGGTGAAATCAAATTCTATCGTTTCCCATCCACCCGCTACTGTTGTATTGGTTTGAGTTTCACAAGTATGTGTAGGATCATCTGAATCTTCAACTTTTAATCGAACAGGAATTCCTGCATCTGGCGACCATACAATCACTTTCATGACTGATTCTGTGAGCGTCAAGGGGATATCCGTTAAGAATCCTGCTGGTGTACCTATGGTAGTTCCAGCCCAAGCTGCAGCCTCGACTGGTTTTATTACTTGAATTACTCTGTTGATTGAATTGGTAGGATCTACTACTAGCGAGGATATATTACCACCAAAATCTGACATCGTATAATTAACGGTTGAACCCTCAAAATCTACTGGTAGATCGATCTGCGTTCCTCCAAATACTTGTTGAACATCATCAAACAAGAACGTGGAGTTTGCAGATCCATCTCCTATATTACCGAAGTCGAACATAAACACTATATTATTCATAGTTCCTGCAGTACCTGTGAAATCCCATCTGAGCGTTTCCCAAGATCCAGATAGGGTTGTGACAACATCTCTTTCTGTCTCACCAGCTCCTTCGAGCTTCATTTTGACAACAGTCCCTGCTGGTGCTGTCGAGTAGACTTTCATTGTGATTGAATTATCAGTAGTGAAATCTAGATTGTTTGAAAGCTCTATCTTACTACCAGACCAAAGTTGTCCACCATCTCGAACGATCTGTGCGACTTTAGCACTAGTATTTCCTGAATTATTCTGGGGGTTAGCGATAACTGATGCTGTTCCACCATCAAAATCTATGAAATCAGCTGTAGTAACTGAAGATTCGAAGTCGATGGGAAGGCTTTGAGCCGAACAAATGAATGAAAAAAGCGTAAATGTTACTAGTATAATATACTTCATAATTAGATTATTTTGTGATTCGTTGTAATATCGATAATAATTGTAATAGTGAAGTGCTATTGTATTACCATTTCAAGTTATAATGTTAAAAAGTCTGATTCTAGCCTCTCAGCAAAGTGAGTAGAGCCAGGACCTCTCTAGTGTTTTTCAATAGAATGTCTGCATGTTCCAGTTTAAATGTAAGCGGAGGTTTGATTTTTATAACATTGTAATCTGGACCGTCCGTTGAGATCAAGATTTTTCGAGATAGCATATGTTCTGAAAATGCGTAGGCAAAATCAGCATCAGGTTTTCCAGCTTCATCTAAGAATTCGATCCCTAAAAACAAGCCATGCCCACGGACGTCGGCAATGATCGGAAAGTCACTACGCATATGTTCTAGGCCCTTTTTTAGATAAGTCCCGACTAGCAATGCATTTTGCTGTAACTTCTTATTTTCAATTTCGTCGAGTACTACTTTTCCAACTACGGCAGAAACTGGGTTGCCCCCAAAAGTATTAAAGTACTCCATTCCGTTGTCAAATGCATAAGCGATCTCTTCAGTGCAAATGACCGCACCCATCGGATGTCCATTACCTATCGGTTTTCCTAATACCACTACGTCGGGAATTACATTCTGAAGTTCAAAAGCCCAAAAATGCTTTCCAGTACGTCCAAATCCAACTTGTACTTCATCCGCTATGCACACACCTCCCTGTGCTCTCACAGCTTTATAAACAGCTTGCAAGTAACCTTCTGGTAAAACTATTTGCCCACCGCAACTGAGAATGCTCTCATGAATAAAGCCAGCTAGCTTTACGCCTTCATTAGCAAGTTTTTTAATATACTTTACTGCGTGATCTATGTAGTTCTTTTGGGAATCATCCCCAGTAAATTTACCTCGCAGTTTATCTGGTAGAGGGAGTAGATAAGTATTCTCTGGTTTTCCCGAACCTCCCGACGAATCAAATTTATAAGAACTCACATCTATAACTCTTCCAGTATTTCCATGATATCCGACTTCCACTGCAAGCATATTTTTACGCTTACTATAGGTCTCTGCCATTCGCAAAGCAAGCTCGTTCGCTTCGCTTCCTGAATTTGTGAAATGAACAACGCTCAACTTTTGTGGAAAAGTCTCAAGCAATTTATCTGCGTAATCAACGATATGATTGCTGAGATAACGCGTATTAGTGTTGAGATACGCAAGTTGACGCTGAGCTGGATATACGATATTATAATTCTCGTGTCCCACATGAGCTACATTATTTACGGTGTCAAGGTAGGTTTGACCTTGATTGTCGACAAGGTAACAGTCTTTACCTCTTTTAATCCACAAGGGATCATTGAATGATAAACTGAGCCCGTATCCAAGATGCTTTTTTCTCTTTTCTAATATTTCTTTTTTTTCAAGTTCGGCAGATTGAGAACGTAGTTGAGGAAAAAGTTCGGCTGGATCTGGGCAAATCCTTGACATGAAATGCCATTGATCTGGTCTAGCAACTCCATCAAAATTGACTCCTTTACCAAGGAGATCAAGAATAACTTGAAGGTGAAGGTGAGGTGCCCAATGACCATTCTCGTTATAGCTTCCTAGCCAACCGATAGTTGCACCTTTTTTAATTTTGTCTCCAACTTGGTGTTTAGTAAAGCTTTCAGAACTCAAGTGTCCAAAGAGCAGATAGAAGCTGCCTTGTGGATAAGTATATTCTACAATGATTACTGTTCCGTAGTCTTTATGAGCATCCGTTTTATGAATTAGGGCAATTTCTCCATCCAAAGGAGATGAGATTTTAGTTCCGGCTGGTTCCCAAATATCGACACCCATGTGTTTTGTCCGATGTCTTTCTGTACCAAAACTAGTTTGTGCAAAAGCTTTCGTACCATATAAATTACGAACTTCACCGTATCCACCTATAATGAAATTGTATTGATATCTATTTTGGAAACGTGAAACGGCGGTGGCGAATTCATCTTCGTAGTAAGGATGATCTTCGTGCGGTGTATGCTCGCTTTCCAAACCGAGATTAATTTCAGTACAACTAGACTTAGGTGATTCAGGAAAAAGTGAACTTAAATCACATGGGGTCTTTTGAGCCCACTCGCTCCACTTGTTAAATTCTTCAGCTTCAAGTTTAGCAGCATTTATGGTTACACTAGTAACCAGTGATTCTCCGAGCTCGCGCAGTTTGAGTAGCGTGCCCATAGAAGATCTGTAGTGAATCGAGAGATATTGGTTGTCTGGATTCTCTTCTTGTGCTATTCTGGATTGGGTTACGCTAATGACTAGTCTTATACCTATCAAGATGTAAAGTGCCTTGCATTCGGAAATAGATAGTGGTATGATATTGTTGTACTCTGACACCATCAAATCAATAACCTTTATATAGTCGGTTTCTCGCTGAAGCATATAAGAGATAGCTATAGCTAGATTATTAACCTGAGAAGTTAAACAAGCATCGCCGTAGTCAATTGCCAGAATTACTTTTGGTTGATAGTTTTCACTTTGAAAAAGTAAGTTGAATTCATTTAGGTCATTGTGAATAATGGACTTAGGCAATTTGTCGATTTCATTTTTTCTTGACTGAAATTCTTTTAGGAAGAACTTGACGAGATCTTGTTCGTCATCAGAAAACATATCCAAATGAGATTCCGTCCATATTCCTTGATCGTTGTTCCATTTAAAAGAACGGCTTGCATAAGTATGTTTGAAGTCCTTCAAAGCAAGAATATTTTCAGCCGCTAGTCTTGCCAAACTAGTCATTAGTGAAGGAGTAAAAAACGGTAAATCTACTAGGATTTTGCCCTCTTGCCATGTTAGTAGTCGTACACGAAAGGTTTTGTATTTCCCATGGTAGTCATTTGAAATAGTAGGTATCAGCTGTGGAGCTTGAGTATTTGTGTTTTCAAGATGCTTAAATAATGCAACTTGAAATTCCCATTCTTGCTGATTCCATTCACTTTCGTTGATAATCTTAAGCACATATTTTGCGCCTTCTTTGGTCGTAACTTTGAAATTAATCTCTGTGTAACCTTGCAATGGTTCACATATGCTATCAAGATTGTACAATGCTTTCAAACAATCTGCAGCAAACTTAGATGATAACACGTTGATTAATCTTTTGCGTATGAGTTAAAAAAGCTTTTGAAACGCATGGAAAGAACTCCGAAGACTGCTTCTTTGATGATGCCACTAGTCATCTTACTGGTGCCTTCAATTCGATCTGCAAACACGATAGGAACTTCCTTGATTTTGAATCCAAGGGTTTTGGCGGCATATTTCATTTCTATTTGGAAGGCATAACCAATGAATTTGATTTTATTCAATTCAATAGTTTCCAGCACTTTCCTCGAGTAACAAACGAAGCCTGCAGTGGGATCTTTTACTAGCATCCAAGTAATGGCTTGAACATAACAGGAAGCACCTTTACTTAATATCAGCCGGTCAATGGGCCAGTTTTCAGTACCTCCGCCCATTATATAACGAGACCCTACACTAAGATCCGCACCATTTTGACAAGCTTCTACTAATCTCGGCAGATCTTTGGGGTTGTGGCTAAAGTCAGCATCCATTTCACATATCAAATCATAGTTGTGTTTTAAACCAAATTTAAACCCGCTTATATAGGCAGTCCCAAGTCCAAGTTTACCTGCTCTTTCCAATAGGTGTAGACTTTCAGGATAGGATTTTTGTAGTTTTTTCACAGCGTTTCCGGTTCCGTCAGGAGAGCCGTCATCTACTATGAGCACATGAAAGGACATGGACAAGTCGAAGACAGCCTGGATAATAGAGTTTATATTCTCTATTTCATTGTAGGTCGGAATTATGACAAGGTTCTTCGACAACACTTAATGTTTTTCGTTACATTATGTACCTAAGGTTTCATATTGATAACGTCTAAATAATTATTCCCATATATCGCCAAAAATATAAATTAATACAAATTTAAGTTACAAAGTACAAAGAATAAGCTAAAATAGAGATTTGAATTGAATTAGCCCTGACAAATGCTTGATTCACTGACATTAGAAAGTGCTTTCAGTTCTACAATATATAAAAGGAGAGAACTCTAGCTGGCAGAAATTAGTCGTTTTGATTGAGCTATTGCTTGAGCAAAAAAATCATACAAAACTTCAATATGATTCTCTTGTTCCAGCGTGTGCAGTTCTGCATGCGGAAAGACAGCAGCTAACCATCCGTCAGAGTGCCACTTTCCAAATGGTAATTTTTCGCGTTTCCGAAGTTTGTGTGCTGCCTTCTTGCAACCAATGACTGACGTAGAAATAGGGCTCATCAACATACTGATCAGGTATACCGAGGCCAATACTTATTGACTTGTCAATTTCACCATCAGAATTTTTAAAGGGTATATCTGTAGAATGATCGAAATGGTGCGGCCATATCTTGAGACTACTTGCACTTTCGTATTGCTTCTGAAAAATGCCAATTATTTCGTAAGCCTTATTTTGAAGATATGCGAAATGAGATGCACTCGCCTTATCAATTTTGAAATCCGTCGTGTCTAAGTCTATATATGAAGGTAGTTCATAATGTAATTCTTCTTTGTACTTTGAAAGATCTAGATAAATTGCATTCAGACCTATGTTAATCTCTTCATTTAGTTCCTCCTTTCTTTTGATTCTCGACAAGTCTATCTGATATGCTTCTTTGTCATGTAGATTAAAATAAACCTTGAGATTGTTGCAATCGATTGAAATATTTGGAGCACCTGGCATATTCACGGTTTGGCTCATAAATCTATCCTCAATTGGATTCCATTTGAAATTCGTGTGGGAATCGTCTGACTCATGTGGTAGATACGAATTACTAAAGAAAGCGATGAGTTGCACTGCATGGTGAATACGCTGAATTGAGCTTTTCATTTTAAGCAGTTTTTGGTTTGTCATTATTTCTTTCATCAAGATCCTTGTTCTGTGGTTTGATTGATAGATTGCTGTTTTTGTAGTTCTTTAATTCTAAAATGTCACCTGGTAAGTTGAAGCCAGCGGCAGTCAATGCATTAAGCGAAAGAGCAACAGCATGATTGTGCGTAACTAGTGGTGATTCGATAGGGTCAAAAGTATCAACCCAATAACGAACTTTTAAATTAATGGTCGATGGAGATAGTTCGGAGATAACTACATGTGATGCTTTGTCATCTTTGAGAACCCCAGGTAGAGAATTTACAACTTCCAATAAAATCCGTATTGCCTTATCTATATCAGACTCAAAGTCAAGTCTAATGGTAAAGTCTTTCCTCATAGAACCATCAATCGTCTGATTGAATAATGGATTGTTTAGGATCTGGCCATTAGGAATATAGACATCTTTTCCATCGAAAGTCTTAATCTGTGTGTCTCTTAAATTCAATCCTATAATGGTTCCTGTGATTCCCAATGTTTCAATAACATCACCCAATCTGAATGGACGCTTGAAAGCCATGATGATTCCAGCTAGGAAATTTTCACCAATATCTTTGAATGCAAAGCCTATGACAAATGCAGATACACCTGCAACACCTAGAATGGATCCGACAACTCCTGATTTTCCTACAATTGCCAGAAAAAATAGAATTCCTACCGTAATGTTTGTAACTCGAAAAAATCGGTTAATGAAATCTCCAAGTAGCGGATCGTCAATTTTTTTGTGAATGAGTTTCATGCTTCTTTTTCTGATTAATCTCAGAAGGATTTCAAGCACTATAAAGACGAGAATTGCTACCACAAGTTTTGGCAGCAAGCCAATTAACACATCATAGTATTTACTTATCTCAGTTTGTAAATCTTTAATAATTTCGCTCATGATCTTATTATTTTTTTTGTTTGATTTTAGTTTGGAAGGCGAAGATATGTTCAATAAAATTAATACACTACTTTTGCACAGGAACATCGCTTTTATGCATTAAACACCTAAAGACAATTCGTAGATGCAAAAAATCCTTGCAGATCTTAAGGCTGGTAAAATTGCTCCAGTTTACTTCTTACATGGAGGAGAACCCTATTTCATTGATAAGATAAGTGATTTTATTGAGGATAAGTTACTCAATGAAGGTGAAAAGGCATTTAATCAAATGGTGCTCTATGGTAAAGAAATTCAAGCGCAACAAGTTATAGATGCTTGCATGCAGTTTCCTATGATGGCTTCTCATCGAGTAGTTATTGTCAAAGAAGCCCAAGAAATGAGAAGTTTGAAGGATCTAGAGGGATACATTGAGAAGCCTTGTCCTACTGCAATCCTGTGTATTTGTTACAAACATAAAAAGCTTGATTCACGAACTAAATTTGGTAAGGCGATTGCAAAAAATGCGGTACTTTTTGAATCTAAGAAAATGTATGATAATCAACTTCCTGGATATGTAAGTTCAGCGATAAAAGCTAGAAAAAGACTGATTGATGCCCAGTCCGCCAACTTAATTGCGGAGTATACTGGCTCGGATTTGTCTACCTTACACAATGAGCTGGAAAAGCTTTATTTGGTTATTCCCTCAGGTGGCGCGATAACAATGGATGTAGTCCAAAAGCAAATAGGAATTAGTAAGGACTACAACGTGTTTGAATTGCAATCAGCGATTGCTGCTCGCAATTCCATAAAGGCTTTTCGAATTGCCATGTATTTTCAAGATAATCCGAAGAAGAATCCAATGATTAAGGTAGTGGCCACGCTTTATCGTTTTTTTAGTAAGGTATGGGTCGTGGCTCAAAATGGTGGGATGA
Organism: uncultured Saprospiraceae bacterium; assembly: GCA_943788055.1. Classification (GTDB taxonomy): domain Bacteria; phylum Bacteroidota; class Bacteroidia; order Chitinophagales; family Saprospiraceae; genus JAHDFB01. Next base: position 46,890 of record CALSOU010000006.1, read on the forward strand.
ATGATCAAGTGTTGGGCAAACAAATTGGTGTCTACAATAGCTTCTTCATGAAGGAGTATCGCTTGGCTGCTCAAAATTACTCTGCAGATAATATTGAAGGAATTTTTCAAGTGCTCAAAGAATATGATTTAAAATCCAAAGGAGTAGATAACAGAAGCTTTCCTGATAATCAATTAATGGTGGAACTTGTAGCACGTGTAATGGGATAATTAAATTTCTGGTTCTTCTAAAGTTTTCATCGCTACAAAAAATCCAAATAGTGCCATTGGAATATAGGAAAGAAATAGATCAATAACGGCAAACCAAGTGGGGTGCGGTATATTTTGGAGATTAAAGAAGCCCAACACTAGAAATACTAGTCCAGTTCCTATTGCAAACAGTTTTTGCTTCCCACTTACTAGTCTGCAAATAAAATATGAAGCTACAAATGTACCTAAGGCATGAGCTAATAGCGGAAAAATAAAATGCATACTTGTGAATTTATCCGCATTTTCGATAAAGCTTTGAGGATCAGAAAGTTCAACTCCTTTCGGTGCAGGGATAATCTTCATACCCATTATCAGGGTCGCCATATTGACCATATTACCTAAAATAAACCCACCAATGGAAATTAATATATTTTTTAAAGTTGGATTCATGAGTAAGATATTTTTGAGATAAAAGTACAAAAATTATCAACCAAATCGATTAGTTTTTGATTGATCGAAATCCTACAATAGTATTGCTGTTCCTATCTTTAAAGTTGCTCTTCATCCGCAAATCCAGCATGTGAGATCCCGGTCAGACAGTGCATGTCATAATTATGTATGCTCAAATCCGATTTTCTAAATTTTTGGAAATTGTCGTATCCGCAAGCTCCAGCTACTATTTTATTAAGATGAGTACTAGCTTCCAAAAAGTTGCATAGTTGCTGTGCTGAAGTATCAATTATTAATCTTGCTCGCAGGTGATCTTTCATGATTGCAATTCCCACAGGGCAATTGTTTGACGAGCATGCGCTCATACCCAAGCAGCCAATTGCTTGAAGAGCGCTATTTGCCACAGCTATTGCGTCAGCTCCCAGCATTAAGGCTTTTACAAAATCTTCTAGCACTCGCAAACCTCCAGTAATAATCAAACTTACATCGGATGCATTTCTAGAGTCCAAGTATTTTCTTGCCCTTGCTAAGGCCGGAATTGTGTGAACATCTGTATGGTCTCGTATGATTGTCAGTGCAGCACCTGTAGCGCCACCTCGACTATCAAGGATGACATAGTCAACTCCAACTTCAAGAGCAAAATCAATGTCTTTTTCTATGTGCGCGGCTGACATTTTAAATCCTATCGGTATCCCACCAGTATATTCCATTACTTTTTGGGCGATAGCCCTAAAATCCTCAACGGTCGTCATTTCTTCAAAGCGATTAGGTGAGATAGCGTCTTGTCCCTCCTCTAAATTCCGCGTTTTAGCTATATCTCTACTAACCTTATTACCGGGCAGGTGTCCTTCAACTCCAGTTTTTGCGCCCTGTCCTGCTTTAAAGTGAAATGCTTGCACCTTTTTTAGTTTATCCCATTCGAAACCAAATTTTGCTGAAGCTAATTCATAAAAATACTTACTATTAGATTGTTGTTCCTCGTCGAGCATGCCTCCTTCACCAGAACAGATTCCAGTTCCAGCTAATTCAGCACCAGTAGCTAATGCAATTTTTGCTTCCTTCGAAATAGCTCGGAAACTCATATCACTAACGAATATCGGTATATCAAGTTTCAAAGGTTTTTTAGCAGCCTGACCGATCGTGATAGAGGTTTCTACTTCTTCGTTTTCTAGAATTGGCGCTTTCCACAACTGTGCTGGTTAGTATTAGATGTCGTTCCATTGTGGAAGTTCTCTTCGATTAACTCCCATGCTCGCTATTGGACCATGAGACTGTTTTCCTATACCTTCTCGAGACATTGATTTAATACGATTAGTAAAAGGCTCCGATTCCTCAGGGCTAGTATCCACGTATTTTCCAAGGTATTCATCTTCATTAAAAGGTTGGGGAAGCTGATCTAAAGTCTTGGATTTCTTTTTCATCGATATATATATATATAATCATCGATGATTTCACTTTGGAATTTGTGTAGTGATTCGTCATTGTTGTAATCAATAATTCCCGTGTCATACCTGTAATCCCAATGATGAAGGCCACACATTAAGTTAGGACCATCAATATATCCATCAGATAGTAATGCACCTCTATGGTGACACCTACCATATAAGACTGAGGCTGTTTTGTCCTACTTTATTACCACTAGGTCTAATCCTTGGTTAGAGGCGTAAGTAGGTGTTAATTCAGGGATGCTTGAGTATTCTAATAATTGAAACGGGTTTTTCATATCATTTTTTTATTTAACTGAAGGTTGGTAAAGATGTTCGAATTACAAAGAATGAGTTTGACCCTTGTTTAGATGATTTTTGTCAAGACAGAAAAGAAATGCGCGTTGTAGTTGTTCAAACAGGTAATCTGAACGCATTTGTCTAATAATTCGGCATATATATCTATTCAAATTTTCTTCTATAATTCATTTACATAATATATATATGTTCTATATAATATGCACATTAACAGATATTTAAATATTACAAACACTCACTTTGTTTCTTTTATTTCAACTAATTACATATTAATAATAATATATATGTATATTTTTAGTAATCTTTAGAGTATTTATAATCAATGATTTATATATTTGAGGGAGAGTAGATTTTAAAATATTATTATTTGTAATATATGAAACTCTACAGTTTTGATGTAATTCGACGGAAAATGATAGTTTGTAAACATTTTGCGTATGACATGTCACTTTTTTAGTAACACTTTGATAGATTAAATAAAAAATTAATATGTTTTGTGTAAAAAAGTGGGAAAAAGTGGGAAACTATCATAAAAGTGACTTACATTTGAATCATCAACAACAAAGAGATGGTTCACGCACTTACTGGCGAGTATGATTGTAAAATAGATGCAAAGGGGCGATTGCGCCTTCCAGCGCAGCTCTTGAAACAATTGGCTGTATTTCAAGCAAGTGACTATATAGTGAATCGTGGTTATGATAACCACTTGATGTTGTATCCCAAAGCAGTTTGGGGTGAAAAGACGAAAGAGATTAACCAGCTCAATCTCAATATTAAAAGTCATCGTCAAACGGTGCGCTATTTTTATCGAGGAGCGAGTGAAGTAAAAGTAGACGGAAGCGAGCGAATATTGCTAGCAAAATCTTTACTCGACTGGGCTGGTATTGAAAGAGAGGTTGTGCTTTTTGCATATCAACAACAGGTCGAAATTTGGGACAAGCAAGCTTATCTCAAAATGCTCGAAGAAGAGCCTGATAGTTTTGGCGAGCTATCTGAACAGATCTGGGGTCAAACCCCTCCTTCAGAAGAACAATAAACTGATGGAATACCATAATCCGGTTTTACTGGAAGCTTGCGTCGAAGCGCTCAATATGAAGTCAAGTGGCTTGTATGTTGACGTGACATTTGGTGGCGGTGGTCATTCAAAGCGTATGCTTCAAATGTTAGATGACACAGGTCGTCTAGTGGCTTTTGATCAAGATGCGGATGCATTATCAAATGCTGATTTGACAAATCCTAAGTTGACTTTTGTTGCTGCAAATTTTAGGCACCTAAAGCGTTTCTTAGATTATCATGCTTGTATTCCAGTGGATGGAATTCTAGCTGACCTCGGTGTTTCTAGTCATCAATTTGATGATGTTTCACGAGGCTTCAGTTTTAGAGATTCGTCCAAAAGATTGGATATGCGGATGAATGTCAAACAAGGCAAAGATGCAGTCGCGGTTCTGAATCACTACAGCGAGTCAGATCTTGCTGAGATGTTTTATCTCTATGGTGAGTTGAGGAATTCCAGGTCATTGGCTAGTGCTATTGTAAAGTCAAGAGCGAGTAAGGATATTGAGACGGTGGGGGATTTATTGAGTGTTATAGAAAAGGTAGTGAAGGGGATGAGTCCTAAGTTTCTTGCTCAGGTGTTTCAAGCGATCAGAATTGAGGTAAATGAGGAGATGGATTCGCTGAAAGAGATGTTGGAGGCAAGTCTTCAAGTATTAAAGCCCGGAGGGCGACTTGTTGTAATGAGTTATCACTCACTCGAAGATAGAATGGTTAAGAATTATATAAAAACTGGAAATATAAAAGGTGAAATAATTAAAGATAAATTTGGCAACATTCACAGGCCCTTTCGACTGGTCAATAAGAAAACTACAACTCCTGGTGCGCAGGAAATTTCGACAAATCCACGCGCCAGGAGTGCCAAATTAAGAGTGGCAGAAAAAATAGAGAGCAAATGAAAACTACCATAAAGAATAAAGAGGTTGCTGCACTTCGCTTCGGTACGAAGTTGATGTTCAAAAATGTCTACTTTATTATGTTTATGGCTGTTCTTGGATTGTTATATATCAATAATTCGCAAAGAGGTGAACGAAAGTTAATGACAATATATAAACTTGAAAAAGAGGTGCAGCAAAAGCGATGGGAATATATGAGTCTAAAGAAAGATCTTATGTCTCAATCATCTCCTTCACAATTGGCGAAGGATTTAGATGGCCAGGTAGTCTTTCCTGAAAAAGGTCCAAGAATGCTACGAGAGCCCAAAAGCTAGTTACAATGGATAGACGCCGCGAGTTACTTGTACGGGTTTATGTAGTGTTTTTACTTTTTGCCTTGATTGCAGGAGCGATTGCGGTTCAAGTAGTGAAGATAAACATTGTCGAAGGCGACAAATGGAGAAAAAAAGCAGTAAATAATCTTGCATGGCGAAATGTAGAAGCTGAGCGAGGAGAAATATTATCTGAGGACGGAAGCTCAATGGTTACTTCCGTGACGATCTTTGACATATATATGGATCTTACCGTAACTAGCGATAAGGTGTTCAATCGAGAGATTGATTCCCTTTGCTATTATTTGTCGATATATACTGGTGCTGGTAAGTTAGCTTCACAGTGGAAGTCAGAGCTCAAGCGCGGAAGAAAAGCTGGAAAAGGCTATCATTCGATTGTAAAAGGCTTGGATTACATGGAACGCAAACGATTTGAGTCATTTCCTCTGTTTAGAAGAGGACAGATGGGTGGTGGAATTATCGTTGATTCTAAAATTCGAAGAGTCAAGCCTTTCGGTCAGATGGCAAGTCGCTTATTGGGGTTGAATCGAAAAAATGCCCAAAACGTTGGGATAGAGGCTTCTTATGATGAGTATCTAAGAGGTCAATCAAGACGTGAGTTGATGAAAGAAATAGCTCATGGCGTTTGGGTGCCATTGCACGATGTAGAGGGTCATAAAGCCAAGAAAGGCTATGATCTTGTGACAACCCTTGATGCGGATATTCAGGATGTTGTTCATGACGAGCTATTGGAAGCAATGCAGTATAATGACGCTGATGAGGGGACTGTAATTGTGATGGACGTCAAAACTGGAGCGATTAAAGCAATGTCTAATTTCAATAGATTAGAGGAGGGGCAATATGCTGAAAGACAGAATGTAGCAGTTACTCGATTATATGAGCCAGGTTCTACTATTAAACTAGCTACAGTTCTTGCGTTATTGGAAGATGGTGCAGTCTCACCTGATACAAAAGTTAATCTGAATGGAGGTAAGCAGAAATTTTATTCGGAGACGATGTTTGACTCTGAACCGCACGGAATGTTTGAAACGGATTTGATGACGGCTTTTGCCAAAAGTTCAAATGTTGGCATTGCTTCTCTTGCGGAGAATCACTTCAATAAGGAAAAGGAAGGTAGACGCAAGTTTATTAGGTATTTCAAAAGTTTCGGTATTGGTGATGCTTCTGGTATCGACTTAGATGGTGAACCTCAAAAGTTTCTGAATGACCCTGATCAACATGCAACGGAGTTTTCATTAACCTCAGTGCCATGGATGGCTCACGGATATGAAATGCAGATGACCCCGCTTCAAGTCTTGTCACTTTATAATGCAGTTGCTAATAATGGCCGAATGATGGAGCCTTATGTGGTGTCAAAAGTCTTAGACAATGGAGAGGTGGTAAAGGAAAATAGGCCAAAGGTTAAATATGATAGAATTGCTTCAATTACATCAATTCATCAGGCACAAGAAATGCTTCGTGAGGTAGTAACCAATGGTACAGCGAGAAGATTAAATACAGATCATTATTCGATATGCGGGAAGACGGGAACTTCTAAAGACTACGGTGTGAAATTGGATGGAAAAACCCCATACAATGCCTCTTTTGCTGGATATTTTCCTGCTGAGAATCCACAGTATTCAATTATAGTTGTCCTTTACAATCCAAGAAAGTACGGTTTTTATGGAGGTTCAGTAGCTGGTCCAGTCTTCAGAAGTGTAGCAGATAAAATATTTGCACTCAAGGTAGACCTCAAGTCAGAGTTTTATAAAGAGAGGCAAACTAATGTCGCATCGACCAATTATACAAAGCCTAAATTTTCGATAGGATTTCAAGAAGACTATGGAAATATCTTGAAACATTCGAGAGTGCCGGTAAAAAAAGAAACAAATGCGCGATGGGCAATTCTTAATCCTTTTCAGGATGAGTTGTCGATTCAAAAAAGAAAAATAGAAGCTGATATTGTGCCTGACGTTGTAGGGATGGGGATTAGAGATGCCATATATGTATTAGAGAACTTAGGATTAAAAGTAAGGTTTGACGGAAGAGGTAGGGTGATAAGCCAATCGCTAACTCCAGGAACAACCATAAGTGGACAAGAAATAGTAATCCGATTGGGATAGTATTTCGAGGTCTTCGATAAACTCCCAATCAAACGTGATGGAGATAAATTTTGAAATGAGAAAACTGAATGAAATATTGAAAGCATTACCATGGACTTTTGAAGTTCATGGAGTTCAAGATAACGGTGTGCAAAATGTACATCTTGATTCTAGATCGGTGCAAACTGGAGATGCTTTCGTTGCAGTTCGTGGTTCTATATCGCATGGTCACAACTTTATAGCTTCGGCTATTGAGAATGGTGCTACTGTTATATTCTGCGAAAAGATTCCTAAGGGACTTTCGACTAAGGTCACTTATATAGTAACTACAGATTTGGTGTCTAAACTTGCTCAAATTGCCCAAGCTTTTTACGGCAATCCGAGCAAGTTTATAAACCTTGTCGGTGTTACGGGAACAAACGGAAAGACAACTGTAGCAACAATGTTCTTCAATATGTTACGTGCCATGGGAGTTTCTTGTGGTTTGATGAGTACGGTGAAGATTTGCCTTAATGAATTGACGATCAATACATCATTGACGACACCAGATATTTTTAGTGTATATCAATATCTAAAAATGATGGTTGATCAAGATTTCAATCATGCAATCATGGAGGTTAGTTCACATGCGATAGATCAAGGAAGAGTTGCTGGGCTTGAATTTGCAGTTGCAGCATTTACAAATATTTCGCATGATCACTTGGACTATCACAAGACTTTTCGATCATATCTTGAGACAAAGCAAAGGCTTTTTACAGATTTATCTCCGAAGGCCGTTGCAATAACAAATGTGGATGATAGGAATGGCGAAGTGATGACGCAGTTGTCTAAAGCGAAAATAAAGACATACGGTTTGCGAAACGTCGCAGACTATAAAGCAAAGCTTTTAGAATTTGATTTTTCTGGCATGCATATTCAGATTGCTAGTCATGATTTTTACACACATCTCGTGGGTAAATTTAATGTCAGTAATCTACTTGCAGTAGTTGCAATTGCGGATCAATTGGGATTTGAACGAATGGAAGTTTTAACAAAACTTAGTCAAGTCAAAACAGCGCCAGGCAGATTTGAATTGGTTCGAAATCCGCAGAAAGATATTACTTCAATCGTTGATTACGCTCATACACCAGATGCACTGGAGAATGTGTTGAAAACGATTGATCAAGTGAATAAGCATCGAGGGAAAGTAATAACCGTAATTGGTTGTGGGGGAGATAGAGATAGGACAAAGCGACCATTGATGGCAAAAGTGGCATCGAGATACAGCAATCAAGTAATTCTAACTTCGGATAATCCAAGAAGTGAGAATCCAGAAGCGATACTTGATGATATGGAGGAGGGTGTTGAAATAGATGCCAAAAGAAAAGTTTTACGCATTGCAGATCGTAAATCAGCTATAGAAAACAGCAGTTATGATGGCACAAAAGCAAGATGTAATACTAGTGGCTGGTAAAGGTCACGAAACGCACCAAGAAATACAGGGGGTGAAATATCCCTTTGACGACAAACAAATATTGCAGGATTTCCTGCTTGAATAATATTTAAGATAGGTTCTATTATCATTCTCAGGTTGGTTTTAACAGTTGTAGCAGGTTATTGGAAAAAGTTTCAGTCCTGCTGCATTTTTAAAGTTTCCTAGGAAGAAAAATAGGATAGTAATTAGTAGCAAATGCTGTATTACTTATTTGAATTTTTAGAAAAAAAGTATGAGCTCGGAGGAGCTGGACTTTTTCAATATATATCATTTCGATCTGCGTTAGCAATGGTTTTATCAATGTTGGTAACTCTCATTTTTGGTAAACGGATCATAAGTTCTTTGAGGAATTTACAAGTAGGTGAAAGCGTACGAGATTTAGGCTTGGACGGACAGAAACAGAAAGAGGGTACACCCACAATGGGCGGACTGTTGATCATTGTGTCCCTTCTTATTCCAGTGCTCTTATTTACAAAGCTTCACAATATCTATATTCAGCTTCTTGTGCTATCGACTGTGTGGATGGCTTCTATTGGTTTTCTAGACGACTACATCAAAGTTTTCAAGAAAAACAAAAAGGGTCTAGCAGGAAAGTTTAAAGTGGTAGGACAAGTGGGATTAGGTTTGATTGTCGCACTTACAATGCTTTTACACGAAGATATTGTAGTTCGAGTACCACATGCTGAAGCAGTTGCTAAAGGGTATGAAATTGTGAAGACTTTTGACGTAGAATATCCAACTGTGAACGCTGAGAAGAGACTTGAAAAGATGTCTTACGTGAAGTCATCATTGACCAATGTTCCCTTTGTAAAAGGAAATGTATTTGCTTACAGTTCACTTCTGGGGTTTCTAGGAGATAACAAGGAAGCATTTTTGTGGATGCTTTTTATACCTCTGGTCATTTTCATCGTTACTGCGGTATCTAATGCCGCTAATCTTACTGATGGAATTGATGGTTTAGCAACTGGGATATCCGCAATTGTAGTGGCTGCGCTTGGACTAATGGCTTATGTATCAGGAAACACTGTGATTTCTGACTATTTGAATGTACTATACATTCCGTACACCGGAGAAATGGTGGTTTTTGCAGCTGCATTCTTAGGCGCTTGTATTGGCTTTTTATGGTTCAATACTTTTCCCGCTAAGGTGTTTATGGGAGATACAGGAAGTCTTACAATAGGCGGTATCATCGGTGCATTTGCCATATTGATAAGAAAAGAACTCTTGATTCCAATTCTATGTGGAATTTTCTTCATAGAGACATTAAGTGTGATTTTACAGGTGTCGTATTTCAAGTATACAAAGAGAAAAAGTGGCGAGGGTAAGCGGATATTTTTGATGTCTCCTTTACACCACCATTATCAGAAGCAAGGAATTCATGAAGCACAGATTGTGGTGCGTTTTTGGATAGTTGGTATTCTTCTAGCTGTTTTGGCAATCATTACATTAAAGCTACGCTAGCATGAAGAGCTTAGTTGTACTTGGTGCTGGTGAAAGTGGGGTAGGAGCTGCACTTTTGGGTAAGTCTAAAGGATACAAAGTTTTTGTATCGGATGGCTCCAAAATAGCGGATCAGTTTCGTCAAGAATTGATTGACGCAAGTATAGATTTTGAAGAAGAAGGACATACTATAGAAAATATAAAGGGAGCTGATGTTTTAATAAAAAGCCCTGGAATACCTGATGATGTAGCGCTGATTAAAGAATTAGTAGCTTTTGGACTTGATCCAATTTCAGAAATTGAGTTCGCATTTCAATATAATAGTACTAAGATCATTGCTATTACTGGTTCCAATGGGAAGACTACTACAACTGCCTTGATACATCATTTGATAGAAGGTAGTAATATAGAATCTAAAATTGGAGGCAATTACGGAATTAGCTTTGCAAGACTTTTGCTAGAAGAAGATACGCCAGATATATTCATTCTTGAGATTTCAAGTTTTCAGCTTGATGGAATAAGGACTTTCAGACCAGATGTGAGTTTGATATTGAATATAACCCCTGACCATTTGGATCGCTATGAGTATAAAATGGAATTATATGCAGCATCGAAGTTTCGAATAGCACTGAATCAGCGTCAGCCTGATTTGCTAATCCTAAATCAAGATCAGCAAATCTGTAATGAAGGTATTCACAAGATGTTGACAGAACGGAAAGGTGATATACCATTTATTAGACAAGTGTCACCCGGGAGAGCGATTTCAACGATTGACAATTTTAGTCAAACAGAGTTTGTTGAAATTGAGAATCCTGTTTTACAAAGTGTGCATAATTTGTATAATGCGCAATGTGCAATACTAGCTGCTGAATATGCAGGAGTTCCATTGGATCACATAAGAAAGCGATTAGAAAGCTTTGAAGGGATGGAGCATCGCATGGAAATTGTGCGTAAGAAGGATGGAGTGCTTTTTATCAATGATACCAAAGCGACAAATGTTGATGCAACACTACAAGCATTGAGATCAATGGATGATCGGGTTATATGGATTGTAGGAGGAACTGATAAAGGAAATGAGTACGATCAACTGGCACCACTTGTAAAGACTTTAGTAAAGGGCATGATTTGCCTAGGAATAGATAATGAAAACATAAAGGCAGCATTCGAAGGAATAGTGCCACATATAGAAGAAACAAGAGATGTAAATCAAGCAGTGCAATCGGCTTTTCGACTGGCTGAAGGAGGAGGAGTAGTTTTACTCAGCCCCGCTTGCGCAAGTTTTGATTTATTTAAAAATTATATTGATCGAGGTAATCAGTTTAAAGCTGCCGTTCAAGCACTCTAAGCAATAACTTCGATAGACTAAGACTTAAGAAAACTACAGAACAGCTATGTCAGGACTGACGGCAATTGTTAAAGATATTAAAGGTGACAAAGTCATCTGGATGATCGCGCTTATACTATGTATAGCCTCGATCATGGCTGTTTATAGCGCAACAAGCAGTATGGTTTACCAGCAAGTTGGAGGTAATTCGGAGAAATATCTGCTTCAACAGCTCATGTTTATTGGGTTAGGTGCGGTGGTAACATATCTGTGCTACCGGTTTCACTACATGCTTTATGCTAAATTGTCATTTATCATAATTTGTGTTACAGTCCTCGCACTTTTTTACACAAAGTTTTTCGGTATTGATATTAACGGAGCTACCAGATGGATCGGAATTCCATGGATCGGCAAAACGATCCAAACTTCAGATCTAGCGAAAATTGGTTTGATCATTTACCTTTCTCACTCACTTGCAAAGAAACAAGATCGGATTAAGTCTTTTAAAGAAGCATTTCTACCCTTAATTTTTCCCGTTCTACTTGTTTGTGGACTCATCGTTTCAGATGATTTTTCTACAGCTGCCCTAATCTTTGTGACTTCAATGATGCTTTTGTTTATAGGTCGGGTTGACTTGAAATATATTTTTGCACTTTTCTTTATTGGAGTGATGGTGTTTATGGCAATTTTCATGCTAGGAAAGTACTTTCCAGATGCTATTAGATCCGCTACATGGGTTTCAAGGTTTAATGAGTTTTTTACGGAAGGGGGCTGGCAAGTTACTCAATCTAAGATAGCTATTGCAAATGGTGAATTCTTGGGTGTGGGTCCTGGAAATAGTATTCAAAAGAATTATTTACCATATGCATATGCAGATTTTATTTATGCCATAATTTGCGAAGAATACGGATTAGTAGGTGGTTTCATGATAGTAGGACTATACTTATGGTTGTTGTTCCGTTGCACAGTTATGGTGACTAAGTGCCCTAAAACATTTGGAGCAATCCTAGCCTACGGATTATGTCTAAATATTGTTATACAAGCTTTTGCAAATATTGCGGTTTCAGTTCATTTAGTACCTCCGACTGGTTTGACATTGCCACTTGTTAGTATGGGAGGGACTTCTCTATTATTTACATGTGTATCTCTAGGAATTATTTTAAGTGTTAGTCGCTACGTACAAGAAGCACGCATAAAACATACTGCACTAGCAGAAATAGAACAGCTGGATGAAAGTACTAATTAGTGGAGGAGGAACAGGCGGACATATTTATCCCGCAATAGCGATTGCCAATGCGCTGAAAGCAGCGCATCCTGAAGTTGAAATTAAATTTGTTGGCGCTGAAGGGCGAATGGAAATGGAGAAAGTTCCTATTGCTGGGTATCCAATCGAAGGACTACCAATAGCAGGTTTTCAGAGGAAATTTTCTTGGAAAAATTTCACATTGCCTTTTAAGATTTTCAAAAGTATGCAGAAGGCTTCAAAAATCGTTAAGCGATTTCGGCCTGATGTTGTCGTAGGTGTAGGAGGTTATGCGAGTGGTCCTACAGTGAGAGCGGCTCAAAGATTGAAAGTGCCTACAGTTTTGCAGGAGCAAAATTCATACGCTGGAGTAACTAACAAGATCTTAGGTAGAAATGCCGATGCAATCTGTGTAGCATATGATAATATGGAGCGTTTCTTTCCAGCAGAAAAAATTGTTATAACTGGCAATCCGATTAGAAAGACGATTCATACTTTAACAATAAAGCAGGACGAAGCGGTAAAGTTTTTTGGACTTGATCCAAATAGAAAAACAATACTTCTTTTTGGTGGAAGCCTTGGTGCAAGAACCTTGAATGAAGTAGTGAAAAGTAATACAGATCGCTTCCGAAAGCGCGAGGATCTTCAGTTGATTTGGCAAGTAGGAAAGTCAAACTTCAAGAGCTATAAAGACTCTGAGACAGCAAAGTTAGGAAACGTATTTTGCTCAGACTTTATCTACGATATGGATCAAGCCTATGCAGCAGCAGATATGGTAATTTGTAGAGCAGGAGCTTTGACGATATCTGAATTATGTGCAGTTGGAAAAGCTTGCGTGCTTGTACCTTCGCCTCATGTGGCTGAAGATCATCAGACACAGAATGCTAGAGCATTAGTAGATCAACATGCGGCGCTGATGGTAAAAGATGTTGAGGGGCAGGAAAAACTGCTGGATGAAGCGTTCCACTTAGTCGATTCGGATCAAATGAGAAAGATATTTGAAAAAGAAATAAAGAAATTAGGTCGACCAGACGCAGTCGATAAAATTGTAAAAATAATAGTAGGTGTTATCAAACGATAAACATATAAATATCAAAGGGCTTGAACATGTATACTTTCTGGGTATAGGTGGGATAGGTATGAGTGCCCTTGCACGATATTTTAACCTACTAGGTATCAAGGTAAGCGGTTATGATCGCACCGAGACGCCACTTACACGAAATCTCAGCTCGGAGGGAATGGTTATTCATTTCGATGAAAACCCGTCATTAATTCCAGCAGATACGCAGCTTGTGGTTTATACCCCTGCTATTCCTGAATCACATTCTGAATGGAGTGCAATAAGAGAGCTGGAAGTTCCGGTGATGAAAAGAGCAGAAGTACTTGGTCTGATAAGCAGGAATTTCAGAACTATTGCTGTAGCTGGTACACATGGTAAGACTAGTACTAGTAGTATGACAAGCTACTTTTTACGTTCTGGAGGAGAACCAGTGAGTGGTTTTCTAGGAGGTATTGTGAAGGATTACGATTCGAATTTTGTTTTTGGAAGTAGTGATTGGGTGGTCGTAGAAGCTGATGAGTTTGATCGTTCTTTCATGCACCTGACTCCTGAGATAGCAGTTCTTTTGTCGCTTGATGCTGATCATTTGGATATCTATGGAGATCACCAAGAGATGCTGAAGACTTTCCGGGATTTTACGTTGCAAATAAAAAATGGCGGGACACTTCTCGTTTGCCAAGATATTGTGGCGATGATTGATAAGGATTGGAAGGCTGAATTACTTCAAAAAGGCATAAATGTATTTTCTTTTGGAGTAGATGAGGGTTGGTTCTCAGCACAGAATGTAAAAGTAATTAATCACAGATTCGAATTCGATTTTTACGAAGGCGATGAAGATATAATGCATGCGGGGCTATCGATGCCTGGTAAACACAATACCAGTAATGCTATAGCCGCATTGAGCGTAGCCAAATTAGTGGGAGCTGATATGGAAGCTCTCGTTGCAGGAGTTGATTCTTTTCAAGGAATAGATAGAAGGTTTGATTTTCAATACACCTCAGATAAGCTTGTTTACGTCGATGATTACGCGCATCACCCGAGCGAATTGAAAGAAGCGATAGGAGCTGCTAGAGTGTTGTACCCATCTAGAAAATTAACGGTGATTTTTCAGCCACATTTATACTCTAGAACAAGAGACTTTATAGAAGAGTTTGCACAGGTGCTTTCTACAGTTGACGAACTTATTTTGATGGATATTTATCCAGCTCGAGAACTACCCTTAGAGGGAGTGAATAGTCAATGGCTACTTTCTAAGGTTACCTTAGAAAACAGCTATATACTAAATGAGGCTGAGGTGATTAGTTGGGTTGAAGCAAACTTGGACAGTTTGGAAGTCCTCATGACTTTAGGGGCTGGAAATATTGATCGTATAGTAAAACCTATTAAGGAGATTATCCTTGAAGGATATTCTGAACCAAAAGCTACTAGCGTATGAAGTTCCTAAAGAAAAATATGGAGTTCGATTACCGGAAAGTAGTTAGTGTTTGCTTTGCACTGATTTTGCTTATGGTAGGTTACGAGGCGATTCAATACAAAATACAGGATCGATTCAATCGATTTGAAATAAAGATTGATCGCAATGGCACGGATAGGGCTTTACTTGATAAAAAGGGTGTGATGAAGGTCATGCGTGAATTTCTTGGATTTGATCCAGCGGTTTCAAATATCGAAGAAGTGGATTTTAGGGGTTTAGAGGAGAAGCTTGAATCGAACCCTTACATAGATGAAGCGACAATATATCTCGATGCGAGAAATAATCTACATGTTTTGATTACCCAGAGAAAGCCCATCGCTAGGTTCAAAACATCTGGAAAAGAGTTCTATATGACGGACGATGGCAATCAGATACCGCTGAGTAGTTCTGCTACCATGAGAGTGCCAATTGTTACAGGAAATATTGATCATTTCTTGATGCAAACGAATGAAAGTAAAATGCTTTACAGAGATCTAGTTAGCATGCTAACTTATTGTGATCAAGATGAATTTTTGTCTGCATTGATTGAGCAGATCGATATAGACTATAAAGGAGAATTAGTTTGTATTCCAAAAGTTGGAAAAGAGCAAATCCTCTTTGGTAATCTTACGGATTACCAAGAAAAATTAGAAAAGCTGAAGAAGTACTACGAGTGGGGGAAGAGTGAAGACGGCTGGAATAAATATGCTTATTTGAATCTTGCTTATAAAGACCAAATAGCTTTAGGAAAATAAATAAACCAAGTTCATTAATAAAAACATTCATTATGAATGAGTTGAAATTTAAACCATCGGAAATTGTTGTAGCCCTAGATATAGGTACAACGAAAGTATGTGCAATTGCCGGACGCAAGAATCAGTACGGTCTTGTAGAGATCCTCGGTATGGGTAAGGTCAAGTCAGAGGGAGTTTCACGTGGTGTTGTATCCAATATCAGTAAAACCGTGAAAGCGATTCAAGATGCGATTGACATGGCGGAGAAGCAAGCGCAAACGAAATTTACTAAAGTATATGTGGGCATTGCTGGCCAGCATATCAAAAGTATCCATCACAATGGCATTTTAATGCGTGAAGATGGATTGGAAGAAATCACAGTCGGAGACGTAGATCGATTGATCGGGGATATGTATCGACTCGTCCTGCCAGCAGGTGATAAAATTTTGCATGTAATTCCACAAGAATTTACTGTGGACGAGGAGCAAGATATTATTGATCCTGTGGGAATGAGTGGTGTCTGCTTGCAAGCCAATTTTCATATCATTACAGGTCGTGTAACAGCGTCTAGAAATATCCAGAGATGTGTGGAGAAAGTTGGACTTGAGGTGGCGGATGTCACCTTGGAACCGATAGCTTCGGCCGCAGCTGTTCTAAGTGATGAGGAGAAGATGGCAGGTGTCGCCTTAGTTGATATAGGTGGTGGAACAACTGATATTACAATATTCCGTGATGGAATAATTCGTCACACTGCAGTGATCCCATTTGGTGGTGCAATAATTACCAATGATATCAAAGAAGGATGTACCGTGATGCTAGATCAAGCAGAAAAACTAAAAGTTCGGTTTGGCTCCGCTTTAGCAGAAGAAGTTTATAGTAATAGGATTATAACGATTCCTGGCTTGAAAGGACGTGATCCAAAGGAGATATCTGAAAGAAATCTAGCGAAGATAATTCAAGCTAGAGTTCAAGAAATATTTGACTTTGTGATGTGGGAAATCAAGCGATCAGGATTTGATAGAAAGCTTTTAGGTGGGATTGTTCTTACTGGAGGAGGTGCCCTTTTGAATAACATTAATTTATTAGCTGAATATCATACTGGTATGAATGCTAGAATAGGTTTACCTACTGAGCATCTTGCGCACAAGTATGATGGAATGGTTGACAGTCCAATCTATTCAACAGGCATTGGATTACTCATCAATGCCATAAAGAATTTGCCTGAACATAGCAGTGAGCAAGAAGAAGGAAAAGAGCTTATAACCCCTCTTGAAGAATCTTCTCAAGTTGAATCAACTGTAATAGATTTGGAAGACGAAGAACATTTTATTCCAAATCCTGAACCTACGAAGAAAGGCATTTTTAATATCATTTTTGATAAAGCAAAAGAACTACTTGAATCAACACCAGATTCAGAATTCTAATCAAATTAATAACAAGCTAAAAGACTATAATCATGACATTTGATATACCAAAAAAAGAAAAATCTATCATCAAAGTAATTGGTGTTGGTGGTGGCGGAGGAAATGCCGTTGAGTACATGTTTGAACAAGGAATCACAGGTGTTGACTTCGCAATCTGTAATACGGATCGTCAAGCACTCGAGAAGAATCCAATTGGAGTAAAAATAGGCTTAGGTCCAGCATTAACAGATGGTCGCGGTGCAGGATCACGTCCCGAAATTGGAAAGCAAGCCTGCATTGAATCTATCGAAGAAATCAAGGCATTTTTAGAAGATAGCACCAAAATGTTATTTATAACTGCTGGAATGGGTGGTGGTACAGGTACGGGTGCAGCTCCAGTAATAGCAAAAGTTGCAAAAGAACTTGACATACTTACAGTAGGTATTGTAACCCTTCCTTTCAAGTTTGAAGGAATGGTAAGACAAAGACAAGGACTTGAGGGACTTGAAGAAATGAAAAAATACGTAGATGCGATATTAGTAATTAGTAATGAAAGACTAATGACAATCTATGGTGATCTAAAATTATCTGATGCGTTTTCAAATGCCAACGAAATACTATCGACTGCCGCAAAAGGTATTGCAGAAATTATTACAGTTCCAGGTATTGTGAATGTTGATTTCGAAGATGTCAATACTGTGATGAGAGAGAGTGGGGTAGCACTGATGGGCTTCGCAGAATACAGTGGTGAAAATCGAGCAAAGAACACAATTCATGACGCCTTGAATTCACCTTTGTTGAAGGATAGTGATATAAGAGGTGCTCAGAATATTCTACTGAATATTTCAACATCTTCTGAGCATGAGATCACAATGCTTGAGTTTAGTGAAATTACTGAGTACGTCCAAGAAGAGGCAGGAAGAGGGACAAATATGATCTGGGGACATTGTATTGATGATAGTTGCGGAGATCGTATGAGAATTACACTGATTGCAACAGGTTTCATGGAGGAGAACAAGAATATAACCAAGCCTAAATCTAGTAAAGTAGTTGTTTCACTAGATGAGGAAATGGAGGAACTAGATGGTTTTTCAATTACGCAAAGTACTGAAAGCTCTAATACCATTGAGTTTGAAGATTTTTCTTTCACTCACCGTCATGAAGAACCAGCTAGAAGAGAAGAACCAGCACCTGTACGCTCTAGACAAGTAGAGCCTGCATCAACTCTGTATAAATCTACTACAGCTGAGCCGAGAGATCTAAGATCTTTGGATGATCCAAAAACAATACAGGAGTATGAAAAAAGACCGGCATATGATCGGTTGAATATATCCTTGGATGATGTTTCTGAAGCTTCAGCCTCTCAGGATTTCAAAAATGTGATTTCTATCGATGACGATAGCTATCCTACCTTGAATCGAGAAAATTCATATATAAACAAAAAGCAAGATTAGAGCTTAATTTCCTTAATACAGCATTACAGTTGTATCAAGGTTTAGCTGTTATCATGTCAAGATAATTTCGTCTATTTTTAATTTCATATCTACTTATGAAATTGGTTTATTGTTGCCCCGGCTCCCCGCTGGGGCATTTTTTTTCTTGTGTTGAGAATATTTATTTTTTTGACAAATATACGGTAGTTGATTATGAAATTGGTTACAAGGATCTTAGACAAATATTTCACTGATTTTACCTCAATCTAATAGAAGAAAACTTCAACATATTCTTCTAGGTATTTTATTTATTGTGAAAAAGCCATGCTAGAAGGTAGTACTGAAAATTTTTATACCGCATTCGGCATGATTTTTTTGGGACCTTTCGAATTATCTCATAACAGAATCTTAATTCTAGAGCTCTGTCGTTGAGTATGATACAAATTGTAAAAAAGTACACTCATAGAATAAATTACTTATATATTATTATTATTCTTAACATGATTTTTATATTAAAGAATAATATAATATATTTGTAACTGAACCAAAGTCTTTTGTAAGAATTGAACCTCTTGCAGAAACCTGAGTGTGCTCTAGAATCAATTAAATAAACTTATCTAATTGAATTTAATGAGACAATCAAATCTTTACACAATTATTTTACTATTTCTTTTGGGAATAGGAAGTCAGACTACTTTAGCGCAATCTTGTGCAGATACTGACGTTACTGATCCAATAATCAGTTGTCCGACAGATATTATATCATTAACTTGTTCAGATACTTTACCTGCAGCTGCAACAACAGTTGATGAATATAATCTTTTGGAGCCGGGCATTGCACTAGCTAATGATGATTGCGGTATTGAAAGTATTACATCGAGTGACGACGTAGATCCGTCAACATTTAGCTTTTGCGCTCAAGACGCTCCCTTCATAGTCACAAGGACATATACTGTGATAGATTCGGTAGGCCTTCAAGCAAGTTGTTCTTACACTTTTACTTTCGAGGCAGATTCAACTCTGCCAATTGCTGCCGTTACTGATTCAGCACTCACTTACTTCGTAGATAGCAATTGTGAAGCGGTCGTTAGTGCTACCGAAATTGAGGAGGGTAGTATAGATAATTGTGGCGCGTCGAGTGATATTTCAAATTCTGCATTGATAAGATTAGCAGGTACAGTGGATGCTTTTGATAGTACATTAGTTCTTGATTCGAATTCTCTTGATTTTTCAGTTTCTTCACCATTTCCAGTTACAGTCGAAATGCAAGTTATGGATGCTTGCGGAAATATTGCGGTAGAAACTAAAGTTATTCTTGTTCAAGATACAATTGCTCCAGTCTTATCTTGTCCTTCGGATATAATTGTATTTCTACAGCCACTACAATGTGATTCGACTCTTATTTATGTTGAACCTACGGTAGTAGACAATTGTCCAGACGCTGTCATCAATAGACTTGACAACAATGGATTGAGTCTAGGAGATGCATTTCCAATTGGAGTACACGAGTTTATCTACCAAGCTGTAGATCTTAGTGGAAATACAGACACTTGTTCATTTGTTTTTGAAGTGATTGAAAGTCCGAGTACAAGCCTTGGGTGTATCTCTGTTATTAATCTATCAATAGATGAGAATTGTAGTGGAAATTTAACGCCAAGAATGGTGCTAGAGGGCAATGAATACGGATGTCTTGATAATTTTGATATTACAGTTTATAACGAAAATGATGAAGAGGTTCCGAATATGTTTACTGGTGATGATATTGGAAAATCATTTACCTATTCAGTATCAAATGGCCCACTAGTTTGTGAGGGTGTCGCTAATATTGAAGATAAGTTTCCACCTCAAATTGAATGCATCAGCGATACAATGTCATGTGGTGAACTTATAGTATTTCCGGATCCAATTGTTCTAGATAATTGTTCAGGTGCTACATTGACTCTGCTGAATGAGACCTTTGCGCAAGTTTCTTGCAATGATCCATTACTTCAACAAGTAATAACAAGAGAGTGGCAGGCTGTAGATGCAGCCGGAAATGTAAGTAATACCTGTATACAAACTTTATCTGTAAGTAAATTTGATATTGGTACAGTAGAGGCACCTGTCAATCAAGTAATAAATCTTGAGTGTGGTTACCCTTTCGCTACTGATTCGGAGGGAGCACCTGACGCAGCTATTTATGGATCTCCTAGATTAAATGGTGTCAATTTGTGGCCATCTCAGTTTTTAGTTTGTAATCTAATGGTAATGTATGAAGATGAAACTCTACAAACTTCAATAAATACAACAACTATAATTCGGACTTGGTCTGCAACAACGTGGTATTGTGGAGTTGATAGTACGTTACAATTTCTTCAAGTGTTCAACATTGCCGATACTGAAGGACCCGTGATGGCTTGTCCTGGTGATTTGTCTTTCTCAACTTCTGGTTTAAGTTGTGAAGCAGTTGTTGAATTACCGGCTATTACACTTTCTGATATCTGCGGAGAAGTTGTTGATATTGATGTCCAATATGAAGGTGGTTTTCTAGAAAATAGCAATGGGGGAAGCGCTACTTTGCCAAATGGGGTTTCAACAGTGGTTTACAGAGCAACCGATAATAGCGGAAATATAAACTCTTGTAGTTTTGAAGTTACTGTCACAGATAACGAACAACCCACACCTATTTGCGAACAATTTACGGAAGTGAGTTTGACAAGTGATGGAATTGCAGTCGTAGCTGCTGGTATGTTCGATGATGGTAGTTATGATGCATGTGGACCTGTAACAATTGAAGTGAGAAGGATGACAGCAAATTGTGATCCTACTGATATTGTTTTTGGAGAAACTGTAACGTTCTGTTGTGCTGATTTGGATGAAGAGCAAATGGTTGTTCTAAGAGTTACTGACACAGCTGGAAATTATAACGAATGTATGATAATAGCAGGAGTTCAGGATAAGGTTCCACCAATCTTGGTACAAGGACTGCCTGATATTACATTAAGTTGCGAGTTCCCTTTCAATGTCGATGATACAGAGCAATTTGGGTCAATCGTGATGGATATAGATGATCGTGATACTATTCTTCTTACCGCTGAATATGTTGAATTTAGTAGTGCAGCTATAGATGGTGTAGTTCTCGGGAACTGTATGGAGTTGATCAGTGATGAGTTCACTTCTAGTGACATCGGTTCTTGCGCAACTGGTTCAGCAACTAGAATGTTGACCTTTACTAACCAACAGGGATTATCGGTTACAGATATACAAAATATCACATTTATTAATCCATCGCCATTCACACTTGCTGATATTACATTCCCAGCGGACACTAGTTTCACGAACTTATGTGATTTTGAGGCAACTCATCCAGATAATTTGCCAGAAGGATATAACTATCCGGTATTTACGGAAGATGGATGTGATCAAGTTGGTTTAGATTATGATGACCAAGTAATTGATGGTAGTGATGGGGCATTAAGCTGTTACGAGATTATCAGAACTTGGACACTAGCTGATTGGTGTCAGAATTCTGGAGGTACGTTTGCAACCTTTCAGGGTATCCAATTAATTACTGTTACAAATACAATTGGACCTGAAATAACGGGAGACTGTTCAAGTAGAGAACAATGTAGTTTCGATCTAGAATGTGGTCCAATGTTTATTGAGTTAGTTAACGAGGGGACTGATGATTGCACAGATAATGAGTTCTTAGATTGGAACTACGCGATAGATGCCTTTAGTGACGGTACAATTGATATTACTGGTACGACTTCTGATGCCAGTGGGACTTACCCTGTCGGATTGCATACGATCTTCTGGACACTCTCTGATGGATGTGGTAATACGGATGTATGCAACTACACATTTGAAATTAAGAATTGTCAATTACCAACACTAATTTGTCTTGATAATTTAACTACTGAGATTATTCCGACAGATACTGATGGTGATTCAAATCCTGATACCGAGCAAGTGACTATTACAGCCAGTTTCTTTGATGGTGGATCATATCATATTTGTGGTACGCCAATACAGCTAAGTTTCTCAGATGATGTTCTAGATACTGTGCGGGTATACGGATGTGATGATATCGGAGAGCAAGCAATTCAATTGTGGGGAACTGACGTCAATGGAAATCAAGACTTCTGTACAACAATTCTTGATGTTCAGAATAATATAAATGAAGGTCTTTGTCCGATCACTGTGAATTTTAATATCACAGGTGAGATTAAAACACAAGCTGACGAAATGATTTCACAAGCAATTATTGCGCTAGAAGGTTCGGACATGACAGAAGAGACCGCTGAGGCTGGAAATTATGCTTTTAATGATGTAGATTTAGGCAGTACTTATTTGTTGAATCCTAGTAAGAATGTGGATCATATGAATGGTGTTACAACTCTTGATATCATACTTATTCAAAAGCACATTCTAGGTCTACAAATGCTAGACAGTCCCCACAAAATACTAGCTGCTGATATTAACCATAGTGATAATGTTAGTGGATCGGATATAATTCAACTGAGAAAGATGATCCTAGGTGTTTATGACAACTTCCCAAACAATACTTCTTGGAGATTTATTGATGATGATCATATTTTTGCTGATCCTGCCAACCCTTGGATATCTGACCTACCTGAGACTTATGCAATTGATGAGTTATCTGAGAATATGGTGATTGATTTCAGAGGTGTGAAAATCGGTGATGTAAACGGTTCTGCTATTCCAAATGAGTTGATTGGAGATGTGATAGATTCAAGATCTGATGATATTGTGCAATTGACAATTGATTCTGAGAAATTACTTTCTGGCGAATCAACTTGGATTCCCGTTTATGCCAATAACTTTGATAACCTATTAGGTGCTCAAGTGAACCTTAATTTTGATCCGTTGACTAGTCGTGTCCTTGAAATGCGAGGTGGAGCGTTGACAATTTCAAGTGATTACTACGAAATTGACAATGCTTCTGGTAATCTTGCAATAGTTTGGCATGAGGGCCAGCCTAAAACAATTGATTCGAAAAAAGCTCTCTTCGAGATCCTAGTTTCTTCGAAAGTAGATCAAGAGTCCGGTGATTTGTTCACAATTGGAGACGACAGAATGATGTCAGAAGCTTATGATGTAGCATTGCAAACTAGAAAGCTTGATATTCTAAGCCGAACAATTGGAAACACGCGGGTGTACGTTGATTTTGAGTTATCTCAAAATGAACCAAATCCATGGAGAACCGAAACGGCTATAGAGATTTCAAGTACCTTAAATGGTTTGGCATTATTTGTTGTTAGTAATATGAATGGTCAGAAGGTATTCGAGCAAAATATTGCGGTTAAGGCTGGTGTCAATAAAATCTTGTTGACGAAGGAAGACTTACCTTCTAGTGGAGTTTTCTATTATGAAGTGAAGATGGGAGACAATAAGATCATGAAGAAAATGGTTGTTATTAACTAGTAGTCCCACAGTCATATAGTATAAGCAGCAGTTGTTAAGCTGCAACAAAAGAAGCCCTTATTCGAGAAATCGAGTAGGGTTTTTTTTATTTACAAAGATAGCGAGATGTTTTGTATGAACTGATCGAGAAGATGTTTTAAGGAAGGAATAAGACTTGGAATATAGTTTAGAAATACCTTTTATTAGTAGTAATTCAGAAGGTAGTTATGTCAGTTCTATCAATGCTTTATTGTAATCTATCGATATTCAGAACTGGAAATAATGTATTAAATCACTCAATCTCAATGTGCGTAGGCTTAGTTGATAAATATTGAGTTTCTATTGAATTCAGTCTACATCTACGTAGCACCTAAATATATATTGCATAATCATAATATAAAGAATTTTATTTTTTGGCATTATTCTTGCCTCTAGAAGTACTGGTACAAAGAGCTATGCAATGATGCTAGCTCTGAAATATATCACACATACTTTATAACTCTTGATGATGAAGACATATTACAGTTTATTTGTTAGTCTATTTTTTGCAATCTATAATTTGAACGCGCAATGTAGCGATCCTACGCCTGAGGTGTTTGGAGACTTTTTCGTTTGTAGTGGACAAGCGCAGCTTTATGCGGTTGACACAATTGATGCCGATCATAGCTATGAATGGACACTTTCAGGTGGTGGAGAATTGACTACTAATGGAGGAGAGGCTACAGTTGTTTGGGGCACAATACCTGGAACCTATTTGCTCACTTTAGTAGAGACAGATGACATATGTTCAGGGGTCTTTCAAGCTAATATAGTCATCGAGGGTGACATTGTATTAGTTTGTAATGATAACCTCAATATAAGTTTGGCTAGTGACTGTGAAATTACTATCACTCCTGATATTGTGCTTGAGTCGCCTGACTATGAAGATGATTCGTATTCTATTTCGATAACTGATCAAAATGGTAATCCTGTACCCACTACTATAGATCACAATTATGTTGGACAAACACTAGAGGTGACGATAACACACCTATGCAGTGGGAATTCTTGTTGGGGAGACATAACGATTGAAGATAAGCTAGCTCCAGTCATCGACTGTGAGAGTGGAGTTTTGACATGTGATGAATATCAAGATTTCGTCCCTTCGGCTGAGATAATAGTAGATAACTGTGGTGATGCGGTGTTAGAGTATACTCTTACAGAACAAGTCTTGATGTGTGATCCGATATTTAGTAGAATAATCACAGTAGTTTTTACAGCAACAGATGAAAGTGGCAATTCATCCTCGTGCACTAGTACTTATAGTGTTGAAAAAGAGCTTATTGACGATATTGACTTACCGCTTTCATATGATGGACTTCCTGGAAGCAATCCTCCTTTAAGTTGCAGTGGGTCTTTTCCGTTAAATAATAATGGTAATCCTGATCCATCTTTTACAGGATTCCCGGGAGGTTTAGAAAATTGTAGTTCGATTGAATTTACATATACAGATATTAATCTTCCTTTATGCGACGCATCTTGTGGAGTTAACAATCTTAGTTATAAAGTGATCAGAGAATGGATTATTGTAGACTGGTGCACAGGTGAAATTGAAGAGTATCAACAAATTATTAAAGTACATGATAACGAAGCACCTATAATTGAGGCAATCGATGATATCACTGCAAGTGCTAATTCTTTCGACTGTAGCGCTCAGGTAATATTACCAATAGCAGAAGCTATGGATAACTGTAGCGCTGAAATATCTTACATCTACGAAACGAATGTAGGTACAATTGTAAACGGTGTATTATATGTTGATTCACCTGCTAAGACAATGGATGAAGGGATTGAAATTACAGTATTTGCATCCGATTGTTGCGGGAATGTGGCTGAATCGACTTTCTTAGTTACAATAGTGGATACTACGCCTCCGGTTGTGGTTGCGGATTCTTATGAAACGATCAGCCTTCTACCTATTGGACAAGCTACCATGTTTGCGACTTCACTAAATGATGGTAGTTATGATAACTGCGGACCGATAGCCGTTACTGTTAAAAGAATGGATAATGGGGTAAATCGTCCAAGTATTGATCTTTTTCCTCCAGCAGGAAATGACAATGCACAATTTAATGAAGTAGTACACTTTTTCTGTGATGATATTTCTGTAAACCCGATTATGGTACTATTGCAGGTTTGTGATGACGCCAATATGGATGGTTTTATCGGTAATTTCGGTGATAATTGTAACACTGCAATGGTCGAGGTAGAAGTACAAGATAAATACGCTCCTGTAATTCAGTGTCCTCCAAACATGACAATTAATTGCACAGAATTTAGTGACATTGACATTAATGACGAAGAGCAATTAAATGCTTTATTTGGTTCTGCTCAGGCAGCTGCAACTTGTAATGTGGAGCTGACACAAACTGTAACAGGTAGTGATGATCTAAACTGTGGAGTGGGGATAATTATAAGAAACTTTACCGCTACAAATGCTGCGGGAACTCAGTCTTGCTCACAAACAATAGCGGTACAGCCTTTAGATGAGAACTTGTTGACTTGTGATCGTATCAGTTTTGATGGATTGAACAATAATATTTACAACTGGTGTGAAGTTAACGATAACGATAATGATGATGATGACGACCTTCCAGCGATTGAAGTTGATGGTTGCGAAGGAATAACGGTTGCTGAGGTTAATATTGATCAGAGTGGACTCTGCACAACTGTAGGTTTTCAGACTACAATTGACACGTTTAATTATGCTGGTTCTTCAGCATGTAAGAAGTACCTAGTTCATTACGAAGTAATAGATCAATGCATTTTTGATGAAAATTTTGTCAATCCAAACACTGGTCAAATTGATCCATATAATTCATTAAATGGGTACTACGAATTTTACTTAGAGTATGATGTTGTAGACACAGAAGCACCAGAATTATTATGTGAAAATCAATTTGTAGAGTCAGATGATAACTGCGACGGTTTCCAAGGAACAATCTCAATATCTGCGACAGATCTTTGTACTCCTGACAATCAATTGATTTATGAGTGGAAACTAGATGTAGCTGCAAACGGATCTATCGATCTTCCACTTAACGGTGGATGGTTCAATGGCAACGCTGTCAATGGACCTGCAATTGGGCTTTCAGCGATTCCAGTTGGCACCCATATAGTACTCTGGAGAGTGGATGACGGTTGCGGAAACATGGAGACTTGTAGTCAAACAATTACAGTAAACCCTGAGACAAAGAAACCAACACCATACTGTTTTGCTGATCTTAGTACAGCAGTTATGCCTACTACTGGCTCGATTGCAATATGGGCCAATGATTTTGATGCGGGCTCATTCGATAACTGCGGTGGTCCATTAATTTTGAGTATGATTCCTGTTGGAGATGTGGAAGGACTGAGTGATGGAGAAGCTTATGACGAGTCATTCAATCATCCGAATGTAACTCAACAGGCGAATGGAGATTATGGCTTTCAATTTGACTGTTCTTACATAACAAATGGTGTTTCAGCGGTGGTAGAAATTCGAGTGTATGTGACTGACGAGCATGGTAACTACGACTATTGTACGACCGCATTAAGAATTGACGACAATTTTGATGCATGTGAAGATGAAATGGGAACTATGACCGTTTCAGGTACAATAAACACAGAAAAAGGTGCTCTGATAGAGCTTGTAGAAGTTGAGTTAGATACTGATTTCCCTGAGTTTCCTAAGTACAACATGACTGACGAAGATGGTGTATTCACATTCAATAACCTATTCGAAAATGTTGATTATATGATTACACCGTCTCGAAACGATAATCACTTGAATGGTGTGTCGACCTTAGATATTGTCTTAATTCAGAAGCATATTTTAGGAACTGAAGTACTTGAGAGCCCTTACGCTAAAATAGCTGCAGATGTTAATAACGATTGCACGGTTACAGGTCTAGATATTGTCCAGATCAGAAAACTCATTTTAGGAAAATACTCTGATAATAACTTTCCAAATAACTCATCATGGAGATTTGTTGATCAGAATTTCGAATTTCTACCTTTCGACCAGCCTTGTCAATTTGATGAAGTAGTTGAGCTGGATAATCTAACTGCTAGCGAAGCTGTCGATTTCAAAGGTGTGAAAGTAGGGGATATCAATGAATCGGCAAAAGCTAATCTTGTAGAAGAGGCTACTGTGAGAAATATGGCAAAGTTTGAGCTGGTAATCCAAGAAACTAAATTAAGCCAAGGTCAAGAACTACTGGTTCCGATCAAGGCTTCTAGAAGCGAATTGTTAACTGGGGTTCAGTTCACATTAAAAGCTACAAATACAACAATCATGGATTTTCAATCTGGTATTTTAGAAATTACGGATGAAAACTTCTTTCCATACGATATCAAAAGAGGTATTTATACGGTAAGTTTCAACGATGCAATGGGAGTTGCTATTTCTGAAAATGATGTTTTGTTTAGTATCAAAATTATAGCACGCAAAGATGCTGATCTATCAGAGGCAATCTCGATTGTAGAAGGTTTTACTACAGCTGAAGCATATGTAGGTACTGATTTACAGCTTGAAGAACCAGTTTTTGAATTTAGAGATAATAGCAATCAAGTACTAGCAATATCGGATTTTAGATTGTTCCAAAATGAGCCAAATCCGTTTAATGATATCACGAATATCGGATTTGTATTACCTAGAACCGCTGAGGCGACTTTATCAATCTATGACGTAACTGGAAAAGTACTCTTTAAAATGACAGATATCTATTCTGCGGGAGAGCATAATGTTAGAATCATGAAGTCAGATTTATCATCGGCAGGTATGCTATATTACACGCTTGAATCGGCAGGTTACGTAGCAACTAAAAAGATGATTCTTATCGAATAATTAGGAGTTAAGGTAATGAAGTATAATTTTTTTGCTCTGCTTAATTTTTTACTGATACGGAACTTACCTGTTTTCTCAGAAAGAAGCAGCGAGTTCCGAGTGGATGTGATTAATAATTAGAACTGATTAAACTATGAATAATTTTTTGTCCTGGATTGTAGTAGTTTGTGAAGAAAGTATTACTAACGCTTCAACCTTTGAGAAGGGTGGATTTCAAACTCAGGTAGCCGAAAGTACTGACAACTCGCAGTCATTAACTGATTTGATGGCTAGAAATAAAAGCAATTATACAAACTTGTCCAATTATATGGAGCCATTATTACTCAAAGGTAATTGTAAAAATGAATCCCATAAAAATCCAACATTTAGAAATATCCTAACAAACTTAATTTTTAAATCACGTCCTACCATAAGTGTTTTTAGACTGATATTCCTAGGTATGATTTTATACGTTGGTGCAGTTACTTCTGCATTCGCACAATCTTCTACTTGTATTCCTGGGATGGTGGAAAATGCAAATGGTGACCCCTGGTCGGAGGAATGTTATTTAAATGCTAGTTGTGAAGAACAAGGAAGTCCTTGTAATGCCAATGACGTACAATTAGCTGGTGCCTTTCTTGCAGATAGCAGTGGGAATGCTGTTCCGATATGTAACTCAGGTGCGTCAAATCCTGTCTATTTGTTTGCAAATCTTGCGAATACTACAGGTACAGATAGATATGCAGTCAGAACAAGAGCTGAGGTTTTTGTAGATGGAGTTTTTTTTGAAGAAGTAAACAATTGTGCTTTTGATTTATTGTCTCCAGGACAGCAAGGTTTACAATTACTGGGTCCATTTACTTATACCTGTGGTCAGGAAATAACATTAGAAAATATATGGATAGGATATGAAACCTCCGCAGCTGTTTGTAGCGATATCAATGACCCTAGTTTCATAGGGGATTGCAATAGTTATGCTCCTTCAAAATGTTTCAAGGCAGAAACGTTAGTGTTTTTGGTACCAAATTTTGATTTTGCTTGTGGGGATATAACACCGACAACTTCTGAGATTTGTTTTAGTGATAGTACTAGTGGAGGAACTCCTCCTTACACTTACTTATGGGATTTTGGTGATGGTAATACTTCTACACTTCAAAATCCATGTCATGTATACTCTGCTATTACAGGTACATTTACTGTGACATTGACTGTAACTGATTCTAATGGAACAATATCAGGTAGGACATTAATCGTAGACTTGGATGAGGAAGGGTTATGTTGTGTAGCTCCAGTTATCACTTGCCCCGCTGATTCGACGTTTGCGTGTTTAGGTGAAGTTCCTGTTGCCAACATTAATGACGTTACTTTCACTGAGGGTTGTGGTATGGTAACAATAGCGTTAGATACCATCATTGTTTCTGATTCTACCTGTGTGAATCAAAAGACGATTAATAGAGTATACAGCGCAACTGACAATGATGGAAATGTAGCCACTTGTGCGCAGGTTCTTGTTGTTAATGATAATATTGCTCCCATGGGCACATGTCCTACGGGAACGGATTATGGAAATGTATGTGCATCGAATGCACCAGCAGCTCCATCAGCAGCGACGGTAGCAGCAGTCTATACAGATAACTGTGGAACGGTAACTGCAACTCTTACTGGTTCAGTATTAGCAGGAGATGATTGCGGCTGGACGAACACACATACTTACACGGTTTCAGATGGATGTACAGCAAATGACATAACATGTGTAATAATAGATAGTGGATCAGATGATACAGCACCGACAGCAGATCAAGCAGCAGGAAGTGCAGATTACACAGGAGAGTGTGATGATGATTTGACAGCGACATTAGCCTTTGAACCAACGTTTACAGATAACTGTACTGCATCAGGATTGATTACAGTAACATTAGTCTCAGATGTAACGACTGTAGATCCAGCATGTCCGAATGCCTATGTGCGCGTACGCACATGGACAGGAGATGATGGCTGTGGGAACGTGAGTGCAAATTATGTACAAACAATAACGATAACAGATGATACAGCACCGACAGCAGATCAAGCAGCAGGAAGTGCAGATTACACAGGAGAGTGTGATGATGATTTGACAGCGACGTTAGCTTTTGAACCAACGTTTACGGATAACTGTACGGCAGCAGGATCAATTACAGTAACATTAGTCTCAGATGTAACGACTGTAGATCCAGCATGTGCGAATGCCTATGTACGAGTACGCACATGGACAGGAGATGATGGCTGTGGGAACGTGAGTGCAAATTATGTACAAACAATAACGATAACAGATGATACAGCACCGACAGCAGATCAAGCAGCAGGAAGTGCAGATTACACAGGAGAGTGTGATGATGATTTGACAGCGACGTTAGCTTTTGAACCAACGTTTACGGATAATTGTACGGCATCAGGATTGATTACAGTAACATTAGTCTCAGATGTAACGACAGTAGATGGAACATGTGCGAATGCCTATGTGCGCGTACGAACATG
This sequence comes from uncultured Saprospiraceae bacterium, assembly GCA_943788055.1. Lineage (GTDB taxonomy): Bacteria > Bacteroidota > Bacteroidia > Chitinophagales > Saprospiraceae > JAHDFB01. The sequence continues at coordinate 77,962 of CALSOU010000006.1, forward strand.
GACAGGAGATGATGGCTGTGGGAACGTGAGTGCAAATTATGTACAAACAATAACGATAACAGATGATACAGCACCGACAGCAGATCAAGCAGCAGGAAGTGCAGATTACACAGGAGAGTGTGATGATGATTTGACAGCGACGTTAGCTTTTGAACCAACGTTTACGGATAATTGTACGGCATCAGGATCAATTACAGTAACATTAGTCTCAGATGTAACGACAGTAGATGGAACATGTGCGAATGCCTATGTGCGCGTACGAACATGGACAGGAGATGATGGATGTGGGAACGTAAGTGCAAATTATGTACAAACAATAACGATAACAGATGATACAGCACCGACAGCAGATCAAGCAGCAGGAAGTGCAGACTTCACAGGAGAGTGTGATGATGATTTGACAGCGACGTTAGCTTTTGAACCAACGTTTACGGATAATTGTACGGCATCAGGATTGATTACAGTAACATTAGTCTCAGATGTAACGACAGTAGATGGAACATGTGCGAATGCCTATGTGCGCGTACGAACATGGACAGGAGATGATGGATGTGGGAACGTAAGTGCAAATTATGTACAAACAATAACGATAACAGATGATACAGCACCGACAGCAGATCAAGCAGCAGGAAGTGCAGATTACACAGGAGAGTGTGATGATGATTTGACAGCGACGTTAGCTTTTGAACCAACGTTTACGGATAATTGTACGGCATCAGGATTGATTACAGTAACATTAGTCTCAGATGTAACGACAGTAGATGGAACATGTCCGAATGCCTATGTACGAGTACGCACATGGACAGGAGATGATGGCTGTGGGAACGTAAGTGCAAATTATGTACAAACAATAACGATAACAGATGATACAGCACCGACAGCAGATCAAGCAGCAGGAAGTGCAGATTACACAGGAGAGTGTGATGATGATTTGACAGCGACGTTAGCTTTTGAACCAACGTTTACGGATAATTGTACGGCATCAGGATTGATTACAGTAACATTAGTCTCAGATGTAACGACAGTAGATGGAACATGTGCGAATGCCTATGTGCGCGTACGAACATGGACAGGAGATGATGGATGTGGGAACGTAAGTGCAAATTATGTACAAACAATAACGATAACAGATGATACAGCACCGACAGCAGATCAAGCAGCAGGAAGTGCAGACTTCACAGGAGAGTGTGATGATGATTTGACAGCGACGTTAGCTTTTGAACCAACGTTTACGGATAATTGTACGGCATCAGGATCAATTACAGTAACATTAGTCTCAGATGTAACGACAGTAGATGGAACATGTGCGAATGCCTATGTGCGCGTACGAACATGGACAGGAGATGATGGATGTGGGAACGTAAGTGCAAATTATGTACAAACAATAACGATAACAGATGATACAGCACCGACAGCAGATCAAGCAGCAGGAAGTGCAGACTTCACAGGAGAGTGTGATGATGATTTGACAGCGACGTTAGCTTTTGAACCAACGTTTACGGATAATTGTACGGCATCAGGATCAATTACAGTAACATTAGTCTCAGATGTAACGACAGTAGATGGAACATGTGCGAATGCCTATGTGCGCGTACGAACATGGACAGGAGATGATGGATGTGGGAACGTAAGTGCAAATTATGTACAAACAATAACGATAACAGATGATACAGCACCGACAGTAGATCAAGCAGCAGGAAGTGCAGACTTCACAGGAGAGTGTGATGATGATTTGACAGCGACGTTAGCTTTTGAACCAACGTTTACGGATAATTGTACGGCATCAGGATCAATTACAGTAACATTAGTCTCAGATGTAACGACAGTAGATGGAACATGTGCGAATGGCTATGTGCGCGTACGAACATGGACAGGAGATGATGGATGTGGGAACGTAAGTGCAAATTATGTACAAACAATAACGATAACAGATGATACAGCACCGACAGCAGATCAAGCAGCAGGAAGTGCAGACTTACACAGGAGAGTGTGATGATGATTTGACAGCGACGTTAGCTTTTGAACCAACGTTTACGGATAATTGTACGGCATCAGGATCAATTACAGTAACATTAGTCTCAGATGTAACGACAGTAGATGGAACATGTGCGAATGGCTATGTGCGCGTACGAACATGGACAGGAGATGATGGATGTGGGAACGTAAGTGCAAATTATGTACAAACAATAACGATAACAGATGATACAGCACCGACAGCAGATCAAGCAGCAGGAAGTGCAGACTTCACAGGAGAGTGTGATGATGATTTGACAGCGACGTTAGCTTTTGAACCAACGTTTACGGATAATTGTACGGCATCAGGATCAATTACAGTAACATTAGTCTCAGATGTAACGACAGTAGATGGAACATGTGCGAATGCCTATGTGCGCGTACGAACATGGACAGGAGATGATGGATGTGGGAACGTAAGTGCAAATTATGTACAAACAATAACGATAACAGATGATACAGCACCGACAGCAGATCAAGCAGCAGGAAGTGCAGACTTCACAGGAGAGTGTGATGATGATTTGACAGCGACGTTAGCTTTTGAACCAACGTTTACGGATAATTGTACGGCATCAGGATCAATTACAGTAACATTAGTCTCAGATGTAACGACAGTAGATGGAACATGTGCGAATGCCTATGTACGAGTACGCACATGGACAGGAGATGATGGATGTGGGAACGTAAGTGCAAATTATGTACAAACAATAACGATAACAGATGATACAGCACCGACAGCAGATCAAGCAGCAGGAAGTGCAGACTTCACAGGAGAGTGTGATGATGATTTGACAGCGACGTTAGCTTTTGAACCAACGTTTACGGATAATTGTACGGCATCAGGATCAATTACAGTAACATTAGTCTCAGATGTAACGACAGTAGATGGAACATGTGCGAATGCCTATGTGCGCGTACGAACATGGACAGGAGATGATGGATGTGGGAACGTAAGTGCAAATTATGTACAAACAATAACGATAACAGATGATACAGCACCGACAGCAGATCAAGCAGCAGGAAGTGCAGACTTCACAGGAGAGTGTGATGATGATTTGACAGCGACGTTAGCTTTTGAACCAACGTTTACGGATAATTGTACGGCATCAGGATCAATTACAGTAACATTAGTCTCAGATGTAACGACAGTAGATGGAACATGTGCGAATGCCTATGTGCGCGTACGAACATGGACAGGAGATGATGGATGTGGGAACGTAAGTGCAAATTATGTACAAACAATAACGATAACAGATGATACAGCACCGACAGCAGATCAAGCAGCAGGAAGTGCAGACTTCACAGGAGAGTGTGATGATGATTTGACAGCGACGTTAGCTTTTGAACCAACGTTTACGGATAATTGTACGGCATCAGGATCAATTACAGTAACATTAGTCTCAGATGTAACGACAGTAGATGGAACATGTGCGAATGCCTATGTGCGCGTACGCACATGGACAGGAGATGATGGATGTGGGAACGTAAGTGCAAATTATGTACAAACAATAACGATAACAGATGATACAGCACCGACAGCAGATCAAGCAGCAGGAAGTGCAGATTACACAGGAGAGTGTGATGATGATTTGACAGCGACGTTAGCTTTTGAACCAACGTTTACGGATAATTGTACGGCATCAGGATTGATTACAGTAACATTAGTCTCAGATGTAACGACAGTAGATGGAACATGTCCGAATGCCTATGTACGAGTACGCACATGGACAGGAGATGATGGCTGTGGGAACGTGAGTGCAAATTATGTACAAACAATAACGATAACAGATGATACAGCACCGACAGCAGATCAAGCAGCAGGAAGTGCAGACTTCACAGGAGAGTGTGATGATGATTTGACAGCGACGTTAGCTTTTGAGCCAACGTTTACGGATAATTGTACGGCATCAGGATCAATTACAGTAACATTAGTCTCAGATGTAACGACAGTAGATCCAGCATGTGCGAATGGCTATGTGCGCGTACGAACATGGACAGGAGATGATGGATGTGGGAACGTAAGTGCAAATTATGTACAAACAATAACGATAACAGATGATACAGCACCGACAGCAGATCAAGCAGCAGGAAGTGCAGACTTCACAGGAGAGTGTGATGATGATTTGACAGCGACGTTAGCTTTTGAACCAACGTTTACGGATAATTGTACGGCATCAGGATCAATTACAGTAACATTAGTCTCAGATGTAACGACAGTAGATGGAACATGTGCGAATGGCTATGTGCGCGTACGAACATGGACAGGAGATGATGGATGTGGGAACGTAAGTGCAAATTATGTACAAACAATAACGATAACAGATACAGCACCGACAGCAGATCAAGCAGCAGGAAGTGCAGACTTCACAGGAGAATGTGATGATGATTTGACAGCGACGTTAGCTTTTGAGCCAACGTTTACGGATAATTGTACGGCATCAGGATCAATTACAGTAACATTAGTCTCAGATGTAACGACAGTAGATGGAACATTTGCGAATGGCTATGTGCGCGTACGAACATGGACAGGAGATGATGGATGTGGGAACGTAAGTGCAAATTATGTACAAACAATAACGATAACAGATGATACAGCACCGACAGCAGATCAAGCAGCAGGAAGTGCAGATTACACAGGAGAATGTGATGATGATTTGACAGCGACGTTAGCTTTTGAGCCAACGTTTACGGATAACTGTACGGCATCAGGATTGATTACAGTTACATTAACATCAGATATAACGACAGTAGATCCACCAGGATCGAGTGCTTACGTGCGCGTACGAACATGGACAGGAAATGATGGATGTGGGAATGAAGCTACTTTTAGTCAGGTAGTGACTATTACTGGTGGGGTGAAAGCTCCGACACCTTATTGCTACAATGGCCTGAGTGTTGCTGTAATGCCTACAAATGGTTCTGTTGTGCTTTGGGCTAATGATTTCGATGCAGGTAGTTTCGATGACTGCGATGATGATTTGACATTGACAATTGTTCCAGAAATTGACGCTGAAGGATTAAGTCAAGATGAAGCCTATGATTTTTCATTTACTGGTGTACAACAACCAAACGGTGACTACGGGTGGGAATTCAATTGTGATTACATTGCTGACGGCCTGAGCGCAATTATTGAAGTTCGAATCTATGTCACGGATGACTTTGGAAACTGGGATTACTGTACAGCAAGTCTGCGTCTTGATGATAACTTCGATGCATGCGAAGATCAACCTGGAACTGTGACGTATGAAGTGTCAGGTGACTTAAAAACAGAGGAAGGTACAGAGGTATTCAATACGATTGTAACTGTTGAAGCAAGTTATCCAGAATTCCCTCTTGTTGAGATGGTGGATGGATATTATGGATTCGATTTAGCAGAGTTCGTTGATTACTCTGTGATTCAGGTACGCAATGATGATCACTTGAACGGGGTATCTACGCTAGACATAGTGTTAATACAGAAACATATTTTAGGACTTGATCTTTTAAGTTCGCCTTATAAGCTCATTGCTGCTGACGTAAACAATGATTGTAAAGTATCTGGAGCCGATTTAATTCAGATTAGAAAACTTATACTTGGTAAGTATGAGAATGACGAATTCCCATCGAATACAAGTTGGAGATTTGTTGAAAGTGAGTTCGAGTTCCCGAATCCAGATCAGCCATGTGACTTCAGTGAAAATGCTGAAATCTACAATCTATCAGCTGACGAGGAAAGGTCATTTGTGGGTGTTAAGATCGGAGATGTTAATGTAACTGCCAAAGCTAATGCAAATGTAGAAGCAGAAGTCAGAGACTTGAAGGCAATTAAGATGTTGATTGAAGATCGTGAGTTAGAGATTGGTAAGAGATATACAGTGCCTGTCATGGCTAAAGACTTCAAGAATGTCTTTGGTTTACAATGGACGATCAATTTGGCTGATGTCAAGTATATTACGATTGAACCAGGTGCGTTGAATATTGAACCTCATCATGTCGGAAATCTGAATGATCAAACGATCGTTATGAGTTATAACGAAACACGTGGAATCAGCGTAGAAGACGAAGAAGTTTTATTCTATGTGGTAGTTGAAGCTCTAAATGACAATGAGTTAAGTAGTGTCGTAACTTCATCATCGACAGTCATTTCAAATGAAGTGTATATTGGAAATGAATTAGACGTACATGAAGCCGTGTTTGAATTCACTACGAGAGAGAATACGATAGTTAACGAATTTAACTTATTCCAGAATGATCCGAATCCGTTCAAAGAGCAGACAACGATTAGTTTTGAGCTACCAAAATCAGCTGAAGCTACATTGTCAATCTACGACTTACAAGGAAAGGAAATCTATACGAAAATAGACGGTTATGCGAAAGGACTTAATAGTGTTAATATTAACCGAAATGAATTAAATTCGACCGGAGTATTGTACTACAAAGTTCAATCAGTTGATTTTGTTGCAACGATGAAAATGATTGTAATCGACTAGTCTCATTTATCTTTTACCTGACCTAGTTTCATTGGATTTTGCAGCACTGAACAAGTGCGCAAATGTTGCTCCAGCGTTTAAGGAGAAGATTATCATGAAAGATTTTGAAACTGATATTTTCCATCCTCCAAAGTTGCCAACTACTGTTTCGTAGTAATTGCGGTTGTCTTTGACAACCCTTAATTTAGCAACTTAATCAAAAGACATGCTGAGAGTTTTCTTTATCATATTCTGCTTAATGATATTAAATAGTTCTCGTCTTCAAGCTTGTGACGCTTGTGGATGCGCTGCAGGTTATTCGGGAATAGGGCTCATGTCCAAATACAAAGGAAATTTTGTCAGAAGAAGCTACGTGGACTTGCGATACCACGATAATCCAGAACATGCTAATAGTAATTCACAAGACTATTTCTCACAGGTAGGTCTATCATTTAGGTACGCTTTTGCGAAAGCTCCTCAACTTAGATTCAATGCATATGCTCCTTATGGCTTTAGCAGTCGAAATTAGCTTTCTGAAACCCAAATCATGCAAAGATTTGCAGATGCTAAGATCATAGCGAATTACGCAATTTTAAATAATAAAGCCATCGGAGATAATCAGATGATTTTCTTGGAAGTTGGAGGCGGACTTAATCTTCCAACGGGTAAATATAATCACGAGATTGGTTATGCAACTTTACCAGACAATTTCAATATCGGTCTAGGTTCGTATGGTTACATCATGCAGTTGAACAATTTATGGAGCAAGGATAAAAGTGGCTTTTTACTAAACGGAAATTATCAGCTAAACGGAAAAACACAAGAAGGTTAATCATTTTGGCAATCAGTTGACCGGGGAGATTTCTTGGTTTCGTGAATGGCATGTCAAGAAGCAATTGTACCTGTCCAATTTGGGATTAGTAGCTGAACATGTGAGTGTTAATAGATACAATAATGGGAACAAAGTTCCAGAAACTGGAGGCAACGGTCTCTTAGTTTCTGCAGGCATAAATATCAAGTCTAAGGATTTGATTTCTGGTATTACGTATTCAATACCAGACATACAAAATTATTCAAAATAATTCAGTGGATAAACAAATTATGTCAGGTCTAAATACCTACTGAATGTCTATGAAATGACTACAGAATAATTATTCCTCTAGTTTCATCTACAGAGTCATTTCGCTTCCTTTGTGCAAAATTTCATCAGGTAGGTTTTGTTGGAAAACGAATTTATTTTTTATATTACACGTTTTTACGTATGAAGATATGAATTTAGGTGATTCAGTTGACAGTGTGACAATCCAATGACCTTAACAATACAATTTATTCTACTTTAAAACGTATATTTACAGTTGTCTTGTAAGAAGATCAGTGGCTCACTAACTACACTATGAGTATTATACACCGATAACTATTATTGGTATTTTTCATTTTCCTAATCGACCTTGGTGATCGTTTAGTTTTATATCTCCTTTTATGCAGTCAATCAAATTTTCGAAAACTGACGAACAGCAATTCTTTGCCACTCTTAGAAAAAGAGTAAATAATTATTTCAAAGAGAATTCCCTAGACAAGACAGGTAACCTTACATCCTACCTGAAGGTAGTAGTTATGTTTAGTCTTTATTTAGGACCTCTTATACTTACGTATGCAGGTGTAATATCTTCCTGGTGGTGCGTAGCAGCTTATGCAGTTGTAGGTTTAGGGAAGGCTGGGGTAGGACTTGCAGTAATGCACGATGCCAATCACGGAAGCTTTTCAAAATACAAATGGGTCAATGAAGTTTTGAGCTATAGCATGAATATGATCGGAGGATCATCTTTTACTTGGAAAGTTCAACATAATATACTTCACCACTCCTTTACAAATATTTATCACCTTGACGAAGATATTGAGGATAAGCCGTTTCTCAGATTGTCTCCTTTTGGCAAGAAGAGAGCGTATCACAGATTTCAGCACCTTTACGCTTTATTCATCTATGCTTTAGCAACTGTGAGTTGGATTGGTGCAAAAGATTTTCGTCAAATGGCGATTTACCATAAGAATGGGACTACTGTGCAGAATGGATTTAATCCGACTAAAGTGACAATCACAATGTACTCAACGAAGATTGCCTATTTTGCATTTCTTCTGATATTACCGATGATTTTTGTAGCTCAATGGTATATTATCTTGCTAGGTTTCCTTACGATGCACCTTGTTGCGGGTTTTATTATAACTGTGATATTCCAACTAGCGCACGTTGTTGAGGGAACAGATCATCACAATATTAGTGAAGGTCCTGTAATGGAAAACACGTGGGCTATTCATCAAATACATACTACTGCAAACTTTGCCACAAAAAGCAAATGGTTGACTTGGATGATCGGAGGATTGAACCATCAAATAGAGCACCATCTTTTTCCTCATATTTCACATGTGCACTATCCACAGCTTTCGAAGATTGTGAAGAGTACAGTCAAAGAATTTGGATTACCATATCATGAGTATAGTAGAATGACATCTGCAATAGCTTCGCATTTGCGCATGCTGAAGCAGATTGGTGCAGCATAATGGCATAATGCGGCTATTCGTGTCATTTATTTTGATGATTGGTCTGTTTGGCTCATGCGTAGCTGACTTACGTCCAAAAGTCAAAATCGAAGGCAAAACCTGTAATCCAGAATTTACACTTTTAAAAGTAGCTACAGCCCATGATCATCAATGATGGTCTAGAAGTAGATCTTTTCAATGTATGGTCCAAGATTCTTTTGTAGGGTGGATAGTTAAAAAATCAAGTCCTTTTAGCGAATCAGTTGTATTTCTTGATGCCGACTACAAAACGGGAACAGATAATGGTAAACTAACTACAGTTTCTGGCGAAGATTCTTCTGAAGTTTGGCATTACAATAATGGCCTGTCATATAAAAGGAAAGAACCTCAGTTCAGGCTTACGCACGTGGAGGACAGAAACATTGAATTCTGGGTCCCAACTTATGCTTATTTCATTGAGCTTCCATTTCGAATCTTAGAAGCTGATGCCCTAGAACACTTTGGAAGTGAAAGAGTAGGGGATAGAAGGTACAGCAAGATTCTTGCTTCGTGGAATAGTGTAGAACCACAGAAGGAAATTGATCAATACTTAATTTACCTTGACGAAAATCAATAAATAGCCTGGATTGAATACACAATTCGTGATAAGTACCCTTTCTTAAAGGGGAGGGCAGTGTATGACTATCAAAAGATAGATGGTGTTCTAGTGCCAGAACATTTCAACATATACAACAATCTATCTGGAAAAAAAAGATTGCTACATAAGATTTCTATTTCTGACTTCAAATATAAGTAGCTACGGTCAGTAATAATCTAAGTTTTATAACTTCATTAACCAGTGCATATGTTCAGCGTTTATGGACGAAATGCGATCTCGGTGTGGTAAAATCTCTCAAACTAAGAGAAGCTTGGTTAAAGCTTGTTAATGAATTGTAAATAATTCTGATATTTAGATAAATGACCGTATCATTGCATTATTATTAACTCAAATAATTTAGTCTAATGAAAAAAGTATCATTGTATTCTGCTTTTGTTTTTGCTCTAGTGCTATCTCTAGCATCTTGCAAGAACGATAAAGCTTCTGACTCTGCAGTGCCTGCACCAGCAACAATGTCAACAACACCGACAAATCCTTCTGCTCCTGCAGCTACTGCAACACCTGCTGTACCAGCTGGACCAGCAACAGTAATGACATTTACTGAGCCTACTTTTGATTTCGGTAACATCATGGATGGTGATAAAGTTGAACACGTTTTCTCTTTCCAAAATACTGGAAAAGAACCACTTATCATTTCAAATGCAAAAGGTTCTTGTGGATGTACTGTGCCTCAATGGCCAAAAGATCCTATCAAGCCAGGAGATTCTGGAGAGATCAAAGTTGTTTACAACTCTAAAAATAAAGGTAAAGTTGGCGGTAAAAACGAAACTAAAACAGTTACAATTACTGCAAATACAAATCCACCAGAAACTCGTCTTATCATCAAAGGTATTGTTGATAAAGAAGAAGCAGCTGATGCTGGAAAGTAATCTTATCTGAAACAAACGTTTCATAAAGAATAATGAGAAAGCTACGTAGTCGCGCGCGATTACGTAGCTTTTTTATTTTTTTTATCTGTTATCTGTTCTATATTTTTATGAGGACGATTTAATGAAATTCCGACCAAATAATTGTATCTCTTTCATCAACTTAAAGGAACGCAACCTTTGTTTTGCACCTTAGTTTATATGCAATTTACAGATCACAAAGTCTTGATTTAATGAGTGATATTCTAACTAAGCCTAAGGTTGTCATTGCTGAAAAAATTAAGCAAGAAATAGCCGAACAAGAAGAGCTTGAAGCTCAAGTTGTTGTGCATTGCCAAATTCAGACTCCATCAAATATGCCGATGGGAGTTAGAATATGGCCAACAACCTTCCTTTTAGATAATGATAGCCAACATCAATCTAAATTACTGCATCACGAAAATATCCCACTGGTGCCTCAGTGGAAAGAAATTCCACCTAATACTTCTTACACATTTACTCTGTTTTTCTCAGCTTTGCCCCAATCCTGTGCTAAATTTCATATGGTCGAGCTTATTACACAATCTGGTGGGTTTGAAGCGCTTAATCTTCTGAGAAACAAGCTCGACGTCTACTACGTGAAAATTTAATAAATCTGTATTAATAGTCTGTTGACCTAAACCTGAACCATTTCAAGGAAGCTCTTTCGATAAACTGAAGGAGTAGTATTGGTAGTTTTCAAGAAGTGCTTGTTAAAATGCGCTATGTTGTTGAAACCAACTTGAAAGGCTATTTCTCCAATGGTCATTGGGGCAACTTCAAGCAGTTTACATGCCTTTAAAATTCGATATTCATTGACAAAATTAGTATAAGTCTTGCTCGTTAGCTTTTTGAAATAGCGACAGAAAGAAGGTACCGTCATGTTTGTTAGCCTTGCAATTTCCTCAAGAGATGTCTCTTCTTTGTACTGTTTACGCACATGGTTGAAAACCAAAGCAGCACGCTCATTATCTTGTTTCGTCCATTGTACTGTGAATCCACTACCTCGCAATGTAGTTTTTTCAGTTGAACCAGTAAGATCGTATAGAATACCAATCAATGCCATGGTCGATTCATAGGGACTTAGTTGACTTAATTGCTCCATTCTGTCTCCAATCTCTTTTTTCGTGTTTCCATGAAAGGATATGCCGTCCAATGACTGAAGAAAGAGATTCTCAATTGGTTTAAAAGGTGGTGCTTTGAAGAATTCACTTCCGAGGAAATCTTCTTTGAATTGGATTACTACCTCCGATTCGTGGCCAGTATTCCTGTCCGTAAATCCACTATGAGGCAGATTAGAGCCAATTAGCACTAAATCACCGTTTTTGTAGTGAGACATATGATGTCCGACATGGCGAACACCGCGACCTCCCTTAACATAGACAAGTTCCAGTTCAGGGTGAAAATGCCAAAAAGTGGCTTTTTCATTTTGATTGCCATCGACAAAATGTTTCAGTTCAAAACTAATGCCAAATTTTGGCTTGATTAGTTCGAGGTTAGCATCTTTTGTGTTCATGGGTCATTCACTTTATTATGGCTTAATCAAATTGTGGCATATTGTCTTCGTTTTTCAAAAGTACTTATTTTTTATGTTAAAATAGAATGTAAATATGAAAATATAGAAGAATCATACATTGCTATTCATATTTAACTTTGTCTTATCAAACTCAAGTAAAGTCACAGATTATCTCTTTACTCTGCTACACAAATCAAAGCAGGGTAGAACATATCAGAGTGAGAGTGTACTAACAACTTTATTTAGTTGTTAGTACACTTTTTTTAAAATGCTTGAGCAAGGTACGTAGTCAGGGGTAGTATTAATCATAAGCTCGAAAAGCTCCCTGATTCTTTCTATTTGAGTTGAAAAAAGATATAGCAATTAAAAGTAGTTCATTAGAACTCGAAAAAATATTTGATTAGGTAAAGGGTCGTTTTCAAAAGAGAAGGGCCCTTTTTTATTTAGACTAAAGAAATGTTACTTTATGCTTTCGTGAATGAATTTGATAATTACGAGAAAAAGTAAAGTGCTTAATCACCAAGAAGCACTAGTTAATCGAAAAACTGAACATTTTATTAGCTTCGTTAAGGTCGGTAACATTTCTTTGCATAAATTCGTTGAGTAGATATGAAGAAAATACGGAATCTGTAATTCTGTGACGTATATTATGTAATTAATCAAACTAATTCTTATGAAAAAAATATTGCTAGCGGCATTTCTTATTGCCAGTTGTTTTCCCTTGTTCAGTCAGATGAATAATGTAAAACTAGGTTTGGGATCAGCTACTCAGTTAGATGTTAATCTTAAATACGAGCGTGCACTAAGCGATCATCACGCTTTCCAAGTTGCTCTTCTATGGGATACACCAGAATCACTTTCTGGTGGGTTTGTAGCTTCGGACCCTGAAGTTGCAGCAGTAGATGGAAGATTATCTGGTTTTGCTATTGTGCCAGAGTATAGATATTATTTTGGTTCAAAAGGTCCATTAAGTGGTTTTTACGCAGGTGTTTTCTTGAAATTGAGAAATCGTAACTTAGTTTTCAATGATGATTTCGGTACTGAAGTTCCCGTTGAAGCTAGTATTAACTTACGTAATGTCGGCGGTGGTATTGGATGCGGATACCAATGGATTATCAATGATGCATTTTCGATTGATTGGCATATTTTTGGTGTTGGTGCAACTGCATGGGGACTTAAAGCTTCTGTAACGCCTGATGATCCAAATGATTTTGACGAAATCAAGCAAGAAATTCTAATGGGTATTGATGATTGGGAATTTGACTCTGATCAAGCAATTGACCCTAATACTTTGGCAGATTTTGAAGCTGCAAAAGAGGAATTCAAAACAATTGTAGAGAATCAGGACGTTGGAACACTGTCAACGCCAACAATTCGTACGATTCTACCAGATTTAAGATTTGGACTTTCTGTTGGATACGCGTTCTAGAAAATAGAGCGTTTTACTATTCAAAAGACTAATGGAGAAAACTAAATGTGTGGTTTTCTCCATTTTTGTTTTGTGATTGCTCTTGTGCTATCTTTGATTTGAATTCTGATCTATATATCTATGCTTAAAAATAACTGGTTTAAAGCAGTCATAGGACTGGTTGTAATAATTGTTTTTGTAGGATTAATAAATTTTGATCGCATACAGCGCTTTACAATTGTGCTTTCACTGTTTTCTCCAGAGAAGATTGCCGATAACTTCATCAATATGGAATCTATTTTTGATGTTAATCAAATCAATCCTGCTGGCACCGCTTATCCACTTATTGAGGATATGACATTAAAATTACCAACGGCGTTCCAGTACAAAGATTCAACGATTCAGGTTGATGACTATATTGAATATACACAAACACAGGGTTTGCTGGTTTTGAAATCCGATACGATTCTATATGAGTCGTATCCCTCAGACTATATGCAAAATGAAGATTTTATCAGCTGGTCTCTTTCTAAGTCTTTCGTGTCAGCTTTGATGGGTATAGCAATTGAAAAGGGATTTATAGCGTCAATTATGGATCCAGTTGAAAAATACGCTCCAGTTCTCAAGGGAAGTGGATACGAGGGTGTTTCAATTAAAGATGTTCTTCAGATGAGTTCTGGTATCCACTTCGATGAAGACTATCATAAATTCTCATCAGATATTAATCGCTTAGGTCGTGTTTTTGCATTGGGCTCGTCCTTTGATAGCTATGTGGCTTCGCTCGATCAAGAACGTGAGCCCGGTACATTTCATCATTATGTAAGCATGGATACTCAAGTCGCAGGAATGGTTATCAAAGGGGCTACTGGAATGACTTTAAGTAGTTTTATGGAGAATGAATTATGGATCCCTCTTGGTGCAGAAGCTCCATCATACTGGTTGAAAGACAGTAAAGGAATGGAAGCTGCTTTTGGTGGACTAAACTGTAATTTGAGGGATTATGGTCGATTTGGACTTCTTTATGCTAATCATGGATTTTTAAATGGAAATCAAATTTTGAGTAAATTGTGGGTTAATACCTCAACTACCGCCACTGAAGCACACCTTATGCCTGGTATACAAAATTTCTCATCACATCCTTTTGGATACGGTTATCAATGGTGGATACCTGGAGGAGATGAAGTAGATTTTATGGCAATGGGTGTCTACAGTCAGTTTATTTACGTCGATCCAATTAACAATATAGTGATTGTTAAAAATTCCTCGAACTACCATTATGCTGTAGAAAAGAGACTTACTACTTTTCGGCACCTAGAATTCTTCAGAGCAATAAGGTCGACCATATTGAAAGAGCATGAAAACCAGATTTAGTGCTGAAATTTGAATGTTGCGCTGCAAAGTTTATAACATCTTTTCTATTCTCAAAATAGAAGAATTTGATGTAATTTCTTCGACCTATGACCTCGTATCTTTTGTAGTTTCGCGATTTTGGTGTCTTACAATTGTTCAGTTGTTCAAAGTACCCGTCTACAAAATTAATTCTCTGCATTATTTAAACCAATTTAGCTCATTGTCGTCATACACACATGTACCGCATGCAAAACAAGATATCTTTAACTATTGATTTGCAGTTAGTCAATTTGTAAGATTGCGATTGGAGGATATTTGTATCTAAATGTAAATATTACTATTTTGAACTTGATCGACAAGGTATGACGATTTAAGAAGTTGCACGATGTAGATATCATGTGCAAGACTGGCATTCGGCAGAATAGGATTAAAATTAAGTGTTTTTTGATAGCCTTAAATTAAAATTATGAGTTTAGATAAATACTCAGGCCCTTGGAACAGTGAAGTTGCATTGCATCTTTTACGACGGACCTCTTTCGTGCCCAAGAAAAGTAATCTCGATCAAGCATTGCTAGATGGTATGGATGTTACGGTTGATAAGATCTTGACTCCCAAAACAAATGTCGAGCCGCCTTTAAACTATGCATTTGAAAATGACCCAAATGTTCCAATTGGAGAAACTTGGGTAGATGCTCCTTTCTCGCAGACTGTCGGACTCAATCAATACAGAGGAGCATCTCTTGCTGGATGGATCATCGGGCAGATGATTGAGGACTCAATATCTATAGAAGAGAAAATGATACTGTTTTGGCATAATCATTTTGTAGTTTCAAATATCGAAGATCCGAGGTTTTTGTATCGAAACTATGAAATGTTGAGAACAAATGCGCTAGGTAGTTTTCGAACTTTTGTGCAAAAGGTAACGACTGATCCAAGTATGCTAAGATTCCTTAACGGCAATCAAAACACAGTCGAAGCACCAAATGAAAACTATGCAAGAGAATTACTCGAGCTTTTTACACTTGGCAAAGGGGAGGCAGTAGGAAATGGCGACTACACAACCTATACAGAGGACGATGTTCAGGCTATTGCAAAAGTTCTTACTGGCTGGAGAGATGTAGGATTAAATTCCGATACTATAGCTGTAAGTTCAGTCTTCCAAAATTTTAGACACGACAAATCAACCAAACAATTATCACATCGATTTAATAATGTTCAGATTAGTAATGCTGGTGCTAGTGAGTACAAAGATCTTATCGACATTATCATGGAAAAAGATGAAGTGGCTACATTCATCGTTCGCAATATTTATCGATGGTTTCTATATTACGACATCACAGAAGAGATTGAAGAAACGATCATTGAGCCATTAGCAGCTATTTTTAGAGATAGCGACTATGAGATTTCAACTGTCATGGACACACTCTTGAGAAGTGAACATTTCTATGACGCTTGTCACGTAGGTGCATTGATTAAGAGTCCAATGGACTTTCTCTTGAATACAATTAGTTTGTTTGAACTACCACAACGGTACCTCAGCTTTCCTTACGATATCAGTATTGGATTAGCCTTTTCTCAGCGGCTGGTTCGATGCAGATGAATGTCTACGGTCATCCTTCAGTTGCTGGTTGGAAAGCATACTACCAAAGCCCAGCATACTATCGAGTCTGGCTAAATTCAGTCACGCTTCCTCTAAGAAAAAGCCTTGTAGACGTACTGTGGATCACAGGGTTTAATCTAGGCGATATGAATGTAAAGATTGATCCTTTTGCAGTACTAGAATGGGTTTCAGAGCCAACTGAAATTAACGTGATCATTGATGATGTAAGTCGCATGTTGGTCCCTAGACCGTTGAATGATGGACAAAGAGCTTATTTGAAAGGGCTTGTATTACAAGGGTTGCCAGACTTTGAATGGACGGTAGAATATGTAGACTATCTTGCAGATCCTGATGATCCAATTAAGAAAGGTGCTATTAATCTTAAGTTAACCGTGCTCTTCTACAGCATGTGTCAACTTCCTGAATTTCAGCTAAGCTAATTTGTATTTCTTTTGGGCCTAGAGCCCTACAAAACAGACAATTATGAAACGTAGAGATTTCTTAAGAAATAGTTCCTTTGCCACGCTTCCAGTTCTTTTGGGGGGGATGGGTATATCCGCGGTGAACAAACCTAGTTTTCTAGATTATATCTCCGATGATAATGATAAAATTTTGGTGCTCATATTTATGAATGGCGGAAATGATGGTTTGAACACCATCATACCAATGGATCAGTATGGAGTTCTAAGTCAACTCAGGCCCCAGGTGATTCTACCCGAAAATCAATTGCTAGAAATTGATAATAATAATGGCTTACACCCAGTGATGTCAGGTTTTAAGAATCTATATGATGATCAGAAACTAGGAATCGTTCAAGGTGTTGCTTATCCAGACCAGAATCGATCGCATTTCAGATCAACCGATATTTGGCAAACAGCAAGCGATGCCAACGTTGTCTTAGATTCAGGTTGGCTAGGAAGATATCTTGAGATCAATCATCCAGATTATCCGTCTGGTTACCCAAATCCTCAGAATCCCGATCCGCTTGCATTAACAATTGATTATTCAGTCTCAGAAACCTGTCAAGGAACCGCAGCAAATTTGAGTTTGGCACTTGCAAATGAGAACTCGATTTCTTCAATTCCAGAGTCGATTCAAGGAGATATTACGGATGATTGTTATGGAGACGAGCTTGGCTTTGTAATTGAGAGTATAGCTCAGCTAAATCAATATTCTGAAAGAGTACTGAGTGTTTACGACGCAGGGTCAAATAAATCGAATCTTTATGATCCGGGTAGTCGATTGGCAGAGCAACTCAAGCTTGTTGCTAGGTTGATCGATGGTGGTTCGCAGACCAAAGTTTATATCATACACCAGGGTGGGTATGATACGCATGCACAGCAAGTTTTACCAAATCAACATGAAGTTGGAAATCACGCAACTTTGCTTCAGACTCTATCTGATGCAATTGAGGCATTCCAAGATGACATCGATCAACTTGGCCACACAGAACGTGTTTTGGGGATGACCTACAGCGAATTTGGAAGACGAGTAAGAAGTAATTTTAGTGATGGAACAGATCACGGTACTGCTGCGCCAATGTTTTTGTTTGGTTCTTGTGTTCAAGGAGGTACTTTAGGAAGTAATCCTGAACTTGACACTGGAATCGATGGTCAAGCTGGAGTAGAAATGCAATACGATTTTCGAAGTGTATATGCAAGTGTACTTATGGATTGGTTTGGTCTAAATGAATCTGAAATTTCTACAGTATTGTATAAAGATTTTCAATATCTACCGATTCTTAAGAATTGTCTCTTGCCAGTTGAGGTACAAGAAGAAAAACTACGACTACGCACTGTCGAATTGTATCCGAATCCTGCTTCTAGTAGAGTGAATGTTGAAGTCGAGCTTCCAAAAGGCATCTATTCAGTAACAGTCTATTCAACTCTTGGTGGACTAGTCAAAAATGTCTTTCACAGAAGCCTCGAAAAAGGCGAGCATCAATTTACAATCGACGTTTCAGATCTCATTAGCGGACAGTACGTACTGCGCATGGCCAATCAAAACGATGTGATAACTAAGCGCTTTTCAGTTTTTAGATAGATTTCAGTTAAAAATCAATAAAAATTACAACCTTCTTTTTGATACACTGTTGCATTTGCATATATTTGTGCAACAATGATGCAAAAAGACTTATCAAAAGTAGAAATAACAGGAAGTATAGTAGCTATCGGCTGCGCAATTCACTGTATCTCAATTCCTGTTCTTCTTAGCCTCGGAAGTGCCGGTGCTGTCCACTGGCTAGACCATACTGGAGTTGAATTGTTATTTTTAGTTTCAACGATGATCATTGCTGGTTGGTCAATTTTCGGCAGCCTTCGTCAGAAGAGGGTAAATGCAACTCCGATCACTTTGTTTAGCTTTGGATTCCTAGCCTTATTGATAAGCATTCTCTTTCACGCACATGTTCTGTCTGCAGTTGGTGGAATTTTTCTTGCTACCGCTCACATTATCAATTGGCGTCAACTAAGAACTTGTCAAATAGCTAGATAAATCAGCGGAATATTCTTAGCCGCTAATTGCTACAATCTATTATTACCTTCCCGAAACGTTCTTTATTTTTCATATATGCGAATGCCTTATTGATTTCTTGAAGTCGGAATACTTCATCTACATGTGGAACAATCTTATACTTATCAACTAGATCGACCATTTCTGAGAATTCCTGATCATTACCCATTGTGCTTCCGAAAATATGGATCTGTTTAAAGAAAAGATGTTGAGGTGAAATTCCATTGATCGTACCTCTAGTTCCACCGTAGATTCCTATCCGAGCACCTATATTGCATAGATTGATCAGTTGAGGAAATCCGTCACCTCCTGCACTGTCAATTACGACATCAAATCCTCCTACTTGTTTCTTATAGTTTTTACCCCACATGTCGCTAGTGTATAACACGCCACCAGTAGCTCCTAGCTGGATTGCTTGATCAATTTTTGACTGAGAAGAGGAGCTTACATGTACTTCGCAACCTATGGCTAGAGCAAATTGCGCTGCAAACAATGCCACGCCGCCTCCTATGCCATTAATGAATACCCGATCGGTCGACTGTACATTACAATTTCCCACAAGTGCCCTATATGCAGTAAGTCCACCAAGTGGGAGTGCTGCCGCTTGTTCATCGCTTAGATGTGATGGCTTTTTAGCGAGTCTATCTGGATGCACGGCTGTAAATTCAGCAAAAGTACCTTCCTTTTCTAGTCCGCGAATATGATAAGATGATGCAGGTACACGTGGATTGTCTCCCCAATCTAGATTGGGATTGACTAGAAAGGCTTGGTCATTTTCATAGACCAACCCATCACTACCCAAGACCGCAGGTAATTTAATTCCGGGATATAGACCTTTTTGAATCCAGAGATCGCGTCTATTAATCGCTGCAAATTTGACTTCTAAAAGCTTTTCACCTTCATTTGCTTCCACGTTCCAATCACGATAAACTAGTGGTCCATTGGATTCTTGAAGTACTGCGGCTTTCATGAGAATAGACTTTGGAGGGTGAAGGGTAATTAATTGTTGGCAGGATCTTCTTCTGGCAAGGTATAATCCTTTTGTTTCTTTCCAAAAACTGAGACGTTGATATATCGTTTTGGATTTAGACGTAAGTCTTGCAATAACAAGCCGATTTCTTCACTTGTATTTTCAAGTTCTTTGTATAGTTCTTCGTCGTTCACTAGCTTACCAAGAGACCCCTGTCCACTTTCTACTTTGGTAACGAGGTCGTTCACTTTTGCCATAGTTTGATTGGTTGTTGCTATTGTTCCCTTCAGATCATCAACAACGGCATTCGTTGAGCTCAATGCTGAATTTGCCGATTCAACAATTTGAGCTATGTTGGCATTCTTGAGATCAACAGTGACCTCTTCAACATTAGCTAAAATATCTGTAATCTGTCCACTACTTGAGGCGAGTGTATTGCTCAGACTACTTAGATTTTTAGTAACATTTTTTACGTCATAAGTTGAAGAAGCTAGGACAACATTGAGTTTCTGTGTTATTTCATTAAGACTTGCGATGGTAGCTTGCAAATCTTCAAACATAGCATTGAAGTCTGATTCTCCTCCATCTTCACCGCCGAACATATTTTGTATTTTATCTTGAGCAGTCTCCATGTAACCGTCAAGTGTGTTCTCACCCAACATACTATTTATAAGACTTACACTTTTGCTTTGTAGTTTGTCACCATCTTCAAGACAATCGCCGTTTCCAGAACAAGGTTTGTCAAATTCGATTGTAAGCGCTTTTCCGCCCATTAGTCCCGTACTTGTAAGAGCGGCTACCGCATTTTTAGGGATATGCCCGACGTTTTCAATAGTAAACTTTACAACGACATTGTTTACGTTGTTTTGATCCAAATCAACAGCCGTAACATTTCCTACTTTTACCCCATTAATGAGTACGGGCGACGAAGGAGAAAGCTGATCCACGAAAGCATAATTGGTTTCAAGATTAAGACTTCTAGAAAAGATGTCTTGTCCTTTTAGAAAATTATACCCCCAAATCATCGCAACTGCTACGATCAAGACTAATGCACCAATTTTTACCTCTTTATTCATCTTGTATTTATTACTCAAAGAAACCTAACAAACGATTAGTTCTTTAGTTCTGTTTTGCTAATTGACCACAAAATTACTGATATAACGTATATAAAGCTAGAATACGATAGATAAAACCAATTATTTAGACTGATTTCGACTTTGGCTAGATGTATTGCGTTGAAATTTGATTTCCTCTGCGTGAACAAAACCTAGATCCTTTAGGTAGGCTAATGATTCTTCGCGGGTGCTTTGGCTTTTATAATTAAGCATCATGTAGTGATATTCGGCACCTGCTTTAGCGATTGTATAGTAAGGAAGTTTATTCCAGGGTAGATTGGGATCAGGAATATTACTATCTTATTTATGTATGAGAAATGAATAGGCGGTGGGACTTGCGTCCAAAAGAGATCCGGGAGGTATTAAGTAAGTTTTAATGCCCTCGACCATTAATGAAACTACTGCTGCTTTGTGTTTGGGGTCTTGAAGTAACTGAGCATCTTTCTCATTACTGAGATAGGCCGTCTCCAAAAGAGTTCCAGGCATCGTAGTTGATTTAAGCACATAGATTCCAGCTTGTTTGACACCTCGCTGCTTTAGCTTTGTGCCTTTTTGCATCGCATCATTTAGGTATTGTGCTAATTCTGCTGATTCTTTGAGATTTCCACCTTGATGCAAATTTGAAAATATGAGGTCCATATGAAGATTATCTTCTTCGTTATCTTCTAGAGTTAGTGATTGGTTTTCGCGCATGACTACCTCGAGGTTTTCAGCAGTTTTGTCATGACCCATGATGTATAATTCAGTTCCGTGAATGGAGCTAATATAGTGATGGTTACAGTGTAAACTGATGAACAGGTCAGCGTTCAGATTATTAGCAAATTGTGTCCGCTCTGAAAGCTTGAAGTATTTATCATCATTTCTTGTGAGAAACACCTTTACTGAAGGTATAGAATTCTCCAGAGCTTCTTTTAGTAGAACAGCGTATTCAAGCGTAAATGCTTTTTCTTGAAGATCGCCTTGATGTGTACCAACCTCTTTACCACCATGGCCTGGATCAATGACGATTGTCTTTAACTGTTCTCCCATTTGGGCGTAGACCCAATTGCGTGAAAGGAAAAGTAGCAAAACAATAAGTAGACGTAGCATTTTGTTTGTATAGATATATTGTTCAACGATAAACATATTAAATTAAATTATAATATGATTAATTTTCGTAATATATATTGGTTTAATAATCACTTGTTTTAGTAGGATATTCATTAATTTTGACATTGTATTACTAACTAAATTTGCCTTATGAATAAGATTTCGAATCTGTCTGCGCTATTCCTTTTGTTTATTCTACTTATAGTAAGTTCATGTGTATCGACAAAAAAATATGATGCTCTGGTATCTGAAAAATATCAGCTCACGCGTGAAAACCTCAATCTTAAGAGCTACAAGGATTTAACATCTTCTCTCAAAGCTGAAAATGCATCACTTGAAAAACAACTAGAGCAGTCGCTGGACTTGTTGAAAAGTCTAAATGCGAAATTTAATGGCATAAGCACAAATTACGATGACCTTCAAAAAGAGTTTCAAGCATTATCAGCTCAAAAATTGGCTATTTTAAACTCTACCGCTGGGGAGAAATCTGCACTTGAAGCAAGACTTGCAGCAAAGCAAGATGAACTTGATAGGAAACAGCAGGCACTTATCGAGCAAGAAAGGAACATAGCACAGCAACAAAATAAGGTCGACGAATTAAGTCAAGCGATGGCAGTAAGAGAACAGCAAATCGCAGAGCTAAACGCCAATTTAGAGCAACAAAGAACAGCCCTATCAAACATCCGCCAGCAAATTACCGATGCCTTGTCAGGTTTTAATGCAGAGGAGCTACAAGTAGTGCAAAAACCCGACGGAAAAGTCTATGTTTCGCTAAGTCAAAATTTACTTTTCAAGAAAGGTTCTGATCAAGTTGATGAGAAAGGAACAGAAGCCATCATAGCTTTGGCATCAGTTTTAAAAGATCAAGCAGATATTGATATTCTTGTCGAAGGTCATACAGATAGTGATGGGACAAGTGTTAGAAATTGGGAATTGAGTGTAGACCGTGCGACAGAGGTAGTCAAAATTCTTCAGGCTGGTGGAGTAGAACCTCAGAGATTGGTGGCTTCTGGTCGGGCATTCTATCTGCCAGTCGCTGAAAATGATACAGAGGAAAACAAAGCAAAAAATCGTCGAACGGAGATTATTCTTTCACCGAAACTAGACCAATTGTACCAGTTAATTCAGAAAGAATAATATGGTTGTGGAATTTAGCCCAATTTTACGTCAATATAGAAAAGGAAATTATGAAAGAGAATATTATAAAAAACAGTTGTCGATTTATCCCATCACAATTACATTGGATTTTCCTCATCGGAGCTGCAATTAGTTGGAGCTCGTGCTCAACTGCAAAAATGGATACTCCTGAAAATGCCAGTAAGCTTGCAAACTATTCGAAAAGTGCATGTTATGGTGACTGTCCAGTTTATGATTTGTCCATTACAACGGATGGTAAAATGGTCTATAATGGAAAACGAAATGTTGATAAAGTCGGGGTTTTTGAACAACAACTAACGAAAGAGGAGTACTCCAAGCTAGTGAAGTCCTTGCGCAAAGCGAAATTGGATCAGTATGACAATACGTATGACGAAGATATTGCCGATGGTGCGATTACTCGTCTTACATACTTTTCAGATAACAAAGTTCAGCAGATTTCTACGAAGTTTACCTATCCTGGCGATCTAAAGTCTGTTATGGATGAGCTTGAAGTCTTGGCAACTCGAGAAACAGGATGGGTGCAAGTTAATGTTCCAATAGAGAAAGAAAATAAACCAGTAATGGAAAAGAATGATCAACCTACAAGACGTATTATTTCTTACAACCAAGGTCCTTGTTTTGGAACATGCGCATATTTTAGTCTTGACATATTAACGGATCAGACTGTTCTATACGTTGGAAAGAAGTTTGTCAAGAAAGAAGGGATTTGGGAAAAGACTTTGTCAAATAGAGAATACGCGGAGATTGTATCACTTTTTGCCCACGAGGACTTTACGAGTCAAGTAGGTGTATATGATCAGAATATTATGGATGCGCAACAGTTTACTATTACTTACACTAATCGAGATGGTATTGCTAAGACGGTAAAAACTAAAATAACTCAGACTCCCCACATTCAGGAGATTATATCCAAAATGAATCAACTTGTTGAAGGAAGGGGCTGGGACAAGAAGGAGGCAGACAAGGATGCTGTTCCTTTGGAATCAACGATTTTGGTAAGTCTTTCGCCAAAAGTTGATGCACGAAAGTGGATTATAACAAAAAAGCACCTTGGTCTCAAGATTGTCCGATTTTTGTCACCGAATGGAACTTACTTCTTAGTAAGCTATGATACAGAGCAAGATATAAATCGAGTGATGGAAGAGTTAAGACGTGATCGCGATATCTTGAATGTTGACCGAGGCGATCGTCCTTCCAAGCCACGTACAGGATCAGGTGTAAAGTATGGTAAAACCGGTAGTCGCGGTACTGGAAGACTTGATGGCGGCGGAAATTAGAGAGAATATTTGACAGATAGTTATTTTAAGATAAACACGTCCTCGAGGCTTCAGCCTCGTAACTCTTCTGCAATTTTTCACGACCACGAAAAGTCTCCCACATTTCTGAATTTCAATACAACAAAAAACAGAAGCTCGATCAACTGCGGTAAGCAGGTCGGAAGAGTTGCACTTTGTCAATTATTCTATCAATATTTACGTCCTTAAAAAGTTAATGACGTGGAGCATTTGTATATATGATAAACTGTAAGAAATTAAATTGCTGTCGAAGGATAGGTAAATTCTTAAAAATCAAAATTCCCTCTGTTATAGTTATACTTCAAGAAATCTAATGTTCCTGAATTAACACCAATAAAGAAGTTGAAGGTAGAGCCGCCGCCATTTGTAAGACCAAAAGCTCCGCGTGGTTGCCATGAGAATGTCATTCTCCAGCAATGCAGATCTCTTGAGAAACCTAGATCAGGATAAGTATATCCTTCTCGACTAAAGTCGTAACCAAAGTTTCCTAGATTCAACATCCATTTGTCTGTAAGCTGAATGTTTCCGCTTATATTTATTGCATTGCTAGAAATCCCTCTAGTTATTAAGCCATTAACATTCCGATAGGTATAATCAAGTTTATATTCAAATCTGAAATTATCAAATAGCTCTGGTAAACTTAGTAAAACAGGACTTTTTCTGGTAGAATTGCTCTTCTTGATTTCCTCACCTTTAATCCAACCGCGAATTTCTTGAAAACTTAGTCTCGTGGTGGTTCTAACGGTGAAAACGGACACGGTAGGAAGGCTGAATTCATCTTCCCAAAAAAATTGGTCCCTTTCACGACCATTTTGAATCTTATATGGATTCAAAGTCATTGCATAATTGATAGATGAACGTTTCTTGAAGAAAGTTGACCGCCCACTGATCATCGGATCTGCTAGTCGGAATGAGTCAGCAATAAAGTTATAATTCGTTGAAACTCGAAAGTTTGTTAATTGATACTTCTTGTCAATACTATCTTTTTTACTGTAGTACTTCAACTCCACTACATTCTCTGCGCTGAAATTCAGACCTAGATTTGCTTGCCTTGGTCTAGCCGAGAATACGCCGGAAGGAATAATTGAATAGGTCTCTAGATCAGTGACACCTTCTCGAAAGTCCGTGTCAAAGGTTCGTTCATAAGGAGTCTGGGTATCTGGATTATACGCAAGTGCTATTGATGGTGTAGTCGTATGTCGAAAGCCTCGTAGAAATCCCTTTTGTTTGGTTTCTGTCCAAAATAGTTTGGTTGAAACTCCAGCCGAAATATTTCCGGTTCGAAAAGGTAAAAAAGCTGCTCCGATATCCTCTTGAATTACTCCATAAGTAGTGTCGACCAGCTGCGTGAAGGTGCCGTCCGGATTAGTAAATTGTCCCACCGTGTCGAGAACAAGTTCATTGGACAGAGAGCGTTCAACTTCTTTGAAGAACCATACCTCTTGATAACTTGCAGATGGATTGAAACTAAAATATTTTAAGAACTTGAAGTTGGCATTACTAGTTGCTCGATGTTCTACACCATATCTAGCATCTCGCCATGCTTCTGCAGTATAAAAAGTAGTATCTGTTGCTTGGAGGTAATTCTTAAATTGCGAGCTATATTGAAGACCGATTTTTTCGTACCATCTTTCTTTCCCGACTTTTACTTTGCGCTTGAATGGGTATATCTGGCGCATATTTATACGACCCTCAGGTAGCGTCAAATTGACCGTTCGCTGACTAAGAGATTGAACAAAGTTTGCTCCAGCTGTAAGTGACCATGGACTTGAGCCAAACTGATATGAATAGTTAATACTTGAACTTAAGTTATCTCGATTGGTGGATCGAGCATCCGTTCGATTGAGTCGGTTGAATCCAGCAGTTTGAATATCGACAGAAGTTGAAAAGCTTCGGAAAGGATGTGCTTTTCGATCTTGGTTGTGTTTCCAATAGAAGCGATAAGAAATGTCTCGCTCAAATTCACCAGTTTCAAGTACTTCATTCCGACGACTACTGCGCGTCAGAAGAAACTGGCCGTTATACTTGTATTTCTTATTGTAGTTGAGGGCAGCATTGATACCCCAACTTCCTCTGAGGTAGACATCACCCGTAATTTTTGCATCTAGATAATCATTGATAGGGAAATAGTAACCAATGTTAGTCATTCCGAATCCCCATACTGGTGATAGATCGTAGGACTTTGGTAAAATCAAGCCAGAAGATTTTCCTCCTGCAATCGGAAAGAATCCAAAAGGAAGCCACAGTGGGGTAGGTACGTCGGCAATTTCGAGTCTAGAAGGCCCTATTACCGCAAGTTTTTCGGGTACCACCTTCAATTTGTTTGTGCGGATTCCAAAATGTGGATGATCAAGATTACAGCTCGTAACAATGGCATCTTGATTATAGATCACATCGTTTCCACTTGAGTCTGGTGATGAAACAAATTTTGTCAATGCTCCGTGCACAAATAGTTCTCCTTCTTTGGTGACAGCCTGTTTTACAATACCTTTCTCTGTTTTGAAATTATATTTTAGATAATCATACTGGAAAGTTGTCTCACCTTGCACAAATGTGGCCTTCGATTTTAGTCTTCCAGATGTGTCATAGGTCGCAACTGCTGTTGCTAAATTACTTTCGAAATCAAATGTGATATAATCACCTTTGACTTGAATATCTTGGTAGTTTACATAAGCCTCATCCCATAAGTGGACAATCTTGTTAGCTAAGTCGATCTTTTTGCGACCTTTCGAACCATAGTCGATTTCATCAGATAATGCATCAGGACTTTTGTTGAATTTCGGTGCTTGTTTTCGTATTGGGTTCCCAAGGCTGTCAAGAATAAATTGAACTGAGCTGTCTTGCTGAATTCCTGCAGTATCTAAGGCAGAGAATATCATAGTAGAATCCATTACAGGAATGGTGTCTATCGAAGTGTTCATTGTATCCGTAACCTGACTTTGGGCCCACGAGCCCCATAGAATACAAAAATAGAATAAGATTAAATTTCGACGCATTAGCAAGCAACTTCTCGGTATCCAACGGGCAAAAATAGTGATTCGCGTGTTGCATGTAGAGGATTTAAGAAAGAATTAAGCTTTGAATTGCTTCCTCTTAGTCCAGCAGTGGTATTTTTGCCTATATTGAGTGTACAAAACAAAGTTTTTTTATTCAACTAACTATGACTTCTAAACTGATATTCAACAGATTAAATGCCTTGGTTGTACTTCTTTGCGTCGGGATTATTACAACTCAGTGTAAAAACGAAAAGGCATACACAACTATCCCATTTGATTCTATGTTATCTCTCAAGGTTGTCATAAGACCAGGAGAGAATATAAATCCTTTTACGCAGGAAAAATATGATTTCATTGGTGCTCCAGCGGCAATAGGATGGCAAAAGGATTCTCCTCAATTTCCTTTTTTGATGATCGGTTCAGGATTGAAGAAAGGAGATCGATATTCGAGTTACTTTGTTGCTTCTATTAGCTTTGACTTTCTGGGCGAGTCAAAAATAATGGGAGTTTCGATACCTGTTGAGGCTAAATTCAGAAGCGTAGAGATTGAGCGATTTGACCAACTTAATACGGAGTATGTCCAAGTCCAATTGTTGATCAACGATTGGCTTGAAAACGCTTTCAAGGATGGCGATATTAGCAATATTCGCTGGAAGAATGAAGCTGATATTTATCGAAAAATGAAAGAAACAAACATTAAATGATCTGTTCGCCAAAGTCTGATAGTTTAAGTACTAAAAAAGATATCAACCGAGTACACAATTATCCACTTGATGATACACCATACTATTTCACTATTCACAATTCTATTCATGAAATCGAGGATGTATGGTCCGATCTATGTGCTAAAAAAAGTATTTTTCTTTCCGTTAATTACTTCAAAGCAATAGAGGCTTGTCCACCAGATGACTTGCAATCGAGATATCTTTTGCTTAGAAACAGCAATGATGAAATCGTAGCATTTTTCCCATGTCAATTGAAGCTTTTTGAAGCAAGTGACAGTATTAAGGATATTGATGAGTCAAAATCAGTAATAGATTTAAGAAAGTCAGTAGCTAAACGGGTTAAATTTCATACTCTGATTGGCGGAAATATTACGGTTTCTGGTGAATATATGTGTTGCTTTTTGGAAGGACTTCCGTCCAAAAGAAGATTCGAGCTGACTGAGCAAATACTTGATAGCTATCGGGAAATTCTTCAGAAGTCAGGCCATCCGATTAATGTTACTTTACTTAAGGACGTGCACGAGTCAAAAAGCACGCAGAGGCTAGGTATTGATCACAGTAGATTTAAAGAATTTGGGGTTGAACCTTTGATGGTTTTGAGTCTGAAACCTGAGTGGGTAACTCTTGATGACTACATGGCATCAATGACTTCTAAGTATAGAACAAGAGTTCGAAGAACTTTTAAAAAGGGTAAGAATCTTAAATATAGAGAATGTGATCTTGATGAGATAATAGAGAAGAAGGATCTTTTCTACAAGCTATATATGAATGTATTCGATAATGTTGATTTCAGCTTATTCAAGTTGTCACCGGATTATTTTGCTGAAATGAAGCGCCATCTAGGTGACGACTTTCGATTCTTTGTTGTATCAACTGAGGAGAAAGGAATATGTGCATTCTACACACTTATGAATAATAACAATGAGTTACATGCTCATTATCTCGGCTATGACCCCGAAGTTAACCGAGAGTCTCTTTTGTATCTGAATATGCTTTACCATATGGTAGAACTTGGAATAAAAGGCAAATATCAAACAATTGATTTTGGTCGAACTGCATTGGAGATCAAGAGTTCACTCGGTGCAGAGCCTCAATCATTTAGCTTATATCTTAAACATAAGAATCAGATAGCGAATCTGTTCGTTCCTTCGGTGATAGGAATCTTAAATAAGAAAACAGAGTGGATACCTAGATCCCCCTTCAAATAAGTAGAATATTCAATCTACTTTGACCTCGCTATTGTAAGTACTAGAGATACCTTTCCAGCTAAATGACTGTTAATGACAAATGACCGTAACTAGTATAGGGAGAGTGTTTTTGAAATGGTGCAATGTACCTTTGGAGAATTCTATTTTACTCTTTTTCCAAAATTAGGGTCAGTTTCAAGGATCGCTTCTCTCAATTGAAAAACTTGTTGATAATCATAAAGCGGTTCTTCTGCCTCAGCTAGGTCTTCAAAGAGAATACTTTTATATGCTTCATTTGTTGCAAAGAGGGTAGGGTTGGCTTGACTTCTTTGCGTAAAACCTAATTTCATAAGACTCAATACGCTAGCAACAATAAAGCATGCTGCCACAGCGCTAATTGCGCGAAGGCGAAAGTATTTACGCTCTTGTTTTTTCTCAGTTAGTTTGCTTTCTATCTGATTCCAAACTCTGCGAGGAACATCAACCACGTGGTCATCATATAATGGCTTTAAATCTTCCATAATCTTTATTTTATGAAGCGCGTTCAATGAGTTGTTTTTTTTTGACTAAATCTCGAAGTCTCTTTTTAGCTAAGATCAACTGCGATTTTGAAGTATTGATGCTGATACCTAATTTCTCCGCTATCTCGCGATGTTTATATCCTTCAATCTCGTAAAGATTAAAAATGGTTCTGTAACCAGTGGGTAGTAACTCAAGTATACTAAGAAGATCTTTATACGCTAGATTCGGGGTAATCATTTCTTTTTCACCTACACTATATGCTTCTTCAAGAGCAAGAGTGAAATTTCGCTTTTTGCGAAGTTTCATTAAGCATTCATTAACAATAATTCTTCGCATCCATCCTTGAAAAGATCCAGATCCACGATAGTCATTTATTTTTGTAAGTATCTTGAAGAACGCTTCTATCAATGCATCTTCAGCATCCTCTTCATTTTTTAGATATCTTCTAGAAACAGAAAACAACAAGGGACTATACTCTGCATATAGCATCTTCTGGGCCCTAGGGTCCTTTTTTTTGCAGAGTAATATGATTTTGTCTATATCCAAAATATGTTCGTTGTTAGCGGATTAAACTTCTATCGAGCTAGTAGCTTTTCAAAAAAAACGCTTTCCTTTTTGTAAATAACCCCAACTTCAAGATATAGATGCGATTAAAGTCAAAAATGGTGCCTCGCTAAGCCAATTTTAACGTATTAAATGTAATTTTGTTCACTATGAAAACATCAAAATTAGTGATTTTCAGTCTTTTACTGATGAATTGCTCTTCTTTAAATAAGGTAGCACCAGCCTTTTTTACTTCCAATGAAATTCAATGGAGCAGTAAGGACAAAGTATTTATTTTCTTTCGACATGCTGAGAAAGAAAAGGGAAGTGATCCACAACTAAGTGCAGAGGGTATTGCGAGGGCGCAGAAACTTGAAGCGATTTTTGCAAAGCATAAACCTCGAAAGATATTCTCTACAGATAGAAAAAGGACTTTGGGAACAGTACAAGCAATCGCTGATCGATGGAATAAAGAAGTTGAGATTTATGATTCCAAGTTAATCGAAGAAAGTGCAAGTTTTCTTAAGTCTCAACGTCCAGGAATTTACCTCATTTCTGGGCACTCGAATACGACACCAAGTTTTGCAAATGCGGTCTGTGATTGCAACATGTTTCCAGCAATAGATGAATCGGACTATTCCAATATATTTGTGGTTGTAATTAACGGCGAAAGTGTCACCAAGCATAATCTACAATATTAAAACGAGCAATAAAGCCTTATAAAGATGGATATAAGTACAAAGTTTTCTCCAGCAGAAATCGAGAGTAAGTGGTATAAGCACTGGGAAGATGCTGGATATTTTCACAGTGAACCAGATGAGCGTGAAGCTTTTTCTATCGTAATACCACCTCCCAATGTCACGGGAGTATTGCACATGGGGCATATGCTAAACAACACAATTCAAGATATTCTCATCAGAAAGGCAAGGCTCGATGGTAAGAATGCCTGTTGGGTGCCTGGTACAGATCATGCATCAATTGCAACTGAGGCTAAAGTTGTTGGTTTATTAAGAGAGCAAGGAATCAAGAAAAGTGATCTTAGCAGGGATGAATTCCTCGAAAAGGCATTTGAATGGAAAGATAAATATGGTGGTATTATTTTGAAGCAACTTCGTCGACTTGGTGCTAGCTGTGACTGGGATAGAACTGCATTTACGATGGACGAAAGTCGCTCAAAAGCTGTGTTGCAAGCTTTTGTAGATCTTTATAACGATGGTAAATTATATCGAGGACTACGAATGGTAAATTGGGATCCTGAGGCCAAGACGGTTTTGTCCAATGAAGAGGTAATCTACAAAGAGGAGCATGGCCGATTGTACCGAGTTCGTTACCAGATTAAGGATTCGGATGAGTATGTTACGATTGCCACAACGAGGCCCGAAACAATCATGGGAGATACTGCAATTGCGGTTCACCCTGAAGATCCTAGATATGCACGCCTTAAGGGAAAGTGTGCAATTGTCCCGATGGTAGGCCGTGAAATCCCGATCATTTTCGATGACTATGTTGATATTGAGTTTGGAACTGGGGCATTAAAAGTGACTCCAGCGCATGATGTTAATGACCATGAAATTGGTAAGCGTCATGATCTTAAGTCTGTCGATATATTTCAATGAAGACGGTACTTTAAATGCTAATGCGCAGCTCTTTATCGGTGAAGATCGCTTTGTAGCACGAAAAAAAGTTGCTAAACTTCTCGAAGAGCAGGGAAGTCTAATTGAAGTTGAAGATTATCAGAATAATGTTGGTAGATCTGAGAGAACCAATGCAGTCATTGAACCGAGGTTATCCCTACAGTGGTATGTAGATATGAAATCGATCGCTGGTCCGGCATTGGATGCCGTAGAATCTGATGAGATCGAGTTCTTTCCAAAGAATCAGAAGAATCTATATCGTCATTGGATGGAAAATATCCGTGACTGGTGTATTTCTAGACAACTCTGGTGGGGGCATAGAATTCCAGCTTACTACCTTGGAGAGGAAGTGTTTGTAGCTCCGACCTTAGAAGAAGCTGTAGCAAAAGCGACTGAAAAACTTGGTAGACCAGTACGTGAGGACGAGCTCAGACAAGACGAAGATGTACTTGACACTTGGTTTAGTAGTTGGTTATGGCCAATCACAGTTTTTGATGGCTTTGAATCAAGAGAAGAATTAGACTACTACTACCCAACGTCAGTTTTGGTAACCGGTTGGGATATCATATTCTTGTGGGTTGCTCGGATGGCAATGGCTGGTTATCAATGGGAGCAGAAAAGACCTTTTGAACATGTGTATTTCACAGGGATGGTGAGAGACAAGAAAGGAAGAAAAATGTCTAAGTCATTGGGGAATTCTCCCGATGCATTAGAACTAATTGATACCTATGGTGCCGACGGGGTGCGTTTTGGAATGATGAATAGTTCACCAGCTGGTGGAGATTTATTGTTTGACGAAAAGCTATGTGAGCAGGGACGGAACTTCTGCAATAAGATTTGGCAAGCGATGCGTCTTTTAAAGAACATGGATGTTGATCAGAAAGCTGAGATGCCTGTTGCAAATAGGCTTGCGCTAGATTGGATTAGGTCATTATTTAATAAGACTCTCGTAGATGTTCAGAAAGACTTTGAAACGTATCGACTTTCAGAAGCTTTGACAAAACTATATAGTTTCTTATGGACGGAGTTTTGTTCATGGTTTCTGGAAATGATCAAACCTAATTATGGCGAGTCAATCGATCCTCACACTTTAGAGGAAACAATAGATCTATTTTCAGAAATGATGATAGCACTTCATCCATATATGCCTTTCATTTCAGAAGAAGTTTATCATACCTTAAAAGATCAAGAGGTTGATTGTTGTGTTAGTACTTTTCCAAAGAGTGGTAAAATAGACGAAGAGTTGATCAAGAAAATGGATGATGTTAAGACTCTAGTCTCATCAATTAGAGACATGAGAAACAAAGCGCAGGTCAAGAAATCTGATAAAATTGGCGTTTTTTACACAGCTGATAATCAAGTATTGGTTGGAGATAAGGCTGAATCTCTTCAGTACGTAGTGAGTCATCTAGCTGGTGTTTCAGAATTAGCATCGATCGATGGGAAGAATCCTGACGAATTACTTAGTTTCTTGAGCGGGACAGCTAAGTACTATGCCAAGATGGAGAAAGAATTTGATGCTCAAGCAGAAATTGCGAAAATAGAAGATGAAATTAAGTATCTGAAGGGCTTTATGATGGGAATTGAGAAGAAACTTGGTAATGAGCGTTTTGTTAACAATGCTCCCGAAGCTGTCGTTGCTAAAGAGAGAAAAAAGTTGGAGGATTCAATGACAAGGATTAAGATCTTAGAAGAAAACCTAGCTAAGTACAAGAACTAATTCCGAAAATGCAGATGTATCCTTACAATTGAGAGCATCTAGGTTTGATATGAACGCTAAATTAAACGAGTTGAAATGAGTAATGTACCAATGATAGATAGAATTTCGTGGAAAGCAATGTTGTTGCAGTTCCTATTTATGGTACTGTGTTACTCGGTTGCTGCTGCTTTTTACCCTGAAGAAGCATTCCTTCTAGGTGTCGGGTCATATTTTCTTGTGACAGTGGTACTTAAGTACACTATGATAATGCCTTTTCGTAAAGGGATTGCATATGTGCGCATGGGACATTTCTCAGATGCAATAAGCTCATTCAGTCAGAGTATTGAATTCTTGGATAAAAATCCTTGGGTTGATCAGTATCGAGCGATTTTATTGGCAAATCCTTCAGCATTTTCATATAAAGAGCTGGCATTGCACAACACTGCATTTGCTCAAAATGAATTGGGACAAAGAGAAGAAGCTAATATAACACTGAAACGACTACGAGAAGAGTTTCCCGAGAGCAAATTACTACCATAGGGTAGCAGTCTATGGCAGATTTTTTTCAGATAATGGCTAAAGCTCATCATCGTAATTTGCCAATTCCTCCAACGAAGCTTTTTCTTGTTCTAACTGCGCTACCGACATATGACCTTGCATTTCGGTATTATTGTAATTACTACGAGCTCGTTCGACCGTTTCTTTAGGTAATTTCATCTGTTGCGTCAGCTTAGGTGTAGCTCTTTTCTCCTCAGCCGCCTCTATTTTCATCGGTCGATGATATTCTTCTCTTACACTTCTAATTTCAAGACTGTATATCTCAACAATAAGGTATAAGGCTTCTTCAGTTCTTAACCTTTTGGATTACTATATAACATTGGCATGGGATTAGTGATTCGGGGGACCTCGAAATTGTGAGTTGGGCATTGTTTCCCGCATTGTTTCAGGATCAAAATTTGGATTGTTGATGGTAAATTCAGTATCTGTCTCTATTTGATCATTTTCATCGGCATATTCACCATAATAAGTGTCTTCTGAAAATTCTGAGTTTATGGACTTCAACTGAGCGGTTAGCTGATGATCGTTAGCAACGACATTATAAGTTGGCGAACTTAGAGAAATTCCACCGGAACTAGTATCATGTCCTGCTCCAGAAGTGAGATTCGGATGACGGATTTTTTTCTACTAATTCCGCTGTATCAGCCATAAGCGATGCTTTTGAAAGTTTATCAAATTTACATCAAAAAAAACTTCAAAGTCAAGGGTAAAAAAAAGGAGTTGATTCATTTGAACCAACTCCTCTTATATCTAAATGGGCTAAGCCCTTTTAATTATAATTATTTTGCAACTACAAAAGACTGTACTGAAGTAGCTCCAGACGTCGTTGTAATTTCAAAAGAGTAATTTCCTGCTGGTAAGTTTGTGATATCAAACTCTACATTCTCAGAAGTAGCATTTGTTACAGACTTTGAAGTGATGAAAGAACCTATTGCATCTCTCATAAGAATAACTGCATCAGTAGCCTCTTCAAAGTTTAACTCAACATTTGTAAAATTCATTGCTGGGTTAGGATAGATCTTAACTGCATCTGCAGCTAGTTCAGTTTCTTCATTACTAATGATTGTCTCAGTAGTAAGATTCACTCCGATTCCCCATCCAATGTTATCTTCAAATACCGTAGTAAACCATCCTTGAGCAGGAATGTAAACAATTGATACTAATTGATAGTAAGCAATTCTATTTGAGTAATTTACGAAGACAAGTCCGTCAGGGTTTTCAGCGAAATCCCAGTCGACAGCTACGATGTAAGTTGAATTCTCTTCGAATACTATTCCTAAGTCATCATCTGCATCAAGTAGTTCAGTTGTGTTTTCTGCAAAGTTTTCTCCAGCAATTACTGTATTGAACGAGTATCCTACAAATTCAAGATTTTCGTGCTCATCTAGTAAGTCCCCAAAGTTTGTGAAATCAAATATTGGGTCAAGTTCTTCACCAAGCTGATTCAATACTTTGAATACGAAAATGTTGTAACCTGCATTCTGAATTCCGTTGCCACCATTACAAGCACCACCAGTTGTTACTGTATTTGCTTTGTATTGGAAGTTGTCAGGAAGTTCACCTGTTCTGATTACAGTTGCTGCAGCAAAATCTCCACCGTTGAAGGAAAGACCACTGACGATTCCATTATTCGTTGTAAAGAAGTCAGCAGTAATTTCAGCAGCTTCACTAAGACCATTGTTTCCTGGGAAAAAATCTTCACCATCAGCAGAAACTACATCATAAGTCACCGTATGAAGTCCTTCTGCTAAATCAACGTCTTCTGGTAATACTTCATCATCAAAAACAACAAATGCTGTGTCTCCAACTGCTAGAGCTCCAAAGTCCTGAGAAAAAGTGTATTTTGGAGTAGTTCCTTCTAAAATCGAAGCTGTTACTGTCCCTCCTGTTTGGTCAGTACCGCCAACGTTGATAACTTCAGCTGCGAATTGTAATGTATCAGCATTTAGAAGGGTAGAAGGGGTGTTGAAACCCTGGAAAGGGAAAAACATATTTGACATTTCTAAGTCGATTTCTGGCGTTTCTATCACTGCCACGTCGTCAATGATCCAGAAATAGTAATCTGCATTGTAAACAAATTTGAATTGTACTTCAGCTTGATTGGCAGCAGCATCAGAAATGTTGATGATCAATGAGTTATCTGTAGCTGATTCTGAATTTACTGGTATGTTATTATTGTCAGATACAGAGTAAATTGTCCAAGTCGCTCCTCCATCGTTAGTTACATGAACTTCGAAAGTTGATTGAAATTGTCTCGTATACTGAAACCAAGTTAAACTTACTGACTCATATCCTTCACAAGAAAAAACAGGTGAAATTAATTCTCCTACTTGCGGTGAAGCTGCTATTCCATTTCCGAAATTTCCTGCTTCTCCAGCATTATCGTAAAAGTCAGAGTCAAAAGCCATAGCTCCATTAGCAACAGATGGAGATGTAATTGGTCCTCTCGTACCAATATAGGCGCCTTGGTCAGCAGCACCGTCAGCTTCCCATATCCATAAAGCATCTTCATTTGGAGAAACTGCATTGACTGTCCAGTCATTCAATCCTCCGTCGAATTCTCCATTCGCATCTCCTGGTCCACCCCAGATTACTGTTTGTGAGTTAGCTGATGCAAAGAAAGAAACACATAATAGTAGTGTAAAAAATCTCATCATAATCAAAATTTGTTAATTATTAAGTCATTATTAAATAGTAAGGCGGCATTTAAATGCCGGTAGTCAAATATAGGTATTAATCTAATTAATCAAGCAATTCGTCGATGGTGATTCCAGCAACTCCTGTTTTTTGACAGACAATTCTACCTGTTTTGTTTGTGGAATGTAAAATTTGCTCATTAGTAGCACCTTTATGAGCCATCAATGTTGCAACAGCGATCACCCCGTCTCCAGCTCCACAAACGTCTACGATTTCGATTGAGTCTGCTTCTTTGTGTGTAGATACCTTTTCTGTACAAATCATTGCCCCATGTTCTGATAAAGTCACGAGAAATATTCCAACGGACATTTTACGCAGTAATTCTTTCGCTTTTCCTGCTATCCAATCTGGTTGGAAAGAAATCTCATGTTCTTGAGGTCTAATCTGATGATATAGCTCTTTCAAGTTTGGTTTTATGAGATCGACATTTCGATATAAGGCAAAATTTTTCTTCTTGGGATCTACGCTTACAAAGATTCTATGCTCTTTTGCAGACTTGATGATTAAGGGAATATTATACTCGGTAAGAACTCCTTTATTGTAATCTTGTAAAATCAATATATCAGGATTGAATTCAGAAATTACTTCATGGTATTTCCTTAAAAAAATCTCATCTTGCTCGATGCTCATTTCTGAGGTTGACTCCTGATCTACTCGAATCAATTGTTCAGAGTCTTTGAAGATTCTTGTTTTTACTGTTGTAGGTCTTGAATCGTCAGTTACTAGTTGATGTCGGATGTCAGATTGTGTAAGTAGTGTGGACATTTGTTCAGCACCTTTGTCATCTCCAACTATGCTAATAAGGAAAACTTCAGCACCTAGATCTTTTAGATTTACAGCTACATTGGCTGCACCACCTAGTTTCTGTTCTATTCTAACATCTTCGAGCACCGGTATTTCAGCCTCAGGAGAGTTTCGATAAACTTCACCCCACATGTACTGATCGATCATTACGTCGCCAATGACAAGTACTCTAATATCTGAAAAGCTATTTTTTTGTAGTTTCATTTAATGCGGGAAAGTATATCCTGAGCAATACGCTTGCTGCTTCCTTTTTGTTTAGCAATATAATCTCTTAAAATATCAACGCTTTGCTCTTTTTGGGTCGAGCCCAAAAGGCTTGCTTTTGATGCAATATTATCATTTTTACTGACAACATGCACCGCTTTAAGTTTAACAAGATCTCGTGCCTCTTTGAAAGAATCATATTTTTGACCTATAAAAATTATGTTCTTATGTGATGCAGGCTCCAAAATATTGTGAATCCCCTTTCCAAATCCACCACCAACGTATGCATAATCAGTGATAGCATAGAGCTTGGATAGTATTCCTACTTTATCAATAATTCGAACGCCACCATCCCACCTTCCTCCTGTGGAATCAAGCGTTACATTCTGGTCAAGTGTTTTGATCCAATAATCAATTGAAGCCTTATCAATCTCGTGAGGAACTACAAGATAATTATAGTTGCTGTCTTTTGTGCTGTGAGTTACTATTGCTGCATCCTCTTTGTGGACACTAGCGTAAATTATAATGGGTTTTGAAAGCTTTCGGTATGAATTTATATCAGTTGTTGAATGGTCTATTTTGCTCAATATCTGGTCAATTCTTGGATCACCGTCAATACTTATATTAGCGAATGCTGAACCTAGATTTACCTTGTCTTCTTCATCGATTAAATACATGTGATTTACTCTTTTGAGTACTCTTTTAAACGGTTTATTTTTTGTTGCAAAATGACCTTGCTTAAAACTAGCTGCAACTATGAAAATTGGAATAGATCGAGTTTGCAAAACACGAAATAAATTGAACCAAAGTTCATTTTTTGTTACTATGACAGCCTTGGGTGAAAGCTCATCAATAAACTCTTTTTGTCTTTTAGGTAGGTCAAAAGGTAAATAAAAGCAAGGTAGATCGATCTTTTTTCTTTTTATCCACTCGATGCCTGAAGATGAAAAAAATGATAGCGCAATTTTAAGCTTAGAATTTTGTCGAAGAATCTGTTGAATTACCTGATTTACTTGCTCATATTCTCCTGCTGAAGCACAGTGGACAAGTATATCACAGTTTGGTATTTTTTGAGTTCTTTGGACCCTGAGCCCCAAAATTCTTCGAGCAGCCTTTCTATGAAAAACGGAAATCGCTTTAAATAATAGTTGGTACAGCCAAATAGCAAGAGTATAGAAAGGCATCAATAATAAACTTGTTCAGCAGTTCCGAATTCGAATAATCGAATATAGACACCCAATCGAACACCGAAAAGCAAATCAATCCTATTGCGATCATCCCTAATTCTTGTATCAAAATCGACAGGTCGTACATTTTGTGTAA
Source organism: uncultured Saprospiraceae bacterium (assembly GCA_943788055.1). Lineage (GTDB taxonomy): Bacteria > Bacteroidota > Bacteroidia > Chitinophagales > Saprospiraceae > JAHDFB01. The sequence continues at coordinate 117,404 of CALSOU010000006.1, forward strand.
AGCCTTGGACAAATTGGAATCCTCCGAAGACGTTTACTCCGCCGTTATCATTTTTGTATTGATATCCAATGAACTGCTCCAATGTCAAGCCTCTAGTTAAACGATCGTAACCACTACCATATTGACCTAACAATTGATTAACAGTTGCTGACTCGTCATTAAAGATAATGTAATGCGAAAAAACACTTGACCCCAGAGATATACGTGGACCATGAGAGAAACTAGAGTTGGAAATATTGATGAATTTTCCTACATGAATTCCGTTAAGAAATGCCCTTTGTCTAAGTGAGACAATCGCCTGATTTTTTTGTTGACCAATCAGATTTCCTTCCGTAGTTCTCAAATTCGAAATCACATCTTCTTTAACATTTGATCCAAGTAGCATATGTGCGTGATAACCAGCAAACCAGTCATTTTTCCAAATGTAATCTAGTCCAGCGGCTGCATTGAAATCCACTCCAAATCTATCTGCTAAATCACCGTCTGGTAAATCGACACCATAGGAAAAGTGTAAACTAATATTGGAAGTACTTTGGGCGATAGCTCCGCAAGCACTGAAAAAGAGAGCAACGATTAGTATGGTTTTATTGACAAACATAAGTACAAAAGTAAACTAAATGTCCAAAGAATAAGAAATGCATGAGAAGAACGATCAAATTCCAATCGATGTCTTGTATCTTTGGTGGCAAAATAACAATATGCGCAAGAAAAAAACGGTTTTGATCACAGGAGGCGCAGGCTTTCTTGGCTCGCATCTCTGTGATTGGTTTGTAGAAAATGATTATCACACTGTTGCTATGGATAATTTATTAACTGGCAGCTTAGATAATATTGCGCACTTGATGCATATGAAGAATTTTGAATTTTATCATCATGATGTAACGAAGTTCGTACACATTCCAGGCAAACTGGATTATATCTTACATTTTGCCTCGCCAGCAAGTCCTATAGATTATTTGAAGATGCCGATTCAGACCCTTAAAGTGGGCTCACTTGGAACTCATAATCTACTTGGCTTAGCGAGAGTGAAGAATTCTAGAATTTTAATTGCTAGTACCAGCGAGGTATATGGTGATCCATTGGTACATCCGCAACGTGAAGATTATTGGGGAAATGTAAATCCTATTGGTCCGCGGGGAGTTTATGACGAGGCTAAGAGATTCCAAGAAGCTATAACTATGGCATATCACAGATTTCACAACTTGGAAACTCGCATTGTGAGGATATTTAACACCTATGGCCCTCGGATGCGAATTGATGATGGTCGTGCGCTTCCTACGTTTTTTGGACAAGCAATCAGAGGAAAAGAGCTCACTGTTTTTGGAGATGGGAAACAAACTCGTTCATTCTGTTATGTGGATGACTTGATTGATGGAATTACTAAATTGCTCTTTAGCGACTACAGTGAGCCTTTGAATATAGGTAATCCAGCTGAAATTACGGTGTTGCAATTAGCTCAAGAAATAGTAGATTTAGTAGGTAATTCATCAGCTAAAATTGGTTACCGCCCTCTTCCGATTGACGATCCCAAGATCAGACAACCAAATGTTGAACTAGCTCATTCACTTTTGGGTTGGACTCCCAGAATTTCTCGGAAGGAGGGATTGAAGCGCACTTTTGAATACTTTAGCAAAGCACTCAACGGTTATTGATAAGTAGATGTCACTTGTATTTCGTAATTTTCCGAAATATTTGGGGTGCCGATTAAAGGAATGTAAAGTTATGGAGTTTACGAAAGCGATTTTGGTAACAGGTGGAGCTGGTTTTATTGGAAATCATGTGATAAGACTATTTAGCAAGAAATATCCGAATTACTTGTTGGTAAATGCTGATGCGCTCACTTATGCAGGAAATCTCGAGAACCTGCAAGATGTGGAGCACGCAAGTAATTACGTTTTTGAACGATTGGATATTACCGATGAAAAAGGAGTAGCAGAAGTTTTTGGTAAATATGAGATTTCTGACGTAATACACTTAGCTGCGGAATCTCATGTTGATCGTTCCATTGAGAATCCACTGGAATTCTTGAAGACGAATGTGCTAGGTACGGGTATTTTGCTTAATCAAGCCAAAAAGTCTTGGGGAAATGTTAACGGACATAAGTTCTATCACGTTTCTACAGACGAAGTCTATGGAAGCTTGGGAAGTATTGGTCTTTTTACCGAAGAGACTTCATATGATCCACGGTCGCCTTATTCCGCTTCAAAGGCTAGTTCTGATCATTTAGTTCGGGCGTACTTTCATACTTTTAAGTTGCCCATAGTCATATCCAATTGCTCTAACAACTATGGACCATATCAATTTCCAGAGAAGTTGATTCCATTGGTTATTAATAATATCATCAAAAAAAAGGCTCTTCCAGTCTATGGAGATGGGACTAATGTAAGAGATTGGCTTTGGGTAGAGGATCACGCCACTGCAATAGATACCATATTTCATCATGGTAAGCTAGGTGAAACTTATAATATCGGAGGCGAGAATGAACTTCAAAATATTGAGTTGGTAAGAATCTTGTGTAAAATAGTAGATGAAAAGTTGGGTAGACCAAAGGGGTCTGCGGAAAAAACGATAACTTTTGTGACTGATCGGAAAGGACATGACCAACGATATGCTATTGATGCTAGCAAGATAATAGGTGAGTTAGGGTGGAAACCTTCAACACAACCGATTGATGGTATGGCCAAAACAGTGGAATGGTATTTGAAAAATACCCCATGGCTGGAACATGTTACCAGTGGAGACTATCAGAAGTATTATGAGCAACAATATAAACAGAGCGCTAAATAACAAAGTGAAATCAATGCACAGAAATTTAGGAAATTATACAAGGACAATCCGTACATTATTGATAGCAATAGTTTGGTTGACGGGATTCGCGCAACAAGGACTTACAAGTCCTGAAGTTCTATCTCAGCTGAGATCTAAAGGTGTTTCGTAAGTGGACCTCCAAAAATTTTTGGATTAGAAGAGTCTGACTGTTGCACAATTAGAGCAACTCTCTCTGGAAGAACTACTGCAGCTCAGTGATTGACTCGACACCTTTATGAAAGTCGATCGCAGGTATGCTAAAAAGACTGTCAAAACGGTCAAAACGGTGAAGACTCCGAAGAAAGAATTACTAGTAGGGCAGATGTCGAAAAAAACCACATCACAAATAACTAAGAGTTCTACTGCGACTGAAAACGACAAAAATCCTACTAGATTTGGTGATCAACTGTTTCTAATCCCACCATTTCCTTAATTGAGAGTGCAGCTAATCGCCCCGGTCTAGGTAGGTATACTTTGAATCCAGGAGATCACGTCTCTGTTTCTATATACGGTAGATCTAAATTGGATCAAGTTTATACAATTGATGAGTCAGGTTGTATTGCTTACGACAACGGCAATCGAAGATTACTGGTTGGAGGTTTTTCATTGCAATGAAAAGCCTCTTTAATTTTTAATATAGTTATTCTACTTACCCATTAATAGCTGCGATTCCAGGTAAGGTTTTACCTTCTAAGAATTCAAGCATTGCTCCACCTCCTGTAGAAATAAAACTTACACGATCAGAAACGTCTGCCTGATTAACAGCAGAAACTGAATCACCTCCGCCAATTAGCGAATATGCGCCATTGTCAGTTGCTTCGGCTATCGCTTCTGCAAGAAATAGCGTCCCTTTTGCGAAAGCTTCCATTTCAAAAACACCCACTGGGCCATTCCATAGAATAGATTTGCTAGCAAGTAAGACTGAGCGATAGGTCTCTTTGGCTTGCGGCCCTATATCGAGTCCCATCCAATCTTTTTCAATTTTTTCATTGCTAACAATCTTTGTTTCTGCATCAGCAGTAAATCTATTAGCAACAATTGAATCTTGTGGCAAATAGATTTTAGTATTAGTAGACTCTGCCTTTTTCAGTAATGTCGATGCTAATCCTACATAGTCATCCTCACAAAGTGAATTTCCAATCTCATATCCTTGGCTCTTCAAAAATGTATAACTCATTCCTCCACCAATCAGAATATTGTCTGCAAATTCCATCAATTTTTCAATCAGTTGGATTTTGTCACTGACTTTAGCACCACCAACTATAGCTGTAACAGGTCTAGTCGGATTATCCAAAAGAATTGATCCATTTTTGATTTCATCTTCCATCAAAAAGCCAAATGCTTTATTCTCAGGAGCAAAATACTTTGCAACAGAAGATGTAGAAGCATGGGCTCTATGAGCCGCTCCAAAAGCATCGCTAATGTATATGTCGGCCAATTGGGCAAATTGACTTGCTATCTCCTCTTCTCCCTTGGTTTCACCGGGGTAGAACCTGGTGTTTTCTAGCAAGATCACCTCACCTTTTCGCGCTATTTTACATGCATCCAACGTTTCCTTTGAGTGAGAATTTGGCAGGAATTCAACATGAACTTCAAGCAGTTCCATCAAGTGAACCACTAAATGCCTTAATGTAAACCTCTCAATGTCAATTGAACCATCGGGAAGAAGTTTCTTCAGTGGTCTCCCTAGATGTGACATGATAACCACTGTGGCACCTTGATCTAACATGTAGCGAATTGTTGGTAAGGCTTTCACCATTCTAGTGTCGTCAAGAATATTACCTTGATCGTCCAAGGGAACGTTGAAATCAACTCTTATCAAGACATTCTTACCCTTCGCATCTAAATCTCGAATATTTGCCATAGATTAAACTCTTGCTGTAAGATCAGCTAGTCTCGCTGAATAACCTGCTTCATTATCGTACCAAGACACAACTTTTAAGAATTTTCCGCTTACATCAGTTAGAAGTGAGTCGAAAATAGAAGAATGTGAGTTTCTTACGATGTCAGAACTTACTATTGGATCTGTACAGAATTGAAGTACTCCCTTCATAGGTCCATCTGCATATTTCTTAAAAGTAGCATTAACCTCCTCGATTGTTGTTTCTTTTTCGATCATCACGTTGAGTTCGATTAGAGAGCCAGTTATTACAGGAACCCTTAAAGCCATTGCAAATAACTTTCCGTTTACAGAAGGGATTACTTTTGCTACTGCTTTCGCAGCCCCAGTTGTTGTTGGTACAATGTTTAGAGCAGCTGCTCTAGCTCTTCTTAGATCTTTGTGAGGAGCATCTTGTATGTTTTGGTCGCCAGTGTAACCATGAGTTGTAGTCATAGACCCTTGGATAATTCCAAAATTATCTTCAAGCACTTTTATTACAGGAGCTAGACAGTTCGTAGTACAAGAGGCATTTGATACTAATTTTTCATTTCCCAGTTCGTCATCATTGACTCCCAAAACGATAGTCTTAAAAGAAGCATCTTTAGCCGGAGCAGAGATAACAACTTTTTTTGCACCTGCATCTAGATGTTTAGTTGCACCTGGACCGTTTGTGAAGAACCCAGTACATTCTAAAACAACATCAATATTTAACTTTTTCCAAGGAAGGTTGGCAGGATCTCTATCAGCTGAAGCATGAATTGATTTACCGTTTACAATGATAGCAGTATCAGTACTTTCAACTGTACCTTGGAAAGGACCGTGCGCTGTATCGTATTTAAGTAAGTGAGCCAAAGTTGCGTTGTCAGTTAAGTCGTTGATTGCAACTACCTCAATATCTTTATTATCTAGAAGATTTCGGAAGGTAAGACGTCCGATTCTTCCAAAACCATTGATTGCTACTCTTTTAGCCATTTTTATTTAATTTTTTGGTACTGTTTGTGATTTTAAAAACGATGCAAAAATAGTAAATATAATCACATTGATTTGGATAAGAATACAAGGAATTGCTGTCTAGCTTTACGATTTAGGTAAATATCTAGTCTTTGTAGTATGTGTCTAGAAAGTGTTGAAATTGAAGTTAGAAGAGGGAGCTCAAAAGTACATGTAACTGCTTACTGAAGATCTCTAAAATGAGGGTAGGGCAGATTATTGAGTATTACCTGAAATAAAAAGACCCTTGCATCATTACGATACAAGGGTAAATTGTAGCCCCTAGGGGAATCGAACCCCTCTTTCCAGGATGAAAACCTGGCGTCCTAACCGATAGACGAAGGGGCCAAAAATCTTTACTTCAACAGCACAGATTCTCAGCTTTCCAGTTCGTTTATCTTGTGAAAGAACCACATTTGTCTACTTTTCTTCAAAAGCGAGGCAAAGATAATAGCTTTATTCAATATCAAAAACCTTTTGAATCTTTTTTTTGCTTTTTTTTATTTCGATTTTTTCTAGTTTTTGCATCAGTTTTCGCACACTATGAAAATCAATCACTTAGCGAAGAATAGAATCTAGAAATGTCCTTTTTCCAGATTGAATACAAGATCAATGTTTAATTAATGAAGTCTGCTAGTTGCCATTATATTTTTGTGCTTGTGAAAGGCCATATAGAAATTTCAATCAGTTCGGTCAGATAGATATACCTTTACTAGTAGGATATAATATTCCAATTGACAAATTGGGTCTTTATGCAAAATCGGGTGTTCAAGCTTCCGTTTTAAGTTGGGAAAAAGGTAGAAGTATTAATGAAGGAGGCCAAATAGATGAATTGGTTTCGAGCACAACGTATAGCACTAGACGAGGATGGACTTATCTGGCAGAATTGGGAGCTTTATATAAACTTAGTCCTACTTGGACAGTGCAATCAGGAATTTCATATGCTCAGTCTTTAAGTTCATGGACAAGATCTGACTCAGATGTTCGAAAACCAAGAAGACTTAACGTTCAAATTGGAGTACTAATGAATTTGAGATAGAGTTGAATACTTTTACCCTTTATGCTTGGATTTAAGCAAGTAGAGGTCTCCACTGTAAAGGTGTGAGACTTTTCTTATTTATGGAATACAGAAAGGGTGGACATCACTGGCATGATATTTGGAGTCTTAGTGGGGAATATACACTGTAAAGTCTTCGCTCTAAGGAGATTAAGCACTGATTTATTTAAGTAAATTGTTAGCTATGTATAGATATATCGTTTTGCTCAGCTTCATGTTTTGTACTTTCGCGTCAATGAATGGTCAAGCAACTCAACTTCAAAATGGCAATATGCTAGCTGTAACACACTATTTATTTCCGAGTATATATTATACAATGCTTCCGCAAGTTTGTAATCAAAAGGAAGCTCACGAGACAATTAAAATTTCAGAACTTGGGACCGAAGAGTTAATCTTTGAATCACCACTTCTATTAATGTCTAAATCATTGGATAGTTACATACCTGTAACGAAAGATTTTGAAATAGATCAAATTACCATACGAGATCACGAAGGAGTTTTACATTATAGATCTCACTCACCCTCTGAGAAGATACAATTAACACATCTTGCTTCTGGGACTTACATTCTCAGTGGGATCAACGAGCGGGGTGAGGTTGTGAGTGTAATTTTCAGAAAAGCGTAATGTGTTTGTATTCAATACTATCAGGCTATCCAGATCTATTACTCCGAATAAAGGAATTCTTGAAAGCAATCATTGGTTATAGATTTTTTGATAGAACTCTGTTCTGATAAAGGTCATCCTTGTCAATTGTGATATTTTTAATTCAAAATCACAATCTAAATGACACCAGCTTTTCAAGAACACGTATCCCTAAAATTTCAACTCTACGACTCCTTATTCATGACACTTCTTTTGGAAGTACCTTGCAATCAGGATCCTATTTACCATTGCTAAGTTTAGCATGTGTTAAGGGATTTTCTATTAGATCTAAAATCGTCTTAAATATCAAAACCGTTCAAGGTACTACCTTCCTTGACGTTTCTTGTTTTTCTTCCTATTGGCAAAAAACTCTTGCTTTCTTCTTTGTTTTTCCTTGTTGGCTTCCTTTTTTTCAGCTGCTGTCATTGGCTTATCAGTTTGTGGAAATGGGTGGTCTTTGACAACTTGAAGTTTCTTCTTAATTAATACTTCTATGGCTCTGATGTAAGCATTTTCTTCAGGTTCCGAAATTGAAATCGCAACACCTGATTCTCCCGCTCTACCCGAACGACCAATTCTGTGCACATACGTTTCAGATTCATTAGGTATTTCGAAATTGATAACAAAACCAAGTTTGTCAATATCAATACCTCTTGCTGCTATATCTGTTGCAACGAGTACACGAATTCGACCATCCTTGAAGTTCTTCAGGGACTTTTGACGTTGATTTTGCGCTTTGTCGCCATGGATTGCAGCAGCTGATATGTCCTTTTGTTTTAGGAATTTTGTAATCTTATCTGAGCCATGTTTGGTTCGACAAAAAACAAGAACTTGATCCATTTCAGGATTCTTCAAAATATTTAACAAAAGACTCCTTTTGGAAGATTTGTTGGTGTAGTATACAAATTGCTGAACTGTCTCGGCAGCAGATGAGACTGGAGCAACTTCAATTTTTGTAGGATTTACCAACATCGAATTAGCAAGACTGACGATTGAATCGGGCATCGTCGCAGAAAAAAACAATGATTGTCTTTCCTTAGGGAGCATCTTGATAATTCGTTTTACGTCATGTATGAACCCCATGTCGAGCATACGATCAGCTTCATCCAAAACAAATAACTTGACCTTATCTAGACTGATGATTCCTTGACTAACTAAATCTAGTAGTCGACCTGGTGTAGCAGTCAAAATATGCACACCTCTTTTCAGCTTTTGGACTTGACTATGTTGCTTGACACCTCCAAAAATTACAGTATGACGAATATCGGTATGCTTGCTATAAGCTGCAATATTCTCATCAATTTGAATTGCCAATTCTCGAGTAGGCGTCACAATTAACGATCTGATCGGCGCATATCCTTTTGAAGGTTTTCGCATTTCGATCTTCTGAATCAACTGTATAATCGGAATTGCAAATGCAGCTGTTTTTCCTGTGCCTGTCTGTGCACAGCCCATCACATCTTTTCTATTCAAAACAAGCGGAATCGCTTTTTCCTGTATTTTCGTAGGTTTTACGTAGTCTTTGTCTCTTAGAGCTTTCAATATTGGCTCTATTAATCCTAAATCTTCAAATTTCATAAACACTTTTTTATCTGAGTGTTCATTTTTCATTTGAAAAATAACCTCAGATCTTATAATTAAAGCCGCAAAGGTAGCCAATTCTAACTGCCTATTAGCATCAGTTATAATATATACTATTGTGTATTAGCGAGGGAATTACAAATTCAAGTTCATGATAAAAACTCAATAGCAAGCAATAAACCTAGCAATTTAGACTTCAGCCTTTAGTCTATTTGTTCACAGCTGAAGTAATTCTTGTAGTCTATTAAGGCTGTCTTATTCGGATAAAGCGCCTATATCATTGATTTTGCAACAGCACACTATTCACGAGAAATTTTGATAAATGATTGGACTAATAGCTCATTTTGGGAATCACGAAGCTTGAGCAAGTAGAGTCCATCTACAAAATCAGTAGAATTTATTTGCAGTGTCCTGGCAGGAGTAGGTAGAGATTCTCGTAAGATCTCAAGTCCTTCAGCGTTGAATATTTGATAGGATTTAATCGGTTCAGAGCTTAGAGCTGTGAAGTTGTCCATAGTTGGATTTGGGAACAACGATATTTGAGATTTTTCAAATTCATTGGTGGCAACAATTCTGCCGATCGTAATTATAGTATCAAAAGCACATCCTCTGCTATCTATAACTTCTACTTCCCATGTTGATTCTCCCAAAGCCTCTAAAGTGTCAACGTGAGTAGGTAATTCTGGATCCCAAATATACATGTAAGGAGCAGTACCACCGCTAGTCTCAATATATATAGCTCCATCGTTGTTGTCTTCGGTTGCATCCAAACTGAGAATGTTGACTTCCAAAATAGGAGGTTCAGCAATCAAAATTGTGTCAGTAAATTTCACGCAGTTATTACCGTCAACTATCGCTGCTGCCAGGAGTCCTGGTCCGACGTTAAAAAGGGTATCACCTTCAGATGAATCACTCCATAAATATTCAAAGTCACCAACTCCACCACTGGCCGAAATTGCTACGATAGCATTGGTGTCACCAAAACAAGAAATAGGGCTTACAATAGCAAGATTATAGAGAATTTCACTTGGAGAGTTAATCATAATATTTGAAATAGATTCCGCACATCCATCAGCTTCAATAACAGAAATAGCATATTCACCGGGTTCAAGACTTGTAATTAAGCCTTCTGGATCAACACTGGAATCAACAAGCTCGTTATTCAAGTATATGTCGAAAGGTGCAAGTAAGTCGTCTCCTGCGATATTGTATGAGATTATTCCGTCTGCACTTTCATAGCAACTTGCATCTATGATGTTAGGCAAATGCAGCTCAATATTCTTATTTATATGTGGAATAGGAATATCAAGGAACGATGATTCACAATTCTGTTCATCTATCACTGTAACGGAGTATGATCCAGCCTGCAGATTTTGGGCGGAAGCCCCAACAATTTCAGGATTATTCCAGATGAAATTTAGTGTTCCAGTACCTCCAGAAGCACTTAAGTCTATTAATCCATTGTCATTCTCACAGAAATTGGCTTTAATCGAATCAATTGAAATTGAAATCGAGTCTGGCTGAATCATGGTAATAGTATCTGAAATTTCAAGGCATTCATGTAAATCGGTAACTCCGACTACATAAGTTCCTGCAGGGAGTTGTTCTTGAACACTTTCAAAAACTTGCTCATTGTAAGTGAATTGATAAGGGCTAGTACCTCCTGAAGCATAGATTTCAAGTCTACCGTCGTTGGATTCATAACAAGTTAGATCATATGAAATAAGGGAGTCAAGCTCCAAAATTGCAGGTTGGTTTACTTCGATCTGAATCAAACTATCCTTACAACCCTTTTCATCCGTAACTGTAATATCGTAAGCGTTCGCTGGTAGCTGATCAACCAAGGAGTCCAGGTCTCCAGAAGACCATGAATACTGATAACTTGTTCCACCTCCCGCAACTTCGACTGATATGCTGCCTAAGGAATCTCCAAAACATTTATTATCGGTAACTTCAAGCAGATTTATGAAGAGTGAATCAGGTTGAAAAACTTCAAAATCAAACGAACCGGATGAGCAGCCGTTGCTATCGCGAATTTCAATGTTGTAAATTCCTGCTTTGAGATTGCTTAATGAAACTATTTCCTCTTCATAGGTCGACGTGTCACTTTCAATAACTATCGAAATTGGAAAACTTGTTGTATTGATGACCTCAAAGGATACTTCTGCATTATCTTGGCCATAACAATTCAATGAGTCAATTACTAAAGTGTCTATCAATAAAATAGTTTCTAATAAATTGACTCCTATTCCTTCCACAGTAGTCTTGCAATCAAATACATCCAGCACAGTTATGTCATAAATGCCTGCGAAGATATTTGTAGCGTTGTTGTTAGTTGAAACGGAGTCTGTCCAGAAGTATCGATAGGTTCCAGTACCTCCAGAAACACCAACCTCAATGGAGCCGTTCTTATTTTCGCAAATGGCTGGAGTGACTTCCTGAACCTCAATCATAATGGCTTCCGGCTCCGAAACCGTAATCGCTGTTATAGAATCCAAACATCCGTTTGAATCGATAACATCGACTCGATATTGCCCAGCTGGAATGTGATCATTTATGGACCCAGTTGCACCGTCTGTCCAATTGTATAGATAGGGTGCTTTACCACCACTCGCTTTTACCTCGATTTTTCCATTGTTATCTCCAAAGCATGTCACTGGGTCATTTGCAATGATATCTGTCTCTAATACATGTGGTTCAGTTATCTCAAACTCCATTTCCTGAATGCAGTTTTCGTTGTCATTAACAGTCAGTCCGTAGCTACCTGCCATTAAGTTTGAAATACTATCCTGTCCCGAACCGTTGGTCCATGAGTAACTTATCGGAAGTTCAGCATTTTGGACCGAGATATCAATAAAGCCATCTTGATTCCCGAAGCATCTCACATCAGCAATACTGTCAATGTCAATGATAAGTGTTTTGTCGGCAAAGACTTCAATTGGTTCAGTTTCAATGAGACAGTTATTTACATCCGAAATCGTGAGTTCGTAAAAACCCGGTGCCACATTACTTATACTTTTGGTTGTGTCACCATTGTTCCATAAATACGTGTATGGTGCATTAAACTCTTCATGAAAAATATCGATTCCTCCGTTCATGATACCTTTACAGCGAGCATTTTGAATAGAAGTAACCAAATAGTCGAATTGCTGAATGATCTGAATTTCGATACTATCTGTAATAATCATACATCCAGATGCATCAGTTATTACGGCCTGATAAAATCCAGACCCTAGCGAATCTACGATTGAATCTGTACTTTCGATATTAACCCACTCGTACTGATAGGGCTCCGTTCCTCCTATAGCCATTACCTCAATAATCCCGTTCTCAATTCCGATGCAAGTTTGATCTACCTGCTGGGCTAAAGCATAATTCAGAGTACTGATAACGTCTTCATCGATAATCCCATCGCAGTTGTCATCCATTAAGTTACAAGGAAGCTCTTCTAGACCTGGTGAAACTAAAGGATTTTGATCATCGCAATCGCCGCCATGAAAACTATATCCTTCTGGAGCAATTAAGCCACAAAAACTCACCGTTACGTCATCTGTGCCGTAACCATCCATATCTTCGTCCCTGAAAATCATCAGATTGTTCGCTTCTAGATCAATACCTGATAAGCTTATATTGTCAATGGCAAGATCACCAAAGTTGCCATTTGGAAAGTTCGTTGTAATTCTCAGTTGGAATATCGAGTCAAGATAATCGCTTAACGAGATTTGAATGTGATTCCACTGATCTCCTAGATTACCAGAAATAGACCACAGAGTATCCCAACTAGCTTGCTGATCTGTTGTAATCTCAAGATAGAGTTCGGCAATGTCATTTCCATACATATGGTAGTTCATTCCGAAGTTACAGGAAGAAGTATCTAAAAGAGTCATACATCCAGACAGCAAGTGCGCTGTAGACTGTCTGCACAGTGTATCAGACGACTCTATGTATGCATACTGGCCAATTCCAGATGCATCAGAGGAAGGTCCAGTCAAAACTGTTCCCGTTGGTTCACTTCCCGTACGCCAAAAGGCTGGCCCCAAATTTTGCCAAAAAGAAGAAACAACACACAAGTTGTCACAACCATTTTCGCAAGTTGCTGCATTGTCGAAATTTTCAAATAACTCCACAGCACTGCATCTAGTTTCGAATGTCTTTGGACATGAAACAGAAAAGGTTGAACCCGAACAAATAGGTGTAAACTCGAGAGTGTAAGTGGTTGAAGGTAGTAAATCGGTAATCGAAATTGTATCCTGATTGCAAGGTATGTAGAATGTACTTATGCTGCCGTTTTCGAATTCTGTATAGCTTAATTCTAGAGAATCGCAGCTTGCGGACGGAATAATTATATCTAGTGAGGTATCATCGATATCTACAAAGTATAAATCATCAGGACCTGAACATGACATGTCAACGAATTCAATTCCGGCATACCGAATCACACCAATCTGACCAGGAGCGTCATCACAAATATGAAGCTGCCATTCTCCATTGGGACTACTATTGTCATAAAGTAGTACTAAATCACCAACAGGTTTATATGACCCAACGAGTGGAACTGCTGCTGAGATCCGCTCACATGCATTCATATCAAGTGCCAAAGGAGATACACACTGTGCGTTGATATCTCCTACATTACTTGTTCCAATTCCAAAATCAGCAAAGAGGGCTATTGCAATACCGCTTGGAGAAACAATCTCCAGCTCTAGATCTGCAGGCCACTCATGCTCAATTGTTAGATTTACTGATTTGATAAATACATCTTCACCCAAATGAAGCCCTTCGCCATGAACGTTGATAAGGTAAGGATTCGGAGATTGACAATTGTTATCAGGTATGATTAAGTAGGCATCACATGCTTGTGAATTGTCAATTGCAGTATGAAAGAGGAACCCACTTGTGAAGTTGGTTACTACGTCGTCGTCACAGACTGTGCGAACATAGAAATAATAGGATCTGCCAGGTTGAAGATTAACAAGTGTTGCGCTCTTATTTTCTGAAGTGCTTAAATCTTCGTAATCTACATTTTCATCAGCTGGATGGAACGTATACTGATATTCTACAAAGTCTCCAGGCGATGTAAAATCAGTCCAACTTATTATCGCAGTATCTTGAGATTGATAGTCTAACGTAACATTGAAAGGTGTTATGCACGCCGAAGATTCAGCTTTAGAGATTTTGCTACTCAGACCAAATTGGACAAATAAGACAGCAAAGCACAAAAGTATTTTGCGCCCAAGTACCAATAATATATCTGCACTTGAATTCATTCTCTAGGTTCAATCTCGTGAAATTTCATCTATAAATAAATATATTCTACACAAAGATGAAAAGCAAGTTTAGAGCATTATATTTTCTGAATGAAATCACAGTACAGTGCTATACCACAAGATTGATCATTCGTCCAGGCACTACAATTATTTTTTTAGGTGACTTTCCTTCCAAATACTTATCCACACCATCCACATGAATAACTTGTTCCATTATTTCTTCTCGAGTAGCAGTAGCTGCAAAACTACCTTCTAAGCGCTTCTTGCCATTGAAACAGATTGGATAATGAATTTCATCTTCTACTACCTTTGATTCGTCAAAAAGAGGAAACGTTGCATGATGAATTGAAGAATTGTGTCCTAGTTTTTCCCAAAGTTCTTCTGTCAAAAATGGAGCAAAAGGTGCTAGCAAACAAACCAATGGCTCTAGGATTTCTCTATTTTTGCATCCGAGCTTTTTGAGTTCATTGACCGCAACCATAAATGAGCTTACACATGTATTGAACCCAAAACTTTCAATATCGTCGCTTACTTTCTTGATTGTTTTGTGCAATACTTTCAATTCCTCCTTCGTAGCTGCTTCATCATTAACCTCATACACTCCTTGTTCGTCATGGAATAAAGACCATAATCTTCGTAAGAATTTTGATACCCCATCAATTCCGTTGGTATCCCAAGGTTTTGATTGTTCAATTGGGCCAAGAAACATTTCATACATTCGGAAGCAGTCTGCACCATACTTTGCGACTACATCATCAGGATTGATGACGTTAAAATACCTTTTGGACATTTTTCCAACCTCAGAAATAGTTTCTACCTTGATATCGTCATCGTCTTTGATACCGTCTGCGTGAATTGTGCCACTTTCTGTCACAAAACTAGCATTCTTGTACTCTGGTCTCCATTCAATGAACTGCTGGATAGAGCTTCTATTAAGATACGACTTAGGATTTCCATAGTCTTGGACAAAGTCGACATGCACTGGTATTTTTGTATAACTATCTTCTTCATACTTGTCAATCAATTCAGCTGAAATAAAAACCGCCTGATCTTTGTTTTTTTCCTTCAACATGAATAAGGACTCAATTACACCTTGAATCATACCTTGATTGATCAGCTTCTTGAAAGGCTCGTTTGTCGGAACATAATTCATGTCGTACAAAAACTTATGCCAAAATCTACTATACATTAAGTGTCCGACGGCGTGCTCAGTTCCTCCGATATACAAATCAACATCTTGCCAGTAATCTAAAGCCTCTTTTGAAGCAAATTCCGACGGATTCTGAGGATCCATATATCTTAAAAAATACCAAGATGATCCTGCATAACCAGGCATAGTATCTGTTTCTCTCGTAAGGCCGTCATATTGCACCCAGGATTCAGCTCTTGCAAGCGGAGATTGTCCACTAGCCGTCGGTTGGAAGTTGCTTAGGGGTGGAAGTTCCAATGGTAAATCCTCAAGATTCATAGGTACAGCAAGACCATCTTTATCGTATGATATGGGGAATGGTTCACCCCAATAACGCTGTCTACTGAAATTGGCATCTCTTAATTTGTAGTTGACTTTTCTTACACCAAGATCCTTGTTTTCCAGTGCTTCGATTGCCTTTTCTATAGCGTCAGAAACCTCCATTCCATTAAGGAATTCAGAATTGATCATCTTGCCTTTTTTGTCGGCATTGGTCGTGTCAGGATACATAGTCTTATCTACTACAGGTACAATCTCTAGACCAAATTTTTGAGCGAAAGCTTGATCTCTATCATCATCACTAGGGACAGCCATGATGGCACCAGTACCGTAGTCCTTTAATACATACTCACTAATCCAGATTGGCAATTGTTTGCCACTTAATGGATGTACAGCATAAGCTCCAGTAAATGCACCTGTCACTGTTTTGGTATTTGACATTCGATCAACGTCAGATTTTACACTTACATATTTTAGGTAATCATCGACATCCTGCTTTTGTGCTTCTGTAGTTATTTTCTTAACAAGATCGTGTTCTGGTGCCAATACCATAAATGTTACACCAAAAATCGTATCAGGACGTGTTGTAAAGACTTCGATTGAATCCTCTTCACTAGGTAACTCAAAAAATACTTGCGCTCCCTGTGATCGACCAATCCAATTCTTTTGCATTGCTTTCAAAGCATCAGACCACGCGAGGGTTTTCATGTCATTTAGCAACCTCTCTGCATAGGCTGTAATTCTGAGTGACCATTGAAGTAGAGCTTTTTTAATAACTGGATGTCCGCCACGTTCTGATAAGCCGTCTTTTACTTCATCATTTGCTAGAATTGTTCCTAAAGCTTCACACCAATTTACGAAAGACACTTTACGATAAGCAAGTCTATAGTCAGCCAAGATTTTCTCTCTTTCTACAGTGCTCATTTGTTGCCATTCATCAGCGCTAAAATGAATCGGTTCGTCTGTAAAAGCTGAATGACCCGATGTTCCGTGACGTTCAAAATAGGATTCAAGTGTTTCAATGGACTTAGCCCTCTGGTCAATAACATCGTAATAACTATCGTAAAGCTTCAGAAAGATCTCTTGAGTCCATTTGTAGTAGTTTGGATCGCTCGTAGTAACCGATCTTGACCAATCGTAATTGAATCCTATATTGTCAAGCTGGAGTCTATATTTAGCAATATTCACTGCCGTGGAGTCTGCTGGATGAACACCTTCTTGAATAGCGTATTGTTCAGCAGGTAGACCAAATGCGTCAAAACCCATCGGATGAAGGACATTGAAGCCTTTCATTTTCTTGTATCTAGCGTATATATCCGAGGCAATGTATCCTAGCGGATGTCCTACATGAAGTCCCGCTCCTGATGGATATGGAAACATGTCCAAGACGTAAAACTTAGGTTTCGAAGTGTCAGTTTCAACCTTGTTGATTTCATGTTCAGCCCAATAGGCCTTCCATTTGCTTTCTATCTCACTTGGTATAAAATCCATTGCTCTTACTTGTATATGATGATCTTCTGTTAGTGCAGGCTTCCGCCCAAGAATGACTGCAAAAGTACCTAATTATCGAATAATCTTTGATAATTAGAATGGATAATTAATACCGATAGTTATGTTGGGTGCAAGAAGATAATCTGTGGTTAATTCGGGTGCTCTCCAGTATCTGTTATTGAAGTCTCGATGTGGAAATGGATATCTCAACTTATAACCGAAGTCAAAGCGTATGACGAGAAAATCTAAGTTAATTCTGATGCCAAATCCATAGCCTACTGCTATCTGATTGTAGAAATCCCAGGTTAATTGAGAATCAGTACGACTATCCTCTGAAGACAAAGTCCATACATTCCCGGCATCAACAAAAAGCCCTCCTTCGAAAACATAGTAAATCGGAAATCTATACTCAAGACTAGTTTCCAAAACGAAGTCACCAGTTTGGAAGAATGCTTGGTCAATTAGTGGATTGTAGAAATCATTAGCCCAACCACCTGGACCAAGCTCACGAGTTTGCCAAGCCCTCAAACTATTTGCCCCACCAACATAATATTGCTTCAAGAAAGGTATTACAGCGTTGTCCCTATCCAAAGAGAAAGGCAACGCAAATCCAACTTTAAAGCGACCAGCCAACGAGTGTTTTCCTCCTAGTTTTTGACTTGCTCTTAGATCGACATTGCTTAAGAAGTACTTTGAAAAATCGAACTGATTTCCACCTGCAAGATTGAAAGCCCATTCAGTATTTTCTCCAGTAATTGCATTGTACAGACTATTTGCAGCAAATATTTCTGTTCCCGATTGTTCAAGTACCAAGTTGATTCCCCAACTAAAGCCTGTAGAGAAAGTAGGGGACTGCATTCTGTAGACAAATTCTTGAATACCGAATCCAGTTATAAAGAAATTATCGAAACTTCTGGCAAGTAACTCGTTTGTATCTAAAAATTGCATTCTGAAGTCTGCGTTCACAGAGTTGGAGACACTATTTATATTGATCGGAGTGTAGAGGTAAGTGAATTTTTGGTTGGGCCTCCAATCGTATGAAAAGCTTGCATTAAAACTATTGGTTTGATATTGAAATATTTGCGAAATAATAGAGTAACTAAGACCTAGATCAGTGTTGGTTTTGTTCTTAAGATTATCATACTTTCCTTTTCCTAATTTTTTAGGGAGTCTTTCAAATCCCTTTAAAATTATGTTTCCTGGATCCACTAGGGTAGGGAAACGCAGACTGGTTTGGGCTTTAAACGTGAAACTACTGAATTGAAACTCAGGTAGATTAATTTCATTAGTCGTTTCCAGTGAGAAGCTGAATTTCTCTCCGCCCCCAAATGCATTCAAATTGGACAGAGATGTATTTGCACTGAGACCCAATCTATTCAACGAGTTCTGTGCTAAGTAGGAATAAAAAAGATCCAAACTACCATCAATTGCCCACGTCTTTTCTATAGGAGTCAGGAATACTTTGTAATTGATGACCGTGTCTTGTTCTTCCGATATTTGTGAAGAAATGTTGATAAATCTATAAGTTCCAAGTTTTGCCAGTGATCTATACGTATTGTCTATCCTGTATTTTTTGTAGAGGATTCGTTCCTGCATGTCCATAGCTCTAGATAAAGTTCTAGGCTTGATAAAGTAGTTTTCGTCATCAAAGGCATATTGAATACCCTTCAATTCTTGGGCATTGCTATAGCTTTCTTTTATACTACCACGGTAATCGGGATACACTTCAATGTCACCAATTGTATATTGTCGGTGAATGAAACCACTACTGGGCGGTAGGATTGTGATAAAGACATCCATCTGTAAATCTGAACTATCGGCCTTAAAGTCAATATTTGATTTGGTAAAAGCTGCAAATCCTTTATTCTGTAGATAGCCAACTATTCTTGATTTTTCTTCGTCAAAAATTGCCTCATCAACTCTTGTACCTTCTTTAAGTAAAGTAGAGCTTTCAGAACTTTCTATGAGCTCTAGAATTCGTTCATCTTCACTGAAATATTCTTTTGATCTGATGATATATCGATCAGAAGTGACTACTTGATAGGTTACATCAGCCCTTTTTTCTGACAAGAATGCAATTGGATATACTTTTGCATTGTAAAAGCCTTTTGAGAAACGAAGGTATTTCTCCATTTGCTCCGCTGTTTTAAGCATTGCTTCATCCTCATGCAAAACAGGAAGTTCCGCTTCTTTTAGAATTCCTTTTCTTTTTTTCGATTTAAGGAATTCTTCTTCATTTCGGAAGTATATCCATTCACGTGGAAGGAAGAAGTAATCTCGATTTGGTTTTTGGATGATAAAAGACTCAAGGTTGTAAATCAGGTCCGGATCAGCAGACGACTGAGTTTTATCGGTTATTTCGACCTTATTTTTCTTGACAAGGTATTCGTCGTCTTCTAGATATCTCGCTACATTACAAGAACCTAGTAGAAATATAGCAGCAGCTAAAATGATTACGTATATATTTGACGAAAGATATGGCACGTATGGATTATCCTAGGATTACAAAAACACAAGTTAAATTTATTCAATCTCTTAAGCAGAAAAAGTTCAGACAAAAGTATCAAAAATATACGATCGAAAATCACAAGGTGATAGAAGAACTTTTATCCTTCAACGCAGGGTATATTGATTTGATTATAGGAACAGACAGCTATTTAGAAAAATATGCTGACTTGTACGAATCCTTTGAAGGCAATGTGATGACTACTGGCCAAAAGAATATCGATATGATCTCCCAACTAAAGAGCCCAACACAAGTAGTAGCTCTGTGCACCCAAGATAAATGTTTGGAGTTGGATTTACCGCTCAAGCCTGGTCGCTATGTGTATTTAGAAACTGTGCAGAATCCAGGAAATGCAGGTACTATATTTAGATCTGCTGATTGGTTTGGTTATGATGGTATACTTTTATCTCCTGACTGCGTCGAAGTCTTTAATCAGAAACTTATTCAAAGTAGTATGGGGAGTTTTTATCGAGTTCCTTTCAAATATGTAGAACTAAAAGATTTATCTGATCAGACTTTACCTATTATCTGTACATCAATGACAGGAGATGATCTTGCAGACTTTAGCTTTCCTGAGCATTTTATCCTGGCTATGGGTAACGAAGGTCAAGGAATTTCTGAAGATCTTCAGACCTTGGCAGCACATAACATTGCTATTTCAGATTCAAAAAAGAAAGGAGCTGAATCACTTAATGTAGCGATTAGCTCCTCAATTTTTATGTTTCAATCTGTACAGTAAACAGAAAAGGAATATTAGCCTATAATGCGGCTTTGACAGCTTCTTCCAAATTGTATCGCGGATTAATAGCCGCAAAAGTACCGTCTCGTGCTACAAGGAAAGTTGTAGGAATAGAGCTGACGCCGTAATCCTTGTTTCCTTTAGAGTTCCAGTGTCCTAGCTCGGTTGCATGGCTTTTCCATTTCAAATTGTCTTTTTTGATTGCAGCGATCCATCTCGTTTTAGCTTGTTCCTTCGCTTTCGCCATCTGCTCAGGATCATTCTTGTATCTACCTAGCAACCTTGGGTTGATACCGTCAAGGGAATAACTAAACACCTCAAAACCTTGACTGCTGTATTTGTCATAAATCTCCACAACATGCGGATTAGCTTTTCTACAAGGACCACACCAACTTGCCCAGAAATCAATGAGTACAACTTTTCCTTTCAGATCAGATAGCTTTCTCTCTTTTCCATTTGGATCAAATCCGGTGATTTCTGGTGCTACGTCACCTACATTAAACTTTGATCTACCTCTAGATTGCGCTGCTAACTGCTTTTCCATTGCAGCAGTTTGGTTTTTAAAATCTTTGGTAAATTCGCTAGCAGGGTATGCATTCTCTAGTTGTTGACTTATCGTTTTGAAAACCTGTGTTTTACCTACATTGCCATCATAAGCTTTTTGCGCAAGGAATGCATTTATAAACGGATTACCACCTGTCAAAATGAATTTATCAAGATTTAGACCTGTTTTTCTAGCGTTCCCTATTTGATTGAGTGATTCCTGCAATTCTGCACTTGCATTGGATCCTGATACTTCGTAAGTATTATCTCCAAAACTTGATATAGTCCCTTTAAGATTGACTTGCTTATCTTCAGGAGTTAACATAAGGTATGCACTCTTTGCACCAACGCGGGTACGGTAAATACCAGCTTCTAGTGGTTCTTCGAATACAACATCAAAGCTTCCAGAAGAACTGGCTTCAGCATTGGTAAGCACTCGAGTTGAGCCAGTAGCTGTAATTTTGTCGAAGTAGATGTTCAAATTGGAGGCATCTTCTATATCTCCATGGATAACAACGGCACCTTTCGGAGCGCAAGCTAAAAATAGAGAAAGACAGATTGATAGTGAAAATAAGTAAAAACTTGACCTCAACATGATTATTATTTTAATGATTCGACTGTAAAGATAGTATCATTCTTCACTTACTTAGAAAAATTTAAATGTAAAGATACTATATGAAACCACTATAGCCGTATCTCGTATATTTTTAATACGTTAAACTACTATTAAAGTCTAAAAATCTGGATCTGCAACTTTACGAAAATACATAGTAATTAACAGCAAAAAATATAACTAAATAGATCCATAGTGCATCGAGGAAATGCCAATAGATGGTCAGAAGACGTAACTTTCTTGATTTCTCGGGATCGCTGAAATATACTAGAACGCTCACCGGCTCTTTCATGCGTTTGTAAGCCGTAAACAGAAAAAGTCCAAGAAAAGGAATACCTGCTATTACGTGAGCAAAGTGTACAGCTGAAATTAGATAAACAAAGGATGCAGTATTACTCTGATTGACTAAAATTCCAGATGTAAAAAGCTGTATCCAAGCAAATATTTGGGCTACCAAAAAAATCAGACTTAGAGCAAGACTCGCAGCAAGCATTAGTTGATATTGTTTGGTATCATCTTCTCTGTAGGCTCTCTTGCAACGCGTGATAGTATGGGAACTGGCCAAAAGGACCAGGGTGTTAATATAAAATAGAGTAGGGAGTTTGATCGGAGGAATATCGGCTTGAACTCGCGTATATATGTAAGAACCAGAAAACGCGAGAAACAGAAATGTTACCCCTGCGATCAATAGGCTCATTGCAATGACCTGAGGGTGAATTAAATAGTCTTTTTGATTTTGTGCCAATGGAATGTTTATTTATATTTTCAACGATACAATCCAGTAACACATGCAAAAGAGATTAGTTTGGACAAAACTTGATGAATTATTCCAAGTCTTAAGTATTGACATCATAAATTCTCTCGATACAGGAGATTGACAGGTATATTCATTTATATCGCAGCATCCTGAAGCTTCAAAACAAATCATGTAGTAACTTCCAAGAAAGTTTGACGACAACTGATTTGATTGACTTGAACATTTTTACTTCGGTCTACTTTACGCACAAAATCATGCGTAAGCGATAGTAACTGCAGCAAGACTTGTAAAGTCGTAGCTCTCCCAAGGTATTTTGCCGAAGGGATGAAACCGTGAATAGTGCGGTGGTGCTTTTTTAGCACCATACGCCCTAAACATTATTACATCAGTAAAAAGAACAAGTTTCCACTACGGATTAATTGAAGTCTTTTTATTCTTTAAATGCATATCCAGCCATTCATCTTGCTCCCAAAGCATGTGCATTATACTTTCTTTAGCTGCATAACCGTGCGATTCCTTGGGAAGCATTACAAGTCGAACTGGTGCGCCAAGTCCTTTCAAGGCGTTGAAATACCGTTCACTTTGCAATGGGTAAGTACCAGAATTGTTATCTGCATCACCATGGATAAGGAGTAGCGGAGTCTTCATTTTGTCTGCGTGCATAAATGGTGACATGGTATAATAGACCTCTGGTGCTTCCCAATAATTTCGCTCTTCGCTTTGAAATCCAAAAGGTGTCAATGTTCGATTATATGCACCACTTCGAGCTATTCCTGCTGCGAAAAGATCTGAATGAGATAGTAGGTTTGCTACCATGAAGGCACCATAACTATGGCCGCCAACGGCAACGCGCTCTCGATCGATGTATCCCAAGTTATCTATCGCATCTATTGCCGCTTTCGCATTAGCGACCAATTGCTCTAGAAAGCTGTCATTTGGCTGTTCATCCCCTTCTCCCACAATAGGGAAAGCAGCATCGTCAAGTACAACATAACCTTTTGCAACCCAGTACAATGGAGATCCCCAATAAGGATATGTAAACTCGTTAGGGTTTTGTGTATTTTGACCAGCGCTTGATTTGTCCTTGAATTCGCGTGGATATGCCCAAAGTATCATTGGCATTTTTTCTTTCTTTTCCTTGTCATAACCTACTGGAAGGTAGAGCGTTCCATTCAATTCTAGACCATCTTCTCTTTTGTAGGTAATCACCTCCTTGTGCACATTTTGTATGCTGCTAAAAGGATTCTCAAAATCTGTCAACTGCGTAGCTTTGCCTGATTTTAAGTTTCGGAAATAGTAGTTGGGATATTCACTAGCTGATTCTATACGAACCAAAGCCTGATTTTTTTCGGCATCGTAATCGTAAATTGTTTCGATTTTGCCAGGTGTTACAGATTCATAAAGCCGTTCGCTTTTTTCAGTATCAATATTCCAATTGTCAATAAACGGCTTCTGGCCTTCTTTTGAAAATCCATCACCAGTAAGATAAAGATTGTTCCCTTTTCTTGCTAGAACTGAAAGATTGTATTTATTTCGAACAGTTACAAAACTTCCAGGGTCGCTATATCGATCTTGGTAGTTTCTATCATGGATAACCTTTGCAGTTAGCTCGGAATTAGATGGGTTGAATAAGTATGTTTTGGTATTACGGGTATTCCACCAGTAATCGTATGCAATAGCGGTATTATCGTCACCCCACTGAATAAATCTGTACCGATTTATTGTGCGAAGTAGTGCTTTCGGTTTGTCACTAAATGGCGCATCCCATTGATAAACTTGATCTCGAAAATCTACTTCCAAAGTCGGATCTCCACCATCAAGAGCTTCAGCATAAATCAAGCTAGCAGGGCGATCGGCTCGCCATGTATGTGAACGAGGGAATTTTACCGTAGACATAAATCCCTGTGGTAAGTCTTCAACAAGGGGAGCACTAAGAATCTCTTTAATAAATTTACCGTCTTTGCTGTAGACGTTTGTCACAGACGGAAATCTTCGAAAAGTTACTAGGTATGAAAATGGCTTTTCAACAGTTTTAACCATTACATATTCACCATTTGGAGACATACTTATACTTTGGTACATTTTCGATTGGTTAAGCCATCTCTGCGAAGAACCGTCAAGACTAACTTTAACAAGAACTGAAGTAGCTAAAGTCTCGAAATTTGCTTCATCGTTCTTATTTTTCAATAAATCTTGGTAAGTTCTATTTTGAGCTTTTTTACCATCGCTTACACTAATCGTTGGCCCTGTTGGAATTGATTCTTGCGTGTCGATGAGACCTTTCCGCTTCTTTGGTAACATTTTAACAAGGATACTTTTTCCATCTTTAAACCAGTTGATTACATCACCAAGATTAGCATTGACATTTGCTTCCGTTAATTTCTTTGCTGTAAGTGATTTGAAGTCTATATACCATAATTCCACTCCTTCAGCAGATGTGTGTGTCATTGCCATTTTAGACTGATCTGGTGACCAACTGAAATTGCTCAATCGCGGATTTGAAGGCATACCTTGAAAGCCGCTTATTTTATCGTCACTTGAGGAAAGATCCCTGAATTTTAGATCGTTGACATATCTCGTTCTACTGCCAATATTTGTTTTTGGGTCTATTCTAAGACCCGCGAGTCTCATCTCTTCATTTGAAAGTTCCTGAATAGATTTATAAGAATTTCGATATAGAAAAACCATTTTTTCTTTTTTCGAGTCCATTATTGTTGAAGGCGCAGGTTGGACATCAGCTAGCTTCATAATCTCATCACTAGGAGTCTGATACGAAAGTTGCTCTTGAGAATGAAGGTCTGACAACATAAAGATTGATAAGGACGCGATTAGTAGAAAAGACAGGTGTTTCATATTATTTATATTTTCTGTTAGGGAAAGACTAAAGGATGCCATTTAGTCAAGATTGAAAAATATAAAAATTCTAGGGCTTTCTCCCAAAAACTAGGAAAAAGCAATTGGCTTAACAGTGATTTAACAGTTCTGATAAATACTAGTTTCAGCGATTAATGGTTATCAGGAACAGCGGTTCTTATTTTAAGTCCCTTTTCGCTAGCCATTTACGAGCGTTTACAAATGCCTGACCCCAAGGACTCCATTCATCCTTACGATCTGTAGGGTAATGAGCCCAGTTCCAAGGAAAGAATGATCGCTCGATATGCGGCATTGTAACCAGGTGACGTCCATCATCACTGACTAACATTGCGGTGTTGTAATCACTACCGTTTGGATTTGCTGGATAAGCATCATAGGCATAAGTTCCTACGATATTATACTCTTCCTTATCCATAGGCAAAGAAAACTTACCTTCACCGTGTGATATCCACACACCGAGTGTCGCACCTTCAAGGTTTTCCATCATTACTGAATGATTTTTTTGAATAACAACAGAAGTAAAATTCGATTCATGTTTATGTGAATCATTGTACGTCATCTTGGAAAGCTTGGAGTGATCAGGATTGATCAAATCTAATTCTAAGAATAGTTGACAACCATTACAGATTCCGATAGAAAGTGTATCCTCACGTTCAAAAAATCGTTTTAGAGCTTGATTAGCTTTTTCGTTATATTTAAAAGCGCCAGCCCAACCTTTAGCTGATCCTAGAACGTCACTATTAGAAAATCCACCTACGGCACCAAGGAATTGAATATCTTCCAGTGTTTCTCGACCTGAGATCAGATCAGTCATATGCACATCTTTAACGTCAAATCCAGCTCGATATAGCGAATTTGCCATTTCTCGCTCAGAATTACTTCCTTTTTCACGGATTATGGCAGCCTTAGGTCTTGAGCTGCCCTCTGCTATCACTTTTCCGTCAAAATGCGCAGGAAATTTGTAGTTCAATGGTTGGTGTTTGTAATTCTTAAACCTTTGATCAGCTAAATCTGATGCTGTTTGTTTTGAATCAAAAATAGCCGATGTTTCAAACCAATAATCACGATAGGTTGCTATATCAAATTCGAAAACCTCTTGTTCGAAGTTGATGGTTAGTTGACCGCTGTCGTTTGCTTTTCCTATCTTGAAGTAGGGTATACTATTTTGATCCAAAATTGCAGCAAGATTTTCATCCCTTGCTTGTAGTACAATACCTGAATTTTCTGAGAATAGAATTTCTGTAAATTCACCTTTCATTGCATTGAGGTCAATTTGCGCACCTACCTTGTTACTGGGAAAACACCATTCTAAAAGGGTTGTTATTAAACCACCTGCGGAAATATCATGACCAGCTAAAACAGCATTAGATTTAATGGCTGCTTGAATAGCATCAAAAGCTCTCGCAAACAACTCCTCATCAGCAATACTTGGTGCCCAGTTTCCTAAAGACAACTGAGTCTGAGCAAATGCAGAACCGCCTAGGTGGAAAGGCATTTGAGATAGGTTAATGTAGATAAGATCACCACCAGCAGCCTGAAGTACTGGTTCGACTGTTTTTTGAATATCGGAGCAATGACCAGCAGCGGTTATGATTACTGTGCCAGGACTTAATACCGTCTTGTCTGGGTATTTTTGCGCCATAGAAAGTGAATCCTTCCCTGTTGGGACGTTAATTCCAAGAGCAATGGCAAAATCTGATACTGCTTCAACAGCACGATACAATCTAGCATCTTCGCCGGAATTCTTACATGGCCACATCCAATTTGCTGAGAGAGAAACAGATTTCAAGCCGTTTTCTAGAGGCGCCCAAATAATGTTTGTTAACGATTCGGCAATAGAGTTCATTGAACCTGCCACTGGATCAATCAGCCCTGTACCTGCACTATGACCGATTGCATTTGCAATACCTTCTTTTCCGTTGAAATCGATCGCCATAACTCCCACATTGTTGAGCGGTACTTGTAAAGGACCTACGCATTGCTGAGTTGCAACTCTTCCTCCTACGCATCGATCTACCTTGTTTGTCAACCAATCTTTGCATGCGACAGATTCCAGTTGTAAGACATGCTTGACATTTTTATAAATCTCATTTGGATCGAAATTAACGTCTTTTCTAGTATAGCTTAGATTTCGGTCGGACAATATCGTTTTAGGACTGCTTCCAAACATATCCGTAAGTTCCAAATCCATCGGTTTTTCACCTGTTTTAGAAGATTCGAAAGTAAACCTCTGGTCATCCCTTACTTCTCCGACCGTATATAGAGGAGAACGCTCTCTTTCTGCTATTTTTTGCAAAAGATCAAGATCTTTTTCTCCAATTACTAAGCCCATTCGTTCTTGAGATTCATTACCGATAATCTCCATAGCTGACAAAGTCTCATCTCCGATCGGTAGCTTGTCTAGATTTATTTTTCCACCAGTTTCTTCCACTAGCTCAGAAAGGCAATTCAGATGACCTCCAGCCCCATGATCGTGTATTGATACTATTGGATTAGTAGAACTTTCAACCATTCCGCGAATTGCGTTAGCAGCTCGCTTTTGCATCTCAGGATTTGAACGTTGCACGGCATTCAATTCAATTGCGCTTTCAAATTCGCCAGTATCTGCTGAAGAAACAGCGGCACCTCCCATACCAATGCGATAATTGTCACCTCCTAAAATCACAATTTTGTCGCCCTGCGCTGGTGTATCTTTTATTGCTTGTTCTGCCTTTCCGTATCCAATTCCTCCTGCAAGCATAATTACCTTGTCGTAAGCTGTTAGACTTCCGCTTTCTTCGTGTTCAAAGGTGTAAACAGACCCAGTAATTAGCGGCTGGCCAAATTTATTCCCGAAATCAGATGCACCATTACTTGCCTTTACCAATATATCTAGTGGAGTTTGATATAGCCATTTGCGAGCTTCGATCTGCTCTTCCCAAGGCTTATCTTGTCCTAGACGCGGATAGGCAGTCATATAAACTGCAGTTCCAGAAAGAGGAATTGATCCTTTTCCGCCTGCAAGTCTGTCTCTAATCTCACCTCCGCTACCTGTAGCTGCACCGTTAAATGGCTCTACCGTTGTAGGGAAATTATGTGTCTCTGCCTTGATGGAAATCACACTTTCAAAATCAGATTCCTCATAGAAAGATGGTACATCTGCCCTTTGTGGAGCAAATTGCTTGACTAATGGACCTTTTACAAAGGCAACATTGTCTTTGTAAGCAGAAACTATAGTGTTCGGATTTACTAGAGAAGTCTTTTTGATCATCTTGAACAATGAGTCAGTTTTTTCTTCACCATTGATGATAAACGTGCCATTGAAAATCTTATGACGACAATGCTCACTGTTTACTTGAGAAAATCCGAAAACTTCTGAATCTGTTAAAGGCCTCTCGAGTTTATCTGATAAATTCTCAAGATATTCTACTTCCTCGTCATTGAGAGACAAGCCCTCTTGCTTATTGTATGCAGCAATGTCTTTTATATCTTGGACTGGTTGTACTTCAATTGAAAAATCAAAGATTGACTGATTTAGCCCATGATATAATTGAGAAATCATCGGGTCAAACTCTTTGGACACCTCAGCGACTTCGTTAAATTCTTCAATTCTTAAAATTCCAGAAATCCCCATATTTTGTGTAATCTCAACGGCATTTGTACTCCATGGAGTTATCATTGCAGCTCTCGGACCTTCAAAATCCTTCTCCAGAAAGTCTTTTTTTGCAAGAGTTGCGCCTGCAAAAAGCCAAGTGAGTTTTTCTAAGTCTAATTTGTTGAGTGTTTCATCATGTGATACTGCGTAGACTTTGCTTGGGGGTAATCGAAAAAATGAGATCATTTTGGTTGTTTGCGTTGGCTAAAGCACAAAATTAAGCGATAGGATGGACCTAGACTATGAAATGATTTTATTTTAATATAAAAAAGGCTAATATGATTGATATATTGCTAATCAAAGATCACTGAAAGTTAAATACTAATAAACGATCCGACCATTTACAAAACTGAAAGGATCTCCATTGACTAAGCCCCACTTTTCCGTCCACATTCCTTGGTCATTGTATTTTGTTATATTAAAAACTTCAGTTAATACCACGGTTTCATCTTCTTGAAGCACTTGAATTTGTTGCTCGTTGCCGTTATTGTCCGTTGAATACCTCATTATGCGCACGGGAAGATCATCGCTATTGCAAATTGTTTTTTCAACAATATTGTCTTTTTTATCGTATTTGAATTTCTCAATTCTAAGAAGTTTATCAGAGCTTTCGTCAAAGGCATTTGCGTTTGTAACTCGATCATATGAATCTAGCTCAAAAAAGTACTAACTCAGTAGACTGTCCTGCGCCTCTTTATTTTGTGAGCCTTTTGGAACAATAGTTCCTTCCTTAAATACTCGTATCTCTTTCGTAGCTAACTTTTTGTTTTGATCATAAAAGAGTCTTGCAGTCTCTTCTCCACTTTCTCCGTATTGAACAGTTTCAAGATATTGAACTTCGTCTTTTTGTTTTAACTCTTTGGTTCCTATGACAGACCATCGTTCAAGTCAAATGCTAGCTGGATCATCAGCACTAGGTTCACAACCACTGATAACAAAGCCAAAAGAAACAATAAGTAGTAGCCTTGTAATTGAATTAATATTTATGATTATAGGAGGATAAGGAATTTACTAAACTTTTGAACAAGGAGTAATACTACTTATGTTATCTATCAATATATGTCCTTTGATAGGGTTATTAGTGTCTGAGTGAAAAGCTTCGATCGTAATGTATTTGAATTTCTTTTCGGGTGTAAATTCAATTTTATGAACTTCCCAATCTTTGTTTTCTACCAGTTTTGAACTATAAAGAATCTGTGACTTTATGCATTTCCTATTTCCAGCATATATTCTGAATGAAATTCGACCATTAAATCCGCTGTAAGTATCGCAGCTTGCTGCGCTCAGAAAAAACGCGTAGCAATTATCAGCTTCTAGGGGGGTACTTAGTCTTTGCCCTATGCTCTCAAACGTACCGTCAATTCTTGTAATGAGTCCTACAAAGGTCTCTCCCTCTTCTGCCTCCAAATCCACACCCCAAGGCCCTGGCAAAATGTCGGGCGTTGTACCGCGTTCGCAAGCAAACCATCCCATTGGCACCGTGGCATCTGCTGGTTCATCTTCAAATGACGGGTTATTGAACATGATTTGAGCCGAAGTAAATTGATAGCAAAGGCTTATCAAAACAAGTAAAACGAATCTCATATGATCTTGATTCAATATGCAAAAAAAATTAACTATTAATATGTAAACGTTTCAATGGCAACAAATATATACAATGTAGATGTATAGAATGTGTTTTGCCCATATCATAGCAAATAGTATTAGGATAATTTAAAATATATTGAAGATAAATGCACGAAAGTAATTATGCATAAACATACATTTGCGGTATGCTAAAGTGGAATTCACGTAAGTTTTTTACCTTGTTCAGTGTTGTGCTTGTTCTCACATTGTTTGGGATCTACGGTATTACTTTATTGCATACAAGTAATATGACTAAAATCTTAAAAGAGAATATCAACTTAATTGCGGAATTAGATGCGAACCTGAATGTTGATCAAGTAGATAAAATTAAGCAGGCCATAGGTCAATTAGAACAAGTAAAGGCAGAGACAATCCGATTTATACCTAAGTCAGAGGCGCTTATTGAGATGAATAGTGAACTTGGTTCATCTTCTATGCTATCTGAATCTGATAATCCTTTTAAGGATGTAATTGTATTTAATGTAACTGCTGAATTTGTAGATACTGAAGGATTGCAGGATGTGCGGTCGAAAGTAGAGACAATTAACGGGATTTCAGAGTTAAGCTACTATGAAAAGATCTATGAATATGTAGGATCAAATGTTAGAAAGGTAATCAATGTACTTCTGGTACTGGGCTTGATCCTCTCTTTCTTTGCATTTGCACTTATCTACAGTACGATACAGCTAAATTTGTATGCTGATCGTTTCAAAATCAGGACTATGGAACTTGTCGGGGCAAATTGGGCTCAAATAAGAAAGCCTTTCATTGTAGATTCCCTTCGTTTAGCGCTTCAATCTACGATAGTTTCAGTCTTGATATTATCATTTCTCTTGATTCTATTGGCAACACAATTTACTCATTTCAACAAGGTATTCAATTTTGGCTATGTTACATTAGTAGTTGTTTGCATGTTTATATTCTCTGTGTTTATCACTCAATTAGCGAGCTATATGGTTGTCAATAGATACTTGGGAGCTTCAAAATCCAAATTCTATTGAGATCAATGGGAAGTAGTCTATTCACTAGTTTTTTAATACATTTGTGAAAATTATATATGAACAATGGCAAAATCAAAAAATAAACTTGACAAACAAGGAGCTTCTACTGAAGGTCCGGCAAAAAAGTTTAAAGCTCAGTCATCGGTATCGGGCAATTCAGGAGAATTGTTATACGGTAAGCCATTTTACACTTGGATGCTGATTGGTCTAGGATTTATCGTGCTGGGGTTTATATTAATGGCTGGCGGTAATCAAGCTCCTAATGAGTGGAATGCTGACGAGATTTACAGCATTCGAAGAACAGTAATAGCTCCTATAGTTATACTGATTGGCTTGGTGATTGAGATTTACGCGATATTTAAGAAATAGAAAATGGATATTTTCGAAGCGGTGATCCTTGGAATCATTCAAGGTCTTACTGAGTTCTTACCTGTCAGCAGCAGCGGACATCTTGAAATAGCAAAGTATATTCTCCAAGATGAAAGTATTCAATCAAAGTCTTTGTTGTTTACAGTTCTTTTGCATTTTGGTACTGCAATAAGTACCATCGTTGTTTTTTGGAAGGACATTGTAGAGATTTTAAAAGGACTATTTTCACGAGATAGTGAGTCGGTATCATTTACTGGGAAAATAATTATTTCGATGATTCCTGCCGCGATAGTGGGAGTTCTGTTTGATGACTTAATAGAGTCATTCTTCAATAATCAAATTATGTTGGTAGGGACAATGTTAATAGTGACTGGAGTCCTACTGTTTGTGGCGGACCGAGCAAAAGTTACCAACAAGCAAGTTTCTTGGGTAGATGCGTTAATCATAGGAGTAGCGCAGATGATAGCCATCCTCCCTGGTATTTCGCGTTCTGGAGCTACCATTTCAACTTCAGTTTTATTAGGAATTGATCGTTACAAAGCTGCTCGCTTTTCATTCCTGATGGTAGTACCATTGATCTTTGGTAAAATGGCAAAGGATGTATTAGGTGGTGATTTTCAAGTAGGAAGCGAAATTGGTGTTGAACTTATAGCTGGTTTTATCGCGGCTTTAACTACTGGATATTTCGCATGCACCTGGATGATCAGTCTAGTCAAGAAAGCACAATTGAGATATTTCGCTTACTACTGCTTTGTAGTTGCAGCATTTGTACTCGCATACCTAATTTTTATTAACTAGCGATTCAAGTCGTTACTATTGGCTTTAGCTAAATCGTTAAGTTATCTTACTTTTGCGTTTTTCTATTAATTCGCTAGATTCAACATATATAAATGAATCATAAATTTTTCGTTAAGTCAGACGAGTATGAACCCTTGTTTAAGGAAGGAGTTGTAATACTTATTGATAAACCTCTTAATTGGACCTCATTTGCTGTGGTCAACAAGGTGCGATATAGACTTAGTAAGATTGAAGGTGTGAAGCGAATTAAAGTTGGTCATGCTGGTACTTTGGATCCACTGGCCACAGGTTTGTTGATTCTATGTACAGGGAAGTATACCAAGATGATTGATCAGTTTCAAGGTATGAAGAAGAGATATACTGGAAGAATAACATTGGGCTGTACGACTCCAAGTTATGATTTGGAAACTGAGATTGATCATAATTTTCCAACCGATCATCTGTCGGAAGAGATGATAAGGGGTCAAGCCCAAAAATTTGTAGGTGCAATTCAACAGAAACCACCTATATATTCAGCAATAAAATCAGGAGGGGAGCGCTTGTATAAAAAGGCGCGAAGAGGCGAATCTATCGAAATTAAGGCAAGAGAAGTAGTGGTTGATGATTTTGAAATCGTTAATATACAGATGCCTGAAGTAGATTTTAAGCTAGATTGTTCGAAAGGTACGTATGTGCGTTCTCTAGCACATGATTTAGGTCAATCTTTAGACACTGGAGCGCATTTGAGTCGGCTGAGAAGAGAGCGCATTGGTGAATATGATGTCTCAGATGCTTGGAATTTAGAGGAATTAATTGAAGTATTGGATGATTTGTTATTAAAAAAAGGCACCCATGTCAGTTGAACTGAATGAATTAACGAAAAGATTTGGTGATCAAATAGCTGTAAATGGAATTAGTTTTGCAGCTAAACCAGGTGAGATAGTTGGATTTTTGGGCCCAAATGGCGCAGGTAAGTCAACTACTATGAAAATGCTGACTTGCTACACCGAGCCAACTTCTGGAAGTGCAAAAGTTTGCGGTTTTGACATCGAGACACAGTCAAAAGATGTCAGAGCTGCAATAGGATATCTTCCCGAAACATAATCCTTTGTATAAAGATATGTACGTGAAAGAGTTTCTGGGATTTATTGCAGGAATTCATCAAGTATCGAAACCCTCGAAACGGATAAACGAGCTTATCGAGATGACAGGACTTGGCCTGGAGCAGCATAAACTGATTGGCGCACTTTCTAAAGGATATCGCCAGCGTGTTGGTTTGGCCCAAGCAATGATGCATGATCCAGAGGTTTTGATTTTGGATGAACCAACTTCAGGTCTTGACCCCAATCAATTGAATGATATAAGACAATTGATCCAGACCCTCGGCGAAAAGAAAACAGTGATTTTTTCGACGCATATTATGCAAGAAGTGACAGCACTTTGTGATCGTGTTTTAATCATTAATCGTGGAAATCTTGTTGCGGACGACCCCATCAAAGTATTGCAACAACGCGTTATTTCAGATCATCAGATTTATATAACCCTTGAAAAGAAAGTCAATGAATCAGCTTTTGCTGAAATCACAGACATACGAAAGATCAAGAAATTATCTGAGGTGTCGGGCTACAGATATGAGATTATGGCAGCAGCTGACATCCGAAAAGACCTTTTTGAATGGGCAGTACGCAATAATCAGGTTATTCTGGAACTTACTAAGTCACAGGTTAGTGTTGAAAATGTATTCCGTCAATTAACACAAGAAAAAAATGTTTAGTATTTATAGAAAAGAGCTAATAGCTTACTTTAGCTCGTTGATCGCTTATATAACATTAGGAGTTTTTCTGCTGGTGTTGGGCTTATTTGTGTGGGTATTCAATGATACAAGTATTCTAGCATACAATTATGCAGGGTTAAATCAACTTTTTACAATCACACCACTAGTGTTTACTTTTCTTATTCCTGCAATCACGATGCGTTCTTTTGCTGAAGAGAAGCAGAATGGAACAATTGAACTGCTGGCGACGAAGCCGTTATCAGATTTTCAGATAATTATGGCGAAGTATCTTGCAGCAGCTTCGTTGATTTTGATAGCACTTGTACCGACACTGATTTATGTCTACTCTGTTTATCAACTCGGCTCACCCAAGGGAAATCTTGATATTGGAGCAACCATTGGTTCATATGTTGCTCTGATCTGCTTAGTAGGGGCTTTTGTAGCAATTGGTATTTTTTCATCAACAGTGACAAATAATCAAATTGTAGCTTTTGTATTAGGAACATTTTTAT
This sequence comes from uncultured Saprospiraceae bacterium, assembly GCA_943788055.1. GTDB lineage: Bacteria > Bacteroidota > Bacteroidia > Chitinophagales > Saprospiraceae > JAHDFB01. The sequence goes on from CALSOU010000006.1 coordinate 152,316, forward strand.
GTTTTTTCGTTTATTGGGCTTTTTACTACATATCACGGACTCCAATTTTCGTTGGAAGATTGGACGACATAATCGAGAAATTAGGAATATCATATCATTTTGAGTCTCTTTCCCGTGGTGTTGTAGATTCTAGGAATCTACTTTATTTTGCAAGTATCATTGTACTCTTTTTGGCAGCGACAGGTACTGTCCTTAAAATTTCGAAGAGATGATGAAAACAACTAGTTCTTTAGCAAATTTGTTGATTCTTCTTGGAATTCTCGTAGTATTGAATTTGATAGGAAGTCGATTCTATACTTATCTTGATCTGACCGCAGATAAAAGATATACACTTACGGATTCCACCAAGAAATTGCTAAATAAAACAGATGATAACTATTATGTAACTGTTTATTTGGATGGAACTTTTCCTGCAAGTATAAAGAGATTTAGAGATCGGGTGGAGGAGACCCTCAAGCAATTTCAGGGTGAGAGTGCATATATTAATTATGAGTTTATAGATCCTATTGATGGAACTCCTGAAGAAGTTAAGTTAATGGAGAAGAATCTTGTGGATCAGCGTTTATACCCTACCACAATTAACTATTTTGACGGCGAGGAGAATATCATGAAGCCAATTTTCCCATATGCAGTTTTCAAGTACTTCAATAAGGAAGTACAAGTAAATCTGCTAGACGTTGAAGGGGTGACTAACTATGATGATCAAACGTTAAACGCAGCTGAAGGGGTTCTTGAGTATAAATTTGCCAATGCTATTTCTAAATTACAATTGCAAAGTAAGCCAATTATAGCTTACACAACTGGTAATGCTGAATATGAAATTAATCAAATTGCCTCTTTAAATAGACAATTGAGAAAGTACTATCGTCCTGTTCAGATAGATCTTGACACGATGTACAATCTCACCAATACGGTCGATTTAGTGATTGTCGCAGCTCCAAAAACAGCATTTAGTCCAAGGAATCAGTTTATGCTCGATCAGTATATTATGACGGGTGGACGTGTTCTTTGGTTGATTGAAGAGATGGATATCAGGTTAGACAGTATCGCTTTTGGATCAGGATATATTCCACCTCTGATTGATCATGGCTTAGATAATCTATTCTTTAAATATGGGTTTAAGATACTAGACAACACTATTTTGGACCTTGAGTCTTCATCAATTCCACAAGTGGTAGGTAACGCAGGAGGAACTCCACAGATGGATATGTTTAAATATTACTATCATCCGTTGATATCATCAACATCAAGTCACCCAATTGTAAAGAATATCGATCGAATCAATATGTTCTTTCCTTCAACGATTGATACTGTTGTAACAAAGCCAGGCATCAAAAAGACGTTTTTACTGAAATCGAGTCAGTACAGCCGTTATCAGTTAGCTCCGTTAAGTCTTGATTTTCGAATGCTGGGTATCAAGCCTCAAGTAAGTAAATTCAATCGTGGAAATCAGCCGGTTGCATTATTACTGGAAGGTGAATTTGAGTCTGCATTTAAGAATCGATTGACCCAAGAGCAAAATGAGGCTTTGGCAAGAGTTGGTCGTAAATTTTTGGACGAAAGTCCATCTACTTCTATGATTGTTATAAGTGATGCAGAATTCACAAAAAACCTCTATAATCCTGATAATAATAATATAACCCCAATTGGATTTAATAAGTGGGAAAGGAAGATCTACGCAGGTAATAAGGACTTGATATTGAACTCGGTAGAGTATCTTTTGGACAAGGACGGAATATTGGCTTCAAGGGCAAAGGAATTTCAGATGAGACTTCTTGATGAGCAAGAAGTTACCAATCGAAAAATGTACTGGCAAAGTCTAAACATTGCTTTTCCGATTATTAGTTTAGTCGTATTTGGTTTGATCTTCTATTTTGCAAGAAAATATCGTTTTAGTAAGAAGCGCGTAGCGCAATAAAATATAAGAAGTGAAAAGGACGCTGATCATGTTGGCTTTATTGGTAATTCTCGCGGGAGGTTACTATTTCTATACAACGCAAGAGGATGAGAAAATTGAGGCAATCAAAGCAGAAAGAGACTTTGCCGTTGACAAGGACTTGATAAAAAAAGTTGTTTTTACAACAAAAGATGGTAAGACTCAAACTGTCACAGAAAAGGGTGGAATCTGGTACATCGATGGAAAGCGAATGTCAAAGAATCAAAGTTTTCTCTTTGTAGAAGCACTATCGAGTATCCGTATGGAGAGTATCCCTCCAAAAGGAGCTTATAATCAGATCATGAAAACCATTGGTCGCATAGGTATATTGGTTCGCGTTTATGGAGAAAGTGATGAGTTGCTTAAGTCTTACTATGTAGGTGGCGTACCACCAGACGAGAGAGGAACATATTATCTGATGGATGGGGCAAAGCAACCGTATTTACTTAATATTCCTGGTATGGAGGGAAGTACGAGAGGGCGATTTATTAAGAAGCCTGATGATTGGTTGGATCGAGCAATGTTTCGTTATCCCAACAAAGATATTCAGGAAGTAACAGTCGAGTATCCGAGGTCGAAAAATGATTCTTACAAGCTGCAGAAGAAAGGTAATTCATATGATGTGACTCCATTTTATAAATTTACACCCAAGAAGAAAGCAAGTGTAAATGAACGCCTTGTTGAGGATTATCTCGAAAACTTTCATATTGGATTCTTTACGGAGGCATATGTTAATGATCATCCACTTCGAGATTCAATTGTGACACATATGGAGCCATTCAGTAAAATTAGGATCACCAACGAAACCGGAGATGTCAAAAGTCTGGATTTGTACCCACTTAATGAGGTCTTTAATATGCAAGGTCAGGCTACAGGACCAAACGTAGACAAGTATATTGAGCGCTACTATGTTAATGTTGATGGAGGAGAACGATTTATGCTTACACAGCAAATTCTCGCAAGGAAGTTTCTTTGGGGATATGATTTCTTTTTCAGGTCTTAAAAAGAAGACTAAAGATTAATCTTATCTTTAGATTATGAGAGTAAAGGGAGTATTGCTGTGTATACTATTGGCGTCTATTGCCTTATTGTCAATGAAACCAATCTGGGGTTTTTTTGGGCATCGACTAATTAATGAGTATGCTTGCTATACCTTACCTCAAGAATTATTTTCATTCTATAAACCTCATATAGAATATGTCCGCGAACACGCTGTAGATCCCGATAAACGCAGGTATGCTTCCAAAAAGGAAGCTGGCAGACACTATATTGATATTGACTATTGGGGAGTTGCACCGTTCGATATATTACCTCGTGATTGGGATGAGGCTTTTTCTAAAATGCTGGACATGAAGTATGTCAATGAGGGTCTTGATACCATTGCCTTGAAAGCCACGCGAGAAATAGCTCCTGCTTCTTTGGATAGTTTATTCAATAGCCGGTTAAAACGCGACTATTTTTCAGATGAATGGGAAATTACATGTGACTATGTGAGAATTATGTTTCCTGAGGTAACAGACTGTGTTTCTGTGATTGTAGTCGATTCGTTAACTGAGTATGGAATTTTACCGTACAGTCTCGTTTACACTTATGATCAACTTGTCCGAGCTTTTGACTCTAAAAATATCAATAGAATTCTTAGGCATACAGCTGATCTAGGACACTATGTGGGAGATGCTCATGTGCCATTGCATACAACTATCAATTACAACGGTCAACTGACAAACCAGGATGGAATTCACGCATTTTGGGAGAGTAGATTACCAGAGCTATTTGCATTGGATAACTATGATTTTTTGGTCGGTCAAGCAGAGTACATTCCCGATATGAAAGGATATTTTTGGGAGATTGTACTTGAAACGCACACTTATTTGGATAAGGTTCTCGATCTAGAGAAATCACTAAGAGAGACTTTCCCAAAAGATCAGCAGAATTGTTTTGAGCAGAGATTAGAACGTACTGTCCGGATAGAATGTGAAGCTTTTGCTGAGGCGTATCATGATGCTCTTGACGGAATGGTGGAAGACCAAATGGTGAAATCAATATCGGCTTTGGGGAATATTTGGTACTCTGCATGGGTTGATGCTGGGCAACCTATTTTATCAAATATCAATTTTGGAAGTATCGAAGTCATGGTTGATAGTATAGAATACCAATTCAACGGTCTTGAAACACATCATGAGTAGTTGAGATTCAAGTAATTCAGATACAATACTTATAATCAGGCTCAATACATATCTCAATAATGTGTAATTTCGCGCCATGAACGAAAAATCATCTTTTTCTATTGGCCTTTTATTAAAAGGCGCTGCTATGGGCATAGCAGAAGTCATTCCAGGTGTTTCAGGAGGAACAATTGCATTCATCACAGGTATTTATGAGAGGTTAATTAACTGTATCAAGTCTTTTGATGCGAAAGCTGTGAAGCTATTGTTGTCATTTAAGCTAAGAGAGTTGTTTCTTCATGTAGATGGTATGTTTCTTCTTATTTTATTCGCAGGAATGGTATGTGGCATTGGAGTCGGAGTTTTTGGAGTAGGTTATCTTCTTGAGTTTTTTCCTGCTCCTCTTTGGGCATTCTTTTTTGGATTGATCGTAGCATCGGCAATTTATATAGGTCGACAGATTACGAAATGGACTGCGGTCCAAATGGTCTCGATGTTGATAGGTTTTGCAATTGCCTTGGGTGTAACATATTTTTCACCTGCAGAAGGAAGTGAGAGTTTACTATGGGTTTTTACCTGTGGAGTAATCGCAATCTCTGCATTGATTCTACCTGGTGTCAGTGGCAGTTTTATTCTTTTGATGCTTGGTATGTATACTGTTGTAAGGGGAGCAGCAGAAGATACTATGCGAAATCAAGAGCTTTCAAGCTTGTTGATTCTTGTTGCCTTTGTGCTTGGTTGTGGTGTAGGTTTGTTGAGCTTTGCTCGGGTTATGTCATATGCGTTTAAACACTATAAAAATGCTACTCTAGCGCTTCTTACTGGTTTTATGATAGGATCTTTAAGGAAGATTTGGCCTTGGAGGAATATTGATACTGTTTTGGATAAAGAAACAGGCGAGGTGACGCGCTATCAAGAGATGATGTACGAATCCATGGATAATCTGCAGGTTCTGCGAGAATTAAATGTACTTCCGCAAGATTATCAAGGAAATGCGCAATCTGTACTAGTAGTAATTGCTGCGGTAGTCGGCTTTGGCGTTATCTTTCTTTTTCAATATATAGCAAGAGAATCGAAATAGCTGTCATTCTCAAGAGAGATGAGATTTCTGATATAAGGAGAGTCTCAGATTCTTTCAAATGTATAGATATAACTGAATTCATAAGATCAGATCGAAGGTCACACGTTTAAAAAAGTACTTGATCTCTATCTAGATGTCATGCTACGCATCGTATAAAGCTGGGATTAACATTGCTTTATGTTTAGATTTTTTGTGATTTTACTTAGGCTTGCTCCGTTTCAGATCAGTTTGTATGAACTTGAAAAAACTAGTCTGTATAGGCATTGGATTTCTGTAAGTACTTATGCTACGCTTAGGCTTTAGTTTACTCAAGCTATGATACATATCTTTTTTTTCGTACATTAAGGTATTAGAAAAGAAGAATTAGTTTCTGTATTTAAGAGCTTCACATTTGAAAAACAATATGTTCTATTAAGACAGCTTACTACCGTAGCTGAAGGGTAAAAGTCAGATGATCTTCTTGTCATTAGTTGAAAGAAAGTACTTGACATCAAGGAAGGGAAGTGTCCTTATTATACGGATAGTAAGTATGTGAAAAATGGCATTGATAGAGGATCCCAGCGTTACAAATGTAAAAAATGTCACCGTTGTTTTGCAGAGTATAGCGGCACCTGGATGGCTGAGTTCCAGAGGAAGGATGTCATAATTCCCTACCTAAACTGTATGGTTCAGGAGTATAGTTTAGATAAAATCGTGAACACGTTAGAGATTAACAAGAAGACAGTCTTTGATTGACGGCACAAGATACTTGCTTCATTGAGAACGACACAGAATGGGGATTTTGTAGGTATCATTGAATGTGACGAAACGGAGTTTAGACTAAATCAGAAGGGTCAAAAGGTCAAGAAGATAAAGGCTCGTCATCGTGGTAAGTCCCTTACTTACAAGAGATTTCAAATTGATGTAGTGGTAACTGCCGATCGTGCTGGAGAGTTGGATGTCTCGCAAACCGTCAATGGGAAAATGACAAAAGCATATTTAACAGCGACCTTAGCGGATCGACTTAATGAGCGTACAATGCTATGTACTGACGGAAGTAAGACCCTAAAAGGATTTGCCACTGATCACAAGCTAAAGTATCTTCCATTACGCGCCGATTTGAAGCAATTTGTCCGAAATAAGATCTACCACATACAGCACGTAAATAGTCATCATAATTATCTACAAATGGATACACAACCGTTTCATTCATGTTTCCACTAAATACTTGCAGCAATATTTGAATTGGTATAGATTCAAAATGCTTACAAAGAGCACTGGAATATCGATTGAGAAAATAATAGAAGCATCCATTCAAGCCACTGATGCCCTCTTAACCTACAATAACATTCCCAAGAATCACAAAAAACTACTATCTCAACTATAGTAAACTAAAGCCTACACTTACTATATATTATTGATAATCAGATGAATGTGATTAAATTCTAAGTTCTAAATAGCATTCATTTGAACACTTATCTGCTTTACTTTTGGGGGTCCGCAGCCGCATACTTGCTAAGTTGTTCCGCAAAAGAAAAGCCATCTGAATTCAATCAGATGGCTTTATATATATATTATAGGGTATTACTGAATTTTTATTGCCTTATGATACCACATGCCGCCTTGGCTGTCTGATAGTTCTAGCATATATACGCCCGGATTTAGATCCGCAAATTCATTGATTTCTATTTGATTTGTTCCCGAGTTTAATCTGAACGTATTAGTAGCTGTAAACCTCTGACCATTAAGTCCCACAGCACTAATTCTGATGTCCTTAGCTTCTTTTGCTTCAATCTTAAATGTAACAATGCTAGACCACGGGTTGGGATATGCAGTGATTTCAGTAATATTCAATTCTTCTGTGGCTGTGGCACAGAATGATTCAAATACAATTCGGTTTTTATACGCACTTGTATCAAAAGGACAAACTCCTCTTAGCTCAAATTCATATTCTGAACAGTCCTCAAGATCACCTATAGTAGTGAAATTTTCAAAAGTAGAAAGTGTAGTCCAATCTTCTTCTGACTCACTTGTTTTCTTGTATCTAAAGTTGTATCCTGCAGCGGCATCGAGTTCTTCCCATTCAAATGTTGCAGTACCTTCTTGGACTTCTAGTAGGGTAGTTTCAAATTCCACATCGCAAAGGGAAGGTTCTTCACCTAAACGTGCGCAGTACTCTTCTACTTCGCCCCAAAATCCATCGTTAATGCTCTGACAAATTTCTTGATTATATGAAAAGGTGCTTAGTACAAATCGAATTCTTGTAATTCCAAATTCAATATCCGTTGGAACAGTAAATTCCATTTCAACAGGCATGTCAAGACCAATGAACTCATTTGCAACAAGTTCATCTTCTTCAAAAACTTTATTTCGATTATAATCGATATACATTAAGATGTCATTTTCAGCAAATGAATTCTCACTGAGTGCGATTTCTAATTCAACTATCTCTCCAGGACTTAATTGAAGATCATTACTTCCACGAAAGTCTTCGTAACCGACTCCGCTCTGAGTACTGAAATTTTCATAGTCCTTAATGCGAACATAATTAATAGAGGATATACCATCATTTAGCAAAGGGATTTCGCAATATTCAGCAAAGCATGTACCGCAATTTACCGCTGTAGTATATAATGGCGTATTAGAGGACTGCTCATTACCACAAATAGTCCTAACTCTAAATTCATACGTTTTGCATGTCTCAAGAAAGCTGATGTCAAAAAATGTTTCCTTATCCACTTCAACATCTGTCCACATGAAAGTTCCAGCTAGTCTATAACGAACTATATGACCAGTCGCGTTATCTTTCGCAATCCAATTCAAAAGCTCACCATCCTCATCCCAAATAATCGAAGGGGGATCACACTGTGCTTGAAGCCACTGGCTAGAAACCATCGCTAGAAAACCGAAACAAAGAATAAGTACAATTCTTTTCATAAAGGTAATTTAATCTCGTATTTGTATGAATCCATCTACAACGGGGTATAATACATTCTATTTCGGTCACAATATAAAACTTTTATGTTGGTTGTTGAAATGTTATGGATTCTTAGCACGACTTTTTCTTGACATTGTCCGCAAATCTCTTCAAGTACACTTTTATAGTGTATTAAAGGAGCAAAATAGGTGAATATGGAAATTCTTATCTAAATCGAAATGAGTCTTTGTTTGTGTTTATAGAATTACACTCCTTAGTTAATTCTCTCAAGCGGGCAAAAAGTAGAATTTATGACTTCGATTAATATGGTTTAAAGTGATTTAATATGTAAGAAATGGAATTGTATCATATACATATGTAAAAATATTAACATATGTATATACTTTTTTATCAGGTTTGTTTATATATTTGTTAATCCTAATATCTAGGATTATGGCTTATTACTATTTGACAACTATGTATAAGCTGATTAAATGACTAAGTTAATCTATTTGTCATGAGCAAAAAAATACATACTCTAGTAACCATTTTTATCTGTTTGATCGGGTTTTCGTCCATTCAAGCTCAAGATTTATTTGCAAAAGCAAATAAGCAATTTGAACTTGGATCATATGATCTAGCAATCAATAATTATCAGCAGTTACTAAAAAAAGATCCGGCTAACGTGTCAGCTATTGGCAGTCTTGCAGAAGCATATTTTCGAACTCAAAATTATATGGAAGCTATTAGCTTATATGAGGAGTTGGCAAGTTACGAAGCGATGGAGCCAAGACATATCTTAAACTATGCGCATGTTATGAAATCACTAGGTTTGTATGACAAAGCTAAGATTTGGTATCTGAAATACGGCGATTTCAATGCGTCAGTAGCAGAACACTTTGTAATGTCTTGTGATCAAGCAGCAATATACTTACAGCAGCCTGATAAATACGATGTTTCACTTTTTGATGGTAATAGTACTACATCAGATTTTGGGGTTAGTTTTTACGGAGATAAACTTATATTCTGCTCATTTCGAAGCGACATGAAACGCGAGACGTGCGAAACGACATTTACTCAAACTCCAAATGAGGGCAATCGACTATTCACTTGCTCAAGCAAAACAAACGGAAGTTTCATGAATATGGACTTTTTGAGATCTGAATTGAAGGATAGCTATAATATTGGACCTTTAAGTTACGATGCTGGGAAAGTAGTTTATACAAGAAATAATTTTGCAGATGGATTTAAGCAAGTGAGCGGTCATGAGAAAGACCTCAATATTTTTCTTGGAAAAGTAACAGATATAAGCGGAGACTTTGATGAGGAAACTGCATTTATACACAATGAAAGCGGCAGCTCGGCAGCCTTTCCAACTTTTCTCAACGAAGGGAGTTCAATAATATTTGCAAGTAATAGAATTGGTGGAACCGGAAAATTCGACCTATATATTTCCCACAAAGAGCAGGGTACATGGAGTTACCCTGAAAATTTAGGTGACATAATTAATTCCCCAGGAAATGAAATAACGCCTTTTGTGCAGGGAAATAAATTATACTTTTCGTCTGATTATCATATGGGAATAGGTGGATACGATGTTTTTGAGGTTTCTATTTATGAAGATGGAACATTTGGATCTGTTACAAACTTAGGTAAGGGAGTAAATTCGCTAATGGATGATTATTACTATGTTGTTGATGCAACGAGTGGTCTCGCTTATTTTTCATCCAATAGATTAGGTGGAAAAGGAAGTGAAGATATCTACATCGCAAGCAAATTAGAGTCCGCAAGCCTTGCTATTGAAAAACTTGTTCCATTGTCAGTTGATCTAGACAATTTAGTAGCAAAAAATAGTAGTTTGGAAGGAAAAGGTATGTCATCAACTGTATCATTTGAAGATAGAGCCGTAAAGGTATCTGATAAAAATACGGCACAGACAAAAGTAGATGCTACTGCTGTTATCACCGAATACGTAGTATTTGCGGAATCAACTCAGATTGAAAGTTTAGCTTCAGATGAACACAAGAAAGATCAGACCTTGAAGAGTCCAGCGGACATCTCCACAACTTTAGCTGGTAGCAATGATATTGCTGAGAAAACTGCTAAGGAAGTAGAGACTCCATCTCATAATGCCTCCGTCATTGTTTTTGGGACAGATAATATGTTTGATCTAAAGGGAGCGACTAAGATTGCTCATAATGATATTATTACAACTGCAAGTCATGTCTACTTTATACAATTGGCTTCTCTGTCAAATTCAAGAGGGGACATTAGACCATTTTTGAAATTAAGGGAATTAGGTAATCTCTATAAGGTACGTAAAGGAGGTACAATTAAGATTAGAATGGGTTACTACTTTGATGAGGCAGAAGCAATGCAAAAACTGTCAGAAGTTAAGAATAGAGGTTTTAGAGATGCATTTGTTGTTTATGAACCACTTATTACCTCGCAATTGGAGTTAGTAAATGTTGCAAGTACTCAAATGTATTATGAAGGTGATTATATCCCTAAAGGAACTGTTTCAAACTACAAGATTAGACTTGCCTCATATACTGATCCATTATGGTTTGACACTGGTAGTGTAATGGATATTGGAGAAATTGAGCAATGGACCAAAGGAGATTTTACCATCTTTGTTTTGAGTGGGTATACCTCAATTCAAGAAGCGGAAAAAGCATTGATAAAGGCGCTAAACAGGGGTTATTCTGAGGCTCATATTGTCGAAGATATCAATGGGTATTTGAAGCGCGTGCAGCGAAACTAGAAATAAAGAGATTTATATTTATCAAAAGGCTATTCATAAAGAGTAGCCTTTTTTTATTGCTAGTTATTGATTTGTATTTGCAGGAAATCTTAAGTTAGAACTTATTATGCACTATACTCATTTGATTGCTATGTTCATTTGTTACACAGATGTTTCTAATGATTACATATATTCGCGCGTCTTTACATAAACTCTATGTAATGACTTGCGTTACAGAAGAAATAAAATTAGAGTGTTTAAGTACTTTCGAGAAAACTATAGAAAAATGATTCCCTTCGCACTGGTTGGAGGGATATTCAACCTAATTGAACTTGGTGGAACATGGTTTTTTGTAAAGTACTATGAGTTTCCTGTGCAGTTAACATATACTACTTGCTTCATCATTGCTACTCTTGTAGCTTATACACTTAACACTTTTATTACTTTTCGGAGCAGGTTCAATTTTCTAAATTTCTTAATGTACTTTTCTATTTATATGGGTGCATTGTTGATAGGGAAAATCGTAATTGCGATACTAGAAAACAATACTGGAATTGGACACGAACTACTGCCATTCATAGCTGCTCCATTCGTTTACATTTGGAATTTTTTCTTGACCAACAAGTATCTACAGCGTTAGTTAACTTGGTGATTTTAAGTTCTAAAATGGATGAATTGGTTAATGAAATTTCATTCTGACTATTCAAACATAACCTTCTAAATATTTCCTGTGAAAAAAAGCCTAATAGCTTAGACTTCTTAGATATTAATAATCAGTTGCCTACACATTATCATTTTACCTTATTTGTAATACATTACGATAATATGTAATATCAAAACCTTTTTGGACACATAATTGGCACAGTAGTACCGAACGAAAGAAATATTTGTGATTAAACACACGAAATATCTTTCTCATATATCCAAAAACTGTTTTTATGAATTTACATAATACGTACTTTTCTTTGCTAAGAATTTTTAGTGGTAGGGTAGGAAGCGTTGTAGAACCTAAGCAATTGCTTTTTCTTTTCTTGATAGGAATTAGCTTTGTAGATGTAAAGGCTCAAGCTGTATTAGATAGAACTGTCGAGTGTTCTTGTCTTGACAATAACGCACCAGCGGGCCTGTCTCAATTTGAGGAAGAGCTTACTGTGACTAGCATGCCGGGTGAGACTTGGTATATTTCCTCTGTTAGTGGATTATTTCAGGTAGGGAGTCCAGTACCTCCGGAAACGCCAATTCCTTTCGAAATTGGTGTCATGGGTGATACCTTAACTGCTGTTGCAGATGGTACTTATGTATTAGTAGGTGTTCTGCTAGAGAATCTTGGGATATTCAATTTCATTGACTAATGGTATCGATACAGTAGATTTGAGTAATATACTTTGTGAATATCCATCAAGCTCCATAGAAGGAGATAATGCAGTTTGTGATGGAGAGATTCTGACTTATACTGCAGAAAACATAAATGCAGATTATTCATACGAATGGCATATCACCGGGCAGGGAGTGATTCTTGGCGCTAGTGACGAGGCTTCAGTTGAAGTCGACTGGGACGATAATGGTGTAGGAGATGAAACTATTTCACTTAGAACTACCGGTCCTACTGGTTGCAGTAGCCTTTCTTTCTTGAGTATTGATTTTGAGGAGGATATTATTCTAGCTTGCAATAATTCGGTCAACATAGCCGTGTCAACGGATTGTATTATACAGTTAGGTCCGGATGATGTGCTTGAAGACATGCAATACAATAATGAATCTTATATCATAACTCTTACCGATCCTAATACAGGAGAAGAGGTACCATTAGGTTCTCTTGCCAGCGATGTTTTATTTGATACTTTGGAGTATTCTGTGTTTCATATCTGTGCTGGGAATAGTTGTTGGGGTAATGTTGTGTTTGAGGATATGTACACACCACCTATATTTTGTTCAACGGATACAATCATTTGTACTGACGATGACAGTCCTGAGTTCCTTGGGTTCCCAGTACCAGAATCTTCTGATATAACATCTAATGCTAATCAAGAATACACAGTCGTAAATTTTGATCCTTGTGGTGACGCCACTTTAGTTTATGAAGATTTTGTAATAGATAATGGATGCGCAACTGATTTCTTGCAAACAGTTGAGCGTAACTGGATATTAACGGACTTTTCTGGTGGGACGTCAAGTTGTACGCAAATAATAAACAAAACACGAACAACGGTTCAAGATATTGTATTCCCAGGGGATTGGGATGGAGTGACGAACCCAGTGCTTGATTGCGACGGTGATTACCCATTATTGCCATCAGGGTACCCAGACCCTATTTATACTGGTTTTCCTACTGAAGGGGTGTGCAATCATATGACAATAACTTATACTGATTTGGTAAGTGAAGTTTGCGGAGCTACTATCAAAGTAGTAAGAAAATGGACTGTATATGACGAATGTGCATCTCAGTTTTTGAAAAATAATCAAATCTTAAAAATAGAAGACTCGGAAGCACCTGTCTTTAATTGCCCTTCCGATCAGACTTTTGAAATTACTGACGAGTCTGGCTGTGATGCAGCCGTGACTGTTTCGATTCCGGCAAATGTTGTGGATTGTTCACAAGTAAGTTTTAGTGCGCACATCGTTCAAATTGATAGTAATGGAAATATTGCTGGTTCAATCACAGCAATGAACCTAGTTGGAAATGACTTCATTGCAGTTAATCGAGTAATTGGTTTACATAGAATTACCTATCTGGCAATTGATGAATGTGGAAACGAAAGTACTTGTGATTTCACTGTAACAGTAGTTGACGGAGTTCCGCCAACCGCAGTTTGTGATTTATCCACAACAATTGCTTTAGACAACATGGGAAGTGCCTTCGTACCTTTTACAACATTTGATAATGGATCATTTGACAATTGTGAAATTGACAAAATTGAAGTTAGCAGAGGTGTAAATGATTGTGGTGCATATTCTGGATTTTCAGATCATATTACCTTGTGCTGCGCTGATGCAAATACCAATGTAATGGTCACTTTGCGTGTCATTGACAAAACAGGTTTGGTTAATACTTGTATGGTTACAGTTACGGTACAAGACAAGAAAATGCCAATTATTAATTGCCCGGCATCTCAGACGATCTCTTGTACTGATGATTACAGTAATCTAGCTCAGTTCGGAAGTGCAACTGCGTCAGATAATTGTGCTTTTGATATTGTAGAATCTGTGGACTATCAGTTGAATGTTTGCGGAGTAGGTTCAATATATCGGACCTTCACGGCTATCGATGATGCCGGAAATGAATCCAGTTGTACACAAGTAATCAACGTAACGAACTATACTCCTTTTGAAGAAGGAGATATCATTTGGCCAGCAGATTATTCTACGACAGAGTGTGTTAATCCAGAATTGAATCCAGATGATTTGCCTTTTACAAACTCTTATCCACAGCTTAACGTAAAGCCTTGTAGTAATGTAGTTTCAGATTACGAGGATAAGATTTTCACCAATGTGAATGGAGCCTGTAAAACTATTTTCAGAACATGGACGGTGATCGATCAATGCACGAGCAACGAATTTTCATTCTTACAGAAATTATATGTTACAGATAATACTGCTCCGGAATTTGACTCTTGTTCAAATAAGACTCTAGAGGGTCCTTCAATTGGAGATTGTTCTTTCTTGATTACTTATGAGAAATTAGCGACTGATGAATGTACCGAACAAGAAAACCTTGTATACGAATATAGGATTGACATCGACAATGATGGATCTCTGGATATAACTGGTTTTTCTAGTGTGCTTTCGGAAGAATTACCGTCTGGATACCACAAGGTGAACTGGTATGTGATTGATGAGTGTAATAATGTTGAAGCTTGTCTTGAGTACATAACTATCGACGACACTAAGAAACCTATTCCATATTGTATCGGTGGAATTTCAACAGTGATTATGCCACAAGGCGGATTCATTGATGTTTGGGCAAGTGATCTAGATCTAGCTAGTGAAGACAATTGTACAGACTCGGAAGATTTACACTTCAGTTTTAGCAGTGATATTGACGATACAAGCATAACATTTACATGCGATAGTCTAGATGGCGCTGCTCAAAAGATTTTTACTTTGCCAATTTACGTTTTCGATGAAGCTGGTAATTTCGACTTTTGCACTGCTATGATTAGGATTACAGCAAATGCTGCTTGTGATACTACAAATACTGTAACATTCGACCTAGAAGGTAAGATTGGGACAGAAGATGAGTCTAGCATGAACCAAGTAGAACTTGAACTAGTCAATACTAGCGATGAATCGACTATTACAACTAGTACTGATGCCTCTGGCTTTTATTCCTTTGTGGATCTGCCTCAAGCAGTAAATTTTGAGTTAACTCCAACTTACAGCGATGATGCAATAAATGGTATAACAACCTTAGATATTGTCTTAATCCAAAAGCATATTTTGGGACTTCAAACTTTTGATTCGCCATACAAGGTCATTGCAGCAGATGTTAATGGTTCTGAGAATGTTTCAGGAGCTGATATTGTTCAGTTACGAAAGCTAATATTAGGTTTTTATGACGAGTTTCCATCTAGTCCTAGTTGGAGATTTATTGCCTCGAATCAGGTGTTTTTTGACAATCTAGCCCCTTGGCCACTCCAAGAATCTGTGGATTTTATTGCTTCAGAATCATTTAAGGTTGAGGACTTTGTAAGTGTAAAGATAGGGGATGTCAATTTGAGTAGAACCATGGGCTTTTCAGACGAAAAACCAATTGTAAGAAACGATAGGTCCCTTCAGATCCAATATGAGATTTTGAAAGAAGAATCAGGTTCAAAAGTGCGTTTCCTTAGTAACGATGCAGTAGATCTTTTAGGAATACAAATGGTCCTAGATACGGATACACCATTTGCGGTCGAATCGGTACAAGCTAGGGCTCTAGAAGTTGATCAAAATATGATTAGGCAGAATGAGAACCTTGTGTCATTATCCTATTCTATGCCTATGGCAAAGAGCATTGATGGACCTTTATTTGAATTCAACTTTGGGCATATGAGCCCTTCCAAAATCACTTTAAATCAATCGATTATGAAGGCAGAGGCTTACATTCAGACAGCTACGGGTATAGAGGTCTCTCAAGTTGACTTACGTCAAAAAGTGAATGCTACTCAAGTGACTACTAACAAGCTTGAAGTATATCAGAATAAACCAAACCCATTTACAGATTATACTGAATTGCCTTTTGCGATAACAGAAAGTGATTTAGTGACACTAGAAATAAGAGATGTTAATGGAGTTCTTATGCTAACAAAAATATCGATGTTCCAAGAAGGTAAAAATAAATTTATAGTTCAATCCTCAGATTTCGCCAATCAAGTGAAAGATGGAATTTTGATTTATACAATTAGTAATTCAACTGAGCGAGTTTCTCGTAAAATGGTGAATATCAAGTAATGACCGAATACCAAAAACTTATGAATAATATACAATATTTTAACTCAAGTCAGATGATGCGAAAGCTAAACCATTTGGCAGCGCATTTTCGTCAAAATTTGATGGTTTTAATGCTGGTTCTATTGACGCAAATAAGCTATGGACAAGTAGCTGTGGATTTAGCATTGCGCATATTTCCAACAGAATCTAATCCAGTAGTTCCAGGTGATATAGCCTCTTTTACTATAGAGGTTCATAATCAAGGAACAATTGCAGCAAAGAACGTAAAGCTTGTTGACTACATCCCTGAGGGCTTGGAATTTGTCACTACTGGGAATGCCGGATGGTCTTCGATAGGTGACAAGGCTATTACTACAATTCAAGATGTAATTGAGCCAGGAACCTATGAAGCGGTTGTAATTAACCTACAATTAAACGGATCGGCAACGTCTAAAAATATTTCAAATTATGCAGAGATTGCATTAACGCAAGATATAAACGGTGTTGATACGAGCAATGACGATATCGACTCAACACCAGACACGGACAATACCAATGATAATGGAGCTCAAGCTTTCAGTTCCAATGACGATTATTTACAGGGAAATGGCATCTTAGACGAGGATGACCATGATGTGGCATTACTCATTATTTGTACCCAAAACGTATGTAACGACTATGTAAATATATCATTGAATGCTGCTTGTGATATTGAGATTCTTGCCGATATGATCGTAGAGAATCCCGCGTACCCCAATGGTGCTTACACCGTCATATTAGAAGACGAAAATGGTAATATACTACCATCTAATATGGTAAATGGTAGTCACGTGGGACAGACTTTTCAGGTTACAGCCTTCATTGAAGGTTGCGAGCCTAATAGTTGTTGGGGATTTGCTACGATTGAGGATAAATTGGCGATTGAGCTTACTTGTTCTGTAGATACAGTAGATTGTGGTATGAGTGAACCGCTATCAGTGGGCTTGCCAATTCCACAGAACGCCACGTACATTCAAATAGGCGATTTGTTTATTGTAGATGGAGTCAATGGATGTTCTGATATCGAATTAAGTTATGAAGATGAACAAGAGATGCTTCCTTGTCAGACAGGCTCACCTTATGTCGTAAAGATCAACCGAGTTTGGACCGCTATTGATGGAGTTGGTAATGAGGTAAGCTGCATTAGCCAAATCTATGTGCGTAAAGGCTATTTATCGGATATTACTCCTCCGCCCAATTATGATAATCTTGATACTCCTGCGCTAATGTGTGGTGAATATCCACAATTATCAAATGGGAATCCAGATCCATTATTTACGGGTTTTCCAGAAGGCTTAGCTTGTCCAAATATCATTGCAGTATATGAAGATACAGAACTTGATGCAAATCCTTCTTGTACTGGAAGTTTTGACGTGCTTCGCGAATGGACAATTATCGATTGGTGTACAGGTGATGACACCACGTTTACACAATTGATAAAGATCATGGATATTGTGGCTCCAACATGCAATGCACCATTACCATTTAGTGGCTCCTCTTATGCTGATTTATGCATGGGGTCTGTAGATGTAGTGGCTCCTTTTTTATCTGATAATTGCAGTTCAGTTAGCTACGAGATAGCATATAAGCCTTTCGTGGATTTTGACGATAACTTTGATAATTTACTTACCGATAACATAATTAACTCAAATGGAGATTTTAGTATTGAGCATTTGGACGTAGGCAGATACAGAATAGCTTATTTTGCTGAGGATGCGTGCGGAAATACATCTCAATGCTTAGGTGAATTTTCTGTCGAAGATACACAGGACCCAACTCCAGTTTGTATAGTTTCTACAAGCGTTACTCTAGATGCATTTGGTTCAGCAACTCTAGAGGCTGACTTTTTTGACGCGGGTAGTTTCGATAATTGTGAGATTGACAAAATTCAGGTTGCGCGAATGACTGATGATTGTAATGATGGAGGCGATCAGTTTAAGACATCTGTTAATTTCTGTTGTGTGGATGCAGGCCAAGAGGTAATGATTAGATTCCGTGTTACTGACAAATCTGGAAACAGTAACTTTTGTATGGTCGGAGTAACGGTTATTGACGATATTGCTCCAACTATTATATGTCCTGCAGATATGACTTTCTCTTGTACTGAATATGAAGGGTTTTATGGACAAATCCCAGACAGTATCGCCGGTCAAGCTATCGCTTTTGGAAATTGTGACCCAGAGCTTACATATTACGATACACAGGTATTTAATAATTGTGGAGTAGGAATTATTGTGAGACTTTGGTCAGCTGTCGATCCAGCCGGAAATGAGACAACTTGTAAGCAGTACTTTGAAATTGAAAGTGATTTCCAATTTGATGTGAATATGATAGAGTGGCCTTCAGATACTTTGGTAAATCAATGCTTAAATGACTTTATTGACCCTGACATCACGGGTGTTCCATTAATGCCAACAACTAGCTGTAGCGATTTCGATATCGATTATGTTGATGATATAAAGCTTAACAATGGAGCAGGATGTGGTATTATAGAACGAATTTTTACGATAACAGATTTGTGTGCGATAGACCCATTCAATAACACTTTTTCTTATGTGCAGGAAATAGAAATCTTTGAGTTTGAAGATCCTGAGTTCTTTTGTGCAGATATTACGGTCAGTGCAGACAATGACACTTGTGAAGGGTCTGTAGATTACACAGCTATTGCAAGTGACAATTGCACAGCCGAAGAAGACATTAAGTATTCTTTTACTGTGGATTATTTTGATGATGGAACTATTGACGAGTCTAATCAAGGGAATAATCTCAATGGAGTTTATCCTACTGGAATCCATAAAGCTGTCTTCAGAGCGGAAGATGAATGTGGAAATGATGAAACATGCACTGTTTTCTTTACAGTTCAAGATGAAAAACAGCCAACACCTTTGTGCTTGCCGATTTCAGTCAGTTTGGACGAAAATGGAGAAGTAGAAATATGGGCGAGTGATTTTAATTTGAATTCATTCGATAACTGTACTTCTGCAGAAGATTTAGTCTACTCCTTTTCTCCTGATATTGATGATCAGATCAGAATTTTTGATTGTGATGATCTTGAGAATGGAATGAATGCCGTTATTTCAATCCAAATGCACGTGTGGGATGAGGGTGGTAATTACGATTTCTGTACTGTTGTTTTAACAATAACAGACACGCAAGATTTCTGTCCAGATGTAGGGACATTTTCTGCTGATATCAGTGGTGAAGTTATGACAACCAAAAATCTCAATGCATTTCCAGAGGTCGAAATGTTGATCGAGGGAAATAGTATGGAAATGAAAAATACTATGAGCGACGAATCAGGAGAGTATACATTTACAGATTTGAGTCTTTACGATAACTACACTATTAAACCTTACAAGAATGATGATGCATTGAATGGTATCACAACTCTGGATATCGTGCGTATTCAGAAACATATTTTGGGACTAAATACATTTACAGAGAAAGAAGAAATCATTGCTGCTGATGTCAACCACTCGGAGTCAATTAGTGGAGTTGACATTATTCAACTTAGAAAATTGATTCTGGGAGTTTATGCTGATGAGAAGTTGCCGCAAAATGACTCGTGGAGGTTCATGCCTACAGATTTTGAATGGAATCCAGTTTTTCCTTACGAATTTCCTGAGCAAATGGTGGTTGATAATTTACTCGGGTCGTATGATGATGCCTCGTTTTATGGCATTAAAATCGGCGATGTAAACAGTTCTGCTAGTGTTAATGCACAAAGTACTGTGCAAACTAGATCGACACCAAGAAGGATGTATATGGATGAAGGTAGATTTGAGCAAGGTGACTGCATGTCAGTTCCTGTGTATGCTGATTTTTCACAGAATCTTGAAGGACTACAATTAGGAGTTAGGTTTGATGATGATATAATTGCAATTAAGTCAATAAGTAGCCCAATACTGGATATTCGAGCTGATCACTACAACTTAATGGATGGTGAAGTTTATATGTCTTGGGATAAAATTGGTGGACTTGATGTCCAAAAAGGTGAAGTTATTTTTGTAATTGAAATAGAAGCTCAAGCTAGTGGCTCTTTATCTGCTGCTGGAGTTGAACTGATTGAAGAGTTTAATTCCGAGTTATTTGATAATCAGCTTGAAGTTGGATTCTTAGAGTTGTCAATAAGAAGCAATGATCCTATAATGAAGGCTACGCAATTGCTTCAGAATGAACCCAACCCATTTACTGAAGGGACTCAGGTAAGTTTTGATATGGAGCATAATGACTTAGTGCATATCTACTTGTACGATGCACAGGGAAATATGTTAGTTCATGAAGTACAAAAGTATGACAAAGGATCACATGCAATTCAATTTACTAGAGATCAATTTAGAAGTACGGGTTTGTTCTACTTGACTATGGAGTCGAGCAATTGGTCCTCTACAATCAAACTAGTACGTATACAGTAACTGATAGAAAAGAAAACCTTAAGGTAACAGAAAACATCTGTTGGCTGTTGGAAAGAAAAGTTTTGGTAAGGCATGATCAGCGTCGAGTTGGTTGTGCCTTTTTCGTTTTTCTTTGATTTTTAATGCAGAGTCCTATTCGTATTGCAGTTAATTGCCATTGTCGTCTTGACAGATATAAAATTTGGTCTTTTTGCCAACTGTGGTTTTGTGGAAGCTACCTGTTTGTCAGTTGTGTGCGATAATGACTTTTTACCTCGAACTGCCAACATACTAAACAAGCCTCCTTATAACAAGACGCTTCACTAATGGCTATGGGATATCTAGGTAAATAGCAAAAAAAAGCTGCTTCAAGAGGAACAGCTTTTTCTCTTTAGCAATTTCTAGAGTGATTTCACTCCATAATGATGCATCAACAATGCATACACTACTGCACGCTTTTTGTTTCGTACACTCATGCCATATTTTTCACCAACTGACTTTATTGCAGCATCAATGTCAGCATTAGAATCTGGTACTGCTAATTTCCTCTTAACAAAGTTCTCACGAATTCTTGCCAACTCATCCTTATCGCTGTAAGCGACAAGAGATGCATCTTTATTGAACAAATTCGGCCCTAGATATTTTGCTGCAGCTTCAACTGTAGCGTTTGTTATTTTGCTATTAATTCCTTTAGCTGTTTCAACTAAACCAGGAATAGCATCATCAATTTTACCCATGGAAATACTATTTTAAGATTATTAATATTGTAAATATTAAGCTAATAATGAATCTGGAACATATACATCTTAATTCTTATTTGTTTTAACATTATTGCCCCGAATCCCCAACTCTACGACTTCAAGATCTTTTATCAGGCCCTCTCCAACGGAAAAGCGAAGCATTGTCCTCACTTTGTGAAATCCGTGATGACCAATAGCTCCTGGATTCATGTGTAAGAAATTATATTCCTTGTCAAACATTACTTTGCAAATATGAGAGTGACCGCAGATAAAGAGTTTTGGAGGATCTGCTTCAAATATCATCCTAATTCTCTTATTGTATTTTCCCGGATACCCACCAATATGAGTCATTAACACATCTAACCCTTCAAAGTTAAATCTGTGATTAAGAGGATATTCTTGTTTTATGCTACCGTGATCTATATTGCCATACACTGCTTTAACAGGTTTAATTGATTCAAGGGTATGAATTACTTCTTCGTTTCCAATATCACCTGCATGCCAAACCTCATCACAATCTTGGAGATGTGCAATAATAGAGTCATCAAGATGACTATGACTATCTGAGATCAATGCTATCCTTTTCATTTTGACTTTTCGATCGCTTTTTCAATATCCAAAAAAATATCCTCGATATGTTCTATCCCAACGGACATTCTGATTAGACCATCAGTAATCCCATTTTCATATCTTACATTTCTCTCAATATTTCGATGTGACATACTCGCTGGATGCAGTATTAGTGTGTCTACATCACCAAGAGTAGGTGCAAGGCTGCTCATTTGAATTGCATTCATAAATCGAATTGCCCTTTCGATACCACCTTTCAATTCAAAGCTCAGCATGCCCCCTCCAGCTTGCATCTGCTTACTTGCAATTTCGTAATCTCTATGTGAGGGTAGGAATGGGTAGTTTACAACCGCTATTTCTTCATGCTTGAAGAGTCTGCATGCAATTTCTAGTGCATTTGAAGAATGAGCATCCATTCTTAGTGCTAAAGTCTTCATGCCAGAATTTACTAACCATGCATCAAAGGGGTTGCAATTAGTACCAATTAGTTTCATGGCATCGAGTAGCGTTTGATAGTAATCACGATTTTTACCAATTACAACTCCTGCTATCGAGTTTCCATGTCCGTTTATGTACTTTGTGGTTGAGTGAATAATGAAATCGATCCCAAAGTTAAATGGACGTTGCAAGTATGGAGTTGGAAATGTATTGTCAATTACTGATAGAATATCGTTCTTTTGACACAAGTCACTTATATACTGAAGATCAACGCATGCAAGGGAAGGGTTGGCTGGAGACTCACAATAAATAAGCTTTATAGATTTATCGTTTTTGACACGTGTTTCAATTAGATCCTTTGAAGCAAAATCTATGAACTCAATTTTAACACCTAGTTTTGTGATAAATTTTCGTAGCAGTTCAGTTGTTCCACCGTAAAGATTTGCTTGTGTAAGTATGGTGTCCCCTTGTTTGAGCAATGCGAAAAGCAAGGTTGAAATAGCAGACATGCCGGAGCTGACCATGATGCCAAAACCTTCCTCCTCGATATCATAGCACTCCAGTTGGGCAATTTTCTCGGCAACCGTTTCTATCGTTGGATTTCCATATCTTCCATAAACATGACCTTCTTCATTTCCTTCGAAAATATTTATTCCCTGGTCAATATGTTCAAAATTAAATGAGCTTGTTGCGAATATCGGTAGATTATGAGGTTTAGTAGTTGGGGAAAATTTACCTTCTTGTACAAGGATGCTTTTAATGTTCATAGTATCTTATTTAGTGCTCACAAATCAACATAATATATTGGAAAATACCCTTCTTTCTTTTAATAAAAATGACAATGTGATTTGGTTTAACTTAAACTACATATTTTTGCAAAAATTAAGGCTTATCTTTTCCTAGATAGATTGAGAAGAGTCATGAAAGAAAGATTAGAAAGTGAAAGAAATAGAAAAAAGGAAGATTCTCGTTGATCCTGGACAAGGTCCGATTAGAGTGGATAAGTACTTAATGGATAAACTATCGGACTTATCCCGTTCCAAAGTTCAAAAGGCTATAAAGAAAGGTGCTGTTGTTGTAAATGATAAGACGGTAAAGCCAAATCACATCCTGAAGCCTTCGGATATTATACTCTACGAAGCGCTTGTCAGTGAATACGATGGCAAAATAATCCCTGAGGATATCGACCTAAATATCGTTTATGAGGATGAATCTGTATTGATAATCAATAAGCAGGCAGATTTTGTTGTTCATCCAGGACATGGCAATTATACAGGAACACTTGTAAATGCAATAGCACATTATCTCGGTACTGATATTCCTACCATGAGCGGTAACAATGCAGATCGAATTGGTCTCGTTCATCGTATCGATAAGGACACGACAGGATTGATGGTAATTGCAAAAACGGATTATGCCATGACTTTTCTAGCTGATCAATTTTCTGCACATACGATAGAGCGTAAGTATGTGGCATTGGTTTGGGGTCAGCCAGAGCCCCTAGAAGGCACGATTGAGGGTAATGTTGGCAGAAACCCAGTAAATAGGATTCAGCAAATCGTATTTCCTGACGGAGATCAAGGCAAACATGCGGTAACGCACTATAAGACCATAAAACCCATGTATTATGTATCCTTAGTAGAGTGTCAACTTGAAACGGGAAGAACGCATCAAATTAGAGTCCACATGAAGTATAAAGGACATCCTTTGTTTAACGACGTACGCTACGGAGGGGATAAGATTTTGAAAGGGACAGTATTTTCAAAGTATAAGCAGTTTGTGCATAATTGTTTCAAATTGTTTCCGCGTCAGGCACTACATGCGAAATCTTTAGGGTTTGTTCATCCTGAAACAAAAGAGTTTATGCTATTTGAATCAGATTTGCCCGAAGATTTCCAGCAATTAGTAGATAAATGGAATTCATATTTAGACGGTCGAAAAAAGGTATTGGATGAGGACCAAGACTGATGTTACAAAAAAATGGATAGAAAACTACATTTTCGAATTAAGCTTGTGTCCATTTTCACATGTTTCATATGATAATAATACCTTAGAATATATTGAAGTAGATTCTTTAGATGAACAGTTTATAAAGACAGTTTTTTCTCGTTTTCTTAAGGTAGAAGCAAGCATGCAGCACTCGATGCTTCTTATTTTTGGCAATGAGTTGACATGGGATGAGATTCTTGATGTTGAAGGTCTTCTAGAACTTTTCTTAACTAGTGAGCAAGCCGAGCTCATCAAATTTGTAATATTTCATCCAGATTATGAACACGGTGAAACTGAGAATGAGTTGTTACATTACACAAATAAATCACCATTACCAGTAATTCAACTTCTACATTTAGATGCAGTAAATCAGTCTGTGCCAAGCTCATTAGTAGAAAAAATACTCTTAGACAACGAAAAAAACTTATCGTCAAGATCTGTAACAGAACTAAATAGATTACTAGATGGATATAAATAGGAGAGTTGAAGCTTTTAGTGAATTAGGAAGCAAACTAAAGGAAGCAGAGTTAAAGGATGTCGTTGATAAGGCAGTAATACATAATTCATGGTATACTGAACAAAGCGTTGTATTTGCACTTAACTCCGTGATTGAAGAAATGCTTGATTTGTCAAAACTCAATGAGTGGGTTTCGAAATATTCGATTCCAGACCAAAAAGAAAATAAAATAGTTGCATTGATTCTTGCTGGAAATATTCCTGCAGTCGGGTTTCACGATGTGCTATCAGTTTTAATTTTTGGGCATCAAGCCCAAATTAAACTTAGTTCGAAAGATGCA
The DNA here is from genome assembly GCA_943788055.1 of uncultured Saprospiraceae bacterium. Taxonomy (GTDB): domain Bacteria; phylum Bacteroidota; class Bacteroidia; order Chitinophagales; family Saprospiraceae; genus JAHDFB01. Next base: position 177,513 of record CALSOU010000006.1, read on the forward strand.
GTCGTAATACCCTTTATTCTAGATAATTTGTTGGAAATTGAACCGAGATTTCAAGAACAAATTGAATTCGTTGATCGCGTGCATGGCTTTGATGCAATTATTGCCACTGGAAGTGACAACACTGGATCTTATTTCGAGCATTACTTCAAAAAATACCCTCACATAATTCGGAAAAATCGTAAAAGTATTGGAATAATTGATTCTTCGACTTCAGATAACGATATAAGAGCAATGGGAGAAGATATATTTAAGTTTTTTGGTTTAGGGTGTCGTAACATATCTAAATTGTACGTTCAAAATACTGTAGATCTTACTAGAGTTATGGAAATATGGCACGAACAAAAGGAGATAATCCTTCATAATAAGTACAAGAACAACTACGATTATAACTATACTGTTTTTCTCTTGAATAAAGAGAATTTTCTTATGAATGGAGCACTTTTGTTACGTGAAAATCAATCACTTCATTCAAGAATAGCATGTGTACACTATGAAACTTTTAATGAAATAGAAGATTTAAATATTAAAATTGATTCAGAGAGAGAGTCACTGCAATGTATCGTATATCAGAATACGGCTAAAATACCAGAGTCTATTCTTCCGGGAACAACTCAGAAACCACAGTTGTGGCAATATGCGGATAATGTCGATATTTTTCAATTCTTAGTCAGCATTACATGAAACAGAAGGAAAAGGCCGCTATCATAAGCCAAAGATTAGAAGCTCTGTACCCAGAAACACCCGTGCCACTTGATCATCAAGATTCATTTACCTTATTGATAGCAGTGTTACTGTCAGCTCAATGTACGGATGCTAGAGTAAATCAAGTAACTCCGTATCTATTTGCGAAAGCCGACACTCCTAAAAAGATGTTGAGTCTGGAAGTAGAAGAGATTAGAAATATCATCAAGCCATGTGGATTATCACCCACAAAGTCCAAAGCTATTTATAAGCTGTCAGAAATACTTTTAGCAAAATATGATGGCGAGGTGCCTGATAAGATGGAATTACTTGAAGAATTGCCTGGTGTTGGGCACAAAACTGCTTCAGTAGTCGTCTCTCAAGCTTTTGGACAACCAGCATTTCCAGTTGATACACACATTCATCGACTAGCTTATCGATGGAAATTAAGTACTGGTAAAAATGTGCAGAAGACGGAGACTGATTTAAAAAAGCTTTTTCCTAAAGAGTCCTGGAATAAATTACATTTACAAATAATATTTTTTGGCAGAGAATATTGCCCAGCTAGAGGACATAACCCTTATGATTGTCCGATTTGTAAAGACTTTGGAAGAGCTCTACTTTTTAAGCAATTCGATAAAAAATAGTTCTTGACTCGATCTATTGGGATTGTTTCTAATTCCTTCGATCCAGAATACCTCGGTTTCATAGGCTAGGACCCAAAGCCTAGACCTTTTAATCTTAGGAATTTTATGCTCTACAAAGACTTTTTTTAGTTTCTTTTTACCGTAGGGGAATTTCACATAATCACCTGCTAGCCAATTTCTGAACATTAGCTTTGAATTTTGTTTTGATAGCGGAATACCGATGATTTCGCCGCTAAATTCTTTCGGTTGAGATTGATGGATCAGAATTTTTTCCAGATTAGTATGACTAGTGTTTTCAAAGGGATAAGGAATTTGGCGAGATCCAAATAATTCAGGTTTTTGATAAAGGTATAAGGTTGACTGAAATAGATTTAATTGCACTTGGTCACCAATCCATATTTGACCTGAATTTTGAGCAGACAGTATTTCATTCACTTGTGAAATATTGAAACCTCGATTCTTTAGAATTCTATGAAGTAAGTGATTTGGACTGTGATGCTTTTTGACGAGATCTAAAGGAATTGAAAGTATATCTCGCTTTTTATTTACATGATTCAGAGTCCAAATTTCTACATCTTTTTCTATCCACTGATTTGCTTCTTTAAGGTATTCTATCGATGTATGAGTAGACTTAATAAAATTTTCATCCCAGTTCAAAAGCTTTGGAACTACTGTATTTCTGAATTCGTTTCGTTTATAATTGTTTTGGTAGTTGCTTTGGTCAATGATATGCTGAATACCTTTATTTTGATAGTACTCATCAATCTCGTCTGTAGTTAAATGCAGTAGTGGCCTTACAATATTATCTTGTTTCATTTTAATACCGAGTAAACCTTCTAGACCTGATTTTTTCGAGAGGTTGAGAAAGAAGCTCTCAACTGAGTCTTGTTGATGATGACCTGTTGCAATCACTGAATAGTTTTCTTCACTAAGTTTCTCCTGTAAAACTTGATAGCGAAATTTTCGAGCTTGATCTTGAAAATTTGAATTTTGTTTTTGACTCCTATAATGGAATTTACGATAATAGTATGGAATGTCCCACGCACTAGCGACTTTGGCAACATGCAGACTGTCACTAAAACTTGCTCCTTCTCTGCTGAGATGGTCAATATACATAAGGCCGATTGTGTATCCAGCCTCGCGCAGTAAATATGCAAGTACCATAGAGTCTCTACCGCCGCTACATGATACAAGAATTCGATCTTCAGGAGAGCAAAGTTTGTTCTCATTAATCTGAAACATGAATTTAGCTAGTAAATTCATAATCTATCGGATTCCTCGCTGGTTTAACCAACTTCTATAAATGGCAGCGTTTCGATTATGACCACTAAGTGTTTTGGCAAAAGCATGCTCACCGTTGCTTTCTGGCTTTGCACAAAAATATAAGAAATCGTGTTCCTCTCTATCAAGAACGCTTTCGATACCTGATATAGTAGCCATTCCGATTGGTCCAGGTGGTAATCCAGAATTCTTATATGTATTATATGGATGGTCGATTTCAAGATGCTTATTCAGAACTCTTCTCAAGGTAAAGTTACCTACAGCAAATATTACAGTTGGATCAGCCTGCAGCGGAATGCCTTTCTCTATTCTGTTCAAGTATACCCCAGCAATTCTCGGTTTCTCATCTTGTTGAATACTTTCTTTATCCACAATACTGGCTAAAGTATAAACCTCGGATGTGGTTAAATCCAACTTTTTAGCTTTTACTGATCTCTCCTCGTTCCAGAACTTACCGTGCTCATTGACAAGTCGATCAACAAGTAGTTTTGGACTTGTGTTCCAATACACCTGATAAGTGTTTGGAATGAACAAGGTCATTTTTTCATCATTTGTAATATTGTAGGAGTTTGTAATTGTGTCCGACTCGAGAAATCGTAGCATTTCAATGGAATCAACAACTATATTTTGAGCAAGTTTACTAGCCAATTCGTCCAATGTTCGCACATTGTTTATTGTGAGCTTTACAGGATCTTGCTTTCCACTTCGCAAGTCCGAAATTAATGATCTGTATGAAGAATTTGCCTGAATTTTGTAGCGACCAGGCTTTACATTCTTTTGATAAGACATCAATCTAGAAACTAATTCAAAATTCGATCTGCTATCAATAAGTTTTTGAGAATCTAGAGCGCTTACTACATTATCAAAATTGTCGGAATTACCTATGTAAAAAATCTTATCTTGACCATTGCGATTAACATGCTCTCCGTAAATGATATTATTTCCAAAAATGGCAAGGATACTAGCCACTGCAATCAGTCCCAATAGAACACCTATGAAAATCTTTGTCTTCATGAATTAGTACTGTTCTGATTCATTTGGAAAATCACCTGATTTGACGTCCTTGATGTATTTCTCGACACCCATTTTAATGTCATCAAATAAATTTAAATATCTACGTAAAAATCGAGGATTAAACTCTTTCGTAATCCCTAGAAGATCATGCAGTACAAGTACTTGGCCATCTGCATGTTCGCCGGCTCCGATACCTATCAAAGGCACGTTTACTAGTTCACTGACAGCTCTAGTAAGTCTTGCAGGAATTTTTTCGAGAACTATACCAAAGCAACCAATTGATTCTAGAAGTTGTGCATCAGAAAGTAACTTAGAAGCTTCTGCTTCCTCTTTAGCTCTCACGGTATACGTACCAAATTTATATATGGATTGTGGGGTCAAACCCAAATGTCCCATTACTGGAACTCCTGCACTTAGTATTCTTTTTATTGAATCCTTTACTTCAGAACCGCCTTCCAATTTGACTCCATGTGCACCTGATTCTTTCATGATTTTTATAGCGGAGTTTAGTGCTTTTTTTGAATTACCTTGATACGTGCCGAAAGGTAAATCAACAACTACAAACGCTCTATTCACACCTCTTACGACAGATTGTGCGTGATAAATCATTTGGTCAAGCGTGATTGGAAGAGTAGTTTCGTGTCCAGCCATAACATTTGAAGCACTATCACCTACTAGAATGACATCAATTCCAGCATCATCTATGATCCTAGCCATCGAGAAGTCGTATGCTGTCAGCATACTGATTTTCTCTCCCTCATCTTTCATTTCTTGAAGTCTGTGAGTAGTGACCTTCTTGATTGAGTTTTTTGCTGTAGACATTTTATTTCTTTTGAAGTCGAAAGCTAAGAAAATTCGATTTAATTACTATTTTAACTTCATAAAAATTGATCGATTGAAACTCAAACGCTATGTTTTCCTTCTGCTCTTAATGTGCAGTACGCCCGAAGAAGGCCTAGCACAAGTGTCAGATAGAATGCTAGATAGCTTGGTGGAAGTCTATGCTAGTATTGAAAGACCAGAGTTAGAAGAGTTCTTAAGGAATTTCAATAATACAGAATCCTTGAAGGATGCTCTCACCGTTTATTTTGTGAATATTGCTAGGAAAAATATTCATAATGGAAGTTTAGACAAGAGTATTAGCATTCTCAGTTTGCTAATTATACAAAATGAACTATCACTTGAAAAGGAGCTACAGATTAGATACTTGCGTGGATATTGTTACTTCGCATCCCGTATGTTTTCAAAGGCAATTTCAGAGTATAGTTTTGTTTTAGAAAATAGCCAAGTCAAATCAACTAAGGATTTATGTACATTTTATCTTGCTAATTTATACTTCTTGATGGGAGAATATAATCTAGGTTTAGAGGTGTTGAAAAGAACTGAGAACTCAATACGGAATTCCGATCTTTTAGTGAAAATACTGAACTTAAAAGCCCAGTTTTATTCAAAGATGTCGAATGAAAAGAAAGCTTTATCAACAATTGATCAGTCCATCGCTAGTTGTTCTACTTCGACAGAACTACATCAAGGTAACTTTATTAAGGCTAATATTCTTCTTAGTTATGGAAGAAATGAGAGAGCACTTCTGCATTTTAAAAGGAGTTTAGTATATAAAACAAAAGTAAGCAACATCATCAAAGCTTACAACAATATCAGCTATGCATATATAAAGCAGAAATCCCCAGAAGCATTAAAATATATCAATCTCTCAAGGCAATTGTTGGATTCAATGTTCACTACGACCTATCATAATCAGTTCGCAGTAATGTATCAAAATTTAGCTGAGTATCATGCTATGAATAATGATTATGACTTAGCGCTGAGAACAATAGATACCTGCATTTATAATCATTGCTATGGAAATGCGATATCGGGATCACCCACAGATTATTCAATTGAATTGTTTTTTTTGGAAGACAAGTTAAGCTTGACGGACTTTTATGAAGTCAAATTGGACATCTTACATCAAGCAAGGGAGGCTGGAGTAGAGGGTGTAGAGCACAGAGTCGAGAGTTTATATAGCGAGATAGATGAGCTTATTCAGTCAATAAGAGAGGAGCGGCTTGATGATCAAAACAGATTTTTTCAACAGTCAAAGTTATCTAGGTTCTACAGAGCTGCATACTTGTACTTTGTAGAGAAAGATGATCTTGAGAAGGCCTACTACTTTCTGCAACAGATGAAAAGTATAATTTTATTAGAGAAAATACAGCATCATAAGGCGCATCAGCTATTGCCTGCCGAAGAGCAAAAGATTCTCGAGTCTTTTCAAGATTCAATCAAAAGCTTAGGTAGTGAACTAAATGATTCAATTAATCGAACTGCAGATCTTCAGCGTATACAAGTGTCTTATTTGAATTATCGTAATCAACTAAAGCATCGTTTTCCGCAGTATTTCGAAGCTCGATTTTCAGAGCAAAAGTTAGATTTGAAATCAAGTATGAGCCAGATCAAGAAGGATGAAATGATCGTTGATTATTACCTAGATACGAGTTCCGTTCATATTTTCACTATTTCCAGAGCTGCTGGATTGAACTATGAGGAAATCTCTTTTTCTACAGAAGATCGTGAAAGACTTGAGCGTTTAATTACTGATATCCGCTCGGAACCAAGTATTATGGATTGGTCATATGAATCTATGCAGGCTTTTCAGAATGAAAATAGACTGCTTACTGAAAAGCTGATCAGACCTTCAATGGAGAATGCTAAGCATTTGATAATTATCCCTCATAACGAGTTGCTGTATCTTCCATTTGAGGCTCTCTACAATGGTGAAAATAATTGCCCATTCCAGGTATTCGAACGATCATTTTCATACGCTTATTCACATTTTCTCTGGAGTAAATTACATGCTAAGAAGTCAGATGAAGATCTTAGTGTAATGGTATACAGTCCGTATGAGAATCAAAATGAACAGGACTTTTTACCAAATGCTAGGGTTGAGTCCTCCATTATTTCTCAGTTCTTCAACGCAGAGATTTTTTCAAGCTTAGAAAAAGCATCCTTTTTTGCTGAATGCGAGAATAAAACTATTCATCATATTCTTTCACACGCAAATCTAGATGAACAGAATTCTAGCTTGACCAATGTTTCACTTGGTCCCGATAGAGAAAAAATCTACATGCAGGATATTGTTTCAAATCCGTTTAATTCTTCAATGGTCGTTCTCAGTGTTTGTAATTCGGGAAACGGGTCATTTGTGCAAGGTGAAGGGGTATTATCACTTGCAAGATCATTCATTGAATCAGGTGCTGAATCCATAGTTATGTCAGGACACGCTGTTCCCGATTATGCGAGTAGTCAGATCATGACTGGTTTCTATGAAGAATTGGCTAATGGTACTTCAAAGCATCAGGCCTTATCAAAATCAAAGAAACATTACATAGAGTCAAGTTCTCAAATGCATCAACATCCTTACTATTGGGCGGGGTTTGTTTTACATGGGAATGACAATGCACTTATTCAAAAAGAGATACCATATTTGGTAATCATTGGTTTATCACTAGTAGTAATTATATTAATAAGCTTTTGGTTAAAAACTAGGTCATAAAAAAGAAAACCAAGCGAGAACGCTGGCAGCTTTTTCTTTTTGAATAAGAGTACTAGGCAACTATGTCAAGAAAGGATAGTCTTCTTGAACGTAGTTTTCAGAATATAATTCAGAACCATCAGGATAGTCAGACTCATCAGCAAACTTGTATGCTGTATTAATTTCGTCAACTATACTTTTCTTGATTTCATCTACCTCTTTTTGAGAAGCTATTTTATCCTTTAAGATCTTTTGTTCAACGACAATTACTGGATCTTTTTCTTTGTAGCTGTTCAATTCGTCCTTTGTACGATATTTAGCTGGATCTGACACAGAATGACCTTTATATCTGTATGTTTTAATTTCAAGGTAATATGGTCCTTGACCTGATCTGATATGCTCTGAAGCTCTTTGAAATGCTTCATGTACTGAAGCGGGATCCATACCGTCAACTGCTTCACTTGGCATATCAAATGCGGAACCAATTTTGTATAAATCTTGAACATTACTGGTTCGCTCAACAGAGGTACCCATCGCATAACCGTTGTTTTCACAAATATAAAGCACAGGAAGTTTCCATGTCATTGCCATATTAAATGACTCATATAAAGCACCTTGTCTAGCAGCTCCATCTCCAAACATTGTAACACATAGATTATCAGTCCCTTTATATTGTTCAGCAAAAGCTATACCTGTTCCGATGGGAATTTGAGCTCCTACGATCCCGTTTCCTCCAAAATAGTTGTGTTTCTTGCTAAAAAAGTGCATGGAGCCACCTTTACCTTTTACACAGCCAGTTTTTTTGCCAAATAGCTCAGCCATACAAGAATCGGAACTAAGACCACGGGATAATCCTACTCCATGCTGGCGATAAGCAGTAACTACAGCGTCTTCTTTACGAATTCCAGTTACAAGAGCAGCACCTATTGCTTCCTGACCGATATACACATGGCAAAAACCACGTATTTTTTGCTGGGAATATGCTAGTAAGGTCTTCTCTTCAAATTTTCGAATTCTATACATCGTCTCGAACCAAGTCAACCATGTTTTTTTGTTGTATTTTTTTACAGACTTTTTTCTAGATGTAGGTTTTTTTCCTGTCTTCGCTTTTGCTACTACTTCTGCCATTTTCTTACTGTTTATCTTGTTGTTTATTGAATGTCAAATTGTATTTTCGCACTTTTTCGCTTCGCAAATATAATCGAATTTTAATTTTTCATACTCGGCTATGCTCATATCTCACATTCATATTGTAAACTATAAAAACTATGAAGATGTCCATGTCGATTTTCATCCACAATTTAATGTGATAACTGGGTACAACGGAGAAGGGAAAACAAATCTAATAGATGCTATACATTATTTGGGCTTGACCCGATCATATTTTCTTTCTACAGACACTCATAATTACCGACATGAATCGGACTTCTTTAGATTGGACGGGCTCTTTGTTCAAGACGAAACAGAGCATCGAATAGTTTGCAAAACACAAAAGCGAAAACCCAAGGTTTTTGAAAAAGATGCTAAGAAGTACGAAAGGTTGGTGGATCACATTGGCCTGATACCAATTGTCATGATCGCTCCGAAAGATGGTAATATCATCAACGAGGGCAGTGTTGAAAGGCGGCGCATAATTGATACTACAATTAGTCAGTTGGATTCCGATTATCTAGATTGTCTAATGGAGTACAATTATATCTTGAAGCAAAGAAATCAGCTGCTTAAATCTGATGAAGAACATAGGATTGATCTATCTCTACTAGATGTGTACGATCAGAAATTAAGCATAACTGGTTCGACTATTTTCGACAAAAGAAAGGCTTATTTAGAAGAGTTGAAAGACATATTTCTAGATAAATATGAATTCATAAGTGGAGGCAAAGAGATATCTGATCTAACCTACAAGTCTAAATTGTCAGAGACTGCATTGGACGTATTACTTAAGGAAAATCGAAAAAAGGATTTAATCCTGCAGCGCACATCTGTAGGTGTACACAAAGATGATCTTGTTTTTCTAAATAATGGATCTCCAATAAAGTTTATTGGGTCGCAAGGACAACAGAAATCATTTGTGCTTGCGCTTGAAATTAGCTCAATTTGAATTAATCAAAAAGCATAGGCAAGTTAGTCCCATCATCTTATTAGATGACATCTTTGATAAGCTAGATTCTAGTCGTGTAATGCATTTGATTAAATTGCTGAATAATGCAAAACTTGGGCAAATCTTTATTACAGATACAGAGAAAGATCGTTTGAATCATATTTTTGAGGAACTGAATTTTGATTTTGCACTTTATGAAGTCACTGATAATCAGGTTCTTCCAGTAACTTTGTAACTTAAGCTTACTTTATACATTTTAAATTCCTTGCATGAAAAAACATAATGATCAACCTATTCAAGATATACTGAAAGGAATGATGAAGAAAGGTCCTTTGACTACGGGTTATTATGATACACAAGTCAAGCTAATCTGGAATGAAAAATTAGGTAAGTTACTTACAAATAAAACTGTTAAGATACATTTGAATAAAGGTGTAATTTACTTGAAGTTGAATTCTGCTCCACTGCGAAAAGAACTCTTCATTGGAAAGGAGCAGTTGATTAAAAGATTTAACGAGGAACTAGGAGAAGATCTAGTAAAGGATATGATTTTTTCATAAAAAAAGCGTTTCATAGTTTGATCATGAAACGCTTTTTAATCAATTTGACCTTTATCTAGGCTTTATTTGCTTTAATCTTTTTCTTTCCTTTTGTCTTACTTGCCAGTTCTAAGGCTTTATATGCATTCAAATGACCTCCAGAAGTACTAAGTGAACTAAAATCAACGACTTCGTCAGATCCGGGTTTGCTCACTTTTGTCATCCGCTTGTCACTAGACTGTTCAATGATCTCTTTTACTTGTTCAGCCGTAAGGCTAGGGTAGTATGATCGTATCAATGCTGCAACACCGGCGACTACTGGAGAAGCCATACTTGTACCTTGTGCATTTTGGTAATTATTGTCTGGTGTAGTAGAGTAGATAGCCATACCAGGTGCAAATACATCTACATTTTCTTTACCATAGTTTGAGAACGGTGCAACAGAATTTTCTCCCTCTTTCCAATTTAGAGCACCAACCTCTAACCAATTGTCAAATGTCTTGTCTTTCTTCCAAAATAGTATTTTCTTTCTGTACATATCATTTGGAAAGTTATCTGTTACGTCATTGTCTTGACTGCTGTTTCCAGCTGCATGAACCAAAAGAACATCATTCTTTTCAGCGTATTTAATTGCTTTTTCAACTACTTCTTCGTTCCATGAGTATCCTTTTCCAAAACTCATATTAACTACTGAAGCACCATTGTCAACAGCGTAACGAATTGCATTAGCAACATCTTTATCGCGCTCATCTCCATTCGGTACTGTGCGAACAGACATAATTTTCACATTGTCAGCAACTCCATTCATCCCCAAACCATTGTCTCTTTCAGCACCAATGATTCCTGCTACATGCGTACCATGAAACGCATCTGGACCTTCAACATCATTATTACCGTAGTATTTTTCAGTTTGATCTTCGTAATTGTCGCCTATGACTACACGTGAATCAAAGTCTGGATTGTATCCGTATTCAAGTTGATTACCATAGTATTCATACGCACCCTTGTATTGTTCACTAATTGCATCTTTCATCTCGTCAACTGTCTTAGCATCTCCATACAATTGTTTAACGATATTACTCGCAACAACGAACTGCTGCTCTCCTGTAGTAGCAAGGCTGTCCGCAAATTCAGGAGTAAGTTCAATACCACCTCCTAAAGCTGCTTCTAAGGCATCTAATGCTCCGTAGATCATACCTTCATTACCCTTGATTCTTTCAAGCGACTTTTCAGCCTTAGCTCTACTTTCTTCTAACTCTTTTTTTACTTTTTGGTAGAATTCATATTCTTTCTTGCCTTTTTTTGTGAGTTTGTCAGGATCAGCGTTTTCATACTTGTAGCTGTATTTTTTGTAAACTCTAGCAATTTCGAGATTATCATCATTTACATTTTTTCCATCAAAACCTCCGATGAAGTTCCATCCATGCACATCATCTACATAACCATTTCCGTCATCGTCGATACCATTACCTGCTATTTCACCTGGATTGACCCACATCACATCGTCAAGATCTTCATGCTCAGCATCAACACCTGAGTCTATCACTGCAACAACCACAGAAACACTTGATTTTCCTTTTAGCAGTTCTTCATAAGCACGTTCAGTACTCACTCCATATACCCCATCTTTTTCTTTGTCTAAATTAAACCAATTAGCGGGAGGTCCGTCTTGAGCTTGAAGTCCCATGTATCCTAGTGCTAGGAAAAATGTGTATAACAATTTCTTATTCATAGTTCATTTTTTTTTTGTAAAGTAACACAAATATAATCTTGCCAACAAAATGATATAAAGATTTATGTTGTAATACTGCTATTTATGATATTATTAACGTCTGAGAAAAAGAAGGATTTCAACCCAATTATTTTTGTATTGAAAATTAGATGCTAGAATTGACCACTGAAGCGTTTAGGTTCTCAACTTCTACAACTGATACAGCGACTTTGCCAGATCTGATATCTTTTCTAAACAATTATTTGGTGTAATTTTGCGTAGAGAATTTATAAATCTTATTTTGTGTTAAAATGTACAAATCTGTTTTATATCTAGTTCTCGCCGTATTTTTCTCGACATTCTCTACAAAGAGCGTTGAAGCTCAGGCCTACATGGAGGTAGGTGGTAGCGTTGGTTTGTCTAACTACAACGGCGATCTTACCAACAGCATTAGTCTAGCGTTAAGACAGAGTCATCCTGCAGTAAGTGCATTTTCCAAATTCAACATAAATTCAACGCTTTCTACAAGAGTGGGAGTGACTTATGCTAACGTTTCTGGTTCCGATGCACTTACTGGAAGGTCTGAGTTAATAAGGCGTAATCTAAGTTTTGATTCGGATATTTATGAAATTGCTGGGATGCTAGAAGTGAACATGTTCAAGTTTTCTGCTATTGCAAGTGAAAATATATTTACCCCATACGTAGCTCTTGGTTTTGGAGCCTTCAGATTTGACCCAAGGACAGACTATCAGGGACAGAGAATTCGTCTTCAGCCGCTAGGTACAGAAGGGCAAGGGACCTCAGCCGCACCAAATAATCAAAAATATAGTCTTACACAATTAAATATTCCCTTTGGAGGAGGAGTTAAGTTCAAATTGGCAGACAACATTACTGGGTTTGCTGATTTTACCTGGAGAAGGACCTTTACGGATTATCTCGACGATGTGAGTACATTGTATGCCGATCCCGAAATTCTGCTAGCTGAAGGAGGAGAACTTACTCTTGCTTTAAGCAATAGGACTGGAGAATTCCTTGGGGAAGAAGGATACATTAGCAATGGAGTTCAGAGAGGAAATCCGACAATTAATGACTATTATTTTATGGGCGCAGTTGGCGTGAGCTTTGCTTTTTATTCAAGTGGAAGTAATGTAGAATGTCCAAAATTCTGATAGTTTTGTAAGTGATTATTGTTGTTAAATCATCTATAGAACCCTCATTTTGTCTAAAGCTAAACAGATTCTGCAGAAGCACTGGTCCTATGACAGCTTTAGACCGCTTCAATCCGAGATCGTAAAAGAAATTATCCAAGGCAACCCAGTTGTGGGTTTGTTGCCTACAGGAGCGGGGAAATCTATTTGCTATCAGGTACCTGGGATAGCTAGACCCGGATTAACGCTAGTAATCTCGCCATTAGTGGCATTGATGGAAGATCAAGTCAATCAGCTCAGGGAAAGAGGGATCAAAGCAGTTTTTTTGCATGGTGGGATGCATAGGCGTGAGATTGACCAAGGTATAGATAACGCTATTTACGGGCAATATGATTTTCTTTATATGGCACCTGAGAGGATTCAAAGTGAATTGTTTCAAGCAAGAATGCATAAGATGAATCTATCGTTGATTGCAATTGACGAAGCACACTGTATTTCACAATGGGGACATGATTTTAGACCGTCTTATCTAAAGATTGATGTACTTAAGGATCACTTTCCTGACGTACCTTTTGTCGCATTTACTGCTACTGCAACAAAAGAAACACTAGAAGATATTCGGTCTTTTTTGCCCTTGAAGAACGCAAAACTCTTTAGGCAGTCTTTTGCAAAAGCAAACCTATCCTACTCCGTATTATGGACGACTGACAAGTTGAAAGAACTAAAATGCATATTGGAAAGATTGCAAGGAGCAGGGATAATTTATGTGCGTAATCGATCAATGACTGAAAAGATCTCGGGTATTCTTAAAACGCAAAGACACAATGTCGACTTCTATCATGCTGGCTTAACATATGAGCAACGCCGGAAAAAACAAATGGAGTGGATCCGAAGTAATGATGGCATAATTGTCTCAACCAACGCATTCGGGATGGGGGTAGATAAAGCAAATGTCAGGTGGGTATTGCATCTGGATATTCCCACATCATTGGAGGAGTATTACCAAGAAGCAGGAAGGGCAGGAAGAGATGGTAAGGATTCTTTTGCAGTTTTGATTTATGACGACAAGGGTATTGAGAACGCTTATAGAAAAATGGAGTTAGGTCAGGTCGATCATACTCAGATTAATAAAGTTTATGAAAAGCTCAACCAATTTCTGAACATTCCTATCGGAGACGGTCACGAGACTTGGTTTGACTTTGATATCAATCTTTTTTGCAAGTACTCAGGTTTTTCGCTCTTACAAGTTCAGGCTGTGTTTAAAGTTCTTGAAGAAGCAGGAATACTCTTTGCTACCGACTCATTTTTTAAGCCTTCGACACTTCATTTTGAAGTATCAAAAGAATCATTCATCAGGACGGCTTCAAATTCATCTTTTCAATCGTTTTTGACAACGGTGGTGCGAACTTACGAAGGTCTTTTTTCACATCCTGTCAAAGTAAGTGAAGAAAAGATAGCTCGTTTAACTGACTTGCCAGTATCGAAAGTTATCGAGTTTCTGAGTAAGATTAACGATCTTGAAATCGGAATTTATATCCCGAGATCAGAAATGCCCCAAGTGAAATTTACTTTTCCGAGATTTGAAGCAAAGTCCATAAATATAGATTATGCTCGAATAAATAGACAATACAAAACGAATTGGAGAAAGCTAGAGGCTATGATTGAGTATCTGGAATCTGCTCATTGTCGAGAACAGCATATTTTGGAGTACTTTGATGAGAGAAACACAAATAGTTGTGGTCATTGTGACCTTTGTAGGGGTAGTGCAAAAACAGATTTTTCAGTGAGGGAATTGAAGGACTTAAGGAGCTATCTAGTTGACAAGGTGGAGACTGAAATTGATCTTTTTGATGTTCTACATTGGTGGCCTTTCAATAAGAGAAAGAAGGTACTGTATATGTTGTCGGTTCTAGAAAATGAGAATCGTATTTCAATTAATCATTCGAAGTTAAAAGTAATCAAGTGAAGCGATTATATATATTAATTACTAATAATATATCTTTCGATCAACGAATGCATAAGATCGCAGAAACACTTTCTAGTGATTTTGACGTGTGTATTATAGGTAGCTCCACTCGTAGGCCTCCTCCTTTAGAGCAAAGGTGCTACAAGCAACAACGGATAAAGACAGTTTTTAAAGCTGGAAAAGGGTTTTACATAGAATACAATTTTCGTCTAATTTGGACGCTCTTTTGGCGAAAGCCAGATGTGATATACTCAGTAGATCTAGATACTTTGCTTCCAGCAACTATCCTAAGTAAAGCAAGGAATCTTCCTTTGATTTACGATGCTCATGAGTATTTTACGGAAGTTCCCGAGCTACAAGGGAGGACTTTCGTCCAAAATATCTGGCGGAAGATTGAGCGCTATGGTATTAGGCAAGCGTCGATATGTATCACGGTCGGCACTGAATTGTCTAAGATCTATGGATCTCTCTATTCAAAGACATTCTATACGGTAAGAAATGTCCCGATTTTACAAGATGCTCAAAATGTGGACAAGCCAAGATCTGAGCGCAAGACCATTTTATATCAGGGAGCTGTCAATGAAGGTAGGGGAGTAGAAGCAAGTATACGAGCAATGCAACACCTACCACATATGCAGCTAATTATTGCAGGTGGTGGACCATCTTTAGAAGCATGCAAGAACTTGACAGAAAAACTAGAATTAGAGAATATCGTATTTACTGGTATGTTACCACCTAGCCAACTTAAGCAGTATACGAAAAAAGCATGGTTGGGTCTCAATCTCTTGGAAGGAGAAAGTCTAAACTATTACTACTCTCTAGCCAATAAATTCTTCGATTACACCGCATCTCTTGTTCCTTCGGTCAATATGAATTTTCCTGAATACTCAACGCTTATGAGCCACCACAAAGTTGGACTACTTATAGAACCTGCGGATATTTCTCAACTACATAAGTTTATTTTGTCTTTGGAGCAAGACGAAGAAAGGTACTTTTCTATGAAAAAAGCATGTCAACAAGCAACAAAGGATTGGAATTGGAGCACCGAAGCAGTACAGTTAAATCGCCTAGTAGATCGACTTAGATAAGGTCTGAATTAGCTCAAAAGTTAGTTTTTTCGTAGTTTTGTGGAAACTTTCAGGCCGTGGCACTATTCAGTCTTATTTACGATCGATTTCTACTTTCGAGTAAAAAAAGAAAATTTAGAGAATCAGGTATTAAGGATCGAGAAATTGGCAACACGCCATTAATTCGACTATTTCACTATTCTTCAAGTTATAGCAGACTCATGTACGCTAAGATGGAATGTGAGAATCCTACAAGGTCTGCAAAAGATAGAGTTGCTCAATATATTCTTAATAAGGCTATAGGAGCAGGAAGAATTAACAAGGATACAACTGTTATAGAAGCTTCATCTGGAAACACTGGTCTCGCTCTTGCAAGGTTATCTAATAAGATGGGTATCAAGTGTATTATTACTATCAAAGATAAAGTCTCTGCTACAAAGATTTCTGATCTCAAGCAACAAGGCGCTAAAGTGATTATATGTTCAGCAAAGGCAGACCGTTCTAGTCTTGATAATTACATTACAAAAGCAGAGCATCTTGCAGAAACAATTGAAGATGCTTTTTATGTGAATCAAAATTACAATCCTTATAATACCGAAGCTCATTATAATTCAACTGGACCGGAAATTTGGGATCAGACAGGTGGTGCAATAACACATCTCGTAGGAACTATTGGCACGGGAGGAACTCTTTCAGGCACAGCTAAGTACCTAAAGGAAATGAATCCAGAAATTCAAGTCATAGCTGTCGATGCGAAAGGTTCCGTTTTACAGCATTTCTACCAAACTAGGGAACTTGATAAAAGTAAAGCTAGTTCTTACAATATGGATGGAGTTGGAAAGAAGTTTATTCCCGCAAATGTCCGATTCGAATATTTTGATCAAGTTTTACAGGTGTCAGATATTGAAGCCTATCATAGTTGTGTCGAGCTGAATCACGAAGAAAGTATTTTTGTAGGACATTCGTCAGGAGCAGTGATGGAAGGAATGAAACAAATTGCGCATGAATGCGACCGAAAAGCCTGCATTGTTGGAATATTTCCTGATCACGGGTCGAAATATGAAAAATCAATATTTTCTAATCAATGGCTAGAAGACAAAGGCTTCATATAGCCTGAGAAGACTAAATTCAATTTTTTTAAGTCAGAACTGACAGAAAAACACCATCGAAAAAGACAAGTATTTTTGATTGTACTTTTTCAAACCTTAATCACAAACAACTGTTTATTTTTGCGTTATGAGTAAGAAAGGACGAGTATTAGTAGCCATGAGTGGTGGGATTGATAGCACAGTGACAGCTATGATGTTGCATGAGCAAGGGTATGAAGTGGTAGGCATTACTATGAAGACCTGGGATTATGCAAGCTCAGGAAGTTCCAAAAAGGAAACGGGTTGTTGCAGTCTAGACTCAATTAATGACGCACGTGAGGTTGCTGTCAATATGGGATTTCCACACTTCATTATCGATATACGTGAAGAGTTTGGTGACTATGTGATTGATAATTTTGTTGACGAATATATAGCAGGTCGAACTCCTAATCCGTGTGTTTTGTGTAACACCCATATCAAGTGGTCTGCTTTGCTCAAAAGGGCAGATGCTATGGACTGTGAGTTCATTGCAACTGGTCATTATGCTAAAGTATCTGAGCACAAGGGACGCAAGTTTGTTCAAAAATCCAAGGACATAGGAAAGGATCAAAGTTATGTTTTATGGGGACTTTCTCAAGAGTGTCTGGAACGAAGCAGATTCCCATTGGGGCCGTATACTAAACCTGAGGTAAGGCAGATGGCTGCAGATTTTGGATATGAGGCACTGTCAAAGAAAGCCGAAAGCTATGAGATATGCTTTGTTCCAGATAATGATTACAGAGGTTTTCTAGATAGGAGAGTACCTACTTTGGCTGCTGAAGTTGCTGGAGGGGACTTTATCGATATCTCAGGAAATGTCTTAGGACAGCACCGAGGCTATCCATATTTTACGATCGGTCAGCGAAAAGGCTTAGGTAAAGCATTCGGTAAACCTATGTATGTGACGGAAATTAGACCAGACTCTAATACTGTAGTACTGGGAGATGTGGATAATTTAATTAGAAATGGTATGATGGTTGGTGGTGTCAATTTGATGAAGTACAAGACCTTGCCTGAAAGTTTTCAAGCTACAACCACAGTTAGATATAATGATCCTGGAACTTTGTCCGTTCTAAAGCAATTTAGAGCAGATTCTGTAGAGGTTGAGTTTTTAGCCAATGTACGGGGTGTCGCCCCTGGGCAAAGTGCTGTTTTCTACGATGGTGATGATGTGATCGGAGGTGGAATAATCAAAACTTCAATACTGTCTTCACGCGATAATTAGAGTTATGCAAGTTTATGAAACAAGTCATTTATTTTCTAGCTATTCTATTTAGCCTTGCTTTCTTTGCGTCTTGTGAAGATGTCACAGAGGACTTGCCGATGGATAATTTTGGTTATGAGTACTTTCCTTTAGCAGACAATGCATTATGGATCTATAAGGTAGATAGCGTTATATATTCCCAACTCGGAGATAAAAAGGATACAACTTCTTCATATGTCAAGGAGGAAATCGTCGAAGTTTTTGTCGACCAGGTACAAGACACTGTTTATCGTATAGAAAGAAGTGTAAGTAAGTCTTCGAATTATGAATGGAATGTCGTTGATGTTTGGGTAGCGCAGAAGGATCCAACAATGGCTACGAAGACTGAGGAGAATCTGAAGTATATGAAACTAGTTTTCCCTTTAAAAGAATACGTAAGTTGGGATGGAAATGCATTTATCACTGAGGATGTCGATATTTTTGTGGGAGGAGAAACTTTAGATTTGCTTCGTGATTGGGATTACAGAATGTTGTCGATTGAATCCCGTATGTTGATTGGAGATGAACCTTATACTGAAGTGGCTACTATCCAAAATGCAGATTCGGGTGAGAATGAATTGATACACAGAAGATTTGTTGTAGAGAAATATGCTAAGGATATTGGTTTAGTATATAAAAGGCATGTTATTCTCGATACTCAATGTATCGTCGAGTGTGAAGGTCAGACTTGGGAAGAAAAGGGAGAAAAAGGATACTTACTTGAATCAGTCTTAGTCGAATATGGGAACTAAAAAGAAGCTAGTTCAGGAACTTAGTTTTATAAAAGTTGCGTCGCTTGGTAAAAGTTTCGGTACTGCTGGATTCAATCGTGTCAAGGTTTACGAGTCTTTTGAGAAGTTGTGTAAAAAGCAAGATTTCCTATTCCTAAAACTGGATGACACCTATGTTCCATTCAGGGTGATGCAGTGGAAGCAAGGAGACAGCATGATTCGTTTTGATGATATCATTTCGCAAGATCAAGGAGATCGTTTAAATGGAGTTGGTGTTTTTCTTCCAAATGACACAGCAGGGCATTTGGAAGTTAATAATGAAATGCCATTTGTTGGTTTTACGATTCTAAACCTAGAGGAAAAAGTCGGAGATATCATTGAGATTTACGAAATGCCCCAGCAATTACTTGCCCTTGTTGGATATGAAGGTAAGGAAATTTACATACCTCTCCATGAGGATCTCATTGTGGAAGTGAACGATGAAGAAGAGTATCTTGTAATGGACCTTCCCGAGGGCATTCTTGAACTCTAAGTGAGTATTTCAATCTACAAAACTACATTGCGTAGTAGATTATTTATTTGCGCTAAATCGGTTTTGATAGCCATTATTACTTTAAGCTTTATCCTCAATTCATCGACGTCATCAGGCGAAATACTTTTAATTTTTTCCTGATTTTCCTCGAGAATTCGTTGAAGTTTTTTACTCTTCAATCGTAGGATACTTTGGGTGAAATCATTTATATAATTGTCCTTAGGCATTGCTTGTGTTTGTAATTCAATGCCTCTGGACTTCCAGTTTGCATAGTAATATTTATCAGAATTCACCTCTATTGCCAGTTGACTGATTTCTTCATTCGGATGTGTTAGAAAATATGTAGGAGTAAGCACCAGTTCTTTTTCATGTGCTTTGGCAACTTCTTGAATTACTTCAACATACAATTCATTATCAAAGTATTCAATAATATTTAAAATTGCTTGATAGACATAGTCATAGACTCGAATTTCTTTGGATTCGTCAATGAAGTTGTCTCCCAAGGTCATCAGTATTCTTACTATATCTCTTTCTTGAGCTTCATGTGAATTTACATCAAAAATAGCGGATTGTTGCTTGTTAGGTTTAGGATCTTTATCCCATTCAGCTTCTGATCTAGGTTTTTCAAATTGTGGACTAGAGTAGCTCTTCTTGTTAATTTGCTGCTTTATAAGTTTGTTTGCTTCTTTTTGAATCGTGATCTCCGGCACGTCCAGTAATCTACTACAGAGCTTTACATATTCATTACGCTTCAGGGAGTCAGTAATCTTAGAAATAGACTCTACAATATCCTTCACTACCTTCGAACGTTTAATCGGGTCATCACCAGCTTCTTTGAGCAGTAAGTCTATTTTGAAAAGTATAAAGTCTTTGGAGTTCTCGCTTACGTATTCGGTAAAAGAAGTATGGCCAACTTTACGAACATATGAGTCTGGATCTTCTCCATCAGGAAGCAGTAGTAGACGGACATTCATATCTTGCTCCAAAATCAGATCCAGCCCTCGTAACGCAGCGTTAATTCCAGCAGAATCACCATCATATACGACTGTGATGTTCTCCGAAAATCGTTTGACTAACTTGATTTGTTCAACCGTTAATGCGGTTCCAGAGGATGCCACGACATTTTCAATACCATTTTGGTGAAGACTGATAACATCAGTGTAACCCTCCACCATATAGCACGTATCTTTCTTTCGAATTGCTGTCTTGGCGAAGTATAGTCCAAAAAGTGTTTTCCTTTTATTATAAATCTCGCTTTCTGGAGAGTTTATATACTTTGGAATTCTTTTGTTGGAACTCAGCGTACGTGCACCGATACCTATGATCTTTCCACTTAGATTTCTAATAGGAAAGACAATTCTTGAATGGAAGAAATCTCGATTCTCTTTTAATAGTCCAAGTTCATGTGCAAGTTCTAGATTGTATCCGCCTTGTTTGAGTTCGTTGAATAAAAAGTGTCGATCCTCAGGAGCATAACCAAGACCCCATTTTTCAACTGTAGATTCTAAGAATCCCCGTTCTTTGAAATAGCTAAGTCCTATAGCACGCCCTTCATTGGTTTTTAGAAGGTATTCTTGGAATAGCTTCTGGGCAAATCCATTTATAATGAAAAAACTATCTTTCTTTTGAATTTCTCTACGTACTTCTTCACTTACTTCCGTCTCTTCCAGCTCAATATTATATTTGTTAGCGATCCACCGGATAGCTTCAGGATAACTAAGCTTTTCATGGTCCATGAGAAAACGTACGGAGTCTCCTGCCATCCCGCATCCAAAGCACTTGTATATTCCTTTTGCTGGAGATACGACAAATGATGGAGTTTTCTCATCGTGAAAAGGGCAAGGTCCCTTTAGATTGACTCCTGCTCGTCGTAAATCAATAAATTCACCTAACACCTCTTCAACTCGAGCCGCTGCTTTAACTTCATCTATGGATTTAGGTGTAATCACGCTGCAAATATACTGGTTTTTGAAAGCTTTGATAAACCTTCAATTTGATATTCGTAGATTGCTATGAATTCAGCTTTACTACTGAAATTACTTCGATGATATTTCAAGCCATACAAGTGATCAAAGAATTTACAGCATAATCGTAAAATAACCTTCTTCTTTTTAAAAGAACTTAGTATTCCAATTCTAGTAGATCTCGAGTGTAATCCCGCATCGTAAAATACCCTTTTTGACCAGCAAGCCATTTAGCCGCTTTAATAGCTCCTAAAGCGAAACCATCCCTAGATTTAGCGACATGAGTGATCTCGATTTTATCAATCGCATTCTCATATTTAATACTATGCGTTCCCGGAACATCGGGCTCTCGTAGGGCTTCAATTCGAACCGATTTTTCTGCTGGTTTCTCATCAAGCGTCCATGTTTCTACATCCTTGCGTTCTTGAATGATTCCTTCAGCAAGCGTAATGGCAGTGCCACTCGGACTATCTAGCTTATGAATATGATGAATTTCTCTTATTTGGGGGGGGTACCCACCATTTTCCATGAGTTTTGCTGCATATTCATTCAAGTAGAAAAAGAGATTCATCCCTACTGAAAAGTTGCTGCCGTATAGAAATGCCGAATTTGGATATTCATTCAATATCTCGTGAATCTCTGGAAGGCGGTCTAACCACCCGGTTGTTCCAGATACTACAGGTATGCCAAGTTCAATACATCTACAAATATTATCGAATGCGACAGTCGGTACGCTAAATTCTATTGCAACATCACAAGTTCTCATCTGCTCTATATCCCATTTTTCATCGCTTTTGACGACATAAACTAGTTTGCAGTTTTCTTGAGCTAGAAATTCTTCAATGGCATGACCCATACGACCATATCCGATAAGGCATACTTTAATTTCATTCATGATCAGAATATTCTTTTACTGGCAAAGGTGGTATTTTTTTTGCCATACTTGTTCTCTAAAAATCTTTCAATTGAACTATCTTCGCTTTTTTTATATGTACTTATGCAGTTGAAAATTTGATCTATGGGATGGTTTAAAAGACTTAAGGACGGTATACAAACAGCTACAAAATTTAAGAAAGAAGCTCCTGATGGGCTTTGGCATCAGTGTAAGAATTGTTCTGAGACTTCTACAATGAAAGAGTTGAAGGAAAATTATTTCAAATGTCTTTCTTGTAACCACCATACCAGAATTGGAAGTCATGATTATTTCGATATTATTTTCGATGGTCAATTTACCGTACATTTTGATGATATCATCAGTGAAGATCCACTTGAGTTTGTAGATGTTAAGACTTATCCTGAAAGACTTGAGGCTGCGTACAAAAAGTCTGGTCTTACAGATGCTATTTCAGTGGCAAAAGGGAAGGTTAGCAGAAAACCTTTGATTGTTGCAGCTATGGATTTTTCGTTCATCGGAGGATCAATGGGTAGCGTTGTGGGAGAAAGAATTGCTCGTGGAATTGACATGGCAATTGCAGAAAGAATCCCATTTATGATTATCTCCAAATCAGGTGGAGCAAGAATGATGGAAGCTGCATTTTCATTGATGCAAATGGCAAAAACCTCAGCTAAATTATCACAACTTGCAAAAGAGGGTATTCCTTATTTTAGCTTTCTGACAGATCCCACAACTGGTGGTGTTTCAGCTTCGTTTGCGATGTTAGGTGATGTCAATTTTGCTGAGCCAAATGCATTAATAGGATTTGCTGGACCTCGTGTGATCAAAGAGACAATCAAACAAGAATTACCGGAAGGCTTTCAAACCTCGGAATTTCTGCTTGAGCATGGATTTTTAGATTTCATCGTAGATAGATCTGAATTGAAAGCACGATTGGCGGACCTGCTTACTGTCTTTGATCCTAGTAAGATGGAAGAGGCAGAATCATAGTTAATGGGTCAAGCCCAAAGTGCTTCACTTAAGAGTCATTTTCCAACTTGATTGATGACAATTTTAAGCTTTGACTACTCGAAAGCTTTTGTTAAAGGGGTCACAGTTTTCGATCAGTATGTCTATTAATTCTGGTCCTTCATCGAGATAGAATTCCATAAAATTGGCACGACGCTCTTGTAGACCGTCATTAGGGAATAGATAGTCTTTGACCTTTCTGATTTTATTCAAATCAACTTCTTGTTGTTGTTTGATTTTCTTGATAAGTCTTCCTCTCAATTTCTCTAAACCATTGATTTGGTTAGTTTTCATCGCTTCGATCCGTGCCACCAGTGTATGATCAATTTCTTCCGTTATCTTTTCGATTTTCATATGAGCTTGTTCAATTTCTGAATAGTACTCTATGAAATCTACATCGAATTTACTTTGTTCAAGTGCATATTCTTTAAGTAGTAAGTCAGTATCTTTCAGTAGGTCATCAACATGTAAACCTAGTTTGGATAGAACTTCTTGATTTTTCTGACTTAACCACATTGCTGAAGTTCTTCTGATTAGCATCGGGAAGAACACACCAAAGGCTTCAAATTGAGTTTTCCTTTCCATCCAGTAAGCTAATTCTCCACCACCACCTATGTATGCAAGGTTAGGCATTATATGCTCTTGATAAATCGGACGCATCACCACATTGGGAGAAAATCGCTCTGGAAATTCATCTATAATTGCTTCCAACTCAGACTTAGTAAATGTAGTCTCGGAGTCAACCAAATGATATGTATCTTCTATTTTTTCAATTCTCAGTCTCTGACCATCGTGCAGATAGAAAAAATTGATATCTCTAGCATATGCTTGGTTAGAAAAGCCTTTTTCTTCCAAAAGAGCTTGAGTTTCCACAACAAGTGGCTTAGAAAACTCTTCGAATATTTCCTTCTTTATGATTGGAGCAAAGCTTTTTTTGAAAGTTTTATTGTCAAAATTTGCAATGACCAGACCATATGCATCAAAGATTGCATGTGTAAATAAAAAACTAAACTCTCCGTAAGTCTTTGCATTCTTTTGGGCGAAAGCCAATTTTTCCCTTAGATCATCAGCAGGTTCACCTTTCCCCAACATAGCACCTACTTGTTCTATAATCTCGTCAAAACCTTTTAAATCTAGACGTCCAACACTTCCAGATGCTTCTCGATCCCAACTGATTTTCTTTCCGAACAAATACGTGTGATTTATTTCATCGAAATCATGATCTTCTCCACCAATTATAAAGACAGGAACGATTTTGTGTGATTTAGAACTAGCTCTTTTTGCTAAATTTATGGCACTACAAATCTTAAGAATGTAGTACAAAGGTCCTGTCAGCAAGGATGGTTGATGCGCTGTAATTACACTAAAAGTACTGTTCTCTGCAAGCATTTCAATATGCTCAGCTACCAATTCAGAGTGGGGGATAGACTTATATTGATTTTGTAGCTCTGAGACCAAAAGGTTTCGATCAACAGTATGATTTTTACGATCCGCAATTGCTCTATCTAAGGAATCAAATTGAAAAGGATAGGAAATGAATGGTTCTAGACTTTTGTTACCTTCTTGATATGCTAAGTCTCTGGACGATAAAGCTGTCACCTTATTGAAAGGGATCTCTTGAATTTGCATAGTTAGTATTTGCTAGTTTTTGCGTAGAGTGGCAAATTAATATTTGAGAATTATCACTCAGATTAAAGAAACAAGTAGATTTCAGATTAGTTCTTAGTAATCAATATCAATTCTACTAATAATATTATTATTGCTTTATATATGTTTGAAACATCATCCCTCATATGAAGGTTTTAGCTCTTATTTCTTCGCGCTTGCTATACGGGGGACTAGTTCTTGTTCTGGTTTCGTCTTTAATATCGACCTTAATATATCTTGGTCAAGTCGATCCGGCACGACTAAGTTTTGGACAAAGAGCAGATGTTCAAACCGTCGAGGCTAAAAGGGCAGCAATGGGATTAGACGACCCTCTTTCACATCAGCTAGCAAGATATTTAGGAGATTTGTCTCCTTTGCAAAGGGTTAATAATAGCAGACTACTAAGCTTGCCTTATCAGTATACGAACGTCTATGTTGGCAATAGTCACACGTGGGTGATTAAAAAGCCCTATCTCCGTGAATCATTTCAGTATGGCACATCTGTTGCAGATTTAATACGGAGGCGTTCCCTCTAACAGCAATTTTGGCAGTAAGTGCTTTTGGTATTGCTCTATTTCTTGGTCTCTTGATGGGTATAATTGCGGCTGTTCGCTATAATGAGCCGATCGATCGTTTGATTATTGCGCTTAGCTCAATCGGGTATTCTCTTCCCAGTTACGTGGTAGCGATGGTTGTTGCAATTTTGTTTGCATACTATCTGCAAGCTTGGACAGGACTCAATATTCAAGGGAGTATTTTCGAGCTAGACGAAATGGGGGATGAAATAATTGTGTGGAAGAATTTATTGCTTCCAGCTCTTGCGCTGGGAGTTAGACCCTTGGCTATCATTACCCAGATTACTCGTTCATCAGTTTTGGACGTGTTATCTGCTCCGTATATCAGAACTGCTCGAGCAAAAGGCTTAGCGTTTGCAAAGGTGATGAAGAAACATGTTTTGAGAAATGCTCTGAATCCGATAGGAACGGCAGTAAGTGGATGGTTTGCATCTTTGTTGGCAGGCGCTTTTTTTGTCGAAACTGTTTTTAATTTTAAAGGTCTTGGTAGCTTAACAGTGGATGCTTTGCTTAATTATGATGTGCCCTTAATTCTAGGTTGCATCTTATTTACCTCCGTCTTGTTTGTTGTCATCAACTTGTGTACAGACTTGTTTTACATCTTAGTAGATCCACGTCAAAAATTATAGATGATGGGAATTGATATGAAAAAAAGCTATGTCTACTAGGAGGAATAGCTTCCGATATGATGAGATTGTTCTTAACTTGATTTGGACTATTGTCCGATTGCAAAAGCAATACCAAGACTAATACTATTTATACTTGATGTAATTCCAGTTAATCTGTTTTCGAAGCTAATATGATCGAATACTTGATTAAAATCTCGGTTGCACTTGAGATCAACCGCTGCGAATTTGAAGTTATAACCTAGGCCTAGCTGTAACCCTGCGCTTAGTTTTGCAGGATTGATGGTAATATTGTCATAATTGTCAAGAGTCTCAAGCCAAGTTTTTGTTGGGCAAAAAGTGAAGATGCTGTAAAAAGGCAGATTGCAAGTAGAGCAAAAAAGAGTAAGTTTTTCATAATCTGTTTAAATGTAGTTGTTTGTCAATTATTCATTGAATAAAGATGCAAATATCATCTTGATTGCATAAAAATATTGCATATGCAAACAAATTATCATTGATATAACGTGTATTTTAAGAATAAAAAACAATATCAATTTAGTAAATTGACTCTATTAGAATATAATTTGTAAAGTGTATTAAGTTTTGAAGATCTACTTTCTCAGTGTTGGTCCTTTTAAACTTAAATTTTTTCATATTTTCATCGCAGAAAAGGAATGAATAGATCTAAGCTAAGTTGATTTAGCTAAGGCAAATTTTTCCAAAAAAGTAAAATTTTATTTTTTGTGGGTAGATTACTAAAAATCAGCAGAAGAAACTAAAGGCTTCAAATCTATTTGTGAAGCTTAATTGGGATCTTTCTCCTATAGTAGTGTAGGGCAAAAGAGAATTGCCAATCTGATTATCTGTCAGAGTCTGACGAATTCTAGAATTCATAACCAATCCCCACCATCAGACGATCAGCCTTGCTAGGAAAATGAAACTTATTGCCCTTATAATTAATATGTTCACCGAAGAAGTTGGTACTCAGTTCATAGCGCAGGTCGAATCTGAATCGCCAAATATCAATTCCTATTCCACCAAGATAAGAGTAAGTAAAACTTTCAGGTGTTACGGAATAACCATCAAGATTTTTTAATTCAGACACTTGAATCAATGGAATATGTCCAGAGACGCCACCTTGGATATTGAACCATCCAAATTTTAGACCCATCACCAATGGAACATTTAAGGAAGTATATTGCTCTTTAAAAAACTGGTCAGCTGAGCTTACCTGAAGGTCTTCAATCTTATAGTTGACTGAATTGGAGTTGATAACTACCTCTGGCTGTAAAAATATCTTCCACACTGTTAGTCTGCTGTAAAGCCCTACATGATATCCGAAATTTACATCTTCAATCGAAATTCTATAATCTTCTTGTGACTCATTTTGTAAAATGAGCGACTGAAAGTCACCATTTATGTATTGCATGGTACTCGCTCCAGCCTTGATACCTGCTTCAAGTTGTGAAAAACCAGTTTGTAACGACATTATTACAAACAACGCAATATATATAACTATTTTTGAGTACCTGTTCATAACGATGATGTTTATCAGCTTTTCAAGCCAATAATGCAAAAATACAATTGATATTCCTAACTTGTCAAAAACAAGCCTGTCAATTTATGAACGAATAAAAAAAGATAAAGTTATGCCTCTTAATGATGTTTATTTTATTGGAAGTTTCCCGACGTACAATCAAACTCCAACTGAACAGTTTCCAGAATTTGCATTTATTGGTAGAAGTAACGTTGGCAAGAGCTCGCTGATAAACATGATAACGGATCGTACACATCTGGCAAAAGTTTCCAATACCCCCGGAAAAACACAGCTTATCAACTACTTTAAGGTTGATGAGTCCTGGTATCTAGTTGACCTTCCTGGTTATGGATATGCAAAGCTTAGCAAAACTAAAAGGCTCGAATTCCGTAAAATGATTGAAGATTTTCTAGTTAGAAAACAGACTATCGTTTGCACTTTTGTTTTGCTAGATGTAAGACATGATTTGCAAGCAATTGACCTGGAGTTTATCAATTGGTGCGGTATGGCTCATTTGCCAATTTGCCTGATTTTTACGAAAATGGATAAGTTGAGGCCAAATGAACGAAAGAGGAATGTGGCCCGTCTTAAGAATTCTTTATTACAGCATTGGGAAAGTCTGCCGCCATTATTCTTAAGTTCTTCTGAAACAGCGGAAGGCAAAGATGAAATAGTAGGCTACATAGAAGAACTCGTCGAAAAAGTGTCGTCCTAAAGGCTGTTTTCAACTATATTTTGTACTTTTAAATTTACCTCTAAAAGATACAGGGCAATACCTGCAGAGTGACGCTAGTGCGCAATAATCTTAAATACAATTCTTAAAAATAGTACAACATAAAAATGATCAGACAACTCTTAATTTTGACTTTTTGCCTTGGTGTTTTTTTACCTAACCTAGCTGTGGCTCAAAGTAGCATCGGTTTTAATATTGGTATGGCATCACATGAAGGAGATTTAAACAAATTTGGTGAAGCAGATATGGACATATGGAGTTCTGCAGGCTTAAGTTTTGGGTTTTATGGAAAAAAGTCATTGGGAGACTTTTTTAATGTAGGCTTGGCTTATCAATTTGCCAGATTTACAGGTGATGATAGTGATTTTGGTGAAGGGTCTGGACACGCGAGTCGTAACTTTAGTTTTGCTAATAGCATGCACGAAGTTACGCTTAAGGCAGATCTTGAACCCTTTAAGCGTTGGAAGCTTTCTCCGTTTCTTTCAGCTGGTGCTGGCGTAGCTTTTAATAATCCAAGAACTATCTTCGATATTAGTAATAAATCCGACGAGCAAATTGCGAGAATTTCGCAAGATGAAACAGAAGTTCCAAGTGTTATTCTAGCAATTCCAGTTGGAGTCGGATTTAATTTCAATTTAACTGAAAAGCTAGTGATTAACTCCGAGTTTGCTATGAGACTGCCAATTTCAGACTATTTGGATGGAGTGTCTGTTTCTGCAAAGTCTGAGTATAATGATTATTTCGGTTCAGGGGTAATAGGATTAACATATACTTTTGGAAACGCTAAAACGACTGAGGCTACTTTGCCCGCTGTCAAGGATGAAGATCTTTGAGAGCAGATGATTCTTGAGTATCCTCCTTCAGGAGATTCTGGCGAGCAGAATCCCGCAGAGACTAAATCCAAGAAAAAGTAATAGAACTAGTTATTCAGGTGAACCTAAGAATAGCTATACACTGTGGGTTTTATATTTTAAGCAATCGGAATTGTAATTGTACTACCTTGGTGTTTTCATAACTAAGTTGAGAGATTGAATTTAATCTCTTACAAGAGAAGTAGAGAGTTGTTCTAGTGACTCTGCCACATCTGATTGAGCAACTGAATCGAAGGAAATTTGTCAAATTCGAGAGGTTTGTGAATTGCTATTGAGATTGTGAGATAAAACCGTACAATGTTCAACGATTTATTCAAGGAGTGGTAAAGTATAGTGTAATCCAGAATTTTGTTTCGGTAGATGTTAATAAACAAGTTAATTGATTTAGAAGAATCTCGAAGCTCAAGTAAAAGAGATGTTATTCAATTTTGATTTGGGTGCTATTTTGGAAATAAACTGTTTTTTAATCGTTCAATCTCATTTGTTTTGTAGATTTACCACTCGAACATGGCAGTAGTTTTTCCACATACTATCCCAGAGATCGAATCTTGGCCCATTTTTAAGCTCAGTCAAAGACGTGAGGCTTTTATTCAATCCATTATTCAAGGTGTCACAGAGGAATTTTCATCAAAGTCAGCAAGTGAAATTGAGGAGATACTCTCGAAGACCATATTCCTAGAAATTAAGAGATGTAAGGAAAATCCGTGGAAGGTTGATCCACGAAATGAAGTCAAATACTGGAAAAGCCTGCGTAAAGAACTAGAAGAGAACCTCCGAGCAGAGAACTCTGAGGAATTAAATATTACCTTGCTCCAAAGAATAACGAACCGATACTCGGAGGAGATCGTGGGTAATTTCAAAGTGCGAACATTTCGACTAGCACGGAAAGCTTTAACTGGTATCTTTAGACGCCTCCTAAATTCAGCTTCTGGCAAGAATCATAGACGCCTTTGGGGATCTCAATATCAGCTCTATGAAAGACTGCTAGTTAAAGGACCCATTGATAAAGTTAGAACTTTATCAGAGAATGGAACCGTAATCATTGTTCCAACGCATTTTAGTAATCTTGATTCAATATTAATTGGCTATGCTATTGATGGAATAATGGGACTTCCTGCTTTTCATTACGGAGCTGGTTTGAATTTATACGATCTTGAACTAGTCGCTTATTTTATCAATCGATTGGGAGCATACAAAGTCGATCGTAGAAAGAAAAACCCTATTTATCTAACGACTCTCAAGACAATGTCTTTGAATAGTATAAAAGACGGTGTAAACACACTGTTTTTCCCAGGAGGAACAAGATCGCGAAGCGGGGCTTTGGAAAAAACACTCAAGATGGGGCTTTTAGGAACTGTCATAGAAGCTCAACGCAAAAGGTTGGAAGATGGTGAAAAAAAGAAGATTTTCGTTGTACCCTTGATTTTAAGCTATCATTTCGTTCTTGAAAGTAAATTTATGATAGAACAGCATCTTAAGGTGATCGGACAAGAACAATATCTTGGAAGCAAAGATGCTGCAAAAAGTTACAAGAGTTATATCAAGTTTCTTTGGGACTTGTTTGCTCAAGGATCGGAAATATATATGACTCTAGGTGAACCTATGGACGTTGTCGGTAATCACGTTGATGAACATGGTGAATCATTTGATCGAAAAGACAGATCAGTAGAGATTGACGAGTATTTTAAGTTGGATGGGAAACTTGACAAAAATCCTCAGAGAGAATATGTTTACACTAAGATTTTAGCAGAGAAGATTGTCGAATCTTTTCATAAGGATAATACCGTTTTGTCCTCTCATGTTGTTGCCTTTACTTTATTCCGTATGATTTTGGAGAAGTTTCCAGATGAATCGATATTCAACGTATTAGCACATGATGCTTCTAAACTTACTTTTGATTATGATGTTTTCAAAGAGAGAATCGTGCTCACGCAGATTGCATTGGAAAGAATGGCGGAAAAATCTCAATTGAAGATAACCGAAGTTCTTCGTGGTGATCCGGATCATCTAATAACAACAGGAATTAGCAATATGGGTGTTTATCACTCCAATAACCCTGTGTTTATTAATGATCGAAACCAAATTGAAACTGAAGATTTAAAACTGCTGTATTATTATCATAATAGGTTGGATCAATATGAACTAGAGAAGCGTGTCGACAGAATATTGGACAAGGAAAAAGTGGAAAAAGAGTGAATTTTATCGTGTATGATTTAGAGGCAACTTGCTGGATGGGAAGACCTCCAGGCGGAGTAAATGAGATCATTGAAATTGGTGCTGTCAAAGTAAACAGGTATGGTGAGGTGTTAGGTACATTCAATAAGTTTGTTAAGCCACATGTGAACCCATATCTCTCTCATTTCTGCACCAAACTTACTTCAATCCAGCAATCTGATGTAGATAGAGCTCAGAAGTTCGACATGGTATCCGAGCAATTTCAAGAGTGGATTGATATATGGGATGAAGATTATATTTTGTGTGCATGGGGAGATGCTGACATTCGTTTACTTCGTGGAGATTGTAAACTTCATAAACTCGACGAAGATTGGCTTGATAACTATCTCAATATTAAGCAGCAGTATCACTCTCTGGTCAACGCCGCTAGGAAAACAGGATTAAAGGCTACAATCAAGAGGGAAGGGTTTCAGTTTACAGGAATTCAACATCGAGCGATAGCAGATGCCGAGAATACAGCAAAGATATTTATCAAGTACATCGATATGTGGAGATACTAAATTTTAAATAATTCCACAAACTTCATATACTCTATCCATTGCATGAATGATTTGCTAAACTAAGTGCACACTTTTTTCGTCTGCATTTTTCAATTGAACTTCGATGTGTTCGCCGATTGTTGTCGCTAATGAAAGACCAACATAGTTTGAGTGAATTGGGTAATTCTTATGCTTTCTATCAACTAGTACTGCTATCTCAATTTTTTCAGGTAATATCTCCAAAAGGGGTTTGAACCCAAAAAAGAGTGTACGCCCAGTATTTGCAACATCATCAACAAGTACGATAGTCTTTCCATTGAGTTTGTCTTTGTCAATATTTATTAGCACTTCCTCTGCGATGGGATCGGCAGCGTTAACTCTTACTTGAAGGTAGTGAATAGGAATATCCGTGTTGCGTTTCATATACAATCCAAGACTTTTTGCAAAACTTAAGCCATTGTTGTTGATCCCCGCTAGGTAAATTTCGTCGACACCATAGTTCCTTTCCAGAATCTGAATCGCCAAACGTTTGGTCTTTTGCCTAATTTGCTCTTGATTTAGAATTAACATAGCTTCCTATTTTTATTATAATAGATACACGTAATTGTATATTATTATGCTAGTTTTATTATTAATGATTTTTTTTTACTTGAAGTCAAAAAAATTGTATTATTAACCTGATGACTATCGAACATTGGATATGGTCGAATAATCATCATGAAACAAAAATACACATCCTTTTCAAATGAGCATTAGTCAAGTACTTTTTACAATCGTTTTTTTAATAATCTTATACTTCGGCAAGAAGTGGTATACTCGTGTTTATCGGAATATAATGCTAGGAAAATCCGAGGAAATCGAAGGTGACGAAGGTAAACGAATGAAGAACATGCTTTTAGTGGCTTTTGGACAAAAGAAAATGTTCAAAAGATTACTACCTGCCGTTTTGCACCTATTTATTTATGTGGCATTTCTATTTACTCAAGTTGAACTAATCGAAATTATCATCGATGGTTTCTCGGGACAACATAGAATATTTGCTCCCTTTCTAGGTAGTTTTTATACAGTGATAATTTCGACAATCGAAATTCTGTCGGCTCTAGCACTGATTGCAACTTTTGTTTTTCTTGCTAGACGTAATCTACTGCCATTTATGGGCAAGCCAATTTCTCGATTCGAAAAATCTGAAATGAAAGGTTGGCCAAAGTTAGATGCAAATATTATTCTCTTTGGTGAAATAGCTCTGGTAACAGGAATCTTTATGATGAATGGAGCAGATGTTGTGCTTCAGGGTCTCGATCCTGAACATTATCACCAGACAGGATCATTTGCCATTTCAAGTTGGTTTGGACCTGCGGTTTTTGGAGGATTACCGAAGGAGCTTCTAGTACTGATAGAAAGAAGTGGTTGGTGGCTGCATTTAGTAACAGTTTTCGCATTTATTTTATATCTACCGATATCCAAGCATTTTCATATTTTCCTTGCATTCCCAAATGTTTATTTTGCTAAACTGAATCCGCGAGGAGAAATGGAGAATATGCCTGAAATAATGGGAGAAGTTAAGTCGATGATGGGCCTAACTACAGATGAGGCTACTCCAGAAATGGATCAAGATTTTGAGTTTGGGGCAAAGGATATTACTGATCTTTCTTGGAAAAACGTGCTTGATGCATATTCTTGCACTGAATGTGGCAGATGTACAGATGTTTGTCCAGCGAATACTACTGGGAAAAAGCTTTCTCCCAGAAAGATAATGATGGACATTCGTGATCGTGCAACCGAAATAGGGGAGAAGTTAGATTCAAAATCGACAGAGTTTATAGATAAAGCAAAATCGAATAAAGAGTCTGTTCTCTCGAAAAGCAACTTTGACGATGGTAAAAGTTTATTTGACTATATCAGTCGCGAGGAAATTCATGCTTGCACAACCTGTAATGCCTGTGTAGAGGCTTGTCCTATTATGATAAATCCACTAGATCCTATCTTGAAGCTAAGAAGATATGAGATCCTATCGGAAAGTGCTGGTCCAGCTGATTGGGTTCCAATGTTTACAAGTTTAGAAAACTCTGGATCAGTTTGGGCTATTCCAGATGATCGAGATGCTTGGACGAAAAGCTAGATTTTATAAACGCTAATGTAAGTAGCATGAAAAGTAGATATTGTAGTTTATTATTGGTCTTCTTCATTTTTGGATGTTTCCAAAATGGTCATACGCAAGATACATTCAGTATTGTAGCTGTTGACAGTGAGACCGGAGAGGTAGGATCGGCAGGAGCTACGTGTCTTGACGATGATAATATTGCTGGCGGAGCAGTTATCATAAGTAAATTATACCCAGGCAAAGGTGCAGTGAATACACAGTCATTTTGGTCTCCCGACAATCAAGAAAATGCGGGAACTTTGGTAAACCAAGGTTTACAAGCACAAGAGATTATTTATTGGCTTGAAGCAAATGATGTAGATAATAATCCCACTAGACGACAATACGGTGTTGCGATCTTGAATGGAGACAATAGTACTTCTGCAGCAGGATACACTGGATCTGATTGCTTCGATGAGAAAACTCACATTGCTGATAACTATTACAGTATACAGGGTAATATTTTATTGTCAGAAGATATAGTTACTTCAATGGAATCTGCATTTTTGAATGCTCAAGGCTCGCTCGCAGAAAAGCTAATGGCATCATTACAGGGAGCAAATGTTCCGGGAGCAGATAGTAGATGCCTACAGGAAGGTGTTTCTTCCCAATCGGCCTTTGTGAGAGTTGCTAGACCTGACGATGAAGAGGGGTCTTACTATTTGGATATCGTTGTTTCAAAAACACCTTTTGGTTACGAACCAATCGACAGTGTACAAGCACTATTCGATGAATGGGCACTGATTAATGAAACCGTTGAGGAACCTGTTGCTAAAGATCTTTTCAAGTTGTATCCTAATCCTGTACAAAAGAGCTTTACAGTGGAATATGAAAGGTTTAGTTCGTCGTCAATGTACACTTTGGAAATTCGTGATTCATCTGGAAAGTTGACGCGGGTTGAACAAATTAATAAGAATCGTGACGAAATCCAGTTGAACGAATCAGAGGTGCTTCAAGGTCAGTATTTTTATACATTTAAAGAAAATGGAAAGATTGTAAAACAAAGTAGTTTTATAGTAATTAATAAGTGATAAAGAATAGAATGGAAGATAGTAATAGTCAATCGACTTTTAAGATAAGGCAATTTTCTGAAGTTGCAGCTGCTGGCGAAACAGTAGAATACCTTTTCTGGGTAGGTTGCGCTGGATCGTACGATTCACGGGCGCAAAAGGTTACGAAAGCATTTAGTAAGATATTGCATCATGCCGGTGTATCCTTCGCAATACTCGGGAACGAAGAGAATTGCACTGGAGATCCAGCGCGTCGCGCTGGGAATGAGTTTTTATTCCAGATGATGGCTCTTCAGAATATTGAGACAATGAACGCATATGGTATCAAAAAGGTGGTAACTGCATGTCCACATTGCTTTAATACGATTAAGAACGAGTATCCTGTCTTGGGAGGAAGTTATGAAGTTATTCATCATACACAATTGATTCACGAATTACTAGAAACCGGAAAGATTACCGCAGAAGGTGGGAAATTTAAGGGAAAGAAGATCACGTACCATGATTCCTGCTATCTAGGAAGAATCAATGGTATATACGAAGCTCCTAGAAAGATTTTAGAGTTTTTGGACGTAAGTCTTGTGGAAATGAAAAGATGTAAATCAAATGGCCTTTGTTGCGGTGCTGGTGGAGCTCAAATGTTTAAAGAAGATGAAGCAGGAGATAAGCGAATCAACATCGAAAGAGCTGAAGAAGCATTGGATACAGGTGCGTCAACAGTAGCAGCAAATTGTCCTTTTTGTTTGACCATGATGGGTGACGGTATAAAAGCAAAAGAAAAGCAAGATGATGTCATGGTGTACGATCTTGCTGAGATGATTGTGCAAAATAATAGTTGGTCATGACAGATTTAATTGCTTTGGATGAGAATTCTCGTGTCTGGCTATACCAAGCTGGTCGATTTTTCGATGATCAGGAGATTAGCATGATTCAAGGAGAAATCTATGATTTTGTAACACAATGGGTGAGTCATAGTAATACTTTGAGGGCCTATGGAAATATATTTCACAGAAGATTTATTGGTTTGTTCGTAGATGAATCACTTGCTGGAGCTAGTGGTTGTTCGATTGATTCTTCAGTTCGATTTTTAAATCACTTGGGCACGAAGTTTCAAGTAAATATGATAGAGCGTGATCGTTTTGCCTACATCAAGGATGACGATGTTAAAGTTGTTGGGATGAATGATCTAGCAGGTCATTTTGCTGCTGGAGAAGTGGCAAATGATACACTTTTTTTCGATCATCTAGTTTCCACAAAGAAGGACTTCCTAGAATCATGGCTTAAACCGCTAGATCAATCTTGGCATAAGAGATTTATCTAATTACAAGTTTTGGTAGATAAATTATCGCAATCAGTCTAAGTATCTAAGGCGTTATCAGTGAAAAGAACAGGTGATTGAATCTTTTAGGATGATTCTTGCGTTGATGGATTTGTACAAGTAACAATGAGAAACAATGATAGGGAAAGTAAAAAAGTGGTTTGGAATTGAAGGCCTCAAAATAGCAGTTGAGCTAGAAGACAAGTATAGCAGAGATGATCAAAAGGTTCGCGGCCTGATTATCCTACAAGCTAAGGAAGAAGAGGTTGTTGAAAGTATAAGAATCAAATTGATAGAAAAGTATGGCCGTGGTCGAGGTAAGAATAGACTTATTGACGAATACACGATGGCTGACGAGCTTTTTACAAAAACTTATCAGGTGGAGGCAAATTCAGATTTTGAAATTCCTTTTGAAATCAGCTATCAAGAAATGGTATCCAATATGGACGAAATAGAACGAAGGAACTTAATATTTAAGGGTGTCATAGCATTAGCTAAATTTGTACGTAATGCAAATTCTATTTATCGCGTTGAGATTGAAGCAAAAGTGAGTGGCACAAAGTTCAGTCCTTTTGTATCGCAAGAAATCCAATTTGTATAAGATATTAAAACTAACTGGAAATTGTCCCGCGACCACACCTTTGGGCTGAACCCTATTTTATTTATTCGTCATTATTGTTAGCTTGGTTTTGCTGCTGAAGCTTTTCAAGTTCAGCTTGAATTTCTTCATTCGTTTTACCAAGATTGTTAAGGCTAAATTCCGCGTCATCTGCAAATGAGTGGTCCGGATAAGAAGCAAGAAATTGTTCGTAAACGCTTCTAGCAGCCTCGATGTTTTTCATATTATCTTCTAGTACAAAGGCTTTTAGGAATAGTGCCATCGGAGCTTGTTTAGATTCAGGGTAAGTGTTGACTACCCAATCGTACAAACTCAATGCTTTCTTGAAGGTTCCAACCGTTTTAGCTATCTCAGCAGCTTTAAATAAATTTGCTGGAGCGTCCTCAGTAGTAGGGTTAACCATCACATATGCTTCAGTAGCGTCCACATACTCAAAAGCTGCGTTTCTGTTTAATCCCATGGCGTCAACATTTTCAAAAATTAATTCGCCCTTTGCTTGAAGGAAATCAGCTGAATTCGCTGGCATTTGACCCATACTAGCTAGATAAGTTTCTGATTTTTCATCATTTGGATATTTCTGGGTGTAAAAGAACTTCAGAGCTTGACTCGCACTTTTCTTACCTATTTCTTCCATCGATGTTATCAGTTCTGAAATATTTCCATTCGCGTCTGAATCCGAAGGAAATTGTTTTATCAATTCATTGAGTAAGCCTGCTGATACCACTGATTGCTTTTGCTCTTCAGCGACTATTCGAGCTTTTTTCAAAAGCTTTTTTGTTTCGCTTGTTTGTGGATTTTGAGCACTATATAGTGTCACCGCCGCGATGTATCCCGCAGCAGTTTCCTTGGTTGGGTTTGAGTCGTAATTTTCCTTCTTTTCGTGAACTTGTGCCATTTCAGGCTCAATATTTTTT
Organism: uncultured Saprospiraceae bacterium; assembly: GCA_943788055.1. Taxonomy (GTDB): domain Bacteria; phylum Bacteroidota; class Bacteroidia; order Chitinophagales; family Saprospiraceae; genus JAHDFB01. Next base: position 215,384 of record CALSOU010000006.1, read on the forward strand.
TTACACGATGATATTACTATTCCCAAAACCAAACATAAAACAAATACTTTCATTTCTACAAAGCTTTTCATACTCGATTTTTTACAGCAAATATAAAACTATCTATCAAAGTTTTGATTATAGATTATATGATATGCTTATAATTTAAATACAGTTATTGGTAACGATATAAATGATGAAAAAAAGCTATAGTAAAAGTATTTTTTGGTTTAGAAGAGATTTGAGACTTGAAGATCAAGTAGGCCTGCATAATGCATTGAAAATGAGTAAATCAGTTTGTCCCATATTTATTTTTGATCGAGAGATTCTTGACAAATTGGAAGATAGGAAAGATGCACGAGTAGAGTTTATTCATGATACGTTGAAATCAATGAAAATCACTCTGAATGAGCTTGGTAGCGATTTGAAGATTTACTACGGTAATCCAAAGGAACTCTGGCCGAAAATTCTAGATGAAATACGGCCTGATGCCGTCTTTTGCAATCGGGATTATGAGATTTATGCTAAAGATCGAGATAGCTTGGTTGAAAAATTCTGCAAGGATCAAGAAACTGACTTTCATTCCTACAAGGATCACGTAGTTTTTGATAAGGAAGATGTGTTGAAGGATGACAGCACCCCATATGTTGTTTTTACACCCTATAAACGGAAATGGATAGAGAAACTGAATAGCCGAGTTGATGACAATGGTCTATCTTATTATCTGAAGTCGTATTCTGTAGAAAAGTATAATGAGGCTTTCGCCCAAATGGACGGTGAAGAAATGATAAAGCTCTCTGACATGGGCTTTGAACGATCAGAGATCGAAATACCATCAAATACAGTGCCCCAAAAGCGTATTAAGCAATATGACAAATTGCGTAATTTTCCAGCGGTCGATGGTACTTCAAGGTTAGGGATTCATTTTAGGTTTGGAACAATTAGCATTCGCGAGAAAGCTCGAAAAGCACTAAAACTTAATGATACGTTTCTAAGCGAATTAGTTTGGAGAGATTTCTATGCGCACATTCTTGATGCTTTTCCACACGTCGAAGAGAATTCATTTCGAGAAAAGTATGATCGAATTGAGTGGAGAAACAATGAGAAAGAATTTGATTCATGGTGTAAGGGAAAAACTGGTTATCCTATGGTCGATGCGGGTATGCGCGAGTTGAACAACACGGGATATATGCATAATAGAGTAAGGATGGTTGCTGCAAGTTTCTTGACGAAACATCTTTTAATAGATTGGAGATGGGGGGAGGCATATTTCGCAGCTAAGTTACTAGACTACGATCTTTCGAGTAACAACGGTGGATGGCAGTGGGCAGCTGGAAGCGGAACGGATGCTGCGCCGTACTTCCGGATTTTTAATCCAGAATCTCAAATGAAGAAGTTTGATAAAGAGAATAAGTATATCAAAAAGTGGGTGCCGGAATATGGAACTGATAAGTACGTCGATCCCATAGTAGATCATAAAGAAGCAAGAGAAAGATGCCTCAGTACTTATAAAGCGGCCCTTCAAGACGCTTAGCATTTCCAAAGCGAAATTATTTAGTTTTTAAAGGAAGATGTACCTGAAGGAAGTCAATGATGCTCAATTGATCATCCGAGTAGAAAAGATAGTCTGAATATGTTTTCTTTTCACTTAACTTTTTCAACAATTGAATGGCGGGCAACTTCTCAGAAAAGTAATTAGTACCGAAAAAAACCATAGGACTTACATAATCATAAGTAGAGTAGTGGTTTTGAGCGGCGTCTGTAAATACTTCTTGTATAGTTCCTGCACTTCCAGGGCAATATATAATGCCATGTAAGCAAATTGCCAATAAATTATCTTCTCTAACCGCGTTGCTAAAGTACTTTGCAATATACTTTGAAAAGGCATTGCTTGGCTCATGACCATAAAACCAAGTAGGAATTGCAAGACTCTCAGCTCCATCAGGATATTTGTTAATGATGTCTTGTGCTAGTTTCTCATAACTTACATCTGTATATGAAGGGCTTTTTTGAATGCATTGTATAGCTTCCTCCAGGTCTTCAAGCGAGTAAGTTGAAAAATACGCACCCATATTACTAGCTTCCATAATACCTGGCCCGCCACGTGTTACAACATAGTATCCAGCTTGTGCAACTCTCCATGCTAACTCTGCAGCTTACCAGAAGTCGGAACTAGTTCTTTTGACCCCATGTTCCCCATTTTCAAACTTACAGCCAATGAACGTACAATGCTATATTTTAATGTTATGCCACTTTATCTTGATTTCTGTAAAATCGATGTTTCGTATGGTACAATTTATTAAATACGGTGCTTTCTGAAGAAAAGCTTGAAAAGTCTTTATTTCATGAATTTTTGTAGGTGGGTGACCCGCTCTAAATTTATGTTTCATTCGGCAATTGTACATCTTTTAGTTTTTCTAGAAACCATTGTCTCGATGCCAATTCTTTAGTATCTAGAATTTTTTGTTTCAGTTTTGGTAGGAGATCTGGATCATAACGTGCTTTATTTAGAGTTTTCATGTACTTTATTAGGTTGAGATATTCTCTTCTGATTTTCTCAGAAATTCCTTTTGATCTCCTCATATATGCAGTAAAACTGTCAGAGAAATACATCAGGGCCTCTTCGTCATAAAGCTCATAATAGCTTACCATAAGCATTGTTTTACTTACATTAGCATAGAGTGGATCTTCAAATTCTACATTTCGCACCGTTTCAATAACGCGTTTGTAGTCTTTTTTGTAAAAATGAAATACAGCTAAATTATATTGATAAGCATTGTCTTGGAATTTCTCATCTAGCAACTTAATTTTATCTTTAATGAACTGCTTTGTCCACTCTATTTTTTTCAATCTTAGAGCGATCGAAACGATGTTCCGGTACGATGTGGGACTGAGTTTGCCTTTTTCTAGTATGGCCTTGTTTTCAATTCCTTCAGAATAGACATCCAACATTTCTTGGTAAAAATCTGCATTTCCCTTATTGATCTGCCTTATAGTAAAATTGATAAGTGATTCGTGTATTGTTTTAGCATCCCTTGTGTCAAAGAGATGGTAATATCTTTTTATTAATATTTTTAGATTTCGATAGCTATCAGTATCGTCAGAATTAATTGAGGTTTTGTATATCTCGTAGTAGATTCTCAAAACGGGAGGCAAGTCTTTTTGATGCATCTTTACGATCGCCAGAACTTTGTCGATATAAGGGAATTCGTACTCAGATTCAAAAAGTCTCTTATGAGAAAGATAAGTATTGTAGTACTTGAGTTTTTCGACCATATAGAAGTAATCGAGATTGTCATTGATCCTAAGAACATCTACCTCACGATCTTTCTTTTTCGTTTTGATCTTGCGCTCAAATTCCGATTCTAAATTAAAAATGTTCTTCTCTAGATAAAAGCTTTGGAGAAAGTGATTTCCATCTCTCAGATTATTCCGTGCAATCCATTTGTTTGCAGTGTTTATCGCCTTGCTGTAAAGGGGTTTTAGTTCTCTTTTATCTACAGAAGTTATCAGATTGTTGGCTTTATGTTGCTCATTTTCTTCATACTCTTCTTGAGCTAAGAATTGGAGACAAAGTTGAAATAGGTCTGAAGCGAGATTTCTAAATTTTTGATCATTGTAGGATTTTTCACCTGTGGCTAGCTTATAGTAGTACTCTTTGTCTTTAATTTTTGATTTGTAAAGATCTATTTTTAACGCTTCAAATAAGGCGATTATCTTTTGGTTTTTGTTGAAATAAGGAGAAGCCACGAATTTATGAATCCTATTGAGTTCATAGGCAGATAAACTTTCCAAAAGAACGATCAAATTACCTTTATTCATGACATCTATTGAATATATAAATGAATGTATACCAGAATTTTATAAATAATAAAAATATTAATGTTTTCTTTTTGTAAATTGGGTTTTTCATCAAGTTGATTTATATGTAATGTATTGATCTCATGCATGTTAGAACTCATCGCAAAAATGCATATTCTAAGCTTTTTCGCCAGACGTATAGTTTGTTTTAATATATGTTTTATTTTAACGCATAAATGCTGTATCTTTACATCATAATTTTGTGAGTAGACCTATGACAAAAACATTACAAAGCCTAAAGCTACTATTTTTTCTCTTGCTCGGAGTATTTCTCCAAGCGCAGAATAACAATGGTAGTCAATCTTTCGAATTGGTTAAGAATACCGTTCTAGAAGATGTGTCGGTCAATTCGATGATAAAACCGATAACGGTTGTGCAGCCTACAAACGGGTCTGTATCTTACTCGTATCTAGCCTCAGGCGTTTATGAAATGAAATACACACCTGATGCTGATTTTGTTGGCTCGGATTACTTCGTAGGTGAGTACTATGTAAACAATGGCATTCCGACTCCGAAGTATGTTCATTTTAATGTAGAAGTAAAGGAGACGATAATTAGAACATCTGCTGATTTCGCAAACACAAGCGTAAATCAGCCTGTCACAGTTTTTGCTCTAGACAATGACTTTGCTACTCATGGTCCGCTGACGATCGTTGCGGCTAGTTTTGTCACTGGAGGTTCAATCGCTCTAGGTTCTTCCTCTGAATTGGTTTTTACTCCGGAAACTAACTATGTAGGTGATGCATATGTAAATTATATCGTTCAAGATACTCTCGACTTCACTGCTATCGGTACTATTAAAATTGGGGTTCAAGATTCGATCAATGTTCCAGCTTTCGATCAAATTAATATGGCGACTACCAATCGAAATCCAGCTACTATCTTGTTGCCACTATCTGGTTTTATAGTCGATACTTTAAATGCAGCTATGCATGGGGCAATTGAATTTGCCGGAACTGACGTTGTTGAATACATAAGTACGTTAGGTAACGATTCTAAGGATACATTCTCAGTAATTATACCAGGTGCATACGAACGGGAAATCATCATCGAAACTATTAATATACCTGAGCCTAATGGATTTCTGATTGATGACTACGTGATTACTACTGTTGGTGAAGCTGTCACTTTCGATGTCCAAGCAAATGATATTAAGAAAAACTTCCCAATAACTGATTTTACGCAGGCGAGTGGATTAGTGCAGGATTCTTTAGATGAGAGTGTGTTCACATACACACCACCTGCCAACTTTGAAGGTGAGAAGGTATTTTCATATACTGTAACAAATGGAGTTTATAATGAAACGGGATATATAACCATTCTGGTTAGCAATTTTACACCCGAAAATAATGCAATTTATAACCTGACTACTCCTAGAAATACTCCTTTAGTAATAAATTACGATATCCCGATATCGAATTTTTCGTTTATCGAGAATTTGAGTCCAGCAAATGGAAGCTTAGATATCTACGAAGGTATAGACACCATTTCCGTAGGATGCGAAAGCATTTCAGGCTATAATTTGGTTACTTACACTCCTGAAGAGGATTATGTTGGTGCTGATCAATTTGAGATTTTGTACTGCGTAGACAATAACAACTGCCAATTAGTTAAAGTATTCTTAGAGGTAGAGGACATAGGGTTAGATTCGATTTGTCTTTGTGTTGCAAATTGCGTTTGGGCTGGAGACTCTGATAATGACGGTAAAGTTTCAGTAGCAGATTTATTGCCGATTGCATATCACCAAGGGCTCTATGGAGAACCAAGAGAGGAGGCTGGAGTAACTACTTCCTGGTTTGGGCAGCATGCAGAAGACTGGAATGTTAATCAAGTTTACAATGCAGAAGACGTTAAGCACGTAGATAGCAATGGCGATGGATTAATCGCTGGCGATGATCTATTAGAAATAGAGTCATACTACAATCGATTCCACAGTTTGGTTGCACCTGATAATTTAGTAATAAAGGACTATCCGTTTGAGCTTCACACTGATCAAGACACAGTTTATGCTGGTGAATACATTCACTTTGATATCATTATTGGAACTGAAGAGTATCCTGCATTAAACTTGCATGGATTGGCTTATGGTTTAACTTTCCCAGCTAGCCTTATCGACTCCTCCACTTTACAAGTAGACTTTTTAAATGAAGAGTGGTTTGGCGCAAATTCGGCAGCATTGGAAATGGCAGTTCAGCCAGTAGAAGGAAGAATCGAAGCGTCGTTTTCTAGAACTTCTGGTATTCCAGTTTCTGGATATGGATTAGTTGCAAGTGTAGATTTTATTATTGAAGATGATGTTCAAGGGATCAAAGCTGGTGATGAAATTATTGAGATGAAATTTTATCTCGAACCGATGGTGATTCAAGGTGTAGGCGGCGAGCAGTTTACCTTACCTCCGTTTGAAAAAATCCTTTATTTAGACTTAAGAGGTAGAGAATCGATATTTGATTCGAAAGTTGATATCAATGTATATCCAAATCCTTCTCGGAATGAAGTGTTTGTTCATGCAAACAATCAAGTAAAAATCGAGAAAGTTCAAGTAATAAACAGTAATGGGCAAGTTATAAGAAGTGAAGTAATAAACTTTGAAACTGCTAGATTACAGGTTTCTGATTTGGTTGATGGCTTATATTTTATTCGCGTAGAAACTGCTAGTGGAACAACGGTAAGGAAGTTTACCAAACTATAGAAAAATTCAAACTCAATCCTTATAAAAAAATGGAGTCTTAGTCGAATGATTAAGGCCCTATTTTTTTTACAATTGTTGAAGATTGTAGTAGAACCTGTTTGTACTTACAGGGTTATCTCGATTTGCAGACTATTAAATTCTATTCTCATTGATTTCTTGAAATAATGCTTCTTTGTAATTCTTGCCTATGGGCAGTAATTTGGTTTTATTATTCTCTATAATCTCAACCATATTACCCATTAGTGCTTTTATCTTAGGTGTTGCGACGATGTATGATCTATGAATTCGTTTGAATGAATCGGAGGGAAGCTTAGCCTCTAGACTTTTCATAGTCTGTAGTGTGATCACACGCCCTTCCACAAGTCTTATTATAACATAGTCCTTTAGACCTTCAATGTATAGAATGTCCTTGTAGTTTATTTTGACGAGTTTCTTGTCTGCTTTAACAAAGAAGAAGGTTTCTTTGGCGTCAGCATTATGCGCACCTTTACGAGCGGCTAAATCTTGTTCTGCTTTATTCACAGCCTGCAAAAATCTATCCATAGAGATAGGTTTTAACAGATAGTCCGTTGCAGCTAATTCGAAACCCTCAACCGCATAATCTGGATAAGCGGTAGTGAATATAATTAGTGGAGCGTTTTTAAGTGACTTTACGAAGTCTATACCTGTAACTTGTGGCATTTGTATATCAAGAAATATTAAGTCGACTTGTTCGTTTTTCAATACCTCGTTGGCCTCGATCACATTGCTACATTTACTCACTAGGATAACATTAGGCATGTTTTCGATATAGCTCTCTAGAATATCTTGTGCTAGTGGTTCATCATCAACAATCATTGCATATATCATGTGTCTAATTTTAGGGTTAATTCAATTAAGTAGTGATCAATTTTGTTTTCCGTATTTAAGGTATGCGTAGCGGGATATAGGATTTCGAGCCGTCGTTCAACATTGGCAAGGCCGATGCCTCCGCTTTTTTTCTGAGGATTTTCGGTGGGGCCGCTTGATCCTTTGCTATTTTCTATTGTGAGTTGTAGATTTTCTTGGTTAACGATCAACGTTACGTGTATATAACCGTCAAGTAACTGTTGATTAATACCATGCTTGAAGGCATTTTCAAGAAATGGTGTAAGTAGAAGAGGAGATATAAATTTTCCATCCGTATCTCCTTCAACATTAACTTTTATATCAAATGACTTACTAAGTCGCAGTTTTTCAAGCTCGATGTAGTTTTTGAGATAATTGATTTCTTTTTTTAGAGGTACTTTTCGTTCATTGCATTCGTAGAGTATGTAGCGCATGATCTCACTAAGTTTTAACACTGTTTCTGGAGCACGATCTGACTTCTTTAAGGTTAATGCGTAGACGTTATTTAGAGTATTGAATAAAAAATGTGGATTGATCTGGCTTTTCAGAAAATTGAGTTCTGTCTGAGTTGTTTTGTACTCAAGTTCTTTATTTTCAATATCAGTTTTCTGCCAATCATTCAGAATCTGAAAAATAGTAGACGACGCGGCAACGAAGAGGCTTGATAAGAAAATGAAGCCCTGATTGTCAATGAATCGTTGCTGAATTATCGGGAAACTCTGAAAAAGAATATAAAGGCTCAAAGTTTTTATAGGACTAATCAATAAAACACTGAAGAACAAAAAAACGGAATAGGTAAGAACCTTACCTTCCTTGAGAAATTGTGGTATTAAGAAAAGTAGATTGAAATATACAACGATTGCAAAAAAGACAACATTGACAATTTCTTTGAAAAATGTAATGTGAAACGCATATTGATTTCGATCAGTTAAAACCAAGATAAATAAAACCATTAGCCAAAAGAAAACATGATACCATGTGCTTTTCATAGGAGAACTCATGAAACGCTCCTTGATTGTTTTTTTTACCGGTTCGATTAACGACATGTCGTCTTGCATTTATTTTTCTGCACCTACACAAATGAACACAGAATTGACCAAAAGTATTTCTCTGTCTTAGGTTATTTCGCCCAAATGGTACCAATGATCGATAAAAATAGACAAATGAATATAGAATTCTATTTAAAGCGGAAATTCATGCTAGTAAACAAAATCAACCTAAGCTATGTTAATCATGACGTTAGAGATTTATACAAATCAGCAATTTAGCATAAAGTAACAAAATGAGTTATAAAAAAACTGAAACATATGATGAGGCAACTACGAGTTCTCTCATGAAGAATTACAAAGAAATAATCGGATTAGTAGGAGAGGATGTGAATAGGGAAGGTCTAATCAAAACACCAGAAAGAGCAGCTAAAGCAACTCAGTTTTTGACTCAAGGCTACTACCAAGATGCAAAGCAAGTTATTGAATCTGCCCTCTTTACTGAGGAATACAATGAGATGGTCATTGTAAAGGATATTGAGTTTTATAGTCAATGTGAACATCATATGTTACCTTTCTTCGGAAAAGCTCATATTGCGTACATACCAAATAATAAGATAGTAGGTCTTAGTAAATTACCACGAGTTGTAGATATATTTGCTCGTAGATTACAAGTACAAGAACGCTTGACACATGAAATACTTGATTGTATTCAAGAGGCTCTTAACCCACTAGGTGCAGCTATTGTAATCGAAGCTAGACACATGTGCATGATGATGCGTGGTGTTCAAAAACAAAGCTCTGTTACGACTTCATCGGCATTTACAGGTCAATTCAAGGAGTCAGAGACAAGAGCTGAATTCATGAAATTAATTCACGGGCCAGCGCGATGTATTTAAACTGCATCACATTTATAGTTAGCCCGATTTAAACAAAACGTCTAATACTATGAAAGCGTATGTTTTTCCAGGCCAAGCTAGCCAATTCCCAGGGATGGGAAAAGATATGTTTGAGGGAAGTGATCAAGCGAAAGCTTTATTCCATCAAGCAGATGAAATTTTGGGTTTCGAAATTTCAAAAATAATGTTTGAGGGCACTGCCGAACAGTTAAAACAAACATCGGTTACACAGCCTGCAGTATTTTTGCACAGTGTCATAAAATCCATTTTAGCTGGTGATAGTTTCAACCCTGATGTAGTTGCTGGTCATTCTCTTGGTGAGTTTTCAGCTTTGGTTGCTGCTGGAGCGATGAGTTTTGAAGATGGCTTGAAACTTGTAAGTGAAAGAGCGAGGGCAATGCAAGACTCTTGTAATGAGGCTGAAAGTACGATGGCGGCAATTCTAGGTCTGGAGAATGAGATCGTTGAAGATGTATGTGCTTCTATTGACGAAGGTGTGATACCTGCCAATTATAATTGTCCTGGTCAATTGGTTATCTCAGGGTCAATTCAAGGTGTAGATTTAGCTGTTCAGGCCCTCACTGAGAAAGGGGCTAGACGAGCACTAGTACTTCCAGTAAACGGTGCTTTTCATTCTCCATTTATGGAATCAGCTAAACTTCGATTAGAGAAAGCTATTGATGCGACAGAGTTCAAAAAGCCTATGTGTCCTATTTATCAGAATGTAGATGCAGCTTCACAGACAGATCCAGAGCAAATCAAAAAGAATTTAGTTAATCAACTTACCTCACCTGTAAGATGGACTCAGATAATGCTAAACATGATAAATGATGGCGTTACTTCTTTTGTTGAGGTTGGAGGTAATGGAAAAACGTTATCGGGTTTTGTAAAGAAAGTTAATAGATCTATTCCGACTGAGGCATTATAGCTACTTACCCTAATTATGTGAGAATACAATTGAATTAGCTAAGCTGATTCGATGATAACTTTGTTTTAGGAGTTAAGATGTAATTTTTCTTATCTTTCAGTTGTTACTTACGTATGAATGAAATTGATATTGGACAGATTTTAATATCGGAGCCCTTCATGGAAGATCCGAATTTCAAGCAAGCAGTGATTTTGATTTGCGATTATGTGCTTGAGCATGGAACTGTAGGCTTCATGCTAAATAAGCCAATTGACATGAAAGTTGACGAGCTTATAGATGATTTTCCTGACTTTGATGATAGCGTTTATTTGGGAGGACCAGTAGGTCATGATACAATACACTACGTTCATACGCGTGGAGATATACTCGACGGTAGTGTAGAGATTAGAGATGGTCTATATTGGGGAGGAGATTTTGATAAATTAAAGTTTCTAATTGATACAAAAGTCATCACAAGTGAACATGTTAAATTCTTTGTTGGTTACAGTGGTTGGTCTCCGGGGCAGTTGTCAGATGAATTAAAAATGGGAAGTTGGGTTGTCGACGATATGGACAGCAACTATCTAATTAATATCTCTAGTGATGATTTATGGAAATCTTCTCTGACTAATATGAGTTCTTCGATGGCAATTATTGCTGAGATTCCTGATAAAGTTAATTTGAACTAAGATTCCTATGCTCTATTAATAGAGAGCCGCAAAGATTATCTAATTTTGCGCCATGATTCAATTAACAGACATATTTATCAAGTACGGCGATCGTATTCTTTACGATTATATCAACTTCCGAGTTGAGAAAGGTGAGCGAATTGGCCTAGTAGGGCGGAATGGTACAGGTAAGTCTACATTATTGAAAATCATTGCCGGAACGCAAAGCCCAGACGATGGATTAGTTGATATTTCCAAACAAGTAAAATTAGCCTTTTTAACTCAAGATCTTCCAGAGACCAAAAAACTTACGCTCAAAGAATTAGCACTATCTGCTTTTGAAGAAGCCAATAAGATTCAAGATGAAATTGATCTGATCAACAAGAAGCTTGAGAATATGACTGATAATCATCATATCGATATGAAAATCTTCGATCGATTGTCAGAATTGAATATGGCTTATGATCTTTTAGGGGGACATAATATTGAGGGACATATTGAATTGGTTCTTTTGGGATTGGGATTCAAGCCAGAAGATTTTGAGAAGCAAATGCACATGTTCTCTGGTGGGTGGGCAATGCGAGCAGAGTTAGCTCGATTATTGCTTAGCTCTCCTGAAATTCTCCTTTTGGATGAGCCGACCAATCACTTAGATATCGAATCTATACTTTGGCTGGAACAATATCTTTCTAAATCAAATATGACAATTATCGTGATTTCACACGATAAGACTTTTCTTTCCAATGTGTCAAATAAAACTGCTGAACTAGAATTCGGGAAAATGGAGGTTTATAAAGCTCCATATGATAAATATCTAGCTATTAAAGAGGAGAGAAGAGCGATTCAGATTTCAGCCTATAAGAATCAGCAAAAGGTTATTGCAGAAAAGGAACGAACTATCACTCGTTTCATGGCGAAAGCTACAAAGACGAAAATGGCTCAATCGATGAAAAAACAGCTTGACAAGCTTGAGCGCGTCGATGCTATTGATGATGAAGCGGCAACTATGAAAATTAGTTTCCCAATGGGAGCTAGATCAGGAAAAGTTGTCTTGAAAGCTGAGAATATTTCGAAAGCATATGGTGACAATCAAGTTCTTTCAAATATATCAATCCAAATTGACCAAGGAGAAAAAGTGGCCTTTGTGGGGCAGAATGGGCAGGGTAAAACAACACTTGTAAAGATTCTCACTAATCTAATACCCGCGGATTCAGGAGTTGTAAGTCTGGGACACAATGTCACGCCAAATTACTACGCGCAAAATCAAGCCGATAATCTTGATAACTCAAAAACACTTATACAAACACTTGAAGATGTTTCACCTCCTGAAATGAGAACCAAGTTAAGATCTGTTCTAGGTTCATTTCTTTTCTCCGGGGAAGACGCTGAGAAAAAAGTATCTGTTTTGTCTGGTGGTGAGCGAGCGAGGCTTGCTATGGCAATTATGGTTCTAAGACCGAGTAATCTGCTCATCATGGATGAGCCTACGAATCACCTTGATATGATTTCGAAGGAAGTTCTGAAGCAAGCAATAAAGCTTTTCGAGGGAACGGTAGTTATCGTTTCACACGATAGAGACTTCTTAGCGGACCTCTGTCATGTTGTATATGAATTCAGAGATCAAGAGATCAAACAGTATTTAGGTGATATCAACTATTTCTTAGAAAAACGGCAAACTGATTCTATGCGAGAAATAGAAAAGGTTAGTCTGAGTGAATCTTCTGCTCCAAAGCAAAAAAAGAAAATACATGCGAGTCGTGATGAAGTTAAGAAGAAACGAAGATCATTACAGTATGTAGAGCGAGATATGGGAAAGTTGGAGAATCAAGCTAGAAAAATAGAATTGAAGATGGCGGATCCAGCGTTCTACTCTGAACCTTCTCACGAGGAAGTTATCAAAAAGTACCAAGGACTAAAGGACAAGATTCAACAAAAGATGACGGAATGGGAAGAAGTTGCAATGTGGATCGAAGAGCACGATGAAGGATAGTAGATTCTACATATCCCATTTTTCTATTTGATTCCAGCATGCTCTTATATCTTTGGGTAGGTCAGCAGTGAACTTCAGCTTTTCTTCTGTTCTAGGATGTACGATTTCTAGAGAGTATGCATGCAACGCTGCTCTCTTCATCAGTGACTCTTCTTGGCTTGAGTGCTTACTTGAAGTATACTTTTTTTTGAAGCTGCTCAAATAAACTTCCGGGTTCTTATTGTACAAAATGTCACCTAGGATGGGATGTCCTATAGAAGCCATATGCACACGAATCTGGTGCATTCGACCAGTTTCAATCAGCACCAAATTTTTGCAGTATCGCTTCGAATTTGCTAAGCTTTTGTAATGAGATATTGCTTTTTTGCCTTCGTGGTTAATTCGTACTGTTTTTGACCTTGAATCGTGTAGAATCGGTTTATTGATTTCTTCCCAATTTTCCCCGGTATTTCCTTTAGATAGACATATATACTCCTTAGTCACTATACGATTTAGAAACTGATGATTGAGAGCCTTATGAGCCGCTTCATTTTTGGCAAGGATAACGATGCCGCTAGTCTCTCTATCTATTCTATGTATTATAAAAATGTCACTCTCAAGCTGAGTCTCTAACATTTGCTTTAGACTCAAAGGTCTTCCACTTCTTGTAGGAATGACGGTTATGCCACTGGACTTATTTACAACAATAATATCCTCATCCTGAAAGATGATTTGGAATTTAGACTTTGCCATTAAAACTTAGATTTTGAAATGTCTTCTTTCCGAAAATAAAAAACGACGCAACGATACTTTTGGGATACATTCCACTCATATTACTTGTACCAATTCGGATCTTGTCGATATGTAATTTTAGTTTTTTTCGTTGTTTAAGTATTTTAAGGAAACGAGGAAAAATATACCAATGCGCTCTAGCAACACTAATCGCGTTTTTAAATTTACCACCAACTAACATTTGGGCGGCAGCCAAACCATCTAAGAAGAGACGAATAATGAATTTTAGAAACCAAAATCTCGATTCATCATTTTTTATCAAAGTTGTTAGGTTATTTCTGAAGTTGAGATAGGTTTTGTTGGGCGACTCGTATGCCAAAGTACCTCCGCCTAGATGAAATACATGTGTTCCTGGAGCTACCATTACTTTGTATCCTGCTCGTTTCATTCGCCAGCATAAATCGATTTCTTCTTGGTGAGCAAAAAAATCACTGTCAAGACCATTTAGACTGTCATAAACTGATTTGCGAACTACCATAGTGGCACCACTAGCCCAGAATACTTCTGCAGGTCTATCGTATTGACCTTTGTCCACCTCTAGGTGATCAAAGATTCTACCACGACAGAAAGGATATCCCAAAACATCCATTAAACCTCCCGCCGCACCAGCGTATTCAAACTTTTCTGGATCTTCGATAGATCTGATTTTTGGAGAAACAGCAGCGATTGTCTCATCTGCCTCCATTAAATCAAGTATCGGATCAAGCCAATTAATAGTACATCTAATATCAGAATTCATCAAAACGATGTATTTGTAGTCTAGCTGCCTAAGTGCTTGGTTGTAGCCACCAGCAAAACCATAGTTTTCTGTAAATTCTATTATCTTATACTCCGGTTGCCACTCCTTTACATAATTAACTGATTCGTCCATTGATGCATTGTCAATGAAAAGATAGTCAATAGGTCGATCCGTGGAATGTAATGTTGATGGAAGATACTTCTCTAGAATTTCTTCGCCATTGTAGTTTAGTATTGCAATTGCGGTGTCTGGATAAGAACGTTCGTATGAATTTTGCTTAAGTATTTTTCGCGAGTTGATTTCATCTTTTGAAAGCTGTGACTTCAATTCTTCAATACTGTCAAATTTAACATCATCTCGAATGTAATCTACAAGCTCAACCCTTATGTCACTGCCATAAATGTCTTGATCGAAGTCAAAAATATGCACCTCGATGGTTTGACGAAATTTATTATGCATCGTTGGTTTGTTACCGATGTATAACATTCCACCAAATTCTCCTTGCTCAAGAAATACCTTTGCAGCGTATATTCCAGCTATAGGTAGCAGTTTGAATTCATTATCAACATCGATATTAGCAGTGTTATATCCGATCTTTTGACCAACCTGCTCCCCGTATACAACCTTACCGGATATCATGAAAGGATAATTCAAATAGTCGTTTGCAAGCGTAATTTCATTATTCAAGATCGCTTTTCTCACCTTGGTGCTACTTACCGTAATATCTTCAAGATCTTCTTTTTCTATTTCAATAGTTTTGAAGTTGAATTTCTCTTCGTAGGATTTCAAGAAGTTTAAATCACCTTGTCGGTTGAGCCCGAAACGATGATCGTAGCCAATGACAATGTACGAGGGCTTAAATTTTCCGTAAAGAAATTTTTCAATGTATTCTTCTGGATGCTGCTGAGAAAATTCAATCGAAAACGGAACAACAACTACATGATCGACACCGAATTTTTCAAAGAGCGAAAGTTTCTCGTCCAAGGAGGTTATCAATTGAAGCGAATTATCATCAGGGTAAATTACCTGACGAGGATGCGGGTGGAATGTAATTATGACACTCTCGCCTTGGATTTCGGTTGCAAGTGCTTTAATCCTTCTTATGATCTTTTGATGCCCAATATGGACACCATCGAATGAACCTATAGTCAAAACGGACTTGGTAAACGCTGGTAGGTTGTTTAGATCTTGGTGGACGTGCATGTTTTTCACAGAATTATATCGTAAAAGTACGAAAACTAATCAATGATGAAGCGAGTCCCTAGTTGTCTTATTTTTGGTGGAGTTTCAATTGAGAAATGGAAATTTTGTACTCTTGGGAGTCAATTTGTACAAGGAGAAATCATAGTCTCCAAAAGCTCTAGTGATTAATACTGTCGAGAGTTTTATGACTTGAAAGTAATTGGCTGAAAACCTTGCGATTAATTAAGTTCAGCGACGGAGTTTATTCACTTTCTCGATTTACTTCCTCAAAAGAGAATGCTGGCGTACAAATCGAAACATATTCACATTCTTCATCAAAGGGATTTGAATACCGCACTCGATTATTTGCAAGGATTTTAATCGATTCGCCTGCTTTGAGAATTATTGTTTCATCAGCGATTTCAATTTGCTTTCTGCCTCTGACAAGCATTGTATATTCATCGAATGTTGGACTCTGGAAAGGCTCTTTCCACCCTGGGGGAGCAACCATGTGAGCAATACTCAAATTCTGATTTTTATCTGTTGCATTTCCAACATGTTCTGCAATGTATTTACCGTCGTCTGTAGGAACAATAAAGGGTGCATTCTGAAGAACATAGCTAAGTTTTTTCATAGTATTTTATTCGACAAATTTGTATCCAACACCTCTGACAGAGATAAAATGAGTAGGTGCTGATGGGGTCTTTTCAAAGTTTTTGCGGAGCATCAAGATAAAATTATCGATGGTGCGAGTTGATGGAATTACGTCGTAACCCCAAACCGCTTGAAGAATATCTTTTCTGCTTACAACCTGATTCTTGCGCTCGAGAAATAGTCTGATGAGCATGACTTCCTTCTTGGTCAACTTAAACTTTCCTTTTGGTCCAGTAGCTTCGTAAGTTGTAAAATTGATATGATTACCATCAAAACGATACTCTTCCATATCGGATTTTAGTTCTTCAATAGACCTTTGAAGTAGCTTTTGTATCCTTAATAGTAATTCTTCAAGAACGAAGGGCTTAGTAAGATAATCGTCTGCTCCCTTTTTTAAGCCGTTAATTCGATCATCTGCTTCAGATCTCGCCGATAGAATGAGAATAGGAATTGTATGGTTTGTCAATCTAATTTGCTCACAAACCTCAATACCATTCATAGAAGGAAGCATAACATCCAAAATTGCAAGATCAAAACGTTCTGCTTTGAAGGTCTCCAATGCTTTTTTACCGTCGGCAACTGCCACCACTTCATAACCTTCTATTTCTAGATTGATTTTAATCAAATCAGAAATACTCTTTTCGTCCTCTACTAGTAATATTCTTATCATGATATATTCATTTCTACTTGAAACACTGAACCGCTAGGTGTGTTGTCTTGAATTGTAACTTTTCCTTGATTTTTGTCTACTATTTGTTTGACGATGAACAGTCCTAAACCTGTCCCCGTTGATTTCCTGGTTTCTTCGCTTCCAACTCGGTAAAAACGCTTAAAAATTGCTTGCTTTTCATTTGGCGCAATCCCAGGGCCTTCATCACTTACCGTCAGTCTAAATATCTTGTCTTCAAGCGAGAGCTTGACTTCGACGTGTGATTCACTGTATTTTAAGGCATTTTCAATCAGGTTTTTAGCAATCTTCAAAACACCATTAATGTCTATATCTATTGATCTACCTTGAGTATCTTCAGTAGTGACGGTGTAGGTGACTCGTCCTTCATCTAGTGTAGCAGATCGTTGATGCTTAATATAGTTTAATGATTCGACTAGAGTAGTCGTGTGTTTTTCAACATTGTATTTGTGATCAATTGACGTCGCATCAAGGATATTATCTAATTGTTTGTGTAAACGATCAACTTCAGTTATTCCGTTATCTGAAATTATCAGGTTTTGATTTCTTGAAAGGTCGCGTTTTTTGATTGTTTCTAATGCTAGTTTGATGGATGCCAGAGGAGATTTAAGTTCATGTGTTACAGCTAAAAGGAAGTTATTCTGTCTTTCCGTATTTTTAAGGTCTCGTTTATAAATAATCCACATGAGTGTGATACCTACAATCAATGCAAGACCAAAGACAAAACCTTCAGCTATGATCATGTTCCTTTGGCGATAATGTTCCTCCTCTAAAGTAGTTAGAGCCTCACTTTCTTCAATTCCAGTAATAATATATATGCTTTGCTGCTGATTGTAAATGATTTCATTTTTACTGTACAATAGGTAAGTCCACCAACAGAGGGCAGCTAACATATACAGCACAATTACAAAAGGGGCAAACTTCATTGTAATAAATTTTTACTGCAAAAGTCAGCAATAATCAAAGCATTGTACTAACACTTGTGAATTGTTTACCAAAACTTTACACATTACTCCTTTGATTATGTAGTTAGGATGGCAAGTCGACAACTTAATTTGAGTAATAAAAAGCTTACTTTTGCTGTAACAAATACGTTTTTGTGAAATACTACGATCAATTATTAGACTTTCTTAATGCCCACAGATTTTTAGTGCTTCCGGGCGTGGGTACTATTGTTGTCACAAGA
The DNA here is from genome assembly GCA_943788055.1 of uncultured Saprospiraceae bacterium. Taxonomy (GTDB): domain Bacteria; phylum Bacteroidota; class Bacteroidia; order Chitinophagales; family Saprospiraceae; genus JAHDFB01. The sequence continues at coordinate 233,450 of CALSOU010000006.1, forward strand.
ACGAATTCAAGATTTTCAAAGAATAGAACTATACTAACAGCTCCCAAGTTTCATCTTGAACTTTTGGAAGTAGATACCAACAGGTTTCAACACCAGATTTCCATACTAGCGAAGTCTTGGGATATAGAAGAGCAGAAAGTAGGAGAAGTTTTGGAAGAGTTTGTTCCTAGCTTAGCCTCTGAATCAGGTTCTAGAGATAGAATTAACATACCTGGAATTGGCAACCTTTTTAAGATAGGAGCAGATTTTAAGCTCCAGAGCTCTGGAGATTTAGAGAAGAAGCTACATTACATGAACGCTGATGTACTTCTGCATAAGCCGTTCAAATTGAGAAAAAGTAATGTTAGCGAGAAACCTGGGTTAAAGGATAGCAAGTTCTTAGTTATGACTAGAACAATGCGATATGCAGCAGCGAGTTTGTTGATCTTTTGTATTGTGTTGATAGGAGTAGGGGTGGCCCCAAAAGCGAAATCGCTCCTTCAGCCTGTAAATTATACCTTGGAAGGAACTGACTACAATGTCCAAGATTTCAATCGAGCTCCTGAGACTGATGGTAGCGAAAGAAATACAGATCTAATCCTGGATAGCAGTGCATTTGAGTCAATTGAATCTTCGGGAGATAACAAAACTTTTGATAGTCAATCGGAAGCACAAAGCCCTGAAATAAAAAGAATATTGACTTTTTCCGCTGAAGACTATCCCGTGGCAAAGTCGGTGACGAACTGCATCTATATCGCCGGGTCATTTACTTCGGAAAAACTTGCTTCTAGAATGAAGAGTCGACTAGAAGCTGAAGGATTTGAAATCTATGAATCTCCCTACAAAGTTTACACTAGGATAGGGGTTGTTCTTCCGTGCGAAGCTGATTCTCAACTGAATACTTTAGCAAAAATTGAATCGAAGTACTGGCTATTGAAGGAGAATTAGCTTGTTATTTTTCTATTTCTAAATACTAAGAATCTTGATCTCAACTCGCTGATTAAGTTTTCTACCTGCAAGTGTCTCATTGGTTGCAATGGGTTTGTCTTTTCCATAACCTTTGTAAGTAATCCTAGTTGCGTCGAGACCTTTTTTGTATAGATATTCTGCAATATTTTTAGCTCTACTAGTGGATAGTTTGTAGCAAATATCAGCTGGGGGAATATTATTTGTGTGACCTCCAATCTCAATCACTATGTCTGGATTTTGAGACAAAAACGCACAGATTTCTTCAAGGACGGGTAGGAATTTTTCTTCAATATTACTTGAGTCAGCTGAGAAGTATAATTGATCGACTTTCAGCGTTTGACCAATTTCAATTGATGCAAGATCAAGTTGAGGTATAAATTTTTCAGCTGGAATTTCAACTTCTGCTTCAACTTTGCAATCATTATCATCGGTAACAGTTAGTCCGTATAAACCTGCAGCGAAGTCAGTTCTGTCTTTTGTAGTACTCTCATCAGACCATGTGTAGGTATATGGAGCAATTCCTCCAGAAACACTAGCTTCTACACTTCCATCTTTTAGTCCGGCTTTCGAAATGCCATTAACTTCATCGAATTCGACAGTAAAGGGGTATGGATTTTCAAGAGTTATTTCAGTAGCAAAACTATTATTGTTTTTGTCAGTAACTGTGACCTTGTAGCTTCCTTCTGTTAGATTAGATACGCGTTTTCCATTTAGGGATCTATCCGACCACTTGTACTTGTATGGAGGGTTTCCTCCAAATGCTTTTACTTTTAGAGCACCTGTGTCATTTCCAAGGCACGTGATATTTTGAGATACAGTTAGTAGCGCAGTTAAATCGAGCGTTTTCGTATCACCGAAGCTAAGAAGATAGAGTCCATCTGATTGTGTTCCAATCCAAATGTTTTGATTGGCGTCTCCTTCAATTGCATTGGTTTGTTTTGCAATAAAACCGAGATCATCAGTATAAGAATGAATTTCATCTATGTATGGGTTGTATCTGACTAGTGAATTACTTGCCAGTATTAATCTGCCGTCTTTGTCGGTAGTAATGTCTCTTACTTTTCCCTCTTTAAGTCCTTTGTCTAAGGCAGCATCATACCACCTTCCAAACTGGTCAATTACCCACATAGCTTTGTCACTCACTAACCACAGACCTTCTTGATTGTAGGTCATTGACTCCATAGAGTGTCCTTTTTCATAGACTTTCCATTTACCTCTTTTGTTTATCAAAACAATCCCGTTGTCCGTGCCTATCCACATTTGATCTTGTTGGTCAACAAAAACGAAATATACAATATCAGATGTCAACTTTGAATTGCTAGTAGTGTAAAGGGCCGTTCTTCGTTTGGTCTTAACATTAACTTTGTACAGACCTTGATCTGTTGCTATCCATAAACTCCCTTTATGGTAAATCATATTATTTGTCGTAATATCATTATTCAGATCAATCAATTTTTCAGTAAGACTGTAAATAGAATTATCGCTAGCAGCCCAAACATCTTCTTGTCGATTAGTTGCCAATGCTTGAAAAGAACCCTCTACAAGCATTTTAGGAGCGGAATTCTTGTTCACTATTTTGTATAATCCTGCACCCGTTGCAAGGTATTTTGCATTGGACTTTGTAACAACTATATCGTTAATTGCTGCTCCATTTTCTATACCTGGATATACCTTGATGCTTATCAGCGAATCGGGTAGTTGAGCAAAAATACTGCTTGAGATTAAGCAAAAAAGAGCAATGTACTTCATGAATCAATTATTTATTGAGGCTTGATGGTTGCAAAGATAATTCAATTATATCTAAGCCTTTCTCAAGCCGTTTGTTTAGGAAATAAGAGTTGGGCGATATAGATAAATAGATTGGTGATTGAAGCTAGATTCAAGTTTCCAAGACACTTATAGAATGATTTCTAAGTGCGTTCTACTGTATTTATTAATTTATTTTAGTCTCAACCAGCCGAGGATATTGAAATCAGCAATGGTGTATATTCCTTCAAATTCAACTAGCTTCAGTTTTACTCTAGATTTACGTCCAACATTTTGTTGAGCAAGAATTATATGATCTGCTCCCACTTCGGCAATTATTCCTATGTGACCATATGGATTATGTTTATATCCATCGTAAACTACTATGTCGTCGACTTCTGGTTTAGAATATTTGACATTACGATACTGTATTAGGTCGCGCTCTTTGTTATATTCAATATGAGATAATTTCTTATTGAAAAAGTCTTTGGCATGCCCATATGAATTTGGCATTTTATGTCCAAAACGTTCGTAATAATAACGCTTTACAAATTCAACACATTGCCATTTAAGACCGAGATTATAGCCATCAGGTGCAAGGTTTCGACCTGCTACATGATGCATTGGTCCATTATATCGGATGGAAACTCCATTTAAACTGTCTATCACTTGACCGACTTTCGGGTTGTCTATCGTCATTGGACTAAAGCCTAAAAAGGAGACTAGTAAGCAGACAATCAATTTGTTATATATCGTGTTATTATTTAACATGTTGTAAAGGTAGTGTTTTCAAAAGGTTAATCCGAGGACTGAGATTATTTTCTTGCTCTCGTCATTTCTCGTTTACCTGGTGGCCCAGGTAGAGGTTCGATCGAAAAGCCAACTTCCTTTAGATTCCTTTTGACTTGACCTTTTGCGCAGTAGGTTACTAGTATTCCATCTGCTTTTAGAGCGCTATGCATTTTTTGAAAAAGATCAATAGTCCAAAGCTCCTCTTGTGCTGCGGGAGCAAAAGCATCAAAGTATATGACATCAAAGCGATTACTTTCCGTAATCATATGAATATCTTCTCGTCGTTTTTCAAATGTAAAGAGCGGAGTGAGCTGATGCTGTTGATCCCAAGGTAGTTCGTGCAGATCTTGAAATGAGTCGGCGAGATCAAGCTCATTTCCGTATCTGAAATGTTTAGCTTGGTTTAATTCTACAGGGAATTTTTCATAGCCGACATAGAAAATAGACTGGTTAGTGTTAATTGATTCTTTCAAAGTAAGTAAGGCATTCAAGCCTGTTCCGAAACCCATTTCGAGCACATGGATTGTGGAATCACTATCCAGCTTTTCTAATAATCCAGCGTTGATAAATACGACTTCGGATTCTGTTCTTGCCCCATGTATTGAATGGTAACGTTCATTGAATTCAGAGGAGATGAGGGTTTGAGATCCGTCCTCTGTTTCAATTATCGATGATGCCTCTTTCGACATGTAATAGTTTTACTTCTGTATGAATTGCTGGTGTTCAACGAGATCTTCAACCTGAATATCTAAATGACTTTCGTCATATGTTGTTTCTCCTCCATTGACCACAATGACTTGTGGGGATTCATGATGAACGCCTAATTCTTCAGCAATATGATTGGAAAGTGATCGATTAGCAAGTATATCAAAGTAATATACATCAGCGTATTCTAAATTTTCCATACCTGCATCTAAGCGCCTCTTTGCCATTGACGACAAGGGACAAGTAGTGCTATGCTTGAAAATTATCTGCGGTTTTGCAAATGAAGCTTGTTTGATGTATTCAACTTGTGCTTCTTTATTCAGAATATTCCAGTTCAAGGTGATCTATTTAGTTAAAACAATTGGACGATAGGAGACACTCTAAGCTCACCAGGACATCCGTAACCTTTATTGCATGAAGACATAACTGAGACAAATAATAAGAATGCAAATACTGCAGCTAAAGATCTTGAAATAGATTTTTTCATAGTAAATTTTTATAATAATTTTTTATCGTTTGGAAGCCATTTATCTATATGATAGATTGCGATTACTGTATTGGAAGGGAACTAACATTGTTTTTTATCTTCAACGACTTAAATACGCTAAATCATATACTTTCTACAAAAATAACTGATTTTTCTAGGAAAGTCATGTCGTCCTACGACTTTGATCAATCTTCCAACCATTTAGTTAGGAAGTTGTTTATTGTTTTGTCGTTTTATCACATTTAGATCAAGTGATATTCTTTTGTTTTTCGAAATTTGAGGTAGAGCCTGAACCTAGTAACATTAATTTGAGGCTACTCAATTTTGGATTTGATAAAAAATGATACATTTGCGTTTGACAAAAATAGAAAATGAGCAGAATTCTTACTTTACGAGACGCCCTAAATGAGGCAATGATAGAAGAAATGAGAAGAGATGAAAATGTCTTCTTGATGGGAGAAGAGGTGGCCGAATATAACGGGGCGTATAAAGTGAGTAAAGGTATGCTCGATGCGTTTGGGCCAAAAAGAGTGGTTGATACCCCTATTGCTGAACTTGGATTTGCTGGAATCGGTGTAGGTGCTGCTATGAATGGACTACGTCCCATTGTGGAGTTTATGACATGGAATTTTGCAGTGCTGGCATTTGACCAGATCGTTAACAATGCGGCGAAGACAGTATCTCAATCTGCTGGTGAATTTCATTGTCCAATCGTCTTTAGAGGTCCATCTGGGGCAGCAGGTCAATTGGCTCAACAGCATTCTCAAACATTTGAGGCTTGGTTAGCTAACACGCCAGGAATTAAAGTGATCTCTTGTATTGACCCACATGATTCAAAGGGCTTGTTGAAGGCTGCAATCCGAGACGAAGATCCTATTTGTATCATGGAATCTGAGATCATGTACGGTCATAAGGGTGAAGTTCCTGAGGGTGAAATTCTAGTAGAGATTGGTAAAGCGGCTGTTCGAAGAGAAGGAACTGACGTTACTTTGGTGTCATTCAATAAAATGGTTGAGGTTTGTAAGTCTGCGGCAGATGAGTTGGCAAAAGATGGTATTTCTGCAGAGATAATAGATTTAAGAACAATACGTCCGCTAGATATCGATACGATCATCAATTCAGTAAAGAAAACAAACAGAATAGTAGTAGTAGATGAGAGCTGGCCATTTGCTGGAGTTTCTTCTGAGGTTACTTACAATGTTCAAAAGTTTGCTTTCGACTACTTGGATGCGCCAGTAATTAGAGTTAATTCTGCTGATACTTCGTTACCATACGCGCCGACATTTGTTGAGGAGTTCTTACCAAGTCCTGCCAAGATAATTACAGCGGTAAAACAGGTAATGTACAGATAAGCTTGATCATACAATCTAGTCAAATAGACTATTTACCCAAAAGTTTCTTAAGACTTTCTGAAGGATCAATAATTGACTTGACCGTGCTTGCAAGGTCAGAAGTCGTTTGAATTCCTGTAGATTCAAGTATTTCAAAAGCCTGAGCAGTACTTAGCTCAGGATTATAAGATTTCATCAGTGTGACCAAGCCAGCTACAAATGGCGTTGCCATTGATGTGCCACTAAACTTTTGATATTTATTTCCTGGAAAAGTACTTAATATATTGACGCCCGGGGCCGAAACACCCATTTCGATATCTTGCAGAGTATTTGTAAAACTTGCGGGCTGTAAATTTTCGTCCACTGCTGCTACTGTGATAACACCTTTTGAATTAGCAGGGGCGTAGAATTTGGCATTTGCTGATGAATTTCCAGCTGCAACTACGATAATTACATTGTTTTTATCTGCGTAGGAAACGACTTGATTGTAAGCTCTCTGTCTGCTATCAGTTGATCGACCTCCTAAGGACATGCTAATGACATCAGCACCACTATCAATAGCTTCAATCATACCTTTTATAATTCCCTGTTGAGTACCGCCACCAAAATCCGCTAGCACCTTTATTGAGCTCACTGTAAAAGAAGCATCAGCATTAAAAGATCCTATACCTACGTTGTTTCCAGTCATCGCAGCTGCAATCCCAGCGCAATGTGTTCCGTGTCCCTTGGCATCTTTGTCATGTTTTGTTTTGATGGATTGATACACATCAACAAGATCTTCATGCGAACCGTCAATTCCTGTATCGAGAATAAATAATGATGCCTGATGCTGTGGCTTCTTGGATTGTAACATCTTATAAAGCTCATTCATGTTACTCTTATCAAGGGCCCATTGGTCATTATTCAAAGGGTCGTCATATAGATATTTTTTGTTTGTGAGCCGGAGAGATTGATCTTCGAGTAAGGTAGGAATGCTGATTACTTCGTTTTTTTCCAGATAAAGAACTTCTTCTCTCTTAGATAATTCAGCAATAGTTGAGCGAAGCTTTTTTGGACTTTCGTCCAAAATGTTTACCGTATACCAATCGTCAAGCTGAGTGCTTTCTCCCTTCAAGGGGTTAAAAGCTCTGCTTACTTCAATATTCTGATTCTTTTGGGCGTAAGCCTCGAAATTTGCTAGTTTTTTTTCTCGTACTTGCACTAACAATTCCGCTTGAAGATCAACTGCCGAAAGTGAAACTGATGAATTCTGGAATGTTTTACCCGTCAAAACAAACATCACGTAGATACTTCCAACAAGAAATGGTACATGAGCAATAGGGTAATTTCGAATTTTACTAGCAATCACAGAGAGAATCGAAAGTATTAGTAAGTTCACTGAAAGACCTGCGAGGGATCTCATGTCAAATAGACCACCCGTGATTATACTCCATGCCAACACTGCAATCAAGGCTATACTTAAGTGTCCTAGATAAAACGATTTTTTGGACTCGCTCCATAGCTGCCATGCGACCAGACTTCCGGTTAATGCTAGAATTGAGGCACTTAGAAACATACTTTTGTTTTATTTGATAACGGAAATATCATGTAAAAGATTCAATATGTATCTTGTTATAAGACAAGTTGCCTATTTCTGCAGACATAAGGATACCTCACTTCGAGATAATAAACACAGCGTTTTAGACCTACAGACCTAAAATTGTAGCCGCCAACGGACATTAATAGTTTATTTAGCTTTAGATTACATCTAATTAGTCAAGAGATATGTTTATCGTATTAATAAAGGTATGATATGAGGTTTTAGAAAAGTAGAATTTCATACATTTGTCGAAATTAAAAAAGTAAAACATTGGAACACGTACATAATCTAATTATTGGTTCAGGGCCTGCTGGATATACAGCTGCGATTTACGCTGCAAGAGCAGGAATGAAACCACTTATGATTACAGGTCAAGAACCTGGAGGACAATTAATGATCACAACAGATGTAGAGAATTATCCTGGCTATCCTACTGGTGTGGGTGGTCCCAAAATGATGGATGACTTCAGAGAACAAGCTGAAAGGTTTGGAACTGAAATACGTTATGATATTGTAACTGAGGTGAACTTTGATCGAGAAAAGAAGTATGTTAAGACTGAAAATGGTCTTGAAATGACAGCTGATTCTATCGTAATCGCGACTGGTGCAAGTGCAAAGTGGCTAGGTTTGGAATCAGAAAAGCGTTTGATGAACTTAGGTGTTTCAGCTTGTGCTGTCTGTGATGGATTTTTCTTTAAAGGTAAGGAGGTGATTGTTGTTGGAGGAGGAGATACAGCTGCGGAAGAAGCTTCATATTTAGCTAAGTTATGCCCAAAGGTTCATCTGCTAGTAAGAAGAGATGAGATGAGAGCATCTAAGATAATGCAAGAGCGTGTAATGAAAATGGAGAATATAGAAATTCATTGGAATACATCAACTGTGGAAGTGTTAGGTGAAGAGGAAGTTGTAGGGGCAAGGGTGAAGGATACTCAAACTGGAGAAGAAAGAGTAATCAATGGATCTGCGTTTTTTGTAGCGATTGGTCACAAGCCAAACACTGGAATTTTTGAAGGTATACTCGATATGGACGATGCAGGTTACTTAAAAACTGTACCAGGAACTACTTTGACCAATGTTGAAGGCGTTTTTGCTTCAGGAGATGCTCAAGATAATGTATACCGACAAGCCGTTACTGCAGCAGGTACTGGCTGTATGGCAGCGCTTGATTCGGAACGCTACCTTGTGGAAAAAGGAATTATATAGAAAAAATGCAGTAGCTAGTGCTGATCCACTGCTTAGCACACTTTTAGACACAAATCAACTTTATAACATGTCAACTAAATTTAGAAAAGGAGTTTTGGCAGGAGAAGAAGTAACTGAACTTCTTGATTATGCCAATGCGAAGGATTTTGCACTTCCAGCAGCAAATATTGTAGGAACAAATACATTGAACGCGGTATTAGAAACTGCCAAAAAAGTGAACTCTCCCGTTATTGTTCAACTATCAAATGGTGGTGGCGTATTTTATGCGGGTAAATCATTAAATAATGATAATCAACAAGCCGCTGTGGCTGGTTCAATTAGTGCAGCATTGCATGTTCACCAAATGGCTGAGCTTTATGGAGTAAGCGTTATACTACACACAGACCACTGCGCAAAGAAATTGTTGCCGTGGGTTGATGGATTGGTGGCTGCAAGTGAACATTACTATAAGCAGCATGGGCGTTCGTTATATAGTTCGCATATGATTGACTTATCAGAAGAGCCGCTGGAAGAGAATGTCGAGATATGTGGAAACTATCTAGAGCGGATGGCTAAGATGGACATGACACTTGAAATAGAACTAGGTGTTACTGGAGGAGAAGAAGATGGTGTCGATAATACAGATGTTGATAGTTCGAGATTGTACACACAACCAGAAGAAGTTGCATATGCATATGAGAAATTGAAGGCAATCAGTCATCGCTTTACTATTGCCGCAGCTTTTGGGAATGTACACGGTGTATACAAACCAGGAAATGTTGAATTAAGACCAGTTATCTTGAAGAATTCTCAGGACTATGTTCAAGAGAAATATGCAACTGGAGATAATCCGATCAACTTTGTATTTCATGGAGGATCAGGTTCATCTCCTAGTGAGATTTCTGAGGCGATCAAGTATGGTGCCGTTAAAATGAATATTGATACAGATCTACAGTGGGCTTTTTGGGATGGAGTGAGAGGATACGAAGAGAAGAATCACGATTTCTTGCAAGGTCAAATTGGAAGTCCATCAGATCCAGATGCACCAAACAAGAAGTATTACGATCCAAGAAAATGGTTAAGAGTAGCAGAACAATCTTTTGTTACTAGAATGGAACAAGCATTTGAGGAGCTAAATTGTATAGGCAGAAATGCGTAATTGAATAGATAACCTCTGTATAAAAAATGAATATACTAGCCTAAGTTGCAACGCAGCTTAGGCTTTTTTAATTGATATTATCTAACGAGCTTCTTTTAAACAATCAGTTTAGTTTTGTTTGTAATACATATCGTGCTCACGATCGTAGTAGAAATTCGTAGTACCAGTACTATCTAGATGGCCTTGAAGCTCTTCCACTGGATCAAACATACCTTCTCCAGTCAATTTGAATGTTCCCCAGTGAATGGCTAAGCTTTCTGTTGGTTGAAGATCGATATGCGCTTGAAAAGCATCTTCGGGAGCCATATGAACATGCTGCATGAAAAATCTAGGCACGTATGCACCAATCGGAATTAATGCCAAATCAATTTGTTTGTAGGTGTCTTTGATTTCTTTGAAGTGATCGCCGTAAGCTGTATCACCAGCAAAGTAAATCGTTTTTTCCTTTGTCTTTATAATCCAGCTTCCCCAAAGAGAAGAGTAGGGGCTAGCCATCCGATTACTCCAGTGAACTGCAGAATGGAAAATGAATTCCACATTATTGTATAAGTGAATATCATTCCAGTCCATTTCAATCACATTTGAAATGTCGAATTTATCTAAAAAGGCTTTCAATCCGAGTCCTACCAGAATCTTGCAATTGTGATTTTCTGATAATTTCTTAAGGGACTTGACATCAAAATGGTCGTAATGGTCGTGTGAGATTACGATTACATCGATTTCTGGGAGATCTTCGATCTGTATAGAAGGATTTCGTTTTCTCTTTGGACCCATCCATTCAAATGGGCTAGCTCTTTTAGAGAAAACAGGATCAGTCAAAATATTTAGTCCAGCGTGCTGTATTAGAATCGTTGCATGATTAATTTGCTTGTAGGCAATACCATCAGTTATTCTAGGAATGATATTGGGAGTTGCTTGATCTGATTGTTCAACCAGATTTGGCCATTTTTTAGCTTTATTGCTAAATTGATATGCCATCAATTTTCTAAAACTTCCCATTTCATTTCCGCCAATGTTATGAAATTTCTTTCCATCAAAATGATCAGTTATAGGACCTTCATACTTGGGTATTGATAGTGTTTTACAGCCGTAAATACCGAAAATGACCAAAAGTGTAACTATTGAAGTAAGTATGTAGATCATTGATTTTGACATGTGTTAAACATTTGGAAAGACTAGAATTTTGACTATTTCAGTAATGAAAAAAAGGAAGTAGCGCATGATACGTTACTTCCTTTCTAAATTTATTCACTCCATTACTGAGATATAACAAGTAATTAAGAAAATGTTTTTTCTGATAGTGCTTTTTATTGATGACAATGGCATGACGGCTGCAAAAAGCTTCCAGTCTGCAAAGAAAATGGGTAGTCATTCCCGCTACCTTCAAGCTCCCAGTAAAACTTGCTACGTGTAACTTCCCTTAATCCAACTTCATTCATTGTTTCGGTGTCAAACAATCTCCCGTTGGCAATTGTGTAACTAACTGACTCTGTATTCTGAATATTATCGAGGGGATTCTTATCCAAAATGACAATATCTGCTAATTTGCCTTCTTCTAGGGACCCAATTTCTGAATCCATTCCCAAATATTCTGCTCCCGTCAAGGTAGCTGATCTTAAAGCTTGCAGATTGCTTACTCCACCTTGCTTGATCATCCATAATTCCCAATGTGCTCCTATACCCTGGATTTGACCGTGCGAGCCTAGATTAATTCCTACACCGGCATCAGAGAGTTTCTTACATGACTTTGATACGAGAATATGGCCATTGTCGTATTCCTCTTGAGGTACCATTGTTCTATGTCTTGACCTTGAGTCAATAATACCGCGCGGAGTGAACTTCAGAAGTTTATCTTTTTCCCAAACGTTTGTGTTTTGGTACCAGTAGTATTCGCCATTTAAACCACCGTAGTTGACGATTAGGGTAGGGGTATTGCCAGTTTTAGTCTTTGACCAGAACTGAATAACATCGTCGTACAGAGGTGCAACGGGTATATTGTGTTCTACCCCAGTATGGCCATCAGCAACCATCGATAGGTTGTGGTAGAAGAAAGAACCACCTTCTGGATATACTTGGATGTTTAGTTGTCTAGCTGCTTCAATTATCTGCTGACGCTGCTCTCTTCTTGGTTGATTGTACGATTTAATGGAGAAGGCACCGTAAGCTTTGGTTCTTCGGAGCGCTGACTTTGCATCTTTTAAACTATTGATTTCCGCTTTGAAATCACCATCTGCTCCGTATAGAATTGTTCCTGTCGAGAATATTCGCGGTCCGGTCATAATTCCTGCTTTGACCATTTCGCTTTGCGCAAAAGTCATTTCTGAATTACTAGAAGGATCGTGTGTTGTGGTAACACCGTATGCGAGATTGGTGTAGTATTGCCAATGTTTTTGTGGGCTAAGTCCAAATCTGAAAGCTCCTAGATGTGCATGGACGTCTACGATGCCTGGCATAACGGTCTTTCCTTTTCCATCTATTCGATAGGCGTTCTTTGGTATCTTTTTATCATCCTGTGGTCCTACATATTGAATTTTATTATCCTTGGTTACTAGCAGCCCGTTTTCGATGACCAAGTCTCCATTCATGGTGATTATTCGAGCATTTGAAATAGCGATTGAACCGCTAGGCTTATCATGATCAACTTCAAGTAAAATCTTTACACCTAGGGTGTCTATAGGTTGGATGGTATCAGGTGCTCCTTCAAGGAATAGAAACTGATCGGTCAATGACTCGGTATAATATCGATTTCCGAGTGTCCAATGCAATTTTTCACTATCGGAAGACCAGTGTAGATTGATACCTGCATCTTGTGAAACTTTTGCTACAGGAAAAGCTTTTGATTTGGACGTAAGTCCCATCGGTTTTCCTACTTCAATCATAGGCGCAATATAGACTTGATGTAACTCGATAAATGCTATCCATCGATTATCGGGACTCGGTACATATTGATTTGCGTATTTGGAAGTGTATAAGGTGGTCGTTTCATTTTTTTCTATGTCATATGCTTTGTAAGTCTTACTTAAGCTACCAAATAGATATCCACCGGTTTGATAGAAAATACGTTTACCAGTTTTGTCAAAAGTTGGATATTCACCTTCCGCTGTAAGGGATTTTATTTTTTTACTTTCAATATCAATTGTATATAATCCTGGTTTCAATTCTCTTGTGAATCCTTGATGACCATTTCCATTTTCTATTCTAAAGCAAATCTGTTTACCATCTGGAGAAAAAGATGGAGTCCTGTAGATCGCTTTTTTGTCGGAAAGAGCTTTTGACTTACTTCCATTCCGGTCCATGATCATAAGTTTACCCGACTTTTCGTCGTCCCAGTTGACATAAACAATTTGACTGCCGTCTGGAGAGTATGATGGTTCGAAATCAAAAGAGTTGCCGGTAGTTAATTGTTTTGCTTTCATATCGTCAGTTGAAGCCGTATACAATTTACCTAATGCGTTAAATAATATCTCTTTATCATCCGAAGATGTGCTAGCATGTCTGATGACTTTTACTTTGAATTTTTCAGGTGCGACTTCATTTTGAAAGTGGACGGTTTTCATGAGCTTGTGTTCCGCTTCAGCTACAAAAGGAATAACATTGGACGTTTTAGAGGCTAGGTTTACTTTATGAATTTTCCCTTGGCCCCAGATAACAATATTTTTGTCATCAGGCGTCCAATCGAAACCTGTGTATATTCCAAAAATTGTCCAGGCTTCCTGTTGATCTTTACTAAGGCCTTCAAAAAGAGGAAATATCTGCTGCGTTTCTAAATCCATGACATAAAGAATTGATTTAGTTCGAACACGTTTGACAAAAGCTAATTTTTTACCATCATGTGAAATCTGGGGTCTACACGCGCCACCTGGACCCGAAACCATTATTTTTGTTTTACCAGTTTTGAAGTCATATTCTTTTATGGCAAAGATCTGATCATTTGGGTCTTTGTTGTACTGAAAGTATCCACCTGGATAAATATCTTCGCTATAATACATTTTGGTGCCGTCAGAAGAAATTGACGGTTCGTTGACGTCTTGTTGATCGTTCTTTTTCTCAGTCAATTGTGTTCCTGATCCCCCAGAAATATGGTATTGCCACATTTCACCAGCACCTAGTGAGCGTGTCGAGGAAAAGTGTTTTCTTGCGATAATTGACTTACCATCAGCTGTCCATACCGCATTGTTAAGTAGACGGAAGCTTTCTGTAGTAATTTGTTTAGCTTCAGAGCCATCAGCCTTCATGTACCAGATGTTGTCTCCTCCTCTGACGTCTGAAGTAAATGAAATATATTGTCCATTAGGACTAAACCTTGGTTGTACTTCCCAAGCTAGTCCTTCTCTAAGAACCCTTGCATTACCACCTTCGATTGGCATCGAATAGATATCTCCTAGAAGGTCAAAAATAATTGTTTTACCGTCTGGACTTACATCCAGATTCATCCAAGTACCCTCCTCAAACGAGAACTTGTGTGTTTCGAAATCACCAGGAGGATTATTAACATCCCATTTTTTAGATTGGGCACTTACGAAAATACAAAAGGAAAGAAATAGCAGTATAAGTATTGGTCTCATGAAGAAGATTTTTGTTTGTTGACATAAATTTAAACAAAGAGCATAGAAGTGTGCAGCTTTGTATCACTTTTCTGGCAATGAGGAACACACTATTAATCTGCAATTTAAGCCAAGATGATAGTGCTCCAATTTTGTAGACATAATGTACCTTTATCGCAATATTAGGACTGAGCAAAAAATACTTAAAATGCTTAAAATTCGACCTAGTTGTGAACATTGTGCCAAGGATCTTCGAGCTCACTCAAAGAATGCAATGATCTGTAGTTACGAATGTACGTTTTGTCGAGAATGTGTCGAAAATGTACTACAGAATGTTTGCCCTAATTGCTGAGGTGGTCTCGAAAAGAGACCAGTGAGACCAAAGGCTGAATTATTGGTTAATCCAGCTTCCAATAAAATAGTTCAGAAGTAATTTTGAAGAATTCGCATTAACAAAAGAGAGGTACTTAAAGATTAACCCAGAAGAGCGTTAGACCATGTCAGAAAAAACTAAGGCTATCAATACACTAGATCGCGTGAATAATCAACTCAATGAATTATTCAATCGCGTTTATCAAGTGGATGAAGGTCTCTTGCATAAGAGGGTTGGCCCAAAGAGTTTGAATGTAATACAGGTATTGGAACAGTTACATGAAACTGAGTTATTGACTTTGCAGTACATGAAGTACAAAGTAAAGCAAAAGACTGCTTTTAGCAAGGAAGGTTTTCAAGCTAAAGTTAAGTACTTTGTTATGCGTGTACTCTATTCTTTGCCACTCAAGTTTAAGGCCCCAAGATATTCAGTCAGCCGAATGATGAATTGGTTTCAACGAGATGCAGAAGAGATATGCAGATCTTCGGAAGGATTATCAGCAGTTCATAGATGCACAAGACGAATCTTTCTTTCAGCTAGCAGTCTGTAAACATCCAGTCGTAGGACGAATAAAGCTCTTAAAGATGTTGAGGTTTTACAAAGCTCATACTTCTCATCATGAAAAACAGATACTGAGGGTTCTAATGAAAGTATAAGTTTATTGATCTTTTACTTCTGCGTCATTTATGGAATTTCGTTTTTTTTGTAATATTTTGAGTATAAATTACCATATCTAGGTGATTAATCGTAATATTGCGATATAACAATTAAATGCGCATATTATGAAATTATCAGAATTAAAATCAGCTTTACATGGGACTGATAAATTACAATTTCAATTAGAGAATGGAGAACGTGTCCCTGCACATTTTCATGTTACAGAAATTGGAAGGCTTGATAAGAAATTTATGGATTGTGGCGGAGTGCTTCGCAAAGAAACAACAATTAGTCTTCAATTATGGACTTCAATAGATTTACATCATCGACTTAAACCTTCGAAGCTAGTTAGAATCGTGGAAATGTCTGAAGAGAAACTTTCTTTGGAAGACAGCGAGATCGAAGTAGAATATCAGGCTCAAACAATCGGTAAATATGGCCTTGAATTTAATGATGGAGTTTTCGTTTTAACTGGAAAAAAAACGGAATGTTTGGCAAAAGAAGAATGTGCTGTGCCTGCGATTAATTTGATACAAGTAGCGGGAGATAAAGTAAAATCTGCTGTTGGGGGTAGTTGTACACCTGGTGGCGGTTGTTGTTAAGTGGATTAGCTAGGAATATTTGTTCGCTATTCATCAGTGCCGTACTGAACCTTGAGTACTTGAAGAAAGCACAAATGATCGAATGGTTTTTATAAGAAAACCAGTCGAACTTGGCCAGAGACAAATCGGTTATGTCGAAGTTCTGAATAAAGGTGAGTTTGAAAACGTAGACAAGATCTTAATCGATGGTGGATTTAACCTAATAGGTATCGTGTAGTTTCACTTCTGGATATTAGGTCTTCAAGGACCTAGAAGTATATTCGATATGTCTTCAGATCCTTTTATGCTTTTTTAATTGCAAGATTTGATTGCTATTGGCATATGATAATTCAGTTCATTTGAATATGGCTACGTTAAATAACGCGAAGAAGTTAGCTCCAAAAGGTGATCCGATTATGCACGGATTTTTTGATAAGATTGATGGGATTAATAGACTAGGTGATACTTCAGATGGCTTTCTTTGGCGGTATAATGAAGACGGCAATCCTTTGGATTCAACGCTATTTGGAGGGGCAAATTATATTGTCAATTTTTCTGTTTGGGAATCGATCAACCATTTGAAGAACTTTACTTATGAATCAGCGCATGGGGCAGTGTATCGTCGAAAGAAAGAGTGGTTCGAGAAGCTCACTGTGCCTTCGATGGTGCTGTGGTATATTGAAGAAGGCCATATTCCGACTCAAAAAGAAGCCTCAGAAAAGTTATTAGCTATTCAGCGATTTGCGCCTAAGCCCGAACATTTTGATTTCAAAAATCTATTTTCATATGCAAACTAACTTAAAGAGACTATTGCCATTTTTTACCGGTATTATTGATTATTTCAATCTTAATTTCATGTTCAAGTAGTAAGAGCAGTGTAGATGCGCAAATAGAAAAGGGGGTATACAACGCTCAACTAGCAGCTCAATATGATGCAGATGAGTGTGGCATGAAGAAATACGTGATAGCTTTTCTTAAAAGAGGTCCAAATCGAGATCGATCGAAAGAAGAAGCAGATGCTTTACAAGTTGCTCTTCTAGCCCACATCAGTCGAATGGCCGAAAAGGGTGTACTCATCCTGGCAAGGCCTTTTTTTTGGAGATGGTGAAATGCGCGGTATTTACATATTTGATGTTGACTCGATTGAAAAGGCTGAAGCACTTACCAATATAGATCCCGCTATTCGAGCTGGAAGTCTAGAAATGGAACTGAAAGAGTGATACGGATCTGCTGCATTAATGGCGATTCCAGATCTCCATACACAAATCCAGAAAGTAAGTTTTTAATCTTTTGAACAAAAAGCTTACATCACTACATCCAAACAATTCGTTTGTCTCTGGCACTTATATTTGATAGTCCTACCGAGTGAATCCACTGCACATATTCTGGAATAACATCTAGGAAATGACGACTTTGCAGATCGGGAAATAAACTTTGAAGTTTGTTCGTGTTCAAAACATGATCTCTTGTCAAATAGTCAATCGAAGTTTGAGTATACTGATTTCCAGGTACTAATACTTGGCGCATTCCTGCGACTAATCTGACGACTGTTTCATTCAGCGATTTTATCTCGATGTCTCTTTTAAATAGCTTGGAGAAAAGTCCTGTAATGTTCTCAGATAGGTTATAGCTATGAAAGTCAGCAACATTCAAAATATCAAGATTATCAGGTAGCAAAGGGTGAGATGTTGCAGTTACAATATCGATATATCGAAGCACCACGTCAACTAGTAAGTCAATATGTGTCATTGACGCAGTTTGATCTAAATCGCCTGGAACTTTGAATCGACCATCTTTGTAAATACTAAGTAATCGAGGAAGTATCACCTTATCTCCACGGCCATAGACAGCTCTAGGTCGGATTATAACTCTTTTTCTATCTGTGTATTCATTGATTACTATTTGCTCTGCTAAATATTTTGATCTACCATAAGGTGTCAAAAGCTTAGGAGCAATGCAATCGGTTTCAACATGCGGTACCTCTGTGAGGTTGTATACTGAACCTGAAGATAAATGTATCACCGGCGTTTGGGGTGGAGTAGCGTCTAGGACTCTTCTTGTTCCTTCAACATTGGTTTTGTTCATAATTACTGCCAGCACCTTTTCGCTCACCCATGCCGCACAATGTATTGCAAGGTCACATTCAATTTTTGGTACTGAACGACTGATATCCGCTTTAACAATTTTGTATTTATCTAAGACTTCTTCTGGAAGATCGTCTTTTTGCCTTACCAAGCCGATTAACTCATGATCAGTATGAAACAGTGCTCTTGTTATAGCAGCACCAACATATCCTGTCATACCAGTGATTAGAATTTTCATTTACATCAATTCAGTTATGCTTAAAAACGAGGCAAAGCTATATTTGGTTCAAGTTAGTAATTATTTACTCCATTGGTAACGCACGTTGAACTGTGCCCATCGACCTGGCATCGGAACTCTGGGAAATTCTGCATATTCAGTATTGAAGGCATTATTAATCTGTGCTGTAACTCTAAATTTCTTATAATGTGCTACGAATCCAAAGTCCCAAACATGATACGGATCCATTGTAACTCGATCAATAAATCTGTATCCAGTAGAGAACTTGAGCGTTTTGAGGATACTCCATTGTGAAGCGATATTAATTTGGTGGTTAATATGCTCTAAAGCGTATCGACTTGTTTCGTTTGGTAATTGAATGGCATTGCCATCGATGAAAGTATATGAAAATCTAAGCGTTCGAAGAGGTCTTAAAAATGAAAGTTTGCCCACTTGAATGACTGCGCTTAAATCAACACCTTGAATGGGTAGATCCGTAATATTTCCCGGTTTCCACTTGTTAACTAACATGGTATCAACTTGCACAGGAGTCTGTACCCAATCAATTATGTTTGTACCTGCTCGATTAAAATAAGAAGCTTGCAGGAAGTATACTTTGTTGATGTACTTAAGTCCTGCTTCATAGTTGAATGCTTCTTCAGGTTTTAAGTCAGGATTACCAAGGTTGCTTCTATCTTCATAGTAAAGTTCGGTATACGACGGAATTCTGTAAGTTGTACCAGTATTTCCGAAAACGGCAAGATTCTTTGTTAAGCTGAATGAAGCATCTAGTCCATAAAGCGTGTATGCTCCAAAATCCGAATAGTAGTTAAATGATGTACCTGGAACAATCTTGATTTTTTCATCCCATAAGTATAATTTGTACTCTAGGTTACCAGTGAACACGTTACGAGTTCTATCTCCAAGGTTATTACTTTCAAGTCTATCATTTCTAAAATTTACTCCATATCCTAGTGCGCCGTTTTTTGATACGACTGTAGATCCATCAACTTGAAAACCAGCAACAAGTGATTGGTGATTGTTTTGAAAAATCGAAGGATCTTCCCTTACTAAAGTATATTCATCTGTATTATATCGTGCGTAGATAGCTGGTCGTATTTTGGTTGACTTGCCAATCGAGTGCTCGGATTTTACCGAAAGGAAACCTGTATTTACTTGTTCAAAAGAACTACTATCAAAGGGGCTTGCGTAGAATGAATTTGCGCCGAAACCATTATGAACATACGATCCGAGAATTTGAAGATTGCCGTTTTTCATTTTGTATTCAGACTGCAGAAAGGCTTGATGACGCATATAATCTGCAAAAGGTCTATATCCAGGCTCTACTTTTTCATAGCCATAGGAAGCATAATGATTCCATTTTTTAGTCTTATAACTTCCCCCAAGCTTACCACCAAAGAGACCAAAATCCCCGACCGTCGTCTCTGCGTGAAATGAGTTGTTCTTAGGGTTTTTAGTTATAATGTTGACAGCTCCTGCAAACGCTCCTTGTCCATATATTCTTCCTGCTGGACCTTTGATGATTTCGATTCGCTCGATGATGTCCATATCTAGCGGTAAATTAAGCACATGGTGAGAAGTTTGCGGATCTATAATCTTAACACCGTTGATAAGGACTAGAACTTGCTCGAAAGTACTTCCTCGAAAATTGATATCTGCCTGTGTTCCGTTCGGTCCTCGGCGACGGATATCTGCACCTCCCATGTATTGAAGTAATTCTGAAACACTTTGTACGGGATAGCTCATAATTTCGGCCTTGGAAATTATATCAAGAGATCTAGTACTTTCGGATAAGGGAACTTGAATTCTATTTTCGAGAATTTCGATATCATCTAGATTGACAAGCTTTTGAGCGAAAGCTCCTTGCGAAAGGACAATCAGAGTTGAAAAAAATAGCATTACAAATCTCGGAATTGTATAGTTCTGCATGTGGTAGATTACTTTGTTCACAAAATATGCAAATGTAGGTGAACAAATATCGTTGTGCAACTTATGGTATTTTCTTTAATATCTTTCGCGAAAAATAGATTAAAATCACCTTTGAACAGGACATTGTTCAGTGTAAATGGGAATGGACTGATTGAATGCTATTAACTTGTAGGCTTTTCTAGAATTCGAATGATAGTCCTATTGTAGGAAGCACACGGCCAGTGTCACTATTGATGATCTCTGTCTGATATCTACTAGGATCTGAGTCCAAAACAATGTTATCTCCAGCATCATTTCGGTTGACTATGAGGTAGGGGACTAACTCAAATTTATTATTGTAAAGATTCTGAAGATCTAGAAATGCAATGATTGTCATATTATTTTTGTACCACTTCTTATCAACTCTAACGTCGAGGGAATGGAATGCTGGCAATCGTTTGCTATTGATCGCATCAAAGCCAAAAACACCTCTTCTGTTTGCATCCCACAGTACAATATTAGAGCTTCGTTCTACATCATAAGGTGTGTAAGGGTTTGAGCCAGCATAAGTAAATTTGGCTCCTATGGTCCAATTCTTTTTCAGCTCTTTGCCTAAGGTCAAGTTCAAGAAAAATCGACTATCCCAAGCAGAGGGAATAAAGCTTCCATCTCTATCTGCAAACTCACTGACAACATATGTACTAGAGATATTAGAGAACCAAGTATTAAAGAGTTTCTGTTGAAAAAAGAATTCTACTCCGTAAGCCCTACCTACAGAACTTGCATCAGCAGCTTGATTTCCAACTGTTACGTACTCTCCATTGGCATTTGCAAATGATATTGAGTCTCTCAAAAGAAACGGATATTGCTCATAGTCTTTATAGAAGACGTCAAAATTCAATCGTCTATACTTATTGATCTGGTAATCGATACCAAAAGATGCCTGAGCAGATCGAATGTACTTCAGGCGATCAATATTTACCAATTCGCCCTCTTCTTGATAGGCGAGCAGGGCTGATGGTGGCAGTTGGTAGTAAATACCAGACTGTAAGGTTGCTGACAGTTTACTATTGATCTTACGTTGAATGGATAATCTAGGCGAAAACTGCGAAAAAGGGTTGTTCATTTCATTTCCCAAGGTGTTTCCATCAAGTCGAGCACCTATGAATACGTTCCATTTATCATTAATTTCATAGGAGTAGGAGCTGAAGAACCCGAATTTTTGATAATCGATTCGACTATTAACGTTGAGTGTGTCAAGTTGATCAACTGCCGGAGCGTATAAGCTAAACTGATCTAGGGTGAATGTAGCAAGATCGTATGATGCTCCGTAATTAAATTTAGATTGTCTACCGTATGAATTACTTTCTAGTCGAAACTTAGTTTCTATTTCAGTAGAATTATAGTCAAGGGTTTGATCTTCTTCAAGTCCTGAATTATCCGCATATTTCCATGCTCGATTAAAGAATCGATTATGGCTGACTATTATATTGAATGTACCGTTGTCCGTGAAATGTTTATAATTGGCACCAAATACAGTTGTATTCTGATCGCCTTCTGGAATGTAACCAACGTTGTAGAGTAGGGCGTCAGTTGCGTCACCACCAAGGTTAAGTCTATATTGATCATAGGTTCCGAAACCAACTAAGGTCAATTGATCTTCATTAGGCAACCAGATTTTTTGCTTGTATTGAAAATCAGTAAAAGCTGGTAACACAGGAAGATTGAAAGCTCTGAGTAAGTACTCTGTATATGACTTGCGTACGGATAGGATATAGCTTGAATACTTGGTCATAGGACCTTCAATATGAGCACCGTATTCAGCTGCTCCTAGGGTAAGTTTTGTTCCAAATCGATCTCGTCTTCCCGTTTTTTGCTCCAAATCAAGAACGCTACTCAATGCATTATCTCGATTCACGGGGAAGCTACCTGATTTGAAAGTTGCTCTTGATATGAGGTCGGTATTGATCGCGCCGTTGGGTCCACCAGATAGACCTTGAACATTAAAATGCGTGATTGCTGGAATTTCAATGCCATCAAGGAAAAAGCGATTTTCAAAAGATGCGCCCCCTCGAACAATAATATTATATCCAAAAGAAACTCTCGGACTTACTCCAGGAAAGTTTTTGATAACTTTTGAAATATCCATAACAGCACCAGGCATTCGCTGAATTTCGTCAATTTCCAATGTTTTAATGCTATTGCCGTTTTCAGCTGATCGTGATATTTTTGCACTGTTGATCGTGACTTCATCAAAGTTTACTGAACTCGGTTGCAGTTCAATCTCAAGAACATTCTGCTGGGCAGGTCTAGCTCTTTTTTCGTAGACAATGTAGGGATCAAAATTAATATGACTTATTTCAATATTGTAAATTCCTGGCTCTACATTCAATTGCCAAGCACCTTCATTGTCAGTCGTTGCATAGTTTCCGCTTGACATTAAAACAGTAGCGTCTTGCACTGGTTCACGGTTAAGTGCATCGATCACTACTCCTTGAAGAGTAGTCTCTTGGGTCGAAGCCCAAAAGGAACAGCAAAGTAGAACTAAGGAAATTACGTACTTGATCATATGGCTAAATTAGAACACAAAGTTAACAGCAAGTGGTCATTGAGGTTATGTAGCCTATGGTCATAAGTTTGTCATGTTTATGAGAAAAGTACTTATATAAGTAGCATGTAAGTCTATTTCGATCTGCCTTGAAACAAAAAAGTCCAAACTCAAGTAAGTTTGGACTTTTGATTTCATATATTATTTTAATTACTCAATGTACGTGAACGTTGTTTTTACCCGACGTTTTTCATCAAAACTTGTATTGATTAGGACATTGTGCTTTAGCTTTCCTTTGCTATGAACTAAAAGAATCATTTCGGAAATATCACCAATTTCAGTTCTATTGTCCTTGACTAATTTCCAACCTTTTTCAGCAAATGATTGCTTGTACCAAGTATATAATTCATCAAAACTTGCAGTAGTTTCAAGGATAATCTGATAATCACTTTTAACTGATCCTCCGGTATTCTTGTCAGAAACGATTATTCCATCTGTGAAAGCAGGCACATCATATTGAGCCCAGAGAGGTGGGTAGGTGACAGGCTTGACTTTTGGTTCAGATTTGCAATTTATTAGCAGAAATGATACAGCAATAATAAAGAAGCTTAGGTGTTTCATATGTATAGCTTTTATGTAAAAGTTAAGTTTATCCTTCGAAGTTAAGACCCATTTGAGCAAGTTCGTCGGATGTAGTTTCCCTTATAGAAATTATCTCTACTTCAAAAAATAAGTCATTACCAGCCATAGGATGATTAAAATCTATTTTTGCATGGTCTTCCTCTACTGCCTTGACAGTTCCTACGTGCTGCTGACCTGTATTGTCTTGCAGCGCTATTTGTTTTCCTTCGATCAGATGCTCTGCTCTAGTCTCTTCATCCCCAAAATTTTCTATTGGAATAGAAACAAGATTATCATCATTGTACAGACCATATGCATTTTCCGCTACAACTGCAAAACCTTTTTTGTCTCCAATTGATAGCCCTTCGATTTCGCTTTCGAATCCTGGAATCATCATTCCGACACCGTACACAAAGCCCAAAGGCTCCTTATCAAATGTCTCTTCTATCAATGCCCCTTCTTGATTATCCTCACGCAGTCTGTAATGAGCTTGAACAAAGTTCGTTTTTGAAATAGTCATCTTTTTCTTTTTCTATAAAATTTTCGCAAAGCTACGGAATATTAATAAAAAGAGGTCGTCCATGAATTGATAGTTCTTTTAGAATATTACACTGGTGTAAAAAGGAGTTGATTGCATCGTTTAGTTGACCAAGATTAGTTGTTGAGAACATGCAGGATATCCTTATCTGTTAAGATACCTACCAATCTCTGTTTGTATACAACAGGTAAGCAAGTGAAATTCTTGCTTTTGAAAATTTCAATTACTTTAGAAATCGATTGTTTTGCCTTGATAGAAACAAAATCTTTTTTCATATCGTCGGAGATATAATCTCCATCTTCACAGTTTGCTATCATACCATCCGTCAATATACCAATCAGGTTACCTTCTGTATCTTCAACTGGAATATGATGAATATCTCTCCATAGCATAAGCTGTTTAGCAAAGTCACATGAGATATCAGGACCTAGGCTATATATATAAGTAGACATAATATCTTCAACCTTTATTTTGGAACTGTTACTGATTCCTTTGGAATCTTCAAAATTCCACTCATGAACTGGGATATTTCTATCTTGAAAATCAAGCATAGATTGCACCATGTTTTGCAGGCCGTTGGTCTCACCGTGTTTTTCTTTCATATTCGCATATGAATTTACTATCGAAGTGTTCCCTGTATTCTCACTGCTAGCTTTATTCTTTATTATTGAAAGATATTTGTCGATATCTGCCTGATCTACTTGTTGAGATTGTAGGTCTTTTTCGGCCAGTGGAAGAAGATCGTCTAAAATCAAGTCTTTCGCTGATATGGTTTCGCCAAACCAATTGAAAACTGTATTAAGGCTCGTTCAAGAAGCTTTTATGAAATTGCTTTTGGCTGTGTTGAACGCCATGTTCTTCCAAAATTCTTTTCCTTTTGGAGGTTTTGCTTTCATTAATCCTACCCAAAATGCAAAATTAGCAACTTCATCGACTGGCGTAGGTCCAGAAGGAAGATATCTACACTCGATTCTAATATGAGCTTTATCACCTGAAAATCCATAGCACATCCGATTCCCAATCACTCTTTGATTGTATTACATCCTATCAAAACAAATACAAAGTACGTGATGCCATTTGTAAAGCATTTTATCAATTTGCCTTTTAATTTTATTCTCTTAGACTCTAGAGGTCACGGTAAAAGCGATGGACATATTTATACTCTAGGGATCAGGGAAGCGGATGATATCAGTTGCTTAATGGATGATATGACTGAGCGATTTCCCGACCATAGTTTTGGTAGATAGGCTAGAGGAAATATTTCAAGTATCGCATTGCGTGCGATGGAAAGGGATAAAAGAATAAGATATGTAGTTGTTGAGAATCACTACCTAGAACCTAAAGTTGAATTGGCAAGCATCTACTACGATGATATGCTATTTTCATCAGATTTTGTCGAACGAAATTTACTTAAAGAAGTACTGCAGTGCTTGGGTGTAGATCAAAGTGCATTGGAAGTAGATTACTCAAAGATCGACCAATCAGTACTTCTTTTAAGTACAGACTACAACCATGAAGCAATGTCATCATTGCACACTGAATTAGGTAGTAAAAACAAGATTTTACGATTAGGTAAAAACAAGATTTCACGATTAGGTAAAGACAATGATTTTCTAAGATTTGGCTACGGCTAAGAGTATTCAGGATTCAAAGACTGCATCGAAGAATTTCTAGTCTTAGAAAGTGAACTTGCAAGAGAATATGTTAGAGAGCGAGTATTTCAGCCATCTGAATGAGAGACTCTTTAGGTTTCTTTGACTTGATGATTGCGTCTTCGAATGATGTTAATTTTGTTTTCCCATTGACAATTCCTAGTGCTCCAGAATCTGAGTTCTTCACTAATTGATTCACTGCCTCGAATCCTAGTCTGCTTGCAAGTAGACGGTCGCTAGCAGTGGGGGAGCCTCCACGTTGTAAATGGCCAATAATCGTCACTTTTGTTTCGTATTCCTTGTAACGCTCATTTACTTTTGCTGCAATTTCCATCGCACCTCCATTTTGATTCCCCTCAGCAACGATGACTAGATTAAAAAGCTTTTTTCGTTTGGCACTCTTGCGAAGCTGCGTAATCAGTCCTTCAATGTCGTTATCAACTTCTGGTAAAAATATCGATCCCGATCCACTACTAATTCCAGTATGCAATGCAATATAACCTGAATGTCTACCCATAACCTCCACAAAAAACAAGCGATTATGAGAATCCGCGGTATCTCGTATTCTATCGACTGCTTCAACAGCAGTATTGACAGCTGTATCGAAACCAATGGTATAGTCTGTACCGAAGATATCATTGTCGATCGTACCCGGTAAGCCAATCATTGGTATTCCATGCTCTTCATTAAAAATCTTGGCTCCAGTAAATGTACCATTACCACCTATGGCAATGCAAGCATCTATGTCGTGGGCAAGCAGTGTGTCATATGCTTGTTGCCGACCTTCGGCAGTCATAAACTCTTGACTTCTAGCAGTTTTTAGAACAGTTCCGCCCCTCTGTATAATATTCGCAACGTCTCCTCTTCCAAGTTTTGTTATATCGCCGTCAATCATACCTTGATAACCTCGATAAATACCGTAAACATGCAGATCGTGGTAGCTTGCAGTTCGAACAACCGAACGTACTGCGGCATTCATTCCCGGTGCATCTCCACCAGAGGTGAATACTGCGATTCGTTTAATATTACTCATGATTTTGCGATTTTATGCTGAAAGTACGAAATGAGACCTTCACTTGAGTCTTTTTGTATAGCGCCCAAAGATACATCTCTTTTCATCATTTTACTAGTGATTATTTCACGGAAAGCAAATGCAATAGAGCCGGTAAAATGATGTTTTGAAATAGATGCGAAAATATCAATATTTTTGGAAAAGTATAATTCTAGTCTTTCGTTTATAATTTTTTCTTTTGTGAATTTCGACAATGAGTTTATGATAGGGGAGGCTTGCGCCAAAAGTTGCTTTGAATTTCCTTTGTAGACCTTTTGGACGAAAGTCTCAATAGATCCCAAATGGTCTTTCACAGTTTTATTTTCATCATTGGTCAATTTTCCCTCAGCCCACAATCGTGTGATAGCTTTTCCGATATCATAACCGCTTGCATAATCCTCCCATAGATAGCCAAGATTGATTTTGGGGTTAGTGAATGACGTTCCGTCCCAAAAGTTGACAGCACTTCCTGTTCCTATCACGTGGATGAATGAAGGTTCGTGCGGGCTCAAAGATAATGCAGCAGCTTTTAGATCGGAATTGATTTCAATTCTTGCAGCTGGATATTGTAATGAGAGCTGCTTATGGATACTTTCCTGAAAAGTGCTTTTGTAGCCTGAAACAAAAAAGTATACTTCTTGAATGCCTTCTTTTTCAAACCCCAGTTTTGGGAAATCGGTGTGAACGCTTGCATGAGGATTGTACCCCGAAGTTGTAGACATCTTAATCAGCTTTCCACTTGATGTTTCCAAAAGGGCAGATTGGCAGGTTGTAGCACCACAATCAGAAATTAATATACAACTCATGAGTCCAGATTTTCTTGAAACTTTTTGATGAATAGACCTACATGTAACCCGTCTACCAAGGCATGATGAACATGTATAGAGATAGGCATGGATATGCTATCTGAACTTCGAGTAATTTTACCAAAACTAACTTTAGGAACAGAATCTTGACCTTTTAATTGTCGAGCATGAGACAGACTAGAAAATTTCGTCCATGGTAATACTGACGTGTGTATCTGTCTATCTGTATCTTCTCCATTTGGAAATAGGCCTTCTCGAAGTTTACCTTCTTGAAGTGCTCTGATATAGTTTTGATCAAAATTTAGAAAGTCATGTGCATATGGAATAAGAATATAATTGAATGTTTCATCGGCCTTTAGGACTGTTGTTCCCAAGTGCACTGGGTCAAGCAAAAATACCTCTCCATTTCGGATACGTAACCGAAACGCTTCACTTTGTTGGATTGTCTTGATAAACTGAAACATGTAATAGCGTGTGAGTGAATAGCCATGTTTGGAAGTACTAGCAACGCATGTGGTCATGTCCATCTCAACTGTGACGCCATAGAAAGGCTCTTCAAATTGATTGAAGAATTCAAAATGCTCTTTGCGTTTCCATTTATGTAGATCAATCTTTTTGTCCATCAACGTTGTTTTGCTTTGTAAAAGTAACAAAGATATGTACAGGAAATATTAAGTAAACAACAAATTAGAAGCGCAATTTGAAGATCGAAAAATTAAAATAAGTACTATTGATAAGATTTACAGACTGGTAGATGGTCATATTCACAAAAGAATGAAAATACCTTATATTTGAAGTCAATTTAGCCTTGTTGGAATTCATTAAAGGCGGCTCTTCCGATTATCTTGCAGAAATATGAGGCAGAGCGATTACGGTCAAGAAAATAAACTTGAAATAGATGAAAAATGTAAGTGTAATTGGAGCTGGTACAATGGGTAATGGTATAGCTCATGTATTTGCGATGAATGGATTTGACGTGAAACTGATCGATATATCAGCTGATTCTCTTGAGAGAGCGATTGCGACGATTTCGAAGAATCTTGATCGAATGATTGCGAAAGAAAAGATTTCAGCGGAAGATAAAGAAGCAACTATGTCGAAAATAGAGACGACGCAGAACTTAGAGGATGGTGTAGCTGAGGCAGATCTAGTCGTAGAAGCAGCAACTGAACGTCTTGATTTAAAACTTAATATTTTCAAAACGATTGATAAAAATACAAAGGCTGATTGCATACTAGCAACAAATACTTCTTCTATCTCAATCACAAAGATAGCTTCTGTGACGACTAAACCTCAGCAGATGATTGGGATGCATTTTATGAATCCCGTGCCCGTAATGAAATTAGTAGAGGTTATCAGAGGGTATCATACTTCAGATGCGGTATGTGAAACGATTATGGAATTGTCTCAGAAGATTAGTAAGGTACCAACGGAAGTGAACGATTATCCAGGATTTGTTGCTAATCGAATTCTAATGCCGATGATCAATGAAGCCATTTATACTTTATTTGAAGGAGTAGCAGGGGTGGAAGAGATTGATACAGTGATGAAGCTAGGAATGGCTCATCCGATGGGTCCACTTCAACTCGCTGATTTTATTGGTCTTGATGTTTGCTTATCTATATTAAATGTACTTTACGATGGTTTTGGTCAAGATAAATATGCTCCATGTCCATTGTTGGTCAATATGGTAACTGCAGGCGAACTAGGTCGAAAAAGCGGTAGTGGTTTCTATGATTACAGTGGTGGAGGGAAAACCTTGGTTGTAGCTTCAAATTTTAAGTAAGTTTAACAGTTTCTAGGACTAATTAATTGAGCGGACGACGTTAATAGGGGAGATGATAATACTTAAGCAGCTAGATAAATTGGTAACTAAGAGCTTTCTCGGGCCTTATATTATCGCTTTTTTGGTAGCTGAGTTTGTTTTAGTACTTCAGTTTATTTGGAGGTATATTGATGATTTTATTGGACGTGGTATTTCACCTTTGATAATCTCGGAAATGGTATTTTACTATGCAATCACTATCATACCATTGGCAGTTCCTATTTCGATATTGATATCATCCGTCATGGTCTACGGGAACATGGCAGAAAAGTACGAACTAACATCCTTCAAGTCAGCGGGCGTAAGTTTTTACCGTATAATGCGGCCAGGTATCGTAATCGCAGTATTGACTGGTTTGTTTTCGATATTTTCATCTAATTTTTTGAAGCCGAAGGCAAATCTCTCGTTCTATCAGACTTTTGACAATGTGCGCCGCGCGAAACCTACTATGACAATTGATCAAGGTATTTTTAACTACGATTTCAAAGGCTATGCAATCAGGGTAGGAAAGAAGCTTCCCGATGGAAAACAAATTGAAGATGTGCTCATCTACGATCAGACTGACCGAAGGTTACTAGGGTTGATTACTGCTAGAACTGGTCAGATGTACATATCAGATGATGGACGTTATTTTACAATGGAGCTTAATGATGGCGTTCAATATTCTGAGATGGAACGTAAGAACGATCGAGGAAGAAGAGATCAGAATCAGTTCGTTCGAGTATATTTTGAAAAGTTTGTCAAGAAGTTTGATATGAGTGAATTTGAGTTTTCGTTAACCGAAAACAATCTAGGACGCAGAAAACATGATCTCTATAATACTTTTCAGATGAAGGCGGCTATCGATTCAATCGATCTAAAAATGCTTGATCGAGTAGATGCGATTAGATATAGTTACGGTGGACTCCTTTTAGATGATTTGTCGGAATCTGATGCATCTGATGACGAAGATTTACAAGAGGATGATGTAGATGAAAAAGGTAATGCTGAATCTTCACAGGAAAGTAAGGTGCTGCAATCGAATATGTCCGCTGAAGATGCTAAGAATGAAGCTATCAGAAAGATGTATAAGGAACAATATGGTGGATTAGAAAGTAAGCCAAAAGACAAGACTAAACAGGCAGAGTCCAAAAGTACAATCAGAAAAGACGTTCCAAATTCTAAAGCAGAAATTTTAAAAAAAGCTTCTATTCAGTCAATGGCAAAGAAGCGACGAAATTCAAGCCAAAAAGCAGACCGTTATTATCGCGAGCGAGTAAACTTCAGATTGGATACCTTTAATATTGATACTCTCAGTAGTCTTGTATCTACAATACGCCCTGCAAAACGGCGAAATATCTCTTTTAGAGCCAAATCAGCATCCCAGACTGTCAAAGAGAGATATCGGACCTTAGCAGCGACCACAAAAAGTTCTATTTACAGCAGAAATAGATTTCAATTGCGCATGCATCAACAGCTTTGTTGGGCAGCTATCTGTGTTATTTTCCTATTTATTGGAGCTCCTTTGGGTTCAATTGTTCGAAAAGGAGGGTTTGGATATCCATTGTTAATTGCAATTACTTTTTTTGTGATTTTCGTTTTTACAAATATCATGGGTGAAAAACTAGTTAATAATGGAACTTTTGATCCGATTTTCGGCGCTTGGTTTCCTTGCATTATTTTGACTCCATTCGCAATATATTTCACTTTGAAAGCAATCAGAGATTCAAGGTTCAATTTTTCTTTCAGATCATAGTAATCCGATTGACAGAAAAGAAGTTGTCAATCTGCCGCTGAACATTTTGTGTGAACGTCGTTTTCACCTCTGATTAATTTGAACGTATAGGCTTTTGGCGGAAGCCTCTCCATTCTTATTCGTTTTCTGTAAACACCTGTATTTCTAAACTCAGCTTCTAGAATTTCACGTATCATGGTATCAGACTCATCACAAATTCGGAGCCAAACTAATTCAGATTTACTAACATGAAATTTAACCAACTTGTCAGTTAAACCTTGTATAGCAGTTTTAGAAAAACTGCTGAAAATAGACTATTGCATTGATTGTAACATGAAAACCGAATGTAGGAATTGTATATTTGGTTGCAGGTCTTTATCAAGAGAGACTAGACTGGTTGATGTATTTTCACACTTGTACAAACGAGGAAAACATCTATCCAAGTTGATTTGTTTTATGTTGATGCAAGAGGGTGTAAAAAGATCTATCCGACCTCTTCTTCAAAGGCCTGATCTATTTCGCCCTCAATGCTCCTAAGTCGCTTTTTACAGAATTTTATTAGCTCAGTGGATCTTCTAATTAGAGTTGATATCTCTTCTATTGAAATGTTATCATCCTGAATCTTGGCATGGATTGCTTGAAGTTCAGTGTACGCATCATCAAAATTTATGCTTGCTTTCTTTTTACTCATGGCTCTTTGCTTTTACAATGCTTTGAATAGCTCCGTCAACTAAGGTGATTTCAATTTGATCACCTTCTTTTATGCTTTTAATAGAATCAATCAATTTTCCATTGAAGCGAACTATTGAATAACCCTTCTTTAATAACCTTTCAGGAGCAATAAGTCTGTTTTGTTGTTCCCAATTTGCCAACTGATCTCTCTCTTGCTTAATTCTACTCTTTAGCAAAGTAGGGATCTCTTTATTAATATTCTGTATCTGATCAAGCTTTGCGGAAAGTCGATGGTCAAGGCTAACCTCTATTTGTTTCCTAAATTGATTGAGGTATTCGTCTAGATTCTTAAACCTTTGTTGGACAGCTAGTTTTAGTTTAATCGCCTGATCGTATAAAAGGTTTTCAAAAGAAGCATAATGATCAATTAAGAAATTCGCAACAGCGGTTGGCGTTTTTAAGGCCACGGAGGAAACCATATCAGCTATACTTAAGTCAATATCATGTCCTATTCCAGTAATCACAGGAATTGGCATTTCAGATATTTGCTTGGCAATTGCATAAGAATCGAAGCTTGACAAATCTAATTTTGAACCACCTCCTCGTGTAATCACTACAACATCATGGCGACCCACATCCGCTATGTCTTTAAGTTGACTGACTACTTCCATTTCTGTTCGCAGTCCTTGCATGGCAGCTGGGAAAAGTTGAGGCTTGAAAGCATATCCATATTGGTTTTGCTGGAGTTGCTGGATAAAATCTTGATATCCAGCTGCAGTATCAGAGGATATTACCGCAATTCGTTGCGTTAGTGTAGGGAATCTGATGCCATTATTCAAATCCATGCGGCCTTCTTGCCTCAATTGTTCGATAACTTTTTCACGCTGAATAGCAAGTTGACCGTAAGTGTAACTAGGATCAATATCCTTTATGATAAGCTTCATACCAAAGCGCTCGTGAAAGTCCACCTCAACTTTGAGTTTAACCTGCATACCTTCTTTGAGAACTTTGTCAGCTATGAGACCTAGCTTTTTCCTTAAAAAGCTAAAGTCACGAAACCAAATAACCGCTGAAATCATCGCCTTTACTTGATCTGTCGTTTCATCTTTTTCAACAAGGTCGAGGTACGCATGACCTCTACTTTCATTAAAAGATGAAATTTCGCAAGAGATCCACAAAGTATCCACGAAGTTTAATGCGATAACTTGCTTTATGTACTGATTTAGTTCAAGTAAATTATATACTTCCATGGTATATGCTTGAAGTTTGTGATTGGTGTCAAAGTAACAAAAAATATAGCGATCTTTTTTATTGAAATGTTTGCTCACAAATCACAAGATATTTGAGTTTTGGCTGATCTAAAGTGAATATTGTGAGATTTTTTCATAGAGTTAAAGTAAACTTGAATACAACACATGACTAATTTATGTAATATGTAAAGTATTGTATATGTAATTTTTCTATTTTGGATTCCGTTTTAGATGCAAAAAATCCGTAATGATAAGTGAATGAGTTTTGGATTTTCCTGTTTACTACAATAGTGAAGTATTTCTATGAGATTGATTATTAAGAGATTTACTATAACAGTATCCGCATTGTTTTTAATGCTTCTTTTACTGGTTTTTGGATGTGATCTATACATTAGCAGTTACAGTCAGAGAGGAACAACTGAATTGAAGGATGTGGAGTATCATCATGTGGGACCCCTGTTGGGAACGTCTAAATATACAAGCTCAAATACAGTAAACTTGTTTTATCGGCATCGACTAGATGCGGCAGCCAAACTTTATAAATCTGGAAGAATCTGCAATATATTAGTATCTGCTGATAACCGTCATCGAAGCTACAATGCACCTATCACGTTTTACAAAGATCTTGTTGATAGAGGAGTTGAAGAACAGTATATTTATCTCGACTATGCTGGATTTAGAACATTCGATTCTGTGGTTCGAGCCCAAAGAGTATTTAAACAAGACTCAATTCTGATAATTTCACAGAAATTCCACAATGAGCGAGCAGTATTCATTGCTGATAAAATGGGAATTGATGCCTTAGCCTATCATGCTAAAGCCGTAGATTTCGGATTTTCACCAAAAGTTTATTTTAGAGAGAAGTTGGCACGCGTCAAAGCAGTCTTGGATATATATCTTCTCAACACGAAGCCGAAGTTTCTTGGAGAAGAGATTACCATTTCATAAATCACTGGTACCATGAATAATGGACAATTACTGTACTTTAAGACAATGGTACAGATATGGAGTAGAAAATTGCGTGCTTTTGGGATACATCCTTATTGGTTAGTCTTAGTTCCACCATTAATTTTTTGGCTAATAACAATGCTAGTCTGGAAAACGAATTTTGCTGGTTATTTGGTCTTCGTTGCAGTAGTCTAAAGTTACTTCAAAAGGAGATTTGGCGCATTCTTAATTGTAGGCATAGATATTTGTGGAAGACTCTGTTGTCTTTAAACCTTTTTTTAACGAACCTTTCTTCTGGCGTCTTGGAAAAACATAGAAACCGGTAGGTGTTACTTTATGTATTGGAATACCGTAAGAAGCGCTCACAAACCAACCTGTTGTTTCAGGATGACTGGTACCTAATTCGTATCCAATTCCTAATTGAAGATCAAGGATGCTAATCCCAGAGAAGATCGAAAAGTCATTGACATTCTTTTGATTGAAGGCGTCTATTTTGCTAGAGTAAAGTATTCCAAATTACACTCCTATCAAGTTGGCAAACTCTGTTTTATCATTCAAGATTTGATCTGTACTTAAGTCTTTAACGAATTTAGTTTTGCCGTAATTAAGACTCATACCTACTCCAAAGGTGCTGAATAACTCAAGTTGTCTAGCAACATCGGGATCCACTGTTTTATTTGCTAAATGAAATTTTGCAGCGAGTAAATTAATTGCTGAAGTCAAGATAAATCGATTTTCTTGAAAGCTTTTACTTGTAAGTGTTTGGCAATGGAGTAGGGAAGAATAAGGAAAAGTATGTATTTCATTCGAAGAGCTTTATTGCTCAACTATATGGATGCTGTATTATTGTTGATGATTAGAAGAAATCTATGTTTTTTATCTAGGTCTAAATATTACCAATTAGCCTTAACAACCTACTTTTTCCGTATCTTAGTTTAAAATAAAATTAACTATTCATGTGGAAAACAGTAATCGCTTTAGTACTAACCTTAATCATTATACCTATTTGTACCTATTTGCTAGACGTTCCAATAACACCTGAACAGAGAGAGATATTAAATGTATTACTAGCAGTTTACGTAGTCAGTGCCTTATTATGTTTTGTAGTCAGCACGATTTCGAAGAATTATAGTCAAGTAGATAAAATCTGGTCAGTTATTCCCATTTTGTATGTTTGGATTGTTGCTTGGAAAGTAGATTTTGAACCTAGAATCCTATTGATGGCATTACTAGTGACTCTTTGGGGAGTTAGATTAACCTATAATTTTGCAAGAAGAGGCGGTTATTCTTGGAGATTTTGGGAAGGTGACGAAGATTACAGATGGGCGGAATTACGAGCAAAGAAGGAATTTCAAGGTGCGTGGAAATGGACTGCATTTAATCTATTCTTCATCTCTCTTTACCAGATGGGTTTGATACTACTTTTTACATTGCCGATACTAAAATCAACTGCAGGAAGTCCACTTGACCTGACAGATTTTATTTTGGCCACTCTTTTTATTGCACTTATTGCTATTGAAGCATTGGCGGATCAACAACAATGGAATTTTCAGAAGGAGAAGTATCGTCAGCTTGAAGAAGGAATCGAACTAGAAGCGCCTTATGACGCTGGGTTTGTTCAAAATGGCTTGTGGTCATATGTGAGACATCCTAATTATGCAGCAGAACAAGCTATCTGGATAGTATTTTATCTCTTCAGTGTTTCAGCAACCGGAATATATATTAATTGGTCCATAGCAGGCTGCCTGCTGCTATTACTGCTATTTAAAGGAAGCTCTGATTTTAGTGAAGGGATTTCGGAAAGAAAATATGACGAGTACAAGGGGTATAAAAAGAGAGTGGGGCGTTTTCTGCCCAAGTTGGGAAGAAAAGAAAGAGAGAAAGTTCCTGTGTAGTAATTTCTTGTAATGACTCTTTTTTTACAGAAGTTAATCTTTTGAGCCAACCGTTGTGCCTAGTCATTCGCCTTCTAGATAAAGACCATTATGCGAAAATATATTAGTTTCCTATTAACACTCACTGCCATAACACTAATCATCGGATGCGATAAGTCTGCTTCAGAATGTGATTACAATGTCGAAGTGTCTGAGAAAGACTTTACAGACGGTCCTTATGATAGTTCAACAAAAGTTCAAGATCTAGCCTGGGATGGCACGTGCCTGACAGTTACATTTTCTTATGCTGGAGGATGCGAGGTTCATAGCTACGATTTCGTTAGCGATGGTTCAATCGCTGAGTCATTACCTCCGATTATTACATTAGGTTTGATTCATGATAATACAGACAATTGTGATGCTTTGATTACTGAATCTGTAACAGTTGACATCCTTGATTATCCTCAGTTGGGTGACTACGGATCAATCATCTTTAAATTTAGGGGAAATGATTCTGCTGGCTATTTGATTGAATTCTAGTCAGATTGTGATGTTTAAAATACGCTTTGGACTGCGGGAGGTTTTCTATCACTCCAATGTTATAGTAATAAACTTTGACCAGCCTTATTGGATGTTATTATCTGAAACGATACATTATTGAAGAACATGAACACTACCTTTTCTTTTTACAGTCTTTATTGATTTTTATTTGGTAAAAGTAGCTATCTACATTTTATAGACTTTTAATCCATAAACAATCACAATCTTACAAGTCAAAAAATAACTTTCGTAAGTAAGTGACAAAGTAAATGATTGTTTAATGCTCGTTGCAGATAGCAATTCAGGGTAATTTTGTATTGCTTTCTGTATGTGTCTCTTTCGTTTATACAGTTTCTTTTTTGGCTGGAATTTCATCAGAATCAATCAAATATGTTCCCCATCCTGCTATCGCTTCAAAAATAGGTGCAAGTGCTCGTGCTTCGTTCGTTAATTGATATTCCTAATATCAAATGATTTACTCATATTCAGTCTTAAATTTAATATTAGGAACTGACGGAAGCAACAAATAAAATGAATCAAAATAAATCAGTTGTTAGTGCTGTTTGTATTTATCTAGCATAAAGTCAGTGTCTTAAAAAATATGACAAGAAAAAATGAAATTGATTCGATTGTGTAAATTATCAGATTTGCAAGAAAAGCATCTAGCACACCATTTAGTTAATGGTTTAGACTTAGTATCTGTTTTGTGTAATTAAGGAAAATCCGGACTTCAGCTTCTTGTTGGAGCTCTAGTTACCTACTGTTTGGACTTGGACTCCTTTTGTACTTGAATCAATGGAGCTGCTTTTTTTTTCGTACTTGTTAGCGTATTTCTTCCAAGGTGTGGTCTTATGATGGTCTTCATGAAAGTAATGGAGTATCATATCTAAGGTAAGTGCGTCACGATAGCCAGGTATTGGCTGAATTACTTTCATATTGTGGTCCAAAAACACGAGGGACGGATAACTTAGCTTACCTCGCAATATTTTTGCCGCTAATTCATGATATCCTTTCCTTCCAGCCTTTATAAAGTTGTACTCCGTATTGTCGATGGTGATTGGTCCAGTATATTCCGCATCGAATTTGATAGCGTAGAAATTCTCATTTATATACTTAATAAGCTCTGGATTCTTAAATGTTGAAGCGTCCATTTTTTTACACCAACCACACCATTCAGTGTAGACATCAACCATGATCTTCTTGGGTTGTTCATGCATTTTTTCTTCTACTTCTTCCCAAGTCAACCAGTTGATTTTTTGAGAATAACTAATCGTTAAACTGAGTAATAAAAGGCTCAACGTCCAAACTCCTTTTCTCATGCTTTTTGTTACTGTCTATTAATTATGGTTCCAATGTACTTCTTTTCAACTGATTTGAAAAGAAAATTACTTCAGATTAGGAGTTTTTATATTTTTTTTAACGCTTAATTTACATAACTCAAATCTTCTGGTTCACTAGGCTTGTATCTATAAAGAAATCGTAATTAGAAGTTAAGTTCAGAATTTTACGAAAGTAAAGCTTCCTTTATTGAAGAATCGTCATTCTTAGTATAGCCATTCTCTTGCGAATGCATTGTAGAAGTTTAGACCGATTTTGTAGTTGATTGAAGTTGCAGTCAGGTTATTGTCAGCGGTAACAGCATAAACTGCTAGCTGCATAGTCTCGCCCAATATTTTGATCTTTTTACCAATACCTGCGTATAACTCGACATGGTAAAGGTTTTCTTCTGGAATCAAAAGTGTACCACCTCCAGTAAGTAATTCCATTTGTAACTTGCTTATAAACGGAATCTTATCCAAGAAAAAGCCATCAAAATGATGAATACCACTAGCTTGGAAAAAGGCATCTGCGGTTGATCTCGTTTCGCCAATCTCAAGTAAATCTTGCAGAGGATTAGTAAAAAAGTACGGTGTCGATCCACGAAAGAAATTATACTCAAGTTGTCTTAATTTATTTTTATTAATAAAGCTTCCAGCTCGGACTTGATAGTTGAGACTACCGACCTTCAAAGTTGGCAGTTTATGTGTTAACCTTAGTTCCAGATAGTCAAAATTGACTTCTGAATTACCAATTCCTGGAACTCCTTTTCTGTAGCTTAGTTGTAGAACAGGATTGTTGTTGGGTAGAAGAATTTTTTTTCTACCTCTTGTGACGAATTGTTGTCCAAATCGATAGATCAAATCGGCTTCGAATGAGAATATTCGGTACCGATCAAAATCAAAAGCAGTTTCTTGAGAACCGAAAAGAAATTCCGAAAATGCGTTTGTTGTGAGGTTTGCCACCGACTGCTTGTCACTGTAAGCGATACTCGAATTCATGTATAGACCATTGACTAATTCCATGGAGTATCCAATTTCTCCAAACCGATTGTTTACAAAGTTACTTCTGGATATAATGGCATCGAGTGACTGAAAGAATGTAATTAATTCAAACACATTTCCACCTCCAACATATATTCTAGCAAACTTCTGCGGTAAGAAGGTAAAGCCCAGTCGACCTCTACCTCTAATGTCATTATTTGTCAAACCATAATTAAGATTGTAGCTGAGATCTAGTTCATTACTATTAGGAAATTCTTTTGCTACCGTTCCACCAGGAGTTATCCGAAATCCATCGACTCCGAAGGCCTGAAAGGATGCCAAGATAGGATTGAAAGTGTATGTTAAACCTCTTGCTCTCTTCCGCTTTCCAAATCCTTCAAGTGCAATCTTTCGCCATGTGATTTTATTAAAGATGGAATCTTGTTCTTGCAGATACTCATCACTTGTAATGGACCTATATATCGAATCTTGTTCTGTGAAAAATACTTTCAAGTCTTTTTCCAAAGCAACTCCACGGTATTCAAGCATCAAATCTGCATTGGGTTTCAGAGCTTGTTCAGTGTACCTGACTTTTTCTGCATTAAAGAAATTTGCCTTAAATGTTGAATTGAATATGTAATCTGAGGTTCGATAAGTTGATTTAACCGTGAAGTCTTTTCTTCCTAGCTTGGCCTTGTAATGGATTCGTTTTTCGGTTGGAATATTATATCCATTTTCATTGTTGTAGACCAGCTTAAGATTCAAACTGTCAAAACCATTGATTCCAGGACTATAATATAGGTCAGTTTTGGTTACTCTATAGTCAGACGAATGAACTTCGAGAGTACCTGTCCACAGAGGAGCTCCCTTGAAAAGTGGAATGACAGCTATGGTAAAAATGGTGTCTTCCGCAATGAAGTCCATTTTTTTCAATCTATACGTATAATTTGAAAGTGCAGTATTTGCTAAGGGCGAAGTGATAGGTCGATCACTAAGGGTTTTGTTTTTAAATGAATTGTCATAGATGTCGATATCGAAGTCTTCGGGAGTTACGAAATATTCGAGTGGATTATATGTTGTGAATTGATTGCTTCCTTTGAAATTATTTCCAGTGGTCATCGGAGTGAATCGCTTGAGCTGTTTATCGGCTGTCTGTTTAATTTCAGCCTTGATAATCTTTTTGTAATCTTGACCTCGTACAAACTGAGTTGCAGCAATCTCATTGAGGTATTCCACACGGTAGCTGTCTAGAGTTATGCTATCTCGCTCTTTTTCAGGGAGATATCTTGTCATCGTTGTTTGTTGGTATACTTCAGACTGGAATTCTTTTGGAATCGCTCGACCCTTTTTCTCTTTGATGATTCGTTTGACAATCTGTTTCCCTAAATTCAGTCTTTCTGCTTCTAGAACAACTTCGTTGAATTGCAGAGAAGAGCTAGATAGCAGTATTTCGATTGATGCATTGCTATCGGTGTTCTTGTATTTTACTTCTTTTGGGTTGTAACCCAAAAAGCTATACCTCAGAGTAGTAGGTGTTTCTACATTAAGCTCAAAGTAGCCTTCACTATTCGTAATCGCACCTTTTCCGGTGTTCAAATCCAAGATGTTGACGAATTCGAGCACTTGCAAAGCAGTGGAGTCGTAAACTATACCGTTGATCTGTTGCGCAGCAAGTTGATGTTTGCCAAAAAATGATGACAAGCACATAATCAATGCAAGTAGGATGTGGTTTTGATACTTCATAGAAAACTAAACCTATTCTTTGGCGATATGATAAATATTCATCATCAGCCAAAGTTACATGGTCTAAGCGTCTTCCTTCTACTTTTGGTGCCCGTATACCATGTTGTAAAGGGTGTTTACTAGACAAAACGTGTGCCTCGTCCCATAAACCTTCTTTAATAATCGTCGTTTGAAGGGTGGGGCCGCCTTCCACCAAAACAGAGGTAATGCCTTCTTGAAAAATACGTCTAAAAATTGTGTTCCAATTCCAGCTATCATCAGAAATTTGGATCCATTTGCATCTAGAACTATCTGTTGTTTTGGCTTGTACCTTAGATATCACTATAGTGTTTTCACCGTAACTAAGCATTTGGGAATCAATTGGGACGCGAGCTCTTGGATCGATAATAATTTTTTGTGGAGATGGTCCAATACCTAAGCGATTGTCAAGTTTGGGATTGTCAAGAATGACTGAATTTACTCCGA
This sequence comes from uncultured Saprospiraceae bacterium, assembly GCA_943788055.1. Taxonomy (GTDB): domain Bacteria; phylum Bacteroidota; class Bacteroidia; order Chitinophagales; family Saprospiraceae; genus JAHDFB01. The sequence continues at coordinate 274,311 of CALSOU010000006.1, forward strand.
TCATAATGCTTTCAAATTGTCCTCTTAATTGATGTGCTTTAACTCTCGAGTATTGATTTGTAAACCAGATCGATTGATCACGAAGACCAGCATATCTATATTTGGATTGAGCCCATTTTAGAGCAATTAATGGGCGTTTTTGAAAATGATTAATTTTGAATTTCTTGATTAGGGATTTGGCTTCTTCTTCCAGAATTCCTAATTGAACCGGAATATTATTTTGGCGTAAAGCTTCGATACCTTTTCCCGATACTTTAGGGTTAGGATCCAAACATCCGACAACAACAGCTACAGGTTTTTTTTTGATTATCAGGGTTGAACAAGCGGGGGTTTTTCCATGAAATGAACAGGGTTCCAAAGAAACATAAAGTTTTGCTTTATGAATCAACATTTCGTCTTTCGTTCTTACATTTTGGAAACAATTCACCTCAGCATGTGGACCTCCGTAAGCCTCGTGGTAACCTTCTCCTATGATACGATTCTCATATACTAAAATAGCACCTACTATAGGGTTCTGACCGGTGTATCTAAATCCCTTTTTAGCTAGGTCAAAACATCTTCGCATATAATCGGCGTTCCTCATAATTGCCTAAATCTTAGCTATTGGGAAGCATGATTTCTTTGAGTACTTGTACGACTTGATCGACCTCCTCAATAGTGTTCAGATGTGAAAAAGAAAACCTAATTGTAATTCTATCACTATCCGGATTAATGGCCGCTAAAACATGTGAACCTGTATTAGTTCCTGAGCTGCAGGCACTTCCTGCAGACGAACATATTTTGTGTATGTCAAGATTATAAATGAGCATCTCATTTTTTGGTGTAGAAGGGAATGAAACGCTTAATATATGATATAATCCTTCATCGTGCTGAGGCCCATTGATTTGTACATCCGGAATTGCTTGCAACAGTTCTTTGCGGAAATATTTGCGAAGTTCAGTTATATCGGTTTTTCTTGATTCCATGTCTTGCAAGGCAAGCTCGAAGGCTTTTGCAAAACCTGCAATACCGTAGATGTTCTCTGTTCCTGCACGCATATTTCGTTCTTGAGCACCACCGAGCATGTAGGGAGGGATCATATGGTCTCCTTTAATATACATAAATGCAATTCCTTTCGGTCCATGTATTTTATGAGCTGTACCAGATAGGTAATCCACACCTAGATCATTTACATCGACAGGGAATTTTCCTAGTACTTGAACGGCATCCGTATGTACTAATCCACCATGTTCGTGCGTTAATTCTGCTATTTCTTTAATTGGATTAATGGTTCCAATTTCATTGTTTCCGTACATAAGTGAAACTAGTGTTTTGGGACCTGAACTTATGATCGATTTAAGTTGATTTAGATCGACGCTACCATCTGACTTTACATCAAGCATAACAACTTCAACTTCTTGATTATCTGCATATGATTTACAGGTGTTGAGTACACAAGGATGTTCAATTGGACTTGAAATAATCCGCTTGATCTTATGGGTGCGAATCGCTTGGTGAATGATGGTATTATTAGATTCAGTAGCAGAAGATGTAAAGAACAGTTCACCAATTGAGGCTTGGATACCCTCTGCAATTGTTCTTCTTGCTTCCTCGATTTTCGCTCTTGCATTCCGTCCCTGAGAATGTATCGAAGAGGGATTTCCTGACAAGCTAGTCATAGCTTGTGTCATTTCCTCTACGACTTCAGGCAGCAGGGGAGTTGTAGCAGCATTATCGAAATAGATATGGTTACTTGTAGACATTATTATATTGCTTTTGTATTTATTCTTAGTAGAGGATCAAATCAGTACTTTGATTTTTTGGACAAGTTCGTCTGCCTTTGCTTTCGTTTTTGATTCAGCGTAAATCCGAATAATTGGTTCAGTATTCGATTTTCGTAGATGAACCCATTCTTGATCAAATATGATTTTGACGCCGTCAATAGTTGAAACCTCTTCACTAGCGAAATGTTTAGCCATTTTATATAAAATAGCATCAACGTCGATGCCTGGTGCAAGGTCAATTTTATCTTTAGTCATTTCATAGAATGGAAGTCCAGCTTTGATATCAAGTATGCTTTTACCTGATTTCGCCATGTAACTTAGCATCAGAGCGATACCAACCAGAGCATCTCGACCGTAGTGCAATGATGGGAGAATGACACCTCCATTACCTTCACCGCCAATCACAGCGTTAACTTCCTTCATTTTGTTCACAACATTGACCTCGCCAACTGCAGCTGCGTGATAAGTAACACCGTGTCTATCACTGATATCTCGCAGGGCGAGAGTTGAGGAGAGGTTACTTACCGTTGGTCCTTTCTTTTCAGATAATATGTAGTCTGCAATGGCAACAAGCGTATACTCTTCTCCAAACATAGTTCCATCACTATTCATGAATGCCAAGCGATCCACGTCAGGATCTACAGCAATTCCTAGATCAGCATTACTTTCTTCAATTGCTTTGGCAAGATCTTGAAGGTGCTCCTCTTTTGGTTCAGGATTATGCGCAAATTGACCATTTACTTCTTCATGTATTAGCTTGTAACTAACACCGAGGCGATCGAGCAGAGGAGGAATTGAAAGTGCTCCTGTTGAGTTTATACAGTCTACAATTACATGAAATTTGGCTTTACGTATAGATTTTTCATCAACCAAATCAAGTGCTAGAATATGGTTAATGTGTTCAGACATATAGTTGACAGACTCGATTTTCCCCAACTCGTGAACTTCAGCAAATTGGAGTGATCCTTCAGCAATGTACTTTAGAAGTAGTGTGCCTGTTGCTGCAGAAATAAACTCGCCTTTAGAATTCAGAAATTTAAGTGCATTCCATTGTCCCGGATTATGAGAAGCCGTAATGATAATACCCGCTGAAGCCTCAAGGTCAGTAACCGCCATTTCTACAGTTGGAGTCGTGGATAATCCCAAATCAATGACATCTAGGCCCATCGAAATCAATGTATTGTTGACAAGGCCAGCTACCATAGGGCCAGATATCCGTCCGTCTCTGCCAACTACTACCTTCTTGCCTTTATTTTGTTCTAGAATGAACTTAGCGAAGGCTGCAGTACACTCGACAATATCCAAAGCTGTCAAATTATCATTGTATTTACCACCTATGGTACCTCTGATACCTGAAATCGACTTGATTAAACTCATATTAGACTTATTTTAAACATCAATATTACTTATATTTTCAGAATAGTTTTTATAGTTTGGACCTTTAATAGATTATGCTAGAATTACTGCAACAAGTCGACACGAGTATTTTTGAGTTTATTAATCAAGGGCTATCAAATGATTTCTTTGATACACTGATGCCATGGTTTCGAGAAAAACTGTTCTGGGTGCCTTTGTATGTCTTTCTGATACTTGTGGTCGTGATTCGTTTTCGCAAGTATGCTTATATGGTAATCCTTTCCGCTATTTTGACTGTCGTAATTGCAGATCAATTGAGTTCACACGTGGTCAAGCCAACTGCCCAAAGAACAAGACCATGCAATGAGTTAGAACTTCAGGCACAGATTAACGTTTTGGCTCCATGTAGTGGATCATTTAGTTTTACTAGTTCTCACGCTGTTAATCACTTTGCCGTTGCTGCTTTTTTCATAGCCTTGCTTGGTGAAACGAATAGACGTTTTCGTGTTTTATGGCTGTGGGCTGCCTCAATTGCGTTTGCCCAAGTATATGTCGGATTGCATTACCCGTTTGACGTTTTTATTGGAGGCCTCCTTGGTGTATCTATAGGGTATTTATGCTACCAAATGTTATTGGTTTTCTATTTAAAAAAAGTGCCAAACTTGGGGCTACGACATTAATTGTCGATTTTAGCTAATATTAGCACTTTTATATGTCCAAAAGTTTTCAGCTACGTCAATTATTCCTATTTTGAAGCCTTGTTTGGGATTGGCAATCAATCCCAAGATATTATAGATAAAAATCAATGACCACATGCGCGTGAAATTAACCAGAACTCTTTTATTGTCAAGTTTCTTTTTTCTATTGATTCTAGGGCTTAAAGCCCAAAATGAAGAAAGTCATGTCAAGTATTCGAAAGGTACATACCTAGGGAAATCATCCCCGCTTTCAAGTTGGAAGTTTAAAGAAAAAAAGTATGCCGATGTTACACAAAAGAAAGCAGCATGGAAGAAGGATATCAAAGGTATTCCAAATTTTGGAGATCGAGGTAATGCCGTTCGTTCTGATGCCGACCACATTTTACCAAAAAACGGTGATCCATTGGTTAAGGCTCAAACTCAGTTTTCAAAGCAGAAGTCAGTTGCTGACGAGATCACTATTTTGCAAGATTACGATGCGATAGACTTCGATGAAGCACAAATATGGCCTCCAGATTGCAACGGAGATATCGGGCTAAATTACTATGTGGAAGGAACTAACGGTGGTGGAGGTTCAGTTATTCATATCTATGATAAGATTACGGGAGAGCTAGTTGAATCAACAACGACGACACCTTTATGGGAAGAACTTGGGACAAATCCCGTTGGTGATATTTACGTGTACTTCGATCGTTTTGAGAACAGATGGGTTATTGCTGAGATTACTTTCAGTTCAATTCTTATGGCTGTTTCTGAGTCTGATGACCCGCTAGGATCTTACAATGCTTACGAGTTTTTTACTCAAGGTTTACCTGATTATCCGAAATTTGGAAACTGGGATGATGCGTACTATATTACTACCAATGAGTTTAATGGTTTCAATCCAATCTACGCATTAGATAAAGAGGATCTGCTGACTGGAGCTAATGATGTTGATATTATTATTTTCGATCCGATTCCGAAATGGGGTAATGGATCGATTGAAACGAATACTCCGATAAACTTTGAAGGTACAATTTTGCCAAATGAGAATACACCATTTGCAGCATTTAGAATGTACGATGACGAATGGCCGGGAGGCGGACAAGATAGGTTGGAGTACTACCAATTTACGCCAGATTTCGATGATCCAGACAATTCAACTTTTGACGGACCTTTTGATATAAATTTAGCTCCGTTTGAATCCAATCTCTGTGGATATGGACTATTTGACTGTTTAGAGCAGCCTGATGGATCTTTGGTTTCAGCTATTCATACTGTAATTATGAATAAGATTCAGTACAGAAATTTTGGAGATTATGAATCCATATTGCTGAATTTCTCTGTTGATGTGACGGGATCAGATGTTGCTGGAGTACGATGGGTGGAATTGAGAAAAGAATCAGACTCTGGTTGGAATTTGTACCAAGAAGGAACTATGAACCTTGATGATGGGGTTTCGCGTTTTATGGGTACAATAACTCAAGATTCAAAAGGTAATATACTTTTAGCCTATTCTACGGTTAGTCCTGACGAATTTTTGGGAGTAGCATTAACAGGAAGAAGAGTTTCTGATGATTTAGGAGTTATGTCTTTCCAAGAAACCACCTTGATAGATGGACAATCGAATAATCCGGTTGCTAGATGGGGTGATTATTTCTCGATCACACTCGACCCCCAGAATGATGTCACATTTTGGTTAACAAGTGAGTACATGCCTGAAAATACTGATTGGGCTACGAGGATTACTGCAATGAGTATCAGAAGGGATAGTATTGATGCTCAAGTTTCCGCTATTCTTACTCCAAAGTCGGGTGCGGGCCTTACTGCCGCTGAAGAAGTGTCAATTCGAATAACAAACCCTGGTTACAAGGCAATTGAAAATGTGCCATATGGCTTTATTTTTGAAGGAACAGTCATAGAGACTGGAGTAGTCGAAGAAGTATTAGAACCGCTTGAAAGTGTTGAACGCACATTTAACACAACTGTCGACATGAGTGCTTTGGGGAAATATAGTCTAAAAGCATACACTTATATGGAGGATGATGAGAATATAGATAATGATACTATCCGAAGTTTTGTGAAGAACATAGCCAATATAGACATTGAAACTTCATTGGCAATGAATCCGACCTTCAGTTGTTCTGAAGAGCAAGATTTTTCTGCTATTTACACAAACGTTGGTTTTGATACGATTGTTAGTTTCGATGCTCAGTTATATATTGATGATGTTCTTACTTCAACAGTTCCTTGGTCTGGCACTTTGCTGCCAAATGAAAGTACTACCGTATTGTTTGAAAGTGTAATGACTCCAACCGGCGTCAGTACAATTCGGTTTTCTTTAACAAATCCCAACGGCGGAGAAGATCAAATTGCTGATAATAATGATGCAGAGTTTGAATATGATAAATTAGCAGATGGGATCAATGCAAATCTAAGTTTTCAGAGTGACGGTTTTCCAACTGAAACTTCGTGGGAAATCGTTGATGCAAGTGGAATGGTAATATATGAAGGTGGTGGTTATTCAGGTATTAATGCATCCGAAGATATTGATCTGTGTTTTGAAGAAGCATGCTATGAGTTTAGACTCTTTGATTCGTTTGGAGATGGATGGGGTGGTTCTCAAACTGCATTTCTTGAGTTAACTCAGGATGATGGTATTAAAGCGCTAGTTTTAGATAATACTAGTTTTGGAGACCTTTGGACTCAAGAATTCTGCCTGCCAGTGAGTTGTGATCTGGATGTTGAAGTAGAGTATGAAGATGCAACAGGTCCCAACATAGATGATGCTGCGATTTATATTAATTTTCCTGCGGGCAACGAGCAAACAATGTATTCGATAGATGGTGGGGAGACATTTCAATCTAGTCCATTATTTACTAATCTTGTTCAAGGCGATTATGACATTGTAGTTATGGATTCATTCGGATGTACTTATGAAGATACTATTAACGTTATTGTAGGCCAGAAAGACCTAGAATCTAGCTATAGTTTCACCATTAATCCTAACCCTAGTTTTGGAATGATTAGACTTGAGTTGGAAGGGTATGATGGTCCTAAGGAGTTGCGTGCTACCATCATAAATATGCAAGGACAAAAAGTTAGCTCTCATCAGATTTCTAATTTTTCTAATGGATACAAGTCAACGATCTTCATTCCAAATCTACCTAATGGACAATATTACGTTAGTATTGAAGACGATACATTTAGAGAATTGAAAGCATTCATTAAGCAATAATGAGCTAGAATAAAAAATAGAATTATCCAGAATTCTAAGTAGGTTGTTGAAAGATATCAACAACCTATTTTTATTTAATTTTGTAATAAAAAGTACTTAAATGAAAATTATCGATGGCAAAGGTCTTGCCGAAAAGATTAAACTAGAATTAAAATCAGAGGTTGAACAGATTAGAGCTGAGAATGGGAATATACCACATCTAGCTGCAGTTCTTATAGGTGATAGTCCTGCAAGTGCTTCTTACGTGCGAAATAAAGTACGATTTTGCGAAGGAGCGGGTTTTGAATCTACATTGATCAAAAAAGATGAGAGTATTACAGAGTCTGAGCTATTGGAGATTATTCAAGATCTTAACGAAAATGATGACATTAATGGATTTATAGTTCAATTACCTTTACCTGATCATATTGATGAGCATAAAGTTACAATGGCAATAGACCCAAAGAAAGATGTTGATGGCTTTCATCCAACTAATATTGGTAAAATGGTTCAAGGACTTGACAGTTTTCTTCCTGCAACGCCTTATGGCATTATGACTATGTTGGAACGATATGGTATTGAAACAAGCGGAAAACATTGTGTAGTTGTCGGTAGAAGTAATATTGTAGGTACTCCTATGAGTATTTTGCTTTCGCGAAAAAGTAATCCTGGAAACTGCACGGTAACTCTGACGCATTCGCGAACGAAAGACATTGGAGAAGAAACTCGTAGAGCCGACATTTTGATTGCCGCGATAGGTATTCCCAATTTCGTTTGTGCTGGAATGGTAAAAGAAGGGGCTGTAATAATTGATGTTGGAATAAATAGAGTAGAAGATGATACTCGAAAGAGAGGTTATAGATTAGTTGGAGATGTTGATTATGATGATGTATCAAAAAAGGCGTCTTTTATGACCCCTGTCCCGGGAGGCGTAGGACCTATGACAGTCACGGCATTGATGATGAACACACTTAAGGCTGCAAAACTCAAAACGAGCTAGATTCATCTCATGGAGTATACTAAACTTAGTTTCAATCTTGATGTGAATGCGGATGTAGAAGTGGTTTCTGCTTTATTGCATTATCACGGTGTGGAGGCTATATGGGAAGATGAGGATTTCCTCCATGCATATTTTGAGGATTTGAAGATTGAATCAGAAGATCAAATCAACAAAATTGCAGAGGACCTTAAGCCCTATATTTTGGATTATTCTAAATCCAAGGATAAACAAGTAAATTGGAACAGGGAATGGGAGAGTAATTTTAGCCCCGTTGAAGTTGATCAAACATGTTTTATCTATGCCAATTTTCACGAGAAGAAAGACGGGTTTAAAAATTATATCAAGATAGCGCCAAAAATGGCTTTTGGTACTGGTCATCATGAAACCACTTATATGATGATTCAAGCAATGCGAGAGCTTGATTTAGTGGATAGAGAAGTGCTAGATTTGGGTTGTGGAACTGGAATCTTAGCAGTTTATGCAAAGCAAAGAGGAGCAGGTCATGTCGACGCAATTGATATCGAGATAGAATCTTACAAAAATAGCATCGAGCATGCTGCGCTAAACAACGTTTCCTTCAACGTTATTCACGGTTCTGTCGAAAACGTACCTGACAGGAAATATGGCCTTGTACTAGCCAATATAAATAGACACGTTCTTCTCACGTATGGGAAGCAAATTATAGCACTGCTATCGGAAGGAGGCACATTACTTGTAAGCGGTATTCTTCTCGAAGATGAGAAGCTAATCAAGCAGGCTTATTCTGCACTGAGGGAGGTAAGTCTTCAAAGAAGAGGTAAGTGGACTTGTTTTCAATTTTCACAAAGGTAAAAGGTGTAATTTTACGCCGTTTTCAATACGAAATGTAATTGTTGATGAAGATAAAAAAGTACTCGATAGATATTTTGAAACCTGATTGGCCTAAATGGAAGAAGTCAATAGCTAACTTTTTCCTGTTCAATCTACCTTTCCTGAAAATTCGAAAAGTAAATAGGATGCTGAAAAAGCGCAGCAGACTAAGAGGAGGGGACTTTATCCAGCAAGTATGCAGTGATCTAGGTTTTGATTACAAAGTATATCATCCAGAAGAAATTCCTAAAACTGGACCTGTAACCATGGTCGCAAATCACCCTGGAGGAGCAGATGTAGTTGGTACTATTGCTGGTTTGTGGGATTATCGCAAGGACTTCCAAATTTTAGCTAATGAATTAATCTGCGTTGAACCCGTAGTGGATTTAGTCATTCCAGTAAATGTGATGAAGAAATCCAATAAGGTTGATGACAGTCTGATTCATAAAGCTTACCAGACTGGTAAGATGGTTGTCTACTTTGCAGCGGGAAAGAATTCGCGATATAATGAGGAAGGTTTGTTAAGAGATAGGCGTTGGCGAACTAGTTTTCTAGATTTTGCATTCAAGTACAAAACTCCATTGCTTGTAATGCATATTGAAGCTAAAAACACAAAGCTTTTCTACTGGGTAAGTAATATTAGAGAGAAATTTGATGCTCTAAAGAAGATCCCCTTAGAGAATATGTTTCAACTTAGAGAAATTATAAAGCAGAAAGGGAAAACGGTTGAACTAAATCTTGCTAAATTAATTTCATTTGAAGAATGGTCTCAGTACTATAAAGAAGGTGATATAAAGGCAAATAGATTGCTAGCAGATCAAGTGTACAATTTAGTATATACAATGGACAAAGAAAACTATAGCTTACAATGGAACAAAGTATAAATCTGCTAAAGGCAGTACCGCTCAATGTCAATCCAGCCGATTATTTAGATAATCAAAAGCAACTATTTGAGACCATTCCAGTCTTTCCCTTCCTAGATGAACAGACTATCCTAATGGAGATTGACTCAGCTATCGACACTGTTCTATTAAAGGAAGAGATTAAGCAAATACATCAAATTGCTGAACGCGAGGAATCTATCATACAGGATAAGAACTATATTATATCGCTTGTAGATTGGCACTCATATCCAGAGATTATCAGGCTATTAACTATCATTCGTGAATGGGCATTTAGGAATGAAGGGGGTGGAGTAGGTGACTATGACACGGATGAATTTGACGCTTTACCTGAAATGAAGCAGTTGATGATACTCAATTCAGATTTCGAAAACCCAATCCAATGCATTATTGGAGGGTATCGTTACATGGAGCACACCGCCACTTCGTATCAGAATGGTCCGATAGGGGCACATTTTGAGTTTTCGGAGAACTGGAGCAAGCAGAAGTGGATAGAGCTAGGGCGTTCATTTATTAATCCATATTACAAGGAGAGAGAAAGGAAGGAAAGCTTTGATTATGTCCTTCATGGATTGGGATATATTTATTCCAAGAATCCACAATACAAGGGTTATTTTGGTAAAGTAACCTTGTACAAGATCTATGAAACGCAAAAGGCGGATCAGTTCTTTCTGGCTGTCGCAAAAAAATACTTTAAGGAGAATCCTGATTTGTGGGTGTCACCCGACGAAAAAGTACATGAAGGTAAGCTGACAGAACAACAAGCTTCTATTCTAGATCGCGATGTGTTTAAAGGCCTATTTCTCTTGCTCCGCAAGCAATTCAAGATCAATATTGTCCCTATTATGGCTGTTTACAACAGAATGGTAGATCTCGATAAAATGCATTATTTCGGAGCTTTTAGACATAAAGCTTTCGGGGATACGACAGAGGTCGGAATCGCGATTGCTTTCGATGATATCTATCCTATAATAAAGGAGAAATTTGCAAATCAATACAAATAGCACTAACTGATTTACAGGGAAGTAGAACTCTTATGCCCAAAGATTGGGAGGATAAACTCCTTTTGCAATTAGTTTGCCAAGCTTCTCTTCCACGACTGGTTTGTCTTCTTTGTACGTAACACCAAACCAATGCGAAGGCGAAACTAAAACGTTGATTTTAATATCGGCATTCTTGATTCCAGCGTCTAGCACTGTCGGGATGTAAAATTCGCTTTTTTCCTCATTTCCTTTATTTTCGATAAACTCGCTGAACATACCTTTTGCTAAGTCAAAGAATTTTGGCGTAAAGCCAAACATGTTCATAGACACTTTTGTCTTAGGAGATAAGGTTTTGATTCCTCCTTCCACAGGATATGAGATGGTTCCTTTTGATTTTGAAATCTGAGTACATTCAACTACATCAACTAAATGCCCATTTTCATCTTCTGAACAGACTCCGCGATTCACGTGACCATGTTCACTTAAGGTGTTTTCAAGATGATAAGAAATGATGCAAAAATCTTCAGTATCTTTCTTGAGATGGTTTGCGAGTTCTTCATATGCTTCAACGCCGTAATAGTCATCAGCATTTACTACTGCAAAATTACCTTTAACAACATCAGCGGCCATCAACAAGGCATGTGCGGTTCCCCAAGGTTTCGTTCGACTTTCTGGAATTTTGAAGTCACCAACTGCTTTATCGAGCTCTTGTGTAACAAAATCCACTTGAATGTCATCCCCAAAGCGGTCTTTGAATTTTGCTTCAAAAGGCTCTCGAAAAGACTCTCTAATAATAAAGACTATGTGATTGAATCCAGCGCGGATGGCGTCGTAAATGGAGTAATCCATAATTGTTTCGCCATTTGGGCCAAATTCGTCCATTTGCTTTAATGAACCGTATCTTGATCCCATTCCAGCTGCCAACAATACCAAAGACATTTTCTTCATCACCTATTTTTTTACAATGGTACAAAAAATCTTATATAAGGAAAAAATATTATACGACCTATGCTCATATTTTCAAACAAAGCATCCAATAGTTGACATACCTTTATAATAAAGCCTTCCGTAGTTATGACTCTCGTAAATCCCTATAAGCTGTTTAATTTGATTGTAATAAACTTAGGTATACAGTTTTAATTAAGTAACTACTAGAAGAAAGACCGCTAGCAGAATTATGTTTATGATCAGAAGTATCCCAATCGGAAAACGAACAATTCTCAAGGCCTTAGAAAGTACTTTAGAAGAAGTTGAAGGCTTGACTTCAACCTCTATCTCTTCAATCATTGCTGAATCCAAGTCAGCTGCTATTACTTTTTTCTCCGTGGTTAATTCTACGTCTCCAGAAAGGCTCATCATGATTCGAGCAACAATAAATGCTATGACCGGTCCAATGAGGGGGATTTTTTTCTTCACTGCTGCCGATATTGAAGGTACGGCAACAAGCTGGATTACTCCCAAGAATAATAGTTTAGTAGCATTGCCTTTTTCTTCGCCAGTCAAATGTGAGCCCATCTTTTTGATATCTCCTAGACCCTGTTGGGTTATTTGAACACTGTAATTCATAATTCCGTCAATGTCATCCTGCAACCTATAGGAGAAGTAATAGAGTCCAGCTAGTAACCCAGCAATAGCAAATAGGAATAATCCGATAGTGTAATAAAAAATGTAACCAGCTGTGCTTATGGTGAATATCCAGAAGCCCGCAATGAAAATTCCTAATGCTAAGATTAAGGGTATAAGAATCCATTGCAATGCATACTTAGGAAAAAGTATAATATCTGTGATTTGCTCAATGGCTTCATCGTTGAGATATGAGGAAATATCAATGTTTAACTCATTTTGGATCCTCTCTTCTAATTCTTGATTCATATGCTCAGCTTGTAAAAAGTACATCGATACAGCAAGTAAAGATCAAACCGTATCTAGCTTTAAATATAAATGGAATTGATCATTAGGACTTATGGATGGTGCATAATCTTGGAGAATCCGACTCGAATATCTGTGTATCCATGCTATTTTAATGAATCTGTTCAATCATTTAAATTAAAGTCTTCAAATGTAACTTGTATATCACATTAAATACTTTACTTATTCGTAAAGTATTCATAACTTTACAGTTATCTAAGTTTTGCTATTTTCTGAATCTATAATATTTCGGTGTTTTAATGCGTTTAAGCACATGCAAGATTAGATTAAGTTGTTTTGAAATTCAGCCTACAGATTCGACGATCTACTAAAATTCTCTAAATGAAACAATTGTTTAAATTTCTCCCAGAATTCCTGCAACAGCAATCATTGATATGGATCATCATATTTGTATCACTGGGGTTGAGCGCTCAAGAGTCGCCATTGAGTGAAGAGAATCAGAATCATCTTCAAAAAGCTAATGAACTCTATGATAAATCACTCTTTCTTGCTGCAGAAACCTTACTTGAAAAGATTATAGAAGAACAGTTCTTTCTAGAGTCGCCTCAAAATCTCCTTTTGACGGAAGTCAAATTTAAGAAAGCCTTATGTGGAATACGATTGGATAGAGAAAAGGCTCACTTTCCATTACTTGTATTCGTTAAAGAAAATCCCATAACACCATTCACCAATTTAGCAAATATTGAACTTGCTAGTTACTACTATAATGATCAGGATTACAAAAGAGCCCTTCAATACTTTTCTAAGGTCGATCTCGAAGACTTATCAAATGAGCGATACAGTGAGATGATGTTTAAGAAAGCATATTGCCATTTCGTGAGGAAAGACTTTGGAGTTGTAGAAAGCATTCTATCTCAAATACTACATCTGAATAACGAATACACAATTCCTGCAAAGTATTATTATGCAATGTCTTTGTATTTCAACGAAGATCTCGAAGGTGCGGTGGCTGGTTTTCGAGAAATTGAGCGAGAAGAATCTTACGAGAACAGAATTCCGTATTACATTTCGCAGATTCTATTCAAGGAAGAAAAATATGAAGAATTGCTTGATTATGGTAACAAAGTTGTTCAAAAGCCTTCAACTCTTAATATTAAAGAAATCAGAGGTTTATTGGGTCAAACATATTTTCTGAGAAAGGAATATGAGAAAGCAATTTTCCACTTAGCGTATTATGTAGAAAATACCAAGAAATTGAGGGCTGAGGACTTCTATCAGTTGGGTTTCGCTTATTATCAAACAAAGCAATACGAAAAAGCAGTTTCTCAGTTTGTAGAAATTGCAAACGAAAAGTCAAAGCTAGGTCAGAATGCAAATAACTATTTAGCTAATAGTTACTTGCAGATTGATAATTCAAATGGTGCAAGAACTGCTTTTAAACGTACTGCAGAGATGTCTTTTTTACCTGATTTAGCAGAGGAGGCATATTTCAATTACGGTAAGTTGTCCGCAGAAATGGCTCTTGATCGTGAAGCTTTGAATACGCTTAAGAACATTGAGCCTTCGTCAGTATATTTTGCGGAAGCACAACAGATTTTATCTCACATCCTTCAGGATACCAAAGATTACGGCGAAGCATTACGCTTTATTGAGGAACTAGAGATGCATAGTCCGCTCATGCAAACGAGCTACCAACGTATTGCCTATTATTATGCAATGCAGTATTTGGTTGATGGTGAGAAATTGGATGCATTAGACAATTTCAATAAATCTTTGAAGTTTCCAAGAGAGGATGAAATTACAGCTCTAACTTACTATCGTCTTGCTGATCTAGATCATGAGAGTAAACGATATCAACAAAGTATCACCAAATTAAACAAGTACTTCAGCCTTGTAAAAACAGGTGTTTCACTACCAAAAGATGCTGATGAAGCGTATGCAAAATATTTGCAGGCTTATAACTATCTAAAACTTGAGAATTACACTTCGGCAAGAACTTATTTTGAGTCTGCTGCCAATGATTTTAAGAATGATGCTAGTCGCAAAAAGCTGGCAATGGATGCTACGTTGCGAGCTGGCGATTCATATTTTAGAATTAATGCTTATGAGGATGCTATTAAGTTTAACAATCAAGCAATTAATCTCAGAGGACAAGGGACAGACTATGCTCTGTATCAACGAGGAGTTTTGCAGGGCTTACTAGGAAGGCCATTTGAAAAGTTGGTTTCTCTCGATGAACTAATTGATAAATATCCTTCCTCACCATTAGCAGATTTCGCTTTGTTTCAGAATGGAGAAACACTCCAAGCAATAGGGGAGGCTAGTGAGGCCGAAAGGAGTTTCAAGAGTATCCTTGATAATTATAAGAATAGTACGCTTCGGAACCGAGTCCTTCTTAAACTGGGTTTGATCTCATTTAATCAGGGTAACCTGAATGAAGCGATTCGATATTATAAGCAACTTTTTTCTTACAACCCCAATGCCAAGGAATCTCTCGAAGCAATAATAGCCTTAGAAGAAATCTACGTAGATAATCTAGCTCAGCCTGATGAATATTTCGATTTTGTTGAGAACCAAGCAGGTTTCGAAATTAGTACGTTTGAAAAGGATTCTATCATCTTTAGATCAGGTGAAGTTTCTTATGAGAATGGAGAATATGAAAAGGCTATAAATGCCTACAGCAATTATCTAGAAAGATATCCAAAAGGATTTAATAGACTTTTGGCACATTACAGAAAAGCGGAATCTTACCTTACTCAGAAGTCATATGAAAAGGCACTAGCAGATTATGAGTACGTAATTAAGCAAAGTTTTAGTGAATTCTATATGCCATCACTCGAAAAGTCGGCATTAATAAGTTACAACCTATCGGAGGACTTCAAGAAAGCTTTTGATTACTACAGTTTGTATGAAGAATTGTCGCCAGACAAAGACAAGCAATATCAAGCGCAACTAGGCGCGTTAAGGAGTGCTGCTAAAATAAATGAACTTGACGGGATACAATATATGGCAGATAGAATCCTCAATAATCCATTAGTCACAGAAGAGGATAGAACATTGGCATTTTACCATCTTGCAAAGTCTAGTTTAGCGAAAGCCGATACTGTCCAAGCAAGTGTCCAATTGGGACTTGTAATTGACGGAAGTGATAATGCTTACACAGCCGAAGCAAGATATCTGAAAGGACAATTATTATTTGACCAAGGAAAGTACGAATTGAGTGAAAAGGTGGCTAGACAATCCATTGTTGATTCCAAAGCTTACCCCTACTGGGTCGCCAAGAGTCTAATGTTACTGAGTGATTTATTCGTTCAGCAGAATGACTTTTTACAAGCAAAAGCCGCTCTAGAAGCAATCATTGAGAATTATACGCAAGATGAAGATATAACAGTAGAGGCAGAATTTAGATTAGAGCAAGTGTTACTTCAAGAAGAAGAAACTAATAGGGTGCAGGTTGACAGTCTTCAATTTGATTTAAAATTGGAAAAAAGGAATAAGGAAAACTAGGAATGATGAACGTAAGAAATTTAAAGCAGATTGCGGTATTGGGATTGCTAGTTTTTGTTTTTGGGTCAAGCCCAAAAGACATATTGGCACAATCGAAGGATACGATACCCACCAAACAAGCGAAGCCAGGATTGCCAGGAGATGAAGTCGAGGTAATTAAGAATTTCAAAGCGAGATTAGCTGAGACGCAGCGGATGCAAATAATCCCTGAAGTTCCAATTCATCGGCAAGAGCCATTAGATTTTAATTATGAAGTAAATGTTCGTGGACTAAGCCTTGATTATTTACCTCCCGTAATTCGGCCTCTTGCAATGAAATCTGACCCGCCTGCGGCTAATTATAATACAGATTTAAAATTTGGATATGGTTATCCTTATTTTTCAGTCGCCTCCTTAAATTCAGCATATACTTTAATGGATAATGTTGTTTTAGGACTAAATTATGATCATCAAGCTGCTCGTAATGATCAAAGGATTGTACCGCAATACTACGAGCATGTAGGTAAGGTTTATGCTGATTATGAATTTTCAGAGATTCTTTCCATTCGTGCAGACTTTGATGTGGATATTGATAGGCATGCTTTAGTTGGAGTTGACAGCATTTCCAACTTAAATCAAGATACCCGAATGTTTCAAGGAGGTCTGCTTTTACGACCTGCCAAAAATGCAGAGTTAAATTATGATTATGATGCGCATATATCATTCAGCAACAAGGGCTTAGTAACTTTAGATCAAAGTGAGAATTGGTTTCGTTCAGGTGTCGGAGCAACGTATAATCTTGGAAAAGTAAGCTTTGGAGGTGTTGTAGATTACGATCGTATTGCCTACGATGGAGATACCTCGGATGACTTGAATAGCTTGCAATTAATTCCAAGTGTGCAATACGGACAATCTAACTGGAATTTGGATGTTGGATTCAATTTCCTATTTGAAAATGGCAAAGTAAATTATCTACCAAAAATCAATGCGCAATTCAAGGTGCTAGAATCCAGGTTGATAGCTAATGTATTTGCTGATTCAGAAACAAAGCTTAATAGTTGGCATCAATCAATAGAATACAACCCTTACCTTTCTCAGATTTTGAACAATCGAAATCAGAAGACTATTAAGCTGGGATTGGGAGCTTCTGGACAAGCGAATGTGCTCACATACCAAATACAGGGTGGATACAAGATTGGGAGGGATATTCAGTTTTTTGAAGTCGAAGAAACTAGCTTATCAGATGATGTATATATGTACGTAGCCAATGCTACATCAGCTAATAGCCCCTTTGTAGAATTTAGTGTAAAATACGGTGTCAACAAATTGATTTCTGTAGAACTAGAGGGCTATTATCAGAATTATACTGATTCTACAGGTACTTCTCTGAATGGTATTAATGATGTATTTCTTCAATTGGGTGTCCCGGTTAAGCTAGTTGAAGACAAACTATCCGTCAAGCCGCTAGTTCGATGGATAGGTAATATTGCACGAGAAGAAGAACTTGATCACAATGGCTTTGTAGATATTGGTTTAGATGTTTCTTACGGTTTGGGAGAAAGAATTAGCGTATTCCTTGATTTGAGGAATATTTTGAACAGTGACAATGAGCGATGGGCAAATTATCCTTCACTAGGAATTCAGGTCGCTGGGGGTGTGAATTTGAAGTTTTGATATTAGCAGTTGATTCTGTTCTCTGATCAATACAGGAAATTACAAACAAAAGACTAAGACAAAATATGGCTAATTTCAAATTTGCTTATTTATCTGATAATAGCATTTTTTTAGTTTCGACAACACCGGTAGCATCAGAAACAGAAATGAAATAGATGCCTTCCAATTGATTGCTTATGTTGATGTCAATTTGTGCCAGTTTACTTCTCCCAGTGGAAATTACATTACCAGAGGTATCCGCGACCACAAACTCAAAATCATCGAGGTCCGTTCGCAGTTGCTTTATGCGTATATCACCCGAGAAACTATTTGTCAAAACTTGGAAAATAGGCTTTGAATTATTAAGCGCTGTGTTCACAATTGAAGTTTGCACATTTTGGTTCATCCACTCAATTCCACCATTAGTAATCAATTGATTGTTAAAATCAAAGAATGTAGCGTGCTCTTGATGTGAACCTTGTCCCCAAAGCGTATAGCAAGGCGAAGAAACCCAAGCCGGTTCCCAATAGAGAACACCAGCACCTCCCGCCTTTCTAACTTCATCGGTCATTTCGATAAGCCAATCTCTCTGATTTTCGGGACTTGCAGGACTGTAATCAGGATGTGTATCTGAAATAATATTACTTGCGTTGTCATTCCACTCAGTTGTCCAAATATATCCGGTCTCTACAATCATGGAGGATTTGTCAGGATACAATTGTTTCAATGTTTTGATAATGTCCCCAGTCTCACTGATGCTCGTCGGTTGATGCCAAGCCCAGTAATAGGAGATTCCAATAATGTCAAAGTCAGTAACACCATTTGTTATGAATCCATCCATTAACCATTCAGCATTTGCAGGTCCAGCCATATGCAGAACGATCTTGATATCCTCAGCAACTTGATTTTCGACATCTTTTACGGCGTCGATTGCACGATTAAAAAGAGCGGCATTTCTATTCCAGTTTAACACCCAAGAAGAGTTTTGAGATGGTGAAAGTAGAATTCCTTTATTGGTTTCATTGCCTATTTGAATCATTTCTGGAAGTAAATCATTGGATGATAAATCTGACAAAGTATTGTAGATATAATTGTAAAGTGAATCCTGAAGTGTCTCTAGATCATTGACAACAGGTAACCAAGCCTCGGGTACCAATTGACTTGATGGATCAGCCCATGTATCAGAAAGATGGAAATCAAGTAAAACTTGCATATCTGCCTCATGTGCTCTTTGAATTGACTTCTTAGCATCTGAGAGCGTACTATATAGATTTCCGTCATTGATGTCTAAATACCACGAAGGATTATGCCATAGTCTTATACGTGCAACTTGGCAGCCATTATCGCTAAATATCTCATAGACATCTTTCTCAGCTCCATTTTCGTAGTAGCTAACTCCGCAGTCCTCCATTTCATTGACATAGGATAAATCCGCGCCGACCACGAAAGACTGTGCATTTAGGTTTACAAATGCGACCAAGCTTACCGCAAATGATATCAATTTTAACAGAACTGCTTGTCGTTGAAAGGTATTATTCCACTTTAGTTCGATCATAATTGGCGTTTGTTCTACAAAATCAGATTGTTCATTAAATATTGCGAGGTGCGACTTACATTTTATAAAGTAAGCGGCTACCGAATTACTTACTTCTTGAATCCGATGGTAGGTTTCTGTAAACCCTGATTTGCCTCGAGTTCTTTGATAAACGTCTGAATATCTTCAACTGATATACTTGAATTTTGTTTAGTGCTTGCAAGCTTAGAACTTCTTAGGTTTTGAAACTTGATAACGTCTAGTACTATGTTTCTAACTGCTCGTGCATTTCCAAAAAACTTATCTCTTTTCATGCACATATCTTCCATCACAGCTTTCAACTGTGTTTTTGCTGCACTTGTAAGCTTGTATGATTGTTCTCGAATCATTTTTTCAGCAATGGCCATCAGTTCCTCTGCATTATAGTCGTGAAATTGCAGACGTTTGTCAAATCGACTATTTAATCCTGGATTGGCTTTTAAAAATTTATCCATGTTCTCTGGATATCCTGCCGCGAAAATAAAGAACTGTCCACGTTGATCTTCCATCTTTTTGAGGATGGTTTGAATAGCCTCATTGCCATAATCACCCTGAATACCGTTGAAATTGCTCAGTGCATATGCTTCATCAATAAACAAAACACCACCCATTGCTTCCTCAAGACGCTCTGTAGTTTTAATTGCAGTCTGTCCAACAAATCCCGCAACAAGTCCTTGACGGTCAGTTTCGACCATATGTCCTCGTTCTAATATTCCGAGTGCTTTATAAATCTTAGTCAAGATGCGAGCCACGGTGGTTTTACCAGTACCTGGATTCCCTATAAATACAGTATGTAGGAAGTAGTTATTTAAAACGTTCTTACCATTCCTTTTGTGAAAACTAACAATCGACACAAGTTCGTGAATTTCTTTTTTGACGTTTTCAATACCAATGAGAGAATCAAGTTCAGCCAAACCTAATTTGAGTAAAGTCTTGTCAATTGGTATACTTGGTAATGTATTGACTTTTTTGATCTTGATTTTTTCAACGTCAACAAGTTTTATTTCACCAAGAGCTTCACGTTTTAACTCATTTGGATTTTCAGTGCTCATTATACGTAGACCCATGTTGACTTTAGATTTGTCAATTAAGTCATGTATGAATCTGGCATTTCCAAAGCTTTTGTCTCTATTTCTATAGGCGTCGACGATAAAATGATCTATGTAGTCAAGTGCAGGCTGAGTCAGGTCGACTTCCTTCAGTTCAGCAGCAAATCGAGCAATTTCCGATAGTTCTTGTGGGAGATAATCAGAGAACTCAAAGAAGTGCTTAAAACGTGATTTTAAACCTGGATTTGAGTCAATAAAGTATGTTATTTCCTTTGGGTAACCAGCTACAATGACTGCAATATCCCCAGGTCCATTTGACATCTCCTTTACAAGGATTTCTATTACTTCACGTCCAAAGTCTTTTGAATCGTCATTTGATCTTGCGAGTGAGTAGGCTTCATCTATGAAAAGAACTCCACCTCGCGCTTTTTCTATTTGCTCTTTCACTTTTGGAGCTGTCTGTCCTATGTATTCGCCAACTAGATCAGCACGATCAACTTCAGTAATATGCCCTTTGGACAAAAGTCCCATTTTTTTATAAAGTATTCCAAGAAGTCTAGCCACTGTTGTCTTTCCAGTCCCTGGATTTCCTGAAAAAACCGAATGAACATTTATTGAATCCTCTTCCTTATATCCTTTTTCCTTTCGAAGATTCAAGAATTGAATATACTTCGCATGATTGCGTACTTGTGTTTTGATATGCTCGAGACCGATCAAACTGTCGAGTTTTTCTATGATCTCTTCAAAAGACTCTTGGACATATCCTTCAGGGGAAATAACAACAGATGGGAAACTTGCTGGAAGAACAGCATTTGGAACTCCTTCTTCCGCTTCATCACCTAGTTCAAATGGTACTGTTGCTAGCAGTTTATCCATGTACATTACATCGATGTAGTATCTTCCTGTTTTCCAAGAACCCTTGACGTTGGATCCCCAACCAGCAGACATCACAATACTTTCTTCACCTTTTTTGATCTTACGTAATCGATTGACTTGTCCCTTAAGTTCTCGATTTTCATTGTAAAATTTGGCGAAAATCTCTGTTTGCCATTCGTGTTTTTCGTAAAGATTATTGAATGCTAATTCGAGATATATATAGCGAGCTTCCTCGGCTTGAAAACTTTTAAGATATATACGATCATCTTCATTTACGTCATCGTACTGTCCCTCGTATAGTTGAAGAGATTTCAACTCTAGTAGATTTTCATTAGGAGCCTGAGTACTTTCAATTACATAGAAATACTTGGTGCCAACAATTTCTCCATTGATGACTGCTTCCCAATAATAAACTCCTCGTTTCCAGAAAACTCCAGGCTTCTTATTGCCCCAACCTTCTCGGAAGTAGACGATATGATCAAATTTGCTGACTTTCCGCTTGAAGTTAAGCTTGCATAAGACTTTTTCGGACTTCTTAAGCTCATAACATCGAAGTTCAACGTCTACTTGCCAAACTTTTTCATCGTAATACTTATTGAAAAAAGATAGTTCTGCGTAAATGTATCCAGTGTCTTTTGCATCAAAAACTTGTCGATATTTCTTATTGTTTCCAGCCAACCATTCAGTTGATGCGTATACTTTTAGTTCTTTGAATTTAAAGGGTCTATATTCCTCTTCTTGTTCGATATGTGCCATTTCTTTTTTTTTGAAAGCAAATTATGCTTTTCTGCCCCTCATTAAATTGGGTATAAGTTCCCAAGTTAATCTTAATGCTTGCATTTATAAAGGATAGGGTTCAATTGCTAGTATGAAGATAGAAGTTTTTTTGAAAACTGACCTCGTACAAGTAATATATTTGGCACATCCGAAACTAATAATGCCCGCAATTGTTTTGAAGTGGTTGTAAGTTAGATTATTTTTGGGCCTGACCCTAATAGTCAACAATTAGCAAACTAAATACGATACGACCAGTACTATGGCAAAAGTCATTTTCAATTTTGAAGATTCCGAGCTGGAAAAGAAAGTAGTAGATTCGGCAGAAGAAGGATATAGTATCTTAGAGATAGCAGAAGACAACGGTGTACATTTAAATCATAATTGTGGTGGCGTATGCGCGTGCAGTACTTGTCATATTTATGTGGATTCTGGAGAGGATTTTCTAGAAGAAATCTCCGATAAGGAAGAGGATTTTATTGATCGGGCAATCAATCCTAGACTCGAGTCTAGACTTGGATGTCAATCAGTAATTCTAGAGGATGATGCTGTGATCGAAGTTACTATTCCAGATCAAAAACAAATAATAGGCCACGAACACTAATTAACAAGAACATGAGTTTTAAAGATTTCGATGATTTACCAATAGGCTGGAGCGATCATGAAGATATAGCAATCAAATTGTATGACCGATTTGGTGATGAATTTACTGAAGGCAAAATATACAGAATACGTTTCACTGACCTACTAGACTGGATACTGGAGATTGATACATTCGAAGGTACTCGGGAAGAAAGTAATGAGGGCCACCTTGAACAAATTCAAGCTAAGTGGGTATACGAATGGCGCGATAATCAATAGCCATGAAGCCAATTCTATCTGAATTTTCTAGAATAGATACTTTTATTTTCGATGTCGATGGCGTGTTCACGGACAGCTCATTGCTAGTAACTGAAAAAGGCGAGCTTCTTCGTATTATGAATGCTCGTGATGGATTTGCGCTTAGACGTGCTATAGATCAAGGTTACAAAATTGTCATCATTACGGGAGGAACTTCCGAGGGGGTTCGCTTAAGATTTAGCAAATTAGGTGTTGAGCATATTCATATAGGTGTCCAGAATAAAGCAAAAGTCCTTGGTGAA
Source organism: uncultured Saprospiraceae bacterium (assembly GCA_943788055.1). GTDB lineage: Bacteria > Bacteroidota > Bacteroidia > Chitinophagales > Saprospiraceae > JAHDFB01. The sequence continues at coordinate 297,479 of CALSOU010000006.1, forward strand.
TTAATAAAAACCAAAGTAGTCAACCCTGCTACATCGATCTATATGGGTGACGATATTCCAGATCTTGATGTTATGCAAGTAGTTTTTCTTCCAGTTTGCCCTTCAGATGCTGCTTCTGAAATTATTGAGATTTCAAGGTACGTCTCACCTTTGAAAGGCGGTAAAGGCTGCGTTAGAGAAGTAGTTGAAACAACACTTCGAGTTCAAGACAAGTGGTAAGACGATGAACACGACTTGGTGGAAACGATTCAGGCCAATCAATCTCTTGATTGTATCCTTGACACAGTTATTTTTCATTTTCTTCGTCATTCTTCCACGTTTAGGTTCGACCGTTTTATCGTCAAGAGTTCAATTCGAACTATATCTGATCGTCCTAATTACATTATGCATAACTGCAGGAGGTTATATTATCAACGATATCCAGGATATTGAGATTGATCGAATCAATAAGCCAGATAATGTTATTAAAAATCCAGGAACGTGGATCTGGATTTATAGATTACTTTTCTTGTTTGGTTCTTTCACTACTTTATACGTTTCTTACCTCCATAGAGCATGGTGGTATCTTGCTGTTTATCTAATTGCGTGGTTCTCTTTGTATGCTTATTCTGCAAGACTAAAATGTGTTCCATTAGCAGGAAATCTGTTGGTTTCATTGTTTAGTGCGTCTGTGGTTATTGCAGTTCTTGCACCGTTTTTTAGCGAGATCTCTGAGTTAGATGAGTCTATGCAAAAGCAGATATTACGACCTTTCAGTTTTTATTTTTTGTTTGCGTTTCTGCTTAGTTTGATACGTGAAATTGTGAAAGATATGGAGGATTATGACGGTGATAAAAGTCGATCATGTAATACGCTTGCAGTTTCACTAGGTGATGAAAAGACCAAAATCTTTGTATTGTTTTTCTCTGTTATTTTTATGGCTAGCTTGATTGCTTGGATTGCTCTTTATGGGTCTGAAATTCCGGTTATTTATTTTCTGTACTTGGTAATGATCGTTCTATTGCCAATGTTAGCAGTTATCTACAACGTAACTTCCGTTAAGGGAAGTTGGAGTTTCAAGAAGCAAGAATATCATAAAATATCAACTTGGCTTAAGTACATCATGATAGCTGGAATTCTGGCACTGTCAATGGAGTTTTACATTGTATAGAATCAGATTTTGGGCGTCCTGGCGCGCTATCCGCTCATATCCTTCCTCGTCTACCTCGTCGGAACTCGCTTCTATCGCTGACGCTACAATTCCATCTAATAGGATCATATTTATTAATATTTACATTCCGTTTACACCTTTTAACGAAAAAATAAGTCTTTCATAATCAATATAATATAGTTTTGTTGAAAACAGATCCGTATGTTAAATCGCTTACTTCCTATATCATTGCTTTTAGGTGTTTTTCTCTTGCTATTACCTCATTATGCTTATTCTCAAGAAGATCTTCTAGATGAAGCAAGTAGTAACTGTTTCGAAACAAGTTATCGAATTGATCGGGTATACCCAGCCTTTTGGAAAACAAGAAGCGAACTGTATGATGTCGAGAAGATTGGAGATCTCAACCCACATTACAAGCCTGAGTGGGTGAGGCAGTATTTGAAAGTTGAATTGTCAGCTATCACAAAAGGTAAAGTTAAAAAAGCGTACAGTAGGTCAGAGTTCTTCACTTCTGAGCAGCTTTTGTTGATGAAGTCTTCCGATTTTAATTCAAATATTAAGATTAGCGTTAGTTATATACCAGAAAATAATTTGCTTGCAAACGATGAGCAGCACCTAGAATTTAATATCAGCATTGAGCCAAATCAGAATGCTCGTTTTTTTGGAGGCGATTCAGCACTCGACAAGTACCTAGTTGAAGAGCTTTCAAAGGAAGTACCACTTTCTTCATTTAAGCAGTATCAGCTCGCTGCCGTGTCTTTTATCATTACTGAGCAAGGCAATGTAAGTAACACCAAAATATTTTCTTCTACAGAGAGTGAAAAGCTCGATGCTTCAATGATCAAATTTATTGAGAATATGCCAAGTTGGAATCCAGCTGAGTTTCCAGATGGTCAGAAGGTATCCCAAAACTTTGTGCTTAGAGTAGGGGATATGTCAAGCTGCGTATCAAATACCTTGAATTTAGATCGCAAGTTACATCCACTACCTGAAATTGATTAGTGCGGACACTCCAAGCGCGCTAGTCTGCGATAGCAGTATGTTCTTTCATAGTTGCTTTTTACTGTATAAGCAATATCAGAGGTTCCGTCTCCTTACAAGTTCTTAGTTCGTCAAAATAACTATTTCAAGTTTTGCCATTATTCATTAGAAAAATTAAGATATGAATGAACCTAAAATTGTAATTGGAGGTTTTAACCGACTAATTATAATACTTGGTCGAGTAAATCTCACTTCTAGGAACGCAGGAATGATTTGTTGAAGCACAGTGAAATGAGTCTGCCAGATTCGTCGGTAACATTAGATCATGAAAAGCAAGCTTTAACTTCAAAGAAATTAGAGTCGGCTGGCTCTATGAAATCTGAAGAATAGTAGATCGATCATATTTCTTTTTGAACAGGAGCACAAGCATCAGTTTGCTTGGTCTTTTCTATGCGGCATCTTTACTCTGTCGCAATGTAAATGATTGTGCTAGCAGACGGTACAGCTAGAATTGATTAACTTTATAATAACCAAAAAATCAAATTGAAACTCAAATGAAAGACACGCTATCTACTTTGATTTTCTTACTCGCTTTTTTTAGTGGTCAAACTCAGAATGATCTTCCAAAAGTGATTGTTACCGAAGCTGAATATACGGACGCAGGTGTTTATCATATTTCCTATGAGATTAATGATGCAGATAGTGATTTATTTGAAGTGTCAGTCTTGATGTCAAAAGATAAGGGTCTCACATACCAACCGTATGATGAGTTTGTCGATGGAAATGGGCAGGTTAATGGCGTTGGTAATCATATCCTAACCTTGAATTATACGGAATTTGATGCAATTAGAATTGTCGTTGATGATTTATTTGAATTTTCAATTGAAGAAGTCGTTGCTAGTGTAGATAGCAACAGATTGAGAGATTATCTCGAAAGTATTGTGGGTATAAGGCATTATGTTGAGGATCCAGGAAAGCTTGAGGAGGTACGTAACTTTGTGCACACAGAGTTGTATAACACATGCAGAGATACCTCAAGTCAAAGTTTCTTGTACAATAACATATGGGGAGGGAAGAACCTGTTTGGATTGCAGCAAGGAACCACGACAGACAAGGAGCCTTTTCTAGTAGGAGGACACTACGACAGTGTGGACGAGTCACCAGGTGCAGATGACAACGGTACTGCGGTAGCTGGAATGCTAGAAATTTCTAAAGTTTTTGAAGATTTTGGGTTTAATTATCCTATCATGTATTCGGCTTGGGACTTTGAAGAGCAAGGATTAGTAGGTAGTACATTCTATGTGACCAATAAAGAAGCCGATATCGATATTCAAGCTTACCTTAATCTAGAGATGATTGGATATTATTCGGACAAACCAAATTCTCAAACCTTGCCAGTTGGATTTGACTTTTTGTTTCCTGAGATTACCGCTGAGATTACAGACAATGAGTTTCGAGGAGATTTTCTTGCAAATGTTGGCAATGCAGGTAGTTCAAATCAGCTGATGCTAGATTTTGAGTCCATATCATACACATATGTTCCAGAACTTTCAGTGATTAGTGTGCCATCTCCTGGAGAGGGTACTAATGTGCCAGATTTGTTGAGAAGTGATCATGCTCCTTTTTGGTTTCAAGGTATTCCTGCGGTAATGCTGACTGATGGTTCAGAGTTTAGAAACAAGAATTATCACACACCGTTAGACGTTATCGACTCGCTGAATTTTGAATTCTATTCTAACGTAGTAAAAGCTTCTGTAGCATATCTAGCTGAAAAAGCTGAGATTCATCATAAAGGCGTGGCACAAATCAATATCGCTGACATTACTACAAGTGTTTTTGATACAGAATTTGAATCTTTGATTACATGTGATTATATGCAAGGTTCGAAATCTCTTTCGATTCAATGGAATGAGTCTAGTGCTTCGAAAATACAATGGATAATAGTCGATATGCAAGGAAGAGAAATTAAAGTTGGAGAACTCGTTCAAGCAGGAAGATATGGCAATATTATATTAAAGGATATCATTCCAGGAGCCTATGTATTTTCGGCTGTAGATAATCTGGGTGCAAGATTAATTCATCAATTTATTCTAGAGTAAAACAGTAGGAGTCAACAAGCCGAATTTCTTTTCGTTAGGTTTTTATTTTCAAAGAGATGCTATCATTCACCTTGCACCATTTCCAAATTATAATCTACGGCACTAATATTTCAAATTCTAGAGGATGAATTCTGTCGTAATGTACATATAAGATAAAATTTTATCTGTTTTTTTACATAATGTATAATCTGTTTGTATTTACCTTTAGACATTTGCATTATTGAAGGTCATTGAATAGATAGATCAGAGTTGGCACATTATATAGAACTAATGTTTCCACGTTCAATTGAGCTAATAAAAGACAAAAACAAATTATATGAGATATGCATGTATTCTGATTATTGTGTCAGTGCTTACATTGATTTCTTGTGGTAGAAATTGCGAAAGAATATTACAAGGCACGGTGATTGATAGTGTAACGGGAGAAACGCTTGAAAGTGTAGAAGTTATTGTTACTGGAGCTGAGGAAACGGGTAGTATCGGAAGACAGTTCTATACTCTGGATCCCGTGTTCACCAATGAGAGTGGAGAGTTTGATGTTTCTATACAAGAAAATATCTACTTGTGGGAATACGAACTAGAATTCGAAGATTATATAGGGGCAAACACGATTGAACAAGGTGTTGTACGTGACGTTGAATGCGGAATACGTATGATCGAGATATATATGCATCCTGTAGCTTACGTTGATGTGAGTGTCATTGATGATGAAGATATAGATGCTCAAAGAGTGGTCATTCTAACAGACTTTCCGAGCAGTGAGAATAGCTTTTCTCTTGAGATAGGAGATTCTCAACGGATTCCAGTACTTGCAAGTGTCTCTTTTGAAATCAGGATGTTTATCTACAATGAATTGGATGAACTACAATCGGAAAGCTCAGTCACTGTACAATTAGAAAAATCAGGTTCCGATAATCTCGAGATCGGTATCTAGAATTTCAACAAAAATTCGCAGTTATTACATCATACCATCTTTTCTCAATAGATAGTAGCTAAGGATTAGAAATCCCAATACGAGTATTGTTCCTATCAGCACTAAGAAACGCAGATTGGCAGGCAACAATTTTAAAATTGGATACTTTCCCAGTGATTCACTGAACGCTTGAATTTCTGATTCTTTATCGTCTTCTTCGTGATTGTTTAGACCTGCCTCCTCAAGAACTTTGAATGCGTGGTCCTTATCTTTCGCATCTACTGCGAGTTGAGCACCATTTTGCCCCATGGCATACACACCATCCAATTGAAGGGTATTTTCATATAGACTTTCATAGACGATTTCAGCATTGTCAAGTGCTAACTTAGCTAAAGATAAGCGAGTTATGTTGGTTGTCTCGTAGACTTGAATGCGGTTCTCTTCGCTCACTGTAGTTGAATTTAGATGCAGAGTAGAAAGCAAGAATTTGGCTTACCTGTTCAAAGCAAATGTATAGCCAATATACAATAATTCGATGCATTCGTCAGTCACTTCGTCTGGATGAGTCAGTCTGATGTGATTAGCATATGTGTCGCGATATTCGATTACTTTGAAAATGAGTTTATGATCAACAGGTTCACCCGTATAGAACTTGATATCCATAGCTTTGGCCATTGGTTTGATGATCATCCAAGCTCTCTTGCTTGTGAAAACAATACTATGAATGGAAGCACCCACCGAATGAGGTTGCCATTGCATAACGTGCTGTTCAATTTGGTCATATACCAATACAAAGTCGTCAGGCTTGCCAATAAAAAGTTCACCTATGTCTTTTTGACTGCACATATGTGACTGTTTATTCTTGTGGAACTTGCGATTACATCTAGGACATGTCCACATCTCTAGTTTTTCAAAATTTCCTCAAGCGAGCTGATAAATTGTCGATCTCTGACTTCATCATCAGAGAAAATCATAGTAAAATGCTCAGCAAGTATTTCTTCGGGATGTATGATGTAGTTCGTATTGTTTCCTACTTTTTCTCGAAAATCTAGAGCATCCCTAAATGCTCGAGTCACAGGCATATCGTCTTTCATTACTACTGACTTGTCACTACCTTCTCCTTCGACAACCAATAGTAGTAGTTCGAGGTATTCGAAAAAACTTCCACCTGCGTAAGGCTTGCTAGCATTTGTAATAATCACTACATCTTTTTGCCCATCTGCCGTCTGAACAGTTAAAAAGTGTTCAAAGTGCGGTGCATCGGGGTTGGTGATTTTAGATGGTGATAATTGTTTTGGATAGCTAAGTCGATCCATCTTTTGAAATGAGATTGTATTGTAAAAGGCATCTCTTTTGACTGGATTTGCTCTTGAAAATACATGAAATAGTTCATGAAGGAATAGGTGAATTCCCGGAGCAGTCTTGAAAACAATGTAATTACCTCTTGTATAACCAGCAGCGCCACCTTCTTCCATGATAGTCGATTTTACCAGCTTGATTACATCTGGCAAACTGAGTTCAATACCCTTTTCTTTTATTTTGGCGTCAGCCTCTTCAATCACTTTCTTTGTTTCTTCAATCTCCTTTTCTGTCCATGCTTGTGCCTGAGAACCTGCGTAGGTTAAATAGTCTTGCTCTTGATTTCCTTCTACATTATTAGTTTTTGAAGCAAAGTCAAAAGCGCTTTGAACTTGAGTGAATTCGTCTGAGGTCGAAAGTAGTTTTGCTGCTTCCGTTTCTTCCACAAAGATTATCCTACTGTTCATGAATGTGGTCGTTTTACTAGATTTTTCACTAGACTTATTACCACATCCTACAACTATGAAAAGTAGGATCGCAGCTAATTGTATTGTGTTCATACCTCTAATTTTCATGTTTGTTTATTTAGTTCTGATGTCATATGACAGTGTATCTGGTACTAAACTAAAAAAAAGCACCTAAAGGACTCTTAAATAGTTGTTATATTATGGGATCTTACGCAAGTTTGTAGTATCAATCTCATCATCAACCTTCACAATTTATGAAAGTGAGCTTTCCCTATACTGGAACCATTTTGCTCGGGTCAAAATCACCCCGAAGGTCTCAGCTTATGAAAGAAGCAGGGTTTACTATTGAAGTGAAAACGCTTGATGTTGATGAGCAATATCCAGAGGATACTCCGATTCCAGAAATTGCAGCCTTCGTAGCAAAGAAAAAGGCAGATGAATATCTCAGTCTTTTGGATCACAAGCAGATAGGACTTACTGCAGACACAGTTGTTGCGCTAGAAGATCAAATCTTGGAGAAGCCAATTGATTTTGATGAGGCTTTTGAAATGCTTAGTCAGCTAAGTAATAGGTCTCACACAGTTTATACTGGTGTTTGTATTTTCAATAGCAAGAAAATGGATGTTTTTACTGGAGCTTCTGAAGTATATTTTAAACCATTTTCAAATCGAGAAATCGAATACTATTTATTGAATTATGCCCCATTCGATAAGGCTGGAAGTTATGGCATTCAAGAATGGATCGGATTGACTAAAATTGAAAAGATTGTAGGATCCTATTCCAATATTATGGGTTTGCCAATGGAACTGGTATATGATCATTTGTATTCCTTTGATCAAAAAGTTTGAGTATGAGAGTCTATAAATTTGGAGGTTCATCGGTACAAGATGTAGATAGAATTAAAAATGTCGTGAGCATTCTAGAATCCGTGGACGAGCCTATTATTGTTGTGGTTTCTGCGATGGGAAAAACTACCAATGCAATAGAACAGGTGATCAAGTTGGCTTTCGCCCAAAAGGAAGATTCAGCAAAAGAGGCGTGGAATAACTATATGCCAAAATCATATCGATCTGTCAAAAGATCTTGATTGCGAGGACCATTGCCACGCTCATTTGGAGAAATACCATAGTCAGGGGCAATCCATTCTAGACACTTACTCAAGGAAAGATAGAGACGAATTATACGATCAATTGATTTCGTTGGGAGAACTTATGTCTTCGACAATCTTGACCGGTAGTATGATTTTAGCTGACTTAAAGGCAGTGCGAGTAGATGCCCGAGAGATGATAAAGACAGACGCGCAATTTAGATCAGCAAATATCAATTGGGGCGCTACTGAGGATGCTGTAAAAGAAGTAATTAACACTGTAGGTGACGGTGTTCAGTACGTTGTAACACAAGGGTTTATAGGCCGCGAACCAAAAGGTCGCACAACGACATTGGGACGTGAAGGATCTGATTATACTGCTGCCATCATTTCGTATTGCATGGACGGAGAAAGCATGTCTGTGTGGAAAGACGTTCCTGGAGTATTGACAGCTGATCCACGATTATTTCCGGATGCCACCTTACTTCCTAGATTAAGCTATCGTGAGGCGATCGAGATGACGTACTACGGGGCGCAAGTAATTCACCCGAAAACAATCCAACCTATTCAAAGGAAGGAGATACCATTATTTGTTAAGTCATTTCTTGATCCCAACTCCAAAGGCACAGAGATAAGCAAAGTAGGTGCAGCCTTATATCCTCCTATGATAGTTGTCACTAAAGATCAATATTTGCTTGAGTTTTCTTCTAGAGATTTTTCATTCATTGCTGAATCCCATCTTTCGATGTTGTTTCGTAGATTCAATCATTATCGAATTCGCGTAAACCTTATGCGTAATACGGCGATCAGTTTTACGGTCTGCGTATCCGCTGAAAGGGATCGTCTTGATGCTCTGAAGGTGGATTTGTCAGAAGCATTTCAAATTAAGGAGAGAGAGGGCTTGGAGCTACTTACCGTTAGACATTACGACAATAGCACGATAGACTTTTTGAAAAAAGGGCGATCGGTAGTATTTGAAGAAATTCAAGATGTAACTTTTCAAATGGTAACTACGAAAGAAGGATAAAAGTGTAGTTGAGCTAATCTATCAAACAGATAATTCGTAGGCTTCTTTCATCCAAGCTATCAGCTCTTCGTCAATTTCACTAGCACTGCTTAGTTTCACTCTGTGAGTACACATTGTTCCAAATGGTCCCGAGTTGCCAAGTCTGTCTCCGACTGGTTTGTCAGGTAATTTAAGCCCTAAGTCAATTCTAGTTTTAGTGGCAGGTTTGATTAAGACAAATTGCTTTTTACGTATGACACTCACGCTTGTTTTCTTGGGAGTAATGGTGACGTCATTTCCAAGTTTATTTACTACGGCTAAGACCTTTTGGTAAATAGGGTAGAGAGCTTCCTTTCCTGCATATTGGGCTTGAACCAAATCGACAGTTTCTTGTCCGTCTTCCCTAAATAGCGTCACAATAGTATTAGCAAATCCATGAGTTACTTGATGTTCTTTTTTGAGAAAATTGACGCCTTCAGAGTGTTTTTTGAAGTCTTTGGTTTTCAGTACTTCTTTCCATGCTGCTAGGGACTTACCGGTTTTTGCGGGTAGATTCTCTAGCATCTTTTTTAGCATCTCATTGCTGTCCATATTTACTTGATTTTGGTTTCGTAGTAAAAATAGGGATTATTTTTTATGTCGAAATGTGGCGAATTATGAGTTTGGGAATCAATTCTTTGCTAGATCTACATCTTTTGATCAGAATCGCCTAATCAGCTGCTTGGATTATTTCAACGAATTGCTCTCAGGATTCGTACTAAAAGTCAAATCTACCGACTGCCTTTTCTCAACCTTCCCAGAACGTCTTGATATTTGATGAGTCATAGAGTAATTCTTCGGGTGTGATTAAGTCGGGATAAACCGTTCAGCCTTTGGAAGGGCTGCAAAAGTCAGCAGGTTTTGCCTTTGTACCCTTAGCTGCTCGAATGATGCCTGTGCCGCCATCCTCGGGAGATTGGGCCTGCTTCATGAATTTAGAATCAGCATCCATACCGCCTTCTTTTTGATGTGTGTCAAAAGTATAATTTCCAGTAATTTCTCGATATGTATGATTTCCATCAAATTCGTCATAGTTCATCATAATGACAGCGCTCAACCAGCCAGTTCGTTATTTATTTTTATGACAACCTGACCCTCTGGAAATTTATTGATTAGCGATTTTATATGGGGTTCTTCCCAATATGGATCTGGCATAGTGGTAGGCCTGTACCATCGCAGCCACAAAACCAATAAAAGTAGATTGGCCAATATTAACAAAACCAGCAGCAGGAGTTATCGCAACAAGACCTACGACTGCTCCGATACAAGATTCGATAGCAGACATCTTACGACCTAGCATTTTTTCGTAGAATACCCATGTAATCATTGTGGTCGCAGATGTAATATTTGTATTTGCAAAGGCAATGACTGCATCTGAATTAGCACCTAAAGCCGATCCCGCATTAAATCCAAACCATCCAAACCAGAGAAGACCAGTACCTAAAATTACGAACGGTACGTTAACAGGGTCGTAAGCGTTAAGTTTCTAAGAAATCTATCTCACAACAACTATTTTTTCAACTATCCTTTGACCTGATTTCAAGTCTTTAATTTCAAGAAGGAATATCCCATCTGGCATGTTATGTACTTGCAGTTGTGACTCGTTCACAGATGTTTGGATAAGTCTACCATCTAAATCAAAAATACTAGCCTGGAAATCGATCTGTCCTTCAATTTTGATATTAATTATATCAGTTGCAGGAATCGGATATATCTCTATACCTGTTTTTGATAATTCTACGGAAGAAGTGACGGAATCTTCACCATCGCAATCTTCGTCAATTCCATTATCTGGAATATCTGTTGCATCCGGATTAATCTCCGCATTGGTGTCATCGCAATCGTCTGCGAATAGAAATCCATCTTCATCCAAATCATCGTCTAAAGTTGCAGGATCACAATCGTCATCAATTCCATTGTAAGGTTCCTCAGTCACGTCAGGATTGATGGCTGAGTTATTGTCATCGCAATCGTCAGCAAGTGGATAACCATCTTGATCTAAATCATCGTCCAAAGTTGCAGGATCACAATCGTCATCGATTCCATTGTACGGCTCCTCTGTTGCGTCAGGGTTGATGTCCGAGTTATTGTCGTCGCAATCCTCTGCAAGCGGGAAGCCATCTTGATCTAGATCGTCGTCTAAAGTGGTTGGATCACAGTCATCATCAATTCCATTGTAAGGTTCCTCAGTTGCATCTGGATTAATGTCCGAGTTATTGTCGTCGCAATCGTCAGCAAGTGGATAACCATCTTGATCTAAATCATCATCCAAAGTTGCAGGATCGCAGTCGTCATCGATTCCATTATACGGCTCCTCTACTACGTTAGGATTAATATCCGAGTTATTGTCGTCGCAATCGTCGGCTAGTACGAAGCCGTCTTGGTCTAGATCGTCATCCAGAGTCGCTGGATTACAATCATCATCTATACCATTATACGGGATTTCATCTCCACTTGGAAAGATTTCTGGATCTGTATCGTCACAGTCATTTGCAAGTGGAAATCCATCTTGGTCTAGATCATCGTCCAGCGTTTCAGGATTACAATCATCATCGATTCCATTGTAAGGTTCTTCTACAACATCAGGATTGATGTTTGGATTATTGTCGTCACAATCCTCTGCAAGAGGGAAGCCATCTTGATCTAAGTCATCGTCCAGAGTGGTTGGATCACAATCATCGTCAATCCCGTTATAGGGTTCCTCAGTAGCATCAGGATTGATGTCTGGGTTGTTATCATCGCAATCTTCAGCAAGAACGAAGCCGTCTTGATCTAAATCGTCATCCAAGGTTTCTGGATCACAATCATCATCAATTCCGTTGTAAGGTTCCTCAGCTTGCGTCGGGGTTGACTGTCGGAGTTATTATCGTCGCAATCTTCGTCACCGACAAAGCCATCCTGATCTAGATCGTCGTCTAAAGTCCCAGGATTGCAGTCATCGTCAATTCCATTATATGGAATTTCTGGTTGAATAGGATTTACATTTGGATCATTGTCATCACAGTCAAATATTAGTATGAATCCATCTTGGTCTAAATCGTCATCTAGGGTCAATGGATCACAGTCATCATCAATCCCGTTATATACAATCTCATTTTGGTCAGGATTGACATTGGGATTATTATCATCACAATCGAATAATAGGGTGAAGCCATCTTGATCTAGATCGTCATCTAAAGTAGCTGCATCGCAATCATCATCAATTCCGTTGTAAGGAATTTCAGCTTGTCCTGGATTCACATTAGGGTCGTTGTCATCACAATCCAAAGCTAGAACAAACCCATCTTGATCAAGATCATCATCTAGAGTCTCAGGATCACAGTCATCGTCAATTCCATTGTAAGGAATTTCAGTTTGTCCTGGATTTACATTTGCATCATTATCATCACAATCTTCATTGGCGTAGTAGCCGTCTTGATCCGCGTCTACATAACCAGATAAATCAAATTTGTAAATCTGAGTTACATAACTGCCAAAAGTTGTTCCATTTATAATATAAACCTCGTCATTAATTACAAATGAAGCAGGTGCCCAACGAGAAGTGCTAGGGTGGGGAGGCCTTTCCTCCCATGTGTTACTTGCAGGATCGTATGCCCAAAATTCTCCTGTCGCCATGCTGTTGTGGTCATCTCCATCACCACTGAGCACATATCCTATATCATTGTGGGAGAACTGTGTTCCTGCAACACGAGCTTCTCCAGGTAATGAAGCCATTTGAGTCCAAGTTCCGCCAGCGATGTCGTATTGATACAAATCATTAAAAATACCAGCGCCGTGACCTAAACCTGCATATGCGTAGTCGCCAATACCAAATTGATAAGGGTGATGACGATTCACTGAAGGTGCATCAGTTATATCAGTCCAAGAGTCGGAAGCAATGTCATATTCCCACCAGTCATTTAAATTACCTATATCACTCCCTCCATAACCTACTAGCACTTTCCCATTCTGAGCTATCATCGCAGGGTGGGTTCTTGCAATACAAGGACAAGATGATAATTCTGTCCATGTCATATTTTCGGGGTCATAGACCCATAAGTCATTTAGATTTGAAGAACCATCATTTCCAAATCCAAAGTAAGCTTTACCATCCCAGGTGTCACCTATTGCAAAACCTCGTGCTGCGCCTGGAAAAGATGTTAGCTCTGTCCAACTATCACTTGCAGGGTCATACTGATAAAAATCATCTCGCACCCCGGTATTAGAATTCCCACCGACAATGTACCCCAAGCCATCAAAACTAAAGGCAAATGAGTGATGTGTTTGATTGAACCCACTTGGTAGTGACGCTACTTGTTCCCATTCTTGCCCTTGCGCTTGGAAGCATATTAAGAGTAAAAAAATGTAAACTAATCGTAGTCTGAAGTGACTTTTTTCTGATTGCACGGAGTTGAAGTGTAGGACTTTATTCATATAACTGTGTCGATCTTGTTGTTTTAAATATTATTATAAATATATATAAATAATTCCTGATTCACTGTAAACCTATTGTATTGATTGACTTACGGTCGTATCCGAGACTATTCAAATTCACACACTACAGAGTTAATGGCTGGTGGACTATTCGTTACATACTTTTGTGATTCATTATACGGTTCGAGTATTTTATTGAGCTTCAAGATCATCCACTACGTCGTTATCATCGACAATCAAACACAACAACCCTGCAAGGATAAAGGAAACACCGCCAACGATCAATGCATAAATTGATGTATTACCGAAGAACGTCTTTAGGATAAAGCCTAGAATTCCTGCTGCGACGATCTGTGGAATAACAATGAAGAAGTTGAACACTCCCATGTAGTAACCCATTTTGTTGGCCGGTAAAATACTGGACAACATGGCATAAGGCATTGAAAGAATACTCGCCCATGCAATCCCAATCCCGATCATCGACACCAATAATAGATTGGGGTCGCTAATAAA
>CALSOU010000007.1 GCA_943788055.1 uncultured Saprospiraceae bacterium
CACAACTGCATCTTATTACACAGAACCGGATGGTCAAGGTATCGAAATTGAACCTGGATCTTTAATAACAGAAACAAGCCTTGTTTATTTTATACTATTCAAATGGCTTTTGTTCAGCTTCAGATTCTTTGCAGATCAATGTAGGATCGATCAGCAATACAATGATCAACGAAACTATATGCGAAGACGAAGTCTGTAGACATCAATGGTACCATCTACGATATAAATTCACCTAGCGGCACTCAGATGCTATCAGGATTATATGGCTGCGATAGTACGCTAACGATTGTGGTCGATTTTTATGAAACAGATACTCTCTTGATTGATACAGAATTATGTTTCGGGCAGTCTGTTGTTGTGAATGGAAACACCTACGATGAGAACTTTCCATCAGGTTTTGAAATGCTTGATAATGCGGCCGCTAACGGATGTGATAGTATTATCGAAGTTGCTCTTCAATTCTCGAATGCCAGCATCACACCAATTAACGAAATGCTTTGTTCCAACGATAGCATTCTGATAAATGGGACATTTTTACTCGATTGACAATCCAGGCGGATTGGATACTCTTCAAGGCAATAGTGGATGCGATAGCATCCTGGACATCCAATTGAGTTTTCTATTTGCAAGTACTAGTCAGATTGACACTACTATCTGCCCTTCCAGCTCAATCATTGTGAATGGGACAACATATATGACGTTAACAATAGCTCTGGAACAGAATCTATTCCCGGAGTAAATCAATTTGGATGTGACAGCATAGTCGATGTAAATGTTTCTTTTTTTCGACATTCCACAAGGGCTTTTTATGGAGACAGTTTGCCCTGGAGAGACTATTACGTTTATTTGGAGTAGAGTTCTCTGAAGCAAATCCAGAACAGATAGTTGTTCTAGAAGGGGCTTCCGCCCAAAATTGTGATAGTACAGTTCTTGTAAGTATTGATTTTTTACGATATTCAGGAAGGTCTAGTACTAGAGACTATCTGCGTGGGCTCTACCATTACAATTCAGGGCACAGAATATTCCGAGGCTAACCCCTCTGGTCAGTTTACCGTTCAAAATAGCGAAGGCTGCGATTCAATCGTCAATGTAATTGTCGCTTTTGAAGCAACCACTTCTGAGCTTGAAATT
The DNA here is from genome assembly GCA_943788055.1 of uncultured Saprospiraceae bacterium. Classification (GTDB taxonomy): domain Bacteria; phylum Bacteroidota; class Bacteroidia; order Chitinophagales; family Saprospiraceae; genus JAHDFB01. Next base: position 1,132 of record CALSOU010000007.1, read on the forward strand.
GTAAATCCCGAATGTAAGCGAAGGGGAAGACGGATATGTCGTTGTTCAATGGACTGAGTTCGGCGTCAGCAGAATACATGTACTCGCTTGACGGTGAAGTACTGGTCCCAGTTTCGATTGGTGATACAATTTTCAGCTATAGCCCCGGGCGATCATACGCTTAGACATAACCACGGATGAAGGTTGCATTTCAAATAACGCCTTTACTATTGCAGATCCCGAAGTTGTATCTGTTCAGCTTAATGAGCTTGTGGTTATTCAAGAAGGTGCATCTGTTCAGGTTAATCTTGACGTTCCATCTGATGCGGTAATTGAGTGGTCACCCGACATCGATATTTCATGTACTGACTGTTCGAACCCTGTGTTTGCTCCATCCGATGATATGACTTACTTCTTAACTGTAACAACCGCAGCTGGTTGCGTAGAAATGGATACCATCGCCTTTCGAGTTGAACAACAAACCGAAGTTTACATTCCCAATGTATTTAGTCCTAATCAGGATGGTATAAATGATGTTTTCTCTATCTTTTCTGATGAAGACCTCGAGTATGAAATGCATATATACGATAGGTGGGGTAATCTAATGTTTAGTGGTGAACAACTACAATCGAACAATACATATGACGGTTGGGATGGCACTCACCGAGGACAAACCTGTAAGCCAGGTGTTTATGTTTTCCACGGCGTTCTTTCGATCCCTTCTAGCAATCCAAATCAAGCTGACGAAAACACGACTTATTCAAGGTGACATAACGTTGATTCGTTAGTATTACAAATCACCTTATTCAAGTACTCATAATCCAACACGAATGTCTTCAATAATAAATATAAAATTAGTGGACCCCAAAGCTCGTGGTCTCATCCAAGAGCTTGAGCACTTAGGAATTATAGAAATTTTACATGATAATAACTCCATAATAAAGTCTAAGTATCTCGATCAACTAAGTGGTAAGAACCTGAAAAATTTAGATATTAATGACTTGCAGTCATAAGACCCTCCGTCAAACAAGATAAAATCTTCGAAAATGAATATTATCTACTGGTTAGACATAATTGGTACCCTCGTCTTTGCAATTTCTGGAGTCTTAGCTGCAAGCTATAAGAAATTTGATGTCGTTGGAGCTACTGTCATTGGAATGGTAACTGCAATAGGTGGTGGAACACTTCGCGATCTTCTTATCGGATCGACCCCCGTAGGATGGATGACAAACAATGTATATATCTATGTAATTGTCATTGCCACCCCTTTCAGCTACCTTTTCAAAAAGCAAATACTAAAACTCCCACGTTCGATGTTTCTTTTTGACACAATCGGAATCGGACTTTTCACAATTCACGGAATCAACAAAACGCTAGAATTGGGACTTTCTCCACTAGTAGCATTGTTGATGGGAATTACATCAGCTGTTTTTTGGAGGTGTCATTCGCGATGTACTCTGCAATGTTGTTCCATTGATTTTTCGAAAGGAAATCTATGCAACAGCATGCTTAGCAGGAGGAGTTGTTTATTTGCTACTTGAAAAGCTTAGTTCATTTGACAATTTGAATATGGTCATTTCTATTGTTGTTGTAATGATCATTCGAGTACTTGCGGTTCAATTCCGTTGGAGTTTGTCATTTGACGGCGAAGAAACATGAAACTACGGCTTAGCATGACATCAATTGTCTGACTTCATACAGCTACGTACTATAATTCAACATATTATAGATAGCGTGCGATCGAGTTGGAGCCCCGTAAAAAAAACGTAAGCAGCAACACAAAGGTAATCCTGAAAATGAAGGTTTACTATAAATCTGTGATCCGCTCTAACTAAGAAGAACAGGGCAAAACCAGAATAGGCTGAAAATGCTCCATAAAACCTCTATTAATCAGAACTTTCACGAATAGCGTACCATTGCAAATCATTTCATTTTGAATTCTTCAAAATAGCTTGCAATAAGTGTCCAGCAAACCTAGCATTCCTCGCCCAATCCTTGAAGCATCAGAATGTAGAAGTTCTTCTAAGACTATTGAAGGTTTCAAATGCTACACTATACGTTACAAGTATACTTATTTACCAACCACTTACAAGCACCGTGCCACGAGCATTCTCGACGACTTGCCTAATATCAAAAGCTTCGAGAAAACCCTCCACCAACTTCATTTGTTAATGACAGAGCACATGTTCAATTCACCTATGATTAAGATCGCTTACTCCCCTGTTTATAAATATCAACTCCCGGAAGGTCATCGATTTCCTATGATGAAATACGAATTGATTCCTGAACAGCTTGATTTATGAGGGTAGTATAACGGAGAAGCACTTTTTTTCATCCTGAGGCACTAGACGAAGAAACCATTCTGTTGACCCACAATGACAAGAGTCTTCTGGGATAAGACTTCAAGGCACAGACGCTTAGCAAGAAAGGAGGTTCGCAAAATTGGATTTCCCTATGACAGGATGCACTTGTGCAAAGAGGTCGTCATATTGCACAAGGGACGATTGACTGTGCTTTGTACGCGATGGCTAATGGATGCGCCATGAATGTTGCTGGTGGTACACACCATTCATTTGCCGATAGAGGCGAAGGTTTCTGCGTTTTCAATGATTTTGCAGTTAGCCTCAAACTATCTTCTACATCAGAAAATCGTAAAGCGGATATCTGATTGTCGACCTTGACGTGCATCAAGGTAATGGAACCGCCAATATTTTTGAGAAAGAACAGCAGAGTCTTCACATTTTCCATGCATGGAGCAAAAAAACTATCCAACAAAAAAAGAACGATCCGATCTTGATATTGGTCTTCCAGACAAAACTGAAGATGATGTATTTCTTAAGGCTTTGAAGGAAACACTTCCTAGATTAATCAATAAACATAAGCCTGATATCATTCTTTACCTGAGTGGAGTTGATGTATTGGAGACAGACAAGCTCGGACGACTTTCGATGACACTAGAAGGTTGTCGAAAAAGGGATGACATTGTTTTTCAAATAGCCGCGAAATTCCAAATTCCTGTGGCCGTTTCGATGGGAGGAGGATATTCGGAACGTTTGAAAGATATCGTTGAAGCGCATGCTAACACATTTCGCTCTGCAATTGAAGTGTTCGAGTAAACAGAGTTTATAATCTTACTCTCGTTCCAATACTCAAACCTGAAGTTGCTATAATCTGCGATTGTGATCTCAGACGGTTAGACAAATCCGATTGATAAGTAAATCCACCAAAAAGACGATATCTTGAACTCACTTGATATTCCATCGCTATCGGTCCTTGAAGTCCGTAAAAGCCTAAGTAATGCAAACCTCTTTCTACAATATCAAGTTCTGGACTCAAAGTCTTTCCACTTGTAAAACTGTAAGGCATTACATGAAATCCAAGTTCAGGAGCGAAACTCCATTTTTCCAAGACTTGATGTATTTAATACCAATTTGAGCTCCAATTGAAATACTTTGATTGTATTGCCCTACCCTTCTTACTTCCTTATCTTGATATTCGGCATCACCACCATAATAGTTCATAATTCCATTATCGAATTGATAGTAAAATGCTGTGTCAGAATAATGAACATCAGGTTGATGTGCATTCTCCAATACAGTTTCAAGGCGTTCAGTGAAGAAGTTTGTTCGTAAACCAAAAGTGGCATGCCACCCTTCACCTATAGCTCGCTCGTAATTAACATTTGTAGTTTGGTTCCAAACAGGCCTAACGGCATCGTTAACTGTAGAATTCCATTCTTCAGATGTTGAACTGTAATCCACTCTATTGAATATCACAAAACTTGAAGTTTGTACAGAAATAAAATTTCTACTTGCTTTCGAAATTAGCGTTTCTGTATGAATTGGTGACTGCTTGATAAATAAATGTGCTGCATGGTAGTTGTAGAATTTTCAATTACACTTTAAGGTTGTATGAAAAATAAATGCTGAAGGACGAGTAAATCGAATCTATCAAAGCCCCATCATTTTCATTAAAAAAGTAGGTAGGAAAGGACTTTGAATACTATGACTACACTCCCTAATATTCGCATTCAAAAATATGCACCCCTCGTATCTATTCTTAAACTGTCATTTTTTTGCATTAAACAATTCAATTTGTTTATTTTTAGCACGTGATAAACAAGCTAAACTACCTAATATTTAATACTGTAAGTATTATTGCACTTATTGCAATCAGTCATCAATTGAACGCCCAATGCGATCTTTCTATTGATGTACCAGAAGATATCACTATATGCAATCCAGAACTCATAGACTTAATTGGTGATATTGGTGGTTCATATTTATCCTTTGAATGGTCTGGTACCAATGGATTTTCAGATGATCAATTAATCACTAGTGATTTTACCACAAACAACACTACATACACTTTATCTGCATACGGAGAGACTTCCAACAACTTAGTTGTCAACGCAGATTTTAGCGCTGGAAATACAGGTTTCACGACTGATTATCTATTGGGAGAGGATTTTTGCCCTAGCAATCCAACGGGAGTCTTGCAGTGTGAAGGCATGTACACTATTAATACGAATGCTGCCAATACACACACAGGCTTTCAACCTTGCACTGATCACACTACAGGGTCTGGAAATATGATGATTGTTAATGGATCTTCCAATGCGGTCGATATTTGGTGCCAAGATATCACTGTCATTCCTGGAACTAATTACCTTTTTTCAGCTTGGGCTACTTCCGTAGTAGCAAGTTCGCCTGCTATTCTGCAGTTTTCCATTAACGGAACTTTAATCGGTTCTGACTTCAATTTAACTGCAACAACTTGTCTCTGGGAAAATTTCACAGCAATTTGGAATTCAGGCTCAAATACCACTGCAACAATTTGTATTACAAATCAAAACCTAGCGACTGGTGGCAATGATTTTGCCTTAGATGATATAGAATTTAACGAACTATGTGAAGATCAAGCCTCATTTGACGTAACAATTTCAGAAGTTCTGGGTACATTGCCTACTAGCAACTCACTCAATTGTGATAACCCACTCATAGATCTGTCTGTCTCCCCTTCTGACGCAAATTATACGTACGAATGGCAAGCACAATTTGGCGGGACTATTGAAGGGTCAACAACAAGTTCATCTGTAATTGGAAGTTCTAGTGGCCTCTACTCAGTAACAATCACAGATAGTAACGGCTGTACAAAAAAATTAACATCAACGATTAACGGATCTACAGAACCCCCAGTTGCGAGTGTCTTTGGAGATTTTACTATAACCTGTAATAATAGTGAGGTTATTATTTTTTCAACCAACAACGATAGCGGAAATACCTACTTCTGGCAAGGATCGGCTGATAATTCGCAGATAGGATTTGCAGTATATGATACTCCAGGCATCTACTACTTGGAAATCACCAATAGCTTTAATTGCACAACTGTTGTACCTTTCCAAATAAGTAATAACAGTATAACTCCCAGCTATGATTTACCGCCACCTGAAGAACTAACTTGTACTGGTGATTCTGCAGAATTAGTATTCTCAGCAATGTTTCCGCCTAATGACATTACTTGGTTTGATCCAAACGGCAATCCTTTAAGTCAATCGGACACAGTCTATGTAGATGAGATCGGATACTACCTTATCAAAATGGAATATTCTAACGGTTGTACATTTTATGATTCAGTGCAGGTCAGTAGCCAAGGCAGTAATCTAGACTATACTTTGGGCGAAAGCCCAACAATATCTTGCGCTAATTCTATTGACTCAATCACAGTTGCTGTAAACTCTCCTTTTAGTGAGATAATTTGGTATCAAGATAGTATTCTCGGAAATGAAAGCTCTTTACAAATTGAAGAAGCAGGTCTTTATCAAATAGATATTGTTAGTCTGAAAGGCTGTATTACAAGCGACAGCATTTTAGTCCTTGAAGATTTTGAATTAAATCTTTATGATTTAGCTACTGATACCATCGACTGTACTGATGGTGAAGGAGTCGTTTTTGTGTCTAGCGATTCTTTGATCACCGTAACTTGGGAATTGCCAAGTGGATCGACTTCAACGAATGATACCATCGAATCATCTACGGCTGGAATTTACTATATTGAAATCACCCATGATAATGGATGTGTAGAATCTGACAGCATCGAATTATTTGCAAGCCAAAACTTTCCAAATATCTCCATTGCTTTTGATTCGATAAGTTGTAACTCACCAACTGCTAATATTGAAATAGAAAGTAATATCGCGAATACAACATTTGTTTGGGTGGGCCCAAATGGCTTTGATAGTGATGCAAAGAATTTAACTGTAGATGAAGCCGGCTATTATATATACACTGCAACCACACAAAATGGATGTTCCTCAATAGACTCTGTTCTTATTAGCGCTGATCTCCAAGAACCAGTTTTTAGCCTTTCAAGTGATACTATCAATTGCGAAAACACTAGTGCTATTGTCACCGTAAACAGTAATAATGGGATTACAATACAAGATGTCCAAGGTGCTGGAGTTCTTGACATTACTGACCTGAGTATCAGTGTAGATCAAGCAAGCAATTACACGGTAATAGTCGAAGGAACTAACGGATGCACGTCCGAATCAAGCATCGAAGTTCCCTCCAATTTCACAGCACCTGACATGTTAGGATTAGCAGATATAACGCTAAACTGTTTCACACCGGATACTGCTTTACAAATAAACAATCAACCTAATGTAGAAATCTATTGGACTTCAGGTACAGATACAATCTGGAGCAACGTAATAGATTTAGACGACACTTCAACTGATTTCGAACTTCATTTAGTAGATTCGTCGACCGGATGTATTACTAGCGAAGATGTAAGTATTACCCAAGATTTTACAATTTATCCAATCAACGTCACTAATACCAATATCAATTGCCTAAATACAGAAGCTACAATTGCCATTGATGTGGCTGATCCTTACTTAGAAATCATCGGAGTCGACGAACTAACTCAGCAGACTGACACTGAGTTTACAACTTCATCAATTCTATCAGGTAACATCACCGTTATTTTCGAAAATGGATGTGCAAACTCTCAAGCATTCAACATTGACATCGACACAATCACACCAATAATAAGTGCAGAAGATCGAGTATTTTCCTGCATTAAAGAACCTCTTGCGCTTTTTGTGGATGTAAATATTAACGACCTAGTATACGATTGGTCTGGACCACAAGGGATGATGTCAAATGAAGACTTCCTGGTGACTGCAATCCCTGGACTGTACTACGTGACAGTTACAGATCCAACTAATGGCTGTAGTAGCTCTACAGAAATAGAAGTCTTTGAGTTTTTAAATAATCTAGCATACGACGTTAATCTTGAGCACCCTCTGTGTTATGGAGACCTGGGTGCGGCAGATATTATTAATATTTCAGGATGGACTGAGCCTTACCAAGTAGAAATTTTCAATACGGCCAACGAAGATGTCGATGCAAATAACCTAGATCCAGGAAGCTACAACGTAATAATTCAAGATGATGTTGGTTGTGATTCAAGTTTTACTATCAATATCATAGAACCTTTTTTAATCAATCTTGAATTAGTATCTGAACTTACCATTTCTACAGGGACAGATCTTCAACTAGAAGCATTCACAAATCTCGATCTTGAAGATATAGCATCAATTCAGTGGGATCCATCCTCATATCTTAGCTGTAGCGACTGTTTGAATCCTTTGGTTTCAGGTCTTTCGGAAGATACAGAATTTACAATTACAATCATCGACAACTATGGCTGCTCATCAACACAAACAGTTATTGTGCGTATTATTGTAGAGTTCAAGATTTACACACCAAATATCTTTTCACCTGATGGCGATGGAGTTAACGAAGTGTTCTTCCTCAGTTCAAACAACTTTGCAGCAGAAAGCACTATTGAAGAATTTGCCATTTTCGATCGATGGGGAAACAAAGTTTTTCAGAAAAATGATATTCTTCCAAATGATTCCTCACCAGGTTGGGACGGATCTTTTAACGGAAAAACCGTAAAAGCTGGTGTCTACGTTTGGTACGCTAAAATTGTACTTCCTGACGGTTCTGAAGAACTACTTCAGGGGGATGTTACGGTAAAAAGATAATTAAACACTTTATTTAGCGTTTTCCAAAAAATGAAAAGAAGAGAGGCTGTTCGAAATATTGTGATTTTTAGCCTAGGTTCGGGTATGCTTTACTCTTGTACTGATCCGTATCAGGCAATCAAAAATCTTAACCTCTCAAGGCTAAATTTCAATACTGATCATCTTAGAATACTCGACAAATTATCTCGCTCGATTCTACCTATTCAGCAGATTCCCCAGCTAGCCAATCACACAGCACTCCCATTCATCATGAAACAAGTTAATAATTTACAGAATGAGAAAAGTCAGCAGGAATTTCAGCAGGGTTACGATTACTTTAACGACTATTTTAGAAATAAAACGAATTTAGATTTTCTGAAAGCTGATGCTACATTAGTCAATTCCTTTCTTAAGAAACTAAATACATTAGAGATCTCGATTGATCAGCCTAAAAGTCCAGCATTGTATATTCATCATCTATATCATACTCTAAAGCAAGAAAACCTATTATACCTGAAGACTACAGAGTATTTCCAAAAAAAATACAGATTCTATGAAATGGCTCCCGGAAGATTTGATGGTGATTTTTCAATCGCAGAATTAAACCTAGACGAAGAATAGAAATGGTAGCAAAATATCAAGCAATTGTTGTTGGTGCAGGACTCAGTGGAAGTTGGGTCGCCAAAGAGCTTTGTGATCAAGGAATCAAAACCGTAATGATTGATCGAGGACCAGATGTCGTTCATCTTCGAGATTATCCTACCGCCTCTAAACATCCATGGGAAATGGAACATCGAGGTCGAATTTCCGCAAGGGAAAGGGAAGAAAACCCAATTGCCACGCAATGCTACAATTATTACGAAGGTTCAAAACACTTTTTCACAAAAGATGCTGAGCAGCCCTATGTCCAAGAAAAGCCATTCAGTTGGATCCGTGGATACCAGGTTGGTGGTAAGTCATTGCTGTGGGCCCGACAAGTTCAACGTTGGAGTCAACACGATTTAGACGGACCGGCACAAGATGATTTCGCGATTCCTTGGCCCATAAACTATAAAGATATTGAACCTTGGTATGATAGGGTAGAAGAATTCATTGGTGTATCAGGAGAATACGATGGACTAGCTACATTGCCAGACGGTAAATTCTTAAGGTCCATAGGTATGAATGTTGTTGAAAAACACTTCCAGGAAACAGTTGCTCAAAACTATAAAGATCGACATGTCATATATGGAAGATGTGCTCACCTTACAGAAGTAAAAGAAATTCATCGACAACAAGGACGTGGAACATGTCAACACCGAGTAATATGCGAAAGAGGTTGTCCTTTTGGAGGTTACTTTAGTGCTAATTCTTCGACCATCCCTTGGGCCAAAAGAACGGGAAATCTTACAATTCAAGCGTACAGTATCGTATCACATATTATCTACGACGACAGACAAGAGAAAGCAATTGGAGTTGAGATCATTAATCGTGAAACCAGAGAACGTTCCCAAATTTATGCAGAGGTTATCTTTATGAATGCAGGAACCCTCAATACCAACATGGTTTTAATGAATTCAAAATCTCCCAGATTTCCTGCAGGAATTGGCAATGACCATCAACTGCTTGGAAAATACGTGGCATTTCACAATTATCGAGCTAGACTAGTAGCCGAAACAGGAGCTTTTAAAGATCGCGTCATCGACGGTCGATCAATGACGAATGCTTATATGCCCCGTTGGAAAAATATTCATAGCCTTAAAGAGGATTTCAAACGAGGTTACGCTGTGGCATTTTATGCTTATAGAACTTACATTGAAGAGACAACAGGCGTAGGAGAAGATCTACTCAAGAAGATGACCAAGGCTAAGAATTTTGGTCTCTGGCAAATTGATGCTATGATGATGGGCGAAACAATTCCAAAATTTGAAAATCATGTGCGATTACATCCCTCTTTGGTCGATAAATATGGTATTCCCCAACTGGTAATCAATGTAGACTACGACGACAATGATCAAAAAATGATGGAAGATTTCTATCAAGAAATGCAAGAAATGTTCCAAAAAGCAAATTTTTCAAACATTAGGAAAATAGATTCGGGACAAGCTCCAGGACTTGATGTTCATCACATGGGTGGAGCCCGAATGGGAAGTGATCCGACAAACTCTCTTGTAAATAAGGATAGCCAAATACATAGCTGCAAAAATATATATGTGACTGATGGATCTTGCATGACTTCCACAGGAACACAAAATCCATCTCTTACATTTATGGCACTTGCAGCTAGAGCCGCCAATCATGCTTTGGAAACTTACTTTAAGTAATCAATCATAATTTGGCAATTTTCTTAGAATGCTTCCGATAAGAACTCCGGTGCTTGTCTATGTTGCGAAGCTTGTTCATATGCATAAGCAATTTCAATCAACAGAGGTTCAGACCAAGCGCGACCGAAAAAAGAAATACCGACAGGTAACCCAGATATGTAGCCCATTGGTACTGTAACATTGGGATATCCAGATTGTGCAGCAGGTGATGAACTACTCAACTGATAATGATCTCCAATAACATGATCCGTTTTCCACGCTGGAGTCCCTGTTGGAGAAACAATCGCATCTAGATTATGTAGGGCCATTACTCGATCTATTCCCTCATCTTGACTTGATCTTCTGAGCGCTTCAAGAGTCTCAATATAACCTTCGGAATCAAGTGACTCCATTTCATTGGCCATCTCCAAGTATTTCTGATTATAGAATTCCATTTCTTCTGAAGCATTTCTATTGAATGTAATTAAATCGTCAAGGCTCTTAATCAGCGATTCATCTCCTAGAGAGGCAAAATAATGATTGAGGCCGTCTTTGTATTCATACAACATTACTTGAAATGACAAGGAACCTGTCTCAGAGGGTGTAATCTCATCTATTTCTACAATCTCAGCACCCATTTCTGTTAGAAGTTCGATGTTTTTGTTCATTAAGTCATCAACCTTAAAATTAGTACCCATTGGGCTACTATAGAATCCGATTCTTTTTCCTTCCATTCCATCTTTCTTCAGGAAAGGTGTGTAGTCTCCTAGAGCTTTACCTTCAGAAATAGAGGTTTTAGAATCTTTGGAGTCCACCCCAATCATCGTACCCAAACAAATAGCTGCATCAGTTACCGTCCTTGCCATCGGACCGGGAGTATCTTGAGTAAAAGATATCGGAATAATGCCAGATCGACTGATTAGGCCAACAGTTGGTTTAATACCAACAATACCATTCAAACTAGAGGGACATACTATAGAACCGTTAGTTTCCGTACCAATAGCAAGCATTGTCAAATTTGCAGATACCGCAACACCAGATCCAGAACTCGATCCACATGGATTTCTTGTAATATCATAAGGATTTTTGACCTGACCTCCGACCGCGCTCCATCCACTTGAAGATAGTTCACCTCTGAAGTTTGCCCACTCAGACAAATTGGCTTTACCTAAGATGATTGCTCCCGCTTCTCGTAGCCTCTCAACTAAAAATGCATCTTTTGGCGGAAAGGAATTTTTCAATGCCAAAGATCCAGCCGTTGTAGGCATCTTATCATGAGTATCGATATTATCTTTTAGAAGTACTGGGATTCCGTGAAGTGGTCCTTTTTTATTTCCCGCTTTCCAATCCGCATCAAGCGCTTTTGCGATTTCGAGAGCATCAGGATTCACAGCAATTACTGAATTGAGTTGTGGTCCATTGCGATCAATTGACTCAATTTGGTCTAAGTATTCCTGTACTACTTTTACAGATGTGAGTGTCCCTGCCTCATAGGCTGAATGTATATTCGCGATCGTTTTCTCAGTAAAATCTAAGCTTATTTCTGATTCTTTGCTAGTTATGTTTTCTGTTACACCATCTGTGCAAGAGAAAACGAGTAAACTTATAAAGAGTAGTACTATTGATTTCATATACGTTGATTTTATCAAAATTTGAATTGATTAGACTACATATTTTTCCATGAAGTCCGCATCTTTCTCTGCAGCTTCCATTGAGGTCATATCATCATATCGCTCCTGCTCCACAAGCCATTTTTTCATACCTTGTTCATCTGCGACCTTCAGGATTTCATCAAAATCTATCTGACCTTCGCCCAAAACACATGAAACATTCATAGGCCATCCACCCTCTGATGTCTCTTCTTTTTCCAACTCCGCTACTTTTGCAGGCTTGTAACGATCTTTGATGTGACAAAGTGTAAATCTCCCCGGATACTTATTTAACCAGGCGATCGGATCTTCTTTCGCAGTGACTACCCAATAAAAATCCATTTCAAAATCTACGAGATCGGCATCTGATTCAGACATCATGATATCCTGGGGATAAATCCCCTCAATCTGGGTAAAACTGTAATGATGATTATGATATGAATATCTCAGACCAGAAGCTTTCGCAATTTCGCCAAGTGCATTAAATTGCGCAGCTACAGATTTAAATTCATCGATCGTCTTCAATCCTCCTAGATACGGATTCACCAAATATTCAATACCTGTAGATGCTGCATCATCAACCAAATTCTTAAACTCATCTCTTAAAGATTCATCAAGCGCATAGTTGGAATCACAATGCGTTGCAATACATTTCATATCATGATCTGAAAGATAATTTTTGAAATCTGTGGGGTCCATACCCCAAAATACGCCTTGATCTCCCTGAAAACTTTCAATTTGCTTGTATCCATATGCTCCTAGTTGCTTCAGTGTACCTTGTGGATCTTTCTGCATAAAATCCCGCACTGTCCATAACTGTATTCCAAACTGGTCTATCGAAAACCCTTTCTCAATGGCAGCTTGAAGCGTACTTTGAGCACTTTTTACCCCAGAACCTTTACAACTAAGTAGATGGGATCCCAAAAACAAACTACCAAGACCAGCAGCTGTCGATTGTTTAATGAACTTACGTCTTGATTTCATATGAATATTTATTACTTATGCAAAATAAAAAAAAACAATTGATTAAAAAACTAGTAGAAAACACCTAAGAACCTAGTTTATGGGTTAAAGTTTCTTTAATATCTCTCTATGAGTATTTGCAGAGTAGGTATTAATTATATATTTGGAAACAAAAAAAGACTATGAAAAAATTTAGCTTATTGAGCTTGGTTATAGTTTTGGGTTTCTTAAGTACCTCTTGTAAGCAGCAAACAAGTGGCGAGATCAAAGTATCTAAATCTTCAGTAACTCCTTCCGTTGTTACAAGTTCTGCAACTCCAATTACAAAGCACACAACTGGAGATGTTACTTGGTTAGGAATGGGCGAGATAGAAGCAGCTGTAAAGAAGTCAAAGAAAAAAGTGCTTGTTGATGTTTATACAGATTGGTGTGGACCCTGTAAAATGATGGATGCAAGAACTTTCACAGATGCGGACGTTCAATCTGTACTTTTAGAAAAATTTCATCCTGTGAAGTTCAACGCAGAAGGTGCTGGAGCAATTGAATTCCAAGGAAAATCATGGGAAAACCCAGAACACAACCCGAACAAAAGAGGTCGTAATTCACGTCATCAGTTAGCTTCATTTTTCGAAGTTCCTGGATATCCTACGTTGGTAGTCTTAGATGGGAACTTTAATATAATTAAAAAGATTGTTGGATTCAAGACCCCTGAGCAATTATTGAAAGAACTGAATGCTATTTAGATATCAGACAAACTACTTTATGTGTAGTTCAAAAGGAATACTATTTTTGAAAGCAAATCCATTGAAGAGTGGATTTGCTTTTTTTGTTTGCTATGTTTATAGCTCGCGATAATAAAACCACATAGCTGTATGAAATACAATATTTTACAACTACGTGCCACAACTTGTTGAAATACGAAGTAGTTTAACACATCATAAAAAGAGCAAACCCATGTTACCACAGACTCACTCTTTTCACCACTATATTTTGGGTTTCGAAACCCTTATCAATCGAAATTTAATTTGATGCTCTCACCCCTGTAAGCACCTCTTTATACAAGATCGGAGTAGGATATTCTCGATTCAATGTATAGCGCATTATATCAAAAGAAGTAATAATTCCCTTTAATTCGCCTCGAAGGTTTACTACTGGTAATGCATGAAATCTTCTATCCATAAGCAATTCCGCTGCAGTTCCGACTTTATCAATCGGACTGATCTTACAAAGGTTTGTGTTCATGACGTCACTCACAAGCACATGCTTATAATCATCATGATCTTTATTCATTTTCCACAAATCGTATGTAGTAACTAAACCTACAAGTATTCCATCCTTTACCACTGGTAGATGGTGAATTCTACGATCTGCAAAAATTTGTCTTACTTCTGCAAGAGAAACTTCAGGCGCAACAGTGACATTATTTGTCGACATTATGCTTCTAATTTGGTCGTTCATCATAACAATTGCATTTTAGTTTAGTAGATATACAATAATAACAAAATTTTATAGTTATAATTCGTTTTAAGTTGATATATATTTTTATAAATAAGACAATAAACAATATAAATACGCTGCGTAACTAGTCAAATAAAGAATTAAAAACTTTTCTTTATCAAGATTTTCTTATTTATCATATCAATAGATCAGGTTGAATGATCAATCTCTTTAATTAAAATTCCATCTTTTTTACCCGACACTTCAGAAAAAGGCTATCTGTCATTTTGTCATTCAACAAATAATTTTTTAGTAATTTTGGCGATCCAAAATTTAGGCAGATGGAACTCTATAATGACAACCCTACTCTTGAAGGTCTCGTTAAGACAATCGATGAAGACAAGCAAGGGGAAGTATACCAGCAATCACAAGAGGCGGAAAACGACGGATCTCGCAAATTCTACATTGAATCCTACGGTTGCCAAATGAATTTTAGTGATTCTGAAATCGTAGGTAGTATACTCGGGGAACAAGGTTTCAAGTCAACACGCAACATGGAGATCGCGGACTTGATCTTAATCAACACTTGTTCGATCCGTGAAAAAGCTGAATTAACTGTTCGAAAAAGACTTACCGTTTTTGCTAAAGTGAAAGAAAAACGTCCCGGTACTTTAGTTGGCGTTTTAGGTTGCATGGCAGAACGTCTTAAAGAAAAACTACTGGAGGAAGAAAAGCTTGTTGATCTTGTTGTAGGTCCAGATGCATATCGAGACTTACCCAACCTAATTTCTAATGCAGATGAGGGAGACAAAGGTGTGAACGTATTTTTAAGCCGTGAGGAAACGTATGCCGACATTTCTCCGATGCGCTTAGATAACAATGGAGTTACCGCTTTCATCTCAATCATGAGAGGTTGCGATAATATGTGTTCATTTTGCGTGGTGCCGTTTACAAGAGGTAGAGAACGAAGTAGAAATGCCTTTACAATCATCTCAGAAGCACGAGACCTTTATGACAAGGGTTTCCGAGAAGTTACTCTTTTGGGACAGAACGTTGACTCTTACAAATGGAAAAATCCAGAAACTGACTCAAGTGTTAGTTTTGCGGAGCTACTGATCATGGTTGCTAATGTGCATCCTGATTTGAGAGTTCGTTTTTCAACTTCGCACCCAAAAGACATTACTGATGATGTACTGTATGCAATTCGCGATCATGAAAACATTTGTAACTATATCCATCTTCCAGTGCAATCAGGAAATAGTCGTGTACTTAAACTGATGAATAGAACTTATGATCGTGAATGGTACATGAAGAAGGTAGATGCAATCTATTCAATTATTCCAGAATGCGCAATTTCTTCTGATTCAATCTCGGGATTCTGTACAGAAACTTACGAAGAGCATCAAGACACACTTTCTATCATGTCTTATTCTAAGTACTCCATGTCATACATGTTCTATTACTCTGAAAGAGAAGGTACATTGGCTCATCGTAAATATGACGATAACGTTCCTTTGGAAGAGAAGAAAAAAAGACTTTCTGAGATAATTGAACTTCAGCAGAAATTGTCTTTAGATCATAATCTTGCTGACGTAGGAAAGACTTTCAAAGTTCTTATCGAAGGCACTTCGAAAAGAAGCGACAAAGATTTCAAGGGTAGAAACTCTCAGAACAAAATGGTCATCTTTCCATCGAATGGAAAAGTTAAGCCGGGAGAGTATGTGCATGTAAAAATTCACAAAGCAACTAGTGCTACCCTAATAGCAACGATGGTTGAGTAACCAAGATTATTTTTCATCAATAAACCACAAAAAACATGGCTACCGATCCGCTTCAATCCATAAAACTAAGGTTTGGAATCATAGGTAGATCTGAACCTTTGAATAGGGCATTATACACAGCAAGTAAAGTCGCCCCGACTGACCTTACCGTGTTGATCAATGGTGAAAGTGGTGTGGGAAAGGAAGTCTTTTCAAAAATAATCCACCATTTAAGTCCTCGAAAACATGAGGACTTGATAGCAATAAATTGTGGTGCAATTCCCGAGGGAACGATCAATTCCGAACTTTTTGGACACGAAAAGGGAGCATTTACCGGAGCTACAAGCGACAGAAAGGGGTATTTTGAAACAACCAATGGTGGAACGATTTTTCTGGATGAAATCGGAGAAATGCCACTTGAAACCCAATCTTACCTACTTCGCGTTCTGGAATCTGGCGAATTTATCAGAGTGGGATCTTCCAAGGTTCAAAAAACAGACGTACGAATTATCGCTGCGACAAACGTAAATCTTGAGGAGTTTATCAAAAAAGGGAAATTTAGAGAAGACCTTTATTATAGATTGAACACTGTTCCAATTAAGGTTCCCGCATTGCACGAACGCAGGGAAGATATCTACATGCTATTTCGCAGATTTGCACTTGACTTTGGTGAAAAATACAACACCAAAGCCATATCGATTGACGCTGATGCTAGACTAATCATTGAAAATTATCGTTGGCCGGGAAATGTAAGAGAATTGAAAAATATCGTTGAACAACTTTCGGTACTAGCAGAAACGCGTGAAGTTGATGCTCTAGCACTATTGGACATATCACCACATCTGAACTTCAGAAACCTGCCATCCATCGCTGAGCGCGACAACAAGCAATCAGGAGGCTTAGGTGATAACTACGAAAGAGAAATCTTGTATAAGCTACTTTTCGATATGCGAAATGACATGACGGATATGAAGAAGCTAATATTTGAAATGATCAGGATGAATAATCTCAACGTTCCGGAAAAAATACGAACGCACTCTACAAAAGCAAGCAACAGTATCACCGACATTATGAATTATCCTAGTGTCAATCTAGATAACATGTTGGATGATGTCGATTCAAGCCAGTACAATCAGATTTACGACCAGGAAAGTAGCAAACCCATTTTCATTACCAAAGATGACTACGATGAGTCTGAAATCATGGAAGAAGACCTTTCTTTGGAAAACATGGAGAAGGATATGATTGGTAAAGCTCTTAAGAAATACAATGGTCGCAGAAAAGATGCTGCAGAGGAACTCGGGATTTCAGAGAGAACACTTTATCGTAAGATCAAGCAATATGAATTGGAATAATCTGTACACGAAGAAGCACTTAAAAACGTTATAAGCTTTAAACAACCCTCAATGACTGGAACCTTTCGATACATTCTCGTGATATTAATAGCTAGTGCATTTCTGCAATGCTATAGCTTCAAGGGTATTGTTATTCCTGATGAGGTCGATACTTTTGAAGTTCCGTATGTAGAAATGACGACACCAGATGCTCCTCCGTCTATCAACATTGACTTTCAAGACAAGCTTATTCAGAAAATTACAAGAGAATCGAGGTTAGTTTTTCAAGATGTCGCTCCTGACGTTACAATGAAAGCTACAATTTCTGATTACATCGTAGAGTCTCTTGGTGCTAACAGTCAAAATAACGTTGATGCCAACAGGCTTAAAATATCAGTACGAATTGAATTCACTGACAGCAAAGACGAAGAAAGAAATTGGAAAAAAACATTTTCTCAAAATAGAGAATTTGACGCTGGAGTCAACTTATTAAGTGTTCAAGATGACTTGATTGAGCAAATCTTTGATGACATTGTAGAAGATATCTTCATGTCCGCATTTACTAATTGGTAATATGGATCAAGATCTACTCAAAGAAGTGTTAAACGACCATGCGAAACTAGATCGGATTTCGCTATTTGAACTAGATCAGTGGATCGACTCCTATCCTTTCGCTCAATCTCTCCATTTTCTAAAAGCTAAAAAGCTCCAACGAGATAAACGAGTAATTGATTTACAGCCATTTTATATACTAGCGTGCTACACAACAGATCACTCGAATCTATACGATTTAATGATCGAGAAGCACTATGATATTCCTCCTTCTGATTCTCGAAAGCAACAACTCAATAAGAAACTAACAAAGCTAATCAACGATGCAAAGTCATCCCACAAGACTCAAGTAGTAAATAAAGAAACAACAGTTGAGACTGCCGCAGAGACTAATGACGAAACTACTGTTGAGCAGAATAATGCTAAAAGTCACCAAATCGAGGAAGAGCTAGCTGATTCAGCCGAAGAAATCCGGATTACAGAATTTGAACAGATGGAGCCAAATGAGGGAGATGGCTCAAATGAGATTGCGCAAAACGTAGATGATGAATTGATTCCAAAAGGGAGCGACGAGGTTGACCAAAGTCTGTTGGACGTAAGTCTGAAGAAGAAGAAGAATAAAGCAAAAACAAGCAAGAAAGACAAGAAAAAACAGGCCAATAAAAATAAGAAGAAAAAAGCTTCCGCCCAAAAGGGAAGACCAACAAGTTCGAACGAAACAGACATCAGTAGTACAAGAAAAATTCAAACGAAAACTGAAGAAAATCAACACGATCCATTCACTGAATGGCTGCTTAGCTTAAAACCTATCAGCACTGACAATACAAAGGTAATGTCAATGGCAAAAGACAAGAAAAGTGAAAAGAAAAAGGATAAAAAAGGCAAAAAGACATCCAAGAAGAAAATTCTAAAGAAGCTTGAAAAAAAGCTACAAAAACAAAAGAAGAGAGACAAAAAGGATAAAAAGAAAAGTAGAAAAATCAACAAATTACAACGTAAGATAGATGCAAGTCTAGAGCGAAGAGCAGAAGCTGTATCCCCTACTCTAGCTGCTTTTATGAAAAAACAAGGATACTACAAAGAGTCAATAAAGATATATAAACAGTTAAAATTGATTTATCCAGAAAAAAGTAGTTACTTTGCGTCCGAAATTAAGAAATTAAAGAAATTATGTTAAATATACTAGTAGTATTAATTGCGATTGTCTGTGTATTACTTTCTTTGATCATTTTGATTCAAAACCCAAAAGGTGGTGGAGTCGATTCAACGTTTGGTGGTCAAGGTGCAAACCAGATTTTCGGAGCAGCCAAATCTACGGATTTTGTTGAAAAATTAACTTGGGGATTTGCAGCAGCATTGTTCATCCTTTGTATTATTTCAGTTATAGCAGTTAACTCAATATAATAGCATAACTCAAGTCAATAAAGAAAATACAACCCGCTACTAAGCGGGTTTTTTTTGCCCATATGTCAAGTGAATTTCACGAACAAGGGACAAATTGACACACTAGACTGCCGACATTACCTACAGCATTACATATATCTGCAAAAATGACACTTAATTCTATGTGGCATACATTTCGCAATGAAAGAAGTATTAAATAAATTAATCAAATAAAACTTATAAAAATGAAACCTATTAACGATCGTGTTGTCGTAAAACCAGCTGCCGCTGAAGAAAAAACTGCTGGTGGAATCATTATCCCTGATACTGCAAAAGAAAAGCCACAACGTGGTGAAGTGATTGCAGTAGGTCCTGGAAAAGATGGTATTGCACCAACTGTAAAAAATGGTGATACTGTACTTTACGGAAAATATGCAGGTCAAGAACTTTCTTACGAAGGGTCTGACTATTTGATCATGAGAGAAGATGACATTCTTGTAATCCTCTAGCATGCCTTTGATAGTTCCAAAAACTGAATGGAACTTATTTTATTAAAGAACTAAGTAAAACAAAAATTATTATGGCTAAAGAAATTAGCTTCGATTCAGAGGCAAGAGAAAAATTAAAATCTGGAATTGATCAATTAGCAAATGCAGTAAAAGTAACATTGGGACCAAAAGGTCGTAATGTAGTTATTCAAAAAAGCTTCGGTGCACCTGTCATCACAAAAGATGGTGTGTCAGTTGCTAAAGAAATAGAATTGGAAGACGCTGTTGAGAACATGGGTGCTCAAATGGTAAAAGAAGTAGCAAGCAAAACTGCAGACATTGCAGGTGATGGCACTACTACTGCTACAGTACTTGCGCAGGCAATGGTGACAGCTGGTATGAAAAGTGTTACTTCTGGCGCAAACCCAATGGATCTTAAAAGAGGTATCGAAAAAGCAACGAAAGTCGTTATCGAAAACTTGAAAGAGCAAACTGAAATCATCGGTGACGATTTTGAAAAAATTCGTCAAGTTGGATCAATTTCTGCAAACAATGATAGCGAAATTGGATCACTTATCGCTGATGCAATGAAAAGAGTAACTAAAGATGGAGTTATCACTGTAGAAGAAGCTAAAGGTACTGATACTTATGTAGATGAGGTACTAGGAATGCAATTTGACCGTGGTTATCTTTCTCCATACTTCGTTACAGATACTGAAAGTATGGTGACAGAATATGAAAATCCATACATCTTAATCCACGATAAAAAGATCAGCAACATGCAGGAAATCGTTCCTGTATTGGAAAAAGCTGTCGGAGCAGGAAAACCACTATTGATCATCGCGGAAGACATCGAGTCTCAAGCTTTGGGTGTTTTAGTTGTGAATAGACTACGCGCTCAATTGAAAGTTGTGGCTGTAAAAGCACCAGGTTTTGGAGACAGAAGAAAAGCAATGCTAGAAGACATTGCGATTCTTACAGGAGGTACAGTAATCTCTGAAGAAAAAGGATACAAGCTAGAGAATGTTGATATTGATCACCTTGGTACTTGTGAGAAAATCACAATTGACAAAGACAATACTACAATTGTAAATGGAGCTGGTACCGATGATGCAATCAAAGGTAGAATCAACCAGATCAAATCTCAGATTGAAACAACAACTTCTGACTATGATCGTGAGAAGTTACAAGAGCGTTTGGCTAAATTGGCTGGAGGAGTTGCAGTACTATATGTAGGAGCAGCAACTGAAGTTGAAATGAAAGAGAAGAAAGATAGAGTTGATGATGCATTACATGCAACGAGAGCAGCAGTTGAAGAAGGTATAGTTGCAGGTGGTGGAGTTGCTTTAGTAAGAACGATTGACTCTTTATCGAAGCTTACAGGTGTAAACGAAGATGAGAATATCGGAATCGGTATTGTACGTAAGGCGCTAGAAGCACCAATAAGGATTATTGCTGATAATGCAGGAGCAGAAGGATCTGTTGTTCTTAGAGATGTAATAAATGGTGAAGGTGCATTCGGTTATAATGCTAGAACAGATGTATTTGAAGATCTAAAGAAAGCGGGAGTAATCGATCCTACAAAAGTTACAAGAATTGCTATCGAAAATGCTGCATCTATTGCAGGTATGGTACTTACTACTGAGTGTGTAATTAATGATAAGCCAGAAGAAGATGCTGGTGGACATGCACACCCTGGTGCTGGCGGTGGAATGCCCGGCATGATGTAATCATCAAGCATTCAGATATAAATTTACAAAAGGCTGTCTCCATTGGAGATGGCCTTTTGCGTTTTCAGATTGTATCTAAAAGTAAAGTTTGGATTTAATCAACGGGTGTAAGTGAAAATTACTTTAGACAACCTACATTGTTAACAATTAAAAGATTACAACTATTTTAGCACACTACATTTAGCCAATGAAATCTTTGCAAAATCGATTTAGCTTATTATGTCAATCCCGCAACGTCCAACTTATCCCCAAACGAAATCGACCATCTAATTGCGGATAGTCAGCTACTTGAAAAAGTACTTCTTCATTCCATAGGCCATTCAAATGTTCGTACTTCGCGAAAAAGCGAAAGCCTTGTACTTTGATCGATGCAAAAACATCTAAACGATAATACACTCTGCTCGGATCCTCTTTACTATCGTAAAAAGCAGTATAAAGAGGACTGTATGCCGGCACACTGTAAGCAGGTGCAAAATCAGCACTTATGCCAGATTGAAAATTGAGCGCATGAAAGAGCTTTCCAACAAGATAAAGCTTATGTCTTGTATAAAACTGCGGCATACTATAGACCGAATTAGATCCTAACTGTGTCACAAACTGGTTATCGAAATGAAACCACTTATACTTAAAATCTTCCTGAATATCAACTTGTAGGTAGGCAATTGAAATAGGTGTGGCAGACGTTCCTGTTGTATCAAGTACTGGAATATTTTGCCCTGCATAAGAACTTACTCTTGCTTTTAAACCAACCTCGGGTATCGCAAGAGATCCATAGATTTCTTGTGAACTAATCGTAAATGCATCCTTATTCTCTAGTTCAACAAAAGTGATTTCTAGATTATTCCATTGGTATCCCGAAGGCTCAGTATGGATTCTGAATCCAAAGTCCAATGCTCCTACACCATCAATTTCATAACTCGCTTTTGGATAAAAATCTAGTAAAACGGCACCATAGGTTGTCCCAAAGAATCCATCTAGATTCAGCTCAAGTCCTTTCCACTGAAACGCATTTTCTGTACCAGCTACGATTTCACTAATTCCGCGATTTGTCAGATCGGAACTTACCTGATTTAATGCGTATCTAAACCAGTATCTATTCCTAAACCTTTTGTTCTCAATGTGATATGCTCCCTGAACACTAGAGCGCACATGTTGAATCGGCCTTCTCATACCCAACTCAGAAACAATACGTGATTCACCAAATACAGCTGTGTCTTGAGGCGTGATATCTTCATTAATAAACTTATAGCGACTACGCTCCTGTCCCATTCTTAGTTGGAAATAGCTTTTATTCTCTTCCTCGTCTTTTATAAAGTAATAAGCTCTGGCACTGTAATCCCTTGAAAGCGAATATGTATATACATCAGGCAATCTTATATCTAGCGTACTTCTCGCATCACCCCCCAAGATGTAAAGTTGCTCCTGATTGGTAAGGCCTCCGTAAATATCTTCGTAGTTACTATTGCTTAAGAAGTTGACACTATAGGCCCACCGAGAAGAGTCAATCCTCTGATACATGCCCAAATGAAAATTCGTATGCCGAACTTCGGAACTAGGATATATTGATTCGGAATTAATTCGATTATATCTTAAGCTTACCTTGACACCATGTGCGAAATCCCTTGCCAAAATAGCTTTTGCTCTAAAACTCGCTTGACTAGCTCCGGGACTAAAGTAGACATCGCTGTAAGGTTTTTCAATTTGATAAAAACGGATACCTGAATCCTGTAGCTTATATAATTGATGTTGATTGAAACCTAAATTAAATCGATCATTGTATTGCTGATTCCAGAAAAGTGGAGCAGAAGCCGATCCTGGGTTTCCTAAATGGAAAAATTGAACATCTTGAAGTCTACTAATTTCATACTCTTCAAAATCAAACAGAGTCGTATCGTTGAAGTAAGTCTTTGTAGATAGATCGTCAAGCGAATATGCGTAAACATCATTTGATAGTGTATCTTCTCCGACTATTATAAGTGTATCTCCTGTTGCTGCGTTCCCTCCTTGGTTTGGCAAGATTCGGTCTCTTTGACCGAAAGACAGGCCTGTAAGAAGCAGAAAGAACAGTATACTCAGATATCTTGTCATATGAACCAAACGTTCAGTATATTCGGATTGAGCTAGCAGAACAAGTTAATTAAGCGTTAATCAACTCCACCAAGCACCTTGGACGAGCAAATTTGGAAAAATTTGGGCACTCTATATCAATAGTTATTGAGGATTCAATGAGATACGAATAATCTTGCCCATTAACGGTCAATTATTGATATTAGACCGCAGTATGTGACAGAAGAGGCTTTGGAACCCTTTATCGTTGATCCTAGTTTTCCAATTTTGAAACTTTCTTAGATATTGTACTACCATCAGCCGTGATCTGCAGGATATACATACCTGCGGATTCTGGAAGTATAACCAGTGTTTGAGAGCCCACTTGATTCCAATTCAACCGATATTGAGTACCTTGAAGATCAAATAATTTGAGATCATCAATTGTTTTGTCTAGCTCTACAATCACTTCATCTGTTGTAGGATTTGGGAACACTCGAGTGCCCAGTAATTCAACTTCCTCATTTGCTACTGGCCCACTGCATTCTACATCAACACCTTCAAACACAAACAAACCTTCTTGCATGTCAGAAACTAAGACTATTCCTGAAGGTAACATCGGATATACTCCCCACGCTCCCTCGTAATTATCTCTATTGTCAATTGAACTTGTAGCATATGATGCCACTCGGCATGGAGCTTCTTGATTATCCAACTTATAAACCTGTACGCCATCATAGTAGTATGAAACGTAAAGGTAGCCATCATGGACAATCTGATTATGCGCAATCGAAAATGGACTATCATTGCCAGCGTCAAAAGTTCCAACAATTTCTGTACCACTGAAATCATTGATTTTCAGCGTTTTCATAGCAGAACCGTGTGTTTCGTCAGCAAAGTAATAGTACTCCATATCCTCATCAGCCCAACCACTATGATTGTATCCACTCTCGGGATAATCAGCATTTGAATAGCGATCTAAAAGGACTGGATCGTCACCACTGAAATCAACAATAAATAATCCGTCAAATCCACAGTTCATAAATGCTTTATCATTCTTGGCATACAGATCATGCACATGTCCGAAACCTTCACCGCCGATCACGCCATACTGGCCAATTTTCTTTGGATCTAAAGGATCCTCAAGTGAATAGATTTTCATAGCCTTATAACCTGAATCACCGCCTTTTGCTGCAAGCACATATAACTTCCCTACCTCTTCATCAATAAATATGTTATGTGCTTGCTCAATGATATCATTGTTATCAGATACCACGGTTACTTCATTTGGAAGATTCGATATATCCATTATCTGCAAAGTAGATTCACCTTCATCTGCCACTGCATATAGATAACCTTGATAATCATGATAATCGCGATGTATGATCACACCACCTTGATCTGCACCTGGAACAAAAAAGGCTTCAAATATATTTGTAGGATCTGTTACGTCAATAAAGTGCGTTCCCATAGTTGATCCGATAATGGCATATTCGTGATCATTCACAGCGATTCCCCATACCTCATTATAGGTATTGTTATATTGGAAACTCCCTGGAAGTGTGGGATCGGACCAAGTCCCCAAAAGATTCATATTCTGCTGACTTTGAGCCGTAAATACCATACAAACTAACAATGCCAAAATGCTAACACGTCCTCCTATATTTTGAACCTTCATATTTCTTAATGCTTTTTTCCAAATATACAATGCGGTAGACGAATAGCTTCCCATTTTGAAGTTTTATCTGTTATAATCGTCTTCTTGCTGATTAAATTAACATTTTTGACCTTCATCCTTTTGAGCACCAATTAATCACATTTAAAGTATGATCCACCAAATATTGAAGGAAACCTTCGGATATGACCAATTTCGACCGATGCAGGAAGAAGTGATTGAGCATATTCTAGACAAAAAGGACGCCTTAGTAATCATGCCCACCGGTGGAGGAAAGTCACTTTGTTATCAAATTCCTGCTCTTGCTCAAGATGGTCTGACAGTGGTTGTTTCTCCGTTGATCGCATTGATGGAAGATCAAGTAGCTTCGCTAGTACAAAATGGAGTTCAAGCTGCTGCTTTGAATAGTGCGATGAATGCCGATGAACAAAGGATGATCTATCACAAGATTCAGACAAAGGAGCTGAAATTGCTCTATGTCTCACCTGAGCGAATTAACAACGATCGTTTTTACGAATTTTTGCGATCAATAGATCTTTCATTCTTCGCAATTGATGAAGCGCATTGTGTATCCATGTGGGGAAATGACTTCCGATCTGATTATGTTGAACTGAAAAAATTGAAGAGTGAATTTCCAGATGTCCCTGTGCTTGCATTAACTGCTACAGCTGATGCAGCCACTCGCGAGGACATTGTCAAGCAGTTGGCTATTCTAGATTCGAAATTGTTCCTTGGTTCATTTGAGAGACACAATATCTATCTTCGATCTATGCCTGCAAAGGACAGAGTAAAATATATAACTCGTTTCATATTCAATCAGCAGCAGGGATCAGGCATCATATATTGTCTTAGTCGAAAAGGCACAGAATCCATGGCTGCCAAACTCCAGGCCGCTGGAATTAATGCTGGTTTCTACCATGCCGGTATGAATCGGGTTGATAGAAGCCGAGTGCAGCGAAATTTTCAAAATGATCAGCTTCAAGTTATTTGTGCGACGATAGCTTTTGGAATGGGTATTGACAAGCCCAATATTCGATTTGTCGTTCATTACAACATGCCAAAAAACATAGAGTCATACTATCAAGAAATTGGGCGTGCAGGTAGAGACGGTTATGAATCCGCCACCGTTCTTTTTAGTAATTATAATGATTACTTGCAGCTGAAATCATTTATAGATGGAAGTGACGCTAGTGCTACTTTCCAGCAAGTACAAAATGCCAAGCTCGATCGCATGTGGGAATATGCGAGCAGCTATGAATGCAGAACTAATTTCATCCTGAACTATTTTGGCGAGTATCGTCAAAAACCATGTGGCCGGTGCGACAATTGCAAGCAACCACCAAGGAAATTTGATGGTACCGTAATTGCTCAAAAGGCACTTTCAGCAGTCGCTAGAAGTGGCCAACAGTTTAGTATGGATTTGATCGTTAATACCTTACGTGGTTCTGGCTCAAGAGAAGTCATTCAGCGAGGCTTAAATAAGATCAAAACCTATGGAGCTGGCCGTGATCTTGGGTATCTTGATTGGAAATCATACATTACTCAGCTGATTAATCAAGGCGCGTTGATGGTTGATTTTAGCCAACAGAATGCAATTAAGCTCACGCCCTTCAGCAAAGAAATTCTAAAAGCTCAGCAAAAAGTCGAATTAGTAGAATTTACACTTGATAAAGGCAAGAAAGTAGTTAATAAACCTAAGGTTGCTCGTGTGGAGGATGCATTATTTGAAATACTTCGTGAATGGAGAAATCAAATTGCAAGCCAGAAACGCATACCAGCCTACACAGTACTCAATAATTTGACTCTCGAAGAGCTTTCCAAATCGAAGCCGACTGAGCTAGAAGAACTAATGGAAATCAGCGGAATTGGTCAGACAAAATTGAATAAATACGGTCATACGATCATTGAATTAATCAAGAAGTACATCGTTGACAATCAGTCTACTTCAGCCAAGAAAGGTGCGACGCATTTGATTACTTATGAGTTATATAAGGAGGGGCTTTCGCCCAAAGAAATTGCTGAAAAACGAGACATGCAGGAAACAACTGTCTTTTCTCATCTTGCACAATTATATAATCACGGTAAAGAAGTAGATCTTGCGCAGTATGTATCAAAACCTAAGCTTGACACCATAAAGATGGCATGGTTGGAATTAGGAAAGCCTGAAACTTTGAAGGAATTAAAAGCTGAATTAGGCAATGACTATCATTACGGAGAAATCAGGATCGGAATAACAGTGGCCAAAAAAGAAGAAACCTTGTTTTAGATGCAAAGCAGATCAATTTAACTCCACTTCTAATCTACATTGTAAGTATATCACTCCCCTATCACACTATATGCCATGAAGCCCATACCAACTTTGAGAGCTTCCTCATCGATATCGAAGGTTGGCGTATGAACTGGCGAGGTGATACCTTTCTCAACATTTCCAGTGCCAAGTCGATAGAAACACGCAGGCATTTCTTGAGAATAGTAAGCAAAATCTTCAGCTGTCATTCTAATAGGTAGATCAATCACATTTTCTAGTCCTAAATAATCGATGGCCAATTGTTTCACACGAGATGTTGCTTCAATATCATTGTACAAACATGGATAACCTACTCGAATGTCAACTTCACAAGTGGCTTCCATAGATTCGGCTACTTTTGTGGCAATTCGACGAATATGCTCATGGGCTTCCATTCTCCATTTCTCGTCCATAGTACGAAATGTACCTTCAATAAATACACGTTCAGGAATCACATTGGTTGCTCCACCATCGCTATTTATTTTTCCAAAACTCAGCACATTGGGTACATTGGGAAGTGATTTTCGACTGATGACTTGTTGCAATTGCACTAGAATATTACTAGCAACCAAGATCGGATCTACAACATCTTGAGGTAGAGCAGCATGCCCTCCCCTTCCATGGATCATTAAGTAAACTTCATCAGCTGAAGCCATATATGTTTCTGGACGCAACCCAATCTTTCCAGCCGCTAAGGGTGGATGCACATGTTGACCGACAATGTAAGTAGGTTCTGGATTCTTCAGTGCTCCTTCTCTGATCATGATTGAAGCACCACCTGGTAATTTTTCCTCAGCAGGTTGAAATAATACTTTGATAGTACCTTTCCATTCGTTCTTGAGTTCATTCAAGATCTTGACAGCACCGAGCGCACTAGACGTATGCACGTCATGGCCACATGCATGCATAATGCCTGGATTCTGGCTCTTGTAGGGTACATCATTCTCCTCTTGGATCGGCAGAGCATCAATATCAGCTCGCAATGCACGAACTGGACCAGCTTCCGAACCATGAAGTATAGCCACAATGCCATTATCGGCTACAGGGTATTGGTATTCAATCCCCCATGAATCAAGTTGCTTACAAATGTACTTCCCAGTTTCTTGCTCCACATATGAAAGCTCTGGATTCATATGTAAATGATGACGTATGCCCCTTACCTCCTCGAAATATTGATCTGATAATGACTTGATTTTATCAATTATTACTTGTGACATACTTCCATTTTTTTAAGATGACTTCAATATCCTTCCAAAGATTATAATCTTTTGCGTAGATAAGATTTGCCCGATGAACCCAAGATAGGTCTTCGACTCCTTTTGGAGTGCTGTGAATCAATCCTTTGCTAATACTTGGTAGCTCTTCTACCTTAGCGTCTCTAGTATCGTAACCAACGAAACTTCGCTTTCTCAATAACACTTGAATTAGTGCTTTGAAATAGTTGGACTTTTGGGCTTGACCCCAAATTAAAATCCAAAAAAACAATAAGTGTACTAAAGCTAAAACTATATCAAAAATTCGTTTCTTGATGATACTATCACGTTTAGCTAAATTAAATTCGAACTTTACCGAATATAACTCACCGCTTGTATTTTTCGATTTACTTCCTAGAATGCTCATCCGATCATCTCCTACCATCTTGTATTCAATCGATGGCCCAAGCTTATTCATCAGTTCAATCACTTTCTGCCATTCCAAATCTTGCACGCAAAAAATGAACTCATTGGCCTTTTCCAATTCCGCAAATACTTCAATTTTATCAAGTGTTGTCGTATGAAATTTCGATTCAAAACCTTCCATAGTAGAGATCCTAGCAACCACCTCGTGATCTCTCATTGATTGTTTGAGAATTGATTCAACATGTTCTATTTCAGTTCTACTACCAATAATAAAGATACGCTTGCGTATTTCTTGACCAATTCTTAAATCACGATGCTCGATATATCTGCGCACTAATCTTATCGCAAAAAACCATATGCTTGCCACCACTCCACTCAAGAGAACGATCGCTCTTGAATACCTGTACTCTGTAGGCATCAAAGCGTAAATAGCGAGTAGTAAGATTAAACCAACTGATATCGCTCGGATGAGCTGACCAATTTTATAATTACGCTTGTAGACGCCGTGGATCCCTAGAGCTAAAACATATATCAAACTATAGCCTATAAGATTATAGGTGTACGTTGCGGGAAAGTAATCTGCATTCTGAAAGTAAAATTGCTCCCAAATTTCTTTCACAAAAAGCAGACCTCCGAGCATACCTCCAAAATCTAAAATCTGCGGTAAGAAAGACTGCGTAAAACGCTTAATAAGTGATAAGAGTGCCCTGCCAAAAATGGCCAAATTCAACATAAAAATAAGCAAGCCTGCACCCTTCCCGGTAAAGTGCTTTTTAGCAAAAATGATCATGGCTTGGTAGAACACACGAACATAATTGACACTTGACTTCTTTGTCGATTCTCCTTTAAAGTGAATTAACTGAGTTGATGAAAGATAATACACTTTGTGACCAGCCTTCTTTATCCGGTAACTAAGATCAATATCTTCACCATACATAAAGAAATCCTCATCAAGCATTCCTACTTTATCTAGAACATCCTTTGTCATAAACATGAACGCGCCACAGAGTACGTCGACCTCATGTGTTTGATTTTCATCCAAAAATCCAAGATGATATTGATTAAACACCTTGCTTTTTGGAAAAAGAACGGAAAGTCCCGTCGCTTTGCAAAAAGAAACCCAAGGTGAAGGGAATCCTCTTTTGGATTCAGGAAGAAATTGTCCGCTACCGTCAAGCATTTTGGCACCCAAAGCACCAGCATCGGGATGATTCTCCATAAAGTCGAAACAGGTCTGCAATGTATCTTCTTGGAGAATTGTATCAGGATTGAGCAGTAATACGTATTTTCCTTTTGACTGGGAAATTGCTTGATTATTCGCCTTTGAAAATCCTGGATTATCCTTGTTCGCAATTAACTTAACCTCAGGAAAGTCTCGCTGCACCATTGCAACTGAATCGTCCTTGGAACTATTATCCACAACAAATACTTCTAATGAAAGCTTAGCTTGTGCTCGAAATACCGACTCCAGAGTCTGTCTCAAGAAGTGCTGGACATTGTAATTGACGATGACAATACTTAGATCACACCGCATTGTTAGGATTCAGATTGAACTTGATATGGCAGTCGAGAAGCAATTGACCGCCCGAGCGTCAGACCGTCAGCATATTCCAATTCACCCCCAAAGGAGATTCCTCGAGCCAGCGTTGTAACCTTAACGGGTAAATCAGACACTTTCTTCGTAATGTAATAAATCGTAGTATCCCCATCAATTGTTGGAGAAATAGCCATTATTAACTCCTCGGTTTCTTCGGATTTGACTCGCTCTATCAGCGTATCAATATTCAATTGATCTAGACCTATTCCTTCCAATGGTGAAATGACTCCTCCCAAAACGTGATACCTACCCGAAAACTGCCCTGTTTCTTCTATCGCCATCACGTCTCGTATTGATTCCACAACGCAAATAACTCTTTTCAATCGATGTGGGTCTGCGCAGATTTCGCAAATATCATGATCGCTTAGATTATGACAATGCTTACATGATTTGATATTATGCCTTAAGTTATTCAATGCATTGTTGAAATCGTCTGTAAACGAAACGTCTTGATTAATCATGTGAAGAACCAATCTAAGCGCTGATTTCTTACCAATGCTTGGCAGTTTTGAAAATGCGT
The DNA here is from genome assembly GCA_943788055.1 of uncultured Saprospiraceae bacterium. Classification (GTDB taxonomy): domain Bacteria; phylum Bacteroidota; class Bacteroidia; order Chitinophagales; family Saprospiraceae; genus JAHDFB01. Next base: position 32,468 of record CALSOU010000007.1, read on the forward strand.
CAACTGCTTCTTCTATTAACTTACTTGAAAACTTCATTTAAAAGAGTTATCTATTTCTACGGTACAGCATCGAAAATCAGCTAAAATTAACCTTCACAAAAAGTGTGCAGCTGTCTCACAAAGTAACAATTATATATGCACAAAAACATATGTATAAAACTATTATTTACTTAATACTTACATAATCACAGCATTACATAATCTAATTGTTGTAGATTGAGACTTTGGAGGGTCAAAATCAGCATCCTAAAGGGCTTACTGAAAATCCTGCCAAATTCCTTTCAAATTAGGATCTAAAAGGTTATGCTTCACCTCCAAAGAATGCATTGACTCCCTTACCTTAATGCCTTTTCGAAACATATCTTGAGGATTTCTATTTATCCATTGCGTATTTATTTACGTTTTTTTGATAGCATAATTTAATTTTGGCGAAAGCCTTATTATATTCGCAGTAATTTTCGAGATAGCAGTAGGATTCTTGAAGCATAAAATCACAGATTTACAGAAAACAAAAAGATAAACAAATGGCTGAAGTTATCAGAATGCCAAGGATGAGCGATACGATGGAAGAAGGAAACATCGTAGGGTGGATCGCCAAAGTCGGTGACAAAGTCTCCCCAGGTGATGTGCTTGCAGAGGTAGAAACAGATAAAGCCACCATGGAGCTAGAGAGTTTCTACGAAGGAACTTTGCTTTACATTGGTGTAGAAGAAGGTACCATTGCCGTAAATGCTGTTTTGGCAGTAATCGGAGAAGAAGGAGAAGACTACGAGGTCGCTTTAGCAGCTGAAGAAGCAAATTCAACAGAAGAAACATCTGAAACTGAAAAGACTGAGCCTGCAACAGAAACCGCAGCAGAATCTAGCTCATCAACTGCTTCTGCTACTCCAGCACCTGCAGCTCATGAAACTGTAGCTTCCAATTCAGATACCAGAATCAAAGCTTCTCCTCTTGCGAAAAGTATTGCTAAAGAAGCAGGGGTGAATATCGAAGCGATAACTGGATCAGGTGACCAAGGGCGAATAATCAAAAAAGATGTCGAAGCTTACATAGAATCTGGCGCAGGAAGTTCTTCTTCAGCACCAGTTCAAAAAGAGTCACTGAGAGCAGCTACTGATTTCACTTATGGTGATGTTCCAGTAAGTCAAATGAGAAAAACCATTGCAAGAAGATTGGGAGAATCTAAATTTAGCGCTCCTCATTTTTACTTGACGATGGAGATAGACATGGATAATGCTGTCCAAGCAAGAAAAGACATTAATGAAACTTCGGAAGTACGGATTTCATTTAATGACTTGGTTGTTAAAGCAGCAGCAGTTGCATTGAGAAAGCATCCTTCAATCAACTCATCTTGGTTCGGCGATAAGATCACATACCACCAAGATATCAATGTGGGAGTTGCTGTTGCTGTTCCTGATGGACTTCTAGTTCCCGTTGTCAGAGATACCGACCTCAAATCTCTTTCGATGATCAATCAGGAAGTGAAAGAACTCGCGGGTAAAGCAAAGAGCAAGAAACTATCTATGGAAGAAATGTCAGGTAACACCTTTACCATTTCGAATCTAGGTATGTTCGGAATTGACGAGTTTACTGCGATCATTAATCCACCTGACGCATGTATAATGGCCGTGGGTGGAATTATAGAAAAGCCTGTCGTAAAAAATGGTGAGATTGTCGTTGGTAAAACGATGAAAGTCACACTATCTTGCGATCATAGAGTTGTGGATGGAGCATCTGGAGCAGCTTTCCTTCAAACATTCAAATCTATGCTAGAGCAACCAGTGAGACTACTTGTCTAAATGCTGGTGAATATAGCTTTTAATTAAGATTAACGACAATTTAATAGGATAATTAAGCCAGTGTAAAATCTTTACACTGGCTTTCTTGTTAATAGATTGTAACAGCGTATTTGTTGAGAAACAAAACAGTATTTTATCACTTAGTAAATTGTATATGAGATTTTTTTTCTTTTTGTCATTCATTTTTCTGATCACAGCAACTAGCTCTGCACAACAACTTGCTGCACCTTCGACTGGATTTTTCAGTGCTAGTATGCAAGCAACGATTGTACTTGAAGATAGTACCACAGCAACCTACACTGTAGATACTTCTCAGTATGAAGGCCTAGACAATGAGTATCCAACTACTTTCTACGTGATCGATTCTCAAGGAGATTCCATAACAATCGCTCCTGAAGAGGTTCTACATGCAGAGTTTGCGAGAGGTAGAAATCAGGTAAGTGACGAAACAATAGAGTTTGACGACGAAGACGAAGACTACGAATATGTCGAAGTTATTGAGACGACTTTTCAATCTGACAAAGTGATCTATCAACGTGTGCAACTAGATAGAGACAGAGGTTTAAAACTAAAAGGTCCTTACAAAGAAGACTATCTTTTATTGCAATTAGCAAATATGGATATGGGAGAACGCATTAAGGTTTTTATATATCCTGATCTTGACGGAGAAGGTTCAGAAGTAGCACCGCTGGGCATGGTGACAGATCTGATAGCAAGGAATCGTGTTGATTTTGTCGAAGTCCAAGAATACTACTTTATTCAAGTTGATAACAAACCCGCATTCTTGATCAGTGCAGACACGTACGATGAATTTGCACCTATGATTTATGGTAATTGTCGAAGCTTCCGCTCAAAATATAAAGTAGAAAAATATATGGATGATGCTAGAACTGCAAAGCGGAAGAAAACCACTAGGAGAGCCGTGGGTAATAGCCGTAAGAAAGCTAGGTTCCTAAAATATGAAGAACTTATTAAACATATCAGCGACTACAATGAAATGATGGCAGTTCAAGAAGCCGAAGCTGAGGCAAAAAGACTTGAAAGAGAAGCTGCAAGAGCGAGAAGAAATTAGTATAAATAATTAAGTAATCAGCAGATAAGGCTTATTAGGTAGTTACTTTTTCTTTAACCGATGATCAGTAAAGTATCCTTTATTGATTTACTCAGAAAATTTCTTTTTGTGGTATTCTTGACTACCGCCCAAAGGAATTAATAGTGTTTGCCATTCGTCACTCTTCCATTCTTAAGCCATTAATACGATTTTACCTACATGGTAGGCGTAATGCATAGCTTGCCGATTTACTGCTTCTATCAGACTGTGTTCCGTATTTCTGATATGAACAGTCCTTTCGAGATTCTCAAGTCGAAGTGAACCTATTACATCAAAAAGGCACTGCCAGCCCTTTTCCCAGTGAGCATATAACTCAGTGCGATTTTGTTCTGGAGAAACAAATTATGCATCTCTATTTCTCCATGGTTTCTCACCATCTTCTTCCCAAACATTTGTCCATCTGGAAAGCATATTTCCTGCAATATGCTACATAACTATTGCAATTGTATTGGTTTGTTTACTCGGATTGTCTTTATTTAGCAGACTAAATAATTGCTCATCTGTCAATTGTAAACAAGCCGAATCAGCAAGGTGCTGATAATATCGAAATTGCTCCTGAATCGAATTGATATTAGTCTGCATGTTTATCAATTATTTAAGAATATCTCCATTAACTGGTTTGTCCTCAATATCAAGAAAACGTCCGATTTCTTGTTCGAGGTAAAGAGCTGTTTCTAAATTGCTATTGGAAATTATTCGCACCGATCTTTTGTCTCTTAAAATGGCAGATAGAGAATAAGCCATCAGTCGTTTTTCATTTATAGTAGTTCCAGTGAAATACTTGGAAACATAGAGCTGCTCAACTTCGCTAGTTTTGAATTCTTGTCGTCCACTAACAAGCTTGAATGGTTTTGTTTCAGATGTCAATACATCGTTATTGATAACGACTTTTCTGCGATTGAAAAACATACCTATGGTCTGCCAGGCCATAAATAGACCTACAAATGCAAAAATTAAAAGAAAAAGCAACATTGGTAGTACTCCTGAAGAAATTATCAATAGCATAAAACCTATAACAAGAGAATTCCACAAAATCGTAAAAAAGAGCAAGGGCCATTTTCCAGTCTGTTCTGCAGAAGAAGGCCGCATGTCGATTTCTAGAAAATCAAAAACCTTCAATACTTCTGTTCCCTTCGGCATAAAGAATTCTGGACGTTGCCTTCTAGGTTTGTATTGTGCGAAAATGTCGTTGCCAAGCTCAAGGGTTTCCTCCTCGAGATTCTTAAAAAGTCCTCCTGATTCTAAATTTGAATTCATATTGTGGGGTCTTCGTACAATGGTTGGTGTTTGATAAAAGTACTCTTATTAAGTCAGAAATCAAAGTAGCAACTATCTTCATATGGCCGAACTAAACGCAGATTTTCTACGAACTACAAGAAAGCATAGAACAACCAACTTTGTCCTTTGCCCAATCAGGTCTTTTTGCAAAGTACTTTTGATTTTCTGGTTGCTCATCATATGGTTTCTTGAGCATTTCTTGCAATTGATCTATAAGCGAAAAATCGCCCTTTTCAGCTAGATCAATAGCTTCTTGTGCCATGTAGTTTCTGAGTACGTATTTTGGATTGGTAGCGTCCATGTTTGACTTTCTAGCTTCGGAAGAAGACTCTTCTCGTTGAAGACGGCTATGATACTCAAGCCACCATTTTTGCCATGCTTTTCGGTTTGCGTCTTTCAGTTCCTCGCTTTCGTAAAGAGATTTATTTATCAGATGTATGAAAGAGTCTTCCTTGCTAGCCTTTAGCTGAATGTCGGACAATTGTCTGAAGAAGATTGTCATATCAGTTTCCTGCATTTGCAAAGCTGCTTCGAGGTCAGCGATCAATTTACTATCCTGTTCCTTGTTTTTTTCCAATCCTAGTTTCCCTCTCATCATCTGAAGATACTTCCTTTGGAAGCGTTTTTGATAACTAGACAGTGTCTTTTGCAGTCCCTCGGTTTCTCCGATTATCGGATAAAGTGCATTGGCTAGTCTGACCAAATTCCATAGACTGATAGACGGCTGACTACCGAAACGGTATCTACGATTCTGCCGATCGGTGGTATTTGGTGTCCACTCCGGATTATAATCATCAATCCAACCATAAGGTCCATAATCAATCGTCAGTCCAAGTATCGACATATTATCCGTGTTCATCACACCATGCACAAAGCCTACTCGCTGCCAATGAACAATCATATCTAGCGTTTTCTCACATACAATATTGAAAAAATCTAAATAATCATATTGCCCTTTTGGGCCCCGACCCACTTGAGGAAAAAAATGCTCAATGGTATAGTCCGTTAATTTCCTTAAAATTTCATGATCTTGTCTAGCAGCCCACAACTCGTAACTCCCAAAACGCAGAAAACTAGGAGCCAATCTACAGACTATCGCGCCTTGCTCCATCTCAGTGTTTCCATCGTACATCATATCTCTCAGAACTGAATCACCAGTCTTGACAAGACTCAATCCTCGTGAAGTAGGAACACCCAAATGTACATCGCTTCACTGCATAGATATTCCCTGATAGATGACCTCAAGACTGCAAAACCATCTGCTGATCTCGAATAAGGAGTAGGACCAGAACCTTTCAATTGCACAGTCCACAATTCATTATCTCTTTCGATCTCAAATAAATTGATCGCTCTACCATCGCCAAGTTGGCCTGCCCAGTGACCAAATTGATGCCCCGCATAGTTCATAGCATAGGGCTTGGATTCTGGGGGCTTGGATTGACCACTAAATATCTGAAGAAATTCCTCAGACTTTGCTTCATCTTTAGTTATTTCTAGCACCTCAAGCATCTCCGAGGAAACAGCTATCAATTCAGGTGCAGAAGGGGTAACTGGTTTCACAAATGAAAAACAACCGTCGGTAACTTGTCTTGTGAAATTCTCTTGCACTGGATCAGCGGGTAAGTGATCCACAAAATGATTTTGTACTCTCTTAATCTTCATATACAGTGAACAAGATATTCTTTGAAATGATTACTTATTCCTTACAAAGAATTGAATTTTCTGTGGAATCACATTGAAAATTCATGTATATTACTTATCTATATACCAACTATTTATCAAACCTAACCTATCGCCTTATGAAAAAAAATCTACTACTATTTATGCTTTTCTCATTCTTTGTTGTTTCCATGGTAAACGCACAAGTCTATGTAAATCAGAGTGCTACAGGATCCAATGACGGCTCTAGTTGGGACAACGCATATACAGATCTTAACACTGCGATTGACAATACGGAGTCAGGAGATCTATGGATTGCTGCTGGCAACTATACTCCTGGAGGAGCGACAAATTCGTATCAGATTACCAAAAACCTAAATCTTTACGGTGGATTTGATGGGACAGAAATATCACTTGAAGATAGAAACCTTACAGCAAATGTGACGGTTTTGGATGGTGATCAACTAGGCAATGATCTGGATTTTGATTTTGATACGCTTCTGAAAGAAGATAATTCTAGACATATTATCTGGATTGATTCACTTCTTGACAATGTAACAATCGATGGATTTGTGATCAAAAATGGTTTCACATTAGATGACGGTGATCTAGATCTTGAAGAACGTGCAGGAGCTGGAATCTTTGCATATAGTGGAATTGACGTCATGAACGTGTCGTTCGAAAACAATTTTGCTAGAGCTGGTGCTGCTGCGTACGTTGCAGGTAATGTTACACCAATAGAGGCATCGAGTTTCGACTTTATTTCCGTAACAAAGAGTTCAGCGTCTAGTCAGTCAGCTGGAATATTCACGGGAAATCTCAATGACGTGTATATAGCGAATTCACAATTCGTAGGAAATCTTACATCTAGAGGTGCTTTCTATCCGCTAAGATGCAATGGAGTATTGGTTACAAATTGTAGCTTCCGAGAAAATTTATCAGGAGGTTTCGGGGGTGCATTTTTTATCTGGAACAATAATAACGTGATCATCGAAAATAGTGAATTTATTGATAATGCAGGATCCAATGGTGGTGTTTGCTACATCGATGGTCGAGAAGCCATTACCGATGCTGACAATGTAATTATCAGAAATTGCACATTCGAAGGAAACTCCGCTACTTCTGGTTCAGGTGGAGCAGTCAATACTTGGGAAATGTCTATTACTGTTGAAAACTGTTCTTTCGACGCTAATACAGCACCAGGTGGATCTTCTGGAGCTCTTGCCTTGAATGGTAACTCTGGAGATGATGCTACGATCAATGTTACTAATAATACTTTCACGGACAATTTCGCTGGATTTGGAGGTGCGCTCGGTTGTTACAACGCGAATGGAATCATAACAATCGACAACAATGACTTCACCGAAAATGGTGCCGCCACAAGTGGAGGTGCAGCGATAAATGCATTTGGACCAAATGTCACTTATACGAACAATACCTTTTCTCAGGACTCCGCTAGATTCGGAGGTGCGCTTGCGACTCAAAACAATACGACCACAGTATCTCTCATAAGTAATGATTTCATCGGGAATCTTACAGATGTAAATGCTGGTGTTTTAAACTTGATTGATGGAGTAGATTTCCTTATTGACGATTGCTTTTTTGACTTAAACTCTGCAAATGAATTTGGAGGAGTAATGAATGCTTCAAGAAATAATGATACAATTGCAGGTTCTCTAACAATCAGAAATTCAATCTTTGCAAATAATGCCACAGGACTTCAAGCAGGTGCGTTAAACATTAACAATTTCAATACTACAATTACTAGTTGTGTTTTCGCATTCAATAGCAATATAGGAGACGGTTATGGAGGAGCAATTTCAATGAACGGATTCGGATATGAATCAACAGTTGACATCATCAATTGTACTTTTGCAGATAACTTTGCAAATCTTGCAGCAGGTATCGCGACATATACAGACGGAGATCCAACAAGTATTCTAAATGTGAATTTAGGTAATAATATTTTCTCAAATGTAGATGGTGAAAACTACCTACTTGAAGAAGGAACCCCGGTAGTTACTTCTTTGGGAGGTAACTATTCATCGGATGATTCCACTGATGAATTATTAACTAGTACCAATGATGTATCCGATGGAGATGAAATTGATTTCGTTGATCCCGATTTACTTGATTACAGACTTGAAGATGATACAAGTCCAGCAATCAATATTGGTATTGCAGCGATTGCTCCTGAAACAGATATTTTAGGAGTAGCGAGATTCATGGAACCAGAAGCAGGAGCTTTTGAATTTGATCCAACCAGTTTATTCGAAGAAGAGCTTTTAGAAAATGAGTCGTATTTGACAATCAAGCCTAATCCAGTTGCAGAAGAAATGACCTTCCAATTGGAGAATGATTGGTCTGGCAATTTTACTGCCCAAGTAATCTCTCTTCACGGAAAGATCATTAGAAGCGAATCATTCGTCAAGTCTTCAGAATCACAAGTATTTGCGCAACAGGTGAATGATTTACCAACAGGATCGTATATTCTTGCTGTAAGAAATGGCCAATACGCGGTTGTGACAAAAATGATCAAACTATAAGAAATCACAATTCAATCAATATTTAACTAAAGCAAAGAAGGCGCTCATTTTTGTAATGAACGCCTTCTTTCTATTTGCAGCAGTCTTGTGCTATCTCCGAGCTCTTTTCTTAAGCATCTTAACTAGCTCTGAAGAAGGCGTTTTTATCGTTTTGGGATCGATTACTATGACTGATCCAGTATCCCTAAATTGTTGGTCAACCATCTTCTTTCTTACATAAGGTAAATTCTCAATTATAGATTGAGCATCTGAAACCTCAATAAGTATATGCTCTCGATTAAGATACTTTTCCGCTTTAACTGACTTGATCGATTTCCAAGGAATTAAGCCTACACGAGCTAGGGATATGTGATCAATTAATCCTTCCTTCGTTAAAACTAGTGCGGGTTTTTGAATGATTAGATTTCTTGCTGCGTGCACAAATAGCGCTAGCATCAGAACTGCAGAAAGTGTCAATAGGATCATCCAAATTAGAGAAGGATCTTCCAATTGGCTCAAATAGTTGTAGGCAGTCAATGCCAAACCAATCAATGCTACAAACAAAATACGCACTTGCAGGCCTAAATTTCGCTTAACGATACCTTGTTCAATCTTCATTAATCCAGCGAGTAATTTGGTGAAAGTTCTTCTTCGTGATCTTGATAAAAATCACGAATTATTCGCACAACTTCTTCTGGATCATCAGTCAGAGGTATCAAATTCAAATCTGCGGCACTTATATTGTTCTCCTTATGAAGCATTGTATTGACTATCCAATCAATCAGTCCTTGCCAGTATTCTTTACCAACTAGAACAATGGGTACTCGCGTGATTTTTTTGGTTTGCACCAGTGTCAAAACCTCAAACAGTTCATCAAGCGTTCCAAAACCACCTGGAAGAGCAACGAAGGCCTGAGCGTACTTTACAAACATCACTTTACGAACAAAGAAATAGCGATGTCCTAGCTTCTTATCTGTGTCTACATAACGGTTTATGAATTGCTCAAATGGCAAGTCAATATCAAGACCTACTGAAATACCTTCAGCTTCAAAGGCTCCTTTGTTTCCAGCTTCCATGATACCTGGGCCACCTCCAGTTATTATTCCAAAACCTTCTTCGCAAAGTCGACCGGCTACTTCTTCTGCGAGCTTATAGTACTTATGATCAGGTTCTGTCCTTGCTGATCCAAAAATTGAAATACAAGGACCTATCTTATTCAATGTCTCGAAGCCATCGACAAATTCCGAAATCACTTTGAACATTGTCCAAGCATTCTCACCTTTTATTTTTTCCCAATTCTTTGGCGCTTTAGCATGGAAATTTCCTGACATACGTTTTTATTTTATTCAATTTATTAAGATGCTCCAAGATATAACGATTAATTATATTGATTGTTATAAAATCGACTCAAGCCTCAATATCCTCTAGCAAAAATGATCAGCCCTTTTTTAACTCACAACAAAAAAAGAGACCTGAACAATGTTCAAATCTCTAATTTATCGTGTTAAGATCTAAGATGCGTAATTATATCACCTCTTTGAACTTATAAGAATCATATTTTTCTTGCATGTAAGATGCCAATTGATCAAAATTATCAAACTTGTCAAACAAGGCCTGCATAGCAGTTCCTTCTTTTGGAGATTGTACATAAGTATTGACGTCGGTTTTGGAGATGGCCTCTTTACTTAGTATGATCAATCGTTCAACCACATTGCGCAGTTCACGTATATTTCCTGTCCAGTTTATCTTCTGCAACTCTTTCAAAGCTGAAGCGTCGATTTTCTTTTTTGGACAACCATATTCTTTACAAATAGCATCAATAAAATGCTGAACAAGAAGTGGGATATCCTCCTTGCGATCATTCAATGCCGGAACCTGAATAATAATTACCGCAAGCCTATGATATAGATCTTCTCTGAAATTACCTTTTCTTATCTCTGCACGAAGATCCTTATTCGTTGCAGCGACGACGCGCACATCTACTTTGATCTCTTTATCCCCTCCTACTCTAGTTATTTTGTTTTCTTGAAGTGCTCTTAAAACTTTTGCTTGTGCAGAAAGGCTCATATCGCCTATTTCATCGAGGAATAAAGTTCCACCATGCGCCAACTCAAATTTTCCTATTCTCTGTTTGACAGCAGATGTAAACGCACCTTTTTCATGACCAAAGAGTTCGCTTTCAATCAATTCACTAGGAATGGCGGCACAATTAACTTCTATGATCTGATTTTTGTTGCGATTGGACTTTTCATGAATCCATCTAGCCACTAGTTCTTTTCCAGTACCATTGGGGCCATTGACAAGAACACGTGCATCAGTAGGTGCAACCATGTCGATCGTATTCATGATATGTTTGATCGAAGTACTTTCACCTATCATTGGTATAATGGCTCCAGACTTTACCTTCTTTTTTAAGACCTTCGTTTCAGTGATAAGCGTACTCTTATCCATCGCATTACGAATCGTAATAAGCAATCTGTTAAGATCCGGCGGTTTCTGGATAAAGTCAAATGCTCCTTTCTTGACAGCTTCGACAGCAGTGTCAATATTTCCATGACCAGATATCATGATTATAGGCGTGTCGGGAGAAAGAGCTTGGATACGTTCCATGGCATCCATTCCATCCATTTTTGGCATCTTGATGTCCATTACAATGACATCATATCTTTGCCTTTTGATTTTCACAATTGCCTCCACTCCATCGCTCGCTTCGTCAACTTCATATTGTTCAAATTGGAGAATGTCAGTCAATGTGCGCCGAATACTGCTGTCGTCATCAACGACTAGAATCTTAGCTTTTACTTTCATATTTCTTATTTTTCAGACGTAAAACTACCCAAATATATATTATATTTTTTTATAATATGTTAAACATAAAAAATTAATTTGCAGTTTATTGTGTCAAATTACATAATCTGTTAAATGAGGTGAAAACTAGGCTAAGTAAAATAGAAGGCGTTTTGAAGTGAACTAATTCTTGATTGGACTCGTGGGTCCAAAAAGCATAAATGTTTAGAAGCACTTAGCAAACTCATCAAGAAATATAGACAACACACCCTATGTATATGCGAACTTAATATCTTGATTATGCTTAATCTACTTCGGTTTAAAGATGGGTCAACTGTATCCTTTATTTATCTACCCACTTCCGAGGAAAGTCATCGCGTAAAGCTATTCTTGACATAAAATATCGGTCAGAAGACCGAAGTGTAATTCCGCATACGAGCTAAAGCTCGTATGCGAACAATTCTCGCTTGGACTCAGGGGGTCCAAAAAGCGTTACTTTCTAAAAACACTACAAAGTACGGAAATCGCAGAACTCCGGATCTTCGATATAAAATTGAGGCTGTAAAACAGAAAATAATTTTAGATAACTCGATTAGCCGCAGTAGATCCATCTTCGTCATATTGATGAACATGTATTTAAAGCTACAAGCTAAAATCTTCGACGAGCGTTTCTTTATCGAGTTCACTGTAAAGATTTTGATGAAAATCAACTAGCTTGGCCAAAGGAGCAATTGCATATAATTTTCTTCATCACTTATTTCACCAGTAACAACATCTCCTAAGGATTTCATTTTCTCATCTAGGGTTCCACACATTGCGAATCCTGATTTAGTTAACTGGACCCTCCACACTCGTCTATCGTGAGTATCTTTTGATTGTTCCACCAAATCTTCTCCGATAAGTCGCTTGATCGATTCCATACATGTCGAACGCTCCATTATCACTTGTTCAGCAACATCAGTTTATGAGGATTTTGCATGAAACGTCTGCTCATCAAAATACCAAAATCTCCTAACGAACGGAGAGGAATATCTCTGAAACTCAATTTAACCCACGCACCAAGAAATGAAGACAACTTACTCAATGTGTAAGCGAACTTTATATTTAGCTTTTGATTATTTAGTTCGGGTTGATCAAGCTGAACCTCCTCCGGATTTCGCTGAAGCCAAGCATCAAATTCTTGAATTGATCCTGCGGGTTTGACCTGCAAGAAATTTTGGTAATTCTCAAGAATTTCGATCACTTTTTCCATCTGTAAAAAATAAATTAATCCAAACCCGTTCTTTTTTTTAAACAATCTTATCACATATCCATTTATACATTGTTGAACTTTTCAACTCCAAAGATTAAACAACTTACAATCATTCAATTACAAATGGCTGCCTTCAATAATCACACTTCACGCTTTCTATTTTTGCTATTATGCCTGATTGGCTTCTCTCCGATTTCTGATGCACAAGTGAAAGCAACGATATATGGTAAAATCACTGATCGACAGACACAAGAGCCTTTAATCGGAGCAACAATTGTAGTAGAAAACACAATGATTGGTTCAACAACAGATGTTGACGGAAACTACCAGTTGGAAATTGAGCCCGGCACGTATAACATTGTCACAAGTTACTTAGGATATGAAGCCTACCTAAGGAACAATGTCATTGTCCAGTCGAAAGGTAACGCCGATCTAAATTTCGAACTAATACCTGCAGGTAAAGCACTGGCAGAAATTGAGGTAACTGCTAGTCCTTTCGCAAGGTCTTTGGAGGCACCACTCTCATTGCAAAGACTTTCTCCTGAAGAGCTCAAGACATATCCCGGAGGAAATAATGACATTGCAAAAGTCGTACAGTCTCTACCTGGTATTTCTGGATCAATAGGAGGTTTTCGAAATGACATCATCATACGAGGAGGTGCCCCAAATGAAAACGTCTACTACCTTGACGGAATAGAAATTCCAAATATTAATCACTTTAGCACACAAGGTAGTGCAGGAGGACCAGTAGGTCTTCTCAATGTTGCATTCATCGAAGGTGTGGAACTTTCTGCGTCATCATTTGGTGCGCGGTACGATAATCCTCTATCTGGGGTTTTGCAGTTTGACCAAAGATCTGGAAACAAGCGTGAATTTGCAACCAATGTTCGAGTATCAGCAAGTGAAGCGGCGGTTACACTCGAAGGACCATTATTTAAAGGAGACAAGGAGGAATCTAATACTAGTTTCATTTTCAGTATCCGTCGATCATACCTTCAATTACTTTTTGAATTACTGAATCTACCCATCAGGCCATCATTTTGGGATTACCAATACAAATTAGATCATAAAATAGATGACTACAATTCGATCATCTTTACTGGAATCGGTGCAATTGACGACTTTAGTCTAAAGGTTCCCGATGAATTTAGTCCTGAACAGCAAGCAACACTTGAGCAAGTACCTCTGATCGAACAGTACTCAGCATCTACAGGAATTGTATGGAAATCAAGAAGAAAGGATGGTAAAGGAATTTTCAATACAGCATTGAGTTACAATAGATTGAGGAATAAGTTCAGTGGTTATCAAGACAACGAAAATGAGGAGGGTCTAATATTCCAAACATTCTCTCGGGAAACCGAATATAAACTCCGACCAAATTATACGCATTTCATAAACAATTGGTCTATTTCAGGTGGATTCAACATCATCGGAGCTAGGTATACAAACGAGACGCAAAACTTTATTCTTGGTGAAAATTACGAATCCGCAATCGGATTTGTAAAGTATGGTCTTTATGCACAAGTGTCTAAAGCAAATATCAAAGATCGGGTGGACATTACTTTTGGAATTAGAAGTGATGCGAATACGTTTACCGAAGAAAGTAATCAGTTACTAAAAACACTTTCTCCACGTGGTGGAATATCTGTTAGACTAGATAAGAAGGACAAATGGAGATGGAATGCAACGGCAGGCTCGTACTACAAAATTGCACCATATACTGTCTTAGGTTTTGAGGATTCTGATGGTAATTTACTCAATAAAGACGCTAAATACATCAATAGCATACACTACGTAACTGGATTTTCCTATAACCCCCTTCCTTCTAGTAAGGTTTCTGTAGAGGGATTTTATAAGCGATATAATAATTATCCAATCTCCGTAGGAGAAGGTATTTCTTTAGCCAACCAAGGTGGTGACTTTTCAATTCTAGGAGATGAAGATATCATCAGTGAAGGAGTAGGAAAAACATATGGATTAGAATTACTACTTCAACAAAAATTATACAAAGGATTCTATGCGATACTTTCTTACACGTATTTCTTTTCAGAGTTCTCTGACATTGATGGAAACTTTAGACCAAGTGCCTGGGATAGTCGGAACTTATTCTCCTTTACAGGAGGTTATAAATTTGGAAAAAATTACGAATTGAGCCTTCGAACGAGAGTTGTAGATCGCACCCCATATGCACCAGTAGACGAAGATCGCACGTTGGAAAACTATCCGTTAGTATTCGTGGATTATGATCAGCTAGGAGAAGTATTTTTAAAACCATTTTATCAAACTGACATAAGATTTGACAAGAAGTGGAACACAAAATATTTTGCATTGAATCTATACTTTGAAGTCCAGAATGCATTTGCTCAAGCAGTCCCGACTCCTCCTCAGTTTGCCTTAGCTAGAGACGAAAGCGGACAGCTTTCCGAGCCATTCTCTTTAACTCAGTTACCTGACGCTGCAGGGGTCGCTTTGCCTACAATTGGCATTGTGTTTGACTTCTAGAACAATTGCGAATATACTTTGCGTACATTTGCCGAAAATGTGCATCTATGTCAGACTATAAACAACTTACTGAGTTTGTACGATTATTCAAGAAATCCCTGAATAAAACGACCTTTGTTTCTCTAAAACTTGCCAATTGTCGAGATGTAGAGAGCGAGTTGAAGCAAGTACGAGGTAAACTTGTTGAACTGAAAAAGGGTGTGCATTTATCCTTAATATATCGCTACAAAACAAAGGATGTAACTAAGAATTACACCTTTGATGAAGCAACTGACATTGTTTTTGATCTGATGAAGACTAGCTTCTATCAGGGTACTTGTGCTACCGCACAATACGACTACTTCCTAACGATGTATAAGGTTGCCAAATCAAAACTAAGACACAAGGCAAGTCAAGCAAAAGATGTTGTGGTACATCAACACGATCACATTAAAAATCGCATAATACCATATGAGGGTAATAGATATCTGCAAAAACTGGGCATTACTTCTCAAGACGGTCAGATTAAGAGCAAAATGCACGACAAGTATAAGCAGATCAATAAATACGTGGAGATTATCGATGATATTTTGAAGAAAACCGTCCTTCCAGAGAATCCTGTAATTGTTGATATGGGCTCAGGAAAGGGATACTTGACTTTTGCTCTTTATGACTACTACCAGCGTCTTCGAAAAGAAAATGTCGAAATTCATGGTGTTGAAATGCGAAGTGAATTAGTTGATTTGTGTAATGAGATTGCCAAAGATTCGGAATTTGAAAACCTAAAGTTTCAAGAAGGTACAATTCAACAAAGTAATTTTGAAAGAATCGACTTTCTAATTGCTTTACATGCCTGCGACACAGCTACAGATGATGCGATTCTTAAAGGAATCAAAGGAGGATCGCAATTAATCGTGTGTGCTCCTTGCTGTCATAAACAAGTTCGTAAACACATGTATACGACTGGAATTTTTGAGGAAATCACAAAGCATGGCAGCATGCAAGAACGTCAAGCTGAGTTGTTAACCGACACAATTCGCGCCATGATGCTTGAAGCCTATGGCTACAAGACACGTATTTTCGAATTTATCAGTACCAGTCACACACCAAAGAATCTAATGATAGTTGCATCCCTAGATGAAAGAAGAACTGAGGCAGAACCAGAAAAGCTTAAGCAGGTAGAATTACTGATGAAGGAATTTGGTATTGCTCATCAGTTTTTACATCGAAATTTAACTTCTGGCACATACCGATCTTAGTTAATCGTACAACTATTAAATAAGATCGTGACAACCAAGCAAAGAGTCTACTTATTGGCTTACAATATGAATTGAATGAGAAGTTATATGTAGGAGGCGAGTTAAGACCATCAATCACTACATCATATCGCTTTACCAATATGACGGTAAATCCTCCTGATTTTGGAATCCGGTTTGACTTTGGCTCGAGAGTAAGACTACATCTTATCTATACTTTATAGTCGATGGTTTTAAGTATTATAAATGTCAAGAAACCTTCTTGCAAAACATAATATTTTTCGTATTCTTGACCATCTCAATCAAATACAATGAATACGAAAAACACGTCATTATCGGACATCGAAATTGCTCAAAATTCAGAGATCCAGCATATCCGAAATATTGCATCAAAGCTTAATATAGGTGAAGATGATTTAGAATTATATGGAAAGTACAAAGCGAAGCTTCCACTTTCATTGATCGATCAAGAAAGTATTTCCAAGAATAAGTTAGTACTTGTTACTGCGATGACTCCAACGCCAGCAGGAGAAGGAAAAACCACGACATCGATAGGATTAACAGAAGGGCTCAATCTGATTGGAAAGAGAACTTGCGTTGTACTGAGGGAGCCATCATTGGGCCCTGTCTTTGGCATAAAAGGTGGAGCAGCAGGCGGTGGGTACTCCCAAGTCATACCGATGGAAGACATCAACTTGCACTTCACTGGAGATTTCAGCGCTATTGAAAAAGCAAACAACTTATTAGCAGCCTTGATAGACAATAATCTACAAAGTAAAGTCAATAATCTCAACATTGATCCACGTACCATCGTGTGGAAACGTGTGATGGATATGAATGATCGTGCATTACGGCAAATTACAATCGGGCTCGGTGGAACTGCTAATGGTATCCCTAGAGAGGATGGCTTCAATATAACACCCGCTTCTGAAGTGATGGCAATCCTATGTATGAGCGAAAGCTTTTCTGATCTTAAGAAACGATGTGGAAATATATTTATCGGCTATACTTTTGAAAGAAAGCCAATTTTTGCTCGAGATCTTAACGCTGAAAATGCAATGGCAATATTGTTGAAAGACGCAATCAAGCCAAATCTTGTTCAAACAATGGAAGGAAACCCAGCAATTATTCATGGGGGACCCTTTGCCAACATAGCTCAGGGAACAAATACAATCTTAGCAACTAAAATGGGCTTGTCTTTAGCAGACTATGTTGTTACAGAAGCTGGCTTCGGAGCTGACTTGGGTGCAGAAAAGTTCTTGAATATAAAATGTGTATCAGGTGGGCTTTCGCCCAAAAGCATTGTACTAGTAGCTACAATCCGAGCTTTAAGACATCACGGTGGCGCTCCAAAAGAAGAATACAACACAGCTAGCCTAGATCGAGTACAAGCAGGATTTGCGAACCTTGAAAAGCACATTGAAAACTGTCTAAAATTCAAAGTGACGCCAGTGGTGGCAATCAACGCATTCCCTTCTGACTCAGAAGAAGAAACGACATGGATAATAGAGGCTTGTGCCAAAATGGGTGTTAAAGCAGTTATAGCAGATGGATGGGCTAAAGGAGGGGAAGGTATGACTAAACTAGCTGAAGCGGTTGTTGAAGCAGTCGAAAAAGGTAACTCCAACTTTACACCTCTCTACGATTGGAATGATTCCATAGAATCAAAAATAGAAACCATAGCAAAAGAGATATATGGGGCAGCCCATGTCGAATACACCTCCACTGCCAAAAGAGACCTTCGACGTATTAAGAAACTAGGTCTAGAACATCTTCCGGTCTGTATGGCTAAAACTCAAAAGTCTTTCTCTGACAATGATAAGCTTCTAGGAAGACCAAGAGGATTTGACATTACTATTCGAGAATTTGAATACGCCGTGGGAGCAGGTTTCATAATTCCTATACTTGGAAATATGATGAGAATGCCTGGACTACCTTCAGTACCAGCAAGTTCAAACATGTATATTGATGACGATGGTGTTATATCTGGTCTCTCTTAGAACATATTCATAGTTTGGAGTATTATACTTGGTACATCGGACAAGATTGTAACATATGATAATTCAAACGGAAGAGGATTGGAAGGGATTGCGAGCAGCTTCACATGCCGTAGCAATTACTTTACAAGAGATGAAGGCCATTACCAAAGTGGGAATGACCACGAAAGCAATTGACGAATTTGGTGGTAAAGTTCTCAAGAAATTTGGTGCGAATTCGGCTCCTTACAAAGACTATAAATTTCCTGGTTATGCCTGTATTTCTTTAAACCAAGAGGCATGCCATGGAATACCCTCTGATAGAATCATTAAAGAGGGTGACCTCATCAATATTGATGTATCAGCTGAATTAAGCGGTTATTATGGAGATAATGGTTGCTCTTTTATTATAGGAAAAGACTTACAAAATGTCCAAAGTCTGGTAGATGCTTCTGAAGCCATTCTGATGGAAGCCATATCTCAAATAAAAACTGATGTAAAAATCAATGAAATAGGTGGTTTGATTAACATGCTCGCTAAATCCAGAGGTTACAATGTGATTAAAAACATTTGCGGTCATGGAATTGGTCGGAAATTACACGAAGAACCAACTGAAATCGCTTGTTGGAAGGATCGAGCTAATCGACAAAGATTCAAGAAGAACTCGGTCATAGCAGTTGAAACTTTCATCTCGACAGGTGCCAAGTTTGTGCATGAAGATGATGATGGTTGGACCTTAAAAACTGATGACGGTAGCCTTGTAGCTCAACATGAACACACTATGGTAGTTACCGATGATTATCCAGTAATTCTAACGTGGGAAAATGAAATTGGTAAAGAAGAACTAGCCAAAAGAATAATCTAAATCAGCTGCGTCAACGCAGACTTTAAAGAAAGATTACTTATCTCAATATCGAGATTTACAGCCTCCAGTCCTTGAGAAATGTCAGATATTAAATCCTCTGCATGCTCAACACCTACTGAAAGTCTTATCAAACTCTGATTAATACCAATTTCAGCTTTAAGCTCATCTGTTAGTCCAACGTGCGTCATTGTCGCCGGATGTTGTACTAGACTTTCTGTACTTCCAAGACTTACTGCTAGCTTAATCAATTTAAGCGAATTTAGAAATTTAAAAGCTTCTTTCTGCCCACCTTTAATTTCAAACGCTATCATAGCTCCTGGTGAACTATATTGCTTTTTGTACAATTGATAGTTTTTGGAGTTCTTGTCTATACAACCTAAGTAATGAATTTTATCAATTTTGGAATGCTCTTCCAAAAATTCAACCACTTGCTGAGCATTTCTTGCCTGCTGCTCCATACGAACTTTAAGTGTTTCCAATGATCGAAGCAAAAGCCAGCACGTATGCGGGCTTGCCATATTTCCGAGAAAAGTCCTCAGGACTTTCACTCGCGACATGATTTCAGAATTTCCTAGAACTGCACCGGCGATTAGATCACTATGCCCACCAATATACTTTGTTGCTGAGTAGACTACAATGTCAGCGCCGTGAGCTAAAGGACTTGACCACAACGGCCCCATGTATGTATTGTCCACAGCTAAATATGCTTTTTTGTCTTCATTGGAAAACAAATCCGCAATAGACCTACACATTTCAATATCTATTAGATCATTGGTTGGATTGGCAGGGGTCTCAATATAAACGAGCGCTAAACGAGATCCATGACCGCTTTTCTCAACCATTTCGATAATCTCGTCTTTAGATTGACTAGGTGTAAAACCAATCGTATAAACACCAATCTCATTCAAAAAATAGTTTATAAAATGATCAGTTCCTCCATACACTGGTTGACTATAAAGCAATAAATCTCCTGGCTTCAAGAATTCTAGAAGCACAGTACTAATCGCTGACATACCACTCTCAAACACAGCACATTCATCAGCTTTGTCCCACAAACACAATCTCTCTTCGAGAATCTGTAAATTTGGATTATTAATCCTACTGTAAATTAGGCCCAGTTCTTCAGTCTGATCTTTCTTTCGCAATCCATATGCAAGTTCAAAATATGCCTTACCTTCTTCAGCAGTTCGAAATGCGAACGTTGAAGTCTGAAATATTGGCGGTTTGACAGCTCCCTCTGACAATTCGGGCTTATAACCATGGGACATCATTAAACTTTCTGGATGTTTCATGTTACTGAATTTTAGGAATTTAGCAAATTCTATTGTCCTACAAATTTAAATAATATAGGAATCATTATCTATCAAATTTTTAAACTCAGTAAATTTTCCTGTAATTTATATAATAAAAGGATTTTGGACTATTTTTGTATTAAAACAACTAAACAGAAAGGAATTATTACAATGACAAACCTAGATACGATCGACAAAAGTCTTTTGGAAATCTTACAAAATGACTCAAATACAAACATTAAGGAGATTTCCGCAAGACTAAATCTCACAAAATCACCACTTTATGATAGGATTCGACGATTGGAAAAGGAAGGGCTTATTTCAAAATATGTCGCTGTTCTTGACACCAACAAGCTCAATGCTTCTATGGTAGTATATTGCTCTGTTTCTCTTGAAAATCAAAAATTGGATGCTATCGAAGCTTTTAGTAGATCGGTAGATACTATACCGGAAGTTGTTGAATGCTATCTCATGGGCGGAGCCAATGACTTTCTTCTAAAAGTAATAGTAAAAGACCTTCAGGCGTATCACAAATTCTCAACAGGGAAACTTGCAGCTCTTCCAAACGTTGCACAGATAAAGAGCACATTTGTTCTTAACGAAACTAAAAGATCTACCGTTCTCCCAATCTTTTAGAACGATTCAAACTTTTAGGATTTATTGTCAAAACCATAAACACAATGTCTGCAACCATTACCACAACATTGCCCACGAAGAGCATGATACCTTTCAGTAAAAACCCACTTACCTCCCTCTAAATAGTAATGTATATCTTCTTCAAGCATGCTAGGTTTAGTAGGAAAAGATTCACTTTTGATCTCAGCAATTAATGAATCAAAATATATTAAACAAGCATTACAAAGGCAATCAAAGTAGGTTTTATGCAAAAACTCTAGGGTTTCCGTATCTAAGGAGATATTGCATTGACACGCATCAATATTATCTGGCACACATAAATGTTGTGCATTGCACCTTGGACATTTTTTCAGCTTATCATCCGGCTTCATCTTACTCCAACTTACTAACTGTAAACACGCCCCTTAGTTTCACTTAAGAGGATATCACCGAGATAGTCGCCTGGAATTGAGATATGGTCCAACACCTGCGTTGCCCCGACCTCACTTGTAAAAAACGCCATATTAACAGCAGATCTCATTCTATAGAACACGCTTGAAGGACTCATTTTCCCTTCAGTAGGGTCATCAATCATCGCTTGTAGAACTTCATGACGTTGTTCTAACTCACAATCAGTGAAAGGCTTCTGATGTCGTGTGGTAGAAATAGTGTCAAATATAGCTAGTCCAGCTAGATACATTTCTTGCTGTTCTGGCTTAAGAAATCGTGAAGCATATTCATCTATATATCTGCTAACAAAGGCATCTTTAGCTCCAGGCGTTTCTGTTCTAGGGATAATTGTTTCAGCAATTTCACTTAGTAAACTAGCTTGCGTCTTGTCAAAAAAGACGGGCTCCCATGAATCTTCTAATGAAGGTTGACAGCTCTGCATTAAAGCAGTCGCAGACCCCATGCTGACCGCTCCCAATAATAGCGCTGTGTTCTTTAAAGCGTCTCTCCTTTTCATGGTCTATGATTATAGTTCATTTTTACTTAATTGATCAGCTGCATAATTGGCCGCTCTTGCTGAAAAAGCCATATATGTCAGAGATGGATTCTGACATGCTGAGGATGTCATCATAGCACCATCAGTGATAAAAACATTCTTAACAGCATGTATCTGATTCCATTCATTTAGTACCGAGGTCTTTGGATCTCTTCCCATTCTGGCAGTCCCCATTTCGTGAATACCATTTCCGGGATTACAAGGATTGTCATATTCTCTTACGTTCTTTAATCCTGAAGTCTCAAGCATCTCCGCAGCAGCAGATGCCATATCTTTCCGCATTGCTTTTTCGTTGGCTTTATAATCGACATCCAACACCAGAGTAGGCTGACCGTACATATCTGTCTTCTCATAGTTCAAGGTTATTCTATTATCTTCATAAGGTAAGCATTCACCAAACCCGGTCATCCCAAAACGCCATTTTCCAGGCCTACTAGTGGCATCCTTATACTCAGCTCCAAACTGCGCTTCAGCAACATGATGTCCATAACCAGATCGTGACGCTCCACCTTGATAACCATAACCACGAATGAATTCCTTCATCCTACTTGACTTGTCGAGGTTTCTAAATCTCGGAACATAGATACCGTTTGGTCTTTTTCCTCGATAATACCTATCTTCAAAACCTTCAACATCACCACTTGCACCAACTTTGAAGTGATGATCCATAACATTTCGACCCACTTGGTCACTATCATTCCCCAAGCCATTGGGGAACCGCTCAGAAGTAGACTGAAGCAGAATCTGAGCTGAAGCCAGGGCTGACGCATTCAAGAAAATAACTTTAGCAAAAAATTCGTGAGTAGTTTTGGTTTCAGCATCTAAAACTCTGACACCCGTTGCTTTTTGAGTTTTGTCATCATAGACGACTTCGGTCACGATTGAATTTGGTCTTAGTGTCAGATTTCTAGTTGCCCGAGCAGCTGGCAGTGTAGAAGCTTGTGTACTAAAATAACCGCCATATGGACATCCTCTCATACACCTATTTCTAAATTGACATTTACCACGTCCATTATGCGCTTTGGTGAGATGTGCTGCTCGACCAATCGTCATAACTCGACCATCAAAATTCTCCGCTATTCGATCCTTGATCATTTTTTCAACAGCATTCATCTCCATCGGTGGAAGAAAAACTCCATCAGGCAATTGCGACAATCCAAGATTCTGACCGCTCACTCCGATGAAAGACTCAACCTTATCATACCATGGCTTAATATCAGCATATCTAACTGGCCAATCAACAGCAATCCCGTCTTTTGCATTTGCTTCAAAATCCATTTCACTCAAGCGATAAGATTGGCGTCCCCATGACAATGAACGACCTCCAACATGATACCCTCTAATCCAGTCAAATGGTTTCTTCTCAGTGTATGGATGATCTGTGTCCTTCTGCCAAAAATGCTTTTGCGCAGGAGTAATCGTGTAACCAGTTCGCCTTTGAACATAGTAATCAACCAATTCTTCCTCAGTCATTCTATTACGATTTGGCAACTCCCATTTTTCAAGATTTGCTGTCGTATAATCTGTGACGTGATTGATCATATGTCCTCTTTCAAGCATCAATACTTTAAGACCTCTCTCAGTCAATTCTTTTGATGACCATCCTCCACTTATTCCTGAACCTACCACAATGGCATCATAAGTATTCTCCGCTTCTCCTTTTGTATTTAAATTCATAAACAGTCTATTCAATTTAGCTTGTTCAATATATGACTACCAAACAAAGATGCCAATTTATTAATTATTATAGAACAATGAATGTGTCCTATAAGAAAACACAGAATTAATATTGTAATGATCGTGATCATTTTGATTGATTAAGCGTTAAAAACAGTACTATTAGTTGAATAGTTTTTGCTCCTAAAATATTAAAGACGGACATTTCAAATAAAATCTGGTAATAGCAAGAACTGCCACACTTCCTTGACAGCACAACCACTGTGGGAGCAGACGCTATTCAAGGTACGGCCCCATTAGTTTCCAACAGCACCTCAATGACACAGTACCAAATCAATAACAGTGCGGATGGCTGCAATAACATCGCAACTAGTACAACTTATA
Organism: uncultured Saprospiraceae bacterium; assembly: GCA_943788055.1. Classification (GTDB taxonomy): domain Bacteria; phylum Bacteroidota; class Bacteroidia; order Chitinophagales; family Saprospiraceae; genus JAHDFB01. The sequence continues at coordinate 56,431 of CALSOU010000007.1, forward strand.
ATTACACCGTTCCGATTCAACCTCAAATTAAATTCACGAACAGCTTCGGAGCAATTGGAGTTACCACCTTAAGTTCAGCAACTTCTAACATTCGTAATGGAGAAACGGCTAATCTTTACAATTCTGACCAAGAGATTATTGTTTCAGTCGACAATATAGGTTATAATGACGTCTACTGTCTTTCTTCGGAGGTATTCACTAGCGGTAGTAATAAATTGAATGCAAATTTCGAAAGTGGAAGTTACTCCGAAAAAACATACTATATCGAAGGAGATAACACAGTAATTGCGAGGTCTCACTTACTATACGGACGCGGAATTAGCTACATGGGGCGGAAACGTCACCAACCTAAGCCTAGTCCGTACCAATGTTCCACTAACCTCTGCATCATCGACTGATGTCGAAATAATATCACAAAATTCAATAACTACAAATCACCTTGGTTATACACAGGTAATGTTCAAAGGTAACTTTTCAGATTTTGGCTATTTCAGTCTTACTGACATTAGCCCAGAAGTTCCTACCGGCGACATTGAAAATACTGACTTAGTGATAGGAGCAAGTAATCGAGGACTCTTTACTTAAAGCACCAAATGGAACAAAATATCGTATCTACTCAAATGGATCAAGCCTAAGTGTACTAGCAATATCAGTTGAACCAAAGGTATCTATGGAAACGGGAGATTTGTTTATTACAAACTCTTCAAATTCCATACTATTTAAAAAGCCCTCTTCTGGATATACGCAATTGAATGTCAGTAATTCTGGTATGATAAGCTACTCTAGTGTTTCTTCATTACCTACTCAACATACTACTTGAATCAGGTGATCTTGAAATTGGACAAATTGGGAAAGGACTACTTCTAAAAATTTCAAATGGAACTTGCTGGAAGATATCCGTGACTAATGGAGGAACAATAGAGACTTCATCACTTGGTTCATGTCCGTAGAGTTCATCAATTAGCGTCGGGCAAAAAAAAAGTTAGTTAACACTTGAGCTAACTAACTTTGCAAATTATAATCCCATGAACATATCCAAAATCAGTATTAGTTTTTCATTGGTGTACTGAATTCTATGTTAAAATATATTTATCTTATATCATAAAAAAACTTATAAGAAGGAAAGTATTTTGATTCATAAACTTTCTTAGGTTGGTAAATGAGTAAAAAAACAAGTCTAATTCTGTGAAAATTTTTTCTTGTTATTCCTCCTTATAAGCTATAATCCCATGAACATATCCGTATTTAGTTGATCATTCAAGATCAAGTACTTTCTTTAGGCACACTACAAATATACTACCCGAAATAGCTTTACAACTAATACAAAAATGCAAAATTGTAGAGGAAAAATATATAACATGATTTATCTAAAATATTGATAACCAATTTTTTAAATTAATTTAAAAATTAAAATAGTATAAAATAAATAAATCCATTAAGAAATAAAATATATGTATTCTATTGATAACAAGAAGAGCAGAAAAACATGAATTTCCTCACGTTTTTTTTCAAAAACGTACTGCACTTCAAAAACTACTGAGTTAAAAAGGGAAAACTAGTATTAGAAAACTACTTAAATGGATTCCTCACATAAGGATTATCGAGGTAACTTGTATCAGTCAAGGCCTTCATAAATGCAACTAGGCCAGTTTTCTGTTCCTCCGAAAACCCAAGCTCACGAATAAGCGGATCTCTATTTGGTGTAGCATGTCCGCCTTTGCTATAATGCTCGACAACCTCCTCGAGGGTTTGAAATCTACCATCATGCATGTAAGGAGCTGTAAGCTCAATATTTCTAAGTGTAGGAGCTCGCATTTTCCCATAGTCGAGATTTCGATTAGTAACATTAGCAAGACCAATATCAGTGTATTCTGTGAGCGTCTTTGCGTCTTGAATACCGTTGTCGAAATATTGATTTGTAGTAAATAATGGATCATTATGACAGTGTCCACATTCGCCGTCTGCAATAAGAGGATTGACATCAAAAAATGTTTCTAAACCTACGAATTGCTCTTCGTTGAAAGCGCCAATGCCATTATTTACTCTATCAAATTTACTATTACCACTTATAATTATCCTCTGAAATTGTGCCAATGCTTTTGCCGCCAATTCCTTTCTTATCTCTTCTTTATCTTCAATTCCGAAAGCTTCTCGAAACATCTGAGGATACGTTGGATGCTCTTTAAACTCCTCGATCACATCTCCCCAATTATGGTGCAATTCTATTTCATCCTCTACTGGAAGCAAGGCTTGTTCTTCGAGATTATCTGATCGACCATCCCAAAATAAACCTTTGGTAAAATACGCCGCATTGACTAAACTCATTGCAGAACGAATTCCCGCTATACCATCAATTCCTACACTGACTGCATTTCCATCCGTAAAAGCTTTCTCAGGAAGATGACAGCTAGCACATGACATTGAATTATTCGCAGAAAGTATCGGGTCATAAAAAAGATGCTGACCGAGTTTGATTCCTTCGTGAGTGAGTTGGTTGTCGGGCGGCACCGGAAAAGGTCCAAGATATTCCGTACCCTCTACAATATATGGAGTGGGATTATATTCTGTGTCTACTAAATCGCCTTCTCTACATGAAAATGCAACGAATAATATAACGATAAAATATAATCCCTTCTTCATAGTGCTATTTTCCTTGTTAAATGTAACAAATATAAATTATATTACTTTGATACAGCCGTAAAGCTGTCAGCTATACGATCAATAAATGAAGCAAGTTTACCGATGTTAGATGGATCGTGATTAATTCCAAGTTCTACAGCTTCGCCGTTTTCCTCAAACAAACCCTTATGATCCATCACAATACGGAATTCATTTAATTCATCTCCTTTTACACTTCTATCAACGTTTATAATTACATCGGTTAGCAACTCATCTTTTCCCGTATGAAAAATCCACCCAGTAGTAATCGAGCCAGTACCATCATCAACTCTACCTTCAGTTTTTGTGAATATGTAAGAATCCCATGCACTCCAATAGTAACCCGCATTAGCTAGCGATGAAGCTGCATCATAATCACTTGGCTGAGTAGCATTGACATCTGGAAGCAACCCAATACTAAACTGAATTGATTCGTAGTTAGCGGCATCTACGTCTTCAAACGACACTTTAATTCCACCAGTCGAGCTATCGAAATCGATCTGCTCTAAATCAGACAAAAACTCTTCTGTACCGTCATCTTTAATCATTCGAACATCACTCATAAAAAAGTCACTTCTTAAGATAGTAAATGCTGTTCCATCAAGTTGGTTATACGTTTTACCAAACTCTAAAACTTCGTCTCCATAATTTGCTTGAAAAACGATATTTAAATCCCCAGTTTTTGCATTGTTGCAACTTGAAAAAAAGAGAACTGAAGTTAGCAAGATAAATAATAATTTGCTCATCTGTAAAAATTTATAAAATTGAAAGGTAATTGAATATCATTCAAAATTTCACCTTCTGTAATTGTTGATATATCTAAGATTTCCAACAAGGACAAATAATTAATGTTCAGTTTAACGGAAAAATTTTCTCTAGGAAACTTCGCCACACTTAAAACGGTATCTTGAAAGGAGATATTAGCTTCATTAAATCGAATTCCGACCGAAATGTCTTGTTGCAAACTATCTCCGATTTTCATGAATAATTTCATATCTAGATATGAACTATTGAGATAAAGCGAATCGTAATCAAATAGAAGGCTTTCGGCTTCCAGCGGTATATCACTATGAGCAATTCCAACATGTCCGGAAACTGATTCTACTTCGCCATTTTCTCTGATTGTCCCGAGTGTTGTAAAACTACTAGTCGTTGTTATAAATACGTCATCTTCCTTCCTAGTAAGCTCCACTCCATCTAGTGCCTCATATACAGCTTCTTCCTGAACTTCCAATTTACCATTGCCTATAACATCAAAACTCAGATCATCAATGAAAAGTATTGCTCTATTCAATTTCAAAGAATCTCCTGTAAGTGTGTAGACAATCGTGTCTTGTCCATAAGAAACATCTCCTAGTTTATGTAACACTTGAAAAGTAACAGTAGGGTAAGAGCAGCAATCTTCACAAGCCGTGTCGCCTGCTATATCGAAATTTGTTGCCAATTCATCTAGACATACGTCTTGAATCTCGTAGCACGAATTTAGGCTTGCACCCAAAAGTATTACCATCAGAAATATTCCTGTGCTCTTAATCATATTTCATTTAACGTATTTCATCTATTGATTAACACTTTATCTCGACAAAAACTTATAAAAAGTTACTTTCTCTTCTGATCAACAAGACTCCAAGATACTGCCTACTTCTTAGTCGCTTTTTCGTAAGCTTCCCTTACTATCTTCTTAACCTGATGGCTAAATTCCTTATTCAAAATCCATTGATAATACTGCTTGTCTTTTACAAGTACTTTACCAAGCTCTTGATTTATATACTTTCCAAAATTAAAAACGATTATGCCTTCATCATTCAGTTTAAGACGCTGAGTCACATCGACGACCATCAAGTCATTTGAAAAATCGTGAAGAGCTTGTATGTCATTTTTAACTGGTTCAGGTGTTACATTACCATCTCCATCAACATGGTCGACACCTTTGTAAGCTTCAATTTGTCCTTTCAAGACCTCGACTGTTGCTCTCACGTCAGCAAGAGCATCGTGTGCATCTTCAAGGTCGCCATTGCAAAACTTCTTATATGCGGCCTTAAGAGTCCGAGGTTCCATTTTGTAAAAAATTCGCTGAGCATCAATCAATCTCCGATTTTTTAAATCAAAATCTAAACCAGCTCTAGCAAATTCTTCCATCAACATCGGAATATCAAACCGATTACTATTATACCCTCCTAGATCAGAATCTCCGATCCAATCGTACATGCGTTTTGCTATCTGCGGAAAAGTGTGTTTATCAGCAACGTCTTCATGTGTAATCCCATGAATTGCCGTTGACTCTTTACTAATCGGTATCTCTGGATTAAGCAACATTTCAACTTCTTGAGGCTCTCGACCATCTGCAAAATACTTAATCAATGCAATCTGGACAATTCGATCTCGAATCACATTTAATCCAGTGGATTCAATATCGAAAAATACAATGTCGCGAGTAAGATGAAACTTCATAGGAAATATGGTTTTATTTGTTTGTTAACCTCATACAAAGGTAGGATAATGTATTCTTAAAGAGCGTAACTTGTATCACTTAAGAAAGTAAAACATGAGACTAACAATGGCTTAAACAAGGTCTAATTAAAATAAACTAATTTAGGGTAAAAAATCTTAATTATACCAGAACAATCTATTTCTTAATTAAGAATAAAATCAAAACCAGTTGATTTCCATGTTTCCATTTCTCCTTCTTGATTTCTAAAGATGAAAAACGCTTCAAAGTCTGAAAGGGAATCAATCCATGCTTTTGATTTTTCTAAGCCCATTACCATGCAAGTAGTTGCTGCTGCATCCGCTCTTGAACAAGTCTTATGCACTACACTAGCAGATAGCAAATTGGATCGTTCAGTCATTCCAGTAAATGGATTAATTGTATGGCTGAAGGTTATTCCGTTTTCCGTGTAGTAGTTCCTGTAGTTTCCAGAAGTCGCTACTGCTCGATCTGATATATTTAAGAAATAATCAGCTTCTTTTAAACTAGCTTTTTCACTTGGCTGATTCACTCCGATTACCCAAGGTTTATTAGCAGGTTTTGAACCCAAAGACCGTACTTCTCCTCCTATGTCAACAAACCAATTCACAATCCCTTTCGAGCTTAAATACTCGCCTACAAGATCGACACCGTAACCTTTGGCAATAGCTGAAAAGTCCAAACTAGCCTTCGGAGGCTTAGTTATTCTAGAGAGGCCATCTGAACTCTCAGAATGATTCCATTTTTTAAATGACACCAATTGAAGAAGTTCAGCAATAAGACTGGTGTCTTTTTGGGCGGAAGCCCGCTCCTCGTAACCAAATCCCCAAAAGTTTACTAATGGATTTAATGTAGGGTCAAAGTATTGATCGCTTAAATCATACATTTCTTCTGACAACAAATAGTTATTAATGAAATGCAAAGCGGTGTCTCTATTTAACGAGAGTCTTTCTTGATGTTGAGAATTGATCAACGAAATAGTCGACGTAGGAATATAAGTCGAAACCTCTTGATTTAAATCAATGAGAAGTGAGTCTATTTCTACTTTGGATACAGTCGGTTCCCGACTTGAGTAACGCACATTGAAGTAGGTTCCCATCGTTTCTCCCTGCAGAATAAAAACTTGAGTTAACTCCTGCTTTTTTGTCTTACAAGCTGAAAGCAACAAAAATACTGCAAGCAAGGTCCAAGAATGATACATTCTAGACTTCTTTCTTCCCTACTATATTATTGTCTTCATCTGTCAAGATAATAAGAGGCTTGTAAGTTTTAGCTTCCTCACGATCGATGTGACAGTACGATAAAATATGAATTTTGTCTCCGACATTTGCGTGGACGGAAGCTCCCCCATTCATACATATTTCGCGCGATCCACGCTTTCCTTTCAAAATATACGTTATGATTCTTGTTCCATTTGTGGCATTATTGATATGAACCAACTCCCACTCATGTAAATCAGCAGCGTCCATCAAGTCTTCATCAATTGTGATTGATCCTCTGTAAGCCAGATTGGACTCCGTGACATAAACTTGTTGCAACTTTGATTTCAATACTTCTACTTGCATGCTATTAACTTTTTAGAGTACAAAGATGATAAAAAATCAAGGATTAGGCAATGTTCATTGATAGGTCTTACATGTAGAAGTTGACAGTTTGAGAAATCGGTAAGTAAATAAATTGAACTAAATAGACTATGGACTCACCTGTGTAAATGATCGCATAGCAGTAATATAATAAATTCAATTCTCAAAGTAAAAAATATCTGTAAACCACTAATTTACAGTCGTTTTCTCTTAGCTAATTTTTCATTACTTGAAAACTTAAGTCCTTTAGAATAATATAGTGATATCCTAGTTGGTTGATCATTTGTTTGAAATACATTGTTATTATATATTCGCAGAGTCTTTTACATCAACCCAAAGGACGACTTATAAATGAGGCATTAGCTCAGTTGGTTTAGAGCGCTACCTTGACAGGGTAGAGGTCACTGGTTCGAATCCAGTATGCCTCACATTCTTTTTTGACTTTTAGTCACTCCTCTACCTACTTATTCGAAAAATATCAGTTTAAGCTTGAACGCTAGGATTCTTAATCAAACTCAATAATTTCTTTACAAGCTTTACAAGAATCAAAGCTGCTATACCAGTGATTAATCCAACTAGCAACTCACCCAGAATAGATGGTATGCCGTGAAAAACATGCTCAAACAACTCTATTTTATGGATTACTATACCTCCCGCAACTAAAAGCAGGGCTATTGTTCCTATAACAGCCAAACTTCTTAGCACTTTGGGCAAGGCCTGGACAAGAAAATTGCCAATCGATTTAGAAAAACTCTTTCCTTCGCCACCCATTTTAATCAGTTTATACCCCATATCGTCCATTCGTACAATCAGAGCCACAATACCATAAACACCAACAGTAGCGATGATGGCTACAATAGTAACTACGATAATCTGTGTGAGTATAGGCTGACTTTGCACAGTACTAAGTGCAATAATTACGATCTCAACAGACAGGATAAAATCTGTTACGATAGCTGATTTAATTTTCTCTTTCTCAATGCTAAGAATTTCTTCCTCTGTGATATCTGTTGCTAGAGACTCATCCTCTTGGTGATCATGAGGAACAAAATACTCATAGATCTTTTCTGCACCCTCGTAAGCTAGGTAGACCGCTCCTCCCAAGAGTATCAATGTTACCAACCAAGGCGCGAATGCGCTCATAATAAAAGCTAGAGGAAGTATTATCAGTTTGTTGAGAAAGGACCCCTTTGTGATGGCCCATAAAACAGGAATTTCTCTTGAAGCAACAAATCCCGAAGCCTTTTCAGCATTGACGGCCAAATCGTCTCCTAAGATTCCAGCAGTCTTTTTGGTTGCTATTTGACTCATTGCTACAACGTCATCCATTAATGTCGCAATGTCATCTAGCAAAGCAAAAAAACCTGAGGCCATAAATATTTCGTTTGTTGTGACTTTGTGGTAAGTCGAATTTCTGTCTATCGAAAATAAATATACGGGAATAAGTTAGAAGAACAGTAACACTATATTGTCATTTGATTACTCAGAGGTCAATAACCTAATGCGGATTGTGTCAATAAGATATCGGTAGCCTTACCCAACTCTGAAACAATACAATGAAATTAAATGTCAAGTGTTACTAAGCGCAAAGTACAATTAGAATTCGCCGCCATCAAAGTCACCGCCGCCACCGCCTCGGTTTCCTCCTCGTTGTTTCTTTTGATTGATTCGATAGTTAGCAGCCAGAGTAAAAGTTCTGATTCTCCATTGGAATTCACCTTGCGTGTAGAAATCCTCGCCGAAAGTCTCGTATCTTCTCACCCTATCGTTAAGCAAATCTCGAACTGAAAGCGTCAAGGTTAAATTCTTCTTCGGTAGAAAGTCTCTACTCCATCCTACGTCAATGGAAGTGATACTCTTTCTATTTCCTTGAGGTGTTTGACGTCCTGACCTGTAATTAACTGATGCCTGCAAGTCACCCTGCTGCTTCATAGAAGCTCGTGCCATCAATCGGCCCGTTACAGCATAGGTATCTGCATCCAAATTGGTATCAGAACGTCCAGAAGTTGTAATTGACCTAAAGAAATTTATGTTTCCGTTTACTCTGAGCCATTCGACGGTATTTAAACTACCGTTCACTTCAACACCGAAGTCATCTTGAACCCCCAAGTTCTGTGGCCTTGTCAGAAAGGTATTATCGTCAAGAATTGTTCTAATCCGACTTATCTTATTTGATGTCTGACGATAAAAAACGCCGGATGTCAAGGTTGCCTTTTCCCATATTTTCAAATAGTTGATCTCATAGGAATTTGTATACTCAGGATTGACCAATGGATTTCCAGAGAAGAAATTTCGGTTATCACTGTAAGAAAAGAAGGGATTTAGATCCCAAAATCTTGGCCTTCGTATACGTCTAGAGTAAGATGCTTGAATAGCACTTCCTTTACTAAACTCATAATTCAAAAATAAGCTTGGGAAGAAATTAAGCGTATCTCGGTTGTTTTCAATATTATCATTAACGAGCAAAGTTCTGATGTTTAAATACTCTCCACGTAGTCCAACCTGAAATCCAAATTTTCCAATTGTGTTTCCATATTGCAAATAGACTGCTTGTACATTCTCTAAATAGTCAAAATCATTTGTTAGACCTTCGAGGGAATTCCAACCAGTGCTATCGCGCTCTTCGACGATGAAATCATTATCAATGTTTCTAATCGAGGAAAATGTACCAACTTCAAATTTATGATCTTTTCTTCCTCCAATTGGTTGTGTATAATCAACTCTAAAGATCATATTACGTTGACCTTCGTCATTTTCTGACCGCTGAAGTAAGGATGGAACAGAAGTGCCGACCACAATTTCATCAAAATCACTTGACTCTACTTCTAGTTCATCTTCATATTGAAATGAGACCCTCAAATTATGATCTCTTGAACTAAACTGTTTATTAAAGTCAATATTATACTGTAGACCATTCTCATTTTCTTGTTCATTATCAGTCCTCTTAACCGTTTGAAGGAGGTTGTCAAGATTATTTAAGTAGTCAGCATAAGTCAATGTTGTCAAGTTATTATCATCTGATATTTGGTACTGAATTGCTCCAGTTAGGACCGATTTTTCTGAAAAGAAATATTCTAAACCTCCCCTTACAGTATTTGAAAGCCCCCCTCTCTGCATATCTCGATCTTGTTCAGAAATAAATATGTCTTCATCCTGATAAATCTCTTGATACAACTTTCCGTATCCAGGAGAGCTTCGGTAGTTAACATTGTAATTGGCAAACCAATTAATCTTATTTCTTCGATAATTTAGATTCGCCCCAATACCTGCTCCAAATGGATAATTAACAGTTGAATTCAGAGATCCATTGAAACCTGATCTTCTTTCTTTTTTTAAAACAATGTTGATAATTCCAGCCATTCCTTCTGCTTCGTATCTCGCAGATGGATTTGTTATCACTTCGACTGATTCGATCATATCTGCTGGGATACTTCTCAAGCCATTAGCATCGCTAACCATATTTGAAGGTTGCCCATTAACTAGAATTCGCACCCCTGAACTTCCTCTCAAACTAACTGTTCCATCGATGTCTACCGTTACACTTGGAACATTATCCAGTAATTCTTGAGCAGATCCACCTTGGGTTGACAAATCTTGTCCCACATTAAAAACGCGCTTATCAAGTGTAAACTGATTTGTACTCTTCTCTGCCTGAATAGTTACCTCTTCAAGATCTAATGCACTCGAACTCAAAGCAATTTCTCCCAATTGTACTGTCCTATTTCCCTTTCTAATTTCGTCTCTATCTACGGAAATCGATGTTACTATTGTTTTTTCAAAACCGATAAATTCAACCTCAGCATACATCCTTCCCATAGGAACAGATAGTTCGAAAACACCTTCAAGTCCTGACAATCCACCTCCTACTAGACTTGAGTCTCTTAAGTTAAAAACTGAAATGGTAGCAAACTCTAGTCCTTGTTTGGTATTTGCATCGACAACCTTTCCAACTAGCTTGATTTTTGGCTTATCTGCACCACTAGGTCTACCTTGTCCTCTATTTCCTTGTGCATTGACCGAAGAGACGAATAGAAGTGTTAGTAATAATAAAATAAACTTGTAATTCATTGAGAGAATTTGAGTTGTAATTCGGCACGAAAAATATCTAACAAAGCTAATTCGTCTATTGTTCTATTTGTTGTATTTTTCGCCCTATTAGCATATAGATAACAAAAAACCGAAATGGTTTAATCTACAATAGCTAAATCGATCTTTTAATTTAAAATTTAACAGCCTATGAAATACATTAAATTAGAAGAATATAATACACTTCAATTCCAAGATTTACAGTCAATAGTTAAAATCCTAAAAGACGGAGGCATTTTTATTTTTCCTACAGATTCTGTTTACTCAATGGGGTGCCTAATGAACAATAAGCAAGGAATCCAAAGAATACTGAAGCTTACAGGTAAAGTTGAAAAGAAGAGTTCGATGTCTTTAATTTTTCCTGATCTGAAGTCATTATCTAATTATACTCTAAATTACAATAACACCATATATCGGTCGGTCAAATCATTGACACCTGGACCATTCACATTTATTTTCAGAGCAAGTAAACTCGTGACAAAAAGCTTTGCAAATAGTAAAAAAGAAGTTGGTGTTAGAATTCCAGATCATGATACGCTCATGCAGATTCTAAAGGAACTTAATGAACCTATAATCTCTACTTCGCTGAATACAGGTGAACTTGAACAAGATTACAATGATCCATATGTTTTATCTCAGAAATACGAGCGTGATCTCGAATTAGTCATTGATCAAGGTCCTTCTGAAAGTGCTGTTACGACGATTCTTGATTGCACTGGAGAGGACATCGAATTAATAAGAGAAGGAAAAGGGCAATTGATAGAATAGCACTAGTCGGGCATAGGCCCAAAAGCTTTTGTTCATTAAACCCACAATATTCATCAGATAGTCTATTGCGACCTACAACATCTCCAAAATAAAGCGCAAGCTCTATTTCCTTGACATTTTGGTTCCTACAACAAAGACCTAATGAATAATGCGCGTTAAAGAAATCAAAATAATAAAGAAGATAAGAACATCTATACTCTTTACGTAGTTATGTACGTGTACAAAAACATTCATTATGATACGTTCCGTTTTGCCTTTACTAGTTTTAGTATTCCTATTCACTTCTTCTCAGTGCAGCAATGCTCAAAAAATGTCTGAGGATTCATCAACAAAAGAGCTGAAAACTACTAAAGAAAAGAAAATGTCTTTGGACGACTATGAACGAGCATATTTTGCTTCAGGTTGTTTTTGGTGCGTTGAGGCAGTTTTCGAATCTGTTATAGGTGTTGAAGAAGCGATCTCAGGCTATAGCGGTGGTTCACCAGCTAATGCTAATTATTCTGATGTGAGTGCAGGAAGAACAGATCATGCAGAAGCTGTAGAAGTAAATTATGATCCAGAGCTCGTTTCATACGAGACACTTTTAGAAGTATTCTTTGGAAGTCATGATCCGTCAACTTTGAATCGTCAAGGACCGGATTCAGGGCGTCAGTACCGTTCTGCTATATTCTATCAAAACAATGAAGAAAAGCAAGCAGCAGACAAGTATATCAAAGAAATGCTTGATGAAGGAGTCTTTTCAAAAGTTACTACTCAGGTTGTGCCCTTTGAGGCATTTTATGATGCAGAAGAGTACCATCAAGACTACGAACAGAAAAATCCTAATCAACCATATGTTCGCGCAGTGTCAATTCCTCGTTTGAAGAAATTTCAGAAGAAATATCCTCAACTTTTGAAAAAGAATGTACATTAATAGGTGTCAACCTATATGTGGTAATTGATAATTGCTAACCAAGCACATTATCCGAACTCAGATTTGAAGCGAAGGGCTGACTATATATCCTTTTACCAATAGATTGACACAAGGCATTGGCAACTTTGCCTCCAGCTGGAGGCAAAGTCGGCTCTCCTAAACCCGTAGGTGAGTTATTTGATTTAATGAAGCGTATTTCTACCACAGGTACTTCTGGTATCCGAATCATTCGATATTGATGAAAGTTGGATTGGTCAAGAACTCCGTTGGTTAAGGTCAACTCACTATACATTGCGTGACCCATTCCATCTATCACACCATCTTGGGCTTATTTCTTTGCAGCATCTGGATTAATTACGATTCCACAATCTATTGAGTAATATATCTTCGCTATTTTTTCTGCTTCTTTTTCATCAATTTCGGCTATTTCAGCAACATAAGAATTATGAGAATAGTAGGCACTTAAGCCTTGCTGCTTCGAACTGTCACCAAAAGACGCAGCGGACGCTAATCTTCTATGACGCCGATCATTTTTAGTGGTTCATAATCCAGTTCAAAAGCTGGATCATTGTCTAATTATGATTGTGCATGCTTTAATAAAGTTCATCTAAAATCGACTGGATTTTGATTGAGCCTTTCTGCTATTTCGTCAAGGAAGCTCTGTTCGGTAAAAGCCAAGAAATTGGTAACTGGTGCTCTCCATGCTCCTGTTGTAATCGGACTTTGTTCGAAACGAGTAGCTTGGTTCAAAATCCTCTCGAATATTTTGATGATTGTAGATTTCTCCATTAACAGCTAAAACGATATCGCCAGAAGGACTAAAGAGAGGTTGTCTACCCGAGGTAGGATCTACAATAGACAATCGCTCGTGAGCAAGAATAGCATTTCTATGTACATGTATGCCCGACCAATCCGGACTTCTGTGTCTAAGTTTCTTTGACATATTCAATATGTCAGATCATTGCTGTTAAGCTGGCTTCTTCAAGTCAAATAAGGCAATTATTCCACACATAATTCTATTTTTTGTAGTTTCGCGCACGCTTAAAAAATTTAAGTTATAAGCTTCGCATAGTTAATTTTCTTAATTAATAACAGATTTAAAATACATTTATTTAATATATTTACAAATAAATATTCATTTTATTAATGATTGACGCAATTGATCTTAAGATTATTAACCTTCTACTTGAAAATAGTCGTTCGAGTACCACTGAGATATCGAAGCACCTCAAAATATCAAATGTTGCCACGCAACAGAGGATTACTAAACTTGAGAAGCAAGGAATCATAAAAGCTTACACTGCTCTTCTTGATTATCGCAAGTTAGATTATCGCACGGTTGCTTATTTGGGTATATTTCTTGAAAAGGCTAAAGACTATCAGCAGGTAATTAAAGAACTCAATGAAATACCTCAAATAGCAGAAGCCCATTTCACAACCGGTAACTACTCGATATTTGCAAAAATATATGCTCAAGACAACCTACATTTAATGGAAATATTAAATGAGCAAGTTCAAAAGATTGAAGGAGTAGCTAGAACTGAGACCTTCATTTCTTTGCAAGAAGGGATTTACAAGGTCGTCAAACCCTAGCATATCCTTCAGAGCATAAAACTTATGGTAAATCAAGAGATAGAAATAGAACACCAACATTTCAAGACCTATAAACCAATAGGATATCTATCTCAGTTTGTCTACTCTGGCAAAAGAGCAAGTCGAAAGTCACTTCTTGGAGCCTTACATGACTTTCCAGATGGCACTATGTCTATCGGCAGATTAGATGAAGATTCTGAAGGTCTGCTTCTACTGACAACAGATGGGAAGGTTAGTCAAGCTGTTCGTTCCAAAAAAGTTGAAAAAGAATACTATGTACAAGTCGATGGTTTGATTACGGAAGAAGCGATCAAACTTATGTGCGAAGGTGTATTAATAGGAATCAAAGGCGAAAAATACTTGACCAAGCCTTGCACAGCGTTTGCTCTTTCCGAAATTCCTAACTTTCCTGCCCGTGGCAAACGCATACGTGATGACCGACATGGACCAACATGTTGGGTTTCAATAACGATTACTGAAGGTAAATTCAGACAAGTTCGAAAAATGACAGCGGCTGTGGGATATCCTACTTTGCGATTAGTTCGAGTTAGAATTAGTAACATCCACCTCGATGAGATGACGTGCGGGGAGGTAAGAGCTCTGACGGAGGCTGAAGTTATACCGTATAATTCTCATCAGCTATAAACTTTAGTATTGGCTTATAGGTATGAAAATCCGACAAGCTTTTGGGATTCAATCCATAATCTTGAAGCAATAACTGGATCTTTTGAAAGCTCGCTAGAATCTACGACTCCAGCTTTACCCTTCATTTCACGACTTCTCGTTGGACCATAGTAGAAACCTCCTTTTGCATTCTTTTCACAAGAAGCCAAAACGGTTGGCATTGCAGCATTTTCGGGTGAGTTAAACATAAACGTAAATAATGGTGCAATCCATTGCACAAACTAAGGTAAGTAAACTCCCAAATTAGTGAGAGAAACGCCGGGATGCGCTGCAAGTGACTTGATATTCTTGCAAGAAGGATCTTTTCGCAGTCTTCGTTCAAGTTCATAGGTCAACATTAAACATGCTAGCTTGCTCTGACCATATGCACCCCCTTTAGAATAGTCTTTTTCGGCATTGAGATTATCAAAATCAATCACTCCATTCTTGTGAGCTAAACTTGAAACCGTCACCACTCTCGCCTCATCAGATTCCCTAAGTTGAGGTAGAAGTAAACCTGCTAACAGAAAATGACCTAGATAGTTAACTCCAAATTGCAGTTCAAATCCATCTTTTGTTCTAGATAAGGGAGGCATCATAACCCCCGCATTGTTTATCAGCAAGTCTAATTTTGAATATATACCTTGATATTGAGCTACAAACTTTCTTATCGAATCCATGCTCGAAAGATCGAGCTCCATCACATCGAGAAGTGCATCGGGATACTCACGAAGAATCTCTGCTCGAGCTTTTTTTGCCGTTTTCTTAATTGCGGCAAGCCATGATTACGCGTATTCCGTTTTGAGCAAAAGCTCGACTAGTTTCAAAGCCAACTCCAATATTTGCACCTGTTACGATTGCATTCGTGCGATTAATCATATGATAGACTATTTGATTATAAAAACTCTAATGGCTTTATATCATTAATCTTCCCAGTTATTGAACTGTAGTAAACATCTGTAGTTGCTCGTTATTATTGGCAATAATATACGATGATTTACCATTTCCTTGCTGAATTTCAACGACCTTTCGAGCATCAAGCTTAGCCATCAGTCCAGACTCGGAATATGATTGCGGAACCAGCTTTCTAGAACCATCATTTATAAGGACTAACCCAATACCTGCATCTGCCCTTGGAGTTTCAACTTCAGCCATGTGCCAATTCCCAACAAGTACAAAATCTAGATCCTCATCTCCATCAACATCTTTAACAACTACATCCTGAATTGGAAACAATTGCGCTTCCACACTTAATTTTTCGAATTCAAAAGTGTTGTCTTGCTGTCCCCACAAGACTCCCGAACTAAAACAATTCGCCTTATAGTGAAGTGCGTTGGTCAGTGACTCCCCATAAACCTTGTATAAGTCAGAGCTGCCAAACTCATCATAAGTTGGAAACTTCTTTTTTAATGAGGGAATCTGCTCTGATGAACACTGCAATCCTCTAACTGGATAGAGCGTACCATCATTGTTATAACCTAAAACTATATCATATTTACCGTCCTTATCTAAATCATCACTATACACCTCAAACGGAGCTTCATCCGAAGCTCTGTATTTATAATTTTCTCCTAAATTACCTGCAAAAATATCTAATTTGCCGTCGTTGTCGAAATCTGCAACCTTCAGAACATTCCACCAACCGATCTTGGGTTTCTTCAGCAGATATTCAAGTCTAAAAGTACCGCTATCGTTTCTTAATACCATTAAATCTGTCCATTCTCCGGCAAGTATGATATCCATATCAGAATCTCCGTCTATGTCAATCCATTCTGAAGCATTAATAAGTCCAATATTATTCAAGTCGTCAGCGTTCTCGAGCGAGAGCTTCTTATAAACACCGTTATCGTTCTCTAGAATATAAGATGTTGCTGGTTTCGGATACTCCCCGGGCAAAAGTCGGCAACCAACAAACAAGTCTAGATCTCCATCGTTATCCATGTCGCCAGAAGATACTGTTCCTGTTACAAAACTAAGATTTGGAAGAGCTTGACTACTCTTGAACATGCCGTTACCGTCATTGATATAGAGTCGATCTAATAACTTGCTTTTATCATTAATAAATTCGCTACTTCCACTGCCTACATAGATATCAACGTAACCATCTCCGTTGTAGTCAAAAAAATGAGCAACGACATCTTCATATTTACTATCTGTAGATATACTTGGTTGATTTGACTCAAAAAAAGTGCCGTCATCTTTCTGCAAAAAAATAGCACTTGCCTGGTTGGCAGCTCCTCCTATAAAAAAATCATCTAGTCCATCGCTGTTTACATCAGCTTTCGCTAATGCTGGACCAAGCTGCGACAACTTGTGTGGTAAAAGAACTTGGTCATCATAGTCATTGTAGCTTGTTTCCTTATGGGTAAAACTAATAGCCTCTTTATCCTCTTCCAGCCATTGCTTGACGGGACTTTGTTGCCATTTTGCCGAAGGATCATACGTTACTGAGTGTCGCTTACCCAATCGAGGATTCTTGATATACTGAATTGTACGATCTGACCATACTACTTTAATCTCTTCAGGTGATTCCTTCTCGGAAAAACCGAATACCAGAACTGGATCAACAGAAGACTGAAATCCTCTAACATTATGAAATTCTTTGAATTGAGTCCTTTTATTAGACGTCACGTAAACCTTGCTATTTAGACCTTGGACATTACCTTTCGGACCTCGTAATTGAAGGCTTACGAAACGTTCTGAATTAGAATTATTTCGATAAAGACTTGCGAGATCGTTATTGTTATTTACTACAACATCTAAATCTCCATCGTTATCAAGATCTCCACTTGCCATACCATGAGAAAATCCCTTGAAATCAAATCCCCACTCTTTGGAGACCTTTTTGAATTTATAATCACCTAGATACTCATACGCGTAGTTCTCAAGCCTAGTGGTTGTAAGAAGATTTGATACAACATCAAAAGTTAATTGGTTATTGGATTCAGCTGCCAACTTATTTGATTTCTTATTAAAATCTTTATCCTGAGTATCTTTCAACCATCCATTAGCAATAATAAGGTCATCATCTCCATCTAAGTCATAGTCTCCGAAAAGGCAACTCCAGCTCCAATCACTTTTATCAATTCCAGCATAAGGAGCAACATCTGAAAAATGACCGTTTCCACTGTTGACGAAAAATGAATTCCTCATGTATTGAAAGTGCATACCATTCTCAGACAAAATATTGAAACGCTCCATGTCCATAGGAGCCATATTCGTCTTTTGACGTTTATTATCTTCAGCTAGCATTTCATCGACAAAAATGTCAAGGCTTTGATCTTGATTAATATCCACCATATCTATGCCCATTGCAAAATATGAGCAATGCGGAAAATATGCTTCTAATGCCTCTTTGAAAGTCCCATTTTTCTGATTGATATAATAATGATCTCTTGGCGCAAAATCACTCGTTACATACAAATCCGTCCATCCATCATTATTGAAATCTGCAGACAAAATTCCAAGACCATAAGTATAGCTCTCGAGACCAGCTTCATATGTAACATCAGTGAAATGATCATTCCCATCATTTCGATAAAGATGACTGCTGGATTCTTCTGGTGGATTCTTTGTCTTTGCGAGCAGATCAAGCATCCTTTCATTGAAAATCTGCGGATGATTTGATACAAAAAGATCTAAATCACCGTCACCATCGTAGTCAAATGATGTCGACTGAATCGAACAGTTTGGATCAGCTAAACCAAATCGATCTGCCGATTCGATAAAAGAGTTGTCTTTCTGGTTTATGAAAAGTAAGTTCTTTCTATCAGACTGATTCTTCGACCAACCTGCACGACAAACATA
Organism: uncultured Saprospiraceae bacterium; assembly: GCA_943788055.1. Classification (GTDB taxonomy): domain Bacteria; phylum Bacteroidota; class Bacteroidia; order Chitinophagales; family Saprospiraceae; genus JAHDFB01. The sequence goes on from CALSOU010000007.1 coordinate 74,969, forward strand.
AATATCCATCCAACCATCTTGATTGATGTCTAGGAAATTAACGCCTGTTTTAACACCAATATGGTTGTCAATTCCTGCCTTTGAAGAAATATCCTCAAACTCGAAATCCCCCTTGTTCAGAAATAATTTGTCATTTCCTTGAGTTGACGTCAGATAAATATCACTTAATCCATCATTGTTAATATCTCCTATTCCTACACCTCCACCATTATATAGGTATTGGTGTCTGTAGAAGTTTATACTTTCAGTTTCTGTAATCTGATTCAAAAAATCCAATCCAGAATCATCAACCGAAATTTCACTAAATAGATTTGGATAGATAACCTGCTCTGGCTGACATGAAACCAACAAGGCTGTGATAGCAAATAAATATAGCGATCTTCTCATACGCTTTGTCCGGATAGGATTTAGATTACAAAGGAAATAAAAAACAAATCTAAAAAAACTCAGAGATCTTAGATCCATCCCTAGATTTCTATAATCAACCAAAACAACTCGTGTACTTAGTCTCTACTGAACTGAAATTGCTTTTGACGCTATGACTTGTTGCTTACCATCTAAAATTTGTAAAAAGTAAACTTGAGATTGCCTAGTTAATTCGACTCTAAAGATATTATCTTCGATCGCTCTTGAAGCTACAATCTTGCCTGCTCCATCAAAAAGGTGGTAATTCAGTCCTGAGACTACATTCTCGGCTATTTCAACGGTGACGAAATTATCAATAACAGGATTTGGGTAAACTTCAATATTAACATCTATATCGATTTCTTTGCTAGAAACTACTGTATTGGCATCTGTAAATACATGCTCTCCAAAATTGGCCATCATCACTGCTGCTTCATTTAATGCCCCATGTTGGATAAACCCCTTACTTGCGTCAATTCCGTCTAATGTTCTGATGTAATCCGCTTTTAAATCTACTGTAATTAAACCATCCGTCGCTTGCTCGTCAACATCAACCTGAACCAATGTATAAATGTCATTTCCTACGGAATGCATCTGAAATGTTTCATTCATCCCTGCACCACATAGCCCTTCCATTGCTACAAATCGATAACCACCTACCCAGCCCCAATGCATTGATGGGTTTTTTGGTGCCAACGGATGATCTTCTGGCCAAAGAGCTGGATCATCATGATTCACTTCTTCTTCTACGCCAACATGGAATATGATTTTATCAACTTGTGTCATATCATATTCTCCAAGTTCGATCGTACTTTCCTCTTTATTTCCTGTGGTAACTAATGCCCATGTGTCTTTTATCTTGGTTTGTTTCCCATTGTCGTGAAATACGGATATCTGTGAAATATAGTATTGCAATCTACTAATTTCAAAAGGGTGCCCTTCGGTTGAGTTGACTTGTTGATCAAATGCAAAAGTCTCTGAACCCAACAAATGTTGGACGTTCAAATTCAAGTTTACTTGCGTGTTACCAACAAAAAAACTTGCAGAAAAAAGGATTACTAAAAATAGAGTACGATATAATTTCATTTCACTTTTGTTTTAAGTATTGCTATCTACTATGGTTTAAACAGAGGATTATCCTTAAAGTTACGATCTGTAAGACTATAAAGGAAATCTTCTAGTTGATTTAGTTCTTGAGGGCTCAGGCCCAAAGGACGTATGAGCTCACTTTTGTGCATATGTGAAAACCCACCAGTATTGTAATGTTCTAGAACCTGGTCAAGGCTTTGTTGCGATCCATTATGCATGTATGGAGCAGTAAATTCAATGTTTCTCAATGTAGGAACCTTAAATCTCGCTATATCCGAAGGGTCATTTGTAACTCTGAATCGACCAGGATCATCGTAAACTTCATATAGTCCATTGTTCTCAAAAGCATATGTCGTAAAATTAGGCCCACCGTGACATTCTGAACATGAAAGCGCATCGCTAAAGAACAAGTCCATACCAGCTCTAGCAGATTCACTCAATGCCTCTTCATCTCCTTGAATAAATTGATCATAAGGGCTCTGAGCACTAATCAATGAGCGTTCAAACGTGGCAATCGACCGCGTTATCACATACGAATCAGGTTTTCTGTCGAACACATCTTCTATCCAATCATTGTAGTAAGAGCTATTCCTTAGACGCTCAGCAATAAGGACTATATTAAAGTCAAACTCCGCATGTTCTTGAATTGGCACCAATACCTGCATTTCTAGAGTAGGCAAGCCACCCTCTGTAAGATAATAAGGTTGGAATCCAACATTGGCAAGTGTAGGAGCATTTCTGGTTCCCAGCAAGCCATCAACACCAGGAGTAACAGCGACATTATCACTAAAAGCTAATTCCTGTTTATGACAATCTGCACAAGATATACTGCTATCTCGTGAAAGGATCGGGTCATAGAACAGTGCCTTACCAATCTCCCATCGCTCATAAGAATACGGATTATCCTCGGGAACATTCATTGCATCAAAATAGGTGGGAAAATCCATCAAATCAGGATATGGTAAGCGGTCGATATTCTTGTCATCCCCGCAAGCAATCAAGCTTAACAAGATTAGGACAAACACAATACACCCCTCAGCTTTATACATACCTAAAAATCTACTTCTAAAGTTAAATCAAATGCGACGTAATTCAATATAATATCTGTAAAAGAGCTCATTTCGGACAAATAATATCAAGGATGACAAATATTGAAACAGAAACTGTGCGATCAAAAAGTGACATCGTGTAAATCCGCACCTAAATTGAAGGTATATTATTTGCTTTTGAGATCCTTCAAAGCCAAATCAAAATCTTGTGGTGTATTTACATTTCTCAACCAATCTAGTTTCGATGGAACAATTTTTTTGATATCACTATTAATTAAGACTTTACGTGGACAGGCATATCCTAGACTAAGAAATCGCAATAATCTTTGGTAGATGTAGGGTTCATAAATACTTAGTAGCGGTTCAGGAAAAGCTTCTTTTGAAGTTGAAAATGACGTCGCTAACTTTCCAATTGCACGCTCTTGCTTCAGTGTTTCAATGGCTTCTGAATCAATGAATGGCAAATCACAGGCGAGGACAAACCACGCTGCTGACGGATCCAAGAGAAATGCTGAACATATTGCACCAAGTGGTCCAAGGCCGAAAAATCGATCCTCTATAATGGGAAAAGAACCAAACATTTCATGGTAGTTTTCCGCAACTGAAATATGCGCTTGAACTCCATTTTCCTCGAGTAACTCTGCCACATATTGCACCTGAGGCTTACCATGATAACTGATCGTAGCTTTGTTGCGTTTCATTCTCACACTTTTTCCACCTGCAAGCACAAGTCCTTTTAAAATGGGAGCATTTTCAACAGCGCGATCAATAATTTGCTGGTATAATATATTGACTTCCGAAAGATCAACTATAGCAAAATTCCTTGATGTAAAATCCCCCTCTATTTGGGACTTCATCTCCGAGGTTTCTGTTATTACTGCATGCAAATCACCGCTCTTCATTATGGTCTCCAAAATCGATGATTGACCTTGACCTAAATAAAGAATAACCTGCTCTCCCCCGCCCTCATTATTTTGTTTGAAGATCACTTGGCTTCTTACAGCAGCAAGGTGCTGATCAAAAACCGAATTTCCATCACGTTGACCAAACTGCGTAACATATTCTTCGTAAAAAGTCCTATTATTAGATGAGACGGACTTACTATCTGTGATCAATAAACTACGTACTTGACATTTCGAAAACCCTACAAAGGATTCATACCATAATGAAACTTGCTCATCTGTCTGAAAGCCTTTCAATACATAAGTAGATACACCGTCTTTTAGTGGTAGATGTCTTGCGATTTTTGGGTGCTTTAAATGTACATTCTGATCTTCTGCCATTACTTGATGCTTTGAATATCAATATTCTGAAATGGATAGAAATCGAAAAAATCTCCGGCTGAATAATCATCTCGACCAAAAGGCAACTCTATAAATCCATCTACTTGAGTTGGTGAGACCATATCTCCTGATCCGTTTCCCCGTTCAACACAAGCTAGTAATTGGCCATCTGCGGTTTGACGCAGAGTTGCTTGCGCAAAATTAGTCAACGGTGCTTTAAAATGCGTATTTTCTTCCAGTTTGACACGCAATGATGAATCATGCTTGAGTCCTAGAGAAGCTCTATGCCAAGGCACAAAATACTTCAACAGGCAAACCAAGCCTGATACAGGATTACCCGGGAAGGCAAATGCTCTTTTGGTATCATTTGATCCAAAAAAGAACGGCTTACCCGGACGCTGTCGTACTTTGTGAAAAACCTTAGTTAGGCCGAGTTCTTCCAAAGCTTGTGGAATCAAATCGTATTTACCAGCAGAAACACCTCCCGATAAGATCAGTACGTCGTAGTCATTTAAGATCTGGCGTAGTTCAGTTTCAATTGAATACTTAGAATCCAGTACGTGAAAAATCGTCGCTTTGAGCCCAAGTAAACCCAGATGAGCTTTGATCATAGGTGCATTTGACATTCTGATCTGGTGTGGTTCAGGCTTAGTGTCGATTGGTACCAGTTCTTCTCCTGACGCAACGATTGCAATATTAGGATTCTTGAATACTTGCACTTGAGACTTCCCACAGGTCGCTAAGACATTAATGTCAATTGGTTTGATCATTTGTCCTTTTTCGATTAGAATCGAACCTTTCTTTTGATCTCTTCCCTGCACATGAATATTCTCACCTTCTTGTGGTTCAACTTCAACTTGAAATGAATCTTCAAGTCGATTTAGATCTTCATATCTTATAACTGTATCGGTCCCTATAGGTCGTGGTGCTCCGGTCATAACTTCAATACAGTTATTTGCATCTTTCAAAGTTTTTTGGGCTTGACCCGCAGCACCTTCACTTTCTATCTTGAAATATCTACAACCTTGCTCAAATGAATCATATGAGATCGCAATACCATCCATGCAAACGCGATCGAAAGGTGGAAAATCGCGATCAGCATAAATTGGCTCCGCAAGGATTCTCCCAAGTGCAGCTTCCAATGGAATTGCTTCCATTGAAAATACCAGTTTATGCTTTACAACTAAATCTAATGCCTCTTCTACAGAAATCATATACCAATTTTTGTTTCTTATTTTCTATTAGTGGAAAGATACATAGATTGACTAGAATTAATCGAATTGGGTAAAAATAACTGCATTTGACTCATATAATCCTGATTTATTTGAACAATTCGTTGATGCGTTCACACCTATTCCAAATAGTAGCAATGGTACAGGACCAGATACGCAAATCTATTTTCACGGAGTTAAGCTATATCCCGCTCTTGGTTACCTACCTTAGCATCCAGCTTTAATGAAGGTTTTTAAAGTTTGCGAGGAGAAGCAGATACCAGTCACTTCACATTGTGGCGGCGTCAGGACGCACCCCTCGAAAGACGTCATCAAGGTTGATTATCTCGACAGTAGTTTCAAATTAAAATCCAAAACGATTCACTTAAAGAACAGTCGCAAAAGCGGTAATGATTTTTCCAAGTACTTCATCAGACCCGAGCATTGGGAAAGAGTGCTGCAGAAATATCCTAATTTAAAAATAAATATCGCCCATCTAGGAGACAACAATGAATGGAGAAATTATCGAAAAGGGGACACGAACGGCACAGTGGAGCGAACTTTTCAACTGATCAAGAATCAGAAGCATGTTTTTGCCGATCTATCCTACTTCTTCTACACTAAAGCCAATGTTAAAGCAATCTATAGAGAATTAAAATCAGATCTCGAACTACAATCGAAAATCATGTATGGTTCAGACTTTTACATGTGTCAAATCGAAAAAGGGGAAATGAATGAGTACTACGAGTATATTGTCGATACCTTCCAAAAGAAAATGAACTTGTACGATCAGGTTTTCATCAAAAATGCGATTGATTTTTTGAGTTGACGGGTATTTTTAAACAAAAAAAGCGTACCGAAATGAATCGATACGCTTTGTAGTATGTAGGGGTGAAAGGATTCGAACCTTCGACCCCTTGGTCCCAAACCAAGTGCGCTAACCGGACTGCGCTACACCCCTATACTTTTTTTATACTTTAAGGCTGGCGGTGAGAGGGGGATTCGAACCCCCGGTACCGTTTCCAGTACGCCAGTTTAGCAAACTGGTGGTTTAAGCCACTCACCCACCTCACCGTAATTTCTCTTCCGTCAAAAGCACCTTCGTACTTTGCGGGGGCAAATATAAATTATTTTAATCTAAAGAAGAATATTTCGAGTCAAATAACACAAGCTTTATTACTTATTTTTTACGTCATAATCTAACAATTTGATTCTTAGATATTTACTATTTTTCGAAACTATAGTCATTGCGATGCTAAAGTCAAAATAAGTAATTTAACTCATGCATACACAACTTCCAAAGTGCTAGGAAAGTCACACACCATTTGATCAATTGCCGAAAATAGAAGTAATAATATTCACCTACTGCAAACTCGATTCTTCCTCCAGATCTAGGATATACCATTCGATTTCGGCTATTTCTAAACTTTTCCTGCGACCAGTCTCTTTTGGAGCATAGTACTTAGCTAAATAGTCTAAAACGATCGGCTCGTTGGTGCCGAGATCGCCGAGACCCTGAGTTTCTTGCATCCACTTGATCATACTATGCCATCCTTCTCGGGTTGCCCTATTCTGGGTGATTAGTTTGGCACTGTGACATGCAGTACATGTTCCGATGATTAGTTGTAAGTCCTTGTCGTCATGCAAACCAGTACGAATGTGGACACCATCAACCACCTTATCCCATTTTTCCTCTTCCAATTGTGCCATGCGTCTAGCGTCTGCTCGCTTATTGAGAGCGATAAGCTCTTCTTCCGAATAAACTTTTCGATCGAGGAATTCATGTATATCTTCTTTTAGGGCTACGTACCCGAAAAGCAAGAGGATTATTACAAAAACTGCATATATTAATCGAAGTAGCGTTTTGAATAAATCAGCCTCAGCGTACTCAATCGTGTCTTTTTTCTTTCTTCCCAAAATTATTGCACTTTAAGCGCGATTCTATGACATGCATTATTTAAATAACCTTTTGGGTTCCAACCCGGTAAAATCATCGGTTGTTTCTTACCATCAGCATCAGTGGCTCTAGCCCAAACCTCATAATATCCTTGTTGTGGAAATTCAATCTCCGCAGAAAATGGCTGCCAAGCAAATTTATTAGTAGATTCTTCAAGATCACAATCGATCCAAGTTTCTCCAAAATCAATAGACAGCTCAACTTTTTCGATCCTATCCGCAGAAGTCCAAGATTTCCCTCTAACAGGCAATTTATCTCCATACTTAATCATTGCTCCTGTCTTAGGATAAGAAATCAATGACTTGACAGGCATATTTTCAATGATACACATATCTTCGTCCTTCACCTTCATTCCCGGAGCAACAGGTTTACATGGTACTCTGTATGCTGGAGCTTTCATCTTCTGACCATCGTGTACCCTATCTCTTATGACAATCTTACTTAGCCACTTTCCTGATACTGAAGCCGGGAAACCTCCTACTACTAATCTCAATGGATAACCATTAAGCATTGGAATGTCTGTTCCATTCATACTCCACGCTATCAAACTCTCATCTTCAAGAGCCTTTTCAATCGGAATACCACGTGATATTGGCACTTTCTTTGGGTCACCAGTCAAGTGCGTATCCTTTCCGTAGTAACCGATGTAAACCGCATTGGATTTCATTCCAACATCTTTTAAAACATCTGCAAGTCTTACCCCAGTCCAAGATGCACAACCTACAGCACCTGTGCTCCATTGGTTTCCTTTGGCAGGAGGGTAAAACTCACTTCTTCCATTTCCACCGCACTCCAATGTCAAATTATATGTATGTTGCTTAAATTTAGTCTTCAACTCCTTTAGAGTATATGTCTTCTTTTGCTTTGCTGACTCTCCTTCAATTGTTAATGTCCAAGAATTTACATCAACATCTACCGGTGGTATACCATTATTCCTAACAAAGAACAAATCATTCGGCGTCAAAGCCTCATCTAGTAAATGAGCTGGTGTCTCAGCGTTTATAGGTTTGTCATTTAGGATAATTAGTTGATCGCTTTTGCCTTCCAATCCAGGAGGTAAGCTTCCATCAAGAATACCTGCGGGAACAAGTCCTTCTGGAAAATTTTTGGCGAAAACTACTGGCATTCCAACAAATGTTGCGACACTCGCCATAATCGACTTCTTCATGAAGTCTCGTCTATTCTTTATTTGCTTATTGTTTGGTTTACTCACCATGCATATTTTTTATTCCGAAAACATGAACCCTCATAGTTCATTGTTTCAATCGATATTCGTTCTATAAGCTCTATCTTTTAAATATACAGCAAAAACTTTATTCATAAACGTTAAGTTATGAAAAACTACTTTTCATTGTGTATCGTATGTTACACACTTACGTAATATACTAGCAGCGTCAAGCTTCGTGCTTCTCTTCCTCTAGGACCGCTATTCTATTTCGTTGTTGTTCAATTAGCTTATTTGCTTCCAATTTGCGCATTAATCGTGAAATCGAAACTCTAGTAGTATACAAATCGTCTGCAATATCTTGATGTGATATTACGAGTACCGAATTCTTCTTTAAGGCAACTTTCTCTCTTAAATATCTGATGAGTCTCTTCTCCAAGCTATGAAAAACAATATTATCAATGGCGGAAACCATCTCATTTAATCGCTGATTATAACTTCCAAGAATGTAACGACGCCAAGATTGGTACTTGATCATCCACTCTTCAATCTTTTCGACAGGCACAAGCAGGATTTCCGATTCTGTTTCTGTTAGTGCTCTAACGGTTGACTTTTTCTCAACAGTACAACAATTCAGTGTCACAGCACAAGTTTCTCCTGATTCCAAGTAATACAATAAAAGCTCGTTACCATTTCCATCCTCTGTCATTACTTTTATCGATCCCGAAAGAACAACAGGCATGTACTTGATGGAGCTACCTATATCCACTAATATTTTGTCAGCAACATAGGTCTTGAGATGGCCATGTCTGCAAATCTCGTCTATTGTTTTGGGTTCAAACACTGCTGAAAACTTGGCTTCAAGTTTTTCAAAACAGGCTTTGTCAGCTGGTATAAAATCCCTTTCGATCATAATTGTGCTAAATTGACTTAATCACTGTGAAACGATAATTAAGAAGTATATGCTAATCGTTACAAATGTGTAAATCAGTACGACCACATACCGAGATACAAAATTAGTCTTTAAGAGTATTGACTTGTGTAACATAGGTAACATTCACTGCTATTACATGATTTCTAAATCACAAAATACACTTCCTCAGGAATCTTTTTACTAGATCTAAGTGGATGTCTTAAGTTTTTCTGCGTGATTTTTCTTTTCACTGCTTTTTGAATTGAGTCAAAAACAAAATTTGATTAATTGAAAATACTACTTACTGGATCTGTTGGTTCTATTGGAATTCAAGCCTTAAAGTCTTTGCTAAATCAATATATTGAAGCTGCAATAGTGCTTTTCAATTGCTATTGCTGAATCATCAATTAAATAATATCTTGCAGAATCTTAAATTATCACGATTAATCTAGCTCATGAACTACAACGACATCCTAAAACGTATCAGGTATACTTTCGATTACAACGATGAAACTATGATGCAAATATTTCTTAAAGGTGGAGAGTCCGTTGATAGATCAACTCTTAGCAATTGGATGAAACATGAAGAAGACGAAGCTTTTGAAAAGATGGTGGCAAAGCGTTTGACTGTTTTCCTAAATGGATTGATCGCACATAAGCGTGGTGAAAGGGAGGGAGGCTCTCCCAAACCGGAGAAATACTTAACGAATAATCTCATTTTCAAAAAGCTGAAAATAGCTCTTAGTTTGACGACTGAAGATATTTTAGAGATGTTCATTCTGTCTGGGAAAGTAATCGGTATGCATGAAATTACTTCTTTTCTTCGTAATCCTGAAAAAAAACAATTTCAACCGATGAAGGACCAGTATCTGCGTCAATTCATTTATGCGATTCAAGACAAGTACCGCCCTAGTGAAAATAAGTAGCCTTTAACGTATCTAGAGAATTAGAATCACGAAGTCAATTTCGTGCTGTGTGCCATCGAGCGGCATATGGAAGGTGACGAACGAAGAGAGTCGTCCCGAAAGAACGATAGCGATTAAGGGATGAGCGAATAGCGAAACATGTAATACGCCGAAAAATCGCCCAATTATTCAAAGCAATCCCATGAGAAAACGATGGATTTAGGAATACACTTCGAATAATTATCAGTGAGCAGTAATGCTATTCATGTAAAAAGTAGTTGCACTTTATGAGGAATGGCTAATTTTGCAATAAAAAGATGATCAAACGCATTATAGGGTATTTGTTGGCTGGACTCGTTACCACGCTACCCATCATTTTGACGCTTTCATTATTCTACTACTTGATCAGCAAGCTTCAAGAGTACTTCTACTTGCAGTCAGCATTTCTAGGGTTGATCGTTATTGTATTGGTCTTAATCCTGATCGGTTATTTTACTTCTTCTTACATCGGAACAAATCTGTGGCTCCAGCTTGAAGGAGTATTGATGAAAGTTCCTTTGTTCCGACAATTTTATAAAGGAATCAAAGATGTAACTACCGCTTTTGTAGGTACTGAGAATAAATTTTCTGAGCCTGTTCTTGTGAAGATGACTGATCAAGGTGTATATAAAATGGGCTTTATTACAAACCGTGATATTGGTGACATTATCGAAAAGGATTCTGCAGCTACCGAAGGTGAGACAAACACACTTATTTCTGTATACTTCCCGCTTTCGCTTAGTTTATCAGGTGACTTATTTCTCGTACCGTTGCAGAATGTACAAATGATAAATCGCAAATCGAGTGACGTTATGCAATCAATTGTCAGTGGTGGATTAGTAAAAATTCCAAATCTAAAATAGTAAATCGTACAAATTTACCAACTATATTATTGTAGATTGATTTATAGCCTTCAGAAGATCCTTAGTGGTAACAATACCTACAACTTTGTTATTTTTTGCAGACAGTAAGCGCATGAAAACCAATCTCTAGAAGTGTTTTTATGGCATCGTCTAATAATGTCAGCATTGAGATAGATCAAGAGCTTTATGTATTTCTGATCTGAGGGTGTCCGACCTTTCAGCAAAATAAGTAAAACTATATTTTGTAACCTAAGTTACATGCTTAAGAAATCGACGCTACTATCTTTGCCTTATGGAAACGCAGAACACGATACGAAATCCTTATACTCAGCAGATTTTCTTTGCACTATTACTTTGTGCAACTCTAGGTCTTGCACCATTTGCTCCAGAACCACATCTCTTTGGAAAACTAAGGTGGATAATGGGCGGAGGCAATGGCATGCAATTAATTGATTACTGGGATTTATTTATGCATGGTGCTCCGTTTCTCTTTTTATTTTATACAATTTTTAAGTTTATAACATTTAAGAAAAAATAACAATTATGACAGAAGGACAATTACATTTAATCGACGTACGAGAAGATCACGAATATGCTCAGGTAAATATACCTGGATCGAAGCACATGCCTCTTTCAAATTTTACAGCCTATGTGGATGAGATTCGTGATCTTGAAGGTAAAAAAATTATCTATTGTAGATCTGGAAACAGAAGCGGTCAAGCAATTGACTTTTTGCGTCCACTAGGAGTTTCCAATATGGAAAACGGCGGCGGAATTTCTGATGTAAAAAATTGGTTAGCTAGCAAATAAGAATTAAGTCTATTCTATGAATAAAATTCAAAGCATTTTCAAAATGACTTGCCCTCGATGTAGAGAGGGCAATTTGTTTGTAAAACCTTTTAATATCTCGAAACCACTTGACATGCATAAGGCATGTCAAGTATGTGGACAAAAGACTGAGCCAGAGCCGGGCTACTACTTTGGAGCCATGTTCATTTCTTATATTTGGACAGGATGGTTGTGCCTTTTTATCGTAGGAACGACGATGATATTTTTAGACTGGACGATAACTCAGTCTTTTATCCTATTGATTAGTGCGATGGTTCTCAGTTTCTTTTGGGTCATGCGAATTTCAAGAAGTATTTATATACACGTTGATGTTTCTTACGATCCGAAGGCAAAAGAAAATCCTATCGAGCATTAATAGTATTCTATACAAAAAAAGTGAACAGCTTGATCAATTTACCGCATTAATATCATAGGATCAAATCGGCATATCTTTTGCGCTTCATTACCAATAATTAAAAAAAGTCTAGAACTATATTGATCTAGTTCTACCAGATTACAAACCTTTACAGAAGTGCGGTCATTGTGAAACACATTCGTTTCAAATAACAGTCTTCTTTACAAATTAAAATCAATATAACATGTTTAGTTTTTTAAAGAGTCTCTTCGGTGGTGGAAATAAAACTGCTGAAATTCATGAAATGCTTGCCAATGGAGCAATCATCCTAGATGCACGCACACCCGCAGAATTCAAGGATGGACATATTCCAAAAGCCACAAATTTTCCAGTACAAACGATCGGTGCTAACATTAGCAAGATCAAGAAAATGAATAAGCCAGTTGTGGCCTACTGCCAATCAGGTATACGCAGCGGTGCAGCTGTTGCTACTTTAAAGTCAGCAGGTATTCAAGCAATCAATGCAGGTAGTATGTACAAATTGGACGCGATTATGCACGAATAAAAAAGTCCAAAAACAGTAAACAAAGCAAAAGAGGATAACTTGCGAAAGCGAGTTAACCCCTTTTTTTTGTGTCAACCAATAAGCGTTTTTATTTTAATAAAAGTCCAAACTATACTGAGAGCTAAGAAGCTATTCTCCCTTCAGTGATAGAGATTATGTATAAAATTTCGGTAGCGTTTTTAGTTGATTTTATGGCTTGTGGAAGCACAAAACGCAAGCGTCGTGCTAGCTCCGAAGGATAAACAACAGCTTCCCAAATGTTGAAATTTTGACATTGAAGTCGAAATAGGCCATGAACCACAACATAATATTTCAATGTTAGGCTGTGAATTACAAATGAAAATCTGTCAAAAGCGATGTAGTTTATAAGTTTAATCTGCATTAATTAAAACTATACTTTGAGAGTGTCTCGTTTCCTCAAGTGTTATTATCTTGCCTACAAGAGCCTGAGCCAAAGTCCCAAGCAGTTTGTTAACACCAAAAGCAAAACAACCATTACTTTACCTATCTTGAAAAATAGCAAATAGCAATTATTCAATAGCGCCAAGAATATCGTGTGTGGGAAACTCAACTTGAAGATTAAGGAAAGCAATTATAAACGACTAAGAAAGAAAGTAGCTATATTGCTCAAAGGAATACAGAGATGGTAATCCCAGAGAAGTATCAATCATCAAGAATATTATCCCAAGTAGAATTAAATTAGAAAAGGGAAACTCGTGTTTACAAATTTCCCTCTTTAGATCTTTCCACTTCAGAGATTCTCTGAAGTGATATAGTATCTTTTTAATCTAAAGATCAATAACTACTAAGTTTGACCTTTTCTGAACCCATAAAGATTCTGATGGATGAAATCCTTCGGAAATTTATCATCTCCTTCAAAGCCAATTTCAATCTTTCCACTATCTTCTGGAATATAGTCCGTCTTGAATATGTAGTCCCATAAACTTAGACTTATACCGTAGTTCACACCAGATTTACCTTCTGGTAAAACAGAAGCGTGATGGTACAAGTGCATCACAGGATTGTTGAATATATACTTCAGTGGTCCCCAAGTAATCTTCATATTTGAATGATTCAAGTGTCCGATAGCAATTGTAATAAAGTGTACTATGTATGCTTGTTCTGGCTCGAAACCACCAATAATCATTACTCCAAAGGTTTTAAGAGGCTTATATAGAATATTTTCCATCCAATGGTATCTTAGGTGGGCAGCAAAACCCATTTCCTTTACACTGTGGTGTACCTTATGGAATTTCCATAGGAATGGATACTTGTGCAGAAGTACATGCGTAAACCACTGTACAAAATCAAGTATAATGAAAAACACAAACAATTGAACAAATGGATTCCATTGTGAAATATCAAAAAGTGCGAAAGTTTTTGCAGTGACATTAAACTCTGCAAATAGCAAACCTAAAATCTGATAAACTCCACTTATCACAATTGCAAAAATGAAAAAGTTGAAAAACATGTAAAAAGTGTCCAACCAAAAATCTTTCCTGAAAATTGCTTGCTCTTTTCTCCATGGGAATGCAATTTCCAGCAGCCAAACGACTAGTGAAATAGCAATTAACCCCCAGAAATAATTTGTGTACCATGGCACGTCAAATATGATTGACTTCCATGTCCAATTCAAGGTGCCTTGAAATGAATTAATAAAGGACTCTAAGTATTTTTGCATATTAATTTATTTTATTTATTAGCAGTCAACGCCCTAGATCTTAAACACTAAGAATCATCTTAGGTTGTGTTTAAGATCTTCGCATTTCAGATTTTTATTAGCAAAAATCCCGCCACAGCACTAAATTAAGCGTTTTAACAATCTTTTTATGTAACACCTGTTACGTTGAGATCTTCCGAATAATAGTATCTTGCTACATTATTGGAAAATTTACACTAGAGTGACAAAACAATAGGTACTATGACAAAGAATTTTGAGACTAAATTTACAGGAGCAGCATTTATCGTAGCTGCCTTATTACTTTGGATTGGCTGGGCATTATCTCCTCATCATATTGGCGAATATGTCGCAGCTGCCGATTTTGAGGCAATTGGCGAAAATGTATGGTATTGGATTTGGATGTATCGTATCCATATTTTTGGTTGGGTTGCAATGGGTGTAGCTATATTTTCGCTTGTCTCATTTACAGCAAAAAGGACATCTCGTGTACTTATTTTACCTGGAGCAGGGGTACTTATCATTGGTACTTTCACCTTAGCTATTGCTAATGCCTTCTATTACAATTTTGGAGCATGGGGTGTTGGTAAAACGGCTGGTCTTTCAGCCTCGGAAATCGAAGATTTTGTAAATGGAATATTGTATACGAATCAATACGTAACTTGTTTTGTGCGGTTCGGTCGTGTATTCTCAGGAGTAGGTTTGGTTTTGCTCGGTTTGGGTTTTATAAAATGGAACATAGTGAGCAAGTCGCTTGGATGGTTTACTGTCGTATTGGGTTTTGTTGCTATGGGAATCATTATGGGAATTCCTGACAATTTCGAAATCTACAAGCCCGTATTTCATGTCAAGGTTATTTGGTTATTGATTATGGGAGGTACGCTATTGTGGAAAGGGGTAAATGTCTCCAAGTCCGAGTAGAGTGATCCAAGAATTTAGGTAGTTTTATTTCAAGAGTTTTTTTTGGGCTTACGCCCAAAAGAACTCTCTACAATTGAGAAATATTAAATGTAGATATTAAGGTGCTAATCCTAGAAGATTCAGTGTCTTCTACCAAACACTCCCTAACAATGACGAGATTCCCATCAATAGACTTAGGAAACTGCTCAAATAACGCATCTCTATTCAATACATGATACTGCTTTTTCATTATTTACACTATTTATTCCTGCAAGTAACTATCTATGTGACCAAACAAACTTAAGGAATACCTTCCATGGACTTAGCTTCGGATTTGGCTTTCTGCCTTCTCCGATAATTTTCATATTTGCTGCATGCCAGGCTATATTCATAATACCTAAGCGGTCTATCAATCGAATACCCGTATCAACCTTACCAGCCTTGATAGTCTTAACCGATCCATCCAATAGTCCTTTTGCCAGGAAGGGATCGACTGCAAATGGTCGCGCTATTCCAACAAAATCTAATTCGTCATTTTCAATAGCTTCCGCCATAAGCTCAGCGGTTCTAAAACCTCCTGTAAGAAGTAATGGCGCCTTTGTTATTCTGCGAGCCTTGACAATGAAATCCGCAAAATATGCTTCACGCTTTTTTGTACTTACCTTTTGCTTATTGCCCATCATAGCTGCTCGTTCATACGTACCACCAGATACTTCTATAATATCAATACCCACTTCTGTTAAGAGCTGAATAACTCGCAAGGATTCCTCTTCAGTAAATGCACCACGTTGAAAGTCCGCCGAATTTATCTTGATACCGATAGGATACTTCGGTCCTACTTTCGATCTAATGTTTCTATATATTTCCAAGACAAATCGAGCTCGATTTTCTAAACTCCCACCCCATTTGTCATTCCGTAGATTCGTTTTAGCTGATAGAAATTGACTGACTAGGTAACCATGAGCTCCATGAATCTGGACCCCTTTAAATCCTGATTTCTTAGCAACGTGAGCTGTTGTTCCAAAACCCTCTATAATTTCCCATATTTCCTCGTCGTGCAAAGGTCTTGGTGCTTTAAACATACCTTTAATAACATCCAATTCAACATTTGAAGGGCTGACTACTTCTTTATTTAGTTTTGGAGCCTGTCGACCAGGATGATTGATCTGCATCCAAAGATGACTACCATTACGTTGCGCTTTATTCGCCCACTCTGTTAGCTCTGGCAAGAATTCCTCATTTTCAACTACAACATTGTGTGCTTCCCCTAGTGCCTTCGAATCCATCATAACATTTCCAGACACTAGAATTCCTGCTCCTCCTTCACCCCAAGTCTCGTATAATTTGATGATTCTATCCGAAGGTCTACCTCCAGCATCTGCATTATTCTCGCTCATGGCTGATTTGACAATTCGATTTCGAATTGTCACTCCGCAAGGGAGTGTAAATGATTGACTTAGTATCTTAGAAGGAGTCATATAATTCAGATTTTACACAATCAGATGGAAATCGAAAGGTCGTGATTATCGAAATTAACCAACAGAAATGGATTGTAACGATAACTTGAAACAAAGATCGGCTCCTTTCGGTAATCCGCCAAGAGGTCAGCTCCCACAATTGCTCCGAGATACCTCGGGTTACCTAATTCTTCCGAGAGGAAGGTGTCCCAACCTCTCCTCGCAAAGATCTATCTTTTGGAATCGTTCTCTATTTCTTAATCATAGGCAACTTGATATTGGAAGGATATTCTGCCGAATGATGTACTTTATTGTTTGCTACGACACCCAGACTCTCATCATAGTTATTTCCTCCGGTGTTCAGGTTTCTAGCAAACCTTGGAAAATTACTACTTGATATTTCAATTCTGATACTATGGCCTTTTTCAAAATAGTTACTTGTCGATATAGGAGTCAAGTCAACCTTATATACCATCCCTTCTTCCATAAAGACTTCTTTGTCATAACCTTCACGATATCGCACACGCTGAATTGTCTCATCTAGATTATAAGCTGTTCCATCGGGATAAACGTCAATTAACTTAATCGTAAAATCAGTATCCTTAACATCAGAAGATATGTACAATGTAGATTCTATGAAGCCAGAAACTTCAACTCCTTCTTCTAAAGCATCAGTAGTATAAACCAAGATATCATTTCGTGTTTCCATTTGTCTTTGATCAAAAGCACCACCTTTAATGGCATTTCCAGTACAACAGACATTACCTCCGTAAGAAGGTACGGGGTTCATAGGATCATAAACAAAACCATCTGGATTATCTGAAGCTGGTTTTGAGGTAGAAAGTTTTCCATCCCCAAAAAGGCTATTTGCTTGCCCATCACTATTCAGGTAGAAGGTAGTAGATACAGCAGCTTCTGGAGGCCAAGAATCAGCGGCTTGCCATTTATTGCTACCCATCGTATAATACTGTACCCTTGGCGTTTTTTCTTTAAAATCATTCGCTTCTCCTTTTAACCACAAATCAAACCAAGCATAAATCTGCTCTCCATAGTTCAACCGAGCATCTCCGACACTGCGTTCTCCAACAATTGTATTCTCTTTTGCACGTGTGTATCCGCAATGCAAAGTTGGTGCAATAACAAGGTATTGATTATCTCTAATTTCGGCATCTTTCGCATTATTTCTGACGTGATTAAACAGCGCAATATTGGGAGTGATCGATACATCATACCAAGACGCAAACCAGAAACTAGGCACAGCCAATTCCATATCATCGTGATAAATACCACCTTCATACCATGCAGGGTCATTGGGTTTTCTGGTAATCATTTTATCAAAAATCTCATGCTTACCATTGATATTCTTGAGAATATCTTGAATGGGTAAATGATTCAAAGCTTCGGACATGTCAACTTTTGGATTCTCAGGTGCTAAATCATAGAATCTAGATATTCTGATTAAATCTTCTTGTGTTGCTCCAGCAGGAATTCTTGGCTTGAATTTATCATGCTCAACTCCGTACAACCAAGAGAAAAACAACATCTGTTCTGCACCTCCACGATACCAATTTCCCTGCTCATTAATATCTCCTACTCGACCTACTCCAGCTCCATAACCTTGAGGAACCATTGCTGCATGAGATGGATGGTCCAAAGCAGCTACGGCCATTTGCCACTCAGCAGTTGAAGAGCATCCCAATGTTCCTATCTTTCCATTTGACCAAGACTGATCTTTCATCCATGTAAAAGCATCATAACCATCGGTTAACGGCACGCCTAAAATATCCCATTCTCCCTCCGAGTAGTATCGCCCGCGCTCATTCTGTACTACATAAGCATATCCTCTATTTACTGCTTCTAATGCTCGTTGAGCAGTTCTTGTTCTCTGCTTTCCATCTCCCCAAGAATTAAAATTATAGGGTGTACGAGAGAATATAATTGGTACTTTCTCATCAGTTTTTGGACGGTAAATATCAGTTGCAAGTCTGATACCATCTCGCATAGGCATCATGACTTTCTGATCTACAATTGCAATTTCTTCAAGTTCTTGAAGAACGCTACTTTGAGCCTGTAAATCGCAGGCACTTAGAAAAAAATATGTAATTACTAAAAATGTAAAAACTAGGTGTTTTGTCATGTTATCAGGAATAGATGTTTTGATCATATTTACTTCAATTATTATTAATGTGTCCAAAGGGTTGATTCTGGAAATAAGCAGGATATTAATTGCTTTCTATGACCAAAATAAGGAAAATGTAGAATAGGGAGAATGTCTACTATTGATTTATCTTTCCTTTTTCAAAACATCTACTTGAATATGTTGGACTCCTTGAATCCCGTTCCTTTCCAGTAAACCTGTGAGTAACTTAAAGCAACCTCTTTCGTACCTTTAAAGCCTTGTATCAAATCTAGACGATATCCAACGGCAAGTCTTTTATAAAGTATCTGCCTTATCAAATGCATTAACATTGGTTATTCTATCGAGACTTACAGGATATCTTCCAGTCTGTAACTTAAAAACTTGTATATAACCGACTGCCCTTTTTACTATTTGGTCTTCTAATACCTGATTAGCTTCTTATATAGATGCTTTCACTTCCTTAGATTCTAAATTGAGACATGCTACAAAGAACGTAGACATCAGAATTAGTACGAAAAATGTAAAAAAATGATCGATTCAATGCATATGAAAGTATTCTTTTACTTTCTAAAACTAATAAAGATTATAATTTATTTAAATCGAAATATCGTTTAGTAATAAATTAAATGACTGTTGGAGGCCATTCGATCGTCAGAAGTCTGGCATGTTTTACCTACTATAGAGCCAGTAATAAGATGTAATCGCGAAAATCCCATGATTAAAAACATGATCAGCTACATCCTTGGATTAAGTGTTATCAACCTACTTTCTTGTGTGCAGATCTCGGAGTCAAAATCAAAAATAAAGATCCAATCAGACTCTGCTTCTATTGAGCATGTAGATTTAGTTGAAACGAAAAAGCTCGAAAATGAACAATATCCGCTGAGCTTCAGCTATTCAGATAGCATTAAAGCTCTAGAGTTGGAATACATAGATATATTAAAACCAATCTTGGACTTGAAGGGATCTGATTCGGCAGTGTACTCGTTCATCGTCTCTTCGCTTAAAACGAACTCCGGGACACCAAGTTGGAAAGGTTATGGAGAAACGGGTTTGAACAAAAAAGCAATACAAAGAGGTATTGATTGTAGCGGTTTCGCTCGTATAATGCAAGATCAGATCTTTCATTATCAGATAAGAGGTAGCTCTAGGGGTATTCCCAATAAGTACTGTGACAAAATCAATTTTGAAAATCGAGCAATGGGAGATCTTTTATTCTTCAAAGCCCCAAATGCTAACAACGAGCGCATTGTTCATGTGGGTGTATTTCTAAAGAACAAGTTTTTTGTTCACGCCACGTCTACTCGATCAGCAGCTCAAGGATTTGGATTGAGAATTGACTCTCTTGATAACAAAAGATGGGATGGTGAAATGGTGGCTATTGGAAGAGTAAAGAATAAATACCGAATACTTGACAGCAAATAAGACATCACTATTATCTGTTTTTTTAAATTTTACAAATACCCTAACATACAATAATAACCACTGATGGCATACTGCACGGCTTGAAAAAATCCAACCCTATTCAAGAATCACATGGTTGAAGCCTCATAATCTACGTTAAAGAAACCCATCAGAAAGACAGAAAATTCTACTTACTTCTAACAAGTATCACGTTTTCCAATTCTCCTCCACGGTTCATTTGAAAGGATAAAGTGTCTTGGCTTAGGCCCAAAATTTTAACTTTTTTCTCGGCTTGATCGGTTTCCGTTGTATGAAGAAAGTCATTAGCAATCCAATACTCACCCACTTCTTTTTCAGAACCATAATCAACGGTGTATGATCCATTTTCTTCAAAGGACATATCCATTTGATTGTTTCGTTCTTGACCAGAAGATGTGATCTCCCAATTAACAACCTTCCAACTACCGTGCAAATCAGTTTCTTGATAGTTATTACTCTTACAGGATACAAAAAGAATCAGTATAAGTAATGCAAACTTAGCAACTGAAAACTCTATTCTATGCATGTTCATATTCTTTGATAGATTTAAAATCTAAAGTTAATAAACTCCAGTACTCAGTTTTGACTTACTAGACTTCAAAGCAATAATCAAGATCCCTATTCCACGAAATTTTACAGGTATTTTTATCTACATGGATCCTTCTTATAAAATCTGATGTGTATTCTTGGTCAGAAATCTAAGATCGCAAACTGGCAAGATTCATGACTAGATACGTGTAATTTGTTTACTTATTGTCTCACCATTCACTTGGAACAAGATTATGTATTGCCCAGGTGAAAAGGGACTTACGTCCAAAGAATATGATTGTGGAATCTCATCAACATTCCACGTTTTTTTCCCACACAAGTGCTCCTTTCATATCAACAATACGAATGGATAGCGGTTCCCAAAAACTAGCTCTCCAACTTAGTTCAACCTTATCAATCGAAAGTGAAGGAAATACCTGACATACTGGTTTGTATGGAAAATAGACTGATTTCATTGAAGAGTAGTCATAACGACCATCATTCCGTACATTCCTGATTCTATAGGTATTGATACCTACCAAGGGGTCATTATCTATGTATTCAAAACCTGTTTGACCAGTTTCTACGTCTAATGAGTTCAAAAGTGTATAGTTACCAACGTAATCAAACCGCTCTATTACGCATACTCCTTCGGCATTTGGAATACTCCAATTTAGCTGCACTTTATTATCGTCCAAATATTCAGGAAGCCAGGATATTTCAATGTCTGAAGGCTGGCAATCTGGGTATATATTGATTTCCTTGACATCGGATAAGCCGTATGAATCTTCAACCGTCAGACGTACCCTATACCAATAGTCTTCATCTTTACACCCTAATGGTTCAGTGACGGCTGTAAACACAGAGTCCAGTACCGGATTTTCAGGATGAAAATGGAAATTATGATGTAAGAATTGTTCCCAAGTAAATGTCAGACTCTCGTTGGACTCCTCATTATCTACTGCCGAACCCACAAGAGAAATATAGTTCCTCCCTGAAATGGTATAAAAATCACCGTCCTTAGCACCAGCAATATCAACTACAGGTGGCGTATTATTCACCGATACAGTAATTTTCTGCACTGCAAGTTGTCCAACCTCATCTGATACTTTAAGACTAACTTCAAATGCTTTGGATGCTTGGGCATTGACAAATACGTGTGACGAGTTCATGGAAGTACTTTTGGACCCATCCCCAAAATCCCATTCAAATACTAAATTTTCACCTCTTGGATCATAGGAACCTGAACCATCAAAACTCACCGTAAGAGGAGACGCACCATAGTTTTTATCAACTTCGATAAGAGCGATAGGTCGAGGGTTACCGTCATAGATCAGACGGTGCAAAGTGTTCTCCTCGATATCCACGTAATAAATTGCTTGCTCTTCTTCGTGAAAAGCCATCCTTACGATTCCTTTCACGTCTTCCTTAATAGTACTTACTTTGATCAACTGATAATCTTCGTCAAAACTAAAAGCTCTGATCCAACCAGAAAAATCTGCCACAAACAGTGAATTATTCATTGAGTCTGGCAAGCTTCCTGAACTATACCAGAAACCCGGCATGCTCGAATATCCTCCGAAATCCTTATCAACAATTCCCAATGGAAAAGCCAACTGATCGCGTATGACTAAATCACTTGACACCAGAGATTTTACTATCGTTCTTTCGGGTAAATTCCATTTAGAATTACTCCAAGCGATTACTGGTGGTCTCTGAATAAAGGTTGGTGTGCTATTTGAAATATCAAGCTCAGGCACACAGGGGTTTGGGTAGAAAGGAAGTCCACCATCTTTCAATTCATTGGATATTAAATCTTGAAAATGAAAGTAAGGTCGATCACAGAATGCACCCTCAGGATTGGGGGCATCCTTGTTTTCCTTGATTAGCTGAAAGTGATAAGGCCATTGGTTTAGATAAGCTTCGAAATTTGGCCATCCAAAATTGAGTCCCGCCGTATCGATGAAGTTCAATTCCTCCCAGGCTCCTCCTCCTACATCGCCACTAAACAAAATGCCGGGATTACCCTCTTCGGCTAACACATCTCCTGTGTTTGGCACTTTAACAAAGGCGAAAGGATTTCTATGACCAAGGGAATAAACTTTTGATCTATCACTTGAAGGATTATCTTGTTCGTAAAATGGATTACTTGGATATGCCTCTCCCGTAATTGGATGTATTCTGAGAATTTTACCATTCATATTATCTAGAAGTTGAGAGCGATAGGGCCCGACAATTTCCTTTTCTGTGATAATCCCATCCTCTAGAGCTTGGTCTGCGTAGAAGTGATTTTGATCGGGCTCATCCTCTTCATCGTTACCTCCATCACCAACTGAGAAAAGTAAAGAACCATCATCACCAAATACGATTGATCCAAGTCCATGAAAGTCTGCTGAGATGGAAACCCCATCCTCGAAGGACTTTCCAATTATTACGTGTTCAGAATCGGGGATAACTTGGTCAAAAGATTCATTAATCGTATATCTAGCAATACGACCAATTGTAGCTTGCTTAGTAACAGTAGAATCTGGCTTATAGTTGGACTCTTGATGATGCTCTAGATAGTATCGATCCATCGCATAGGCTACGTACAGATAGCGATTAAATGCGTAGTCTGGATCTAGAGCAACACACATCAAGCCTTGATCTGCCCAACTAGCAACTTTTTCAGAAATATCTAGAAGGGTAACTGGTTCAACCCCGACTTCTGTAGAAACCCATTTAACTTTACCCTCCTTTTTCCCACACTAGCACTCTACCCTTCTGGATCAA
This sequence comes from uncultured Saprospiraceae bacterium, assembly GCA_943788055.1. Taxonomy (GTDB): domain Bacteria; phylum Bacteroidota; class Bacteroidia; order Chitinophagales; family Saprospiraceae; genus JAHDFB01. Next base: position 98,514 of record CALSOU010000007.1, read on the forward strand.
CTAATACCCCTACAGGTAAGTCAAGGTCATCTGAGATAAATTCATCGTCGAATTTCTCACTGATCTGTGAAAAAATCGGAGACGTAAAAACAACAAGTAAAATGCCTAGAAAAAAGGTAAATCTCATATCGTAAAGATAAAAATTTATTGAAAACTAGACCTTCTGAATACTACTTATTGACCGAAGGAAAAGTCGGAGACTATGTTGTAGAAGAAGGCAAAAAAAAAAGCTCACCTAGGTAAGTGAGCTTTAATTAATTTATCGTTTCTGTCGTGTTGATTATGCAATAGAAGGTTTTAATTCATCTTTTACCAACTTTTGGAAATTGGTTTCAACGAATTTACTTCCGTCCCATTTCCCCAGCCATTCTGGTTCTCCAGCATTAGTATTTAAGTAATACTTAAATGCTTGAACGGCTTTCAAAAGTGATAATCGCTTGATAACAATCTCCGAGCGAAAACCTTTTTTTAAGATGAAGTAATAAATACCTTCCCCGTAATCAAACTTTTTGGCACTTCTCCTTGACATATTCTGTATTTATTTGGTTCCAAATTTCTCTGCTCTGTAGGCTGCGTCATTAATCATATTTCGACGGACTACAGATTTCTTAGTAAAAAAATTTTCTTTGTCTCAATTGATCACCCAATTTCACATTTCTATGCTTTCTTTTTGTATCTTTTAAGGGCTCTGTCAATTGATTCTTCATCTTTTACTTCAATAATAATCATATACGTATATTTTTTTATTTAATTTATAATTACATTAGACCACAAAGAACTAGCCTCGAAACCTGCAATGAAGCTTCGCAAACTAACCCTTACTGATACAAGATAACACTTTTTATTCGAATAATCAATTTAAAACCACTAGTATTCAGCAAATTGTAGTCAAGCCTCACCCGAAAGCAACAAAAAATGGAAATCGTCATATTTTGCGACAATCTCTATTTGTAAAATATAATTTGGTAATTAACCTAATACTCGTTATGGCACCTTTGTCATTTGCTAGGTGTTTAATCACATCAAGAAGGCCTGCACGCGAACTTCAAACTTTCCGCTAATGGAGACACCATTGTACTATCAAACACAAATTTCGAGATAATTGATCAATTAACATACCCAGGGCAGCTGACTGACATTTCCTATGGACGTTATCCGAACGGAACGGGCGACTTTACGGAGATGCTGGCAACTTTCAACCGTGAAAATCTACTGACAACGGCTATTCAAGAAAATCAAAACACATTTAAACTTTCAGCAGCTCCAAATCCAACAAATGGCTATGTCTATATTTCTACTGATCGAATTATTAGGCTGAGTGCCATTTATAATCCTAATGGACAACTTCTGCAGTCTGGCACACACAATTTGAATAAAATAAGCTTGGATCTGAGTACGTTGGTAAAGGGTATGTATATGCTGCGTTGCACCGATGCACATGGCATACAAGAATTTGTTAAAATCGCTGTGCAGTAACTTGAGTAGAGAGTTTAATAATCAATTCAAACGAAAGTCTTAATGCGTAGACTTTGAATCTGAATTTCGCTCTTTTTCTGCTGCCTCGATTTTGGAAGCAACGTTTGCGGTTTTTAGAAGATTTAACTCATGTCTAAGCTCAACGATTTTAGGCCTCCCATTTTTTGTTGGTATTATCTGATGCTTTCAAATCAGACTTTGTGGTCTCTAGGTCTTTCTTCGCTATTTCTGCAATATCGTGAGATTTCTGGACTATCTTCTTCATCTCTTTTACTTTCGCTTTGAGATTTTCTAGCTCTTCATCACCTCCCCCCTGTATTGGTCTGAATACTAGTACGCTCTTTACTCTCTTTTACAACTGCTTCCATTTCTCTTACCCGTCCATTGGCAATAGCTATATCGCCCTCGAGCATAGCAATTTGGTGCTGACTTTGCTGCAACTGCCCTTCAAGCTTGGATAATTTGTTACTTAGTGCAGGGCTCTCGTCTCGAAGTTCATTATACTTTGATTTCCAACGAGCCCAAATAATATAGCCAATCAATAAACCTAAGAGTCCAGAAATTAGCCACCAAAGCCAGGGCCAAACCGTATAAAATCAAAACTTAAAACGTATATCATTGTATATCTTTTTTGTACTGTCAGCAAAAATCTTTTAGGATCAATCAATGATCTCCAATTCCGTTCTGCGGTTCTTGAGCCTTGCCTTCTTCCGTTTCATTACGTTGCAATCGGGCTTCCCTCCCCTTCTGACAGTGTAACTAACTCTACTAGTCTCGTCGACGCCCTTCGAGACTAAATAGTCTCTTGATTACATCTGCCCGTGCGTTGCCCCAACGAAAGATTATCCTCTTCAGAACCGTCCGAATCCGAAAACCCAGTCAATTTTGCATGCTTCCCTGATTTAATAATTCGACGGATTAACTTGTCAAGGTACTCTTCCACTACTTCGTCATTCAGCTTATTTGTTGAGTTGGAAGGAAAACGAATAATTGTCCTATTTTCAATTGACTCATCAATCGAATTATTGACGATAATATTTCTAAAACTGATGACCTCAGAAACAGTTTCGTTGTCTACTGTGTCCGTATCGAGAATACCCCTCAATTGGACTTTTTCCGAAGCTAAACCTAAATTTTGTCGAATCTCCTCTGCTCTTGCCATTCCTAGATTCTCTAGCGTACCATTATATTCATCATCTTCCGTGTATTTGCCTGTAATTTGCAAGATTTCATCTTCTTTCAAACTTTCGATCAGTTCTTCTTTGTATTCAAGCCATTCTTCCGTCAATTGGATTTGTTTTTGACGTATCCAGACGTATTGGTATCCTAAGC
>CALSOU010000008.1 GCA_943788055.1 uncultured Saprospiraceae bacterium
CAGGAATAACAGAGTGCTTCGATCTTCTTGCTCCGTCATGGCAATATTGACATTCGATTTTATTTAATCCAGCATGAGTTTCGTGAGAAAACTTAATAGGCTGCTCGGGTGCATAACCTTGTTGACGACCTAGAGAAACTGCATTATTAACTGTTGTATATCCTCCAAGTAGCACAAACGCAAAAAGTACGAATCCAATCAACCCCTTACTCGTAAGAATATCCAGAATTGATTTTCGTTCGACAATCGCATCAGGGTTCTCTTTCTTGGTAGCTATAACATTTAGGTTACCAATTACTCTTGCCAAAACTAAAGCAAGAATTGCAAGAAGTCCAAGCAATCCAACGTACAACCAAGGGCTAGTTGCTTCTTCTTCCTCTTCATCTTCGGCTACTACAACTACACCAGCTTTCACACCATAAGTACCATTGGCTACACCATTGATGTATTCTAAAAGTGATCCTATATCGTCATCTGTTAGGTTAGGATATGCAGTCATGATGACACCATTGTAAGTCTCCCACAATTCTGTAGCTCGTGGATGACCAGATGCGATCAAAGCTTGTGAATTTCTAATCCATGCATATAAATCAGATTCTGGATAATCAGCCCAACGCTCCTGAACTCCCGCGAGTGCTGGACCAGTCATATTCTTTTGCATGCCCTTATCGTGGCAAGATGCACAATAATTACGGAACAAGGTTTTTCCTGCGTCAGCAGAAACCTGTGCCATCGAAGTGGTTCCATATGCCATGAGAAATACTAAGAGTAGTGATTTCCCGAATGAAGCTAAATTTCTTATTATCATCGTGTTTGTATGAACTTTAAATTAAGTGTGTTTTTCGTGATCAAAATTTTTCAAATTTACTTTACCATGACAAAACACAACATTGCCGCAAAAATAAGTCCCTACCTAAGTTTGCACAATTATTTTCTCTGCCTTTAATTTTATTTAGACAACGTCTAAATAAAATGACTAAATAAACAGCCTCACACAGAAACTTTTGCCTTGATGTGAGGATGTGGGTTATAATCAATTAATGTAAAATCGTCATATGTAAAATCCAGTATATTTTGTATTTCTGGATTGATATTCATTGTCGGGAGCGGTCTTAGATCTCTACTGAGCTGTAATTTCGTTTGCTCAAGATGATCTTTATAAATATGTGCATCACCGAATGTATGGACAAACTCTCCCACTTCTAAGTTACACACTTGTGCGATCATCATAGTAAAAAGAGCATAGGAGGCAATATTAAATGGAACTCCTAAAAAACAATCTGCCGATCTCTGAAAAAGTTGACACGAAAGTTTACCATCCGCGACGTAAAACTGAAACATACAATGACAAGGTGTTAAAGCCATCTTATCAAGTTCACCTACATTCCAAGCATTAATGATCATGCGTCCTCGAATCAGGATTCTCTTTTAGTGTATTAATGACCTTCATCAACTGATCTACAGTTTTTACCGTCAGCTCCTTGCCAACTTCGCCACTGCTTGCCGTATACCGGACCAAGATCACCATTTTCATCTGCCCACTCGTTCCATATTCTGACACCGTTTTCTTGTAGATATTTGACATTAGTATCGCCCTTTATAAACCATAAGAGCTCATAAATGATCGATTTTAAGTGAAGTTTCTTAGTTGTGACCATCGGAAAACCTTTAGAAAGGTCAAAACGCATTTGATATCCAAAGGTGCTAATTGTGCCTGTGCCAGTACGATCTGATTTCTCGACACCATTATCGAGTACGTGCTGCAGTAGGGATAGATATTGACGCATAAGTGGTAGAAGCGTGAGTTCGGTTAGCTGCAAAATTAATAACATTTCTAGCCAAAGCAAATGGATAATAAAATAAAATATGATATTTTTTAATGTGTTTATGAAGTCTCTTAGAACATCTTTGTAATTAGAGATTTACATGTTAAGCTAATTGAATATATGAAATTGCATCTTCTCTTCGTCGGATGCAAATCCAAATAAAAAGTACTCTAATAAACTAAATGGAGAGAGGTTGCACTACTTGTCATGAAATGATAAGCTTAGAATTGATTCGCCTTTCGGGCTCAAAGCCCTTAATAATCAATAGTAGGAAAAGCTACAATTCATTGAATTCCATTAATAAGCGCTTTCTCAAAAGTTAAATTAATTTCAAATCAAATTATCAAAAGTTAAGTTGGATCGAGCGTAAGTCTGATTCTTTACGAAAAAACAAGGACATAGAATATAAGGAGATAGAAATTGGTACAAAGTTAAAAACGCACTATTAGGATTCACATGGGTAAGTTACTCGGAAATAGAGCATATTTCTATCTGATATCTTTTCCTGAATATTCGAATTATAAAAAAGTAGTACTGCACATTTAACCAAATTAGATGTCACACATCTCTTTAAATGCAAAAGTCTCATAAAGAAAGAGGATTGATTACTCGATATTCTGGACAAATTACTAAATCAGTTTTTTGAATGTCAAAAATTAATAATACCTTTCCGAGCTGTAAGTAAAAAGTGTTTCACCTTATAGGCGAAATAAAGTACTTGCGAACTTAGACGAAAACAAATCAAACAAACGACATATGAATTTGAAGATGCGCAGAGTAATGACATTATTGACCCTTCTGGTCATTCCTTTTTTAAGCTATGCAAAAGGTATTGATGAAACGATTAATGAATCATTCAAGCCAATCGCAGATGCGTGGGGAGGTATAATATTTTATCCAATTACGATTGCTGGCCTTGATGTACCACTGGTAGTAATAATGCTCCTAGGAGCTGCAGGATTCTTCACAGTAGCGTTTAAGTTTGTTAACATTAAAAATTTTAGTACCGCAATCAATATTGTAAGAGGGAAATATGATGACCTAGACAAGCATGGAAAAGTGGAAAAGGCAATGGTCAATACACTAGATGGAGACATTCTAGACACAATTAAGATTGAGAGTGATGGTGAAGTAACACATTTTCAAGCACTCACAGCAGCCTTGTCAGGGACGGTAGGATTAGGTAATATAGCAGGTGTTGCTGTCGCAATATCCCTAGGTGGGCCCGGTGCTACTTTTTGGATGATTATAGCTGGCTTACTTGGAATGTCGTCAAAATTTGTTGAATGTACGCTCGGTGTGAAATATCGTGACGTAGGAGAAGATGGAACTGTCTATGGAGGTCCGATGTACTACTTGAGCAAAGGTCTAAAAGAAATGAAGGCAGGTACACTTGGTAAAATACTTGCAGGAATTTTTGCTGTGATGTGTGTTGGAGGATCTCTTGGGGGAGGAAACATGTTTCAAGCAAATCAAGCTGCCGCGCAATTCAATTCAATGTTGGGAATTACGCACCCATCTGCAGGAGCAATATTTGGTTTGATCCTTGCTGTTTTGGTTGCACTTGTAATCATTGGAGGAATTAAGCGAATCGGTTCAGTTACGGAAAAAGTTGTTCCTTTTATGGTAGTATTATATGTTTTAGCAGCAATAATTGTTTTGATTATGCATGCGGGTGACATACCTGGTGCATTTGGGCAAATCTTCTCTGGAGCTTTTTCTCCTGAAGGAATGAAAGGTGGACTTGTGGGTGTACTTATTGTAGGGTTCCAGCGAGCAGCATTTTCAAATGAAGCTGGAGTTGGATCAGCAGCGATTGCTCACTCAGCCGTAAAAACAAATTTTGCAGCATCAGAAGGCCTTGTAGCACTTTTAGAACCATTTATTGACACAGTAATAGTATGTACAATGACTGCTTTAGTGATCATAATTACCAACGGTGATGGTTCAATAATGGAATATGGTGTCAAATCTCCTGATGGTGTTGTTGCAACTTCAGCAGCATTTGGGTCAGTTCTTTCATTCTTTCCTTATATTCTTACCATAGCGGTAGTACTTTTTGCCTTTTCAACTATGCTCTCATGGTCATATTATGGGTTACAGAGTTGGATGTTCCTTTTTGGAAAGAATAAAGCTGCAGATATTTCGTATAAAATAATGTTTTGCCTCTTTATTATCGTTGGAGCAGCAATTAGCTTAGGACCAGTAATTGACTTTTCGGATGCGATGATCTTTGCAATGGCTATTCCTAATATCATCGGATGTTTCATACTCTTTCCAAAAGTTCGTGAAGAGTTGAACAAATACCTAGCTGCCATAAGGGCAAACAAATAAAATTATTCAAACTCATATAAAAGCACCTTAATATTTCAAGACGATAGAATCGTCTGAAAATTGAGGTACTTTGTTTTCTATATCTACTTATAAACTTGCATGGATACTTCTCCCATCATTTTACAATTAGGATCTAACTTAGGAAATCGAGGTTCCAACTTAGCAAGAGCGAGGGGCGAAATATCTAAGAGGTGCAGTATAAAGAAAGTAAGCTCGATATTTGAAACTGAAGCGTGGGGTAATCAAGATCAATCAAATTTTCACAACCAATTAATTGAAATTGAAACCAAATTAAACCCATTTGCACTACTTAGACTGTGCCTAGAGAGTGAATCACAACTGGGGAGAAAAAGAGAAAGGAAATGGGAGCCGAGAATAATTGATATTGACATTATTCTTTATCGTAATATGATTATCTTTAGCCCTGAATTGGAAATTCCTCATTCTTTATTTCGAGAGCGGCGTTTTGTTTTAGAACCGCTTGCAGAATCTTGGGGAACTGCAGTTGACCCGATTAGCAACTTAGACAGTTCGCAATTATTGGATCAATGCGCAGACAATAGTAAAGTCTTACGCATATAACTCATGTCAGGAAAAATACCATATAATTATATTGTCATTGAAGGGAACATAGGATCCGGAAAGACTACTTTTTGTGAAATGATGCAAAAAGAACATAATTGTAGTTTAATTCTTGAAGAGTTTGACGACAATCCATTTCTTCCGATGTTCTACGAAAATCCGGAAAAATTTGCATTCACTGTGGAGTTATTTTTTATGACTGAACGTCATAAGCAAATGAGCGGAATTTTGTCAATGCGTAATATGTTTGACGATTTTGTTCTAGGTGATTACTTCTTTTTGAAAACTCTACTTTTTGCGCGAAAAAACTTAAATGAAGAAGAGTATCGAATCTTTCAGAAGATATTTAAGGTGCTGGATTCAAATTTCCCTCAGCCTGATTTAGTTGTATATTTCCACAGAGACGTTGATGTATTAAAGGAGAACATAGAGAAGCGCGGGCGGTCGTACGAAATGAATATTTCTAAAGAGTATTTGAAAACTGTACAAGATTCTTACTTTGAGTATTTTCGAAATGTTCTGTCCTACCCTGTTTTGATTTTAGATTTGAAGGACATAAATTTTGTAGAAAATAAGAAGTACTTTGACTTTATACAGTCCTTATTATGTCAAAAATTTCGTCCGGGCGTACATCGAATATCATTAAATGTCTAGTGTTATCAAGAATTTAGTTCCTAGAATTTTGGACAGGTAATGGGTGATCTGTATTTGGTATTCCGATTAATATACTGAAACGACAATTCAATCGAACCTCTTCGTGAATTAGCTTGAACAAGTGAAGACGTAGTCACATCATATGAAAGACCAAATAATATAGATTCGTATTCAAAAGTTGTTCCAAATACAATAGACTCCACGAATTCTTCACCAGCTACGAAACGAGACCAAACACCCGCTCGAAGTGCAATTTCTTTCCAATCCTTGTGTTTATATCTCGCAGTATATCCAGGCATAAACATTCTGCTAGATCCTTGAAAATACGTGGCAAAATTAATCATAGAACTCAATTCACGATTATGTGGCAGCTCGGTTCCCGCATGAAATACGTAGAGTCTCTTCAGCCTAAAGTCACCAAATTCTGTTACCGAAACCCTTGGTTGATTGAGATGGTTGGCTGAAAATCCCGCATAGAAATTATGTCTATCTTTTATTACACCATAGTAAAGCAATCCCATACCGAAATCACCGAAAAGAGGCGTACTACCGTTGCCCAAAAGTTCTTCATTTGATGCGGCACCAAAATCTATTGTTCCAGACGACTTATTGAATTGGTTACCAAACCACAAATCAGCCAAACTTAAACGATTCTGACCAAAACCTAAACGCAGAGCTCCAACTAGAAAGTGATCAACTGGAGAATATGCATTTGTACCAATCTGTTTTATACAGCCTATATTGAAATGTCCATTTTGCTGCAGATAATTACTATTTCCAGCCTGATCTCTAGTAAAGTCTATTCCATACGTCAAAAAGTCATTTCTTTTGATATGGACTTTACCATCAAATTGTGCTGATAAGGTTCTATAGGAATTATTTCTATGAATTGACGCCCACTGATCTCGATAATTCAGCGTCAATCGATTTTGTCCGTCATAGACACCAATTAGAGCAGGATTAAGAATTGCATTTGAGTTATAGAACTGCGAATACGCAGCATCTTGAGCAAACAATCCAATTTGCACAAATAAACTCAAAATAAATATCAAACATAATCTCATAGTCTTATCTGATTAATGTTGTATTACCTGAATAAACTTCGGCAAAACCATTTGTTAATTCTGCCTTTACATACCAAGTATATACTCCTGGAGGCATTTCTTGATCTCGGAATGTTCCATTCCACCCTAGGTCATCATCATTTACTAAGAAATCCTCATTACTATACATCAATTCTCCCCACCTATCGTAGACTTTGAATTCAATGATTTTTACATTTTCACGTCCATAAACTGTCAGGATATCATTATTGAAATCACCATTTGGTGTAAACCCAGTTGGAACACGCACGGCATCATCATTAGTAATGTATATATTTATAAAATCTTCCACTAAACATCCTCTACCGTCGGTAACGACAAGTTGGAAACTAGCCTGCTTAATTGCCTCATAAAATGGATTTAGACAATCATCACAAGATAAGAGGTCTTTGTCGGGAGACTTCCACTCAAAACTCAGTGGGTTTTGAAAGTTGGATAGAAGCGGATCAAACTGAAAGTTTTCACCATAGGACAAATATATATCTGGGCCTAGTTCTAATTCCAGTGCTACTGGGCTAAAAATATCAATATTTTCAATCGAATCTATACAACCATTGGCATCTTTCACATAGAGGGTATATGTGCCCTCCGACAAGCCAATCTGCTCGACTGAGCCATTGTATAGGAAATTATCTAAACTATATATATAATTACCGGAACCACCAGAAGCATTTACAATGATACTTCCATCTTGTCCATCGGCACAGGTAATATTATTCACAGAAGCATCGATCGAAATCGGTGACAAAGGCTGAGCTACTTCAACCGAATCCACAATCTCACAATCATTTGCATCTGAAACAGTTACGTAATATAGACCTTCGTCAAGATTTTCTATCACGTCATCAGAGTCACCAGTCGACCAATTGTATGTGTAAGGCAATGTACCGCCATTTGCAATCAGTTCAACCTCTCCGTCTTCTTCACCAAAACACAGAACTTCAAATATTCGATAATTCAATGAAATTGGAAATGGATCTTGTATGGAAAATTCTTCAACACCAGTACAGCCATTTGTATCAGTAATTGTTACAAGGTATGTCCCAGCTCGTAGATTACTTGCCTCTGGGCCAGTTTGGAAGTTCGTTTTTTGCCCCCATTGATAACTGTATGGGCTATTTCCTCCAATTCCATTAATCTGGATACTGCCATCATCACCTTGTGCACAATTGATAGAATCAATTACACTAAGTTCAGCTTCTACTTCTTCAGGTGTATCAATTATGACTGACTGCCTTGCCGTACAGCCAAGTTGATCAGTTACAACTACAAGATAATCTGCACCACCTTTAAGGTTAAGTGCTTCTTGTGTAGTTTGTAATGGGAATGAATTCCAAAGATATTCATAGTCATTTGGATCTTGGACAACACCATTTACTGTTATTAACTCTACACGAGCTGAACCATCAAATGACTCAAAACAGAGGGATGTACTCTGACTAGTTTCTATTTCAATTTGAGGACGCTCTATAATCTCGACAGAATCCACCACGAAACAATTCGAACCATCCACAATTGTAACGTAGTACCATCCGGGTGAAAGCCCATTTATATTAGTAAATTTACTATCGTTACTCCATGTAATATCATACGGTAAAGTACCTCCAAAAGGTTGAACTGAAGCTACACCATTTTTTGCCTCAAAACAAACCTCATCATCAGGTGATATGCCAGCCTGAATTCCTTGAAAAGGCTCTATTATTTCATATTGTTTCTGAACAGTACAACCAATATCATCTATCAATATTAGCGTATAAACTCCTGCTAAAACATTAATTAAATCTTCTTCATCTGAGGTAAATCCGTTTGGACCAATCCAATTGTAAGTGTAGGGTTCAGCACCGCCTGTTACTGTAATCTGCAAAATACCGTCGGCCTCTCCTTTACAAGCAATATTAAAAACATCCGTTCCAATAATAATCTGCTCGGGCTCGTCAAGTGTCAAACTATCTACCTTAATGCATCCATTTGCATCGGTTATCTCGATAAAATACTGCCCTGAATTAATGTCAAAAATATCTTCACTATTTGAGGTGAAGTTGTTTGGACCTGTCCATGAGAAGGTATAAGGCTCTACACCCATGGAAACGGTAATATCGATTGAGGCATCATTTGTATTAAAGCACGACTCGAAAACAGCTAAATAATCAATTACTAATTCAACTGGTTCGATAAGCGTAATACATGAGTCAAGTACACACCCTTCAGAGTCTTCAAAACTAAAGCAATGAATTCCAGCTGGCAAATCGCTCACTGGTGAAGTGACCACATCATTATTGAGATCAGTGACAGTAATTGCACCAGTGCCTCCAGTAACCATCCAACTCACTTCACCATCAGTTAAACCAAAACAACTAACATCTGAATTATCAAAGATTACTTCAATCGCTTCAGGAGCAAGAATCTCGACACTATCGATGGCTTCACAATTCATATTATCGGTAACTGTCACATAATGCCACCCTGCCGTTAAGTCTAGGACGGGATTATCTGATGATCCAGTATCCCAGAGTATATCGAATGGCGGATTTCCACCTTGAATGGTGACTTCTGCTTCGCCATCAAGGCTATTAAAACAAGAAATACTAGACCCAGTCACATTTGTGACTATCTGTCCTGGCTCTCCAATAATAACTTCCTCGGTCGTACTACAATTATTAATATCTTCTACAGTAACAATATATGTTCCTGCAGCTAGATCGTTGGCTTGTTGAGTTAATTGATTTAGAGGATCTCCCCAATTATAAAAATATGGACTCGTTCCGCCACCAGGGTTAATAATCCCAATACCAGTACTTGTTCCAAAACAACTTGCATCCATACTCAAATGATCAGCTGTTAATTCTGGTGGATTATCAAAATCAATTGATTCAACTAGTTCGCATCCATTGGCATCAGTAATTGTGATAAAGTTCGTTCCGGGAGATAGCAGGGCTGCTACTTCTGTCATTTCGCCAGAAGACCATAGAACTTCATACGGAGCAACACCACCAAAAGGTTCAGCTACTGCCCTTCCGTCATTCTCGTTAAAACAACTAATTGCTATAATTCCGTCAAAATCTACGTTTAGGCTATTTGGTTGAAGAATTTCAATCGGATATTTCGAAACACATCCGACATTGTCTGTGATATACAAGGTATCTTCCCCAGCAGCAAGACCAGTAAACAAACCATCTAAATTACTTTCACCTCTATACTCGTAAGTAAAAGGCGGAAACACTCCTGTAATATCAACGTCAAGTAATCCATTTGCTTCTCCAAAACATACGACTGAATCTTGTGCCTCTATGATTAAATCATCGACATTACAATTTATGGTCGAGCAAACAATTGTTACTGATTCACCTCCACAGATTCCTCCTATTGACCGCACAGTTATGGAATAATCTACTAAAGGAAGTAGTCCATCAACTGCATACTCTGTAACATCTCCAATATCAATCGCTGGATCGATAACTCCTGGAATAAATATTTCATATGAATCAGCAGTTGGCTCACCGTCCCAGGTAAAGCTTATGTAATCCTGAGAAATACTATCGCACATCAGATTAGTAACTCCGGGCAAGAGCGTATTTGTAGTTACAGTAAATGAATCCAGGTATCCACAACCGTAAGAATCTATAACTTCTAAATAAAATGTCGTATTCTCAGAAACATCGATTGGAACACCTTCGCAATTTGTACAGATGTCGCCATCAATATCAGAAGACCAATTGTACGTCAGATTATATATTGGGTTGAAACAAATTGACCAACCTGTAAACCTACCCAATGCACCAGTTTCGTCATCAATAATTAGTAATTCGTAAGTTCCGTTACTTTCTCTTTCAGGGCCATATAAATCATTCCAAACTCCTTCTGGAAAAAAGTCGCCTCCATAAGTAGGGTTGGTATTGAAGATAGGGCCTGATAATGAAGAGCCGTTTTCTACCTCTGTCAATGCAAAAGGTGTAAAGCAAGTATTAATATAATAATCGACATCTAGTCCATTCAGTGGTTTTTTACCGTTGTCTGTTGTTAATTCTAAAAACTGACCGGATGGTGTAATTAGAAAGACATCCATATCGGTCAAAAATCTATGCTCAAGTGTATCAATACAGACAGACTTTATTACACCATTGGCGAGAAATTCAGGTACCACGCCAGATACATCAATAGGGAATGTATTTGGAACCAATTCATTCATAATCATAGAATTGGTTGACATTTCAAAGGATGGAGCTGGAGGCAATATGAAGCTTGGAGGTAGCGAGGTATTTAAAAATACTGTTTCGTTCTGACAGATTGTGGTATCATTTGGCACGTAAACTACATTTCCTGTCAGAGGAGATTCAACTATCCTAATGGACACCGTATCTCTGTTACAAATATCCCTCTGAATATCAAAGCAAATAAATTCGTCACCTTCGACGATTCCTTCATCAACTGCAAAGACTTCATATGAAACACTCGTCTCTCCCGCTGGAATAACAATCTGGCTAGGAAGGCCAAAATAATCGACATTCAATGTAGCAGAACCTGGGCAATCTATCAAAACTGCGTCAACAATGATATCCTCTTCTTGAGGATTCGGAAGCGAAAACACAATTATTCCGGAATTACAACCCTCTGCAATACTTCCATCAAGACTGACCGTTTCTATTTCAATGTTAAGGGACCCAGTCCCAAATGACTTCGCTTCAAGAAAAACAGCAGAATCGAAAATCTGATCGGCACCATCAGCAATTGCCAACTTTATCGTGTATTCTTCACAAGGAATTACAATCGCTTGTGCAGTAAAAACATCTAGATATGCCCCATAAGCAAATTGCACACTCCCTGAGTTATCGTTATAGTATTCTTCAAATGATCCTGGACAATTATTTGCAGGAACAGCACCATGTACGTTTGCGATCGAAACCGGTAAGTTTGTAAATGTAAGTCCGGAAGGATCTGATAATTCAGGTACTAGAGCAATATTCTCTGCCGCGTAACTTCCACCTAATGGATTTGGCCCTGTAATGAAAAATCCAAAAACGTCATTGAATACTGAACAATTGTAATCGGGATACTCCTCACTTGCAAATACATAACGAAATCTCAGAGTATCTGCTGTAGGAATAAATGTTATTTCATAAAAAGAAACATCGTTAACAGCCACATCAGTAATATTCTCCAAATCACTATCACCATTTGGACCTCCGGTATCTGTACTAGCAAAATCAAGATAAGCACCAACAACGTCTGCAACAAAACCTGAACCCATTACAAGCCCCCGGTCCATATCAATCTCATTAATACCGTCTGTGAAAAAACCTACTGCATTGGAATCTCCTGTATAATCGATATTTGTAACTTCTACTCCGTCACCAAGAAAAAAGGTTTCCACAAGTGCTTCAGGATCAAGAGCTGCATTGGAAGCGGTAACGCTAAGTTGTGCGCTAAGGGCATTGAAACTAGTGCAAAACAAAAATATCAAGGTAACAACCAAGCAACTTAACCTACAAATTTTAGCAAAAAACATAAAGATAGTAGTACTCTCAAATACTGTTCTATCGATTTTATCAGTCATATTTAAAGTCTCGGTTTAAAACAAGCTACAAGATAAACAGTAATATCGGTCTGAACTAACCTCTCATCAATAATTTGATCCTAAGTAGGACAATTCAGTAACTTAACGACACGAAATTACTAAATATTGACCTTGTGACCAGTCAAGACGATGCATTGAGAACAACTTTTTAGGTAAAACCATTTGCTTATCTGCGAAATAATCCAATTCATCTATTTTTATCGCTTTTCATAAACTAATGCATTAGATTTAACTTTGCAATTAAAACACTGGATACATCAATATGAAAATCTTAAAGTTCACAGCAATTGCGTTCCTAATTCTACTACTTGTAATAGGGCTGGCAGCACTTGGTGTTTATTCAGCAGTTGTTTCCAAACAGAAAATTGAAGATCACAGTATACTAGAATTGTCCTTTGCCGCCAACCCAGCCGAGTTGTCTATCGAAATGTCTCCAATCCAATCGCTCATTTTGGGCGAAAGCCCACCTCCTACACTAAAGAACACGATCGAGCTGATTGAAGCAGCAGCATACGATCCGCAAATTGATGGTATTTCCATAAACGGAAAATCCAATCTACGGCATGTGACATCGATGGAACTTAATCGCGCTTTGGTCAAGTTTAGGGAATCAGGAAAATCAATTTACGCACATGGTGATTACTACACGCAGAGTGCATATTTACTCGCTTCTATGGCAGACTCGATTTTCATTGACCCTATGGGAGAAATAGATCTTAAGGGCTACTCAATTATCCTCAGTTACTACAAAGGGTTTCTTGATCGATATGGAATCGAGATGGAAATATATTCAGCAGGAAAATTTAAGAGTTTTGTTGAGAGTTACAATAGAACATCTTCAAGTCCGCAAAATAGAATGCAGTATGAAAAATATTTGTATGGTCTACAAGAGGAACTGATTCAAACCATTTCCGATAATAGAGGCATTGGATCTGAAAGAATTGAGCAAATCATACGAGAAAACCTTGCTTTCGACTCAGATGCATGTTTAAGCCTCAAACTAGCTGATGTAAAATCCTACAAACCTGAATATGAGACGTTTTTAAAGGAACATACAGGTCGCGAAAAATCTCCTGTTATTTCACTTTCTAGATATAAAGCATCGAAAGACTTTTTCAAGAAAAAAGAGAAAGCTAATGCGGCATATATTGTTGTGGAGGGAAGCATCCTAGATAATGAAGGAAATGCTTCCACCAAAAAACTAAGAAGAGCATTCGAAGAGATACGAAAAAATGATGAAATTGATCTTGTTTTAATGAGAGTAAATTCACCAGGAGGCAGTGGAACTGCGTCGGACAGAATTTGGCATGAAGTAGAGTTGACAAAAGATGCTGGCAAGGATGTAATTTGCAGTATTTCATCAGTCGCAGGAAGCGGTGGCTACTACATTATGGCAGGCGCTGATAGAATATATTCGGCTCCAGGTTCTGTAACGGGCTCAATAGGTGTTTTCATTGCGTTTCCAGTACTCGAGAAGGCACTTTCTGACAATTTAGGTATCGATTTTGATGCGATCAAAACGGGACCACATGCTACGCGATATAGCAGTCTCCAAGAGCTGAGTGAACCTCAAAAGGAGAATCTCAGAAGATCAGCGGATGATTTGTACGAACTATTTGTTAAGAGAGTTGCTACCGGAAGGGCAATCCAGCAAGACAGTGTATATGATCTAGCACAAGGCCGGATATATAGTGGAACTGATGCAAAAGACATAGGTTTGGTTGACGAAACAATCTACTTTGTGGATCTACTTGATAGTTTAGAGGCTCGTTACGACTTGGATCGACTTGTTTTTACTGACTATCCCGAGGTAAAAACTGACTTTTCTGAATTTGCCAAGATCAATCCACTTCTTAGTTTGAAAAGTATGAGAAGTCAAGCATTGGCACTGAAGAACCAAATAGAAGAACTAGATCATTTACTAGAAAGACCAAAAGTCATGTCGAGAATGGAAAATATTGATCTCTTCTACTAGTCCCAGATACAGGTATAAATTGCTCTGTCATCAAAACTTGATGACCAAATAATATCCCAAAATTTTCTACGGGTGATTTAGAAAAGACTCTGAATTGCTATCATCTTTACAATGGTTTAAACCAAACACTTGAGAACAAGTGGTTGATAACTAGAGTGTTCACTCAAATTACGAAGCAGAATAGTTGGACAATTGAAAAACTAATGTAAATTTGTCTCAAGAGCATCGTACTCTTTAAGATAAAGTTTTTCATGGTGTGTTAATGGGTAGGTAATCAAGTCTTTCTTGATTACTGCCCTTTTTTGTTTTTAGGGCGAATAATCAGTCTCAATGATTGATCATAATTTATATAATTCCACCACCAATTCAACATCACAACTACTTTATTCTTTACACCAATCAATGCCTACAAATGAACAAGTAACCACATCACCCAGGCAAAAAAGCCCTTAAACTTGAAAAATGGTAATTCCACAAGTGCTTTGCTTCGACCTACGGTTGCCATTGTGCCGTAATCTTTGTAGGCAAAAGGTTTCCATTTGGAAGTATCGGATCAATCACCTTGTGATTTTCTCAAGTTTCTCGCAAGGTTCTTTGCTTGTTGAATGGCAGGCTGCGTTACTTGCGGATGGCCATACTGCATGTTCTCTGACTCCATCATAGCAGCATCACCGAGGGCGAAAATAAAATTGTCTTCAGTAAGTTGATTAAACGCGTTTACTCTGAGTCTATTTCCGCGTCCATAGAATTTTTCTCTTTCAAACCCTTCTGCAATTTCACAAGTAACTCCTACTGTCCAAACCACCTTTCCAGCAACTATCTTTTGCCCGTCGGCAGTGACTACATGATCTTCAGGAATTTGATCTACCCTTGCATTCAAGAGAACTTTAACATCCATTTTCCTCAAATACTCAACAAACGCATCACCTAAAGAATCATCCATGCCTTGGAGCAAATTTCCCCCTCCTTGTATCAAATAGATATCTACTTCCTGATGATTTAATTCTCTATAATCCTTTGGTATTATGTACTTTCGCATTTCTGCTAATGCACCAGCCATCTCAACTCCTGTAGGACCACCACCCACGATGACAATATCGATCAAAGCTTGTCTATCGTCGTAGTTTACAGTTTGAAGCGCTTTTTCAAAATCAGTAAAAATATGATTTCGAAGATCAAGAAACTCTCCTACAGTTTTTAAACCGAATGCGTGCTTTTCAATTTCTGAATTTCCAAAGAGATTGGTAACTGCTCCCGTTGCAATGACCAAGGCATCGTAATCTAGATTTCCTTATGATGATACTACCTTCTTTTAACTCGATCAACACTTTCCAAAGTACATACCCGAATAAAAACATTGTCTGAATTCTGAAACGTCTTTCTTTACGGAAATTAAATCGCGCTAGGCTCCAAACCTGCCATCGAAACCTGATAAAAAAGCGGTTGAAATTGATGATAGTTTTAACGATCTAAGAGGATAACTTGATAAGCTTGATTTCTTAGTTTTCGAGCTAAGGTCAAGCCTCCAAAACCTGCTCCGACAATGATAATTCGTGGTAAATCCGATTCTGAGATCTTGAGTATTAGGTCAAAGAGTAGTATTTAGGTCTCTAAATTCGCTCGGCATTAAGCTTCACAATATGCAAAATAGTTTCAACTGCTTTCTCCATATCTTGGAGACTTGTCCATTCATGTCTTGAATGAATCGCTTGTTCTGCAGCAAATATATTAGGACAAGGCAAACCTCGATGGCTCAATACAGCACCATCTGTTCCTCCTCGAATCGCTTTAGGTTTAGCTTCGACTCCTGCCTCTTTCATCGCATCAAGAGCAAGCTCAGAAATAAACGGATATTGGTCAATCATATCCTTCATATTTCGATATTGCTTGTTGCGCTCAATCTTAAAGCTTGATCCTGGATAATCTATCAATACCTCTTTTGCGGTATTTTCAATTAGCTTTTCTCGGTGCTCTAATGCACTGGTATCAAAGTCCCTAATTATGAACGTTACCACTGTTTTTTCTAGACCTCCTTCAATATGATTTGGATGTATAAACCCTTCTTTTCCGGAGGTTGTCTCGGGACTTAAAGTATCCTTTGGAAGGCGATCAATAATTGCCGCTACAATTTTAATACTGTGCTCCATTTTACCTTTTGCATACCCCGGATGAGCCGACACTCCATGAACTGTCAAGACGATGCTGTCTGCTGAAAAATTCTCGTCAGCATAGTCTCCCAAATCTCCTCCGTCAAGTGTATATCCAAATTTTGCAGGAATTAAGGAGGTATCAACATGTTGCACTCCGCGACCTATCTCTTCGTCGGTGGTGAATAATACAGAGACTGGACCATGCTCGATATCTGATACCGTATGCATAAGTTGATACATTGCATCCATGATAATTGCAACGCCGCTCTTGTCATCTGAGCCAAGTAAAGTTTTACCACTTGCAGTAACAATGTCATGGCCAATTTTATCTAATAGTTGCGGATACTTTGTCGCTGATATCACTTGAGTATTATCGTCTGGAAGTATTATATCTTGACCTTGATAATTCCTATGAACAATCGGTTTCACATCCTTACCAGTGACATCTGGAGCTGTGTCAACATGTGAACAAAAGAATACTCCGTCGATATCCTTCTTAGAATTACTTGGAATGGTTGCATAAACGTATCCGTGTTCGTCTGTATATGCATTTTCTAAACCCATTTCATGTAACTCTTTTACAAGTAATCTTGACAAATCCTTTTGCTTCTCAGTTGAAGGTGAACTGTCGCTGAAAGGGTCTGCTTCAGTATCAATTTTAACGTAGCGAAGAAAGCGATCTTCAAGTGTATGTTTTAACTCCATGTTATCTTTTTTATTCTTTAATCACAAATTCCACTTTCACAAACTTACATTCCACGGGTTGAACGTAGATCAGCAAAAATGTGCTCTTTAAGCATTTACAAAACTATTCATTTTTTATTCATGTACCCTACCTCACCGTTGTTTTGAATCCTTTACTTTCAGCAAATATATTATCGCTGTACATGTGCTCACAGATCATTTTTGGAAAATAGAATGATCCAAGGTATGTAGCTTTCGCAACAATCTCAATCGTAACTTCATTTTTGTTTTCAAGACTGAAAAAGCTATTGACTTGATTATCTTTAAAATATTGAAATTCGACGCCTTGGGGCATTCGTCTTCCAAATCCCGGAGCTCGATTATTTAGAATTTCCCAGCCATTTGGCAGAACTTGTCGTAGTACTAATTCATCAAAATTACCAAGTGCATCCGCTGGTTTTCGAATCGTAGTGCACACCTTAATTGTCGTACCTTGTGCAACCGAACTGACATCGACTGCTTTTCCTTCAACATCGAGGAAAGAAGTTTTGATAGATAAGTTTTTAGATGAAGTTCCTTCTGATCCCAAAAGTTCTTTTCCTACTGTTGTAGCTTGAACATATACTGATTCTGTAGATATATTGGTAATCGAAAAACTCTTACTTGCTATGAAATCTGATTGAACAAAAACAGCCCCTGAAGAAGACGTCAAAGTATTGTTACTATTATTCCAATCGAGCTCAATTTGAACAGATTTATCTTTCTTGTTTTCTTTAAACTTAGCTAATGCTCTGAATACGAAAGCAGCAGTATTTGTCGACAGATACTCTTAGTGTGTTAGTTAGCATAGCGGTGTACTTGTGGTAAGTAACACATATCATAAATGAAATGAAAGAATGATAGGTGCTAATTTACCAACATTGATAATATTGATATAACGCAATGAAGATAAGTATAATTACCCGCTTTGTCCACAAAATCGAACGTCAAATTAGCACATAGCAAGTCTGTGAAACCTAAGAATGAATAGTCTCCTTTGAAAATTTACAATCAATTGCTAATCATAATATTAGAGGAAGATCAGTGAAATAATCGAAGCTACGGGATTAATCTAGTTTTGGGAACAAAATCTATCGTAAGTGAAAAAATATGAGAATAAAGAGCTCCAGTATCTGACGACTGAGTACCTATATTATTGAGAGCGTAGTCGATTTTGAACCTATTCAACTTTAAGCCCAAACCAACAGATGGCGTAACACTAAGGGATCTTGTTTGAGCGTTGAAATCATTCACAAGACGTTGCATATTGCCAACTCCAGCTCTTAAATAAACCATTTGATTATATCCGAATTCTCCTCCTATTGCAGGTTCTACTGCAAAACGATCGGTATTAATAATTCCGCTTGCTCTACCATCCGTATTTAAGTTGAAATTTGCTTCAACCAAATAACTGAATTTTGAAGTATAATCTTCTCTATCACTATGAAAAGCAAAACCTAGAACTACTCTCGGCAGCGCAATTTCGGAACTAGTAACAGGGATACTATTACCAGTTGCTGCAAAAACCTGCTTCTCCTCTTCAGTAAAGTTGAATGACCAACTATTGTATGTTGTTGTTATGTCTTTTCCTACTGCACCGAATGAAAATCTTGGTCGTTGGTATTGGATACCTGCGTCTAGGCCAAATCCCCACGCGTTGGCAAATCTTCCAATGGTGCGATAAATAACTTTGGCACTACCACCAACTCGCAAGTAATCGCCAAACTTCTGACCATACGAACCAAAAAAGGCATAGTCAGCAGAGGAAAAGTCAGTTACATTATCATAATTTACACTGCCATCTGGACCTATCAAATTCAATGTGTAAGGAATATTATCTATTCCCATCCGTACTAGGGAAATTGCAGCATAAGAATTCTTCTCCTCATTAATCTGTTTTGCAACACCTAGGTAATCATAGTTTGCAACTCCACCAAACCACTCGGCATGCATTGCACTTACTTGAAGTGGAGCATCGACTATGCCTGAAAGACCAGCGGGATTCCAAAAAGCTGAAGTTACATCATTTGTCGAAGCAACTTGGGCCTGAAACATTGCGTGCGATCTTGCACCTACCCCAATATTCAGAAATTCGTTGACAAATTTTGTTTGCGCAAAGCTACTTACCGAAATAAGTAGTCCGATTATTAATAAAGAAAGCTTGTTCAATGAATTCATTTCAAATATTAGTATTTTGCCAACCAAGCGAATTTTCGACATGAATCAACACATTTCTTCGCTCTGCAAAAGTATAAACTTAATATTGAACCATTGTATTACAATAGGAGTATAAAAAATGACAAAACACACCATTTTTCTGCTTGCAAGCTGCTTTCTGATTGCAATATCTTGTAAGAATCAAGAAGCCATCCAGGTTTACGAAACTCAAAAATTGATCGAGGTTGATAGCATGGCGGTAGTCACGGCGCATCCTGAAGCATCAAAGATAGGACTAGAAATTTTAGAACAAGGAGGCAACGCAGTTGATGCGGCTATCGCAACTAATTTTGCATTAGCAGTTTGCTATCCCATCGCCGGAAATATTGGAGGAGGAGGCTTCATGATCTACCGAGATTCGTCGGGTCAAGTATCAGCACTTGATTTTAGGGAAAAAGCACCTCGAAGAGCTTTTCAAGACATGTACCTTGATTCAGATATGAATATTGTAAAAGATGCCAGTACGCTTGGCGCTTTGGCAGCAGGTGTACCAGGAACTGTAGCTGGAATGGAAGCTGCGTTTCTCAAAGGAAGTCGATTAAAAGATTGGACAAAATTATTGCAGCCAGCGATCGATCTTGCAGAAAATGGCTTCAAGTTAACTTCTAGACAAGCTAAGAACTTAAACAACAATCAGCGCAAATTTCGCAAAGCAAATATGAATACGTCAGATTTCATATCAAGAAAATCATTCAAAGCAGGTCAGTTATTCACCCAAAAAGACCTAGCTAATACCTTGAGATTAATCCAATCAAATGGAGCTGACGGTTTCTACAAAGGACTAGTAGCTGAGGATATAATAGAATGCATGGAACTTCAAGGCGGCATCATCACAGCCGAAGATCTAGAAAACTATACAGCTAAATGGCGAGACCCCATTGCATTTGATTATAAAGAATATCGTGTTTTCTCCATGTCGCCTCCATCAAGCGGAGGTATAGTTCTTGCTCAGTTACTAAATGGGATAGAACCATATCCAATTTCTGATTGGGGGTTTCAAGATCCCAGATCAATACACCTTATGGTTGAAGCTGAAAAACGAGCCTTCGCAGATCGCTCTGTTCATCTTGGAGATCCAGATTTTTATACTGTTCCTGTCGATACCTTAATTTCGAAAGACTATACATTGAAAAGGATGGAAACCTATGATCCCGATAAGGCAAGCTTGATTGATTCAATTTCTACTAGCACGCTGGAAAGTGAAGAAACAACACATTTTAGCATTATTGATCAATGGGGCGGTGCAGTTTCTGTAACAACTACTTTGAATACAGCCTTTGGAAGCAAGGTAGTTGTTGATGGTGCTGGATTCATACTCAATAATGAAATGGATGATTTTAGTTCGAAAGTTGGAGAACCTAATTTTTATGGACTAGTTGGAGCTGAAGCAAATAAGATTGAAGCTGAAAAAAGAATGCTTAGTTCAATGACTCCTACCATCGTTGAAAAAGACGGAAAACTATTTATGATAGTTGGCACACCAGGTGGATCTACTATAATTACGTCTGTATTACAGACCATTGTGAATGTAATTGAATTTGATCTCGATTTGGTAGACGCCGTTCACAATTGTCGCTTTCATCATCAATGGAAACCAGAATTTGTATTTCTTGAAGATGGCTGTCTGCCAAATGATACTCGAAAAGCACTTTCAGCTCTTGGTCACAAGCTGAAATCAAGATCTTCGATTGGTAGAGTAGAAGCTATTATGATTGACGAAAATGGCATTTCAGCCGTTGCAGACAATCGAGGTGATGACGACGCCAGAGGAAAGTAGAGTGTCTCATAGAAAAATATATACTAAGCATGTTTAATTAGATGAAGTCTACTCTTGATCTATGTATTGCAGTCAGAAATCGTCAGGTAATATCTACTTTCGATAATTCGGATTAACTTTGCACAATGACAGATTTATATACATCTCTTAAAAATCCAAACCAACTATTTTTCCTTACTGGACCATGTGTTGTAGAAGGAAAAGCACTGCTAGACGAAATTGCCAGTGAACTTAGTCGCTTACGCGAAAAGTATCAAGTGCCTATTGTCCTGAAGTCCAGCTATCGCAAGGCTAATCGAAGTCGCATTGATTCTTTTACTGGAATTGGAGATGTTAAAGCACTCGAGCTGCTAAAAAATGCTTCTGAAAAGTACAATTTGCCTACTGTCACTGATATCCATACCGAAGAAGATGCTAGTTTAGCAGCTGAATATGTCGACATACTGCAGATCCCCGCTTTCCTGTGCAGACAGACATCCCTACTAGTAGCCGCGGCAAAAACAAGGAAGATTATAAATATCAAGAAAGGTCAATTTCTCAGTCCTGATTCCATGGAATTCGCAGCTAAAAAAGTTACGGATTCAGGGAATTCTCAAGTACTATTAACAGAAAGAGGAACAACTTTCGGCTACACCGACTTGGTAGTTGACATGCGTGGATTTCCCATTATGAATGCTTTTGGATTTCCAACGATCATGGATGTAACACATTCTCTACAGCAGCCAAACCAGACTTCAGGCGTGACAGGAGGTCTACCTCATCTAATTCCTACGATTGCTTCATCAGCAGTAGCGGCAGGTGCAAACGGACTATTCATTGAAACACATCCTACACCTTCTACTGCCTTGTCTGACGGAGCAAACATGCTACCTCTTGCTGAGTTAGAAAAACTTATGATTCAATTGATTAACATAAAAAAAGCGGTTCTATAATGTCAGAATTGGTCGAAATAAAGGTCTCTCCTGACAATATCAACGATGAAACTATCATCAGGGCAAAGCTTAAAAAACATCGTAAGTCTTCAGCCAAAATGAGCAAATTTGTGCTTCGCAGAAAATCACTCGATTCTCGTCAAAGGAATATATTCTACCTGATGAGATTTGAGGTTTACGACCAAGGTGAAGTACCAGTAAGTCACCACGAAACCGTTTACCAAAATGTTCAGAATAAACCAAGTGTGATTATCATCGGTGCAGGTCCCGCAGGCTATTTTGCAGCGTTAAAACTAATTGAAAGAGGAATAAAGCCAATCGTTCTAGATCGTGGTAAAGATGTTCGCGCTAGGCGTCGAGATCTTCGAGCGATTCAACAGGATAGCAAAGTAAATGAACATTCAAATTACTGTTTTGGGGAAGGTGGTGCCGGTACTTATTCTGATGGTAAGCTCTACACGCGTTCGCAAAAAAGAGGAAACATTGTAGGAATCTTAAACACTCTGCACGATCACGGCGCTCCAGATGATATTTTGTTTGACGCACATCCACATATAGGCTCAAACAAACTGCCAAAAATCGTCTCGAACATCAGAGAGACTATTCTAAAACATGGAGGCGAAGTTCATTTTGAACATTTTGTTACGGACTTAATCATAAATAATGACAAAATTGAAGGCTGTGAAACCTCCGATGATCAGCGATTTTATTCCAATGCGGTTATCTTAGCTACTGGGCATTCAGCAAGAGATATTTTCGAATTGCTTCGCAAGAAAGGAATAAAGCTCGAGGCAAAAGAATTTGCTCTTGGAGTACGTATTGAGCACCCTCAAAGTCTCGTTGATGCCCTTCAGTACCGTCAAAACCCTAGACATCCTGAATTACCTGCTGCTAGTTATAGATTAACGACCCAAGTAAACAATAAAGGTGTATTCAGCTTTTGCATGTGCCCCGGTGGTTTAATCGTTCCGGCAGCAACACATCCCGGAGAACTTGTGGTTAATGGAATGTCACTTTCTAGACGAGATTCACCATATTCAAACAGCGGTTTTGTCACTGCTGTCGACAAAGAGGATTTTAAAGACTTCGAAGAACTAGGAATTTTCGCAGGATTGGAGTATCAAAAGCATTTTGAACAAGTAATGTGGCAACATGGGGATGGGTCCCAAAAGGCACCAGCTCAGTTAGTACAAGACTTCCTTAAAGGCCGACTTTCAGAGAATCTTCTCGATACATCGTATATACCAGGTATCTATTCAGCCCGAATAGATCAATTGCTCCCTTCTCCTATAGTAGAGAGATTAAGAGCTGGACTTAGAGCTTTCGGCAAGCGCTACCCCAGTTATATAGGCCCAAAGGCCCAGATTATCGGAATCGAAAGCCGTACTTCTTCTCCGATTCGAATTCCAAGAAACAAAGACGGTCAACATGTCGAGATCGGAGGACTATATCCTTGCGGAGAAGGTGCTGGATATGCAGGAGGAATACTTTCCGCATGCATGGATGGAGAAAAAATTGCCAATAAAATTGAAATCTAGGATAGGATTTGGACTTTTCCTGTTTCTCATGAGGGTATAAAATAAGAAGGTTAGAAATTCAATATATTATTTACTTTTGCGAACCCTAGAGTAAAAAACATGAAAGATATAATTGATCTTGTTGCACGATTCTGTTTGTCTGCAATCTTTATTTTTGAAGCATACGATTCGATATCTTTTTTTGGCAAAACCAAGAATACAATGTCCGCCTACGGAATAGAATGGAATCAAGACTTTCTACTTTCTTGCGTTGTAACAGTTTTGATTTTTGGAGCTATATTAATATTGATAGGATACTACGCCAATATCGGTGCATTTCTAGTTCTGCTCTACATGATACCTATAACATTTATCGTGTATTCTTTTTGGAATGATCCAAAAGACGTTCAACGCATTCAGTCGATCATGTTTATGAAAAACATTGCTATAATAGGAGGTTTGCTTTTATTGATCGTTAATGGCACGGGTAAATACAGTGTCAAGCGTTTGATTCATGTTCTGCGACTTCCTAAATAAATCAGCAACTGCTCAAAAAGTTCTATCCTCATCATCCATCGGATGATTTTCAATATCTATTTTACCAGCGCAATACTTACAGTACACCGCATCCGAATCATGACCTTCTCTGCCGCAATTCATGCAAAGTTGTGATGTTATATCTTGTTTCTTTTTTGCTTCTGAGTACATTTCAGAACTCACAATTCCTGTAGGAACAGCAATTACCGCATAACCAAGAACCATTACTAAGGCAGCAAGAAATTGTCCTAAATTCGTCTGCGGAGAAATATCTCCATAGCCCACCGTCGTCATTGTTACTATTGCCCAATAAATCGATCTTGGAATACTATCAAAACCGGAGTTAGACCCTCCTTCAACAAAATACATCAGTGATCCTAGGATATTTACCATTAAGAAGATAAAAAACAGAAATATAAATATTTTGTCCCTACTTGCTTTGAGAGACCTAAGTATAAAGGAACCTTGGTTCAAGAAGCCTACCATTTTGAAAATCCTAAAAACTCTCAAGAGTCGGAGCGCACGAATAACCATAAGCGAATGGGTTCCAGCAACAACTAGACTCAGATAAGTAGGTAAAATTGCTAGCAAATCAATAATACCATAGTACGAGAGTGCATACTTTTTAGGTCGATATGAGCAATACAAGCGAAAGATATACTCAGCAGTAAAGAAAATAGTTAAAACCCACTCAAGGCCATTTAAGAATGCCCCATAGTTGTTTGCTATTGACGGTACACTCTCCAGATTAACAACAAGTATACTCAGAGCAATAAAGATGATAAGAAATATATCAAATACCTTACCGTACTGCGTATCAGCCTCAAAAATGATTTCATGCATTTTTGATTGCAATGGACTAAAATTTCTTTCTTTCTTACCAGCCATGAAAACTACAAAGTTATTCGTTTATTTACCAATATACAAAGTTAACAAAGAACCAAAAATACAGCTATTCTACAATTCGGAACTCAATTTGATCTCTATTTCCTTCCTCATCAATGATAAGCACTTTATGTATATCGGCACTACAACTGATCTTCCGTTCGTGAATAGACTTAGTTTCGCCCAAAAACTGACCATCGAGATGCCAGAATACCTTTTCATCCTCATTTTCATGAAATGCTTGCACGACAATAGGATTTCGTTGACCATCACCTATTTTTGGTTGATATATTTCAAGTCCATCCTCTGGATAAATTATTTTGACGGTCTGCTTTTGCTCAAAGTCCCTACATGAGGGATGCATCGGTGGTCGTTCTACAAAAACAGCCTCTTCCTGTAAATAATATCGAATTCTACTCGGCACTACGAACCTTGTCTCTTCCTTGGCTATTTGAATATCATAACATTGAGCAGCTACCTCATACTGTTCACTACTATCAAGATAGATTCTTTGATGGTAGGTGCAAACTGGCAAATCTTGTGATGAGTATGATACCAACTGAGTTTCTTTTGGACAAACACTACTTGCCGCATGACCGCTTACTGAACAAACTTCTAACTCCTTAAAATCGTCGATCGGTTCCGTAAACCAACTGTTATTTGGTAGGGAATTTAATACTCTAAAAAATATGGGTGCAGCAACTTTAGAACCGATCAAACCTGGTCGACCTTCTCCGTCTGCATTCCCTACCCAAACGCCAATCGCGTATCTCCCATTTACACCGATAGACCAAGCGTCTTTGAATCCGTTGCTAGTTCCGGTCTTCCAAGAAATTAGCTTGCTTGACTCGTATAACTCCCAGCCTCCTTGTTCATCAGGTCTAGAAACATTTCGCGTATTATTGAACGCATTCCAAATCCCAACGTTTTTAAGAATCAAAGGATCTTTTTTCAATTTCTGATTCTCATTATTGATATCATCGGTAGATGATAGCAACCTGCATTGGATCTTATCCAACTCATCGTAAAATCCATCATTTGCAGCATGCGCTAGCATTGACTTCCCCATCCAAGCATAGGCATTTGTAAGATCCCATAGGGAAGACTCCGCACCTCCTAAAATGAGTGGAATTCCGTAATAGTTAGCATTGTATCGTATGTCTTCCAAACCCAATTCTAGACACAATAGTCGAAATTTTTCAATACCATATTGCTGTAGCAGGTAGGCAAATGGAATGTTGAGGGACTGAATTAGCGCTTGATTTGCGGGAACTAAACCTTGGTACTTTTTATTAAAATTCTGCGCTAAAAAACCCTGCATAGAAATCGGATAATCTGGTAAATATGATTTCTCCAGAATAAGTCCTTCATTAAGAGAAGCAGCATAAAGGAAAGGCTTCAATAGGGAGCCGGTACTTCTCGGTGCCTGTACGATATCGACAAACTCCTGATTTGTGGATCCAGTTGTTGGCAGATTTCCAACATAAGCAATAGCTTTATTTTCAACAATGTCTATTACTAAGATAGATACGTTATGAACGTTATTCTCAGCTAATGGCACCTTGTATGCTTGAGCGATCTGATTACATTGGTTCTGAATTTGAAAATCAATTGTGCTATTGAAAATGGACGGTCCGTGCGTTTGTTGAAGGTATTGCAATAGATGAGGTGCATGTTGAGGAAGAGCTAAAGGTTTAGTTGGCACTGATTCTAGGATTGCTGCTTCATAAGTTTGATCATCAATTTCACCGGTGTCTTTCAACTTGCTCAACAACATGTTTCGTTTCAATTTGAGTAAGTCTCTATTCTTATACGTATTTATTAATCCCGGACTATTTGGAAGGACGGCAAGTAAGGACGCTTCTGACCAACTCAATCGATCAATTGGCTTTCCAAAGTATCGCCACGCTGCAGTTTCAATTCCGATCACATTGCCTCCGAATGGAGCGTGATTAGCGTAATTCAAGAGTATCTCATCTTTGCTCAGCCTGAATTCTAGTCTCGTAGCCAGAATTATTTCGATCAGTTTTTCAAATACGGTTCGAGGTGGATTTTTCCGATGAAGTCTAATTGTTTGCATCGTTATGGTAGAAGCTCCACTCACAATTTTAGATACCTGTATATTTTGCTTTAGCGCCCTTGCAAGAGTTAAAAATCAACTCCTATATGCTTAAAAAATCGCTTGTCCTCAAAAGCAAGTACTGCCGTAATATACTTCCTTGGTAATTCTTCTCGATGCGGAAAATACCATTGCTCCTCGTCCGAAACTGATGCAGATAATAATCTTCAATCTTCAGCGTAGAGAACTGAACTATGCGTTACATTCTGGAATAATTGAGAAGGAAGGCAATGATAATACGAAACCAAGACAACACCGAGCATCACCAATAAAAAAACAGATCCTAATCGTCTTTTCTTCTTTGCCATCTTAATAATAGAACGATGAACAATGATTTTAGGATTTGCCTTAGCAAGACTAAGAACTATCTAAATTCAATGTTAACCAATAAAATCGACGTCTGCAGAATAAGGATAACTCATCAGATATCGTATAGCCTGGTCGACTGGAAAATCTTCATAAATAATCTTATAAAGCATATTGGTAATTGGTGCATCAATCTTATAGAAGTTGCCCAACAGATATGCAATTTTTAGCGTACGTACACCTTCCGCAACCTCATTTGGATCTAGTAAAATCTCTTCCATCTTTAGCCCACTAGCTATGGCACGACCAAAGGTAAAATTTCGACTGCTTTCACTAGTTGCGGTAGCAATTAGATCGCCTATTCCTGCAGTACCTAAGAATGCACGTTCATGGATTCCGACTGCCTTTCCAAAATACACCATTTCCCTCAAGCCCCTCGTTATCAGTAGCGCTTCTATATTTTTGCCAAGCTTCTTCTCACGGAGCATGCCGCTAGCAAGTGCAATAATATTCTTATACGCTCCAGCAAATTCAGCACCCCTAATCTCATTGGAACCGAAAACAAAAAATGAGCTGTTACTTAGAAGTTGATGACCAATCTTGATGACTTCTTCAAATTCGCTTGCAATTACAGTTGCCGCAGGTAGGCCGGCCATAATTTCGTTTGATAGATTTGGACCGCTCATACAACCTACCCTCAACACACTAGTTTCATCTTGGATGACTTCACTCATACTGAAAATCTGATCCTTGGATAAAAAGGCAATAGGCTCGTCGGCTTTTAACTTGACATCTAGCCCCTTTGTACCATGAATGATTATATGACGCGGTGATACATAAGGACTAAGCTCTTGCATCATCATCCTAAAATTAGCTGATGGAACTACTGGGAATAAAACATCGCACTCCTCAGCCACAAGGCTCAATGCCTTGGTTGCCTT
The DNA here is from genome assembly GCA_943788055.1 of uncultured Saprospiraceae bacterium. GTDB lineage: Bacteria > Bacteroidota > Bacteroidia > Chitinophagales > Saprospiraceae > JAHDFB01. The sequence goes on from CALSOU010000008.1 coordinate 28,151, forward strand.
GATGTTTTCTCTCAATTCATAACCTCTATTTGTGTGTTTTTCGTTGATGTTGATCACCTGATGTTCATGCTTAGCATAAATCAACACATCCGAATTGAAAGACAACAAATTGGCAACAGTTGTACCAAAACTTCCAGCACCGATAACACCAACTTTTTTCTTTCTCATCTTGGTAAAATTAATCAATTCTGCGATTCGTTCAAGCATTCATATATACTACTATCGAAATAGCTTACTTTTATGTCGCGAAAGTAAATAGATGCGAATAATAATTATACTTTTTCTCTTTTTATTAAGCTATACTGCTCAGAGTCAGTTAGATGATAGGTTTCGTTTTGGTAGTGTACATAAAGTGGAAGAAAGATCTTCATATAGTATTTTCTATCCGCTCAACAAATCTACGTACAAGGGAGTTGTTGTCTTAATTCACTCAAACCAGGCAAGTAATCCAGCAGTCTATGGTAACTTCATTAACAAACTGCTGACTGAAAATTTAATTGTCATTTATCCATCCTTTCAAAGTTTTGCTCAGAGCAATAATAAGCTCGATAAAAAATTTATATCTGAATCATTGAAGCAAGCTTACGATGACATCAAAGTAAATTATGAAGATATCATGAGCTTACCTGTAGCGTTTATTGGACATAGTATGGGTGGTGTGATTGCTTACGAAATGGCACTTGGACAGATCAGTGTTCCCAAAAAGCCTTCTTGCGTAATTAGCGTTTGTCCGGCTGAAGTGAGACATCATAAGCTTGACATGCTTGATTATAACAAATTGGATTCCTATGATGTCTACCTCGTGATTGAAGAAGAAAAAGACAAATTCTATAGAAGAGGAACAGGCAAACAGATCACTTCTGAGTTGCACAATGCTAAACGAAAGAAGTATATCTTGCACAAAAAATCAGAGGACAGCGACTCCAAGCATCTTAATTTTTGGTCACACAACAAAGACTACAGTTCCAAAAATAACACGCTTGCAACCTATTTCAGTAAACGTTTGGGAAAGACTAACAAAGTAGACAAGGAGGTGTATTGGCCAATTATGATACAAGCCTTGGACTGTGCTTTTTCACGTCAAGACTGCGACACATTTAGAACTCAATAGTAGGTTTAGGGACCATCCCTTCGTGAGTACTCAGAGTCACTATGCTTCGCAGTTCGGCATGCGCCTCATCCCACTGCAGACGCACATTTGCTCTGCTCGGGATCCCGTGAGACCACGGGACTACTTCGCAACGTTTGTCCAAATTATCGTTGATGGCTCTCGATTTCTTTTGGTTAACCAACCATATTCATGATTTCTACGTCTATACTAGTAAAAGGAATATCATGAAACAACAATTTATATTGTTGACATTACTAGTTTCTACCATTATCTCATGCAGTAAAGAGGAAATGAGAATGAACATTGTTAATTACGAATGCCAAGGGAGCGAACTCGTCTCCAGCGCTGCAATCGAAACTGAAGAATCTCAGATGATGCTTGAATGCAAAAACAACGCGCTTACAGATGAAGAAGATATTGCTAATTTGCTATCAGGAACATGGGAACTGGTAGGATATGCTGATGGTTGGAATCGACCAAGTATTTATACATGTGTCGTTCTAAGTTTTGACGGCAATAAGCTTGAGAGACGGACAATCAATGATGATGAGGACATTACAAAAGAGTACACTTGGGAACTTGAACCTTATCAATTCAATAATGAAGTAAATTATTCGATTAAGATCATGGACGGCGATATGAACTACTTCTTAATGAATAAGTTTAGTGACAACTACATGTACTTCAACCATACACCAAGTGATGGCAACTGTGAAATCTATAGTCCTGTAAAGTAAAAGACGCAAGATGAACAAAACAGTGTTAAAATCACAAGATTCGACGATAACCGCGATAGCGATGCGAATGTATCTGCTAGGAGATTCTTAGCCAACCGACAGTGTAAAAACTTACAAAATAGTCTATTTCAATACGACATCTTGATTTTACATAGCTACTACTTGGCTAAGAAGCCGACCGACAGGGAGTACCGAAGCTCAGCGCCGCCTTTCTCGATCTACATTTTCCAAAATGGAAAGTAATTAAAGCACGAGCATCTTCTCTCCCACGAGCAGAAAAGCGGATCGCCTAAACTCTTGAACTCTACATTACCTAAAAAAAACGCACAAGTAAATGAATTACTTGTGCGTTTCTAATCTTTAAGTCTACTAGCTAAAGCTATTGTATTCTAGTCCTTGAAAACAGATCTACTGAACTCTTATTTCTTTGGTTTCTTCTTCGCTTCCTCCTGCTGTTGCTTTTGAGCATTTTCAATTGCAGTCATAAACTTACTTTTCTTCTTCTTTGGCTTCATCTTATTCTTCATTAGCTGCTGACGAAGTTTATCCTCGTTGAAAACCAATTTCTTGGTTCCAATGGTTTGAGCGATATTGAACAAGTTACTAAAGAACATGTAAACCGTCAGACCAGAAGCATATTGATTAAAGAATGCTAAGAACATTAATGGCATGAAGTACTGAACATATTTCATCGCTGGATTAGCAGACATATCCATATGTTTAGTATTGTAGAAGGTATAAATCAACTGAGATGCTACCCATAAAATGGTAAACAAACTCAAGTGTGCTCCCATAAATGGTATTTCAAATGGCAAATTGAAAAAAGCATCATATGACGAAAGGTCATCTGCCCACCAAAAAGACTCTTGTCTAAACCCAATCGACGCTGGGAAGAAACGGAAAAGGGCATACCATATCGGCATCTGGACCAGCATAGGCATACAACCCCCTAGAGGACTCACGCCATACTCCCTATATATCTTCATCGTTTCCATCTGTTGGGTCTGAGCGTCGTCCTTGTACTTCTTCTTAAGGTCTGCTAGCTCTGGCTTCAAAGCTCCCATCTTCGCCTGTGAATGCAACATCTTATAAGTCAAAGGATAAAGGACTAACTTGATCAAAAAGATCATCAGAATAATCGCAAAACCCTTGTTTCCGACGATATTATCAAAGAAGTTAAACAGTGGTCGAATCACCCATCTGTTAATAGTACCAAACAATGACCGACCAAAAGGAATGATCTCCTCTAGACCGTTTCCGTAAGTTCTTAAACGCTCAAACTCATTTGGACCTGCAAAAATCTGCATTGGGAATACACCTCCAGCAATCACATCGGGTGAAATATGAAGCTCTGATGTTACTAATTTCAAGTCATCATTGTCTTCATCTAGAACTTCTGTTACAAACTTACCATAGCTGAATCCTTGGCCTTTAGCCATGATTGTCGTATTGAAAAACTGATTTACGTGGGCAACCCATTCCACTGGCTTATCTTCTGCTTCCTCAGTAGCCGACTTTCGACAGTTACAATAGTCCGAATCCTCACCAGACTCTTTGAAATATACTGTCGAGTAGAATCTTTCGAAATAATCATTGAGCTCTAGTTTATCTAGATAATTCTTCCAACGAACTGTTATCTTTTCGCCATTTGTGAATGTTGCAGCAGCATTTCCGAAGTTCAAATTATAATCGATATCATAATCCTCCTTCAAAGTGTAAGTCTGAACGAATTCGCCATTTGCACCAGCAGTAAAAACGATCGTATTTCCGTTCTGAGTGGCGCTAAAATTCAAATCTTCTGAATCGACAGTACCTCCAGGAACCCCTTTGACGGGTAATATATAGGAGAATCTGTTCTTTTGATCGGCAAGAAGCTCAACTGGAGTTTTCACCTTCTCTCCTTCTTCATTTTTGTACACTTTCATGTAGTCTTTCACGGTAACACCGACAATCTTTCCTCCTTTGGAACTAAAATCAACTTTGATTTGATCGTTTTCTAGAGTGTATGTTTTGGCTGTACCGTTTGCATTTGGAGCAAAAGCTCCATACTGCATCTGCAACTTGAGATCTTGTTGAGCTAATACAATCGAATCATTTACGCTTGCAGAAGTTCGCTCTACAACAGTTTGAGAAGACGCAATTGGTTGAACTGGAAGCGCAGCGATAGAATCAGCTACTTGCTTGTCCATAATAGCCTGCGCTATGGAATCTTGTTTGATTTGTTGTAATAAAGCTGCTCTCTTTGCTTTCGTGTTGTTTGTAGACCAAAGAAAGAAAAGTGCAAAAATCAGAACAAGTCCTATTATTTGACGTTTGTCCATTCTATTTTCAAATTTGCGGCAAAGTTACACATTTGTTTGACTTAGCCGATGATAAAACTACCGAGTATTCTCATTTTTTACATAACAATTGCATAGAAAAAATAATACCAAGAGGGAATCACCTTATTAACCGTCAATGTTCGAAAATGATTCAAGGCATTGGATGAAAGAGCAGAACTATTCGACAAAAGCTTCCGATATTGAAAGAAAACAAGTACTTCTTTACCAAAAATCCACACTTCCAACAATCTCAGCATACCCTTGTCTGTTCCACTTAATGCTTCATTTTTTATTGAAAGGATCAGCACTGACTTGAATCTGATTATAGGTGACTTAGGTTACAATTTGGCATCTCGTCTAGTCATATTTTTATAATTATTACATCACCTAAACATTGTAATTATGAAAAGTTCATTCAAATTTTTGTCAATTACTTTTCTAGTATTAATGAGTCTAGGAATAGTGTCATGTAATAAGGAGGCTGATGATGAAATTATCCCTGTTGTAGAATTAACTTCAGAAGAAGCATCAAACTTGTTATATATGAGAGAAGAAGAAAAACTTGTGCGAGATGTATATGTTTTTCTCTTTGAAAAATATAACATGAGCATATTTGAGAATATATCGGGGAGCGAGCAGAAACATATGGATTTCGTTTTAGATATTATGAATGAATATAGTTATGAAGACAATGCAGCGGCTGCCTATGGAGAATTTAATAATTCTGAATTACAAGACTTGTATAACGACCTCATTGCTAAAGGTTCCGTGTCTCTGTATGACGCTCTAGTTGTTGGCGCTACTATTGAAGATGTAGAAATATATGATTTAAATACTGCTATAGATGAGACGGATTAATCTGATATAGTAGATCTCTAAAGCTTACTACTTTGTGGATCTAAAAATCACATACGCGCATTTACGGATCATTTGAGTAAGGAAGGACCTGACTATGTACCTCAGTTTATTGATCAAGGTGAATTTAATGCTATACTAGCAGCTAGTCACGAGCCATGTAGATAATAACATCTTGACGCAGAAAAAACTAATCGGGCGAGATAGGCAAATACTATCTTGCCCTTTTCTATTGCTGTAAACAGATGAAATGAGCAACACCAGCGCTTCTAGAGTCGTTTAAGATTCCTTAAAAATATGCGCCATGCTATCGCCGCTATGCACGTAAACTAGAACATCTACTAAAATTTACATTGCGATTAAAAGCTGCAACTACCCCTGCCTTTCAGTTGTTTCAAGATCATGAATAGATCGTCGACCACACAAAAAGAAATTCTTGATGAATATACCAAGGATTTTAAAAATACAATCCAACTTTCTCTTGGCACAATTTCTTCAGTTGACCCTTCAACTGAGCAGTCTCTTGAAGAGCGCTTCCAGCATCAAGTCTTGAGACCAATCCTAAAATTCCAACATGAGAAACTAGTAGGTTATTTTCTCTACTACAGTAACTTAAAAAAATGGACGATGCCCGCAAGATCATCGCAAGAACTTCGCCCTTGGATAAAAATGAGATTGGCGAAAGATATTCAGTTGAGATATGCTATGATAGGAATGATCATAGGCTTGTTCACTAACGATGTCCTGGTGATTTATCAAGAAGCAACGGCTGACTTGAGCAAGCGTATCATACATCTGCTTGTTGAACGGATTTACGATGCTTTGCGAGAACAAACTAGCTAATTTTCGAAATTTCTATCACTTATTAGATAAAGCGTTACAAGATAATTAGGATAAAGTGAATAATATCAAGCAAATTTGAGGGAAATCGAGGCTAGTAAAATATGAGCTCATTCCCCACTCCTATTTCATATACATTTGATGTTTTATATCAGGATGAACATTTAGTAGCTATCAACAAGCCTTATGGTTTCTTGACCCATCGTACAGCACTAGCAAAATATGAAACACAAATAGTTCTTCAAGCATTACGAGATCAATTAGGTCGTTCTGTACATCCGATTCATCGACTTGATCGCAAGACATCTGGCGTTTTGCTTTGGGGTTTAGATTCCAAGGCTCACAGCGATATGAGCAAGCTATTTCAGGAAAACCTTATCAAGAAAAGCTACCTAGCAATTGTAAGAGGATATACCAAAGACGAAGGCACAATTGATTATCCATTGAAAAATGAAGCTGGCAGGTCACAAGAGGCAGTTACAAATTACAAAACCTTAGAACGAAAAGAGCAGAAGTGGCCTTTAGGCAAACACGAAACAAGTCGCTATTCGCTTCTTGAACTCAACCCGACTACTGGAAGAATGCATCAACTACGCAGACATCTTTCACATAATTTTCACCCAATTATTGGGGATCGACCGCATGGCTGTAGTAAGCAAAATAGAATGTTTAAACAGAAATTCGGCTTTGAAGAAATGCTTCTTCATGCAAGTTCTCTAAGTTTTACACATCCCTACACTGATATCGAAATTAAAATCCAAGCACCACTTTTCGAATCGTATTTGAAAATGGCAAGTAAAATCGGGTTTATGAATGTTGAAGAATCGAACTCCATTTCCAAGGAAAAGTAAATCTCGAGTGTTGTGGGAAATCTTACAGCTTGACAGTTAATCCAATTCGCAATTGGTGATTAAGCGTTCTACTCTGAATTTCTGTGACATTAAAAATAGCATTCTCGTTTGCACTCAAGTGATAAGATCCACGGATATCAAGTCTATCTGTCAAGGGTACTGAAAACCACACCTGACTAGCAGCACCAATGTTCCATGGTTTTAACAATGCAGCATCAGAACCATCAAACTCCCTGTAATACATCTTGAATAAACTGATTATTCCTTAAGTATCGATGAGCAACTGGTTTAAGATACGGTAGCAAGTAGCGATAGACCTCGCGCTGTGCACGTTGATCTTTTTGCTAACAAGCTTTTATTGTATCTAAACTGAGACTCATTAAGTAGTATCTACGTTCCGTCTTAATTGACTGTAAACCTTTGTTTTGCTGGTGGCTTTCGCCAAAAATTACTCTCAACTTTCAAACGTGCGTATTCAATAATACTGTTTTATGAATACTCTCATCTGCTAAAGTTTTGGTTTAAATTCAAACTTCCTAAAGCATTATCGTAGCAATTGCATCGCAACCACTTTCACTACCCAAAACTACTGTCCAAGTCCCTGGAGGCTGAACAGATATTGTTGGTGTAAATTCGTTCGTAGACCATATATACTGGTTTATTATAAAACCTCCACTTGTATTTACACTCAAAATATAATTTCCTGGAATTGCTGGATCCTCTTCTGCCACGATTTCTGCAAAGAAACCATCACAAGGGTTTCCTGAATCTTGATAATTGACGGATGTTTCGCTTGTGCATCCTGCTGCGTCAGTAACTATTAGTGTATAAATTCCAAATGCGTTTGGCTGAATCTCAGCAGTCGTAGCTCCGTTACTCCATTCATATGTATATGCTGCAGTTCCACCCGTTGCGTATCCTACCAATATTGTTGTGTTATTCGTCGAATCCGTTAATATATTTATGTTTGCTTGCAAATCAGCACAAGGGTCTAAAGATACATCGTAACTCGCAACATCGTCGCAACCTTCTGCATCGGTTATTGTGACTGTATAAACACCAGACCCCATCACCATTATTTCTTGAGTAGTAGATCCTTCGCTCCAGTTGTAAGCATAGGGCTCCGTACCACCTTGACCAAAAGCAACTAATAAGGTATCAGAGCCCGCAATTCCAGCTGTAAAACCTAGGCAATCAGTTTGAAAAACAACCTCTATAGTTGCCTCGTCACTGCATTCATTTGAATCTGTTACTGTAACACCTGTAACTACCCTCTTCATCAACTACTATGGACGATGTTATTTCACCAGTAGACCATATATAGTTATACTCTGGTGTTCCTTCAGTTACATTTGCAGCTAGGATTGCTCCGGTTGAATCAATTGCAATTGTGATATCTACGTCATAAAGTTCGCAATCTACTTCCAAGTTACCTTCGCAAGAACTGCCAAAAAAAATAAATCCTAGAAGTATCAATAGGATTGAAAATTTAAATGTTTGTTTCATTATGATGATTTTATGTTTTTCAAAGATAGAAATAGTGCGCGTTCAATAGATCTACGCAAGATTTGCTGAAACGTGACAAATACGTTTCTACATTTGCTAAAAAAGAAAGAAAAGTATATCACACTATAGACAAACACCATTATTCAATAATTTAGGATATGAAAAGTACTTACATAGTTTTACAAAAAAAATTAATATTTGAATTCAGCGAATAGTCGATAGCTCTCGATCTTTAATTTATGATCAGTAGCTTCGATTTCTATAAATTTTGCTCTGTGTGATGCAAAAAACCAACTTGATCGCATCATGTAAATTCTACTTAGACTAGTTTCAAGTCTGTCCTTAAAACATGTGTAAATATCTAATTTAATCGTTACATTCAGTAAGATAGTCGATGCTTTGCTATTCAAGTTGATCAAATTGAACTTTTTGTTCCTGAGCTTTGTACTTTTGGTGTTTGATATTAGATCAGTCTTCTTGTTTTCACGTTGCTCAATAAAACAAATAAAATTTTAATACCATAATATGGCAGTAATAGATTTGAAGGTTTTACTTGATGTACCAACTATTCTAGACAAACGCTCTTCTGATGCTCTAATTAAGGCAATCAAAGAAAACTATGTAGAGGATTTCGATTATCTGAAATTCCTTTCGTCTGTAAAGACTCTTCAAGGGATGGGCATAGATGAAGAGACCGCTTTCAAATCAGCTTTTGCAACTGCCAAAACTATGGGCTTCTCCAAAGCTGCTTTTAAACAAAGTGTGCAGCATTACAAGCAAATATTGACATCTCAGATGGGAAATTTTGCCGAAGCATTTCAGAGGCAAAAAGAAGATAAACTGGAAAACCGGGTTGAGAAAAATAACGAAATTGAAAAACGGATTGAGAGCAACAAAGAAAAAATCCAAAAGTTACAAGCAGAAATTGAAATCCTAGAAAAGAAAATTGCCACGGCTAATGAAACCTTGGAAAAGGAAAGAACGAAACTCGAAACTATACATACGAACTTCGTATCTTCGTATCAGTTCTTTGATGAAAAGCTAAAACAAGATCTAAACCTATTCGAAAAATATATATAACTAATTATCGATGGATGTATCTAATCCCCTAGACAATAATAACTTCAAGCCAAAAACCTTTTGGCAAAAACCAGAAGGAAAAACAGGCGCATTGTTCCTCGTTGGTGTAGCGGCGGTAGCAGGCTACTTCCTTTTTACGGCAGGTACTGCCATATTGACTTTTCTCACGACAACAATCGGAATTGTAATATCCTTAGCAGTTCTAGGTGCGATTATCTATATGGCTCTCGATCCAAAAGTACGAGCGGTAGTTGGCTACATGTATAAAAGTATAATGCGTAAGATCACTGGAATTTTTGTGACTATTAATCCTATTGGAATACTTAAGAACTACATTAGTGACTTAGAAGACAATCTTCAAAAAATGAGTAAACAGATTGGAAGTCTACGTGGTCAAATGCGTAAGATTAAGGACCTAATCAGCAGCAATACAGATGATATTAAGCAAAATTTGTTGATTGCTAAAAAAGCTAAAGAACAAGACAATAGTTCAGCTTTAACGCTTGCGACTAGAAAAGCTGCTCGTTTGAAAGAGAGTAATAGCAAGTATACTGTGCTTCACAAACGAATGACAATTCTTCACAAAGTGTTGACAAAGATGTACGCGAATTCTGAGATTCTTCTCGAAGATACTAAAGACCAAGTCAAAGTAAAAGAAGTAGAATACAGAGCAATTAAGACCTCGCATTCAGCTATGAAATCTGCAATGAGTATTATTAGTGGAGATAAGGACAAAAGAGCAATGTTTGATCAAGCAATGGAACATATTGCTGATGATGTAGCTAACAAGGTAGGTGAAATGGAGCAATTCATGGAAATGTCTTCTTCTTTTATGGATTCTATCGACTTGCAGAGTGGTGTTTTTGAAGAGCAAGGACTTAAGATGTTGGAGGAATATGAAAAACGATCAAGTTTACTACTTATGGGCGGCAGCGAACAACATGACGAAGTGTTGGATTTAGATGAGATGCCTCAAATTGACTATGACGAGAATACGTTAGATGATTCTAGTGATTCAGACTATAAGAATTTGTTTGAGTAATTTCTAGATTCACAAAAAGATACAAAGGAGATGTAAAATACATCTCCTTTTTTATTGCAACTATCCGATAAATCAAATGTTATCAGCTTATGAAATATTTTCTGACCACAATCATCTTGATTATGTCAATCTCGTCCCAAGCTCAAGACCAAAACGAAACTAAACTCATTTACGTAGGTGACCCAATGTGTTCATGGTGTTATGGGTTTTCTCCAGAATTTAGCAAAGTAATAAACGATTTAGACGAAGGCATACAGCTTGAAATTGTGATGGGAGGTCTAAGACCTTATAATCAAGAAAAGATGACTGATTTAAAGTCATTTTTGACCGAGCATTGGGAAGAAGTTCACGAGCGCTCCGGTCAAGAATTTCAATATGGTATTCTAGATGATTCTTCTATAGCATATGATACAGAACCTAGCTGCAGAGCAGTAGCTGTTATGTTAGATATAGCACCAGAGCATGGATGGTCATATTTTCAGAATGTCCAGAAAGCATTCTATTACGACAACAAAAATCCGCAAGATCCCAAGACATTCATAGATTTAGCAAGTAAGGTTGAAGGTATTGACGCAAGTGAATTTGAACGAAAGTTCACTTCTCAACAATATAAAGATAGAGTTAAAGAACATTTTCAAATGGCAAGAAACTTGGGCGTTAGCAGTTTCCCAACTGTCGTTCTTAAAAATGGAGAATCGTACAACCTAATTGCACAAGGCTATGCAGAGACCGATCAAGTTCAAAGCCAAATTGCAAAAGCTTTATCGCAATAGCACATAGTTCTATACTTCCTTTTCTAGTTATACCATTAAAAGACAATTTCAAAAGTTTAACAGAATTCATAATTCTCAATCTAAACACTTACTCACTAGTTTGATAGTGACAATCTTCGATTTCTAGAAGGAAGATAAATTAACGCATTTATTGCTAAGAATTTCCTTTCAATCTTTGACAATTCATGTCGCACGTGTAAAAGAGTTATCTAATTAAGTATTCCTTTGTCTAAATACGCACTCACTAATTTCAACTGTTTTCAGTACTTTTGTGCTTCGCTTTGAAAATTCTAACTTTCTTAGCTAAACTGTAGACACAAAAAGTATCAATTTACATTATGAGTAAAAGTAAAATCATATACACTAAGACGGATGAAGCGCCGTATTTAGCTACACATTCATTCCTACCTATCGTCCAGGCTTACGCTGGTTCGGCGGGGGTAGAAATCGAATTGAAAGACATATCACTCGCCGGAAGAATTCTAGCAGTATTCCCAGATTATCTTACTGAAGATCAGCAAGTAGAAGATGCTCTAGCAATCTTGGGAAAAATGACGCAAGAGCCCGAGACTAATATCATCAAGTTGCCTAACATTTCCGCTTCAGTCCCTCAACTAACTGCTGCCATTAAGGAACTCCAATCTGCCGGTTTCAACCTTCCTGACTATCCAGACGATCTTCAAACAGACGAAGAGAGAAAAATAAAAGCACGCTACGACAAAATCAAAGGTAGTGCAGTAAATCCAGTGCTTCGTGAAGGAAACTCTGATAGAAGAGCACCGAAGCCAGTAAAAGAATATGCTCGTAAACACCCACACCGAATGGGAGCTTGGTCAGGTAGTTCAAAAACGCATGTTGCGACAATGTCTCATGGAGATTTTAGAGCAAACGAGAAATCTGTGACTTTTGAGAATGCTACTAAAGTTGATATTGTACATATTTCCTCTGGAGGCACTAAGACAGTACTTAAGAAAAACTTAGCAATTCTTGACGGAGAAATACTCGATGGAACAGTACTTTCTAAAAAAGCACTATTGGCCTTTCTTGAAGCTCAAATAGCGGATGCAAAAACGCAAGATGTCCTGTTTTCATTACACATGAAAGCGACCATGATGAAGGTGTCTGATCCAATTATATTTGGTCATGCAGTGAAGGTTTATTTTGATAGTGTCTTCGCAAAATTTGAAAACGAACTAGAAGAACTCGGCGTCGATGTAAGAAACGGATTTGGTGATTTGGTCTCTAAAATTCAAGAACTACCCGCTGATAAGAGATCAGCCATAGAGGCTGAAATCAAGGCGTGTTATGATGCTAAACCAGATCTAGCCATGGTAAACTCTGATAAGGGTATTACAAACCTTCATGTACCTAGTGATGTAATTATTGATGCCTCAATGCCAGCTATGATTCGTACATCGGGTCAGATGTGGGATAAAAATGGTGAAACAAAAGATACAAAAGCAGTAATTCCTGATAGTAGCTACGCGGCAATCTACCAAGAGACTATTGATTTCTGCAAGGAAAATGGTGCATTTGATCCGACTACAATGGGCAGTGTGCCAAATGTTGGGCTCATGGCCAAAAAGGCAGAAGAGTATGGATCTCACGATAAAACTTTTGAAATAGCTGCTGATGGAAAGGTTCAAGTGGTTGATCAAAACGGCAATGTTGTTATTGAGCACCAAGTAGAACATGGCGATATCTGGAGAGCTTGCCAAACCAAAGATCTGCCGATCCAAGATTGGGTAAAACTGGCTGTAAATCGAGCCAGAGCTAGTAAAACTCCTATTGTATTCTGGCTAGATGACAGCAGAGCACACGACAGAGAGATTATCCAGAAAGTGAATAAATATTTACCATATCACAATACAGAGGGTCTTGAAATTCATATTATGTCTCCAAAAGATGCGACAAGATTTTCTCTAGAGCGTATAAAAAAAGGTCAAGATACGATTTCAGTTACTGGAAATGTACTTAGAGACTATAATACAGATCTATTTCCCATATTGGAAGTAGGAACTTCGGCAAAAATGCTTTCAATAGTTCCATTAATGAATGGTGGTGGATTGTTTGAGACTGGTGCTGGAGGTTCAGCTCCGAAGCATGTTCAGCAATTTGTAGAAGAAAACCACCTGCGTTGGGATTCTTTGGGAGAATTCCTAGCCTTAGCAGTTTCTTTAGAACACTTAGCTGAAACTTTTAACAATAAAAGAGCTCAAGTTCTTGCCGATGCTTTAGACAAAGCGACAACTGAATTTCTGGGTAAAGACAAGTCACCTTCTCGTAAAGTGAAAGAACTTGATAATAGAGGAAGCCACTTCTTTTTGGCTATGTTTTGGGCGGAAGCCCTCTCGGAACAGAACGAGGACAAAGATCTAAAAGATACATTCACTAATGTAGCTTCTGAAATGAATCAAAAGCAAGATCAAATTCTTCAAGAGTTAATTGATGTTCAAGGTGAACCAGTTGACATCGAAGGTTATTACTCTCCAAATGAGACACTTGTTTCTGAAGCAATGAGACCAAGTAAAACACTAAATACCTTATTGTCAAAAATTAAGTAGTTAGTCCGATCTACTGACAAAAAAGCCAGCTGATTTATCAATCAACTGGCTTTTTTATGCAACCGCTTGTCAAAACGGTAAACTAATTTGTTTGTCGTATTACATTTTATGGTAAAAGTACAGTGTCAATAGCGTGGATCACACCATTTGTACCTTGAACATCTGTCAAGATGATATCTACAGATTGACCGCTCGTAGTAGATAATTTCGCTCCGTCTGAAAGATCAATTGTTAAGTCAGATCCACCAAGTGTTGTTACCGCAGCACCATCAGTTAATTGATCAGCCTGTACATTTGCATTTTGAATAACGTGGTAATTTAATACAGCTTCTAAAGTTGCAACCGGAATATCATCCAATGTTGACCAATCTGGATTACTATCTAGTAGGTCAATAAATGCTTGATCTGTTGGAGCAAACACTGTAAAAGGACCTGGATTTTGCAAAATAGTCGCATACATTGTATTTAGGTCAGCTCTTGTAAGAGCTGCTACTAAAATAGAGAAGTTCGAAGGATTGTTGATCGCCAATGTTACAACATTTGGTGGCAACATAACCTCATCGATAATATGTACAACTCCATTTGTTGTTTCAACATCTGTAGTTACTGGTTCTGCAGTACCATTAAATTTCACTCCACCTGTTACGTCGATTTGAAGAACTACTGGCTCATCGTTTGGTCCAACAGAATTTGTCGTAACATACGAATCTGTTAAATCAGCTGCTTTAATTGATCCACCTAGAACGTGAAATAACAATACACTTGTTAAAGTTGCTTTGTCTATATCTTCCACTGTATTCCAATCTGGGTTAGAATCTAGCAATGTTTGGAAAGCAGTGTTTGTTGGTGCAAAAACTGTAAATGGTCCATCTCCGTTCAACACGTCTACTAAATCAGCTGCAACTAGTGCGTCTACAAGCATACTCAAGTTGTCAGCCCCTTGTGCCGTCTCAACAATGTTTACCATCTCTGGTTCTGGATCTGGATCTTCCTCACAAGAAGTAAATGTAAAAATTCCCATGAAGGCTAGACCTAAAAGAATAAAATTCAGATTTTTCATACTATTAATTTGTTTGTTATTATGAATCAATTCAATCGTAACGAACTAAATCAAAGTATTGTTTAAGTATTCTTGTAAAAAGATAAACATTTTGACGAGCGGGAATTGTGCTGTAGACCTGAATCCTTTACTGAGTATTGATGTGGAGTGAAACCGACGATCTCTTTAAAAACGTGATTAAGTGTAGCCTTTGAATTAAATGCTGCTTTCATTGCTATTCCAAGAAGTGATAATTTTTGATGTTCACCAGCGTCAATAGCTGCACATTCAAAGTCGTAAATTTCTTTACGATACACTTCTTTTCTTGAATATTCCCATTTCCATTTACCGTTTTTTTGGGCTACAGCCTGATATCCAAAACATAATAAAACCCCTAAAGTGATAATTTTTGCAAAAGATAACAAAGTTTGCATTGTCATAATCTGATTTTTTAGTTCTTCAATTTAATACAGAAGTAAAAGTACCTTCCATAGTTCATTTCAAAATCTCAAGCTATCTTTTGAGACGTCTCATTATGTCATATGAGACCTGAAAGCGGCTATTTTTTTAAATAGAACCGCATGAGAGTAATGAAATAAATGAGGGTTTAAGAGTATCAGTTGACAAATGGACTACGGATTGAGAATAATATCGACTCTGAGTAAAACAGACTAAATCCATTTTTATAATTTTGTAGCATGGTAAAAATTGATACAATACCTTTAGAGCGATTTCCCCTTACTACTTGCACCAATGGAAGATGTAAGTGATCCTCCATTTCGTGCTCTCTGCAAGGAAAACGGATGTGATATGATGTATACGGAATTCATTTCTGTGGAAGGTTTGATTCGAGATGCAACCAAAAGCCTACAAAAACTAGACATTTACGACTACGAACGTCCCATTGGAATACAAATATTCGGAGCGGAACTAGACTCAATGATGCGTGCTGCAGAAATTGTGGAAGAGGCCCAGCCTGAGGTTCTAGATATTAATTTTGGCTGCCCTGTAAAAAAAGTCGTCTGTAAAATGGCTGGAGCCGGAATACTTCAAGATCTTGACAGAATGGTTAAGTTGACAAAGGCAGTTGTTGATAGTACCAATTTACCCGTCACGGTAAAGACAAGACTCGGTTGGGACGATAACACAAAATTCATAGAAGAAGTAGCTGAAAGATTACAAGATGTAGGGATTAAGGCGCTTTCGATTCATGGACGTACTCGTAAGCAGATGTACAAAGGTGAAGCTGATTGGACCTTGATAGGTAAAATCAAGGAAAACCCTCGTGTTCATATTCCTATAATAGGAAATGGCGATATCGATTCCCCACAGAAAGCAGTCGAATACAAAAATAGGTACGGTGTTGATGGTATTATGATTGGTCGAGCTAGCATCGGAAATCCATGGATTTTTAGAGAAATTAAGCACTACGTCAAAACTGGAGAAAGACTTGCTCCTCCAACAATCGATGAGCGGGTAGATACTTGTAAAAGACATCTCGAGTTTAGCTTAAAGTGGAAAGGAGAAAGACTTGGTGTTGTTGAAATGCGGCGTCACTATACAAATTATTTCCGCGGATTTAGAGATGTGAAAAAATTCAGATCTCTTCTTGTCACGGAGGATTCCCCTGCTCCAATTTTTGAAACCCTTGAAATTTTGCGAGAGCACTATAACAGGGAACTTGTCACTGCACTTTAATTCGATTCATTGCTCTTCAACATAGAACCTTACGAACGCAAAATATTTAGTCTGATTAGCGAAGCTGCTGAAGAATTGGACTTCCCTACTTATGTAGTGGGTGGTTTCGTAAGAGATCGACTACTTGGCAGAACTTCTAAAGATATAGATGTTGTCTGTGTTGGAAGCGGAATAGAATTGGCTACCAAACTGAGCGAGAAATTGCGACCTGCGCCACGACTAGTTGTATTTCAACGTTTCGGCACTGCAATGTTAAAGCACAAGGAACTAGAAATTGAATTTGTAGGGGCTAGAAAAGAATCTTACAGGTCTGATAGTCGCAAACCCGCAGTCGAAAATGGCACCCTTGAGGACGATCTGAATCGACGTGATTTTACAATAAATGCACTGGCTGTAAGTCTAAATAAACACAATTTTGGCAGTTTAATTGATTCTTTTGGTGGTCTTGACGATCTGAATTCTAAAAGAATCGTAACTCCACTCGATCCAGGAAAGACCTTTTCGGATGATCCTCTACGTATGCTCCGCGCAATTAGATTTTCATCGCAGCTAGACTTCGGGATTGACCCGCTTACACTTGAAGGTATCTCTCAATTCTCCAATCGACTAGTGATAGTATCTAAAGAACGGATCACGACGGAAGTCAATAAGATCATCCTTTCTCGCAAAC
Organism: uncultured Saprospiraceae bacterium; assembly: GCA_943788055.1. Taxonomy (GTDB): domain Bacteria; phylum Bacteroidota; class Bacteroidia; order Chitinophagales; family Saprospiraceae; genus JAHDFB01. Next base: position 45,238 of record CALSOU010000008.1, read on the forward strand.
CTTCAAATGGATTTAAATTACTAGAAGAAACTGGTCTACTCAAGGAAATTCTACCCGAATTAAATAATCTCAAAGGAATTGAGATCAAAGATAATATTGGGCACAAGGATAACTTTTATCACACATTAGAAGTTCTAGATAATTTAGCACAAGAATCCAATAATCTGTGGTTAAGATGGGCTGCTATTTTACATGACATTGGTAAGGCTTCCGCCAAAAGGTTTCACAAGGATTCTGGATGGACATTTCATGGCCATGAAGTTATCAGTACTAAATGGGTACCGAAAATCTTCAAGAGACTAAAATTACCTCTGGATCACAAAATGAAATATGTTCAGAAGATAGTTTCTCTGCACCATCGACCTATTAGTTTAACAAAAGAGAACATATCAGATTCCGCGGTTCGCCGTTTACTGTTCGATGCTGGAGAGGATATCGACGATCTGATGACGCTCTGTAAAGCTGACATCACTTCCAAGAATGAATCCAAGAAAAAGCGATATCGAGAGAATTATGACGTGGTAAAAGTCAAATTAATAGAAATTGAAGAGAAAGATCATTTAAGAAATTGGCAGCCACCTGTGTCTGGTGCGATTATTATGGAGCATTTCAATATAAAACCAGGACGTTCTGTAGGAATTATTAAAACAGCTATTAGAGAGGCTATTTTAGATGGTATAATCGAAAATGATTATGATACAGCTTTCGCATATATGGAAAAAATAGCAGTCGATATTTTAGCTAAAGCATAACACCTAAGCAGTTTGCGTTAGAAAACTAGTAAATGTTTGGTGTTAATTCTACTTCTGAACACTTCGCTAAACAAAGGACTACTATCCTCCAATTGTGATCATACTTCGATTTTTTTCGTGAAGATTAGGCGTTTCTAACTTTTCTAATGTGTCCATTCCTCCGCGAACCTTAAATTTCGATTGCATCACCTTTTGAATGATAGGTCTCAGGTCCTGACCGTCGCGTAAGGGCGTCAATAAATCAGATTCAGTAGCTGAGAAGAGGCAATTTTTTATCCGTCCGTTTGCTGTTAGACGAATTCGATTACATGAATCACAAAAAGGATTAGTCACAGAGCTAATTATTGCAAAAGATCCTTTATGCTCTTTAATTTTGTAATTCTTCGAAGTATCATTGGGAGCATCCTTAATACGATCAACGCGTTCTATTCCGTAGGCCTCTTCTACAATCGCCATAATATCAGAATATGACACTAACTTTTGCTTATTCCAAGCATTTCCATCGAACGGCATGAATTCTATGAATCGCACATTAATATCTATATCTCTTGTAAGGTTAATGAAGTCCACTATCTCATCATCATTTACCCCCTTTATAAGAACAACATTAAGCTTTATGCTAAAGCCTTCCTTGATCAAGAGATGGATATTGTGAAATACCTTTTCGAAATTATCTCTCCGAGTTAGGATCTTAAATTTTTCAGAATCCAAAGAATCTAAGCTAACATTAAGATTTAGTATACCACATTCCTTAAGCACCTGGATATACCTATCAATTATAACTGCATTTGTGGTCATCGACAATGCGACTGGTAGGGTAGCTAATTTCCGTAGTATGATTTCCACATCTTTGCGGACCAGTGGTTCTCCTCCCGTCAATCTTATTTTGGACACCCCGTGACTCACAAACAACTTTGCAATGTCATAGATTTCATCAAAATTCATAATGTGAGATCTAGGAGATAATTGGATACCATCGGCTGGCATGCAATAGGTGCAGCGTAAATTGCATAACTCTGTCAATGATATTCGTAGGTACGTGTGCTGTCTACCAAAGGTATCTTTCAATATTTCTGCGTTCATATCAATTAGTCGTGTTGCGCTCCTTTTAGAATTTCGAAAACCTGTAGTACCGAAGGAAAAATTGCTTCCATGGATTCTTTTGCCCCGTTTCTTGAACCTGGTAATGCAAGTAATAGTGTATTCTTACTAGTTCCTGCGATACTTCTAGACAACATGGCATAAGGTGTACGGTCTTGTCCGTAGCTTCTAATAACTTCCTCTATTCCAGGAATTCTCCGATCGATTATTTCATCCAAAGATTCTGGTGTGACATCTCGTTTTGACAATCCTGTCCCTCCAGTAAATATGACTAAATCGACACCTTGTTTAACGTATTTTTTAGCAACTTTTTGAATATGACCTTTTTCATCTGGGATGACAATGTAATCAGCGATGTTGACATGACTGACCTCCAATTTGTCAATAATTGCTTTTCCAGCTCGATCTTCTTTTAAACCTGCAGAAATTGTATCAGAGCAAACTACCACTGCAGCACTTAAGTTTTTTTCAAGACGATGGTTACTATCTGATTTCCCACCTCTCTTTTCAAGTAACTTGATTGAGTGAATCTCAATACCTTTATCAATAGGCTTCAACATATCATACATATTTAACGCTACAACTGATGCACTATGCATTGCTTCAACTTCAACTCCAGTTTTATAAATCGTTTTAATAGTGCAAATAACTCTAATGTCCAGTTCGTTAATTTCATATTCTATGCCTGTATATTCAATCGGGAGTGGATGACAATCGGGAAGGAGATCCGGAGTTTTCTTTGCGGCTAGTAAACCAGCTGCTTTACTCATTGCAAAAACATTACCTTTCGGCACCGTATCATTCTTGATTGCCTCTATAGTTTCTTTCTTGCTCACCTTCACAATCGCTTGAGCTGTTGCGATTCGAAGTGTATTTTGTTTATGTGTAATGTCGACCATGTGTCATTTTTCTGTTAAGCCAAGTAGCTTTAATTTTAAAGATTCATCAGTTGAGGATTCTTATATATCAAACTGCTATATTTTACTGGTTCACTTTCCATTGATGTGTAGTATCTTCGAATATCTCTTTTCCAAAAATGGGTACTTTTGCTTTTATCTCTTCCACAACAAATTCTAAAGCTTTAAACACTTGTTTCCGTCGAGGTGATGAGACAAAAACAAACAAGCATATTTCTCCAGCTGAAACCAACCCTATACTATGGTAAATATGCATACAGGTCAAGTCAAACTTCTCGAAAGTTTCTTCTCGGATTTCATGAAAGGTGATATTCGCCATCTCTACATGTGCGGTATATTCAATGGCTTCTACCTGCTTTCCATCGAGTTCATCCGCTCGTACCTGGCCGAGAAAAATATTGTGGGCTCCAATATTTGTTTTCACTTGATGTTTTGCTATCGAATTCGCAATGAATTCTGAAGAAATAGCGCCTTCTCTGAATACGTTTTTTATCTTTTTATCCATCATTGTCTATCTTGTTAAGTTTTATTAGTCCGTATGCTCCTTCTCTTAAACTAAGTGTATTATTTATATTGTGTTTTCGTAATAAATCAACTGCTTTCTTACTCCTTAATCCTTGTTGGCAAAACAAAATGACTGTTCGATCACGCGAAATCTCATCCAATCGACTTTCTAGCTCTCTGAATGGAACCGTCAAACCCATATAATTTTGGATTTTAGGCTCTTCATTTGGTTCTCTCACATCAACTAATTGCACGGTGTCGATATCTTTCAAGTCTCTAAATGATATCTCATTTTTACTCATACTAGGTCCTGATGACCTACCCCCCTCTAAAACGAGACTTGATTTCTTGGTAATCCGTTCAATCTCGCTTTTTGATTTTGAAAATTTCAAAATCTGTATTTCTGCTGACTTAGCATTATAACATAACAGTTCTCCAGAAAGAACACCTTTGAATTTTAGCACAATCTTTAGAACCTCGTTAGCTTGCATTGTCCCAATAATTCCAGACAATACTCCCAGGACTCCTATTACAGAGCAATTTGGGATAGTTTCTTTCTCAGGTAGACTTGGAAACAAGCATCTGTAACTTGGACCATTTTCGAAGTTGAAAACTGATACTTGTCCCTCAAATTTATAAATCGCCCCATAAACCACCGGCTTGCTTTCTATGACAGATGCGTCATTAATAATGTAGCGTGTCTCAAAATTATCGGTACAGTCAACAACAATATCGTAGTCTCTTAGTAATTGCAATGAATTATACTCATCGAATTTGTCAGTATAGGTTTCAATCTGAATGGTTGGATTTAGATCCAATAAACGAGATTTTGCCGCAAGAGCTTTATTTTGACCTAAAGAGGAAACTCCGAATAATATCTGTCTTTGCAGGTTTGACTCTTCCACAACATCAAAATCTACGATACCAAGGGTTCCTATGCCTGCCGCAGCGAGATATTGCAAGACAGGACAGCCTAAACCCCCAGCGCCAATAACCAGTACTTTAGCTCTAGAAATTCTGTCTTGACCCTCCTGACCAATTTCCGATAATATAATTTGTCTGTTATACCTACTCATAATTTTAGCCACCAGAAAAAGGAGGTAATAATGCGATTTCAGATGATGTAATTTTGTTTCCCAAGTCTATAATTTGATTATACTGCGCAACCTTGATATCTTTTGTCGCGAAACTTGGGTACTTCTGGATTAGAAAGTGTAGCAAATCTGCACCTGTTGTTCCATCAAAATTCAGCAACTCCTCATCGCATTGACTGATTTCAGCTAGCATACCATAATACTTAATCTGTAACTCCATATTTATAGTTTTAAGGTGCTCTCTTTCTAAAAAATATTCTTAACACCTCTTTATTTAAGTTTTTTAATTGCTTCTTCCTCCAATTAAAAAACCTATTGTATTACTTTCTATTTGTATTATCAACAGATTCTAGCATCTGCATTCAGAAAAAGCAACATATCTAGAATCAACAAAAGTGTCTATTTATATGTGTCGTTAAGGCCTCCCGTTTTATATCTAGTTCAATGTTCATCGCAATCATACAAAGAACAATTTTAAAGAGGCAATAAATAGTACAAAAGCAAGGATATATCTTAAAAACACATTATTCAGTCTTTTACTACCATAGTATCCTCCAAAGTATCCTCCGAGCAATGCAATAACTGCCAAAACTACGACGTCCCAAGAGAGGTGAACACCACTGCTAAATTGACCTAGTAAGGCAGCTATGGAATTCACCCAAATAAACAAAGCTGAGACTGCCGCTGCAGTCTTCATTTCGCCCCAATGCAATAACAAGATCACTGGCGTTAATATGACACCACCTCCAATTCCAATTAAACCTGAAAAGAAACCTATTATACCGCCAACTAATAAACCTTGCCAAATCTTTACTTTGTTTATTCGACCTTTATTCCGCCCAATAATATTGAGCATTCTCAAGATTGCAAAAATCAACAGTAATCCGAGAAGTTTCTTATAGAGCGTTGCGTCAACTTCAATCATCCCACCGACAAAGGCAAGAGGAATAGATGTTATTGCGAAAGAAATAAACAACTTAAAGTCAAAATATCCTTCTTTGTAATAATGGTAAAATGCAATTCCAGCAACGAAAACATTTAAAAGCAGTGCCGTCGGCTTCATAGTTTCTGGTAAAAATGAAAATAAGGCCATCAAAGCTAAATAGCCACTCGCTCCACCATGACCCACACTAGAGTACAAAAAAGCAACAATGGGCAGAACAATTAGAAAAACCTCTATATTGGGTATGTCGAAAATCATAAATTAGTCAGTTCAGCTTGTGCATCTAAGAAATTCCAACATCTCTTTTTAAGGCCCTCAAATACTTTGACCATCGACCTACCATAATCCGTTAAGATTGCTCCTCCTCCACCTTTACCTCCAACACTTAGTTTAACTAGTGGCTGATCAGCTCTTTCATTCATCATATCAACTAATTTCCATGCCTTTTTATAAGACATACCTATCGCCTTAGCCGCTTTCGACAATGAACCAATCTCTTTAATTGCCATCAACAAATTAACGCGCCCCTCTCCTAACAACACTTTATCATTTACCTCTATCCAAATTTTACTTTTTACCCGATATTTCATCATAGTTATTTAGTTGGTAGCAAAACAAGCTCAACAGTATCTCCAACTTTCACTTCATCAATGACTTTGTATATCAATGATTCATGGATGTTCACTGCATACCCATCCATTGATGATTGTCGAAATGGAGGCATGTTAATTGGTGATATAACATCTTCGGATAACACTTAATTCAGTGCATCTACTGCAGGTCTTGTCTCTTGTTTAGTTGAACATTGAACTGCATTTTCAATAATCTTCAAAGCTTTTTCTACTGCTATCATACTTTATTCGTTATATCCACACGAATATAGCGAAACTACCACATGGGATTTGTAACATTGTTTACATAATTTAACGAAAAGAGTGTGACTAAATTGGCTGCATTAGATAGTTCGAGCTATGCTCAGCGATATTTCAAAGCGTTCAATTGCTTCGAAATATTCTTAAGCATTCTACAATTTTTCGTATTTCAGCGCTAAACTTTGACATTCAATCAATGGCATATAAAAAAAAGTATATCTACATTACTTCGTTATGTCAAAGGACTTAACAACAGCGTAGTCATTCATTCACTTCTTTTCAAGTTGAAGGGGCGGTTGAAATAATTTCCGTAGATTGTATTATTTTCGCAACCTATTTTCTAGCAATATCTTAGTTGAGCAATTCCACTCGTAAAAACATAGAAAAATATACGCTTGATTCTTGAATCAAGTCATCTAAATCAATGATAATTCTGTGCAAGGTCATATCTTTACGGTTGCTTTGAGATTAAGATAAGTCATAATCCGATGTGAAGAGGTATCAGGTTTATGATATACCAGGTTTTGATCGGCGGTAAAAATACGCCCAAGCAGTTTTTCATTTTAGCCATAGAAAAATTAGTATATGTTTTTAGCCGTAGTAGGTACATTCATTTTAGGTTATTTGGCAATTGTTTTTGAACACCCTTTAAAGCTAGACAAAACCGTTCCAGCTTTAATTATGGGAGCCTTGACCTGGGCCTTTCTAGCTATTGGATTTAATACAGGAATCCTAGATGTCATTGATACACATGGTACTATTTTCTCTTTGGCTGAGCATGCAGCTGATCACGGAGGAGATCATTCGGGAGATCATGGAAGTCCAACAGATGGTTTTGCAAATGGGCTTTTGCATCATATGGGTAAAACTGCTGAAATTCTAGTATTCCTCATTGGTGCGATGACCATCGTAGAAATAATAGATTTACATAGAGGTTTCGATATCATCAAGGGATGGGTCAAAACAAAAAATAAGCGGAAATTACTTTGGATTGTCGGAGCTTTAGCTTTTATTCTATCCGCAATTATCGACAATCTTACCGCTACAATAGTAATAGTCACACTCTTAAGTAAGCTCATTCACGAGCGTAATAGTAGAATTTGGTTTGTGTCCTTGGCAGTCATTGCTGCCAATGCTGGTGGTGCATGGTCTCCTATCGGTGATGTTACAACAACGATGCTATGGATTGGTAAAAAGGTGACAACAGGAGGTTTGGTCACATGGTTGGTTCTTCCTTCTATTATATGTTTTGTCGTGCCATTCTTAATCGCTTCGTTTATGAAACCTTTCCAAGGTAATCTGGCTCCCGATGATGAACTAGACGAAGAAAGGGACCCTCTACTCTCTAGTAAAGTAATGCTTTTCCTAGGCCTTGGTGGAATTATCTTCGTTCCTATATTCAAGACTGTAACACACCTCCCTCCATATCTTGGTATGATGCTCAGTATGGGTGTTGTTTGGCTTGTGTCTGAATACATACACCCGGAAGAAAATTTCGACGAAGAGCGAAAGCACTTATACTCTGCGCATTTAGCTCTATCTCGTATAGAAATGTCTTCAATCCTATTTTTCCTAGGAATCTTGATGGGAGTCGCAGCTCTAGAGACATTAGCTATTGAAGGTGTTGGATCGCTGCGTTACGTAGCGGAAGGTCTAGAGAATTCTATTCCCAATCAAGATATCGTAGTGATGCTCCTTGGTGTTGGTAGTGCAATTATCGATAATGTACCACTAGTAGCTGCTTCAATGGGTATGTACACTGCAGAAGTGGATGCTAAGCTTTGGCACTTCATCGCATATTCTGCAGGAACTGGAGGTTCTATGTTGATTATAGGTAGTGCCGCTGGTGTTGCCGCAATGGGAATGGAAAAAATCGATTTCATCTGGTATTTGAGAAAGATCGCTTGGTTGGCTGCTGCTGGATTTGTTGCTGGAGCTGTCGCATTCTTAGCGCTTTATGCTGCGTTTCACTAAGACGCTTGCACCACTTTAGACGCTTTCTTAGTGCTTCTATTTTGGATTGAGTGATAGTTGTAGCTTCTTACAAAATTACTTGTACTAGATTATTGACTGTTATTCTACGAAGACATTGCCAATATTCTATTGGATATGGCAGCTCTTCGTATTTTCCAAATAAGAGTAGAATTCTATTTCAAGCCATTTCCTTTTTTGTATATTGTAATTCAATACCACTAAATGATAGTTTATTTAGTAGCTATTTCAGATTATACTAACATTCAATTGATGAGAACTTTTATCCTTTTGCTTTTTCTTATAATGTCGATGCAACTTATTGGACAAGATAGATTTGTCTCGCACGACTATATCCCAGGAAATATACCTAACTATAAGCCAGCTTTTAATGAAGCATACCCTGCGTGGGCAAAGATGTTGTATGAAGAAGGTATCAACTATTTTGAAATTGAAGAGTCCTACTCAAAATGGGCTGTCAGCAATAGCGGAACTTTTAGAGATATTCAGAGATACTATAAAATTTGGCGAAAGCACGCAATTCCCTTTGTCAATGACAGCGGAAAAATCCAACTTGACGCAATAGACAAATTCTATGAAACTTTAGCTCTGCAACATAAGTACGCACCTAAAACACAAGATATAAAAAGTCCTTCGCTAGCTGGAGAGTGGGAGTTTCTAGGGCCCAAAGAGACCTTCTGGTTGAATGAATCAGGTTCTCCTGAAGCACCCGGTCCATGTCCATGGCAAGTAAATCTTTACACCTTCGATGTTGCAGAAAGTAACCTCAATACAATCTATTGCGGCACAGAAACGGGATTTATTAATAAATCAATAGACAATGGCATAAACTGGAATTTATTAGCTCAAGGCTATAATTTTGGTGGCGGGATTACCGCTCTAGCTATTGACCCTCTCAATGAAGACATCGTTTATGCTGTAGGTGGCAAGCAAATTCATAAAACTACTGACGGTGGTGAAAATTGGACACCAATGCTTTCTGTCAGTGATCAATTCTATGCAGACAAAATCACGATTGACGCCACAAATCCAAGTAAGATATTTGCGGCAGGTTCATCAGGGGTTCAAATGTCTGTCGATGCTGGTAATACATGGACAAACGTTTCTACTCTAGCTTCATTTGATGTGCATATAAAACCCACTAGTGCCGACACTGTCTATGCCATTACAAGTTTTGGTGGAAATTTCAATGTGATCATTTCCACGGATGGCGGTGAAACTTTCAGCAATGATTCAAATTTTCCGTCACAAATCCAAGAAGTATCGGGTGGTCTACTAGCTGTTACTCCTGCAGCGCCCGACAATCTGTATGTGATCATGCTAAGCGTTAACAATACGCCTTTGATATATCGTGGAAATATGGCAACTGGCACTTGGGAACTACTAGCAACAGGTCAAACTAATGAGCTTCCTTTAAATAATGGACAAGGGTTTTTTGACCTTATTCTCGAAGTATCTCCTTTAGATGCCAATCTAATTTTTGCAGGTACGACAACCCTTTACAAATCAACAAACGGAGGCTCAAATTTCTCGATTGTGGGAGGTTACGGAGGAAGTTTTCCTATTCATCCAGATATCCAAGCAATGAAAATCTTGCATGACGGCTCGTCTTGGGTTGCAACAGATGGAGGCTTTACGCATTCTACTGATAATTTCATTTCTGTAGATAATGCTGTCGCAAAAAACAAAAATCTCGTGGGTTCTGACATGTGGGGTTTTGATCAGGGATGGAACGAAGACCTTATTGTGGGTGGAAGATACCACAATGGGAATACAGCTATTGCTGAATTTTATCAACCTAAAGCTATCCGCATGGGCGGTGCCGAATCACCAACGGGATGGATCATGAAGGGTAAAAGCAAACATGCTACTTTCAATGACTTGGGTCCTGGTTGGATCCTTCCCGAAAGCGCAGAATCAGCACCTCAAGGGAGATTCGGTTTTAGCAAATACCCAAATATGGACGAATATGGTGGCCGTAGAGGTAATATGCTTTTCCATCCTAACTACTACGAAACCATTTATTTGGGAGAAGGAAACGGGTTTTGGAAAAGTCTTGATATGGGTGTTTCATTTGAACTGTTACATGACTTTGGCAATCGTATAAGGTTTTGCCAACTAGCCTATAATGATCCTAATATAATATACGCAGACATCGTAAATCAAGGACTTTTTCGAAGTGAGGATGGAGGTGCTACTTGGACTGCAAAACCAAGCCTAACCGATGGTTCTGCAGGCTCAGCTTTTTGGCAAGGTAAGCTACATTTTGAAATATCACCTTATGATGCAAACACAATCTATGCCTGCTTACAAAATGGCACTTGGTCTGCCGATCTAGGTAAGGTTTTCAAATCCGTTGATGGTGGAGATAGTTGGGAAGATTTTACAGGTTCGCTAAATGAATTTACCAAGACTTTATTAGTTCAACCAGATGCCGATGGCAAGGATATATTGTATTTATTTACAACGAACAAAAACGGGAATGCAGCGCAATGTTACATCCGCAGACCAACTGATACTGATTGGTCAATTTACGGAGAGAAGTTCCCAGCGGGTATGGCTCCAAATCATGCTCTACCCTTTTATCGAGATAGTAAAATTAGAGTTGCTGGAAATGCGGGAATTTGGGAAAACACTTTGGAGGAACCAAACTTTCAGCCAATCATTCAGCCATGGGTGGAACGACCGTTCTACGATTGTATGCTTGACACTATTCAATTTGATGACCACTCTATACTAAATCATGAGAACGCAAGTTGGACCTGGGAAATACAGCCAAGCCCACTATATATTGACGATAAAAACAAGCGAAATCCAAAAGTGGTGTTAGGAACACCAGGGAGTTATGATATAACGATTACTGTTCTTATAGATGGTGCTTCTTACTCCAAGTCAATTGAAAATATGGTAACAACTGTTGAATGTCCATCAGTTGAAGATTGTGACAATCCAGGACTACTTGCCAAGGATAGCTGGAAATTGGAATATGTCAATAGCGAGGAAATTAACTATCCTGGATTAGCGACGATGGCTTTTGATAACGATCCAGAAACGATATGGCATACAAGATGGAGTACCGGATCAGATACATACCCTCATGAAATACAAGTAGACCTCGGTGAAGCTTTTGATATTCACGAATTCACGTATTACCCTCGTCAAGATGGTCAAAACGGGTGGATAAAAGACTACGAGTTGTACTTTAGTGAAGATCTAGACACATGGGGAGATATAGATGCACTTGGCCAATTTGAAAACTCCGCTGCTCCAAAAAAGCTTATTTTTCAAACTCCTAAAGTGGGTAGATATTTCAAGTTTGTCGCATTGTCTGAAATAAATGGCAATCCATGGGCTTCTGCTTCTGAAATTGAAATTAAAGGATGTTATCATCAATCACCTTCAAGCCTAGAATTAGTTAAACAACAAAGCCTAAAGGGATTTCCAGTGCCAACTCAAGGTCTGTTTGCAGTACCACTACCCTCAGATGAATTGTTTACTTATTCAATTTATTCAACCACAGGGCAACTTATGCAAAATGGGCAGAGTATTCAAGGTAATGAAACAATACAATTAGACCTTTCTGACTACACTACCGGCATGTATATTATCAAGTTGCGTGAACAGAGTGGTAGCTCCTATTTTATTAAAGCAGTAAAAGAGTAATGATTTAGTTCTTTTGAAAAATGTAAATTGATAGTATTTTACTATATAGTGTATTTCTAAATGTGTTTTTGTCGACATTCGATAATTATTCAACTGTAATGATTTATTATTTGTTGTAAAGCAATAAATAATTATTAAGACATTTCTACTAACTCTGACTCTAACCCTTCTGACCATAGCACAATCCTTTGCTGTTAGTACCAATCAAACACATGAATGCGATTCCCTGAAACTCACGGACGGTCGTATTGTCGCTGTTCAAATGACCAAGTAAACTAATGATCGAATATTCTTTACGTTTTGTGAAGACAAATCTGAGAAAGAAGGAGTTTTACTCAAAAGGTTTGTCGAGGCAGTTATTGTCAAAGGAAGAATAACTCATGAACCTGCCAAATACCTAAAATCAAAGGGAAGAAGACAGAAAAACAATTGGAAAGATATTAAAAACGGAGCTAAATCTCACCAATCTCAAATCCAACAGCATATAATAAACTATCCATTTCTGTCTCTTGGTTATCCTAGCATGTCAATTAAAATCTATCACAAAAATTCCTTAAAACAAGTAACTCTACTTGAGTTAATACTCAAAGTGCATTTAGTACGAAAAAAAATAAGTACTAAAATCCAATTTAATATAAGCTAATACAAGGGGATATTTAAGTACTCGGTGCAATATCTCTATCGTATAGTACTATCTACTCAAAACCTAACCTATTTGAACTCCAAAGACATAGCCTATCAGCGCTGTAAGTCCCATTGCTAAAGTACCCCAAAATGTAAGTCGGATTACCGCAGGTAAAATGGAAGAACCTCCTAATTTCGCAGAAACAGCCCCCAATAAGGACAGAAAAGCAATGGCAGCTATGTACTGTATATAGACCATGGACTTTAGAGGTACAAAAAGTACAAGAAGAACTGGTAAACCACCACCAAAAACAAATGAAGCACCTGAAGCAAGGGCTGCTTGTAGTGGATTTGCTGCTGTATCTTGTGTAATTCCTAATTCATCGCGTACATGAGCTTCAAGTGCATCTCGTTCTGTTAATTGTACTGCAACTGCCCTAGCAAGCTTAGCATCCAAACCTCTTGATTCGTATATAGCGGCTAGTTCATCAAGTTCTTCTTCAGGCATTGTGCGTAATTCCTCAGCTTCACGTTCTATGTCCGCCTGTTCGATGTCTACCTGCGAACTAACAGATACGTATTCACCCGCTGCCATCGATAAAGCCCCAGCGACAAGACCAGCAACACCAGCTATCAGAATCGGCTCTCGTGCTGAAGAAGCTGCAGCGACGCCAACCACTAGTGATGCTGTTGACAAAATACCATCATTGGCTCCAAGCACGGCTGCACGCAACCAAGAACTTCGATCGAGAAAATGTTTTTCTTCTTGCATAAATCTAAAACTACTTCCTATGCGATTCAATACTAAATATAAGAAATCCTGCTAGCACTACTTTTTTCTAAGTTACAAATCACAGAAACTAGCTTATGTCATGTCGCAAAGTACTGCTCATCTGATTCATTTTACACTTTTGAACCTAAGTCCCTTAGTCATAAGTTGTACTCTAATTTCTAAATAAAGAATTACCGACCCAGCTGTAGACAACCCCACAAATGATCCCCGCATAACTAAACATAGTACCATCAATTCCAATGACTATTTTGGACACAAGTCCGACACTGAATAAGAAGCTCGCCAAAACATAGAATACCTTAGCAGTATTCCTGACTCTCTTATCTTGAGATTCCCACATATTTGTAGACATAACCAGTCCTAGAAATCCGATTCCTAACATGTTTAGCCAAGCTAACTCTGAGATTAATAAGGCACTACCAACACTCACAAAACCAGCAATTAAGTTCCATTGCGCAAACTTTGCAGTCTTCAACTCCCCTTCGTCTAAGGACAAGCGACCGTTCTTACGTGTATAAAGTACAAAGGTCATAATCGGGTCTAATATCCATGTTGATAGTGTAAATGCTAATAACAAAGCAACAATAGTATACATCGCAATTAAACCCACTCCCCCCAACAATTCCCCTACTCTGCCAGCTAAATTGATCATAACAACAATTCCTATCATCACCAGAAAATTCGTGTTACGGCCTTTCTTCGACATATACAGCTGAAATTGCAATAACCAACGGTACAGCGGGAACCTTGCCTTCATTGCAAGCTTCATTCCTTGTTGTGCATGTGCTTGAGTGGGATCATTGATAAGCGCTTGGCGAAAATGTTCAATCGCTTTCGACGTCTGACCAATCTCAAGATTTCTAAACCCATAATTAGCGTGAGTTTCCCAGTTCTCAGGATCGGTTTTAAGAGCTTTGTCGATTACTGTTCCTGCTTCTTTTCCTCTACCCTGTCCGACAAGTGACTTGGACAAGGTGTTCAGAGCATCTGTATCTTCTGAATCTAGTTCCAAAGCCTGCCTAGCTGCAATTTCAGCTTCCGAATAATTTTGCTGATACAAGTATATTCTAGCCTTTAGATCAAAATAGTTAGACATTTGACTATTAAGTCCAATCGCTTCATTAATGTATTTGAGCGCTTCTTGAATCTTATTTCGCTTTATTTCAAGATTTGATAGAAGATAGAAATAATACGAGTTCCACGGTTGTCTCATCAAGCCATCTTTTGCAACTTGCTCTCCCTCTTCCAGCTTACCAAGTACAATACAAACAGACGCTAGAGAACGAATGGCTTGGTCATTTTGAGGCTCCTGAGAAAGCAGCTCTTTCACCTCTTTGTAAGCCATTTCAAATCTTCCCTGACTGAATAATATGTTGATTCTTTCTATCTGCACTATTTGATGTACTTTAGGATTTCATCGTACAGCCCGCTTTGATTAGCATAGAGTGCATAATTTTTGGCTGTATTAAACCATTCCCTTGTAGATGGCTGTGTTTTCTTAATTGCCTGTTGCAAATCAGTCATTTCTATAGGTTGAACCTCTCCAGTTTCTAAGGCAATCTCCAGTTTAGCTTCGATTGCACGATCAACCACCGCGTAGATATCCGCACCCGAAAACATGTCTGTAGATTTTGCCAACTTCGTATAATTAATACCTTCACCTAAGGGCTTTTCACGTAATGCAAGCTCAAAAATAGCTGCACGCGCATCATTATCTGGAGGAGGAACGAAAATGATTCTATCAAAACGACCAGGTCTTCTGAAGGCCGTATCTAGTGCCCAAGGTGTATTAGTTGCTCCAACAATCAGTAAACCTTCATTATCTGAAGAAATACCATCCATTTCCGATAAGAATTGGTTGATCACATTTTTTCCAGCTTGATTGATCATCTGATGGCGAGAGGCTCCAATTGCATCTACTTCATCAAAAAATAGTACGCATGGTGTATGCTCCCTAGCTACCTCGAAAACGTCTGCGAGATTTCGTTCACTTTGACCTATGTACATATCAAGTATATCATTGATGCCTACATTGATAAATTTTGCATCAATTTCACCAGCCGTCGCACGAGCCATATAAGTTTTTCCACAGCCGGGTGGTCCATAAAGCAATATGCCACCTCCGACCTTCTTACCGTACATTTTATAAAGATCAGGGTTCAGAAGTGGTTTGATAATCTTCAGGTTAATCTCCTTTTTTACATCTGCTAACCCACCCACATCTTTAAAAGAAATATTACTCTCTTCAAGAAACAATTCCTCATCCAGATCAAGTTCTTCCAAAGCTCCAAATGCCTTAATTCGCAAAGCTTCATCTAATTCAGGGTCCAAGAATCTAGGATTATCATCTAGTATTTCCTCATACATTTCTTGTGCTAATCGTAAATTCTTTTCCTTCACCAATGCCTTCGTATACCACACTTTCAGTTTGAATGGCATTTCGTTAGTATCCTGTATATCCTCGGCGATCATGACGATTGCACTGAACTTCTTGCCCTTGTAGAAAGCCTCAGCCAGTAATTCCTTAGCAGCCATATTTGACCGATCTAGTTTTAAGATCTCTTGCAATTGCACCTCAGCCTCAGGAACAAATCCTGAATGCATAAATTTTTCTGCCAAATAATATCTTAAGGTTGTATTATCTGGACTCTTGGCAACAGCTTCGATTAGAGTCTGTATATCCTGATTATAGTTCATACGATTAGTGGTTTAAGTCGATGAGGCAAGTTTACAAATGTATTCTTTTAGCGAATTTTATAGCTTATTTATTGGACAAAAGCCTCACTTTTATTTAGCAATACTTTCCTCAAAATCTAACTTAGGCTTATTCTTAAGAAAAGTATTTTGGGCGATCGAGCGCTCCCTTTCGTGGCTCGCTGTTCGCTAGGCCCGCAACTAAATTCCCATTTAGAGATTCTGAACTACTCACTGTAAGCATCGGAAAATAGTTAGATAGCTGAAAGTCGGAGTCTCCAAGCGTCGTTCCTCCTTGTGGACCACTGCAGGCAGCTATCGCAAAATTTACACTGTAGTTATTCTACATATTGATTCAATGATCAATCAGGAAGATGTTTTAGAAAGAAATTCTTGACATTATCTCCCATCGCCAGTCTGATTTCATCAGCGGTAAAACCCTCTCGGAGCAAAGCTTCAACCAAAAGTGGAAAGCCTGTTGCATCAAATGGGACATCTACCGTTCCATCGAAATCAGAACCTAAAGCCACAGATTCAATTCCTATTAAATCACGAACATATTTCATTGCAATGGCAATATTCTTTATAGTAGCGCCACAGACCGCTTCATCAAAAAAGGCTATTCCTACCAGTCCCCCTCGCCCAGCAATAGCTCTGAGCTGTTCATCTGTTAGATTGCGAGGTGATGCACAATGACCATTGACTCCAGTATGCGAACTGATTATAGGAGCATCTGTCAACTGCAGTACGTCTTCTACCAATTGCGAGCTAGAATGTGCTATATCAATAATCATATTCCTTTCAACCATTTCCAAAATAACCTCCTTGCCAAAATCCGACAAACCGCCCTTGTCTATTCCATGAGCAGATCCTCCCAGCTCGTTATCAAAAAAATGAGTGGGACCCAGCATGCGCATTCCCATATCATACAATTTTCCGAGATTTTCAATCTTTCCTTCAAGGCAATGACCTCCTTCTGCTCCTAAAAAAGCACCAACGTGTCTTTTATCTTTCTTTCGATCTTTAAGAAATTCTTGAAAATCAGTCTTAGTGCCAACTAATCTGAAGTATTCATTCTTTTTTGCTGCTTTTTGAAGTTGCTTACATTGATATTTTGCGCGACCAAATAAACTAAACCAGGCATACAGCGGCCTGCCTTGACCAATGACTAAATTGGTAATCCGGTCAGAATCACTACCATTATTATCAAAATTCAAATTATCAGGAGATTTTGTCACCATAGTGAATGCTTGAAAAGCCACATTACCTTTCTGCAATCGCGGAATATCCACATGTCCAAAATCATGCTCAGTATTCATATTGCGTTGCCACATTAAGGCATCACAATGAAGATCTGCAACAAATTCCAAGCTATTGTATAACTCAACGGATCGATCAGTAAACGCATACGGTTTTTCCAAAATCGTCGGATTAAAATCTGTATCAACCTTATCTGCTACGAATACCACAACGATTGTTACACCAATAATGATTAGCAAAAAAAGCCCAAGAATTATTTTCTTTACCATATTTACATTGTGTATCACGTTATGAGATATGGACTACCTTCGTCTAGTAGTCAACAATTCATAAATTTAGAAATTCTATCTGTTATCAGCTTTAATCAGTAGAGTCATAAAAATAAAAACGAGTTAAATCCTCTCAGTTAGAAACCTTCAACTGCCAAACATGATCAAAAATAGTAGGGTAAAACGTAGACTTATTCTCATAATGATGTCGTTTGAGCATTGGATTTTACCGAATAAATGACTAGACCACATTGATAGCATTCTTTTCGCAAATAAGAATTCTAAATAGAACTACTTACATTTCTATGGAGATGTTCTAGGGAAAACTATTTTTGCTAGAATTCAATTATAATAATATTGATCTGAAGAAGGTAGTCAGATTGGACAAAAGGGTGCCAGTAGACGTATATTTATCTTAAAATACTTGAAAATATTATCAAAGAAACCTTGAAGAATCTCACTTATGCATTAGTCTTAGCTGTGCTTTCAAGCAGCTGTATGACATCACATATTTTCGAAGAAGCTCAGACTATTGGCGAAGGCAATCATGCGGTATCTGGATCTTTAGCAAGAGGCGTTTTTAAACCAGAGCCACTTGTCATTGATCAAATGTCAAATCTTTATTTGGATAATGACATCGGAACAGCTAGGTTTCATTATACATATGGTATTGGCGAACATACTGAAATTGGAATCGGTGCAGATCTACCTATTGGTTTCAGAGCGCATTTCAAACAAGAATTTAATGTCAAAAATGTCCATCACGTTCACGGTCTAAAGGTTGACCTTTTTGCCCCACTAATTTATTATGCACAGGATATAGGAGAGCATCCGATTTTCGGATTCGCCCCTTCATACATTTATACTTATCGACATGATGACCTGCTGTCCTTTTCAACAAATGTTACTTTGCAGGCATTCCAAACCCAAGAGCGCTCATTTGGACTACCAGGAATAACTACAGGAATCCATGTGGGAGACCAATTAAAATTCACTGCAGGAGTTGGGTATTTCAATAATTTCGGATACCTAAGTGCTGCGTCTATTCAATTCTTAACAGTTGAAGCCGGATTCAAATACGACTTGATAGGTAAATCGAGTAAATAAGGAATCATTAAACCACAGGCTAGGAATGATACAATTATGAACATCAAAGAAATCACACCAATAATTAAAGGTTTCTCCCTTCAACAGATTCCAATATCTGTTTGTATTCAGCTTTCTGACTTCATTGGAGAGCTCGAGTCAATTGGCAAAACTCAACTACAGCAAATTCAGAATATACCTCCGAAGTTAGATTTGGGAATAAATGAAATTCGAAAATTAGAACTCGATCAAGATGTAATTTCAGCAGAAGTCTCACTGTCAAGCAATTCGAAAAAAAAACATATACCAAATATCGATCAACTCCTACTTGATTTAGTTCTTCCATATGATATAATCGAGCAAAAAATTCAATTAAGTCTGCCCCTAATAAAGACAAAAATTGAAAGCAATAAAATACTTAATACGGTTATCAATCCTATCCTTAGGCAGATTTTACAGACAAACGAAGTAAAGCTTGAGAATGTCATCCAAGAAAAACTAAACCCTATCCTTAGAGAACCAAGTAAAATAATAGGACTATTATCTAGGGAACAAGAATTAATATTGGGAGACATTGTGCGTCAATTGGATTATGAAATCCATAATTGGAACATTGAAAACGATGATCAAAATACATTGATTAGTTGTGCTTTGAGTATTTCAAAATTGAATGACTTTCAAAAGATCAACCAAATCAAATCTCTTTTCAAGCTCGACAAATCCCAGCTTATCCCTTTAATTCTAGATAAGATAAATAGCGCTATCATGTCCAAAGTTGAACAAGATGTGATCTTGACACAAATCAAGATACCGGAGGTAAATACGCTTCTGATCTATGGGAAGGCTACTGCCATGAATGTTCAAAAGGAATTTGAAATAGAAACCAAGATCATTTTTGACAAAATTAGCCAAGAAATAAGCCTTAGAGTACTTGACTTAAGAATTGAGGGAGGATTTTTAGTACGAAAAGGCTTCAATTTGGTAAAGCCTAAAATAAAGTCAATGATTGAGTCTACTGCAATTGTTTCCCTCAAGGATCTTTTGGACACAGCGGATTTACCAATCTTTTCAGTAGATGAACTAGTTAATTACAATCTTACAATAGCTAATCTAAGAATTCACTCGCTAGAACTCGATTCAGATACTGATGTATGGAACTTGGAAGTTGAAATTGATTCTGGAACTTTCGAAATAAAAAGGAATTCCAAAACACATGACTAAGCATTGATATTTGCCCAAAGTTGCTAGTATCTAATAAGAAGATACCAATGTAATGATTCCTCCTACGATATACTCAACAGCAATAGCCATTACCAGAAACCCCATAATTCTTGATATTGCCTTTATTCCCGAGTGACCTAGAATCCGAAAAAGCAAGGGAGCACTCTTCAAGATCAAGAATATTACTAATCCAGCGAAGACAACGACTCCTGCTATTAGTCCGCGTTCTTCAATGCTATCATACTCAGCAAAAAGACTAATTAATAAGGATATACTACCGGGACCTGATAGCATGGGCATAGCCATTGGTGTAAAAGAAATATCTTCTTTGTCTCTTGCTTCATCCTTCACCTTCTTCCCTACTCTATTTCGTTCAAAATTGCCATTCAATAAACCAAACCCCGAATTAAATATCACCAATCCACCTGCTATTCGTAGTGAACTCAGAGTGATTCCAAAAAAACTAAGGATATAGCTACCAAAAAAGAAAAAGCTCAACAATATTATCACAAAGTATAAACTTATCATCAAAGCTGAACCATTACGCTCTGCAGAAGTATAAGAGGGTGTAAGAGCTAAATAGACCGGTATTGCCCCCAAAGGATTCACTACTGAAACTAGTGATGCAAAAACAAGGATAAATAATTCAAGCATCTTCTCGTATTTGTTTCTCTATTATATTCAAAATATACTCCAATTGATCTTCTTGCGATAATTCGGAATTGTCGATCAAGAGTGCGTCATCAGCCTGCTTGAGAGGTGAATCCTTACGATTACTGTCGATGTAATCTCTCTCTTGTAAGTTACTTTGCACAAACTCAAGACTACCTTCAATACCCTTTTCCTGCATCTCAGCATATCTGCGATTTGTACGAATATCCAATTTGGCAGTGAGAAAGAATTTTACATCAGCATCAGGGAAAACAACCGTTCCGATATCGCGTCCATCCATGATGATAGATTCCGTTTTGGCAAATGAGCGCTGAATCTCAACTAACTTACTTCTCACTTCACTAATCTTAGCCACTTGACTAACAAGTGCGTTGACTTCTTTTGTACGTATTTTGTCTGAAACATCCTCGCCATTGAGAAGTATAGTCTGCCCTTTCTCAGTCTTTGAAAATTGGATGTTAATACTTTCTAGTGCTTCAGCTACTTGCTGATGATCTTCGATGTTCACATCATTGCGAATACAAAACAACGTAACGGCGCGGTACATTGAACCAGAATCAATGTAGATTAGACTCAACTCTTTTGCAACATCTTTTGATACTGTGCTTTTGCCACAGGCTGAATGCCCATCCACTGCTATTACAATTCGTTTATTCATAGACCAAAAAAAAAAGCGGCTTCTAATCAAAAGAAACCGCTATTTACGTTTATTTTATCAAATACCAATCGGCATTTATAACAGTTTGCTTAATATTCGTCTTCGTTAAAAAGGAAATCATCTTTTCTCGGATAATCGGGCCAGATATCTTCCATAGTCTCATAAATCTCGCCTTCATCCTCCATCGCCTGCAAGTTTTCAATTACTTCCAATGGTCCTCCCGAGCGAATCGCATAATCAATCAATTCATCTCGTGTCGCTGGCCATGGAGCATCCTCTAGATGATGCGCTAATTCGAGTGTCCAATACATGTAATATAATATTTAATTTGTTCAAACGCATAAACCCTCGATCAACAAAAGGGTTCCCAAATATGGTGCAAAACTATCAAAAATTTGAAATTAAGCAATTCAGGGAGCTGTTTTTAGATTATCAACATAGCATCACCATAGCTATAGAAGCGATATTTCTCTTTTATCGCCTCTTGATATGCTTCCATGATTAATTCAATTCCACCAAATGCAGAAGCCATGATCACAAGACTTGATTTCGGTAAATGAAAATTAGTCAGCATACAGTCTGCTATAGAAAACTCATGTGGAGGATACACAAATAAATTCGTCCACCCTTCTGCCTTCTTTAGGTTGTTAGTAGCACTAACAGCAGATTCGATTGATCTCATACTCGTCGTACCCACGGCACATACTCTCTTCCGATTTGCTTTAGCTTTATTTACTGTATCAGCACAAACTTGGTCTATTTCAAAATATTCAGCATCCATTTTATGCTTGCTTAGATCTTCTACATCAATACTCCGAAATGTACCTAGTCCAATGTGTAAGGTAACTTCGGCAAAATTGACTCCTTTAATCTCCAATCGCTTCATTAACTGCTCACTAAAGTGTAATCCAGCTGTTGGCGCAGCTACCGCACCTAACTTCTTAGCGTAAACTGTTTGATAACGATCAAAATCTAACTTTTCTGGTTCACGATCAATATACTTAGGAAGTGGTGTGTTACCTAAGGACTTCAAGATAGTTTTAAACTCCTCGTCTGGACCTTCGAAAAAGAATCTAATTGTTCTACCTCTGCTTGTGGTATTATCAACTACCTCAGCAACTAATACTGAATCACCGTTTGTATCAGTGAAGTACAGCTTATTTCCAACTCTGATTTTTCTCGCAGGATCGACTAAAACATCCCATAATCTAGATTCGTTGTTTAATTCTCTTAAAAGAAATACTTCGATCTTAGCACCGGTCTTTTCCTTTGTACCAAATAATCTAGCTGGGAAAACTTTGGTGTTATTAAAAATTAGCACGTCTTCCTCATCGAAATAGTCCAATACATCTTTGAAGATTTTATGCTCAATTTTTCCTGTCGCACGATCAACGACCATTAGTCGTGATTCATCTCTTTCCTTGGCGGGATACTGAGAAATTAATTCTGGTGGTAATTCAAAATCAAACCTGGATAATTTAGTTCTCATATTATTTTCTTCATTAAACTTTTAAGATAGAAATCTACTATTTCCTTAAGGCGTGCAAAAATAATAATTTCCACGACATGCAGGCTTCTAACAAGATAGCCTTCTCAAAATATTCTGTTCACGCCTTTTCAACTGACTTTCATCGAAAAAAGTTTTTCATCCGTAAAACAAATCCTACCTTCGAAAAAAAGTATCAAGTGCTCCTAAAAGTCTTATATGAAAGTATTGTGCAGGGATTGCATCAGCTAACTGCAAATAAGTTGCGCACCTTCTTATCACTACTTGGAATAACGATAGGTATATTTAGTATCGTTTCCGTTCAAAGTGCCATTGACTCTATGAAAGTCAGTGTTAAAAACAGTTTCAATGAATTGGGAAGCGATGTCGTATACATTGATCGAAATCCATGGGATGAAACGAACGATGACAATTTTCGTATTTATGAAAAATTCCCTGAACCTAACTATAAAGAATATCTAGAACTCGAAGAGCGTCTTGATCTTGCAAAGTATATTTCTTACTGTGGCTTTTCCAATGGCTCCGTTATCAAATATCAAAATTCAAGTATCGAAGGAGCCTTTATTATGGGCCCAAGTTTTGACTATGCTTCGGTACAAAATATCAAATTCAAGTCTGGTCGATGGTTCACCAACAACGAATACAATACCGCAAGTAATAAGCTTATTTTAGGTGCGATCCTAGCTGATGAATTGTTTCAAGACATTAATCCAGTTGGAAAATATGTTAGACTATACGGTTCAAAATATCAGGTTATTGGCGTTGTCGAAGAAAACGGAGATAACCTTTTTAGTCCAATTCCGTATGACATTGCATCTATTATCCCCCTAACAAATCTCAAAAACTACATCAATATAAATGATGACAGAAATGGACGCATTGTAAGCGCCAAAGCTAATGATGGTGTGACCTTAGATGAGTTGAAAGACGAAATCATCGCCGACTTACGAGCGATCAGACAAATCAGACCGATCGAACAAAACAACTTTTTTGTCAATAATATCTCAATGCTTGATGGAATTATCAATGATGTATTTGGGAAAATGACAATCGTAGGTTATATCATAGGTATATTCGCTTTAATCGTTGGACTTTTCTCGGTCGCCAATATCATGTTTGTATCTGTAAAGGAACGCACAAATCTCATAGGTATTAAGAAGGCGCTTGGCGCAAAAAGAGCAGTTATATTGTTGGAAATCCTCACGGAAGCAGTTATTCTTTGTATCGTTGGAGGATTTATGGGACTATTTATGGTACTAGGAGTATTAAAAGTTATTGCGGTTGTAAGCAGCTTCGCAGTAGGACTCACTTTCTGGAATGGAGTCTATGGCGTTGTCATCTCAGTTATTACTGGCATTCTAGCCGGTTTGGCACCAGCATTAACTGCTAGTAAAATGGACCCAGTGGAAGCTATGCGGGCTTAAGGCCCAAAGGGATAGACTATTAAAAAAACTTGATTACTACCCACAATTGAACTCTCAAAAACACGTCCAATTAATAACTGTGTTTCTACTCTAAAAAATATACATACCTTTCAATACTTATATTTCCACCGAAGTAAAAAGAAAGAAGCGTATAAATAAGTAGGAAAGGTCTAGTCAGGGCATAAAAAAACCCACTCCAAATGGAGCAGGTTTCATATTTTGAATAATCAGTAAAGATTACTTTACTTTTGCAACAATCGATTTAAACACTTCAGGATTGTTCATCGCTAAATCAGCTAAAACCTTTCTGTTTAAAGTGATATCGCTTTTACTTAGTGCATGCATGAACTTGCTGTAAGACATTCCCTCTTGACGAGCTGCTGCATTAATTCTAGCAATCCAAAGTCTTCTGAACGCACGCTTTTTATTTCTTCTGTCTCTGAAAGCATATGTAAAAGCTTTCTCAACCGCATTTTTTGCAACGGTATACACATTACTACGTGCACCGAAATATCCTTTTGCGGAATTTAGGATTTTTTTTCTTCTTTTTCTAGATGCTACTGCATTTACAGATCTAGGCATGATGATAGTTTTTGTGATAAACGGGATTAATTCTTTTATTAATTCTTCAGTCCGCTTTATCGTGTTAAAATTATTATCTAATTGTGTAAGATAGCTTATTCAAGCCTATCTTACGCATAGTAATCTTTTGATTCTCGGCTCATCGGCTGGAGAGACTACGGCAGAACCTCTTAGTCTAAGCTTAGCTTTGTTTGACTTATTTCTCATCATGTGAGATGTGTAAGCCTGAAATCGCTTCACTTTACCAGAACCTGTAAGCTTGAATCTTTTCTTCGCACTTGAGTGCGTCTTCATCTTTGGCATAATACCTTATTTATAAGTCAATTTTTAAATGGCTGCAAAAGTACATAATCATCTAGATACAAAAAAGAAAACAGACAGTTAAAATTAACTGCCTGTCCAATTTATCTTTAATTCAGTAAATCTGTCTCTACAAATTTACTTACCTTTCTTCTTAGGTGATATCATTACGATCATTCTTCGGCCTTCCATTTTAGGAAGTGACTCAGCAGCACCATAGTCTTCCAGTTCCTGCAAAAACTTTAACAATAGTAATTCTCCTCGATCTTTAAATACTATAGTACGTCCTTTAAAAAATACGTAAGCCTTGACTTTAGCTCCGTCCTCAAGGAATTTCTGTGCATGTCGCAATTTGAAATCGAAATCATGCTCATCGGTATTGGGGCCAAACCGAATTTCCTTAATGACTGTCTTACTAGTTTTTGCTTTAAGTTCTTTCTCTTTCTTCTTTTTCTGATAAAGAAACTTTTGGTAATCTATAATCTTACAGACGGGTGGCTCTGCCTTTGGGTTAATCTCCACTAGATCAAGAGCTAACTCGTCAGCCCATCTCTTTGCTTCGCGTGTATCATAGATTCCAGGCTCTAGTTCCTTGCCTACTGCTTCACTGATTTTATCAAAGTTGTTGCCTACCAATCGAATCTTTGGGACTCTAATACGCTCATTAATTCTTAGTTGAGGTGTTTTGTCAACGGGAGCGCGATAATTTTTTCTTTTTGCCAAATGCTTTTATTTTGTTTTAAAATTGTATCAAATTCGCTAGAGATTTATCTCTTACGAATATTGAAAATCTATTTCGTCTCTGTAAAAGTAATCAATTAATCAATTGTTACTTGCTATTTCATTTTCTTTACAAAGCTGAACTACTGAATACAAAACGAGAAAACGCAAATAAGTTCGCATCTTCTCGTTTAATACTTAATAAATTACTTTGTTATATCCTCCTCTGAAGCGCTTGCCTTCGGAGCTTTTATCATCAATCCATCTTTACTCTTGTTCATAACAGCTTCCAATTCTGTACCAGCAACTGGATTATTATTCAAAATGAATTCTGCCAACGGATCTTCAATATATTTCTGAATTGCTCTATTTAAAGGTCTTGCTCCAAACTGCGGATCAAATCCTTTTTCTGATACAAATTCCTTGGCGGCTTTCGTAAGCTTAAGCTTATAATCCATCTCTTCCAGACGCTTGTAGAGATCGTTCAATGTTATATCAATAATCTTGAAAATGTCATCTTGACTCAAGCTATTGAATATCACAACATCGTCAATTCTATTTAAGAATTCAGGCGAGAACGTTCTTTTCAAGGCATTCTGAATAATTGCTCTAGAATCACTATCTGCAGCTTCTTTTCTCGATTGAGTCGCAAAACCAACTCCTTGACCGAAATCTTTCAGCTTTCTAACACCAATATTGGAAGTCATAATAATCAAAGTGTTTTTGAAATTCACTTTTCTACCCATACCGTCTGTAAGCTGCCCGTCATCAAGAACCTGCAGCAGAATGTTATAAACATCTGGGTGCGCTTTCTCGATCTCGTCCAATAGTACAACAGAATATGGCTTTCTTCTAACTTTTTCCGTCAATTGACCACCTTCTTCATACCCCACGTATCCTGGAGGAGCACCGATCAGTCTACTGACTGAGAATTTTTCCATGTACTCACTCATGTCAATACGAATAAGTGCATCTTCAGAATCGAACATATATCTAGCAAGAGCTTTGGCAAGTTCTGTTTTACCAACACCAGTCGGACCCAAGAATATAAATGAACCGATAGGCTTTGAAGGATCCTTTAGTCCTACTCTATTTCGCTGAATTGCTTTGGTGATTTTACTAATTGCTTCATCTTGACCTATTATCATTTTCTGTAGGTCCTTGTTCATTCCAACAAGCTTGTTGGATTCACTTTGAGCAACTCTCTTGACAGGAATTCCTGTCATCATTGCTACTACTTCAGCAATATTTTCATCATCAACTGGATAGCGTTTAGTCTTGGATTCTTCTTCCCACTTTATCTTTGCATCTTCGAGCGATCGAATCAACTTTGACTCTTGATCTCGCAAGTCTGCAGCTTTCTCATACTGCTGATTCTTAACAGCTTGATTCTTCTTCTCCTTAATTGTCTCTATGTCCTTCTCATACTTCTCGATATGCTCAGGTACATGGATATTCTTCAAGTGTGTTCGAGCTCCAGCTTCGTCAAGAATATCGATCGCTTTATCTGGCAAGAATCTATCGCTAATGTATCTTTCACTCAACTTGACACATGCCTCAATAGCCTCTTCCGAATAGTTAACATTGTGAAATTCTTCATATTTCCCCTTGATGTTATTCAATATGTGAATAGCTTCTTCAGGTGAAGGTGGATCTACAACTACTTTTTGGAATCTACGATCTAGTGCACCATCTTTTTCGATATGTTGTCTGTACTCATCCAATGTGGATGCACCGATACATTGCAATTCTCCTCTTGCTAGCGCTGGTTTGAAAATATTAGACGCATCAAGTGAACCAGTTGCACCACCTGCCCCTACAATCGTGTGAATCTCATCGATGAAAAGAATCACGTCGCGAGATTTCTCAAGCTCATTCATGATAGCCTTCATGCGCTCTTCAAATTGTCCACGATATTTTGTACCAGCTACAAGTGCTGCCATATCTAACATCACAATTCTCTTATCGAACAGCGTTCTAGATACTTTCCGCTGCATTATTCTGAGAGCAAGACCTTCAACAATTGCTGTTTTACCAACGCCAGGCTCTCCAATCAGAATAGGATTATTCTTTTTTCTTCTACTTAATATTTGAGAAACTCGCTCTATCTCATTTTCTCTTCCGATAATCGGATCAAGCTTACCCTCATCAGCTAATTTGGATACATCTCTTCCGAAATTGTCGAGAACCGGAGTTCTTGACTTTGCACTGCCAGACTTTCGGTAGGATTCACCCGAGTCACCTCCTTCAAACGGTGCATCTGAATCTGAAGGGGTCTCATCTACGAATTCTGAAAATCCAGATTCACTTTCTTGACTAACAAACTCTAGTTCTGCTTTAAAACTGTCGTAATCAAGATCAAAATCTGTCAATATTCTACTTGCTAAATTATCACCATGTTTTAAAATAGATAGCATCAAGTGCTCAGGTGCAATCTCTTCATTTCTAAAGGTCTTTGCCTCCAAAAGCGTAACCTTCAAAACCTTTTCCGCTTGCTTGTTCAAAGGAATATTTCCCACATTCAGTGCTGCACTATCTGTGAGGCGTTTTGGTGTAGACTCTTCTATTTTATAAGTCAATTCTACAAGGTCGATTTCAAAAGAATCCAAAACTTTCACTGCTAGGTTATCATTATCTTTAATTAAGCCTAAAAGCAAGTGCTCTGTCCCGATATAATCGTGACCTAAACGTATCGCTTCTTCCCTACTCAGGGATATAACTTTCTTTACTTGGAATGAAAATCTTTTGTTCATACTCTCCTTTCTACTACTACAATAATATACTTAAAAATGCTGTCTTTCAAATCAAAACACATTAAATTACTTAAAAATTATGCCATGATTTTTTATCTGCTAATATGTCCGAAATATCAATTTTCTACGAACAGACTGACAGTATTCTTACAAGTAAAACGATATATTGACACAAAAAGATTCGATTTTAACTCGTAATTAACTACAAGCTTTACTAGATTGTAATCTAAATTGCTGTGCTTTTGTTCGCACTTCTGCCGATTTGTTGACGGAAGATCTGCTGCTAGCGACATGGTACTTTACTCTATACGCTTCCATAAATACAGTAGATTATGATCGAAAGCATCTCAAATAAAAACTCCAAGACAATAAAGTCAGATATAGCAGACATTGAGACAATCTGACCAAGAAATATTACATAGATTCAAGATTTTTGAATACTTTGGTTTCTTTGAAAAGAGTTTTATGTATGTGCTTGTGGAGCAAATAGGCTAATACTGAGAATAAATGAAATATAGTTTAGACAAGCGCGAGAATTACACGGTCTTCAGTTTAGAGGAAGACAATCTCAATTCATTAATTTCACCTTCATTGAAAAGTGAGTTTGTATCCTTTAGAAACGAGGGTGTCAAAAACTTGGTCTTTGACTTTGCAAAAGTAAAATACCTTGATAGTTGGGGCCTTAGTGCTATTAGAACTGCAAACAGAGTTTGGAAAGGGTATGGATCCTTTGTACTCTGCCAAATCAATGCTCCTATCATAATGCGTTTAATCAAGATATCTAATATTGAGTCAATACTATCTATCTGCGATACTTTAGAAGAAGCAATTGATCTCGTATTAGCAGAGGAGTCAGAACGTCAATACATAATGGATTAGATGTCTTCTCAAGTAACCATTCTAGGCAGCAACTCAGCGGTTTCCGTTCACGGTCGATTCCCATCAGGACAAGTCGTTCAAATTGAAGAGCACCAGATCTTAATTGATTGTGGTGAAGGCACCCAATTTAGAATGAATGATTATGGGATCAAAAAATCGAAAATTAATACCATTCTGATCACACATCTTCATGGAGATCATGTTTTTGGACTACCCGGATTATTGACTTCTTATCAACTTGCTGGGAGAAAAGCACCATTAACCATTTTAGGTCCCAAGCCTATTCAAAAATTTCTAGATATTAACCTTGGTGGGACCGGTCATTTCATAGATTACCCTCTAGAAATCATTGAACTAGATTTCAAAGACATCAAAGCACAGAAACTCACTGAGGTTATAGAATTAAAAAACGCTTGTATTGAGGCTTTTGAACTCGTACATCGCATCGACTGTATTGGTTATCGCGTACGTGAAAAGACGAAACCATACAAAATTCGTCAGGAATTCTTGGACAAGTATAATCCAACTGTTCGAGAGATCAAACGAGTAAAAAAAGGATTAGACTATACTCTAGAATCAGGAGAGGTAATTTCAAATGCTAACTGCGCTCTTCCACCTGAAGCTCCAAGATCTTATGCGTATTGCTCAGACACGCTATTCCATCCACCATTGATGGACATCCTAAGAGGTACAACTACAATTTATCATGAAGCAACTTATTTAGATGAACTTCAAGCAAAAGCGAGAGATCGCTTCCATTCGACAGCAAGCGAAGCAGGAGCTATTGCTAAAGGAGCAAAAGCTGAACAACTAATTCTAGGTCATTTTTCTAGCAGATACAAAGATCTACAGCCATTTAATTCTGAGGCAGAAGCAGTTTTTAAAAATGTAAAAATAGCGGTTGAAGGCAAGATTTTTGAAATTTAAAACACTTGCTTTTATTCGCAAACTACAATGTCAGAAAGAACATTGCGGAGCTGAAATCAGCTTGCAAAATAGAAGAGAATAGGATTTTTATCCCTTCATTATTAGTACTTGAAAAATCTACGACTGTAGTGAGAAAGTCTATTTATTCTGAATGTCAATCGGTTATATCTCTTTTCACAAATACTATCTCCAAATCTTTGATGATTTTTAAAAAATCCTTTTAAATTTTAAGTTTTTAATAGAAGAAGGTTCTATATTTGTGCCGCGTTTGCAAAAACGGCATGCCGATCGCTTAGCTCAGTTGGTAGAGCAACGCCCTTTTAAGGCGTGGGCCCTGGGTTCGAGCCCCAGAGCGATCACTAAAAGCTCAGTCCTCATGGATTGGGCTTTTCTTATTTACGAGCTAACGATAATTAAAGATGTTGGAAATTTTGGCTCTTCAAACCAACTCAATTTAAGTTCCTTAATGCGTTTTGCTAAGATCAATACATAATAAAAAAGCCCCTGAATATTGTCCAGAGGCCTCTATATTGTTAGAAATCGAATAGGCTGAAACTATCCTGCCATTTCCTCACGAATCTTATTTAAAGCACTTCCAGCTCTTACCCAAGCAATCTGCGCAGCATTGTAAGTATGTGCCACTTTGAAACTATCTTGACTACCATCTTCATGCGTTAAGACAACGGTAAGTGTTTCTCCTTCTGTCATCTGATCAAAATCTGGAATTGCAACTTGATCTTTTTCTTGAACCTTGTCGTAATCAGCTTTGTCAACAAAAGTTAA
Organism: uncultured Saprospiraceae bacterium; assembly: GCA_943788055.1. Taxonomy (GTDB): domain Bacteria; phylum Bacteroidota; class Bacteroidia; order Chitinophagales; family Saprospiraceae; genus JAHDFB01. Next base: position 76,228 of record CALSOU010000008.1, read on the forward strand.
AGCTAACATCCCTTGTTTTTTGAGATTTGTTTCATGTATTCGAGCAAAGGATTTTACAATTACTGCATTTACGCCTAGGAATCTAGGCTCCATAGCTGCATGTTCTCTTGAAGAACCCTCACCAAGATTCTCTTCTCCAAAAACCACAGTTCCTATACCGGCAGATTGATACAACCTAGCTGAATCCGGAACCGCCATATAATCACCTTTTTCAGCATTATATACTTTATTAGCCTCATCGTTGAAGTAATTTATTGCTCCTATGTAACAGTTGTTGGATATGTTCTCTAAATGCCCACGATAAGTCAACCAAGGACCTGCCATTGAAATATGATCAGTTGTGCATTTTCCTTTTACTTTGATCAAGACACGCATTCCATTCATCCCCTGCTGTGTAATTGGACGGAAAGGAGTTAACAACTGCAATCTATCAGATTTTGGATCGACTTTAACTTCTACACCACTTCCATCTTCTACTGGAGCATTGAACCCTAGATCTTCTACATCAAACCCCTTTGGTGGTAGTTCATGTCCTGTTGGTGGATCAAGCTTTACTTCTACCCCAACCTTATTAGTCAGTGTATCTGTAAGCGGATTGAACCCTAATTTACCTGAAAGAGCAATAGCTGTAACTATTTCCGGCGAAGCAACAAAAGCATATGTGTTTGGATTTCCATCAGCACGCTTGGAAAAATTTCTATTAAAAGAGTGTAATATACTGTTCTTCTCTTTTTTGTCTGCTCCAGCACGGTCCCATTGACCAATACAAGGACCACAAGCATTAGCAAATACTTTACCTCCCATCTTCTCAAAAACATCAATAAACCCATCACGTTCTATAGTAAATCGAACCTGCTCGGAACCAGGAGTAATTGTTAATTGTGAGCCAACGGTTATACCTTTTTCCACCGCTTGTTTAGCAATAGAAGCAGCTCTTGATATATCTTCATATGAAGAGTTCGTACAAGAACCAATTAGGCAGTATTCAAGGTCTGTAGGCCAACCATTTTCCTCTGCAGTTTCTTTCATTTTAGATACTGGAGTGGCTAAATCTGGTGTAAATGGTCCATTAATTCTTGGTTCCAGCGTACTAAGATCAATTTCTATTACTTGATCAAAATGTGTCTCTGGATCATCATAACAAGCCTGATCACCTTTCAGATACTCAGAATATTGCTGAGCTAAATCAGCCAAATCAGCTCTCTCAGTTGCCCTTAAGTATCTGTCCATACTGTCATCATAGCTGAATGTCGAGGTTGTCGCCCCTATCTCAGCTCCCATATTACAAATAGTACCTTTTCCAGTACATGATAAATTGATAGCACCATCTCCAAAGTACTCCACAATGGCACCAGTTCCTCCTTTGACGGTTAGGATTTCCGCAACTTTAAGAATCACATCTTTTGCTGAAGACCAACCACTTAGTTCTCCAGTTAATTTCACTCCTATAAGCTTAGGCATCTTTAATTCCCATGGCATTCCCGCCATCACATCAACCGCATCAGCTCCACCAACACCAATTGCCACCATTCCCAATCCACCTCCATTTGGAGTATGAGAATCAGTACCAATCATCATTCCACCTGGAAAAGCATAATTTTCAAGTACTACTTGATGTATAATTCCAGCACCTGGCTTCCAGAAACCTAATCCATATTTATTACTTACTGTATCAAGAAAATCATAAACTTCGGAGTTGATGTCCATAGCCCATCTCAAATCCTGATCCGCCTCTATTTTCGCTTGAATTAGGTGGTCACAGTGCACAGTTGAAGGTACTGCAACCTTATCCTTACCAGCCATCATAAATTGCAATAAGGCCATTTGCGCAGTTGCATCCTGCATAGCGACTCTATCAGGTGCAAAAAAGACATAGTCTTTCCCTCTTCTGTAATTTTGCAAAGGCGATTCAGGATGCAGATGCGTGTAAAGTATCTTTTCAGAAAGTGTTAATGGTCGATTAAGTACTTCTCGTACTTTCTTCAGTTTAGTTTCTAGTTGCTCATAATGAGCTTTGATCATACCGATATCAAAAGCCATATAGTAATAGTTTATAGTATTTAAATGTTATACAGTAAGCTTATGCTAATTGGAGCATAAAGTAACTATATTTTTTTGTTTTCTTGTCTCAAAGCGTTTGAAATTGTACATAAAGTTTAGCCCAGTAGTGATTTTTTTTTGAATAAAAAGAAACAGGAGTACTAATCAATAGAACGAGATTTTCAGTCAAAAGTTGAGCCTACTGATTGAAGATTCTTTTTCATTTCTTAAAAAAACTCACCAGACTTGTAGCTAATTCGCCATATACCTCAATTGGAGTCTAAACTACTTTTTTTTTAGGGCGTCCGGGCGCTACAATCCGCAGTTCGCCATACGACTCAGCCCCTCGCCAAAACACAAATCCTACGCGGGCTCACGCTCCGCGCGACTACTACTCATCGCTGACGCAGACAAGCACTGTACTTAATACCAGTATGTTCAAAAGAACGGAAGATCAAAATATTACCGGGCATCGATTTTGCAATTTTTAACCAATCAGACCAGTTTATTTCGTTTTCATTCTGATTATTCAATTGTCCTAATTCATAAATCGAAATCCATGGATATTGATGATGAAAACCGTGATAATTTGAAAAATAAAAAATATACTTCTCGGCACAGCTTGGAAATCGTATAGTACGGCTATGATTATCTTGCTTAATAAAAGGAACTGGTTTAAGTTTCTCTTCTTCAATATGCTTCGAATCCAAGTGAGTATGCTGTGATAATAAATATGGGTCACTATTTATTACTCAAGAATATAAAAGCTGCCAATAGCCAAACCTTAAAGAATAATGTACCAAATACGATAATCAATACTAGACACACCATGACAATCAAACCAACGCTCAAACGGTAATTTCGCTTCTTAGCTGGTTGAAAAAATTCACGATCTAGCTTTCTAACATTATAGAAGGTGGATACGACATAACTCATAGCAATCAAGGGTATCCAGTACTTCCAGCAGAAATCAACTATCGACCTTTGAGCTTTTGACATTTCTTCAAAAGACCCATTGGGAACTGTAGGGTCCATTTCTCACCAACCCGTCCATTTATGGTGTGCTTGATGCACGTATTTCCACGAATAATAAGGCACAGGACAAAATATACTTGCTATATGTCCAAAAACAAATGACAAGGTCTTATTAGGTAAAACAACTCCATGACCATTATCATGAATGAGAAGAATCACTGCAAAAAAGAAATACCTAAAACAACTTGTCCGATCAGCCAAAATACAATTTGATCTTGGATAGATAATACTATACCAAGTCCAGTAACAAATAATTGCCATAACAGAATTAGCAGGCCTAGAACATTGCGCTGGATAAGAGTCTTACTTCGAAAGGATGAACGAACTTCTTGTATTGTATGCAATTGAGCCGAAGTTACAAATTAAAATATTCAATTGAAATAACTCAACTCGGATCACTACTAAAATAATAATCCATTCTCTTATAAACTAAAAAGGAGCATCTCTGACATTGAGATACTCCTTTTACCATATTGTGCAATTTCTGTTTTATCTAGAAATGGTTAGATCCCCTGAAATCGTTTCTGGGGTACCATCTTTGTATACTACGAATAATTGATAAACATATACTCCCGGATTTAGCTTTTCCCCCCTGAAAGTACCATCCCAATTAGGTCCTGTACCGTCTAAGGCAATATCTGTTGCTTCAAACATCTTCTCTCCCCATCTATTGTAGACCTGCATCAATGGCATTTCAGCAATTTCATCGTTAGGGAAAATTAAGAATACATCATTCACTCCATCATCATCAGGTGAGAAAATATTAGGAATGTACACTTGACGAACTTGTTCAACTCTAACGTCAATACAATCTTCAGTTGAACAGCCATCACCATACTCGACAAGCACGCATAGTCTTAAGTCTTCTTGAGGTGCAAAATCCAGCGTTGCGCAATCTACACCTTGACAAAGAACTGTTCCGGTTGAGTCGGTCCAGACAATATTTGTTATTTCATTGACTGGTACATCTATATTGATTGAATATGAGTTACTATCACCTGCGATAATACTTGTAGAACCTTGGATTCCAACAGGATTATCACCTGGCTGAATTAAAGTAATTACTTCACTGTAAGAACAACCGTTACCGTCAACTACATCGATTGTATAGTTAGCTCCCGGCAAATTTGCTACAGCATTTCCATTTATCAACTCATCGTTAACAAATATTGAGTATTCACCACTTCCATTATTAGCAGTTACCTCAATTGTACCATTCTCATCTCCTGGACAACTAGGATCCGTATACAACACATCTGCTGTCGGTGCTTCGAAAACATTTATGGTTATCACATCACTATAGTTACAATTATCATTGAACAATAAGTACTCTATCTGATGCACACCTGGACCGACAATTATTGGATTAAAAAGTCCTGAATTATTAACACCATCACCTATCCAAGAGACTAGCTCATTTCCAGTAGCACCAGTTACGTCAACATTCAGTTGAACCGGCGCAGCAGAATCATCTAAACAAATATCTTCCTGATCCAAGAGATCAACATTTACTACTGGACATGCTAAAGTAGTACAATTGATACTAAATGATTCATCTCCACAAGCACATTCTGAAATAGCAATGATTTCAAAATCAACATTTTCGTCAGGGTCAAGATCATCAACAGAGTACTCATTTGTTGCCTGCGTAACTACTTCATTTCCATCGACAAAAATTGTATACCCGGATGCACAAGGCACATCAGGCCAAGTAAAGCTTATTGAACTAGTAGTAGCATCGCAAGAGAACCCTGGATTAGGTAAAGTCAACTCAGGCTCCACAGTTACATTCTGAGAAAATGTTTCGCTATCGCAGCCAAATTCAGTCAATGTCAAACTTAAATCATACGTCCCAGCAAAATTAAACCATATCTTATAAGGACCAGGTTCTACTCCTGAAATATTTCCACCCGAAGTTGACCAATCGAATGTTGCTGCTGTATCAAAGCTTCCATCGAAATCTACGAAGAATGTATCAGTAACACAGATTACATCTTGGGTATTAAAAGATGACACCGGAGTCTGATTAACTGTCATAACGATAGTATCGTTAGATTCGCAGTTGTCTATCAAGTAGGTTAAATAAACCTCATGTATCCCAGGTCCAGCAGCAGCAGGGTCAAAATCTCCGTTTGCATTCACAGCAGTACCACTCCAAGTTAACGAAGCAGCAGGATCTCCTCCGATAGCTTCACCTGCAAGATTTATTGATGTTGTATTGTTATCCAAACAGAAAGACGTTTCGTCAGCCGTTATACTTAAAATAACGGGTGGGCAACTTGCAGCTTCACAACTAGCAAAAGTAGAAACGTCAGCGCACATATTGTTAGAAAATGCAGTAACCACAATTTCTACCACATTGCCAGGCTCAAGGCCATCAACGAAGTAACTAGTTCCGTTAATTGTATCTTGGACTTCACCATTAATGGTGATTTCATAGCCAGTAGCATTAACAACAGCATTCCAATCGAAAGTAACGTCATTGGTCTGAGAATTACAGTCAATCAGTGGTGGTGTCAATTCTTCTTGTACAAGAATCGTCTCGGAATATACTTCTGAAGCACACCCCTCATTCTCTACGGACGTACTGATTGTCTTGAGACCTGGAGTCGACCAAGTTACCGTGTAGGGTCCATTTCCTGAACCTACTTCCGTACCATCTTCAAAATCCCATGCGAAATTTCCATTTGCAAATGTACCTGTATAATTTATGTCTGCTTCATCTGTTATACAGATCGTATCTGTTGCATTAAAAGTACTTACTGGTTGCTCGAGAACTACGATAACAATACTTGAAGAATATGGACAATCAGTCACGTAATCTAAAACAATCTGATGTTCTCCAGGCGTTGCCGTGATTGGATCGAAAGTTCCAGCATCAGCATCAACAATCCCTGGTCCAGACCATGTCTGAACTGCATTATTATCAAACGGCATGATGACAGCATTTAGATCAACTTGCGCTGCTCCTGCATCTAAGCATATAGTATCTACAATTCCAATTGAAATATCCACTGGTGGGCAATTCTGCGCAATACATGTTATCGTGTCAGGAATATTAGGACAAAAGCCATTGTCAACAGCAATAACTTCAATAGTAACTTCATCATTTGGCGCTAAGCCTGTTACATTGAATGTACCTGTACCTTGATCAAAAACAGCTGTTCCTGGTGCATTTATTACATTCACAATATATCCATCAGCAAGGTCGTCCCAGCTAAAACCAATAGAGTCAGTCGCTGAAGTACAATTTATAACCGGAGCTGCCAATGGCGTTACCACTTGAACCGAATCAACAAAAACATCACTCACACAAGTTCCCTGATTAACACTAACAGAAATTATCTTTTTTCCTGCCGTTGCAAATCCCACATCAAAAGGGCCTGCTGAATTAGCATCTGCTCCTCCTATGTCTCCGCCACCAAAATTCCATGTATAATCTCCGTCTGTTATTACAGAACCATCGTATGTAATCTGCGCCAAATCTGTTATACAGATTGTATCCGGTCCAACATAATTAGCTACCGGCTGGGCTAACAAATTAATTTCTTCACATATTTCTGGACTCAAACCACAACCATTGTCAGCAGTAACACAAATTTCGTAGGTAGTATTAGGATTTCCATTTTCCCAATTGATTCCAATTGAAGTTCCTGTCAAACCACTAATCCCTAGATTTGTCGACGGTGTCACAGTCCATATGTAATCTAAATTTGGATTTGCAGAACTTCCTAATTGATAAGTAACTGAATCCTGTATACATGGGTTTACAGCCCAAGTTCCCAGAGGTGGAGCCTGGGGTAAAAGATTATCGACGTTGACAAAAATTGGCGAAGAATTAAATTCACAAATCTCACCAAATTGCTCTACTAGAATCTGCAGGTAGTAAGTACCACCCTCAATCGGTGCAGGAAAACTCTCTGTGGTAATATTGAAATTTTCTGCGTTCTCTGTGAAAATAAGAACATTGTCTAAAAACAAATTATAAGTGATATTCGTGAAAGGCCCAGGATTAGGCACCACCCCAATCCAACTAAAGTTGAGCTGTCCATCGGAACAGATCGGATCTTGAAGTTGATTTATAACGTTTATGAACACTAATATTACCTGAACAGTTGAATCACAACCATTTTGATCGGCATTAGGGCACTGTACTAGAACTCCTTGAGTTGGCGTACTTTGGGTGAAAATTTGATCACAAACCTGATATGTAGCGAAGGCCCCATCATTACATACGGTCACTTCTATACTTTCAGGAGGTTGCAGATCATTTTGAATCACGTTAACCACTTGCATGTAATCACAACTATATGTCGCATCTTCCGCCATATGTGTACTAAGACCGGGACCTGTAATTGGGGGGCCGAGCCATCCTGGAGGTCCAGATGTAGGGAATTCCCCTTCACAAACCTCAAAATCTTCAAATACCTCATCAGCTACTTGCACAACTTCGACAGTCTGGCAATATACATCTGAGGAATCACAGGCTGTGTATGCGAAACCGCATATTTCATAAAATCCTGGACTAGAAAAATTAACAATTACAGATGATTGACCCTCTTCAGAGATTATACCGTCTGGAAAATCAGTTGTGGGAGGATCAATAGTCCAATAGTAATCAATTGCACCACTTCCATCTGGGGAATCTACTGAAAAAGTAATATCACCTCCTAAGCATACTTCTTGACCAGTTAAAGGCGGATCAAATGAAGATCCATCAAAAAGCTCACTAACACCTAACGGATCATCAACTAAATACTCACCAAGTCCCTGAAGTATTGTGAATTCAACTGTACAAGCTGAACCAGCAAAACCATCCACAAAAATGACGTATGTATTACCAGGAATAAAATCATTGCTACCAAATTGTACAACACCGGTATTAGCTCCCCCATCGCAATCAACAACAGTCTCAAAAGAGCAATCTTCATAAATACCGTATTGTATTCCTTGTACTTGGTTACCTCCTCCGTCAGGCACAGACGTACAATCATAAATAAAGAGCTCGATCTGTATATTATTTGTAGAAGCTACAAATGAAAACCAAAAGATATTATTAGATGTGGAATTAGTTCCCGGACATAAGGGTGATGGTTGCGGACCACCTGTATTACCAGAAGTCATCTGTAAACAATAACTTTGAAGCTCATCAATTGTACATAACACCGGAGCATCATCACAAAAATCAGTAGGAGGTTGCCCCACGTCACCGGTGCACTGAGCATCCACTGAATGGCTAAAACCACTCATTAAAAGAAGTAGTATTACTATAGAAAAAAACTGTAAAACTTTCCTCATGCGATCTTTTCTAGATTGTTTAAAATAAGTCAGTAAAAGTAACAATTAGATTTAAAAAAAGAGAAATATTTGGTTTTATTTCAATGTGCAGCAATTTATCGTCGGCTTATCATCTTATTACAGTAATATTTCCTCTTATCATCTCTGTTTTACCATTTACCATCTGCAATCTAGCCAGATAGACAAAAACACCTTCTTGCACCTTCTGTCCTCGATGGGTTCCGTCCCAACTGAGACCTTGACCCGGAACAAAATCCTGATCTGAAAATACTTTAGATCCCCATCTATCATAAATATCAAAAAAGAGTACCTTTTCAACATTTCTTGAAGTTGATATTGAGAAAACATCATTAACTCCATCATTATTCGGAGTAAATGTATTTGGGATATAGAGATTAATATCTTCTTTTACTCTAATAATTACTTGATCTTCCGCAGTACACCCCTCTATATCAACAATTTCAATTCTAACTACCATATTCGTAGGAGGTACAAATTGGAACTCCAAACAGTTGTTACAGTCGATAATACCAGATGGATCCCATTCAACATCGACTATTTCATTTTCAGGAATACTTAACACAGCTTGAAGATTAACATTTTCTCCAAGATTAACTAACGTATCATTCCCAAGGTTTACTTTAAAACTCCGTTCTAATCCAAGCCATATTACTGTATCAAGTACGCAACCAAAACTATCTTTAACTGTAAGATTATAAACATTCGAAGTCAACTCATCAAAGTACCCTAACTCGGTAAATGAACTTCCTTCAAATGAATAACGGTACGGCTCTACTCCTCCATTAACGTCAAGAACTTCAATAACACCATCTTCAAAACCTTGGCACGTTTGTTTATCTACTGCTGTAATAATTGATTCTAGTGTAGACTCTTCCACTATTATCTCAATCGAATCTCTTTTGACGCACTGATTTTTAGAATTTTGAATTGTAAGTACATAGGTGCCAACTCCATCAATTTCAGGCACTAGTGATTCACCCCCCAAATTAATCATACCATCTTCTGTACTCCAATTATATATAAATTCCTGACCTTCAGACGATCCTAAACCAGAAATCGAGACATTATTAATATCACATAGTATTCGTCCAATCTGTTTTAGCTCCACTGTTGGAGCTAATGTATCAACATTGACTTCAATTGAGTCAAGTCCGCTGCAGCCATTACCCCCTAAGACTTCTAAATAGTATGTTCCTGCTTCAGAAGTAATGATCGAATCTGCTTCTGAGAAAAGACTATTTGGGCCAGTCCAAATAACAGATTCATCATCTTCGATCGCTACTCCACGTAGAGTTATACTTAAAGATTCGCAATTAATATCGCTCGACTTTACAATGTCAAAAATGGGTTGTGCTGGCACGTCTTTAACCTCAATCGTTGCATTTGCAGAGCAACCATTTGGACCCACTACCTCTATAAAGTAAGTTCCCGCTTGATCTGTCAATGTTGATGGACCTATTGAATCAAAACCATTTGGACCCATCCAACTGATCGTCGCACCGTCAGTCATAGTAATTGCAGATAGCTCTATCGCTGAACCATCGCAGGGTAAGGTATCATTAAAAACAACTAAGTCTGGAATTACAAAATCCTCTAAAACTTCAACTGAATCTACCTTTACGCAACCATTCCCTCCTGTTACAGTCACCAGATACATTCCTTCATCCTCAACAATTGGAGACTGTAAATTACTAGTAAAATTTGGTCCTTCCCATTCGTAGGTTGACTCAAAATCACTATTTGTAAGAAGTATGCTACTTTGTTCATTATTACAATCTAGTGTATCTGCTACCAATGAAAAAGTTGGGGATTCAATATCTTGAAAAACTTCTACCTGCCAATTTGTAATGCATTCATTTTCAGCAATGCCAGAAAAAAAGTATATCCCTGGATTAGATAAAATGATAGACAGAACGCTATCTGCAAACCCTAATGGACCAGTCCAATTTGAACTAATGAGATCTTTATCTGAAGATATTTCTATTTGCGTTGATTCTTGGTTACATGTCAACGTATCAGGAAGAATCAGAAAATCCAGTTTTGCTGCAACTGTGTCAATGAAAACAAATGCAGTATCTCTTGAAATACAGCTATTTGCAGCGACGCCTGTAAGAATATATTCACCGGGCTCGACAGCTGCATTAAAATTTGAAGTAGAGCTAAAACCGCCTGGTCCTGTCCAAGAATAATCGACTCCAGGGGTTATCTCTAAAACGTCAATACTAGTTTCAACTTCTCCGCAGAATAGTGTATCACCAATTGCTTCAAAATCAGGATATGAGCCAGTAAATGGCAAGTTTAGAGTAATAGAATCTGAACAACCATTTTGACCAGTAACGATAAAGGTATAGTCACCAGGAATATCCACAGTAATTACTGGGTCATCAAAGATATTGTTAGGGCCTTTCCAAATAAAAGTGACATTTGGCGTTGTGGTAGAACCTGTTAGTATTGCTTGAGTATTAACGCAATCCAGATCATTTGAATAAGAAACCGAAATTTCTGGAAGAGAATTATCCTGACTCACATTGATAGTGCCAGAATTTGTACAATCATTTAAACTAGTCACTGTCACTGCATACTGACCTTGCTCGGATATCAATGGTGCGGGTAGTGAAGAAATAAATCCCGAAGGTCCAGTCCATGCATAGATGTCATTGGAAGAGGAAGAAGAGGCCTGCAAAATGAGAGAATTCTGTCCACAGCTAAATTCCTGATCTTCAATAAATAGATCAGGAATTTCAAGGTCTTGCACAACTTCAATAGAATCATAAGAAGTACATCCATTTTCAATACCCTCAGCCATCAAATAATACATTCCCGGTTCTTCGACATGCGCGATTAGATCAGAACTTGTATAACCTGTTGACGAAGTCCAAAATAAATTGCTAATACCGACACTACTAGACTGAATCTCAACGGAATCTACAATGCAATTCAACTCATCATTAACACTAAGATCAAGATTGATAGGTAAGGTATCGACAGTTACCAGGTAGTTGTATTGCCTAAAGCAATTATTTTCGTCAGCAACGGTAAGAGAATATTCCCCAGGAGTCAGATTTTCAACAATAGAGTCCGAAGAAGTAAAACCACTTGGGCCAATCCAAGAATAGGTGAAATCTGAGCTAGCAGTTGTTATTATTCTAGGATTGTCATTTAGACAGGTAAGAGGGAAAATAGTGTCATTAACGGAAGGAACTTCAGTATCAAACTCTAAAGAATAGTCAAATATTTGGGTACAACCCTCCTCCGAATAGACAAAAGCAGAATAAGTACCAGATACCTCAACGACTATATCTTCAACATTAGAAATAAAACCATTTGGACCAAACCATTCAACTGAATCAATAAAAGCTTGGTTATCTATGGGGTTTAGAAAAACTGTAGTATTTGGATTATTGCAGTCAATTATATCGGACTGAAATGGTGCCACATTTGGTAAATTAATGAAATTTTCTTCGACATTGAATGAATCAACAGCTTGACAACCTTCGGAGATAATGGATACATAATGCATACCAGTTAGTTCCGTGAAAATTGATGTTCCCGAAAGGATATCATTATTTGGCAATGTCCATTCAACAAAAGCATTTGGATCTGCAATTGCAATGGAAACCATTGCGGATTCATTTGGACAAAGAATGTCTTCGAAATTCAAATTGTAATCTAATTCGTCAGAAGTCCCAGTAAGTTCTATAGAGTAGTTTCCGACACAACCAAAAGCATCAGTCGCAGACACAAAATAAGTTCCAGCTTCAGACACAATAGGGTTTTTTCCGGAAAACGTAAATCCATTGGGACCATTCCATTCATAACTGAGTGCATTGGAGGTAGCATCAACTTCGATGATAATTTGAGGTTGCGAACACGAAATACTTTCTGCACTCAACTGCAGGATAGGGACATCACCTGCTTGATTGATTACAACTGATTCGGAAGCTATACAGCCAGTTATAGCCTCAACAGTTACGGTATAGATTCCCGGAAAATTCACTTCAACATTTTCTAAATTCGACGTGAAGTTATTTGGGCCAACCCATGAAAAGTTTTGAATCGCACTTGTAGAACTAAAATCAATCTCTACGGACGAATTGACACAGGTAAGCGTCCCTCCAGTTAAAACAATATCTGGAACATTTGCATCAACTAAAACCTGGATTGAGTCAGTGCTTACACATAATCCATTAGTAATCGTAAGAATATAAATTCCGCCTTGGTTAACAACTGCCGTCTCCTCATTTGTAGGGCTGACAAAACCACCACCAATCGTTGTCCACTCAAAAACACTGTAGCTACTAGTGCTAGAACCAGAACTACTCAATGATAACTCAGAATCGGTACAATTAAGCATGGTGGAATTTGCTGAAATCACTGCTTCAACAGTCACTGTCTCTAAATTTAGAATATATAGGCTATCGCATCCATTCGATTGAGGGAGTACGATTTCGTATTGATCTGCTGCCGAATAAACATTACCTCCATACTCATAACCAGTGCCTTCACAAATTGTCACATCCAAAATCAGCGTCTCTGGTGGTTCTTGTAATAATAATGTCACACAATCCTGATTGAGACTGCCACAAATCGTAGGATTCATACTTTCGACGGCTGTGACAAGTTGTTCAAAAGTACCGGATTCGAAAATCGGTATACTATCTATGTCATCAAGATGTAGCGAAAAGCCACAGACTTCATAATTACCTGCGGGATAACTAGTCATGTCAATTATGTCATCGATATATAGTATTGTTTCACCTTGTCTTACAACATACAGAAATTGATAATCATCAGAAGGTTGTCCATTCTGAAAACTAGGAATTAGATCAATGCTATCAGATTCAGGAATACAAATACTGATTTCATTTGATTCAAATTCTCCAGGATCTGCCTCGCAAATGTTACAATCTAAGCCAGAGTCATCACAAAAGAAAATAGTTGCATCCCTTAAAACACCGAGGTCGAATAGTGCGTTGTCGAGAATCTGAAGACTCCATATACCATTTATTGATCCTTGATCAAAATTCTCAAGACATCCCAAGTATGGGTGATATGACCCACTATACTCACCAAGAATACCCCATGGTTGATCGTTATTCCATGTTTCGCTGAATCCTACATCAGGACTCCCTGCTGAGCCACAAGGCACAAATAATACCTCCCAATCTGTAAATGAAGTATTTCCAAAAGATCCCGAAGGCCCTATTAGAGTAATACTCTGACCAGATGGTGAAGTTAAATCAATTGTCAAGTCCCCAACTTGCTGATGTTCAAATTCAAGATAGATTCCACATACACCCTGAGTGCCATCAAGATCTGGATTAGTAGAACCCTCTACGATAAAGTTTGCTGTAACTGGAGATAAATCAGGAATGTCAATCTGCTCTGATATAGAGCATTGTGCTAGGCTTGGCCTTACTTGTATTAGCAAAGCAAATAGAAATAGGAAAATAACCTGTAATTTCATATGCTACATAGTATGCACGATTAAACTATCTGAGTTTAGAAGAAATAAAAGAACAAATTGCTCTCCTATTTCTTCTAAAAAACAAATTACATCAAGTTCACAAGACTATCTAGATAACTGCACTAGCAGTATTTCTTGCTTTAGGCTTACCTGTAAATCGTGACATCTCCTTGTATCAGTTCTACATCTCCGTTCTCAAATACTATTTCAGCGACGTAAACGTAAACACCTTGTTGGACCGATCCATCTTTGAATCTTCCATCCCAACCAAATTCAGGGTCATTTGGAGGAAAGCTTTCTAAGCCAAATACTTGTTCTCCCCATCGATCATAGATCCTGAAGAAATTAACCTCCATCAAATCTTCACCTCCCTGAATAAAGAAAATATCATTTACTCCATCATCGTCTGGAGTAAAGACATTTCCGGTATAGGAATTGTTAACTTTTACAACTCTTATAGTTATGCATGTCGAATCAACGCATCCATCACTACTTGTTGCAAATACACATACTTCTTTGTTACTAGTTAATTCTACTTGGTAAGTCAAACATTCTGGACCTTCACACACAATTGAACCATCAACCGTCCAAATCGCTGCTTCTAAATTTTGAATACCCGTACTTACGTCTAAAGAAATTACTGTATCCGCGACATTTTGAAGTAGTAAATCTCCTCCCAAATCAATTGTAAAAGCTTCGGGATCAACTATAGTTATCACTTCCTCTCCAGTACATAAATTCTGATCTTGCACTTGCACAGTATACGTTCCTGCACCTAAATTTAAAAATGCATCAGCATCGAGCCATGTAGCTCCATTATCAAGTGAATATTGATAAGGACCTTGTCCACCAAATCCATCCGCTAAAATAACACCTGTATTTTCCCCTTGACAGAAAGGATCTTGTCCTTCAAGTGTCAAATCAGGAAAATCTGTGTTTCGAGTTACAATCACAGAATCTAAGTCTGAACATAAATTCTCATCAATTACCTCTAACATATAAGTTCCTTCTTCATCAACAACAACGATAGGATCGTTGGCGTTATCAACACTGATACCTTTTGTTTCTGTCCAATTGAAACTCAAATTATTTCCAATAGAGTTATTTGTTCCAATTTCAACTTCAAGTAAATCACAATTAAGCATTTTATCATCACCAGCTACGGCAGTAGGCAATGGCTCAATTACAACCTGAACTTCCGAAAAATCATCAGTACACGGAGCAGTTGCTATTAAATCATAACGGAAAGTATATGTACCTACCAGTTCGTTACCAGTATTAAACGTACCAGCATTTGCATCAAAGGCGCCTGGCAATGAAGGATCTGCTGATATCTCACTCCATGCGCCATCTGCATCTTCCCCATCTAGTAAATCAGCCAAAGAAACTTGCTCATCTGCATTAAGACAGAGTACAATAGGTCCAACTGAAATTCCTGGATTAGGAGGAGCAATAACTTCAATTTGTAAAGTCTCTGTTGAATCACAGTTTTCCTTAGGGTCTTCAAGATTAAAGCTTAATGTGTAGATTCCAGGTGTAGCATTAGCAGGGTCAAAAATTGCTCCGGCTAATACTGCTCCTTCGCCATCTTCCACATTCCAAAATCCATCCTCAGAAGTGACTTTATAGTCATTAAGATTTAATGTAGCATCACCTTGGCATACTGCATCAACATCACTTAACTCTAAACTTGGACATAGGCATTCATTTACTTCAACGAGCATTGTATAAGCTTGATCTTCACAAGGTGAAATCGCAATTGACGTCTCATAGGTAAATGTATACAATCCCGGTAGCACTCCTTCAAAGTCTACATTATTAAGATCTGCCAAATTCACACCAGATCCGTCAGTGTCTGTCCAGAATCCATTTGATCCCGTCACAAGACTATTAAATGACACAACTGATTCATTGTCGCCGTTTGTATTATTACAAATAAAATAGCTTGGTGCCACTGAAGCAGAAGGAGTGTCTGAATTTGTAACCGTAATTTGCGCTGTCCCAGAACAGCCACCCGCATCGTATACCGTCACAGTATAAGTGCTATCTGTCGAAACCGTGACCACCTGAGTATCTCCTAGAGCTCCCCAGTCATAAGTATCGTATCCCTGACCAGCGTCTAGCTCAATAGGTGTATTGTCACACATTTGATTTTCTCCAGTAATCGAAGGAAAAAGTTGTGTAGATTCTATCACTACCATGCTAGTATTACCCGTACAACCATTTACATCAGTTACGACCACTTCATAAACACCTTCTTGATCGACCTCGATAGTCTGATCAGTACCTGCTGAATTTCCATTAACAATCCAATTGATTTGATCGTATCCATCCTCTAAGGATATAAACACGGAGCTATTTGTACAAAAAGACGCCGTATCGCTAGTAGTAACTGGACTTGGAGGAGTAAATTGAGAAACATCTACAAGAACTTCTCCTTCGCAACCGTTGCTATCTGTAACTATAATGTTACTATTTCCAACAGCGTTGACATAAAATGGATCATTAGTCATATTGGTAATATCTACACTACCATTGTTATCTACATCAACTTCATAAAGGTCGTAACCAGCTTCAGGAGTAATAAGAACGGAGTCTCCTGGACAAAATACCTGATCTCCGGAGAAAGATGGCATCGGATTTGCATCTAAAAGAATATCGATTACAGCTGTACCTTCACAACCTTCAGAGTCAGTAACGGTGACAATATATGTTCCTTCTTGTGTCACTTCAAACGTCTGACCAGTGGAGTTATCTTCCCATATATATGAAATATATCCTGCTCCTGCATCGAGCAAGAGGTCATCCCCTGGACAAAAAGAAGTCTTACCACCTTCTCCCGTAATCGTGGCAGTCGGAAGAGGGTTAATTGTTATAGTCTTAACTTGTTCTCCTGTACATCCTCCTGGATCAGTTACCGTTACCGAATAATCTCCAGCATCACAAACCGTTATTACTTGCACAGTATCTCCATTTGACCATAGATATTCAGCATATCCATCTCCTGCATTTAAGTCGGAACAAGCTTGAGGGCATAATGACGTATCTCCTTGGACATTTGGAACTAAGAAATCCTGAATTTCCACTTCAACGCTCGCGTTGGTTGAACAACCATTAGTATCAAACACGGTCACTGAAACTGTACCTGGAGTTTGAACGAGTGCTGTATCTGCAGTACTTATTACATCACCTGCTGCATTTATCCATTCATAACTTTCAAAATTACTTCCAACATTCAATATACTAGAAGAGCCTTCGCAGAAAGTAGAAGATCCGCCAATTGAAGCGGAAGTTGGAGGGAATGGGTTTACTGTAATTGCGCCTACTCCAGAACAACCTGCACTGTTTGTAACAGTCACGAAATAAGTACCAGGATCCACTAAAATTGAATCCTCAGCTGACCCGTTTTCCCATTCGTAAGTCTCAAAATCTTCAGTTGTCGAAATAAATACCATTTCTCCCTCACAGAGTCCTTGTGGTGCTGAAATTTCAGGCTCAGGAGAAGCAATCTCTTCAATAAAAATTGAATCCACTTTTAAACAATTAATAATAGGGTCTGTGACTTCAAGAACGTAATACCCTGTTTCGTTGGCTACGATGTTAGCACCGTTTAGCGTATTTCCGTTTGGTGTTGTCCAAGCAAAATTATACACAACGCCAGGTTCTCCTAGAACGGCTGCCGCAGATATGTCAATAGACTCGCCTGGGCAGTACTGTCCTCCATCAGGTATCGACGAAATGAATAATTGAGGTTCGTTAAACACATCAACTATAAATTCAGTATCACCTGTACATCCATTATCATCTGTGACTTCCAATGTTACGGTATAATCACCTGAAGGTAGACCATTTCCATCCCAATCAAGTACCTGATTTGTAGAATTATTTGTCCCTTCACCCATCCATTGAAAAGTATAATTAGGTGTACCACCTAGAGGTGAACCGTTAATTGTCGTCAATGGAAAATCCGGGCACAACAAAGTATCACCGTCGATCTCAACGTCAAATCTTGGATTTATGGTTAACGTAACGTCATCGGTAGATGTACATCCATTAGCATCGGTTACAGTTACAGTGTAAGTGGTAGTAATGTTTGGCGATGCAGTTGGATTCGCAATATTATCCAATGAACTATTACCCCAATCATATGTGAAGTTTCCATCTCCACCAACTGCAGTAGGTGATCCACCTAACATGAACTCACCTTGGGCACAACCATCTATAGGTGCTCCAGCATCAACTTCTATTGCAGGTAGTACAGTAACTGGAACAAGAGAAGGGAGTCCAAAACAACCTTCTTCAGATATGGCAGTTACCATATAATTGACAATTTGAATCGTTGTTGTATTATTTGTTAAAGTCTGAGTAATGAATTTACCAGAACCGTCAGACCAACCAGTTACATTGTTGTTTGGTGGATCAATTACCCAAGAGAATTGTATATCTCCTGCTTGGTCCGCTGTTAACGTGATGTTGGTAACTTCACCTGAACAAACCACATCCATGAGTGGATCTACTATCGGACCAATACAACAATTCAAAACCGAATTTTTTACTGTTGGAATATCATCAGCACAAACCGAAACCCCGCCTGTCCATGATCCTGTTTCTCCATCTGAAGTTGTATAGACTTTAATTGATGTATCTGTTATTTGTGGATCTTCAGCATCACAACCTTCAAAATCTAATGTTGTCAAATCGAAGCAGACAGACCAAGGTCCTTGATTACCATTACAGCCAGATCCTGAACCCCAATCGACATTTGGGTGTCCAGATGCACCGCCATCAGCAGGATTCCAAGCATACCATCCGGGAGGCATAATCTGTCCGGCAACAATTCCAGTACCTGGACAATCTGGTTCCGTGAAATGGCACATGTCTATAATTCCGTCACCGTCAAAATCACCCACCGATTTTGTTGCATTTGGAGGCGGTAATGTTGTATTATAAGTAACATCTGTATACCAACCCCAAGTAGAACCGTAAGCAGGTTGATTTACCCCTGAATTTGATATCGGCATACCTGTTCCTGAGAAAGACGAAGGATCCCAAGCTGGACCAAATATCGGAATTATTCCTTGTAGCCATTGACATCCGTTAACATTGCTCGCAGACGTATAGCTATCAATATTGTAACAAAAACTTACAACTTCAGCAGGCTGGTAAGGTCCATCCAAAGGTGATCCTAAAGATGTTCCTGTTACTTCGATCCCAGATTCTAGAACACATTGACTAGGATCATCAAGCATTAGCATACATAGGTCAAACTCACCACCATCTCCGTATCCATTACTTACTGCTATGAAAATTGTAGCATTTGAAGGTATAAAGTTATTTACAATCTCTGCGTTTCCTCCTGCTCCTGTCACACAAGTTGATTGCTCTACAAGTCCACTACAAGTACCTGAAAAAATCTGAACTGAAGGTGCTTCAATTTCAAGACTATTAACAGTAACTGTAAGTAAAGACGCTGCTGCGTCTGAGGTAAAAGTAAACCAAACCACTTCCTCTGTAGCAAAATTACAGCCTGTAAGACCAGGTTCAGGAGAAGCTAAAATATTACATCCAGGAACGCATGTGTAAGCTGTATTATTTGAGTTCATTCCATTTACAAATTCAGCTACATCACACGTATTATTCTCAGAGCAACCTGGCGGAGGCCCACTTTCAGTAACACATAATTGGAAATCTCCTTCATCTCCAGCAGCAGTACCTATGTAGACAACATACGTATTTCCGGGCACTACACCTTGGAAAGTGATGGCATCGGTCGTAGGAGGTCCACAATATGCATCTGTTGCTAAGACTAAACTTCCATTACAATCAGGATTCCACTCACCTAAAACAACTACAACATCCCCGGGAAGATTTATATTATTTAAATCTATTGTAACCGATAGATTACCAGGAGAAACTGTAAATTCGTAGAATACATCGTTTTCTGGAATAATACTACATCCAGGAATTGAATTAAAATTATTAGTTGCAGCAATAGTCGTTCCATTTGTACAAGTACCATTGGGAGTCACAACCTCTGCATCACATGTTTCATCGTTAGGAGGGCCTGCAACAGGAACAGGATTATCTACGCAAACCTGCAAAATACCTTCAGCTGGATTACCAACTCCGTCAGCAAGGTTAACTACGAGATAATATGTTTGCCCAATAACGAGCCCTGAGAAATTGATAGCATCCAACCCAGCAGTTGCAAATCCACAGTCTAATTGACCTGCCGAAGCAAAATCACAAGGAGTAGGGTCAAATTGCAAAAGTGTAACATACACATCATTTACCTGACCATTAACTGCTATATCTACATCTGGACCCTGGGCCACAAACGTAAACCACACATTTGGTGCTGTCGGCGCAGGGGCACAATCCCCATTAGCCAGGTCAAAAGTTGCCATTGTATTATCAGCTACAGTACATGATCCATCCAGTAAAGTAATAGCAGTCGGAGCTAAACAATCATTGTTTGCAGGCTGCGCATACATTGCAACTGAATACACCATGAGAATCATACCTATTAGTATACTTTTTCTCATACTTATTCTTTTTAAATATAAAAGGGAAGGCTTAATCTCGAATCAACGCTAAGGTAACTATTTATTAAGAACCTTCCCAACCATTAAATCTATAAATTATTGCAAAAAATCTCATAAATTTGAATAGTACCACTTATAAGAATTACAACCCATTGATTATCAATAACTTAATCATTGATCTCTTGAGACTACCACCGCTAATTTGCATCTTAATTTCAGGTAGCAATATCCTATCTACGATTGAAATATATCTTTAGCAAGACAATTTATATGATCGAGTAAATTGTGATCTATTTTCAAGAGCTGCACACCATAAAAATCATAAAAATAATTATAATCGAAGTAGCCTCCCTAATAAAGAAAGAGCCTCATCTTCATTGACAAGGCTCTTTTAGAAAATTTCTTTTTGAGTTGGGTTCTAATCAATAATCAACTTCAAGAGATAACTCTCATACTTAGAACTCAATGTGATCAGATATAAACCTGATGGATACTGATTATCGAAATGGTACGTGTTCATGCCTTTCTGAAGAGTTACCAACCTACTATCAATTTGTTGTCCTAAAGTATTTGTGATGCCTAACAACATTTCGTCACTGATATTGGTCACAATTTCTACGAAAAACTGACTTCTAGCTGGTACAGGATAAACTTTACAGGAAAATTCCATACTCTCCTCTATACCAACCGTCAATATTTGCACTAGTTGAGAAATTGTATCTACACAATTTGACCCCCCATCAATAATCATAGTAACTAAATATTCTCCTGGGTCTGAATAAACATGCGTAGGATTATCTTCAGAACTAGTTGCCATATCTCCAAAGTCCCAGAATACATCACCTCCAATGTTTGAAGAATTTGTAAATTCAGCTGAATTTTGTGATACCGAAAATTCAAAATTAGCAACTGCTTCCTCATTTACAATTGCAGCATCAGCAATTTGAATTGTATCTGAACCGAAATTATTATTGACTATTAACTCTACCGCATAAGTACCACTGTTAATATAGCTTACAACTGGATTCTGCTCCGAAGAAAAAGCAGGGTTACCTCCTTCGAAAGTCCATAGCCATGTATCTACATCATCTTCTGATAAATCATTAAATTGAATTTCTGCTGGAGCGCAAACAAAATCATAATCAGAGCTAAATGCTGCATCCGGATAAGCCGTAATCGTAACATTTTCAAAAAATGATACTGTGCCACATTCATTTGTCAAAGTCAGTTTAATTTCGTAATCTCCATCTGCAGGAAAAACCACATCAATTGACTCCGTATCAAATGAACCAGTAAATCCCTCAACAGTCCAAAGGCTTATATCATAGTTGCTAGATGAAAAAGAAAAACTACCATTTACTCCAATGATTTCTTTACTAATGGTTGCATTTGGCAATGCTCCAACTTCAATATAATCTTGCAAATAGAATTCATCGCTTCCAACATCATTACTTGCAGTCAACTTAACGTCATATATTCCAGTATTTTCGTAAACCACAATCGGATTCTGTTCTGTCGAAGTAGCAGGATTCCCACCTTCAAATTCCCAAAACCAACTATCAGTAGATGATGTTGAAAGGTCTTCAAAAACTACTGTAAAAATAGTACAACCTTCAGTATCGCTTGCTGTAAAATTAGCCGTTGGTAGTGATGAAACATTTAGTTGAATAGTGCTTGTGTCGCTTCCACAGTTATTGGTGGAAATCAATACTACTTCATAAGTTCCTTCGGCATCATAGATATGATTAGGGTTAATAAGGTTGCTTGTACTATTGTCTCCAAAGTCCCAATTATATGATACACCATTCGTTGTTAAGTTTTGAAAAATTACTTCAAGATTCGTAACATCAAATGAAAAGTCTGCATCTGGTACATCTTGTACTGAAATTAAGCTATTTTGTGTGAGTACATCTGTAAACGTGGAGTTTGACACTTCCAATACTACGTCATAAGTACCAGCACTTTCGTAAGTCACAATTGGATTTTGTTCCGTGGAAGATGTAGGAGATCCTCCCTCAAAAGTCCAAAACCAATTAGTAACATTAGCTGTCGAATTATCAGTAAACTGAACCTCTAACTCAGCACAGCCCGACGTTACATTAGCACCCATTCCAGCTTGAACTTCGGAAACTACTTGTACTATAGTCTCGACTACATCCGAACCACAATCATTTGTTGTCGTTAATCTCACAGTATAAGTTCCGTCCTCAAGATAAGTATGAGTTGGATTCTCAAGATTACTTGTTTCACCATCTCCAAATTCCCAGAAATAGGAAGTTGAATTAGTTGATGTATTTGTAAAATTGTACTGCAACTGGTTGGCAGAGAAATCAAAACCTGCAGTTGGAATGTCTTGTACAGAAATAAAGCTCGTTTGTGTTAATACATCAGTAAAGGCCGAGTTTGATACTTCCAGCACTACGTCATAAGTACCAGCACTTTCGTAAGTCACAATTGGATTTTGTTCCGTGGAAGATGCAGGAGACCCTCCCTCAAAAGTCCAAAACCAATTAGTAACATTAGCTGTCGAATTATCAGTAAACTGAACCTCTAACTCAGCACAGCCCGACGTTACATTAGCACCCATTCCAGCTTGAACTTCGGAAACTACTTGTACTATAGTCTCGACTACATCCGAACCACAATCATTTGTTGTCGTTAATCTCACAGTATAAGTTCCGTCCTCAAGATAAGTATGAGTTGGATTCTCAAGATTACTTGTTTCACCATCTCCAAATTCCCAGAAATAGGAAGTTGAATTAGTTGATGTATTTGTAAAATTGTACTGCAACTGGTTGGCAGAGAAATCAAAACCTGCAGTTGGACCTTCTCCGACAACGATATAATCTACAAATACAATTTGATCTGACCCCTGTTCATTTACTACAGTCAGACTTACGTCAAAAGTACCTGCACTATTGTAAACTACAACGGGATTCTGTTCAGTTGAAGTCACAGGGCTTCCTCCTTCAAAAAACCAATTCCAAGAATCTACATTACTTGACGAGGCATCACTGAATTGAACTGTAAACGGAATACAGCCAGTTGTTCCAGATGCAGCTAGACCCGCAGTTGGTAAATTTGCAACCACAACTTCGCCAGTTACTGCACTATCTCCACAATCATTGGTCGCCGTAAGCGTAACAGCATATACACCATCAGCTACATAAGTATGTGATGGATTTTCGTCTGTTGAAGTATTTGTATCACCAAACTCCCATAGATAAGTATTATCACCAGGTGTTTCATTTGTAAAATCAACGGTATATCCATTTTCAAAAGCACTAAAATCAGGATCAGGAACATCAAATACTTCAATATAGGATTCTTGTGTAAGTGTGTCGAAACCTTGCTCATTTTCTACTACTAGTGTTACATCGAAAACTCCACTATTGTTATAAATCACAAGTGGATTCTCTTCTGTTGAAGTACTTGGTATACCGCCTTCAAAAGTCCACAGATATGAATCAGTATTCGAACTACTTTGATTTATGTACTGAACGGTAAGCGAAGCACATCCACTACTTGACGTTACATCAAAATTAGCATTAGGTAATGTGGCTATCGTAATAATTTCTGTCGATTGAACAGATCCGCAATCATTGAATACAGTCAAGGTTACAATGTAACTTCCATCCTCATCGTAAACATGTATCGGATTCTCATCCGTGCTATTTTCGTTATCACCAAAGTCCCAAGCAAATGCCACGCCTCCCATTGAGTTATTAGTAAAAAACACTGTATTATCTGTAGTTGAGGAAGTAAAAGAAGCCACTGGCACATCGTTTACATCAATATATTCTTGGTAAGTATCAGATGCCGAACCTGCCGCATTAGATGCTATTAAGCTTACATCATATAATCCTTTCTGATTATAAACAACTAGAGGGTTTTGCTGATTCGAACTACTTGGAGTACCTCCTGGGAAACTCCAATTCCACGAATCTGGATTATTGCCAGATAAATCTTCAAACTGTACAGTCAGAGGAACACAACCTTCATTTATGTCGGAAGTAAATGCTACCAAAGGCGGATTCAATACTTGACAACTACTAGTTATCAGTATATTGTCCAAGTATAAATTATTTCCGTAATCGGACTCATTTTCCAACAAGATCACGACGTTGCTGTCTCCATTATAAGCACTTAAATCAAGTTCTATGCAGCCGGAGGAATATGTGGATTCAATGCACCATTCTGTAGAATTAGTAGGAACAAAAGCTTGAAGCTGATCTGGCACAGTTGCAAAACTGCCGGAGCCATTTTCTTGACCAGTGAAGAGTGTAGTAGGAAAAGTTACTCCACCATTAGTTGAAATCTTTATTCTGAAAATATCAGAATTCGCCCCATTGTACCTTGCGTAGGCATACTCAAGTTCCAAATTCACGTCTGTTCGACCAGAAAAATCAAGTACGGTGCTTTCTAGCCCATCTAAATCACCTACCCCATTGTTGTAATCATAGTTATTTATCCAAGCAACGGTTGACTCTCCGCTTGAGCCCGGAACACTTGTACTTTCCCACGTAATCTGGTTATCGGGATTTGTAACATTCCAGTTAGTGAGTCCAGAAGAAAAGTCATCTGCAAGCACTACGTCTGTTCCAGAAAATGAAACATCAATAAATCCTGGGACTGTTACCATATCTGAACCAATACCATTTGTAGCAGTAAGAGTTACTGAATAAACACCAGGCGTGTTATATGTTACAATTGGCGATTCATCCGTGGAAGTTCCAGGTGTCCCACCTGGAAACACCCATAGCCAACTCGTAGGTGAAGCGGTAGATTCATCGAAAAACTGTATTGTTGTACCAGGACAAATATCTGTCAAACTAGCTGAAAAAGCTGCCACTGGTGGCACAGGCGGAGCACATGCTGCCATACAATTAATACCATTGTAGTAACCCTCAATATCAGATATTGAAGCTGGGGACCATTGACTAACATTGCTTACGGATGGTGCCATGATCCAACTTGATCCTGACGGGTCGTGTCCAGTCCCAGAAGAACTCACCGCATCAAAATTATGTCCAAGTTCATGTGCTACCATTACTCTCAAAAAATTAGCATTACTTGTAAAGTCCTCAAGTACTTGATATCTAAATGAACCGCATACAACTCCCACATAGGCTATGCCCACTGTCCCACT
Organism: uncultured Saprospiraceae bacterium; assembly: GCA_943788055.1. Lineage (GTDB taxonomy): Bacteria > Bacteroidota > Bacteroidia > Chitinophagales > Saprospiraceae > JAHDFB01. The sequence goes on from CALSOU010000008.1 coordinate 101,783, forward strand.
ATTTCCATTGCTCTCTATATTTCTGTCAGTCCACAATTGTCCTACATCGTGTATTTCATCAAAGCCTGATGGATTACCATTTGCCCAATTTCTAAATGAAAACAATAAATCTCCCGCATCAAGCGTACTTGACCACGGATCACAGGTTGAACAATCGCTAATCCATTGCTCATTAAGTTGGAACTGTAACTCATCTGCAAATTCATCGTCGTAATTCATCTGCACATTGTTCATCACACCAACGTTGTGATTTGTTAATGTGGTTATGTTACTTCCATATTTCGTGTACATCAAGAAGTCACTAGCGGTAGAGACATCTACTTCATAACATAGTCCCACGCTAGTCATTTTTTGGGCATTTTGCATACCTTTTGTCTTAGCTTTCAGCTGACTACTTGCACAGAATTCTTCATCAGAAAATACTACATCATCGCCGTTGTATACTATATATAAATCGCTATCAACACCTGGAATTACATTGAAAAGTGGTTCAATAAAGCGATTACTACTTCCCTGTCCTTGCCAGAACCCATAAATAAAATCTTCTCCAAAGGTTAATCTAACTTCTGTTTCACTATTACCTAGTAAGTAGCCAGCATAAGGATAAACATTAAGCGGTTTATCAAGATAGCCAAGGCTAGGTGTATACACTTTTAAATTCTCTACCAAATGATGCTGTGGGAGTAACTGTATATCCCATGATTCACTCTCATCTATCTCCAATTCAAAGGAAGAGAAATACTGCATTTTTGATGCATCTTCCAAATAATCTTTATAGTCAAGCTTGACGATCTTGTAATTATTGATTTTCCCATCAAGGAATACATCGTACTCACTAGTATTGACTTCCGAAATTGTCTGGCTACTTAATACTTGCGATGACAAACTTCCCACGATAGTTAGTAAGCAGAATATACTTGTAATTATAAACCTCATATATTTATAAAATTAATTATTTGATATTATTTAGAATCTCATAAATAGATACCTGCAATTGTACTTTAGCTGTTTCAACGCTAAAATAAGCAAATACACACATTATTCTTAAACATATATGTACATATTTTCATATTAGAGTTAGCTAATTGATGAATTAGATTTTAATATTTCCTTAAGAAGCAAAATTGCCAACACGATATGTCGATTATTTCCGTTATTTGATTCAGTAAACAAATATAAACATGCGAATAGCCCTTTTGTTCTTCTTAGTTATTAGCTTCTGTGCACAAGATCTTCACGCTCAAAAGAGAAGATCAAGTCCAGACGATTCCAAACGCCAATACGAATCTCTTCGAGAAAGACTTTTTGTAGGTACATACATAAATACACCCAGTTTCGGTGGCAACTTCAACGGAACTGCTTTTCAAATGGGTGTGCAACCTTTTGCAGGATATCGATTTAATGAAATCATGTCCGCAGGTGTTGCCTTCAAATTTGACTACACATACTTCTGGGGAGGAGGAAACAGCGAATCTTTTACGGACTTCTCTGCCACGTCGTTCCTTCGTGCAACCCTAGCGGAAAGAATCATACTCCAAGTTGATGGTGGTTGGTATAGTAATCAGAGTTTTCTAACTGGCATTACAAAGCAACGTAATAATTTCCCAGTACTCTTTGTAGGAGGAGGGTATTCCTGGGGTAATACAGAGATCATTCTTGCCTTTGAGACACTGGGAAATCTGCAGTTCTACAGACTTCCCATTGAATACAAATTCGGTTTTCTTTTTGACCTGTAGTTGACTTAAAACTTGGCAGTGACGCCCAGTAAAAAGTTAATAGTAGCTTGTGGAAATACTCCAGTCAAATTATACCTTCCAGTCCCTTCAGTTACTAGCTGAGGGTCACCAGTAACTAAGGATGGCTCGTTGGTTCTAAATCTATACACCCACCCATTCGAAACAAACTTTTGATTCAACACATTATTCACCTGTAAATTGACCGCGAAGTCTCGTAGTTTCCAAAACTTTGTCTTGTAGTTAAGCATCATATCTAGGTAAGAAAAAGCGTCAAGCTTAGCAAATTCACTTTGTGTATTGTCTAGATACTGCTCACCGACATACTTAAAATTCGCTTGTAAGGCAAAATTGTGCTTAGCGCCTTTGGGCGAAAGCCCCCATCTCGTAATTACTGTGTGTAGTTGTGACGGAGAATAGGCGATATTTCTATTTGTATGTACTACTTCGTCCTGTGTTCCGGTATCCCAATTGTCAACAGACTCAGTAAAATTCACAATCTTATTCTGACTGATAGTACCATTATAACCTAACTCAATTCTTGAAGTGGCTTTCGCCAAAAAACTAAGCTCCAAGCCGCGACGGTATGACTCAGGCACATTTACACGTATGGGCTCACCTACATCGCCGATCTTACCAGTTGGTATCAACTGATCCTCGTATTGCATATTGTAAAAAGTGACATCGGCAGTCATTTTCTTAGATAAGTATGAATATCCTAGTTCGAGATCTCGCAATCTTTCAGGCGATGGAGTATTCTCAAAAAATGTATTGATATACTCGTCTCTGCTAGGCTCTCTGCTTGTTATACCGTAGAACGCAAAGAGCTTATGATTTTCATTTGGTATTATGCTTAATCCAAACTTTGGATTAAAGAATTGTAGATTGTCATCAATATCAATTTCAACACGATCATCGTTAAACCCTTGGCCTGTATAATCCACAACACGATACTGTAGGTCTACAAAAGGATAAACCACATTCAAAATATTAAAATTGAATCTTGAGTAGATATTGGCTTCTCTTTTGACGGCCTCATTAAAGTAATAACGAGTTGCCTTTTCATTCTCTGTGAGGTCCGTTTCTCTCCATATTACATCTCCGAAATGATCCCCATTATACTGGTTCGCTCCACCTCCAAGCTTAAAACTCATCCATTTCACGTCATATTCGTAGGTTCCAATTACCCCGTAGAACAAATTATCAAGCCATCGTTGAATGGCGATATCTCGCTCGACAACACTTGAGTCCAAGTTATAATCCTGCCAAAAAGCATCCTCCCGAAAATTCTCAAAATAACCTCTTCCCTGTGTGACATGACCCGTCAAATTCAGATTGGACCTCTTACCCAATTTTTTCTGATAAACTAGCTGGCCATGAGTTTGTCTATAATTATCTACTTCATCCGGATATGGTCCTTCATTTGGGTCGCTCTTTTGACCAGCAGTATTATATGTTCGGATTGAATCCAAATACTGGATCGGCAAGCCATTCCACGCTTGATATGTACGTTCACCACCAGAAAATACTGTCAACTTCAGCGATGAACCGTCAGTAATTCGACTTGCAGAAAGGTAATAACTATTCAATCTAGAACTAGCTCTGTCAATATAACCTTCAGAAGCGATTCGACTATATCGAGCTTCTACAGAATACATATTATTTACTAATCCAGTACCAATGTGTGCTGATATCTTATTTGTACCAAAAGATCCGATTGCTGTATTTAAATTAGCAAATGAATTCTGTCTAAAATTATTCGTATTCATCTGCAAGGTTGCTCCAAATGCACTGGTTCCGTTCGTTGAAACTCCTACTCCTCGCTGTAACTGAATTGATTCCACATTTGTCAGAAAATCTGGCATATTGACCCAAAAAACCGATTGTGATTCCGAATCATTCAAGGGTACACCATTTATAGTAACATTAGTCCTTGAAGCTTCACTACCACGTACTCGTATACCGGTGTAACCTATCCCTGCTCCTGCATCAGAAGTTACAGTAACCGAAGGCTCCCAACGCAAAATGTATGGAACATCTTGAGCGACATACTTCTCCTCGATTTCTTCTTTATCGAGTTCTGAATAGCTCAAGGGATCCCGAAACTCAGCTCTGGTCGCTTGAATTTCAACTTGATCAAGATCAAAAATTGTACCTCGAATTACAACTGGAACTATTAAATCTCTATCTACAACAATCTGGGTTTCTACTGATTGGTAGCCAATAAAACTAACCTTTAAGACATACTTTCCAGGCTTGACATCTTCAAGAAGGTAGGTTCCGTCTTGAATTGTAGCAGTGGCATAGTCAGAATCTAGAATAAAGACGGAAGCAAAATCTAAAGGTTCACCTTGCTCATTTACGACAGTTCCATGAATGTCATATTGGGCAGATAATCCAATAAAAATAGATAAGAAGAGAAGTGTGAAAATTACTTTTTGAAAATTCATTCCATTATTTTTTTAAAATATTAAAAATATGGAAATGATATAACCAACAATACGTTCGTTACGACATTTCCCTTGGCGGCATAACCCGCCCAGGTTCTGTGGGTATAATCTCAGCCTTTCGGCACCCCAAATGATTACATATCCAAAAGATATTGGATAGGACGCAAATATAGAACTATTTCATTATTTAATAGCTCACAAAAATGATCTTGAAATTTTGTTTTAAATTTTGTTGGACTTCGAAACATCATACCTCCTGCACTCAATCTTATAGGAAAGCACCTACAATATTTATAGCCTCTTGATTTCGTTCTTGCCCTACCCCCTCAACGATGGAATAAGGACTTCCAGTTTTAATAATATTCTCTAGATATATCTCAAAGAGTTCATCCAGATCGTTTTCACTTTCTCTCAAGTCATCAGACTCCCATCCTAAGTCAGGGCTGCATAATAAATACAAGTCTACTTCTTGCAAGCCTATCCATTCTTCAACAAACGGTTCACTCAAGCCATATTTCCACTCGTCCCAAATCCTTATTGTCAGAAGACAAGTATCTGAGATAACTACATTAAAATCTTGATTATTTATCGCAGCTAACTGAGATTGAAATTGACCATAAGCAATCTTTAGCAAGTCACTACGTTTGTATTGGCCACTATTTTCGGATAAATATTTTCGTGCAAACTCTTCAACAAGAAGTCCATTGTATTCTTTTGCCAAAATTTGTGATAAAGTCGACTTACCAGTACTTTCAGGGCCAGTGACTACGATATGTTTTTTATTGCTCATCCATAGTTTATTCATTGCAAAACATAATTACTAAGTTTACGTTTAGAACCCTAAAAATAAAGGAGTTAAATGCATACAATAGAACCGTATTTTAAGTGGAGAGATCTGTATATCGCATCAGAAGATACAGCTTCACCTTTTTATGGCACTACCTACAATGAGTTCAGCTTTACAAAAAAGATATACAATTACTTCATTCATCCTCAATGGGATAAATTTGGCTCATCGACACTTTACCTCAAGGTTCTTTTTGTAGACTACGATACAAAATACGCAATTATAGAATTAATTGGAGAGTGGAATGATTGTATTCACAATGACATAATGTTCCTCAAAAGAGACGTAATTGACGCCTTAACAAAGCAAGATATCAAGCATTTCATACTAGTATGTGACAACGTTCTGAACTTTCATGGCTCGGATGATTGTTACTATGAAGAGTGGTATGAAGACATAAGAGATGACGGAGGTTGGATTACTTGCATTAATACTTTTGATCACGTTCTCCAAGAAATGGAAATGGAAGGTCTTCAATATTACATGAACGTAGGCATACAATTCAACGATGTAGCTTGGCGTGGAAAGCAACCGAAACATCTTTTTCAAGAAGTTCATTCTCGCCTTCACGGAGGCGTTCAACAACTAAGAAACTAAATGCATAAATCAGGATTTGTAAATATTTTAGGCCGCCCAAACGTTGGTAAATCAACTTTATTAAACGCAATGATGGGCGAGCGGATGTCTATCATTACAAGTAAACCACAGACTACACGACATAGAATAATAGGCCTCCTCAGCGGAGATGATTATCAAATTGTCTTCTCTGACACACCGGGTGTAATCTATGACCCACACTACAAAATGCAGAAAGCGATGAACAGCTTTGCATATTCGACCCTTGAAGATGCAGATGTATTGCTGTTCGTGACAGACATTTATGAGAAATACGATGATGATGATCCAATATTTGAGAAAATTAGGAATCTCCCAATACCCAAAATCCTACTGATAAATAAGCTCGATCAAATAACTCCAGAAAAACAGGCGAATCTTGAAGAATTTTGGGGACAACAAGACTACTTTCAGGATACTATTTATATCTCAGCCAAAGAAGATATTAATATCAAGAATTTAATTTTAACCATTAAAAATCTCCTTCCTGAAGGTCCAGCATACTATCCCAAAGATCAGCTAAGTGATCGTCCTGAACGCTTTTTCATCAGCGAAATCATTAGAGAAAAGATCTTAGAACAGTACAAACAAGAAATACCCTACTCTTCCGAAGTCGTCGTTACAGAATTCAAAGAGAAAGAGCACCATAAAGGACCAATAGTTCATATCTTTGCAGAGATATATGTGTCAAGACCGACACAGAAATCAATCATTATTGGCAAGCAAGGTAAAGCGATAAAAGCTTTGGGAACAGAAGCACGGAAATCCATCGAGGCATTTCTAGAAAAAAAGGTGTTTCTTGAATTGTTTGTAAAAATCAAAGAAAACTGGCGAAACGACGAGAAGTGGTTAAAGCAGTTTGGATACAAAAACTAAAATATGCCAAAAATTGTGGCTATCGTGGGGAGACCCAATGTAGGAAAATCAACACTTTATAATCGTCTTATCGGTGAACGCCAAGCAATTATCGATAATGTCAGTGGAGTAACAAGAGATAGAATCTACGGTCCTTGCGAATGGAACGGAAGGCAATTTACTGTCATAGATACCGGTGGTTTCGTCAAGGGATCAGAAGATGTTTTCGAAGCAGCTATTAGATCGCAAGTTCAAATTGCCATAGAAGAAGCTGATATTATAGTGTTCATGACTGATGTCACTACAGGCATCACTGATCTAGATGCTGATATTGCCGACATTCTTCGTAAAACAGATAAGACAGTTTTCCTTTCTGTAAACAAGGTTGACAATGCAACACGCCAACTTAGTGCTAACGAATTCTGGGGATTAGGATTCGAAAATACCTTTTTTCTCTCCGCAATTACAGGTAGCGGAAGTGGAGAATTACTAGATGCAATAACAGATTCTCTACCATCAGATAATGACGAACTAGATGACGATATTCCCAAAATATCTATCATAGGTCAACCGAATGTAGGCAAATCTTCATTGACCAATGCATTACTTGGAAAAGAACGCAATATCGTAACGGATATCGCTGGCACCACAAGGGATGCAATACATGAACGTTTCAATAAATTCGGCAAGGATTTCTACATCATAGATACGGCGGGTATCAGAAAGAAAGCTAAAGTCCATGAAGACCTTGAGTTTTATTCTGTAATGAGAGCTGTCAAGGCAATTGAAGAAAGCGACGTCTGTATTCTGATGATTGATGCAACCAAAGGATTGACAGCTCAAGACTTGAGTCTTTTGCGCCTGGTTGAAAAAAGAAAGAAAGGCCTTGTTCTTGCAGTTAATAAGTGGGATCTTTTAGATAAAGAAACTAACACAGCGAGAGACATGGAAAATACACTTCGCGAAAAAATTGGCATGTTCACTGACATTCCGATAATCTTCATTTCGGCACTTGAAAAACAACGGATTCTGAAGGTGATGGAAATTGCTTTAGAAGTAGAAGAAAATCGAAGAAGACGAATCAAGACTTCAAAATTGAATGAAATTATGCTTGAAGCGATTGAGCGTGTACCTCCTCCTGCTCAAAGAGGACGGTTTATAACAATTAAATATGTCGTGCAACTTCCTACTCATTATCCAGCTTTCGCATTTTTCTGCAATAGTCCTAAATACGTGCGAGATGCTTATAAAGCTTACCTCGAAAATCAATTACGGAAGAACTTCAATTTCACTGGAGTTCCGGTAACCATTTTCTTCAGAGAAAAATAAATCTAAAGCAACACTACATGGAGTATATCAAAACACCTTTTGAGGGACTTTACGTTGTTCAACCAAGAGTATTTGAAGACGATCGTGGATATTTTTTTGAAATCTATAATAGAAATAGAGAACGCGATGCAAAGCTAAACTACAATTGGGTTCAAGATAACGAAGCTTTTTCAGAACGCGGTGTTCTCCGTGGTTTACATTATCAGACAGGAAGTTCGAGTCAAGCCAAGCTTGTTCGTGTTATCCAAGGTAGTGTTCAGGATGTGGTGGTGGATTTGCGTCCTCAGAGTAAAAGATATGGCCAGCATTACTCCATCATTTTAAGTTCTGAAAACAAAAAGCAGTTGCTTGTTCCTCGTGGATTTGCTCACGGGTACTTGGTAATATCAGAGGAGGCAATATTTGCATATAAGTGCGACAATTATTACAACAAAGCTGCAGAAGGTGGTTTACTTTTCAGTGATCCAGCTTTAGAAATTCCATGGTTATTGGCTCAAAGTAGTTTTATTGTCAGCGAAAAAGATGAAGTACTACCCGTATTTGGTCAACATCTAGCTGTAAACTTATGAATAGAATACTTGTAACTGGTGCCGCAGGTCAGGTGGGTAGTGCTATACGCTCTATTCATAATGGATACAAGCATGCTTTCTTTTTTACAGATCGTAAAGAACTAGATATAACTGATAAAAATGCTGTGTCAGAATTCGTCAAGATTAACAAAGTTGATACAATTATCAATTGTGCTGCTTATACGGCAGTTGATCTAGCTGAAAGTGAAAAAGATCAATGTTTTCTCATCAATGAAAAAGCCGTAGGTTACCTAGCAGAGGCTTGCGCCCAAAATGGAGGATTGTTGGTACATATATCCTCAGACTACGTTTACCACTGCGATCACAATCAACCGATGAGTGAAAACAGCGCAACAAAGCCAAAAGGAGTGTACGCTGCATCTAAACTAGCTGGTGAACATCTTGCCCTAGCCAACTGCCCAAATACAATAATTCTAAGAACCTCATGGGTATACAGCTACGAAGGAAAAAACTTTGTGAAAACGATTGACAGACTTGCAAAAAATCGAGATCATTTGACCATCGTAAACGATCAAATTGGATCTCCAACATATGCCTTAGATATTGCAAAAACTATTCTAGAGCTTTTGAAAATCTCCAATGAGAAAGAAATTTCCGGTACTTATAATTTCTGCAATGAAGGATTCATAAGCTGGTATGATTTTGCTAAAGAAATTGTACGCTATAGGGCTTATCAATGTAAAGTAAATCCTGTTCCATCATCTGCCTATCCTACCGCAGCAAAACGACCTTTAAATTCAAGGTTGGACACTTCTAAAATTCAGGGTCTTGGCATTCATTTAACGCCATGGGTCACTAGTCTACACAACTGTTTAGACATACTAAACTAGATATTATCAGATTAATTCCAAATGATCCTAGAAAATCCGAAAATGTCTCTTTAGAAGCAGGCGGTCCATTGCTATGGCCTATTCAAAAACATTTTCATTAAAAAATGTATTTTTACTAGTAAGGTTAGTCATTTCGACCTCTTGTTTTTTTCAAGGTGCATATAGTAAAGTAAGCCTTGCGAGCGTTGTATTCTTGTATCACATTTGACGTTAATTAACTGTTTTTGAAGAAATCACAATTTAAATATCTTTTAGTAGCACTTTTTGTTTGTGTCAGTTTTTTGGCGAAAGCCACACACAACAGAGCAGGCGAAATCACATATAAGGAAATAGGTGACTTAACTATTGAAGTTACGGTTACGACGTACACAAAGGCAAATGGAACAATGGTTGATCGCGACTCAATTCTGATAGATTGGGGAGACTTAGAAACAGAGTTTTTGGAACGATCCAATGGTGGAGGCCAAATAATTAGCAATAACGTCCGAAAAAATATATATAAAGGCATACACGTTTATCCGGGTCGTAATACCTATAAAATTTCCATGACCGATCCAAATCGAGTTGGTGAAATTCAAAATCTAAACTTTCCCAATTCAGAAAACATCAGATTCCACCTATTCGCTGTCTTTACTTTTACAAACCAAACATTCGATGGCCAGAATAGCTCCGTTATTCTACAGCAAGAACCTATCGATATTGCCTGTATAGGTGAACCTTTCATTCACATTCCAGCGGCATACGACGAAGATGATGATTCTTTGGTATTTGAACTCACAGTTCCATATGATGGAAATGGTGAGCAAATCGAAGACTACCAATATCCAAATGAGATAATTCCGACCAATAACAACTTTTCATTTAACACCACTAATGGTGAAATCTTATGGGAGACTCCTCAAAAAACAGGCGAATATAATGTCGCGTTTCTAGTTAAAGAATATCGAAATGGTGTTTTGCTAAATACCATGATTCGTGATATGCAAATCTTCGTATTGGATTGTGATAATAGTCCACCCTCTATAGAAGTACCAGATGAAATCTGCGTTGTAGCTGGCGAAACTGTCAACTTTGACGTTATAGTTAATGATCCTAACGTCGGTCAGCAAGTGTTTCTTGAGGCAACAGGAGCTCCATTCGATTTCTTAATTAATCCAGCAACTATGACAGGGCCAGTCGGTTATGCTGACGTACCTTTTGTTGCAACTTTTAGTTGGACTCCTCGCTGTGAAGATATCTCCAATAATCCTTTTGAAATCGTATTTCGAGCAGTGGATGATTTCTTTCTTGGGACAAACTTCGTAACTGGATTGGCAGATCTTAAATCCACGCGTATTAAGGTTGTAGGACCTCCTCCGGAAAATCTTGAAGCAGAGGCAGATAATCAACGTATTCGATTGCGATGGGATCTACCCTATGCTTGTGAAAATACGGAAAATGACTTTTTTCAAGGTTTTACTATTTGGCGAGCTGAACAATCAATCGAAATTCCTCCGGACACCTGCGCACCAGGTATAGAGGGTAAAGGTTACGTGCAAGTTGGGAAAATTCAGCTTATAATTGAACCCGGCGAGTATGTATTTGAAGATTTTGAAGCGAAAAAAGGAAAAACCTATTGCTACCGTGTAGTAGCAGAATTTGCTAAGGTTAGTGCAGCAGGTTTTCCATATAATTTTATTCAGTCACTGGTTTCAAATGAAGTCTGTCTACAGCTCGCTAGAGATATTCCGGTTCTGACAAAAGTATCAGTTCTTCAAACAGATAACAATAATGGACTTATTCAACTTGAATGTATCAAACCTGATCCAGAAGCTCTTGATACAATCTTAAATCCTGGGCCATATAGGTATCAACTTCAAAGATCTAGCGGCACAAATGGAATTGATTTTAGTGATATTACAGGTGCTAGTTTCTCCACTGTTAATTTTGGTGACCCTCTTACTACATTTAGTTATACGAATACAGACCTAGATACGAGAACAATTGGGTACAACTATAGAATCGCTTTTTATGCTAATGGTGAAGATAATTTATATGATTATTCATCATCAAGTTCTTCTGTATTTCTGGAAGTGTTATCCGCAGATAAAGCAAATAAACTTAGTTGGGAGTCGTTTACTTCATGGAATAATGAACTCTACTACCTTTATAAATTCGATGGTAGCATCTTTGATTTGGTTGACAGTACAGCCACTACGGAATACACAGATGTTGGTCTCATCAATGGAATAGAGTATTGTTACTATGTAGAATCAAAAGGTTCCTATGGCATACCTGAGCTATCTCAAGTTATTCTGAACGATAGTAATGAATCCTGCGGAATTCCTCTAGATACGATGCCACCTTGTATTCCTGAACTTGAAGTATTTAATTCTTGTGATCAAGCGGATGAAACAATTCCAGAAGAAGCATTCGTAAATACCCTAAGTTGGAATCGAGTGGACTTGGCATGTGAAGGCAGCGACGATATTGTGGCATATAATATCTATTTCAAATTTAACATTGAAGATAATTTTCTACTACTTGCAACTATAGATGACATACAGGTTGTAGAATTTGATCATAAACCGGAAATGGGATTAACCGCATGTTATGCAATTTCTGCAGTTGATAGTGTTGGTAATGAAAGTGATATTAGTCCATTTTTCTGTATTGAAGATTGTCCATCCTACATTCTTCCCAATGCTTTTACACCAAATGGAGATGGATCCAATGATTTCTTTATTCCTATATTAAATCGATTTGTTTCAAGTGTTCGATTTGAAGTATTCAATGAGTGGGGGCAAAAAGTTTTTGAAACAAATGATCCTGAGATAAATTGGAACGGTACAAATTTCCAAAACTTACCACTCCACGATGGTGTTTATTACTATACATGTGAAGTATTTCAAACAAGTGCTGTTCAAGGTGAACAGAGTTATGATTTCTTAAAAGGATTCATTCAAATTCTAAAATCTAATTAATGTTTACAGGAATTATTGAAGGTCAAGGAACAATAGTTAACTTTATCAAGGATCGAGATAATGTTACTTTCAGTGTAAAGTCATCATTAGCTCAACATCTGAAGATTGACCAAAGTCTATCTCACAATGGTATTTGCCTTACAGTTGTAAAGATAGTTAATGATGTTTATGACGTTACAGCTATTGGAGAGACCTTAAACTTAACAGCTTCAAAAAGTTGGAAAATAGGCGATGTACTCAATCTTGAAAGAGCGGCTCAACTACATGCGAGATTAGATGGTCATATTGTACAAGGTCACGTTGACGGGGTAGGTAAAGTTATAGAAATACTGGATGAGAATGGTAGCTGGAGGTATACGATAAGTTACGATGAAAAACACGCTCCACTCATGATTTCAAAAGGTTCAATTTGTATAGACGGTGTAAGTCTCACAGTTATAAGCCCTTCTAGAAATCAATTTCAAATAGCAATCATTCCTTACACTTATGAGCACACAAGTTTCAAGCACTATGAAATAGGAACAGAAGTTAATTTAGAATTTGATCTAATTGGAAAATATATCCTAAGACAGCAGTTACTAAGTACTACATAGTTTTTCTAAGTCTGACCTTCTTAGTCTGGGAAAACAAAAAGGGAAACAGATCACATGATCAGTTCCCCTTTTCTTTTATGTCTCACGGATGAGTTTTACTCCTCTAATTCTACAACGTCTTCACTTTCATTCGCAACTTCTTCTTTTACTTTCACGAATAAGTTTTTACGATTGACAAGTCCAGTACCTGCTGGAATTAACTTACCTACAATTACATTCTCTTTCAATCCTTCCAGATAATCTGTTTTAGCACTAATTGCTGCACTAGATAATACTTTAGTTGTCTCCTGGAAAGAAGCTGCAGAAATCCAACTATAAGTACCCAATGATGATCTAGTAATACCTTGAAGCATAGGACTAGAAGTAGATGGTACTGCATCTCTAAATTCAAGAGGTTTCATATCATTTCGCTTCAAGTAAGAATTCTCCTCACGTATTTGACGAAGCGTGACTAACTCACCAGCTTTGATATTTGTAGAATCTCCGCTATCCATGATGAACTTTTTGTCGTAAATCCAATCATTCTGTTTCAGAAATTCATACTTTTCTACACTTTCTCCCTCTAGAAATATTGTATCTCCAGCGTCCTCAATCTTCACACGTCTCATCATCTGTCTAACGATAACTTCGATATGCTTATCGTTGATTGATATACCCTGGGATCTATATACTTCTTGTATTTCATTTACAAGATATGACTGAACAGCAAATGGACCTTTAATAAACAAAATATCAATTGGTGCAATTGCTCCGTCAGATAATCTCATACCTGCTCTCACGAAGTCACCTTCTTGAACTAAAATGTGCTTAGAAAGTCCAACAAGATACTTACGTTTTTCTCCAGTTCTTTCATCCAATACGACTACTTCTCTATTACCTCTTTTGATCTTACCAAAAGAAATGATACCGTCAATCTCAGAAACCACCGCTGGATTTGAAGGATTTCTCGCTTCAAATAATTCAGTTACACGAGGTAGACCCCCTGTAATATCTTGGATTTTACCAAGTTTTCTAGGAATCTTGACAATCTTCTCTCCTGGTGAAACTTCAGCTCCATCTTCAATGGAAATGTATGCTCCCACTGGCAAGTTGTAACTCTTAAGTTCCTCTCCACCTGGAGACATAATTCTGATTGTAGGTATTTTCTTTTTGTTCTTAGATTCTATCAACACCTTCTCTTCGAAACCAGTTTGATCATCTCGCTCTGTTCTGAAAGTAATACCTTCTTCAATTGAATCAAATTTAACAACACCTCCAAATTCAGAAATTATCAACGCGTTAAACGGATCCCATTCACAAATTACGTCCCCTTTACCGATCATAGCTCCCTCTTTTACAGCGAGATTTGATCCGTATGGTATGTAGTTACTTTGAAGAATTCTACCTGATTTCTCATCAACGATCTTGATTTCACCAGATCTTGAAATAACAACAGTTTCATCTTTCGACTTAACAGTCTTTACGTTATCAAATTCTAGTTTTCCTTCAAACTTCGACGTGATATCATTTTCGGCTTTTGTTACAGATGCGATACCACCCACGTGAAATGTACGAAGTGTCAACTGTGTACCAGGCTCACCGATTGATTGAGCAGCAATAATTCCCACTGCATCACCTCTTTCAGTAATTCTGCCGGTTGCGAGGTTTTTACCATAACACTTTCGGCAAACTCCTTTTGTCGTTTCACAAGTTAAAACTGACCGAATATTAACAGATTCGATTCCTTCTTCTGCAACTAAAGCAGCTAACTCGGGAGTAATATACTGACCAGCTTCAATAATTACTTTGTCAGTTTTAAGCTCCGTTACATCATGTAATGCGAATCGTCCTATGATTCTAGACCCAAGTGTTTCTACAATCTTATCATTCTCTTTAAGAGCGAAAGTTTCAATTCCTCTTAAAGTATCACAATCCTCTTCAATTATGATCACATCCTGAGCAACATCAACTAGTCTTCTTGTAAGATAACCCGCATCTGCAGTCTTCAAGGCTGTATCGGCAAGACCTTTTCTCGCACCGTGAGTAGATATAAAGTACTCTAGTACAGAAAGTCCCTCAAGGAAGTTTGCAAGAATTGGATTTTCAATAATTGCTGCACCTGTGTCACCAGATTTTCTTGGTTTAGCCATCAAGCCTCTTAACCCACAAAGCTGCTTAATCTGTGCTTGTGAACCACGAGCTCCAGAATCAAGCATCATATATACGGAGTTAAATCCTTGCTTGTGTTCCGCAAGCTCTTTCATTAAGTTTTGCGTAATCGCATTATCTGCATACGTCCACTTGTCAATGATTTGGTTATATCTTTCACTATTAGTGATCAACCCCATATTGTAATTATCCCAAACCTCATCAACTTCAGTTTGAGCATTTACTAGCGTTTTTTCTTTCACAGACGGTGTAATCAAGTCACCTAAGTTAAAAGAAAGTCCACCCTTGAATGACCAGTAGAAACCTAGTTCCTTTATTTTATCAAGGAAATTAGCTGTTACTGTGAAACTTGTAAGGTTGATTATTTTACTAATTACCTTCTTTAGATTCTTTTTTGTCAATAGATCATTGATATAAGGGACGGTCGGAGGTCGAGATTCATTAAGGAGTACTCGTCCTACAGTAGTATCTATAATCTCAGAAATAGCTTCGCCATTCTCATCGATATTATCAATCTTAACCTTGATCTGTGCATGTAATTCTATTACACCTTCATTAAAGGCAATAACTACCTCTTCTGGTGAATAGAACTTCATTCCTTCTCCTTTAACTGCTAACTCCTTAGAGCTAGTTCTTACTTTCGTCAAGTAATATAGTCCTAGTACCATATCCTGAGAAGGAAGTGTTACTGGTGAACCGTCTTGTGGATTAAGCATGTTGTGTGCTGAAAGCATCAAAACTTGTGCTTCAAGAATTGCTCCTTGGGAAAGCGGTACGTGCACAGCCATCTGGTCACCATCAAAATCGGCGTTGAATGCTCCACAAACAAGTGGGTGCAACTGTATCGCTTTACCTTCAACCAAAACCGGCTGGAAAGCCTGAATTGATAAACGGTGAAGAGTTGGAGCTCTGTTTAGCATAACAGGATGCCCTTTCAATATATTTTCAAGAATTTCCCAGATTACTGGTTCCTTTCTATCAACTAATTTCTTCGCTGATTTAACAGTTTTTACGATACCTCTCTCAATTAACTTTCTAATTACGAAAGGCTTGAATAGCTCAGCTGCCATTCCTTTCGGAAGTCCGCACTCATGTAATTTTAAGGTAGGTCCTACTACAATTACTGAACGACCAGAATAATCCACCCTTTTTCCGAGTAGATTCTGACGGAAGCGACCTTGCTTTCCTTTTAGTATATCACTTAATGATTTCAACGCTCGTCCACCTTCTGCTTTCACAGCGTTGGACTTACGAGAATTATCGAATAAAGAGTCAACAGCTTCTTGAAGCATTCTCTTTTCATTTCTTAAAATAACTTCTGGAGCCTTAATCTCAAGAAGTCTCTTAAGACGATTGTTTCTTATAATTACACGTCTGTAAAGATCATTAAGATCCGAACTAGCAAATCTACCTCCATCCAAAGGCACCAATGGCCTAAGTTCTGGTGGGATTACTGGTAAATATTGAATAATTGCCCATTCTGGTCTATTTTCCATTCTAGTTTGACCATCTCTGAATGCTTCAACAACTCTAAGTCTCTTGAGAGCCTCAGATTTTCTTTGTTGAGAAGTTTCATTTGCTGCTTGATATCTCAAGTCCGCTGCTAATTGATCAAGATCTTCTCGTTCCAAAAGATGCCCAACTGCTTCAGCACCCATCTTGGCGATAAATTTATTTGGATCTGTATCATCAAGCATCTGATTTTCCTGTGGTAAACTGTCAAGAATTTCAAAGTACTCCTCTTCTGTCAAAAGAGTTTTTGCCTCAAGACCATCTACTTCTTTTAACCCTGGTTGAACAACTACGTATCGCTCATAGTAAATAACAGACTCAAGATTCTTTGAAGAAAATCCAAGAAGGTATCCGATTTTGTTTGGCAACGACTTAAAGAACCAAATATGTACTACCGGAACGACCAACTTAATGTGTCCCATGCGCTCTCTTCTAACTTTCTTTTCAGTTACTTCTACACCACATCGATCACATACGATCCCCTTGTATCTAATTCTTTTGTATTTACCACAATAGCATTCGTAATCCTTGACTGGTCCAAATATTCTTTCGCAAAATAAACCATCACGTTCAGGTTTATATGATCGATAGTTTATTGTTTCAGGCTTCAAGACTTCTCCAAAAGATCTTTCAAGAATCTCATCTGGAGAACAAAGACTGACAGTGATCGAATCAAATCGATTGTTTGCTTTGCTAAATTTCTTTTTTAATGTCATACTTTTAGTATATGGTGAGTCAAGCTCAAAATGTGACTCGAAAGTTAAAAAAGGTGTTCTAATTAATTCAAGTTCATTCTATTACATGAACTTGACATCTAATGCTAAACCACGAAGCTCGTGTACTAGTACATTAAATGATTCAGGTATATTTGGCTCTGGAAGATTCTCACCCTTCACAATTGCTTCATAAGCTTTTGCTCGACCTACAATATCATCTGATTTGATCGTTAATAGCTCACGGAGAATATTAGAAGCTCCAAAGGCTTCAAGTGCCCATACCTCCATTTCACCAAATCTCTGACCACCAAACTGTGCTTTACCACCCAACGGCTGTTGCGTAATAAGTGAATATGGACCAATTGAACGTGCATGCATTTTATCATCAACCATGTGAGATAATTTCAGCATGTAGATGACACCAACTGTTGCCTGCTGGTGGAAACGATCTCCTGTCTCGCCATCATACAAGTAAGTCTGGCCTAATGAAGGAAGTTTTGCCTTCTGAATCTGCACTTCAATATCATCCATTGAGGCACCATCGAAAATAGGAGTAGCATACTTTACACCTAATTTCTTACCTGCCCATCCAAGTACTGTTTCAAATATCTGTCCTAAGTTCATACGAGAAGGTACACCCAGTGGATTCAAAATAATATCAACTGGAGTTCCATCTGCCAAGAATGGCATATCTTCTTGCTTAACAATTCTAGATACAATACCCTTGTTACCGTGACGTCCAGCTAGCTTATCACCTACTTTCAGTTTACGCTTTTTAGCCATGTACACTTTGGCAAGTTTCAATACACCAGCAGGTAATTCGTCACCAATACTAATATTGAACTTCTCACGCTTGTAACGGCTAATCTCCTCGTTAAGAGTAATTGAAAAATTGTGTAGTAGACGGCTAATCAATTTGTTTTTTGCATCATCTTTCACCCAGCTGCTGTAATCAACTTCCGAGAAAACGAGGTCTTTGAAAACTTTAGCAGAAAACTTTGTTCCCTTAGGAATCAATTCCTCATTATAGATTGAATTAACACCTTGCGAAACTTTTCCTTTCAGTAAGGTCATCAATTTATCTATCAACACTGTTCTCAGCTCATTTACAGCAACTGCATGTCTATCTTCAAGTCTATTTAACAACTCTTTTTCCTGAACTTTTTGGAATTTATCTTTCTTAGCTCTTGCAAAAAGTTGCTTGCTTATAATTACACCTTTTGTAGACGGAGGCGCTTTCAACGAAGCATCTTTTACATCTCCAGCTTTATCCCCGAAAATTGCTCGTAAAAGTTTTTCTTCTGGAGTAGGATCGGATTCTCCTTTTGGAGTAATCTTTCCAATTAATATATCTCCTTCCTTAACCCATGCACCGACGCGAATAATTCCATTCTCATCAAGATCCTTAGTAGCATCCTCGCTTACATTTGGAATATCATTGGTTAGTTCTTCTTCACCCAATTTGGTATCACGTATGTCAAGCTCGTAGCTTTCAATATGTAAAGAGGTAAAAATATCTTCTCGCACTACACGCTCCGAAAGTACGATTGCATCCTCAAAGTTATATCCCTTCCAAGGCATAAAAGATACCATTAGATTTTGCCCAAGCGCTAACTCTCCTTTTTCTGTAGCATAACCATCACAAAGAAGCGACCCTTTGGTAACTCTATCTCCTTTCTTAACAATTGGCTTAAGGTTGATACAAGTTCCTTGGTTTGTTCGCAAGAACTTAATCAATGTATAGCTCTTCACGTTGTCTGCGAACGAAACTAAATTTTCCTCATCAGAACGATCGTACTTAATCACAATTTCAGTCGCATCGACATATTCAACTACTCCTTCTCCCTCAGCATTTATTAACATTCTAGAATCACGAGCTACCTTACCTTCAAGGCCAGTTCCCACAATAGGAGAACTCGGCTTAACTAAAGGTACAGCTTGCCGTTGCATGTTTGAACCCATCAAGGCTCTGTTTGCATCATCATTCTCTAAGAAAGGAATCAAAGATGCAGAAACCCCAACAATTTGATTTGGAGCAACATCCATAAATTCTACTTCAGATGGCGTAAGGACAGGAAATTCACCATGTTCTCTACACTTTATTCTATCACTTAAAAAAGCTCCTTTTTCATTAATTTGCGAATTGGCTTGTGCAATTTTCTTAAAATCTTCACCTTCCGCAGATAGATACACTGCGTCTTCTTTAACTTCTACTTTTCCACCTTCAACTTTACGATATGGCGTTTCAAGGAACCCCATTTTATTAACCTTGGCATGTACACAAAGAGTAGAGATCAAACCAATATTTGGCCCTTCTGGTGTCTCAATTGTACATAATCGACCGTAGTGACTATAGTGCACATCTCTTACCTCAAAACCAGCTCGTTCTCTAGATAAACCTCCTGGTCCTAAAGCAGAAATTCTTCTCTTGTGTGTAATTTCAGAAAGTGGATTCGTTTGATCTAAAAACTGTGACAATTGAGAAGTACCGAAAAAAGAATTAATTACTGAAGATAAAGTCCTAGCATTAATCAAATCAATCGGGGTGAAGACCTCATTATCTCTAACATTCATACGCTCACGAATAGTTCTAGCCATTCTTGCGAGACCAACACCAAACTGAGCATATAGCTGCTCGCCTACAGTTCTTACTCTTCTATTTGACAAGTGATCAATATCATCGAGTTCAGCCTTTTGATTCATCAAAGAAACCAAGTAACGAACTATAGAGATAATATCCTCTTTAGTTAATACCAAAGTATCCAAGTCCTTTTCAACACCTAGCTTTCTGTTAATCTTATATCTTCCTACCTCTCCAAGATTGTATCTTTTATCTGAGAAGAAAAGTTTGTCAATTATTCCTCTTGCAGTTTCTTCATCAGGAGGATCGGTTCCTCTAAGCTGACGATAAATATGCTGAACTGCTTCCATTTCAGAAGAAGAAGGATCTTTCTGCAGTGTATTATATATAATACTGTAGTCTTCTTCGATATCCTCTTTTTGGAGAATTATTGAATCAACATCCGCTCCTAATATATGCTGTACATTATCTTCATCAAGAAGTACATCTCTTTCAAGAATAATCTCGTTACGCTCAATAGTTACTACTTCACCAGTATCTTCATCAACAAAATCTTCAGTCCACTTACGTAGAACTCTAGCAGCTAGTTTTCTTCCGACAGATTTCTTAAGATTTTTTGCATTTACTTTAATCTCCTCAGCAAGACCGAAAAGATTAAGAATATCTTTATCTGAATCGTAACCAATCGCTCTCAATAACGTCGTTACCGGAAACTTCTTCTTTCTATCAATGTACGCATACATCACAGTATTGATATCAGTTGAAAATTCCATCCAGGCTCCTTTGAAAGGAATAACCCTTGCGCTATGAATTTTCGTTCCATTGGGGTGGAATGTCTGAGAAAAGAAAACACCTGGTGATCTGTGCAACTGAGAAACGATAAGACGTTCTGCACCATTGATCACGAATGTTCCTTTCGGAGTCATGTAAGGAATATTTCCGAGAAATACGTCTTGAACAATTGTCTGAAAGTCAACATGCTCCTCATCATTACAAGATAGCCTCAACTTCGCTTTAAGCGGGACGCTGTAAGTAAGACCGCGCATCATACACTCATCGATACTATACCGTGGTGGATCGATGAAATAATCAAGAAACTCTAAAACGAAAATATTTCGAGCATCTGTGATTGGAAAATTTTCTTGAAAAACGCGGTACAAACCTTCGCTATTTCGATTTTCAGGTGTTGTGCCTAACTGAAAGAACTCACCGAATGATTCCAGTTGAATTTCTAGTAGGTCAGGATAAACATTAGGTAGTCGGATTTGCCCGAATTTTACCCTTTGTTCGTCCGCATATTGAACAGTTGCGTTTGAGGCCATTTGTTATTTGTTTATGTTCCTAAGAGATTGAAACAATCAAGATAAAAAGAAGTTTATCCGTCATAAACGGCAATAGGCTTAGCAGGTTAAACACCTGACTAAGCCAATATACCGTGATATTTTAGAATAAATCTTCTGTCATTAAAGAATGTGCGAGACTAAATTATTTCAATTCAACTTGCGCACCTGCTCCTTCTAATGAAGCTTTTAACGCTTCTGCGTCAGCTTTAGGAACAGCTTCTTTAATTACAGCTGGAGCTCCGTCTACTAATTCCTTAGCATCTTTCAATCCAACACCTAATAAGTTTTTAACTTCTTTAACTACAGCTAATTTTGCTGAACCAGCAGAAACTAAGTGTACATCAAATTCAGTTTTTTCAGCAGCAGCCCCGCCGTCTCCTCCTGCTCCAGGAGCAGCAACAGCAGCAGCAGCAGCTGCAGGTTCAATTCCGTATTCCTCTTTTAGGATGTCAGCTAATTCGCTTACATCTTTTACTGAAAGGTTTACTAATTGTTCCGCAATTTCTTTTAAATCCGCCATGATTGGTCGTTTTTTAGTTTTAAATAATAATTATATAATAATTGCGTAAAGCTTGGAAGCCTACATTTCTAAGCACTTTTCTCTTCGAGTGCTTTCAACAAGCCAGATATAGTCTGACCACCACTTTGAAGCGAACCAACAAGGTTCTTGATAGGAGATTGTAGTAACAAGATTACGTCTCCAATCAAATCTTCTTTCGACTTAAGCGTGCTTAATACTTCAACCTGATCATCTCCTAAGAAAATATCAGAATCAATATATGCCGCTTTCAGAACAGGTTTTTCAGAAGTCTTTCTGAATTCCTTAATAATCTTAGCCGGAACATTCCCTACTTCTGAAAACATAATAGCCGTTGGGCCTTTCAATGCCTCTAGAAGAGGTGTGTAATTTTTTTCTTCAGCATTTGCTTGAAGCGCTTTTGCAGCAAGTGTATTTTTAACCACTTTCATTTCCACTCCTTTTTCAAAACACAGTGCCCTTAAGTTATTTACTTGAGCAACCGTTAGAGCGGAGGAATCAGTGATGTAGAAAAATGAACTCTCACTGAATTTTTCTTTTAGATCAGCAATTACTGCTGTTTTTTCTGCTTTTGTCATTATTCAGAGTTTTGAGTTTAATTAACAGATTTTACATCAACAGCAATACCTGGACTCATTGTTGAAGCCATAGTTAGAGACTTTACATACGTTCCTTTTGCTGTTGAAGGTTTCATTTTCACAATTGTTGAGATAAGTTCATTTGCATTTTCACTAATCTTCTCAGCAGAAAAAGAGACTCTACCTATAGTTGAGTGAATAATTCCGAACTTGTCAACACGGAAAGAAATCTTACCTCCCTTTACATCTTTAACGGCACTTGAGACATCCATTGTTACAGTACCAGACTTTGGATTAGGCATTAAGTTTCGAGGTCCTAAAATACGACCAACTCTACCGACTTTTGCCATAACTGTAGGCATGGCAATAACCACATCTACATCTGTCCAACCTTTATTGATCTTATCTACATACTCATCTAGGCCAGCATAGTCAGCACCTGCCTCTAGAGCTTCAGCTTCTTTATCTGGTGTACATAGAACTAATACAGACTTGGATTTTCCCGTACCATGAGGCAGAACTACAGTCCCTCTGATTGCTTGGTCAGCTTTTCTTGGATCAACACCTAATCTGATATGAACATCCACAGATGCATCAAATTTTGTGGTGTTAACTTCCTTGACCAAAGCCGATGCTTCACTGATTGAGTAAAGCTTATCAACCTCAACCTTAGCGTTAGCTGCCTTACGCTTTTTTGAAATTTTAGCCATTTTAATAAATTTAAAGGTACAAACGCGGAAAATGGTCCGCTCCCTAGTTCAATAATTCGTTAAATCAATTATGCCTCCCAAGGTGGAGTACCCGATACCGTGATCCCCATACTTCTAGCTGTACCCGCAACCATCTTCATTGCAGATTCAATTTTAAAAGCATTTAAATCAGGCATTTTGTCCTCAGCTATCTCCTTAACTTGGTCCCATGACACACTTGCCACCTTATCACGATTAGGTACTTTTGAACCACTCTTTATGCTTGCTTTCTCCAATAATTGGATAGAAGCAGGAGAAGTTTTAACAACAAAGTCAAAAGACTTGTCTTTATACACTGTAATAACTACAGGTAAAACCTTCCCAGCTTTGTCTTGCGTATCTGCATTGAAACGCTTACAAAACTCCATAATGTTCACACCTTTCGCACCAAGAGCAGGACCTACTGGAGGAGATGGGTTTGCTGCGCCACCTTTTACTTGCAATTTGATTAAAACGTCGATTTCCTTTGCCATTCTATTTCAGAATTTTAGCTGTATAAATTAATTATGCTTGTTTCTCTACTTGTATAAAGTTTAATTCCACTTCCGTACCACGTCCGAAGATTTTCACAATAACTTTCAATTTTTTCTTTTCTTCATTTACTTCTTTGATATCCCCTACGAAATCTTTGAATGGACCATCAATGATCTTGACGGTTTCACCAACTATGTATGGTTCAATCATCGCCTCACCCATATCTTGAGAGGCATCCACTTTACCTAACATCCTATTAGCTTCAGACTGCTGCATAGGGATCGGATTATTTTTACCTAGAAAGTGAATTACATTTGGTGAATTAACAATCGTTAAGATCATTTCACCAGAAAAACGACTTGGTATAGCCTCGACGAGAATATAACCAGGAAGTATGTTTCTCTCCATTATAACCTTCTTCCCATTTCTAATTTTATAGACTTTTTCAGAAGGTACAATTATCTGCGTAATTACTTCGGACCACTTGTTCCGTTGTATTTCTAACTCTAGTCTTTCTTTGATCTTCTTTTCCTTCCCACTAATCACACGCAGTGAGTACCATTTGGTTTCATCGCTCATATGATTACTAGTTTGCGTTTATCTGATATAGGAAACCATCCAACACTACATAACTTAGTACGGTATCCATCAAAAGGATAATCAAAGCAAGTATTACTGTAGATACTAATACGACTCTTGCAGAAGAAAGCAATTCGGACATAGTAGGCCATGTTACGTTGTGTAATAACTCGTTATAACTCTCCTTTACGTATGCTACAATACTATTCATGTCTTGACATTTAGATGGGAAAGAATCCCGCATTAGCAGGGGAGACAGGAATCGAACCTGCAGCCCTCGGTTTTGGAGACCGATGCTCTGCCAATTGAGCTACTCCCCTAAAAAAGTAAACCCAGATTTACTTTAATATTTTTTAAAATAAGAAAATTAAGCACCCCAGAAGAAGTACTTAATTTTCTATTTATCTAATCTCTCCACGAGAGAAATGATATGTTTAATCTAAGATTTCAGTAACCTGACCTGCTCCTACAGTTCTACCACCTTCACGGATCGCAAAACGCAGACCCACTTCCATTGCAATTTTGTTGATCAAAGCAACTTCCAAAGTAAGGTTATCACCTGGCATTACCATCTCAACTCCTGCAGGTAGAGTACAATCACCTGTTACATCCGTTGTTCTGAAATAAAACTGAGGTCGGTAACCATTGTAGAATGGAGTATGACGTCCACCTTCATCTTTGCTTAGTACATAAACCTCACACTTGAATTTCTTGTGTGGAGTTACAGAACCAGGCTTACAAATAACCATTCCTCTTTTGATCGCCTCTTTCTCGATACCTCTCAAAAGAATACCAGCGTTATCGCCAGCCTCTCCTCTGGTCAAGTATCTTCCGGAACATCTCAACACCAGTTACAGTTGAATTTAAAGCTTTCTCCTCATCTTTCATCATTCCGATGATCTCAACAGGATCTCCTGTATTGATAACACCTCTTTCGATTCTACCTGTTGCAACTGTACCTCTACCAGTGATAGAAAATACATCTTCAACAGGCATCAAGAAAGGCTTGTCAACTCACGTCTGGTTCATTGGGATATCAGCTATCAACAGCAGCCATCAATCCATGAATCTTATCTTCCTGCAGGCTCATCTTCAGTCCTCCTAGAGCAGAACCCTGAATAACAGGAGCATTGTCTCCATCATAATCATAGACAAGAAGTTCTCTAACTTCCATTTCAACTAATCTCAAGCATCTCTTCATCGTCAACAAGGTCAACCTTGTTCATGAAAACAACGATTTGAGGTACACCTACCTGACGTGCAAGAAGGATGTGCTCTCTAGTTTGTGGCATTGGACCGTCTGTAGCAGCAACAACGAGAATAGCACCGTCCATTTGGGCAGCACCCGTTACCATGTTCTTTACATAGTCAGCGTGACCTGGACAATCTACGTGTGCATAGTGACGATTCTGAGTTTGATACTCAACGTGTGCAGTGTTAATGGTGATACCTCTTTCTTTTTCTTCTGGAGCGTTATCGATTGCATCATAATCTGCTTTGCAGCAAACCCATCCTTCGCAAGAACGTAGTGATAGCAGCAGTCAATGTAGTCTTACCGTGGTCAACGTGACCGATCGTTCCTATGTTCAAGTGTGGTTTGGAACGATCAAAATTTTCCTTTAGCCATCGTCTTATTTAACTATTTAGTTAATGTATTAATTACTATTTCAAAATAATCTCGAGCCAATGAGGGGAATTGAACCCCCGACCTCTTCCTTACCAAGGAAGCGCTCTACCCCTGAGCTACATCGGCTTCATATGCAACGTCCAGTAGAGCGCAACAGTGCTAATAAAAACATTAAATATGAGCGGGAGACGAGACTCGAACCCGCGACCCTCAGCTTGGAAGGCTGATGCTCTACCAACTGAGCTACTCCCGCTTATACGTTAAATTTTGGTAATCTTGTGGGGGTGGTAGGATTCGAACCTACTCAGCCGAAGCACTGGATTTACAGTCCAGCCCACCTCTCCCACTGTGGCGCACCCCCCTAAAAAAAATGAGAGCCGATGGAGGGATTCGAACCCCCGACCCGCTGATTACAAATCAGCTGCTCTGGCCAACTGAGCTACATCGGCGACTAAATTTTTTATTAAAAAACCTTGGTCTTCACCAAAAGCGACGCAAAAATAGAAGATTATTTCAATACGCGAAAATTATTTTGATAAAAAATCAAGTTTTTTTTCGAGTATATGTTGGCTTGTCAAATTAATTGACAAAACACAAATGATATCCTTCTAAATGGCTGAATTGCCACTTTTTTGTCACAAAAAAGCTGCTATTGGAACATAAGATAATGGAACGGTAAATTACATATTTCTAGCTGACTTTGCAGAATCTCTCATTTTACCCTTAACTTTCTTGATTTGACGAGCAATTGCATCAATTGATTCGTCAACAGATTGTTCAAATGATTTGCTACTTGAAGAAGCCACTAGTTTATTTCCCGGAATATGAACAATAAACTCGGCAATCTTATCTTTTACTTGTCCAGTATTCTCAAGTTTAAGAATAACAGAAGTATCTACAATCTGATCGTTAAGTTTCTGAAGTTTATCAAGTCGAAGTTGAATAAAATCAATTAGTTTCTGATCGGCTGTAAAATGAACACTTTGAATATCTGCTTTCATATATATGTTTTTGATTACACGAATTTCTTTCGCTGTTAAGAAGACCTTCTAACCTTTCGGATGTGTCTTTTGATAAATGTTTTTCAGTTGCTCAATAGAATTATGAGTATAAACTTGAGTCGCTGCTAGTGAAGCATGACCCAAAAGGTCTTTGACTGCATTTAATTCTGCACCCCTATTTGTAAGGTGGGTCGCAAAACTATGTCTAAGTACATGAGGACTTTTCTTCTTAGAAGTTGTCACTAAAGATAAATATCTCCTCACTATGTTATAAACTGCTTTAGGATAAATATCGTTCAGTCTATCCGATAAGAAAAAGGAATCAGTCGCAACTTTATTGATACTCTCTCTAAAGCTAATATATGAATTTATCGTTGAAAGTATCGATGAATTTAGTGGAATTATACGCTCCTTTTTGCCCTTCCCAAATACTTTAATATAATTTCCTTTTGCAGAAAAATCCCCTAATCGCAAATTGATCAATTCTGAACGACGAATACCAGTATTGTAGAGCAATTCGATAATGGTAAAATCTCGCCAAGAGAAGTAATCTTCTTCTCCATCAAAAATGACATTCCGAAGTTCACTTAATTCTTCTTCCTTAATCATTGCCGGAAGTCGCTTAGGAATTTTTAGAGCATTAATGCGATCGGTTGGGTTCACTAACTCTTGATTTTTCTTTCGGAGAAATTTATAAAATGATCTAAGACTAGAAATTTTTCGATTAATTGTTCGATTGCTTATGTTATCTTCAGCAAGAGAAACGATCCATGACCGGACTTGATTAAATTTCACATCAGCAACATGGATTTCATCTTTTATTAAACTTAAATAGGCAAAAAACTGATGCAGATCTTTCATATATGCTATAATGGTATGACTCGAATATCTTCGTTCATACTCTAGATAATCTTGAAAAGTTTTGATTGCAGTGTTTAAGTTGTTATCTGACATATATAAATTTCGATACTCAAGAATGCTAAGGCCTTACTTAACTAACGACAAAGACCATGCCACCTAATATGTGCTGAGTACACTTTCTAATGAAACTTTCAAGGTCAAAAACTTACCTTGCTAAAATTCACCTTCTACGTCGTTTTTTCTTTTTTCTCGTTTTGAAAATGCTTGGTTTTGAGAAGAGATATGATGCTGAATATCCAAAGAAGTATGGTCTCAATACAGATACGAAATTTTCTTCATTCAAAACCATGTTATTAATTGAAAAATACACTGAAGCCTGTGCGGTAATTTTTGGCGTCAAATACCATTCAAATTTAATATCAGGACCATAAGTAGTGCTACTAATATTTTGTCTATCAAACTCAAATGGTATATTGCCAACATTATGTATTTGTGTATCAAAAGTAAAAGCTCGTGCAATTCTCAAGCCAGCCGTCACACCAAATGTTCTATAACCGCTTGGAGTAGGCCTGAACTTTTGCGTAATTCCTATGAATGAAGACGCCGCTTGCATATTAATTGAAAGGAGCGTATAATCAGCAGGCGTAATAACGTTCGGCCTTGTTTCATTCGCGTAATTTGAACCAATATTCATGTATCCCAAATCGAAACGTAGTTCACTTGTGTTGGAGATTGAATAGTGAACTTGTAGTCCACCGGTCAGGCCGTACTTGTTAAAACCAAAAAGCTTGTCACCATCAAACTGAGAATTTAGAATACCAAAGTCCACACCTATATTAAATCTATTCTGCGCCGACAGATTACTGCCCGCGAAATGCAGGAAAAATATTAGAAGGGTTGAGAGAATTGGGTGCTTCATTTATTATACGTTGGAAAACAAGTATTTCCTTTTTAGGATGTAAGACTAATTCACTTTGATGAGTTTATCAACCTGAATGTAATCCTTAGTCTTTAATGTTATAAAATAAATGCCCGTTGACATGCCTTTCATATTTACTGTAATATCCGTCTTTAACTTTCCGAAAGTGATTACCTTACCATATGAATCCCGTATAATATATTCTACTTCTTCACCTGCGTCCCTTTCTATGTTCAATTTGTCATTGAATGGATTTGGATAAACCCTGTATTTACTATTGTATACTTGATCTATACTAGCAACAATAGTTGTCATTAGCCTCCAGAGTCTACCATCATCAAGAGTTGCGAAGAATAACTCGCCATCATTTCCTTCTCCAAAAGTTGTCACCTTGTCAGGGATGTCGGCACCTGTCATATCAATTTTCTCAGTTTCAAATGTTTCATTTTCAATGCCGGAAATAATCCACCAAGACTTATTGTCCACAAAATCGGTAAAGACGTATTTTCCAAACAGGTCAGGGTGCCTAGAACCACGATATGTAAAACCACCAGTGACAGATTTTGGTCCTAAAGCATGGGAGTAACTATAGATGGGTTCAGCATGCTCGATTGGACTAACACATGCTAGAGGATCAAAAATAATGGGACCCTCATAGCAATTCCAACCATAATTAAAAGCTCCAGTAGATCCAGATTTTTCATAATTAATCTCCTCATATTGATCCTGACCCACATCAGAAACCCATAGATCTCCATTGAGTCTATCAAACGAAATTCGCCAAGGATTCCTTAATCCTACTGCCCATATTTCATCAAGAACCACGTCATTTCCGTCATATGGATTACCTGTAGGAATATTATAAGGCAAAGATTTAACATCGATACGAAGTATTTTCCCAAGAAATGTTTGAGGGTTTTGACCATTGAAGAATTCATCATTGGCCCCACCACCATCTCCAAAAGCAACATAAAGCATATTGTCAGGACCAAAAACAAGGTCTCCACCATTATGATTCTGCTCATTCTGCGCTACTGTTAATACGCTAACCTCGGTCGAAGGGTCTGCCTTTGAAGGATCATCATCCGATACATTGAACCTAGCAATACGCGAAGAAAATTGACCTCCATTATTAAAAGTGTAATGCACAAAAAAGTACCCCTTCGTTTCATACTCAGGCGAAAATGCTAGACCTAGCAATCCACCTTCACTCGCACTATTTACTTTTGCCGATATGTCCAAAAAAGGTTCTTCGAGCTTAGTCGGATTTTCAGATGAAATATCTTCAACGATGTATATTTTCCCTTTCTTTTCTAAGACAAATAACCGGTCATCACCTAAAATTCCCGAGGAACTAATTTCAACCGGTTGTTCAAATTGGATTCCTGAAATCGGTTCCAGTATAAGTTCTTGTGCAACAGAAACGTGAGAAATGAACAATAATGTCGTCAGTAGTATGTTTTTCATGGATTTATTATGAACCTTATGAAGTAATCGATATGATAACGTTTAACTTTAGCAACAAATCGAAATGAAATTTCGTTTTAGTTTTCACACTAAATAGCAAAATAAATATGAGACTACACGCGCTAATGATAATAATTCTTTGTTTTATGCTTACAGCTTGTACAAAGACGACGACCACATTAAGCTTAAGTGCAACAACTTTTGGATCGAATATTCCTGTTGAAAATGCAAGAATCGATTTCTATGCGATAGATAATGTTCGTTTTGGAATTGATGGTAAGATTGCTGACATAAGAGACCTAGAATCTAGGTCTCTTGACGCTAATGGTAGTATCTTTTTTGAAACTGACAAAAATTTAGAAGAGTTGGGTTTCAATGTAACAAAAGAAGGGTTCATAGATTTTTACAGCGAGGATAACTTTTCAATTCAAGCAGGAGATGAAGCTAATTTAAACATTGAAATGTATGAGAAGAGTTATATCAATTTAGTTATGAACGATGTACCGAATATTAATACTAACAAGCTAGAGGTGTACGTAAAATTGCATGAAGAGAATATCATCAACGAATTTAATTCAGGTGATCATCAGCTAGTGAAGGATGCTCTAGGTGACACGGAGAATGAAATCTTTATATCATTTGATGGTGGTCCATTTTTTCCTACAAAAGTCTTCGTTCCATTGCGAGACACAATCGATGTAGAAATTGACTACTAATGGCCTATAGAATCATCATAGTTTTCATATATCTAGCTATTCTCTCATGCAGTGAACCCTTTGGTATCATTGACAAGAATCACAACGCAACTATTGATGAAGAATGCATCGCATACAAAATAGATAGCAGCCTCATCGTTCAAGATGGTAATATACAATATCTAATTGCTGGCCCAACAAACCATGAGAAATTTAATATTTCAGACTCTGATATTGATTTATGCAAGCTTAACCAAGGTTTAGGCAGAGAATACTTTCCTGCACTTTATGAACCTCAATATGATCCCATTGAAAAGTTTTCCTACGATGACGGCATGGAATGTATAGTAGTCAACGATGGTAAAATTAAGAAGATTTTTCCCTACAGTGTTTTATCTCAACATGAAACAATAAATGAAACTGTCAATGGCGAAGCGGTGATGGTTGTATATTGCGAATTAGCAAAGTTAGCAGCCGTTTATAAAAGGACTTATTGTGATAAAACACTTACGTTCGCACCTAGTGGCTACACCTATTTTGACAATGACTACTGGAACGGTGTACAAGGAATACTCATGTGGGATCGCGAGTCAGAGAGCTTATGGTGGCCCCTCAACGATAAATGCTTATCGGGTTCTATGCAAGGTACAACTATTGCGAAGGCATCTTTCCAGGTGTGGGAATACATGACTTGGGGTGAAATTAAGAAACAGTATCCACATTCTATATCCGTCTCACATGAGCAAGAAATCGAAATACCTACCAATCTACCTTCCTACTCTTTGGAAGATATTAGTTGTCCGTAAATTTCGACTTATTTTTTGTTTACTACTAGAAATGAAAAAACTCTGGTAAGCATAAACTTCATCTACCTCTCTGACAAAAGCAGTCTACGACTTCTAGGACTAGATACATCACTTACTATTCTTACAATTATTTAATATTACGACAATAGGATTTTTTCCAAAGTTTCGAATCACAGCTATTAGGCTAGTAGCTCTCTAAGAAAAAAAATCAAACTTCGATTCAATGATTATATTGTCGACTATATCAAAGCTACAAAATAAGCTTAAAAACATTAGACAAGGGCTATTCAAAATCAGAAAGTACGCTAAGACCAAGAAGTTTATTTGCTCATTAAGAATGCCATTAATTTATACATCGATGTACGATATAAAAGTTTTTCATGGCTATCCTTCCAACTCTAAAGAACTTGAATAAGAATTTAAAAGCAAATAATATTTGACCTTAAACCGAAGCGAAAACAGTGTTACGATTGTATAAGTCAATTCGAATTCAATTGTTTTAGTAAAACAAAATGTATACTAAAGAAGGGCTGTCTCAAATCGAGACAGCCCTTTCAAATATTATCTATAAACTTAATGATTGAAACTAGTTAACGTCCCAAATAAGTTTAGTTTGCATATCATTTGGATCATCTGTAACAGCACCCAAATTATCTCCATTTCTATCTTGTTCAGAAACTGGATATGGAAGTCTCACAGGTATAACAGGTATATTTGCTGCAGCAGGAACTGCTAACTGGGGGAAAGTCTAATCTTCTCCACTCAGCCCATGCTTGAACACCGTTTGAGTAGAAAGCAATCCACTTCTGCATTCCAAGAGATTGTTTCCAATTAGCCGCATCATATGGATTTGCTGCTATGTAGCCACTGATTGCACCAGCAGTATCGTCAAATCCCCAGAAATTCATTGATGCTGTCACACCATTCGCATAATGCTCAGCCGCATCCCCAGAAGTATAACCTCTTTCTACTGCCTCAGCTAGTAAGAAAGAAACTTCAGCATAATCAATAAATACATGCGGAGAAGTAGCATCTCTTACAGTTGCAGGTCTAGAAGTATTATCCTTCAGTGCAAATGCTTCAGGATCCGTAAGTCCATATGGCATACCTATAATTTCACCACTATTTGTTTCAGCAGCATATACAGACAATCTTGGATCGCCCATAGCAGTTAACGTAGTAACCAATGGTTCTGAAACTGCGAAGTCATCACGATTATTAATTACATTATCGATATAAAGTGGATTAGCAGTAGATGGATCAGAGCTAAAATTAAATACTGCATTATCAGCACTTGATTCTAATACGCCATGTCCAATAGCCTTTCCAACGTAGGTAGAAGCTGCTGCATCATCAACGTCAGAAACTCTCATTGCCATTCTAAGTAACAAAGATGCTCCCAACTTTTTCCATGCTGTCATGTCACCATTGTAAACGATATCTCCAGATACAAAAGAACCACCACTAACATCAATGCTAGCAACAGAGGCGTCTAGACTAGCTAAAAGATCACTCCAAATATCAGCCTGAGTGTCGTAACTAGGCTTAGGGAACTCCGTATTTAGTGCTTCAGTATAAGGCACATCTCCCCACAACTCAGTTAAAGTCTGAAAAGAAACTGTTTTCATAATATCAATGATAGCCAATTGATTCACTCTAGCTGCTCCTACTACAGTTTCATCACCTTCAATGATTGATCTTGCAACTGACAATTCATTCAAACTTGATGCATAAAAGTTTTGCCAAGTACCATCGAAAGAGTTGCCATCAACAACATATCTAGATTCTTCACAATATTCATTTTGAGCCCAGTGCTGCACCATTAACATTCCCCACTCACCATTAAGCACTCTACTATGCATTCTATCAAAGAAATTATATTGAGCTTGAGTAACAAGATTGGAAGCTGGAACAGTAGTAGGACTATTTGGATCTACATTGAGATCTAAAAGGTTATCACTACAAGAAGCTAGTCCGAATACTATGACTCCCAATACGAGAGTTCTTATAGATTTAAATTTATTTCTAAATTTCATATTATTTACTTTTTTACAATTTGATAGATAGATTTACACCAAATGATCTGGTAGAAGGAACCTGAGCATTCTCAAGACCTTGATCGTTTCCTGCACCATTAACACCTTGTGGATCTAAGAAAGGAAGATCAGATGAAAGGATTGCTAAATTTCTTCCAAAGACTCCTACACTGGCACCTCTAAGGAAAGAAATTGAATTAGTAGGGATTCTAAAATCCATTCTTAATTCTCTAAGCTTGACGAAACTAGCTGAGTAAATATTAGGAGCTGCTGATCTCCAGATACTTTGATAATAAGTCTGAGGATCAGTTACTCTAATATCATTTGGACTTCCATCTTCTTTGACTCCCTCATAGACAAACCCGTTAGCTCTGATATCCTCTTCTCCCATGTATTCTACAGTTTCTGGATGCATACCACTATACTTAGACCACTGTAGTGAAGTTGAATGTATAACACCACCTCTCTGGAAATCAACAAGACCTCCAATTGATAAAGGACCAAAGTTCAATGTTGTGTTAACACCACCTACCCAGTCAGCAATAGCAGATCCAAGAAATACTCTATCTGGAGTAAATGTTGGGTAACCATTTTCATCAACTACGATAGCTCCTTCATTAGAAATAATCTTTCCATCATCATCAAGTTCGTATGACTCTCTGATGTAATCTTGTCCATAGACACCCATATAAGGGTCACCTTCAGCTATTCTCAAACTTGCTGCCCATGTATTACCTCTTGCGATTGCATCAATTCCTTCCTCAAGACTTACAACTTCATTATATTGACGGTAAGCATTGATTCCTATATCCCAACTGAATTTGTTAGTTTTTATAGGAGTACCAGTAACTTGGAATTCATATCCCCAGTTTCTCATTTCACCAGCATTTGTAATTCTAGATGTATATCCAGTAGAAGCGGATGCAGGAACAGAGAAAATCTGATCCTTGGTAGATCTATCGAAATAAGCAAAATCAAATGCTAGTCTACCTTTAAATAATCTTAAATCCATACCAACCTCAAACTCACTAGTTCTCTCAGGTCTTAGATTTGGATTATTCTGAGAGTTAGGGACACCATATCTCGGCAAACCATTCAGGTTTGGCGTGATTGGATTGTACACATCAACTAATCTGTAAGGGGCTGCATCGTTTCCAACTTGTGCGTAAGAAGCTCTTACTTTCAAGAAATCAATTGCAGAAATATTCTCAAATGCTGCCAACTCAGACACTATAAAACTTGCAGCTGCGGATGGATAGAAATAAGAATTCTCTCCTTCTGGCAATGTTGACGACCAATCATTTCTAGCTGTCAAGTCTAGGTAAATCATATCTAAGAAACCTAAATTAACTTGTCCAAAAACAGAGTTAATACCTCTAAGAGCTTCGTTTGTGCCAATAACTGGTGCAGCAGCAGAATTTGAAATATTATAGAAGCCTTCCAAACTAAGTCCACCATTTGAGTTCAAGTCCGTTCTCCTTGAAAGCTGACGCATGCTGTTACCACCTACCATTGCTGACAATGAGAAATTATCAGAAAATGTTTTTGTGTAATTCAAACGTCCTTCCAAGTTCGTTTCTTGAAATCTAATTTCAGATTCGTTGTAAAGAGCTGTTTCAACTGAAGCAATCGGAATACCATTTCTTGTAGAAAATTGGTAATAATCAGTACCCATTCTACCAGTAGCAGAAAGTCCTTCAGCTAAATCAATCGTTGCATTTGCATTACCAAAGAATCTATTTCTCGTATCTTCTTGTAGATAATTGTCTGCAACCCAATAAGGATTATCAAAGAAATTCGGAGATGCATCATAGAACAAAAGGTTTCCATCACCATCTCTCTGCGGACCAACTGCATTCCATGTATTCTGTGTACCGTCAACCCAAGTGCTGTTTTGGAGTCTTTCATCATCCAACTGCGTTTGCCACCATTGGTTGAAAGCTTGCATTGGATTACCATTATTGTAACCCGTTATATTTCTGTTGTTAGCAGCATTATTTACGTAATTTCCACTAACTCCAACTTTTAGCCATTCAGCAAGTTTATAATTACTATTTAAGTTAAATGAGTTTCTCTTAAGTCTAGAGTTTGGCAAAACACCTTGTTGATCAAGATTTGTATAACCAAATCGTACAGATCCATTCTCATTACCGCCTGTCAACGTAACATTGTTATTCAATGTCGCACCTGTTCTGAAGAAATCTGTGTAAGAATTAGCCGGAGCTTCCCAAGGTCTAGTTTCTCCAAAATTAGCAGCATTTGGATCCCAAGAATCCCAATGTCTTACATCCTGTCCCTCAAATTTTGGTCCCCAAGAACCATCTTTTGAGTAAGCAGGATAAAGGTTTGTCTGACCGTCAATTATTACTTCGTTGAAACCATGCTCTGTGTCAGGATTCGTTGCACCACCACCATATTGATTTTGGTGCGGAATGAAAGCAAAAGCTTGGTCAAAAGTTGCAGTTGAATTAAATTCAACTCCAATACCTTTGGTTTTAGAACCATCCTTCGTTGTAATCAAAATCACACCATTTGCACCACGCTGACCGTAAAGGGCTGCAGCTGCCGCACCTTTAAGTATAGATACATTTTCAACTATTGAAGGATCAATATCTTGAGCCATGTTTCCGTAATCATATGCAGACGCACCACCGAAACCTAGTTGTTGACTATTACTAGCAAAGTTAGAATTATCAATAGGCACACCATCAATCACGAAAAGAGGTTGATTCTCTCCAAGGAAAGAACTAGAACCACGAATCGTAACTCGAGAGGAACCACCTAGAGCAGATTGCGTTCCTTGTATTTGCATACCAGCGACTCGACCTTGCATCGAGTTTACAATGTTTGTCTCTTTCGCGCTTTCAATCAAACCACCATCTACGGATTGAGTTGAGTAGCCCAAGGTTCTTTCGTCTCTAGAAATCCCGAGACCAGTTACTACTACTTCGTTTAGTAGTTCACCCGCGTTCATAATAAAGTTAATAATACTGCCTCCGTCAAGATTAGCTTCCTGACTATTAAGTCCAGTATAGCTAACTACCAACATTTGAGCGTCGTCAGGTACATTTAAACTGAAATTACCATCAAAATCAGTAATGGTACCAACTGTTGTTCCTTTCACAACTACATTAGCACCAATAACAGGCACACCGGCGTCATCGACGACATTACCCGTTACAACTCTCTGCGCATTGGTCATACCAACACCTAGAAAGAAGATTAGCAATAGAAAATAGAGTTTCTTCATATTAAATACAATTTTTAAGTTTCGAATACGATAAAATAAGTGAATTCTTGTTGCAATTTATAATAAATGTTAAGATTAAGTGAAATAATTATCATTTTTTTACAACATTTCTCCATATAAACTCTAAAAAGTCCATAAACGCTCCCTCATATCAAAAGAAAATGTTAATAAAATGAGAAAAGCATTGCATTTATTGTAACAATTATGTCTTTAGGCAATTATAAGTTGCCGCTTATACATCTGAATAGCATTCTGTAAACCATAGTATAATGCATCTACAGTCAATGCATGTCCTATTGACACTTCGAGTAAATTAGGTAGAGATTCTGCATATATTCTTAGATTTTCTAAGTTCAAATCATGGCCAGCATTAACACCGATCTTCGCAGACTGGGCCAATTTTGCAACTAATGCGTGTTTTGATATTTCCGATTGAAATTTCTCTTCGTTAACTGATTGATAATAAGCGTAAGGCCCAGTGTATAATTCAATCCTATCAGTTCCGATATCTACAGCAGCCTCGAGCATTTTTGGATCTGGGTCCAAAAATAGTGCTGTTCTGATTCCTGCGTCTTGCAATGTTGAGACAACATCCTTTAAAAACGTACGATGTCTTATCGTATTCCAGCCATGATCCGACGTTAACTGAGTCGGGTCATCAGGGACTAAAGTGCATTGGTCAGGTTTATTTTTAAGTACCAACTTCAAAAACTTATCATTTGGAAATCCTTCGATATTAAATTCATTTTTTGTCTGTCCTTTAAGTATCGAAATATCGTCATACCTAATATGTCTTTCATCTGGTCTAGGGTGCACTGTAATACCCTCAGCTCCAAATCCCTCACAGTCTCTTGCGTATTTATACAAGTCCGGATAGCTTCCTTTTCTAGAATTTCTAAGTAATGCTATTTTATTGATATTCACACTAAGTTTAGCCTGCATTTGGGTATGTTTTCAAATGAATAAAGTATATAAAGATAATCTAGTGAAATAACCTAAAGGTAGCATTCATTCCACTATTTTTGTGGAAACAAATATCATACGTGGATAAGAGTAAAGCAAGTACTAGATTATTTGTCTTCAGCATATTGGTGATTGGAGGTTTGACCTTGGGGTCATTAGCAAGTGTCATTCCGGCGTTTATCCAAGGTCTTTCCATGGAAAGTATTCAAGAAGATCCTGGCTCTCTGCTAGAGAAGTTAAACGCTGGAAGTCTGAGACTGAGTCTTTTTATAAATCACCTATTTCTTTTCCTGTTACCATCTGTTATTTATGGTCTTTACATTTTTCAGAAAGACTTTTTTCAAGGGCTAGACCTCAATAAGAAACCTGCGATGTTATCGATTTCATTTGGATTGCTACTGATTCTATTTGCTTACCCGCTGGTAACGCTTGCACATTATATTAATTCGATACTTCCTTTAGCTGATTGGATGATACGAGCGGAACAGGATGTTAGTGCAACATTGAAAAAGATATTAGAAGGTAATAATAGTTTCATGATACTAATCAATATTCTTCTCATTGCACTAACGCCGGCAATAGGTGAAGAGCTTGTGTTTAGAGCAATTCTACAAAAGAATATTGCTAAAATATTTAAAAATGGTCATGTAGGTGTTTGGATCGCAGCGATCCTATTTAGTCTAATCCATTTTCAATTTGAAGGTTTTTTAGCGCGGATTATGCTAGGGGCGATAATGGGTTACGGATATTACTTTACAAGAAATCTTTGGGTTCCAATTACGATGCACTTTGTGAATAACTTCATTCCAGTAATTGCCTTTATGGTTGCTGGAGAGGATTTGACGGACACAAGCCAATTGGAAAATGGAATAGAATGGTGGACTATATTAGTTTCTATTTTGGGCGTCCCAGCCCTCATTTACATTTACAAAAAATATAATGGAGGGAAAGAAACAATCAGGACTTAGGACTAGAGTAATAACAGGAGTAATCTTTGCTACAGTAGTTTTAGGTCTTCTCACTTACGACCGTATAACAGCTTCACTACTACTAGTATTAATAACAGCCTTTTGCACGTTTGAGTATACCAATATTGCGCGTAAAGGAATAAAAGATCCGACATTTAATCTCACAATGCTTTGTGGTCTAGGTCCTATTCTATTTAGCTTCGTAAAACCTGAACTAGCTGAGGGCTATGAGTTTTTCATTCTCATGATCAGCTTTTGCATTATGCTTAGCTTCTCCATTTTTTCCTTGATCCTAAATGTACGAACTAACCACAACCTGCTGTCGCCGATTATTGTATTGTTTTATTTGGGCTTACCAATGGCAGCAATAGACCGATTGTTGGTTCAAAGTGACCAGTATGAACAAACTATCCTATTGGGTATTCTATTTTCTCTTTGGGTCAGTGACTCAGGTGCCTATTTTGTTGGACGATGGCTAGGAAAAACACCACTTCACCGAAGGGTCTCTCCCAAGAAGACAATTGAAGGTTGGCTTGGAGGTGGACTTTTTGCAGCTATATTTGCCTATCTGCTATCCCTATACTTTACTGACTTAACATTGTTGCAATGGATGATTATCATGTTAGTTGGTTGGCTCGCTGGTTCGTGGGGAGACTTGTACGAATCTAGTATAAAGAGACAATTTGACGTTAAGGATTCGGGAATATTACTTCCAGGACATGGTGGTTTTCTTGATAGGTTTGATTCGTTTATTTTTGCTGCACCAGCTGTATTGTTGGCGTTGTACACTTTTTTTAATTTGTAATCCTAAAATCGACAGATGTATATACATAAAGAAGGCCATACAATAATTATCATTGCTCTTATTATATTAGTTGGTTTGTGCTATCTCTCAGGTACTTTTGCCCCGCAGTTAATTGCTATTCTAACGTATGTTTTTACTGCGGTAATAGCTTATCTGATTATTCAATTCTTCAGAAATCCAAAGAGACCTGTTGCAGGAATTCCCCCTTCAACTGTTATCTGTCCTGCGGATGGTAAGGTTGTAGTGATCGAAGAAGTCGAAGAACCTGAATATTTTAAAGACAAAAGAATCCAGATATCCGTATTTATGTCACCTTTAAACGTACATAGTAACAAAGCGGCTATACCAGGTGAAGTTAGCTATACCAAGTACCACGAGGGTAAATATCTAGTAGCTTGGCATCCGAAATCGAGCACCGAAAACGAACGCAGCACCATTGTGATAAAGCAAGAAAAAAATGAAGTTCTACTGCGTCAAATTGCTGGAGCAGTAGCACGCAGAATCAAAAATTATGCAAAGGTTGGACAAGAGCTTAATCATGGAGAGGAATTTGGCTTCATAAAATTTGGTTCACGTGTAGACATTTTCTTACCACTGGGCAGTGAGGTTCTTGTAAAGCATGATCAAATTGTCAGAGCAAATATTACTCAAATAGCAAACCTACCTTCATGAGAGATCGACCTTTAATTTTAGTTACAAACGACGATGGTATTACTGCACCAGGTATTGCTAATCTAATACGCTTGATGAAGACGATAGGGAATGTGGTAGTTGTAGCCCCCAATAGCCCACAATCAGGCAAAGGACATGCTATTACTCTTGAAGACCCATTGCGCGTACATTCCGTTGATATATTCTCCGATGTTGAAGCATATGAGTGCTCGGGTACTCCTGTTGACTGTGTCAAACTGGCAAAGAATGTAATTTTCAAAGATAGAACAATTGATCTTTGCGTTTCTGGCATCAATCATGGGAGTAATGCTGGTGTAAATATTCTTTATTCAGGTACTATGTCAGCAGCGATGGAAGCAAGTCTTGAAGGAATTGATTCGATCGGATTTTCGCTACTTGACTATTCCTTTGATGCAGTTTTTGAGCATGCTGATAGTTTCATTCTTTCTATTGTCAAGGCAGTGCTTGATAAAAAGCTTTCGGGAAGCCAACTGTTAAATGTAAACATCCCGAAAAACTCTGATCGCGGAATTCAAGGTGTGAAGATTTGTAAACAAGGGGATGGCATGTGGGAAGAAGAGTTCATTAAATCAGAGGATCCTAGAGGAAATGATTACTATTGGATGTCTGGTAAGTTTGTTACCAAGAAGCACGGTGAAGCTACTGACTTATGGGCTCTCGAAAATGGTTATATTAGCATTGTGCCTTCTACCAGTGACTTAACTGATTACTCCCAAATAGAACCACTAAAATACTTGCTAAAATCATGATGCAATTCGTAGAGAAATACAATTCAGTTATTTTAGGATTGGCACTAGGAATAGTTACAGTAACTATAGGATATGGTGTTGTCAGTATCATTTTTGAAGGCCTAGTCTCAGCTGGGATCATGGACGAAGCCTATGGTGCCGGGTTCGAAAAGCGCAATCGGACAATATGGTTGATGTCCATATGCTGTAATGCAATTGGCATACAATTATTCAATAAGAGAAAACTGTTTCCAACTCAAAGAGGAATTGCAATTTTCACAGTGTTGGCCGCTGCAGTATGGGTCTTTTATTATAAAGACTCATTATTCTTCATAGAAGGTTA
Organism: uncultured Saprospiraceae bacterium; assembly: GCA_943788055.1. Lineage (GTDB taxonomy): Bacteria > Bacteroidota > Bacteroidia > Chitinophagales > Saprospiraceae > JAHDFB01. The sequence continues at coordinate 142,968 of CALSOU010000008.1, forward strand.
AAATGAAAATTTATCTAATTGCCGGTGAAACTTCCGGTGACATTCATGGTGCAGCTCTGATAAAGGCACTTTTAGCAGAGAATTCTAATCTTGAAATTAGAGCAGTTGGAGGTCCGCAAATGGAAAAAGCAGGAGCAAGCATTGCTTTTGATTATAGATCTTCCGCGATCATGGGATTTATGGAAGTACTCAAAAATCTCCGAAAAATAAAACGACACTTTAGACGAGTTGAACAAGACATAAGAGATTTCAACCCAGAAAAAGTCATTTGCATTGATTACCCGGGTTTCAATCTCCGACTTGCTAAGCGAATTTACAGGGATTTCCAAATGCACTACTACATAGCTCCTAAAGCCTGGGCTTGGAATACAAAGCGCTCAGTTAAACTAGCAGAATATTTCGATACAGTCAATTGTATATTGCCATTTGAGATTGAATTTTTCAAGAACTACGATGTTCCAGCGGTTTATGTAGGCAATCCTAGTACAAATCAAGTAGACAGGTATTTGGAAGATCATCGTGCGACCCCTCAAAATTACGTAGCTATTTTCCCTGGTTCTCGCGTCCAAGAAATTCAGAGGATTCTTCCCTTTATGTTGGAAGCAATTAGAAAAACAGGATTGGACTATAAAATTTCTAAAGCGCCTGATATGGAGCTGGAAGTTTACAAACCATTCATCGATAGTAAGGAACAATTGATCTCGGATAATTATCAATTGCTATTAAACGCACAAGCTGCTTTGGTAACTTCTGGAACTGCAACTTTAGAAACAGCACTATTCGGAGTCCCACAAGTTGTTTTATATAGAGCAAGTGCTATTTCATACGCAATTGGGAAACGGGTTGTTCGTGTGCCTTACATTTCACTCGTAAATTTAATTGCAAACAAACCAATAGTCGAAGAACTTATACAAGAGGACTGCAACCACAAAAACATTACTAGTTCATTGAACTCAATACTTACTAAAGAAGCAAGAGCCGCAATGATTTCCGAATATGGAAACTTACGTGAGCTTCTTACTGATAATAATGCTGCTCAAATCACCGCACGTAGGATTCTAATGAATTAGACAACTAAAAAAGGTAGATTACTTCTTCTTCCTTGTTGTTTTCGTTGCTTTTTTAGCTTTCTTTTTAGGAAATGCATTTGGAATCTCAGCCTCAATCAATTTCTTTATCTCTTCAAGTTTCAGTTCCTTAGCTTGCTCACTCGTCATCCTTTGATCACCCACTTTAGGTAGTTTGATCGACTTCTTCTTGAATCTAATAAACGGTCCCCATCGACCATTCTCAATAGCAATTTTTTCTTCAGGCCAACGATGAATATATCTGTTTGCCTCTTTCTCAATTTTCGCTGCTACAAGTGTATTTATATCGTCCAAAGAAAGGTTATCGAAGTCATATTTCTTGTTCACATTTATAAACATGCCATTCCACTTCAAAAATGGACCAAATCGACCCTTACCCTTTGTTACAGGAAGACCTTGATAAGTTGCAATTGGGGCATTTTCAGAAATTTTCTCCTTAATAAGAGTTTTCGCTTCGTCCATCTCTAACTCTAGAGGATCTAGCGATCTAGGAATACCGACAAACATATCTCCATATTTTACATATGGTCCATAACGACCAGCACCAACACTTACTTCTTGACCATTGTAATCTCCCAGAGTCTTTGGAAGCTTAAATAACTCCATGACTTCTTCTAAACTAATAGTCTCAATGGATTGTCCAGGTTTCAGATTAGCAAATCTCGGTTTTCCCTCTTCGCCAACTTCTTCAGTAGTACCTATTTGAGCAACAGGCCCATAACGCGATATCTGAACAAGAACAGTATGCCCAGATTCTGGGTCGATACCGAGATCTCGTCTACCCTTTGCTCTTTCTGCAGTCTCAATTGTTCTTTCAACTGTTTCGTGAAATGGAAAATAAAATTTCTTTAATGTGTCTTTCCAATCTGCCTTACCATTTGCAATGACATCAAATTTCTCTTCGATATCTGCAGTGAAGTGATAGTTTATGACGTCATCAAAGTGCTCAGTCAAGAAATCGGTAACGACCATTCCTATGTCCGATGGATATAATCTATTTGATGTAGAACCTGTAATTTCAGTCTCGATCGTTTTGACAATGTGATCATCCTTCAACACAGCTTTAGTGTATTTTCGTTCAACACCTTCCCTACTCTCTTTTGTAACATAGCCCCTTTCTTTCTCCATTATTTTAGAGATTGTAGGTGCATAAGTAGAAGGACGACCAATTCCCAGTTCTTCAAGCTTCTTTACTAAACTTGCTTCCGTATATCTTGCAGGTGGTCTAGTAAACCTCTGGAGCCCTTCCATATATTTTAAATCAAGAATTTGGCCCAACTTTAGAGGTGGAAGCATTTTTTTGCTATCACTATCTTCTGCCTCATCGTCATCCGTAGATTCTAGGTATACTTTCAAAAATCCATCGAAAGTTATCACCTCACCCGAAGCTTGTAGTACAATAGAAGGATCACTTTCTGGTGAAACCTGAACTGTAGTTTTTTCAATCTTAGCATTAGTCATTTGGCTTGCAATAGTTCGCTTCCAAATTAACTCATACAATCTTTTCTCATCACTATCAGAACCACCGTGATGTTTGTCAATATATGTTGGACGAATAGCTTCGTGCGCTTCTTGTGCGTTGGCAGATTTTGATTTAAATTGGCGAACAGTGGAATATTCTTCACCATAATTTGTTGTAACCTCTTTTTGTATCGTATTTATCGCAAGGCCACTTAGTGAAGTTGAATCTGTTCTCATGTAGGTTATAAGACCTTGCTCGTAAAGTTTTTGAGCGACACTCATGGTTCTTTTCACACCAAAACCAAGCTTTCTACTTGCATCTTGCTGAAGTGTAGAAGTTGTAAATGGAGCTGATGGCTTTCTTGATAGCGGCTTTTTCTCAATATTTGAAATTGAAAAACTCGTGTTTTTACAAGCCTCTAGAATCTTGATAGCTTCCTTTTCGGAAGTTATTTTTGATTGATACTCTGCTCGTAGAGTTACAAGAGAACCGGATGCTCCAGTGACAGCAAAGTAAGCATAAACCTTATAAAAAGGATTGGCTTCGAATGATAAGATTTCCCGTTCTTTTTCAACAATGAGCTTTACAGCAACTGATTGCACTCTACCAGCTGAGAGTTTGCCCTTCACTTTTCTCCATAGGATATTTGATAAATCAAAACCAACTAACCTATCTAGTATTCTTCTCGCTTGTTGAGCATCAACGACGTTGAGATCAACTGTCCGTGGCTTGGTGATTGCTTGCTCTATTGCAGACTTTGTAATTTCTCGAAATACAATACGCTTAGTTGTTCTGGGGTCAAGCCCTAAAACTTCACAAAGGTGCCAAGAAATTGCTTCTCCTTCTCGATCCTCATCCGTCGCCAGCCATACTTGATCAACTTTCTTAACCCAGTCTTTCAATTCACGAACGACCTTCGTCTTATCAGCAGAGACGACATACGATGGTTCGAAATCATTATCTATCGTTACTCCATTCTTTCCCTTATCAAGATCTCTTATATGACCATAAGAAGATTTCACCTTAAAGTCTTTTCCTAAATATTTTTCAATCGTTTTCGCCTTAGCTGGTGACTCAACGATTAATAGATTCTTTGCCATATGTTCGTTAGATTAACAAAATGATTTAACTCAAAGATGCTTCGATAGATTAAAATGGATAAAATGTGCCAAGAAATTAACACTTTTATCAGCTTACGATCTTCAATTTGGAAACCAGTTCCAGCTACTAAATAGTCTCAAACCAGCTACATGATATATATAATTACGTATCACTATCGATGAGCAAAACTAGGAATATTTTTATATAAACAAAAAGCTCATATACTCATACTAGTTACCAAGTTTACGTTTCTCTAACTCTTTTGCACGTTCAGCCAAAATCTTTGCAGCTACTGCTACGACGTCTAGATCTTTAGAATTCAAATGATTATGGTAAGTGGTTAATAAGAATCTTACCTGATCATCTGGATGAGTTACACCATATGTTTTCAAGTGATGTCCAATTCTTGATCCATCGTAGAGATTCCAATTTACTGTGATCCATCTTCCTATACCGTAATGGAGCCTCCTTACTACAAAATCGGTATCTGCATACTTAAATTTGTCTAAGGACTCCTTGGAAGATAATGCTGTGAGTTCGTTAAAAGCATCTTTCAAGTCTACTGGTATGTACACGCCATTAATCCTTGATTTCTTAATACTTCGCTCATACTTTTCCATAAATCTTTTCTCACTTAGGGAAATCGGAATCGTATCCTTCGGAGAAATCTGACGTTTCGGCTGCTCTTGAGCGTAAATAACAGTACCAAGAGTAAATAAAATAAAAAGAATAAGTATTGACTTCAAATGTGATTTCATGAAATATAGCCTTGATTAAGAAGATGTATTCATCAGGAGCAAGCCGGTTGATACGAATAATATAACACAAATTTATTCAAACAAGTTACCTCAACTCGTACTTTGTCTTGAAAATATAAATAAGAAATGGTGTGAATTCCCGCGGAAAATTAAAAATAAACTAATATTACTTCGAAACAAGTAGTTTAGGCCATGAATAGAATTGGAATTATGCTCATCTCAGGACTGATATATTTCATCATTCTGAGCCTACTATATCTTTACGACCAGTTTGCAGGTTATTTGATGAATATAATTTTAGGAGGAATGATCTTTAGTGTTCTGATGATATCATACATTGCAGATAGAATACAAAAATCAAAAGTACCAAAAAGCTATTTTTGGTCTCTTTGGGGCTGCCTAATTGGTAGTACCCTTTGTTTTATACTTCTTAAATACTCGTTCTAAAGACTACCAAGTCATATCGTCATCGGAGGTATCATCAGACGATGCTTCGGTTGGCGTTGTAGATGCAGGATTTTCCTTATTTCTAGCTTCTTCTTCCATTTTGGCTTCCCACTCTTTTTGCCTATTTTCAAACTCTTCGTAGTCATAATCAGGCATTAGTTCACTCTTGACGTGATTGACAGCGTCATTCATGCTATCGACAAAACGATTGAAGTCCTCTTTATACAAGAAAATCTTATGACGATCATATCCGTCACCGTTAAATCTCTTAGTACTTTCAGTAATTGTTATGTAAAAATCCTCTCCTTTGGTTTTACGTACATCGAAGAAATACGTTCTGCGTTTTCCTGCTCGCACCTTCGTTGAGTATACACTTTCGAACCTATTATTGTCGCTCATTCCTCTAGCTCTTGTTTTGATAATTCAATTTTGTTGATGCGAATTTGCAAATATTATTTCAAAAAAACAGTACAAAAACAGAATTAAATCCCCTCTTCTAATACAAGAGTGGGAACCTGTATCATAATTTTGATGCCCCACGTAGAATGAATAAATTAGATTTTTTTGACTCTGAACTGAGCATATCTTTAATTCAAATGATCAACTTCGTCAAGTGATTGCTGCTGGAACATATCGAAATATAAGGACTTGTTTTTGATAAGTTCATTGTGCGTTCCAAACTCAGCAATCTTTCCTTTTTCGATTACTAGTATCTTATCATAGTCCATCTGGCTATGCACTCGATGAGTTATAACCAACGTGGTTTTATTAGCTAAACCTGTATTAAAATGTTTAACGATATTGTTCTCCGTGGTCGCGTCAACTGCTGAGAGACAATCGTCAAGTACGATACAAGATGGATTCTTAATCAATGCTCTTGCAAGCGAAATCCTTTGCTTTTGTCCTCCTGATAGGGTCACGCCTCTTTCTCCCACGAAAGTCTCAAACTGTTTTGGCAAATCCATGATATCCTCATGGATTGAAGCAAATGAGGCATATTTCTTAACCGTATCTAAAGGCTCTTCTTGAGTCAATCCAAAATTAATATTATCGGCGATTGTATCTGAAAATAAAAACACGTCTTGTGGAACGTATGCCAGTTTCTTCCGCAGAGTTTCTAACGAAATATCCTTAATGTTTATTCCCCCAATTCTAATCGTTCCAGAATCAATGTCGTACATTCTTACCAATAACTCAGCAATAGTGGACTTTCCACTAGCAGTACGACCCATAATCGCCATTTTCGCACCGTCGTTTAGCTTGAAAGAAACGTTATCCAGTGCCAATGTTTTAGTCTCTGGGTATGTAAAACTCACGTTTTCAAACTCAATATCCCAAGAAAGTGGAATTTTTGGCTCTTCTGAGTCTAAAATAGAGGATTCAACCAACATAAATTCATTGATGCGTTCTTGTGAAGCTGATGCTTGCTGAACAAGGGACGCGATCCAACCTAAGGCAGTTATCGGCCAAGTAAGCATTCCTATGTAAATGATGAATTCTGCAATATTCCCCGGGCTTATAATGGAATTTGCTACCTGGATCCCCCCAACATATAGCACTATCAGCGTACTTATTGAAATTAGTAAAATCATCAATGGAAAGAAAAGCGCATTTACCCTTGCAAGTTTTAGGCTTTTAGCCTTAAAGTCATTGCTTTCATTTGTGAAATATTGGACAAACTGATTTTCCTTTACATATGACTTTATCACCCGAATTCCTGAGTAAACTTCTTGTGCTGTCGAATTAATAACTGACAATTGCTTTTGAATAATTGCACTCTTTTTATTTATGATATTGCTTACTATATAAATCGAAATTGAAAGGACAGGCAGTGGTAGTAAGCTGTACAATGTTAACTCCACATTCACAGAAAGCATAGAGTAGATAACAATAACGAATAAAGAAACGAGATTTATAAAATATAAGAGTGCTGGTCCCAAATACATCCTGACTTTAGAAACATCTTCAGAAATTCTTGCCATTAAATCTCCTGTCTTATTCTCCTTAAAAAATTTCAAATCCATTTTGGCATAATGAGCAAAAATCTCATTTCGCATATCATATTCGATCAGTCGTGACATTACGATAATCGTTTGTCTCATAAAATACATGAACAAACCCATGAGCAAGGCAAAACCCAAAACTAAGGCACCGAAGAGAAGTAAATTCTTGCCAACTCCCGAAAGTATGGACGCTTGAAAATCAGATTGATCAATCAGCTTGTATTCTTGAATACTGAGAAATACATAATCTAAAGCCTCCCTTATTGCTTGAGGCATTAGTACCCTGAAGTAATTGGACAGAGCAACGAATACGATTCCAAAAATCAAATGGAACTTATATTTTAAAAAGTATTTATTTAGAACATATAGTTGGCGCACAGGAAAAGGGCTTAGAATTCAAAATTACGCAATGAAAACGCATTGGTCTACTTTAAGTTTCTTTTTTCTACTAAAAAGGCCGTTTCAGAATTAGATTTCTAATATGCAATAATTGACTTTTTGCTTTTGGAACTGTACAAATAAATAGAAAGTTAATCAGTAACTTTGCTGTACCTAATTAAAGTACATCATAATGAACAGAATCGTCACCCTAGATGAGTTTATCATCAAGAGACAGAAAGATTTCCCATATGCTTCGGGAGAATTAACCGGACTATTGAGAGATATTGGCGTTGCCGCCAAAATCATAAATCGAGAAGTAAATCGTGCAGGTCTTGTAAATATTCTCGGTGTTGAAGGTAGTGAAAATCAATCTGGAGATATCGTGCAGAAGCTAGATATTTTCTCCAATGAAGTAATGATTGAATGTCTAGCAAATAGCGGCGAATGTTGCGGAATAGCTTCAGAAGAAGATGAGTCTATCATTCCTGTAAATTCGATAGCTGGTAAGGATGCAAAGTATATTGTAGTAATGGATCCATTGGATGGCTCCTCAAATATCGATGTCAACGTGTCTGTTGGTACTATCTTCGGTATATACAGACGAAAAAGTGATAAAAAGCAGCTTGTAGAAACTAGTGATTTTTATCAAAAAGGTGATGAATTAGTTGCTTCTGGATATGTACTCTATGGAACTTCAACCATGTTAGTCTATACTACTGGTAAAGGAGTGAATGGTTTTACTTTAGACCCTTCTATCGGTGAGTTTTGTCTTTCACACAGAGATATTCAAATTCCCGCAAAAGGTAATTATTACTCTGTAAATCAAGGTTACTACAGTAAATTCGATCTCGAAATGCGGAGGTATATTGATCATTGTGCTGACATGAATTACCGACTAAGATACATTGGTTCAATGGTATCCGATATTCATAGAATTCTATTCCAAGGAGGTATCTTCTTATACCCTAATACACGTAAATACCCACTTGGGAAATTGAGATTGCTTTATGAATGTAATCCAATGTCTTTTATTGTTGAGCAGTCAGGTGGAAAGGCATTTAATACGAAACTTAAGCGCATATTAGATGAAGATGTGCACGATATTCATCAGAAGTGCACCATTGCTATTGGGTCTCCACTGATGCTTGACGAAATGAAACAATTTGTTGAGAAATATCAAGCTACAACAGCGCAATAACAATATTAACAAAAGATTCCTCACTAAAAATGAAGAATCTTTTGTGTGTAATTCAATATGTAGAAATCATCGATTATTTTTCCGTCAACTCTACCAAATCAGAATTTTCGATAGAAGGATAAAAATCTAGATAAGGTTCCAAACGCTTTATTTGATCTTGATTTATCCCTTTTATTTTAGCAATATCGCCAAGCCCTGAAAAATCTCCGTGATGCTTGCGATAACGTATTATTCGTTTTGCCTCTTTCCAGTACAAGTAAGGATGTCTTCCTAATTCATCTTGACTTGCCACGTTCACCTTAATTTTCTTATATGGTTTCGCTTCAATCAAAAGATGTTCGAATGTTTGGTAAAGCGAATCCGTGATACCGTATACCTCCTTTAACTGTTCCCTACTGTGGAAACCACCAAGCCAAGTTTGATACTTGATAATTCTTTCTGCATATGTTGGACCTATTCCCCTTAGAGTTTTCCACTCAGCAGCTTCTTTAGAATTAATTGAAATCGGCTCACTTGCCTGTCTTTTATACTGGTACTTTTGTGCTTGATCCTTTTTGGCTGTGCTTTCTTTATTCCAGATTCTTCTGATGTCTTTCTTCTTGTTTTTTCGAAGAGATGAAGCTGAAATTTCATTAGAGCCATCGTGTTTGGTTTTTGAATTCTTGAGACTCAAATCCTCTTTCTGATTCACTTTAAGCTGACTCTTAACATTATTATTTTGACTAACTACTTTCGATGAGGACCCGCTTGGTAAACTTGCCGTATTTATTTGGGAAAAAGCCTTTCCCTTATTACTAGGATTCTTGTCTCGATAATCTGATTTTTGATGTGAATGATAGTCTTCGCCTTGCATTCCACTTTCCATCGCGATATTCAAGTTTGCCTTTGAAGGTAGCATTCTCTTCTGTATAAAAATAAATGTGCAAAAGAGTACAAGTAAAAAGCATAATAGGAACAAGCCATTTCTTTCTTCGTAGTTAAAATAGTTCATTTGTTTTTTCATGATAATTTTTTTTGATGTGATATTTTAGGTTTGTTAATTATTCTGTATTTGATTTATCATTGCTTAAATTGCGATAACAAGAGCTTCTTTTCGTCGAAGTGGATAATCATTGTCCAAATGCTGATTGAATCCGTAATCAATTATTTGCCTAGCGTCTGGAATTTTATCTTCCACTTGAATTTTTCTATTGATTAGTAATAGATCAAGTGTATCTGATTGAAAGGAAGGTTTTGACGTATTCCAGATACCCAATTGGAACTTTCCAATTTGAATTTCTAGATCGTGTCTGGAGTCGACTTCGTAGTCTTGAGCATTGTCGACGCCTAGTTTGTTACGCATAGAGCTTCTAACAAAGGGCAACTTTTTGGCTTTCGTACCTTTTTCCACAAGTCCCATCAAAACTCCAGATTGAACTATATCTATCATGACGTCTTTGCTATCTGCGTAACAAATAATGTGATTTTGATTGTGTATAGAGTTGTAATGGAATTGTGAACCTAGCAATACTAAATAAGCTATTACAAAAGCAGTCAAATAGCTCTTTTTTCTAGTTAGGTAAAAAGTAGAAATACTAATTAAGGCAATATAGTAAAGTACTATTTCAGGCTGTGATGGGAAAAGATTAGCTAGCATCATTCCTTCTCGATTGGCTAGCAGCTGAAGAAATTCTAGAAAGGAAAGACTAAACCAATCAAGCAATTCAAGCACAAAATTGATTCCAAATAGAGACTCCAAAAAAAGGCCTAGTAAGCTGATAGTTATCATCAAAAAGGTAGCAGGAATTGCAATGACTGACGCTGGAATAAACAGCAGTGGAAATTCATGGAAATAATAGAGGCTTAGTGGCATCAAGGTCAACTGGGCTGATATGCTCAAGACAACCATCTGCCAAATTCTATCTGACAATCCGCGTAAGACTAACGCACTATAAATCAATTCGTAAAAGAACAGAATTCCTATTATGGCAAGAAATGAAAATTGAAATCCTATATCATAAATCCATGATGGATTCCATAGCAACATAAAAAAGCCCGACATAAAACAAAAGTTATAAGACATGCCTTTAATGTTGAAAGCTCGACCAAGCATGAAGCTGCTCACCATAATACTTGCTCTTAAGGTTGACGCAGCCATTCCTGATACTAGACAAAACAACCACACACCCAAAATAATTAAGAAACACTTCAGCCAAGACAGTCTGCTAGGAATCCAAAAAAGTAAAAAGTGAAGCAAGGTTGCTATAATTCCAACATGTAAACCTGATATAGCCAATACATGAGATGTACCCGTTGAGCGGAAAACATCACTCATTGATTTCAACTTCGATTTATCACCAAGTAACATTGCCTGGCTTAGCACTTTGGCATCCTCTGAAATTTGAAGTGAATTAATATATCTAAGGCTCTCCGCTCTGATTCTTTGTAAGAAACTCTGATGCGATGCAGAAACAGTAATTTCATTTACAAAAGCCTGAAAGTATATTCCCTTCCTAGCGAGAAACGAACTATAGTCGAAAGCATAGGGGTTCTTGATGGTTTCAATCGAATCTATAGAAGCTAAAAAGTGTAGGTGATCTCCTTCTTTGACATCTTGTATTGGTGTAATGACTTTCAGCAAACCGTCAGCACTTACTTTGGTGTGTTCTAGTTCGACTGAACTAACATTTACAGTAATCTGAGCATACGAGTTACTACCTGCAATTTCAACTGCTTCACCTTCGAAATAAAGCGCTTGATCATCTATATAATTGGAAAAGTGGCCGCGATCGAAATCTAGAGTATGCAATTCGGCAGAGATCATGCCCAATACAAAGCAAAATAGGATGCTCGAATAGCCAAACATCGGAATTGCTAATAACCACTTTTGAATACAGATCTTACTGCTTACTATACCGAGAAGTGCTATAATGATAACTACCACTTTGGCATATGTGAATCCCGGACAATAAGCATTTACGAGAATCCCTAGAATTAGCGATACGAACAATCGTAAAAAAGGAATTTTTCTCATGACAAAAAGTGTTTTCTCTACAAAAAAATTTGAAAAGACAATTCCTACATTAGTTGTCTTTCCTATTAGTGTAATGAATTAGCTTTTTGTCCCCTCCCAGATGGAATTTTCTGATAAAAAAATTCAATAGTCAATATCTATGGGGATTCAAAAGGATAAAATAATTTGTCTAATTTGGAATAAAATTGAAGACACGTACCCAAATTGCATGGCTTCATCTACAGATTATGTGGGACTTAGGAGCAGACGAATGGGTGAAATCCAACTTCAATTGGCTAGCATTCACGAAAACAGTGTACAAATACATACTTCGTCTTTTGGCGAAAGCCCTCATCATGAAACACTAAACTGTCGAATACAAAGAACCAGAAACTAGTTTGGAAGTCCTTCTTAACTCTAGAATCGTGGGTAAAAACCAAAATTACGAGGAGAAAATTAGCTTCTTACACAAAAAAAGACCAATTTTATAACGAACAAAGCCGAAGATATGCGAGCAGTCTATTTGATCATTTGGGCAATTCTGACCGTATTGCTTTGCTATTTTTTGTACGAGCAAAACGACAATAATAATTTGCTTTCAAATATAGAAACAACAAGCCAATCACTATCAACCCAAGCTGAGAAATCAAGTTTAGATAGTCCTATTATTGATGATGACTTCTTTGAGGCGAATGAAACTACTGAGGTTTCGATGACAGATACTATGGAAGTCTCCAGTCTATCAAACTCTGATAATCAGGGTAGCAAAAGCAATAACCTCGGAGAGGCATCAAACGGTGATGATCAGGAGGAATTGCAAGTCAGCGAGGGCTATAGTTTAAAAGAAGATAATTATACGACTGCTGCTAGAGCAGATGACTTTCTTCAAAAAGCATATATCGAGTTTAGACAAAATAGTATGACACTTCCCACAATGGAAGATCTTGAAGAATATATGGATTCTCTTGCTCAGGTGGTTGTGTCAAATGACCTAAAAATAGTGGTGGAAGGTCATGCTGATAAATCAAAATCTAGGCATTATGATAATTTTGAAGTTGCTCAGAAAAGGGCGGACTTTATCAAGAATGCATTACTGAGCCGAGGAATCCCAGACGAAAGAATTGAATTAATATCTAGAGGAGATACAATGCCTCGTATGGTTATAGAATCATCAGATACTAAGAAAAACAATAGACGTGTCGAATTATTTATTAAACAAAACATCTGATAGATGGATATGATTTTTCTTGTAGAGATCACTCGAAATGGACTTTTAATAGCTGTTTTGTACGGTCTTGTGAGTTTTTTACTCGGAGCCTTATTTGGATATTCACTTAATTCAAAGTACAAACGACAAGTCGTTGAATTGGAGCGAGATCGTGTAAGGTTAAACTCCAACATCAGTAATCTTGAATCTGATTTAGAAGCGGCAAAAAAAGCAAGATCTAATGCTGATGGAGAAATTTCAATTCTTCATAACCAACTAAGAGATCGTGATAGTCGAATCCGAGAAGCGGAAGGTAAGATGTCACTATTTAAAAAGAAATTTGAAGAGGGATCAGCCAAAATTCAGGGAAAAGAAGTCAATACAACTTCTTCGAAAACAGAGGCTGATCTTCCAGTTGGTGATCAGAAAACTGCCGAAGAGACGAAAGGGATAGGCAGTGAAATTTCCGAAGAAAATGTTTCTTTTATATCTTCCAAATCAATAAAGGCATTCAAGAAGATCACTTCCAACGAAGATCAAAAAAGAAAGAAAAAAAGCAAGAGTAAGAAATTAAAATCGAAAAAATCAGATAAATCAAAAGACGAAAACTCCACAAAGAAGAAGTCTGAAGTAAAACTCAAAAGAGGAAGGCCAAAGAAAGCTGAAGGTAAATCGAAAAAATCATCGAAAGAGCAAATTACTGGCAAAGCGACAGAACCAAAAAAACGACGAGGCCGACCGAAAGGGTCAAAAAACAAAACAACAAAAGAATTGCCAACTAAGGCATCACCAACGGGCAAAACAAAGAGTAACCCAACTGACAAAGTCAACCCCACTCCCGAGAAAACTAGCAAGAGAGTAGCGGGAACGAGACGTCGTGGGAGAACTCCAGACGATCTAAAGATCATAGAAGGAATAGGACCGAAAATGGAAGAAGCTTTAAGAAATGCAGGTGTGAAGACTTTTAGAAAAATGTCAACTATGACACCTGAAGCTATAAAAGATATCCTTGTAAAGGCAAGTACCCGATATGGAATTGCTCAGACGGAAACATGGCCGGAACAAGCCAAATTAGCAAGTTCGAAAGACTTTGAAGCTCTCAAGACCCTGCAAGATTCCCTTAATAGAGGCGTAAAGTAATACTTTCTTATAGCCGTATGAAAGTGAAGACCTATTCTTGTAGGTCTTTCTGTATACTTTTGCCCATTTCCAAAATCAAGTAGATATTCAGGCAAATTAATCCAATGCCAACCAACAAAAACAAGCAATTCAAGGAAATACTCTTAGTTAGCAACCCCAGAAGTCCATATTCAATCTTGACAGCTCTTGTATTTCTACTTCTAATCGGTGGAAGTCTTATGCTCTTCTTGAAATATCAAGATAACATAGGTATCGCTGTAGCTTTATGTATAATTCCGTTGGTAATTGCTCTTTTTATGCTCAAATTACTTCTGTGGAATATGGGCGGAAAAGAGATTATACAAATCTCAACAGATCAAACGAAAGTTCAAATGCAATACCCTGTGCTTTTTTCGCCTATGGTTCATCAAGAAAATAGTAGGATGAAATCGATGTTATTTAACTCCAACACTCACGCTGATCTGGTCAGACCTCAAGAGATACTCGAATTACGTTTATCAATTAGTTTATATAAGCTAAAACTTGAATTTGCAAACGGAGAAACGTATATGTCATCCATTAGTTTTGATCTCCAAGAAGCTCAGCGAATCGTTAATCTAATACGTTCCTAGAAGCCTTCTAGCAAACCATTCGATCAACAGAAAACCTACTAATACAAATAAAATCCACTTAATGTTGAGAGCCGATTCAGTCTTGATTGCAGAGTAGATAATTGGTTTTAATGCTGATTGTTCCTTGAGAGCTGTAACAATTGCATCAGTTGATTCATCATAAAATACCTGTCCTCCATACTTTGTATTTATGTTTCGTAGCAAACTATGATTTGCAGTAGTATTGGCCAATTCCAATTGGACATCTTCGATGCTAAATCCACCGCTTGACGTCAGTGGCTGACCATTGTAATTAGTTGTCCCGGTAAAAGTATAATTTCCTGCTGGCAGAATTCCTGCATCAAGTTGATAGAAGTCTGAAACTTTTGAAAATATGTATTCATACTCTTTACCATCTTGATCTTTTACTTTCAAAAACGCATCAGCTTCATTGACTTTTTCGTATGTATCATTGTAGAGCTCTGCATCAAAACCTACCTTATCATAGGTTTTGTACACATTATTTTTACTACTTACTCTGAATTTACGCTTATCCTCCTTGATCGTTACAAATTGAATGGTTTTTGAAAATAATTCGTTTATTTCGTCGAACCTATTTTTTTGTAGATAATTATAAAGGCGCCATTGCCATATACCCTCACCTACAATCACCGCCTCACGCAGATCAGATTGATTTCGCAGAACCCACAGAGGATATTCAGTTTCGACTTCGCCAATCTTCTGATTCAGTAGAACTCTCGTATTTGGATCCACTTTAAACGAACCAAATTTTGCTTTCAATGGAGGATAGTCCTCAACAATATTTTGAATTCCCTCGTCTATTTCAAAAACGTTAAACCCTCCAGCTAATTTTGCCTGAACATCATTTGTACTTTGAGTATTTGCCCCTATGCTCATCGCCTTTTGTGCACGATTAAATGCAGGAATGTCTATCTGAGTACCAGCGATAAACATTCGAGGTTTGTTAAGTCGATTTAGAGTACTAAGCACATTGGAAACATTATACCTTCTACTTGGTAAGTTGTGAAACATTACAAGATCAAAGCTTGTGAGATTAGCTGGTGTATCTTTTGCAAATGCTATTTCAACTTGATAATTTTTGTTGGACTCAATCATTTTTTTGATCGCAGCAATATCTGGATGCGGGCTATTGCCCAAAAGCAAAATCTTCTGCCTTGCGTCCAAAATATCAACTATAAAGGAAGTAGTATTATTTTTTGTGCTAAACTCACCACTCCTCTGATCCACAGATAAAATATACTTGACGATACCTACTTGATCAGCAGGGACCTCAAAACTCAGAGTAGTAAAAAATCTTTCTCCTTTAATTGAAAAGGCTTGTTTATCCACTAAAATCCGTTGACCTCCTTGATCTCTATAAAGATTGATACTTGTATTGCTAGCGTTGAAATTAAAAGCTTGCACATCAGCCTGGACGACAAACTTATCTCCGAGATAGGCGATCTTATTTTGGTAAACATGTTTTATGGATATATCCTTCTTCTGAGTTGTGTCACCCTGCGCCAAAAAATACACAGGAGAAATAATATTCGTTCGTTGATAAATCGGATTTTGCCCTTCGTTATAAATACCATCTGAACTGACTATTATAGCTCCCAGATTCTGATTAGCATATGTCTCGTCTATAAATTCAAACACTTGTGAAAGATTACTTGCTCCGCCATCTATTGAATCAGAAAATCCTTCATGAATGGAATTGTCGTAGTGATACGTTTCAACTTGAAATTCTTTACCTAGTTCGTCATTAATATCTTGCAGTTTAGAAATCACTTCCGTCTCGTTTGCCACTGAG
The DNA here is from genome assembly GCA_943788055.1 of uncultured Saprospiraceae bacterium. Taxonomy (GTDB): domain Bacteria; phylum Bacteroidota; class Bacteroidia; order Chitinophagales; family Saprospiraceae; genus JAHDFB01. The sequence continues at coordinate 159,169 of CALSOU010000008.1, forward strand.
CTAGATGCATCTTGAAATATTACGACAGTCGGATTCTTAATCTCTTCATTGTTTAGTTTCAAAAGAGGTCCCAACAACATGAATGAAATTCCAAAAATGGACAAAAACCTTAGCACGGCCAAAAGCCATGGTTTCCAGTAAGAATGATCTTTAAAACGAGCATCTCTATAGTATAGAAACCCCGCATAGACCAAACCTGTAAGAACACAAAAAAAGATACACCAAACTGGATATTGTAACGAAAAATTATCCAAAGATCAAATTCATTTTAATATTTAAAAACGAGTGCAAATATGCATAATATTATAACAGATTTCTTTAAAAAGACCTACAACTACGATTGACTAGCAATCATTACTTTAATCATAATTCCGAACGCCAACAGCCTTAAATAAGTATATCTAATTCAATTATGATGTGAATCGTTTAGATTTAGTAGAAATTTAACAGCTCTTGAGAAACGTTCAAGCTTACAAACGAGTTAATACCAGTATATTTGTTAGCTGCATGGAAGTTCTATGAAATCAAACAAAATTGCAAAGTTTAGTAGTATATGAAGAAGTGGATATTTTTACTGGTTGTGTTTAGTGTCGTCGGCTACCAAGCGATGGGTTCTTACATTCTTTTGCCCATGGACAGCGAAAAGCAACGCGATCATCTCAAAGCATACGGTCTGACATATTGGGTATTAACCCAAGAAGTAGAGACTTACTGGTTGTTAAATTACCGAGGTGGAAGCTTTGCATTCGCTCACAATCCTAGATTTGAATCAGAATGTAAAATCAGGGGAATAAGTTATGAAGTAATACCAAATGTAAAGTTTGGTCTTATTCGACAACAAATAGCAAATCCAGAAGTCAATCAAGAAGTTATTAAACTTGAAAAAGCACCAAAAATAGCTGTATATACACCGGATTTTAATGCCAAAGGCGAGAAAATACAACCTTGGGATGATGCAGTAACTATGGTTCTCACCTATGCAGAAATACCGTACGAAACGGTCTACGATCGTGAGGTCCTAGAAGATAAGCTCGTTCAATACGATTGGCTTCATTTACATCATGAAGATTTCACTGGTCAATATGGTAAATTCTACGCTAGTCAACATACAAAACCTTGGTATAGAGCCAACCAGCAGAAGATGGAGAGTCTTGCGACTTCTTTAAGATTTAATAAAGTTTCCCAGTTGAAATTGGCTGTAGCCAAAAAAATTAAAGAATATGTTGAAGGTGGTGGATTCATGTTTGCGATGTGTTCTGCTACCGATTCATATGATATTGCTTTAGCAGCAGAAGGTCACGATATTTGCCATAACGTATACGATGGCGACGGAGCTGATCCCAACGCTCAGAGTAAGCTCGATTTTTCAAAAACCTTTGCTTTTCAAGACTTTGATCTTATTTCTGATCCGATGACGTACGAATTTTCGAGCATAGACAACCGGAATCGAAAGACTCAAGCTGAAAATGATTATTTTACTCTTTTTGACTTTTCAGCCAAATGGGATCCAATACCTACAATGTTAACCCCAAAACCACACTAGAACAATAAAGGGTTTCATGGGTCAAACTACCTCATTTAAGAAGCAATACGTGAAATCGGATGTTCTGATACTGGGTGAATCCAAGTCTGATAACGAGGTTCGTTTTATTCACAGTGAACAGGGATATGGAACTTGGACATTTTACGGTGGTCATGATCCAGAGGACTACAGGCACTATGTGAATGATCCTGAAACAGATCTTAGTTTGCATCCAAATTCGCCCGGATATCGGTTAATTCTAAACAACATTCTATTCCCAGCAGCTGAAAAAAAGAAACGTAAAACATAGTATTTAATATGATTCATAAGCAAATATTCATTCTACTTCTAATCATCGGTTTTGAAACTAACTATTCCTTTTCCCAACAAAGTTGGTTCACTGAAATAGATACAGGTCTTGTTGAATCTCAATACACGGGAAAGAAAATTCTTCTTGAATTCGGAGCAGTAATTAATGAATTTGCACTTTTTATTCCAGACGAAACTTGGAACGAAGACTCCGTTCAATATTATGTCAATCAGTACATTCCAATCTCTATACTACTACAAGATAGAGATCCAAGAGCACGAAAATACAATGTAGATTTCACCCCGACTCTGCTACTACTTACACCTGATGAACATGAGCTTTTCAGAAATGAAGGACTTCTCGATGCTGAACAAATGGCTGAAATATTGAAGTTCCATTTAGAGCAGACTTCCAAACTTGAGCAACTATTTCAAGTATATAGTTCGGAACCTAGTATCTTGGGTGATTTGCAATTTGTAGAAGAATATATTTACCTTCATAGTTTGGCACCGCAAACTTTAAGGGACTTTTATCTAAAACGCAGCAAATTATTGCTAGATGATCTAAATAGAAATAGGAGATATCTTGATTCAGCTCAAAAAGAGAGGCTGAAACTTATTGAGGATTTCAGAGAGATTCTCCATATTTCGAATAATAGAAGCATTCAAAGATTAAAGAAACAAAAGGTTGAAAATCTTGATAAACGAAATCAAGCTATATTCTGCTACTACCTTTATCGACTTAATTCAAGTTTAGGCTCATTTGACGAAGCCGTTCAAGTTGCTAGGACACTCGAAAGCTTAGTTGGAGAGGCTCCACAAGCTGCAAATTATTTGGCGCAAGTTAGGGTAAGCAATTAAAAAAGACAGGGCCTACGTAGTTAAAGGAACTTAGCTACATCCTCTCTTTCTGAAGACCAAGCTTTTGGGCATAAGCCACTTCCTTTTAATCTCCTATGTTTAGTCACTGCTGAGGCAGGCGAGACAAAAAACATTAACTAAAGGAAAAGTGCAATTTCTAATAAGTATTTTCATTAATTTGTAGAGTGACAATCGTACTTCATCGATAAGGACATAAATTGCTTGAACGTTTAGCAACCAATTCACTCAATTCATTGTATATATTATATCAAAAATATCGAAATACTGCGTCTTAGAAGTACCGAAATATAAGCTAAAATGTTAAAAAAAATAAAATCACTTTTCATCATTGAAGAAGAATCGAGCGTCGAAGAAAAACTCGAACAAATCAGTGGTGACAAATCAAATAAAAGTCAATCTTCAAAGTCAAAAAAAACGGTAAAATCCTCTGCTGATATTGGCAAACAAGAAACAGTTATTGAAGAAGAAATGTATGACTCTTCAGTCAGTAAAGCAGTTAAACCACATAAAAAATTTACTGACATACTCTTACAGGCAATTGATGCTCAAGATCTTGAAGGTCCAGACTAATCTCGAATTTAAAAGAAGTTTAAAATCGCTAGAAAGTGTTATCGAAGAAGAAGAGACTAGATTTAAATCTTCTTTTGCAGTATTGCAAAGTGCAGGTATTACAAAAAACAGCTTACTATCTAGTGGGAAACACTATTTAGGTGTACTTGACAATGAAAAAAAGAAATTTGAAAAAACCTTCAAGGAGCAGCAAAGTAAGCAAGTAAAGCAAAAAGACGCAAAGATTCATCAATTGCAAGCTGGCATAAACAAACGAAAAGAACATTTGCAAAAACTCATTTCCGAGATTGAGTCCATGGAAAAATCAATGGAAACCTCAAGAAAGGAAATTAATAAAGCAGCAAGCAAGGTACAACTAACTAAAGATCAGTTCATGGCCTCTTTTGGACAAATTAAGGGCCAGATTCAATCAGATTTTGATAAAATAAATCGATACTTATAATGGCAGAAGGTAAAAGAAAATCATTTTGGAGAAGACCTGAAGGTGTAACGGGAGGAATTTTTCTTGCTGCACTTGCTATTGGTGGAGTTGTGGCAGTAAATGCTGCGCTAAGCGCCCTAGTGGGTTTCTTCACATCAACTGTAGGAATCGTAGTCGGACTCCTTGTTCTAGGTGTAGCAGTTTTTACTGCGATTGACCCGAAGGCAAGAGCTCTAGTCGGATACATGTTCAAAAAGTACAATGAGGTGGGTAACTGGACTTTTTATTAAAATTGATCCAATAGGCATTCTTAAATCTTACGTAGACGACCTCAAGACTAATCTTCGTAAAATGAATCGTCAGATAAGTCAATTAAGAGCGCAAATGCACAAGCTCAAAGAATTGATTATCAATAATAAAAAACAAATCAACACCAATCTTGCAGAAGCAGGTGCCGCAAAAGATGACAATCGTAGAAATGTTGTAATTCTTAAAACGCGAAAAGCTGGTCGCCTCAAGGATAGTAATATCAAGCTTGAGAAATTGTACCAGAAAATGGAAGTGATGTATCGAGTGCTTAGTAAGATGTACGAGAACTCGGAAATTATGCTTGAGGACATTTCAGATCAAGTTGAGGTAAAGGAACAAGAACGTAAGGCGATCATGGCTAGCCATAATGCAATGGGGTCTGCTATGAAAATATTAAAAGGAGACAAAGACAAGCGTGAGATGTTTCGATCGTGCACTAGAGGATGTAGCGGACGATGTTAGCCAAAAAGTGGGAGAAATGGAACGCTTCATGCAAGTTTCCGATAGTTTCATGAGTTCTCTAGACTTACAGAATGGAGTGTTTGAAGAAGAAGGACTAAAAATGCTTGAAAAGTGGGAACAAGAAGGAACATCACTGCTATTGGGTGGTGAAAAGTCTCACTTACTCGAACAAGCCGCTAACGATGATGATGTACTTGATTTGGATGCAGCTCCTCCTCAGCGAGAGAAGGTTAGTAATAGAACAAACCAATACGATACATTCTTTGAGTAAATCAATCCATAAAAGGTCATTTACTAGACTCATTTTATCAAATAAAACATAATGGCAAAAACTAGACTAACTGTATTATCTAAATTACTGATTACATTATCAATTTTGGCTGGAGTTTTTTTTGGAGGAAGGTATTTGTTGAACAATACGGAATTTGGTCAAACCATTATGGAAAAGACAGAAGAGGTAAAAGCAGCAAATCAACCTCAAGAGGACTAGACCGGTATCAATCAATAGTACGATAGATATGGTAAGGAAAATGTCCTCCATCTAGGAACCTTTGCTTGACAGGCTTCAGAGCGATTGTGTGTTTTGAAAGCACTACAAGAAATTCCCAACAAATTTTTATAATACAAACGAGACCTCAATATCTAATCGTTGATCAGGTTCTAGATGCTATTATGGGAATTAATGAAGGCAACTTGGAAGAAATTCCCGAGTAAGCGAAATCATGTTGAGTTTATTTTTTTCTCAATTTCCGCTTGCAAAAAACTTATTCAATTAATGTATTGATATTCAATATTTTATAAACAGTGTAGTATAAGAATTTTTATACTACTTTATAGGTCTTACAGGAAAGAAATACTATTTTTTATTAGATTTTCTTAAGATTCCATCATACCACAAAAGCAGCTGCTAGATACCCTGATCAGTATTTAAAACCTGAAATCCTTCATTTAATTACTAATACCCTTTTCGTTCTGAGAGTTTTACATCCTTATCGCTATCTTTATAGCAGATTCTGTTTAACCCGCATTATTCATCAGATAATCTATTGCGACCTAGAACGTCTGCAAAATAACGCACCAGCTGGATTTTACTCACTCATCTTAGTGGTGACTATGGATCATTCGTAAAATTCCTTATTTTATTGACCTTTTAGATCTCATGACAAAGATCTAATGAATAATGCGGGTTTAAAAAATAGAACGAACTTTCAGCTTTGATAGAAGTTCAATTAATAATTCGTCTCCAACTGGACGATTTCTATCACAATTACGCAAAAACCGAATATGTACCAACATAAAACTACAATACGTGTCAGATATGGAGAGACTGACAAAATGGGATATCTATACTACGGTAATTATGCTCAATACTTTGAGGTAGGTCGTGTAGAAGCTATGAGATCTCTGGGTCTTGTCTATGCTGAACTAGAAGATCGATATCATGTCATGTTACCAGTGGCGAGCTATGAAACAAAATATGTGCGACCTGCGAGATATGATGAATTACTAACTGTTACGACACATATCATCGAGATGCCTAACAAGTTTATGAAGTTCTACACGGAGATTCATAACGAAAAAAATGAACTCGTAAATGTGGGAAAAGTAATACTTGCATTTGTTAGTACAAAGGGCAAAAGAAGGGGCGCTCCTGGATTTATGAAGAAAATCATGAAACAACATTTCTAATTCTGGATGATTAAATTGAGATTGTTTCGTAGTTGAATTCCTAAAACTACTATGGTGCACAGTTGAAATTGTATTTTTGTACCTCAAATTTAGACTATTTGTGGAAAAATCCTGGAAAAAATACCTTGACTCGCAGTACTGGACAAAGCATCCTTTGTTGCATAGAATACTACAGTGGGCCAAAAGGACAAGTTTTATTGGATTTTACGGTGTACCTGTTTATGATGTTGCTGTTTTTATTTATAAGGAATCCCTTCGAGATGATATCACGACAAGAGCTAATTCCATGACATTTAGTTTTTTTGTAGCTCTTTTCCCAAGCATGATTTTTCTGTTTACACTCCTACCTTTGATTCCAACAACTGCTAATTACGCTTTAGACATACGTGAATCAATAAATGGCATACTACCTCCATCAAGTGAGGAGTATCTTTTTGGTGTTGTTGATGATATAGTCCGCCGGCAAAGAAGTGGGCTACTTTCATTCGGTTTGATTTTGGCGGTATTCTTTGCCAGTAATGGAATGTTAAGTATGATGAAAGGATTTGAAAAGGCTCATACAACAACTTTTAAAACTCGTCACTGGTTAAAAAAGCGCTTTATCGCTATCGTACTTACTATCTTAATCGTCTTAATTCTCATAGTATCTTCTGTTTTGATTGTCCTTGGCCATCTTATTATCAATTTTATGGATAAGTATCTGAGTCTAGATGCTATAGCCGTTTTTGGGTTCAGCGCATTGAGATGGCTAATCGTAGTTATGCTTATATATACCTCTGTAGCTGTACTATACCGTTATGGACCCGCCGTCAGGAAACGTTTTGACTTCTTTTCCTTAGGAGCCACAATAACTACATTGCTGATTATTCTTAGCTCCTTAGGCTTTTCGTATTTTGTTAGTAATTTCGGTCAGTATAATGAATTATATGGCTCTATTGGAGCACTGATAGTAACCCTGCTCTGGTTCAACTTGATCTGTTTTATCTTACTCGTTGGCTTTGAATTAAATGCAAGTATAGCTGTGAATCGAGACCTCAAAAAGTCCATCGAAAACGCAAGTTAGATTGGTCAAACGACCTCAGCGACAACAAAAATACTACCACCTACAAAGATCAAGTCAGAAGGGCCAGCTCTTCGCTTTGCAGCACGCAAGCCATTCCTTACTGAACTATAAGAACGACCATTTAGTCCATTTTTTATAGCTAACTCTTTCAACATATCAGCTTCCATCCCCCTTGGAATGTCGGCTTTGACGAAATAATATCGCGCCTTTTGAGGAAACTTAGGCAAGATCGTGTTCAAGTCCTTGTCATCCGAGAATCCTACTATCATATGTAACTCTTCGTAGTTTTCTTGTCCAAGTTGCTTCATCAGATATTTCAAGCCAGCTTCATTATGGGCACTTTCTACAATAATTTTGGGGCTTTCGCCCAAAAGCATCCACCTACCCAAGAAATAACTAACTGTGGGCATATTTTCTAAGTAGTTTCTAAGCTTCCCCCAATCTACATCTAGCGACTCTGTCCGAACAAAAGTTAAAAATGTAAACAAAGCCGATTGTACATTTTTCAATTGATATGGCGTGAACCACTGTGCTTCAAAAATCAAATCGATTCCATTTCCAAAAACGCTTATTTGTCGAGTTTCTTGATTATAGCTAGCCTCCAGTATTTGATCTGCATATTCCAGCTCAGCATTCATTTGCTCAGCCTTTTCCCTGAAAACCCTTTCAACCTGATCTTGCGTCTCTCCGATTACTATCGGGGTGTTCTTCTTAATAATACCAGCCTTTTCTCCCGCGATCAATGGTAATGTATCTCCCAAAAATTGCTGATGATCAAAACTGATGTTTGTAATCAGTGAAACAATTGGATCCAAAACATTTGTACTATCTAATCTCCCACCTAATCCAACTTCTACTACAGCTAAATCTACTTTTTGATCTGCAAAATACTTAAATGCCATCGCCACTGTTATCTCAAAAAATGAGGGACGAATATCTTTGATCACAGATTCAAACTGATTTATAAAATCTACGACTTCAAGCTTAGGGATCAATTGGACTTTTTCTACCGAATTGATCTTAATTCGCTCTCGAAAATCCTTGTAATGTGGAGATGTATAAACTCCAACTCTGAAACTCTGAGACTGAAACATGGCAGATAACATATGAGAAGCACTACCCTTCCCATTGGTACCTCCTACATGAATTGACTTAAATTGCTTGTGCGGATTACCCATAGCTTCAAGTAGCAATCGGATATTGGTAAGATCTTTTTTCATGGCAACGGCACCCTGTCGTTGAAACATGGGAAGATTACGATAGAGGTAATCCATTGCCTGCTTATAATTGTGTATCAAGATCCAACTATTTTGGGCGAAAATACATAAAGTTGGGTAATTTAAACGTGGAAAAAAACAAGGATTATCTTCTTAATTAGCACCTTTAATCCATCATAATAAAATGCAACTCCCGATTTGTCAATGTCTAGTTCAACACTTAGTACTTCCGTAAATGCTAGAATAGTAAATAGGATATATATCAGACTAACTTATTAGCAAGCTTTTTTCTCTACATCAAATTTATCACCAAGGTCTTGCAAATGCAGCTCTCGTAAACGGTACAATTGGAGAACTTGACATGATCCGAAGATTCTCCAGCGTTGTATTTTCTTCATCTAGAAACTGAAAAACCTCCGCCGGACTAGACTTTCCAAAAAGTGAATCAAAAGCATCTTTGCCAGATGCATAGTTGTAGAGGATAGCTTTAAGCATAGTTCGATCCATCCATTTATGCCAAGGTGAAGATTCGACGTTGGGCTTTTTTCCATCCAACAGTTGGTTTACTAGTTCTTCTGATTTCTCCAAAATACGCTTGAACGCATATCCACTCGAAGGCTTCACCCAGCCACCAGAAGTTCCAATCCGTATAATGCGGTCAGTATTATGCTTGTGAAAAGGATAAGTCGTCATTGGAATAACTCCTGACTCCTTTTCCGCAATCTCATACTTTCCGATACTTAAGTAATCTTCTATATAGGATTCAATCATTGGGTCGTACTCTTCAGGCTGAAGAATATCATTAGAAAATATTGCAATTTCAACCAGAGCCTCCGTTTCTGATGTCGGAAGCACATAAAAGAATCTAGTTTCCCCTTCCTGGTCTATTCTGAAATCCATTAAAGTAGCTGTAGTAGGATCGAAGGCAGGTTTCTCCGTTTTGACGAACCAACCACCAAAGTGTTGGGCGACATATAATGTCTCTGAAGGATTAATCTCTGGTCTGAATATACTATCAAGCAGCATGTGGCTAGTATAGCTTGCAAGTCTACCATTGACGCTTACGTAATCTTTTTCTTCTTTCGTTGATACGACTTCATCCTGAATGTAATGCACATTGTCTAAAGTCTGAAGTTCCGTGTGAAGCTTTTTGTAAAAATCAGCGGATCGGACCATTTTGTAACGATAGGGGTCCATATCTTCACGAACTATACTTTTTGAAGCGTAGAAATTCAAATGCGTCCACTTATGATGCACGATATCGTCATGTACACCTGCTCCTTTTTCCCAAAACGACCAAGTGCGATCATTACTATTCTTGCTTTCCTTTTCTATGATACCAATCTTTTTGCCAGACTTTGCAAGACCAGAAGCTACAGACAATCCAGCTGCACCTCCTCCAAGAATAAGATAATCGAAATTGTGTTTAGTCATTTTGCATTCTATATGCTAGAAAAACAGATATGCTTCAGAATAGTTGAAAGCAAAAAAAAATAGTTATTTCAACTTGAAATCGATAGAAATATTTCCACATTGCCGATCTTGACCAGATGGTGAAAACCTATACTTACCAGCTGCCTCTTCAGCTACCTTGATCAAAGCAATGTCAGTCGAAGTAGATCCTCGTTGCGTATATTTTGCTTCAATAACCAAGCCTTTTGAATTGACACAAACACGCACTACAATTCGTCCAATTTTTTGAGAGTCTTCTTCGATTTCAGGCTCGTACAATACGCCTCGATCTTTCAATCCAACACCTACATCCCCTGTTCCTGTCGAAATCCCTTCTAATTTGTTTTTATCAGGATCTCCATCAGGATCACCTTGCTTTTGGGGCTCTGACCCTGTGCCTGAACCTCCAAATAAATCTGAGAACTCTTTCTTCTTAGCTTCTTCTTGCTCTCTTTTTAACTTCGTATCGGCTTCACGTTTAGCTTTCTGAGCTTCCTCTTGTTTTGCTAGTTTTTCCGCATCAATTGTTTTTCGATCTTTTCCAGATTTGGCATTTTCAGTAGGTCTTTCTTGTTCGACGGGCTTTGTTGATGTGTCCAAAAAGCTTTCCTCATCTGAATTTTGTGTTAAATTTGATTGGGGAGACTTTGCCATTTCTTCTTGTTTGGATGGTTCTGCTGGAATTTCTTTCTGCGGTGCCGATGAAGGGTCAGGAGAAGGGTCCGGTGCATCTCCATCCGTAATACTTGTTTCCGCCGAGTTTTCATCACCACCGTTTTCATCACCAAATGCAAGCAAGATACCAGGCTTTTCAGGTGGCGGAAAAGTATATGACAAAAAGGGAATACCTAATACAAGAGTCCAGAATAGCAAAGCTAGCAAGACCGCAAGTCGGGATTTCTTGAGAATGTTTGCTTCTTCCTTTTCCTTCACGATCATGGTAGGCTCAGAAACTGAATACATAAAAATGGTTTTGACCTGGTTCACAAAACAAGTGGTTCTCGTTTATTGTAAATGGGAGTTGGTCATCTATATCAAGACCTGTCAGTCATCCATGACAGCTGTGATATTGAAGCGATATGCTAAATCCATCACATAGACCACATGTTCATTTGAAGCATTTGGATTTGGTTTAATTCTTATTGTGGCTTTTGCTCCATTCTTGTTTTTCTCAGCTCTAACTGCTTTGGCAAGATCTACTTTAGAACTAGATCGTCCATTTAGTAAAAAGGTTCCATTAGCATTAATCGTGATTGTCGGTGGTGTAGAATTCACCTTCACAGAGCTTTTCTTACCCGGAAGCTTTAAGTTTAAGGCGTTCGGCACAACCATTGAGCTCGTCAACATGAAGAAAATCAAAAGTAGAAATATGATATCCGTCAAGGATGACATACTAAACTCTGCACTTACCTTACTTTTTTTCTTAAGTCCCATTTGATGCTACTTATGATTTATTTTTTGCGTGATTTCGTCGCCATAATTGCCCTGATTTTTAGTCTTTTTGCTGTATTGATCAGTGGTGCAATCTTTTTCCAGCGAACTCCTTTTTCCGCAATAATGGACAAAGTAGCATTCTCTGGATTCTCCGATTTTTTGATATCTGCTGATACAAGCTTTGAAAGATCAGATTGTCTAATTGTCTTTCCATTGTACGTTAATTCACCACCAAGTGTAATCATTGCAGCCATATCAGTTGGCGCCACCGTCTGTGAATTAGACTCAGGTAGCTCAACACTGATCTGAACCATGGAAGATGTAAGCATAAAGAAAATAAGTAACAGGAATATGATGTCCGTCAAAGAGGACATACTAAATTCCGCACTTATCTTATTTCTTTTTTTGATTCCCATGAGGGATGAGTTTTACTTATTAGTGAGCTGGTTCCTGCAATAAATCCATAAACTCCATTGTAGTAGCTTCCATTTTGAAAACAACTTTTTCGACTGATGCCACTAGGAGGTTATATCCAGCAAAAGCTAGAATACCAATAAAAAGACCAACAGCAGTTGTGATTAATGCTACATAAATACCACCTGCCAAGACATCAGGAGTTACATTCTGCTCTGTAGCCATTTTTCTAAAGGCTAGAATCATTCCCGTTACAGTTCCGAAAAATCCAATCATCGGCGCAGCACCCGCTATAGAAGCCAGCGAGGATAAATTCTTCTCGAGCTTAAATAACTCAAGATTTCCTACATTCTCAATGGCTTTATCGATATCCTTCAAAGGCTTACCAATACGTGCCAAACCCTTTTCAATCATTCGTGCCACTGGGGTATCTGTCGTTTTACATAGTGCCTTAGCACCTTCTACATTACCTGCCGCTACAGAAGACCTAATATTATTGATAAAGTTGGTATCAATCTTACCTGCTCTTTTGATCGTAAACCATCTTTCAAAGAATATGTAAAACCCAAGAACGGATAAAACCAATAAGATGGCAACGATAATAACACCTAAGGTCCCACCCTTCAAGATGAGACTAAGGAAATTTTCATACTGTACTTCAGGCTCACCTGCCGCTTGAAATAAGAAAAACATCTTTCCGAGCATTGTTTTGTTTTTTAACTTCTAAAAATTTTGATTAAAACGACTTGTCCTATTTTTTTGGTATCAATGTTCAAATTATTTGTTTGAAATCTCTAGTCGAATGCTTCAAACAGTTAATAGACTCGCCAACTACAAAGATAAAAAGATTTCTCTACATATTAAGATTTTTGATAATAAGTTATATCTTCTGCATCAGAACAAATATTCAGGAATGACTATTTGACATAATAGTTGCAGCAATATTTTTCGAGTAGATATTTCGTTAGTTAACTAGCTTTATTGTCACATTTGTGGTTGAAAAGGGGTCATAGAAGGAGAAATATGAGAAACGTTAAATTCATAATTATTGTATTGTCGCTTGCATGCATTGCCGCGCTTTTACCTACTATCACACTGGCAAACGAACATGATTCTCAGTTGAATCTAGACTCTTACTCGATGCTTTTTGATTTAGATTTGAATACGAAAGCACTTGTTTATGAAGACAGTATTGTTCTCAATGGTGATCCTTGTTCGGCTGCGTTCTATCTAGAAGTACAAAACCAAGATAGTCTGTCATACCAATGGTACTACAATGGCGACCTTATCATGGGAGAAACGCAGTACCAACTTCTATTAAATGGTCAAAGCTCTTTTATCGATGGTCTTTATCAAGTGGTAGTCACAGGGTCTACTGGGGTAAGTTTCACATTCGATTATTTCCTTGAAGTTCCTGTTATCTATAGTTCAGACACGTTTTCTATCTGCCCAGGCGATTCGATTTTCGTGGGCATTAAATTTTGGGATGAGCCAGGTAGCTATACGATTAAATATCTAGACACAATTGATCCTTGTCAAATTCAGTTAGAATTTTTCATTGAACTACATGAGAGCTTCGAATTTGTAACAAGTGAAGCAATCTGCGCAGGTGAAAGTTTTGATTTCCAAGGCCAAACCTATGATGAAACTGGATTCTACGAACAACCCTACTTGACACAGGATGGCTGTGATAGTAACTACATCTTACAACTATTTGTCTACCCAGATTTCAATGATTCCTTGTACATCACCATTTGCGAAGGGAATACATACGAATTCAATGGTTCGGAATACGATTCAGATGGAACATATACCTCCTATTTCACCGATATATCGGGTTGTCCAGGCAGTACTACCCTGTTTCTTAGCGTCGCTTCCATAATTATAGGCGATACACTAAATGTCACAATTGAGGAAGGTCAGAGTTATACTTTTGGGAACGAAGAATATACAATGGAAGGTATATATTCAGATACGTTGGTTTCATCACAAGGTTGTGATAGCGTGTCGATCCTCAAACTTTTCACCCAGTTTCCTTGTGGAAGTCTTTTGCCTACTGTTGAGACGGGTTTCGGTTGCGAAAGTAACAGTGGCTTCATACTGATTGACCTAGACCTTGATGAGGAGATCACATTCTCAATTGATGGCGGAGTCACCTCCCAAGAAAACGGCTATTTTGAAGACCTTACAGCAGGTGACTTTCTACTCATTATCATCACTGAACAATGTGCCATAAACATGGGAACGTTTACGCTTGAAAGCCCCCCTATCCTCACCGGCAATCTAAGTTCTTCGAATATAAGCCTAGGCGATAGCTTGTCCCTTTCTCCTACTGATCTAAATTTCACCGTTGAAAGCTATTTATGGAGTGGAGGCTCCTCTATTAATTGTGATACCTGCTCATCTATCACAGTCGCTCCTGCAGTAACAACGGAGTACAGTGTGATCTTAACCGATGAAAATGGATGTGAAATCATCTTAAATACTACGATTTTTGTAGAAAATGAGCAAAGTATCTACGTACCAAATATTTTCTCTCCCAATAATGATGGTGTAAATGATGAATTCCGATTATTTGCTAAATCTGATGATACGCGAACCGTTGAGAAAATGGCCATCTACGATCGATGGGGGAATGAACTTTTTCAAGCTACTGAGTTTAGTATACAAGAAAATGTCTCATGGGATGGAAAAATTCGTGGACAAGCAGCAGGAACTGGTGTATACAGCTACATATTCCTTTTGTCTGACGAGCAGATTCTTTCCGGAACAATAACAATTATTCGTTAATCAACCATTCAAAATCATGAAAGTACTCGTATTTGGCGCTTCCGTTAAGGCAATAAGATATAGTAATATTGCTATGAAAATGCTTGCGGAATATGACCACGAAATTGTTGCTATTGGAGGTCGAAAAGGAGAAGTTGAAGGTATTGATATTATGACGGGACATCCTGAACTAGAGCATGTAGATACAATTACCTTATACGTAGGGCCTGCACGGCAGCAAGAACATTATGATTACTTGATCGGGCTTTCGCCCAAAAGAATCATCTTCAATCCAGGAACTGAAAACTTGGAATTTGAAAGAATGTGTACAGAAGCTGGGATCTATGCACAGAGTGCCTGTACTCTAGTCCTACTTAGGACAGGGCAGTTCAACATGAAAAAAAATAATACCTTGTAAATACATCATATCTTGATGATCTTCCTCATCGAAGGGATTTCATCAACTTTCACAAAGTACATTCCAGGCTGCAAGTGCATCACATCAACTTCTATTTCAGGCTCTAATGCTTCCTTGTAAAGTACGCATCTTCCCAGCTGATCAAAGATCTTTACTTGATGCTTCCATGGCTGCAGCTTATCAATAGTCAGAAAATCAGATAAAGGATTCGTATATATGCGAAAAGTCTCTGCATAAGGATCTACCTCTTCTGTAAAAGTGACCATTTCAGGAAGTACAATCGTGGAATCACAACCAGTAATATAGCGATACTGAGGAATATTCGGCAAATGATGAGGCAAATTGGTAGGTAATTCTAGCCGTTCTGGAGAAAACTCACATGCTTGACCTACTTGATTTGGTGCATCAATCGTATGCAGATAATAAGTGGTGGATCCATGGGAAATCAATTTGCAGCAGTTCCAGTAATTGATGAGACATGTGCTATGCATAGTCGAAGCACAGCCTTCATTATTGTGACACTTTCTATCAAGAAAAAGTAACGAAAAAGACACTGTGATCATTCAAGAATCGAGTTCATGGAAAAGCATCCTACCCACACGGGTAGTAAACTTTGATATGAAAAATTAGACTTTTGCACAATGGATATGCCTTCCCAGCAAACAAACATTGACGCTTTTTTAGAAGCACTCAAGTCCGAATACTTATTGCAAGAATATCAACAAATCAATGATAAAATCTAAGCTCATTTTCATAAAGCATCCGATAAGGATTTAAAAGACAAAGAGCATTAATTCAATCCAAACCAGCTTGTCCTACTCTAGCAAAATCCGAAATGGCAAAACAGGGAGACCATAACTTCCGAATAATGACAAACGTCCAGGGTTATTAGACCATGCATAATACAAAGCGGTACTGCCTTCTGGAATATTCACAACCAGCTGATTATTCCTTAATATTCCATTAACTGACGTAAAGGTGCCATCAATAGTTTCCGTATACAATGCATTAATTCCCTTTGTCTTCGAACGTAAACGCAAACCATAGTTGTCAAAGTTGACAGTAAGCGTGGAATCCCTCATCTCATAGGAAGATATGCTCGGGTTTTTGTACGGTCTAGGTTTATTGTAGGCTATACTTAGTGCTACATTTGCTAATCGTTTGCCTACATCTTTCTTATTTCTAGGATGGATGTCGTCTGCTTCACCAATATCGATTGCTGTTGCCATTGCGGTAAGTGGCAAGTCAAGCACACTTGCTTGCTCATCGCGTAAAATAGCCCAGCTAGAACTTTCAGGACCGGTTACTTTTTCAAAATTGGCAAGTTGAACAAATAAGAAAGGAAATTCTTGATTCCACTGTCTTCGGTAGTCCAGTATCATAGCCCTAAATAACCCACCGTATTGCTCAGGATTACTATAAGTATTGGTTTCTCCTTGGTACCAAATCATACCTTTCATGCTAAGCTTAAATAAAGGAAGCATCATTGATTGGTAACGGATCGAAGGGAAACTATTTAGCCCCAAATTCATTGGTCTAGGAGGGTACTTTTCAGTCCCTATTTTCATTTTCCACGCACCTGCTAAATTGACTTTCTCTTCTCCACATTCTAAGTACATTAGTTCAGGAGAACTTGAAAATCCACCTCCGCCTCCATTATCTCTGATACGCACTACTATGGTGTTATTCTCTTCTAATAGTGAACTTGAGAATCTGTAAAGTCGATTTTTATCGTAGGCATTTTGCATGCTCCCTACCTTTGTCCCATTGACATAGGTTTCGTCAGAATCATCGATTTGTCCTAGATTCAATTGGCAAGTCGAAGATGATGTAGTCGGAAATTGGAATTGACGGGCGTAATATACAACTCCATCTAGATCAGAAAATCCGTTATCTTCCCATTGTCCTGGTAACTGAGCTCCCATCCAATCGGAAAAGTCACTTTTTTTGGACCACTGACCTTCGATTCCCATATCAGCAGCATCCATATCCTTATACCACTGTTTGACTAGATTTCTCTCTTGCTCAAAATCAATTTCTATACTTGTAAAGCACTCTGCTGCTTCTGCTATTTCGGGAAAGTCAGTAAAGCCTTTTGGAGACATCCAACCTTCTATGGTCGTTCCACCCCATGAGTGGTCGATGATACCTATCGGAACATCAATTTCACTGGAAATCTCTTTTGAGAAAAAATATGCTACCCCGCTTACGCTTGCAAGGTTGCTAGAATCTACAACAATCCACTCACCTGAAGTAATATCCCACTGAGGTTTATTATGAAGTACACGCGGTGTTTTAAAATAGTGGATTCGTGGGATATTGGAGGCTTTCTCTTCTTTAAATCCTTCAGAAGAAGCCATCTTCCATTCCATATTGGATTGACCACCGGCCAACCAAACATCTCCCACATAAATATCTTGATACACGCGATCATTCATTCTCAGTATATAAGGGCCTCCTGACTCAGGCGCTTTAAACTTAATTGACCATTCTCCTTTTGAATTTACTTTAGTAGACTTTGACTCCTTCTGAAAAGAAACGGTGACAATCTCATCAGAAGGTCCACTTCCCCATATTGTAATAGGTCTATCTTGCTGAATCAATGCATGATCTGTAAATAAGGGCGAGATCTGTACTTGTGACAGACAGAAAGCAGCTGTATGAATCCATAAAACCACAACTAAAGTAAATCTAGTAAACCTCATAACTTTCGTTTTATCATCACATTACCCGATTTGAATAACATCGAAATAACTAATCCCTCAAAATCAAGGCATTCTATTTTGCTACTTCGGAACGAATATGCTCTAAAGCTGCCTCTATTCCTGCCGGATTCTTACCACCGGCTGTCGCGTAGAATGCTTGTCCACCTCCACCACCTTGGATGTGTTTGGCTGCCGATCTGATCATCGTACCTGCTTGATACGTTGAAGTGAGATCTTCACTTACTACTATCATCAATTGAGCTTTGCCATCTTTTTCAAATCCTAAACCAATAATCGAATTCTCTCTTTTATCCATAAGATTATAAGCCAATGTCTTAATGGCATTTGTGTCATGCAGAGCGAGTTTCCTTAGTAAGATATGCACATTCCCGACAGCCTCAAAATCGTTGGACAGAGCATCTTGTAAATTGGAAGCTTGAGCAAGCATCATTTCCTCAATCTGTTTCTTAAGGTTCTTGTTCTCTTCCTGCAAAGAGTAAACGTTTTTTGCCGTGTTTACTGGGTTCTTAAACAAACCTCGGATCTGATCCAATTCTTCTAGCTCTCGGTTTATAAAAGCTTCAGCTTCAACTGAAGTCACCGCTTCAATTCTACGCACTCCTGCCGCAACTGCAGATTCAGAAGTAATCTTGAAGAGTCCAATACTACCAGTTGCATCCACGTGACAACCTCCGCACAATTCCACGGAATAGTCTTTATCAAAAGTAATCATGCGAACCTCATCACCATACTTCTCTCCAAAAAGCATCATCGCTCCTGACTCCTTTGCCTGTTCAATTGGTATATTTCGGTCTTCTTGCAACTTAATATTGTCCCTAATTCGTTCATTAACAATTACCCCGATCTGAGCAATCTCTTCATCGGTAACTTTAGAAAAATGTGAAAAGTCAAATCGGAGATAGTTCTCATTAACTAGTGAACCTTTTTGATTCACATGATCTCCCAAAACGCGCTTTAATGCGGCGTGAAGCAAGTGTGTAGCTGAATGATTATTCTCAGTTAAGATTCGCTTAGTTTTATAAACTTCTGCATTGATGATCGCATAAAGATCTTCAGGAAGCTTGCTGGCGAAGTGAATAATTAGATCGTTTTCCTTTTTGGTATTAACCACACGGATTTTCTCTTCACCGAAGTACAATACACCCGTGTCACCAACTTGACCTCCACCTTCAGCATAGAATGGCGTCTTATCTAAAACTAATTGATATTGCGGCTTGTCTTTTACAGTCACAATACGATATCGTAATAGTCTTGATCCCTCTACTTTTAATTGATCATATCCAACAAATTCCACATCATTTCCATTATGTACTGAAGTCCAATCGCCAGTAATCTTCTTACTGTCCTCACGTCCTCTAGCCCGTTGCGCTTCAAGTGCATTTTCGAAACCTAGTTCATCGATCTTCCAACCTTTTTCAGAAGCTATCAAACGCGTCAAGTCAATGGGAAATCCATAGGTATCGTAAAGCTCAAATGCCGTTTTTCCATCCATCTCGCCATCTCCAACGTAAACGCTGTCAATTCTCTTAAGTCCTCCTGCTAAAGTTTTTAAGAACGATTTCTCCTCTTCCAACACGACTTTCTCGACAAATTCACGCTGCGTATTGAGTTCAGGAAATACATCTTTGAACTCAGACGCGAGCAAAGGAATTAGTTTATGCATCAATGGCTCTTGCACATCTAGAAATGAATAATAGTAGCGGACTCCCCTTCTCAAAATCCGTCGAATTACATAACCAGCACCAGTATTTGAAGGTAGCTCACCATCAGCGATAGTAAATGCTACAGCTCTGCTATGATCAGCGATAACACGCATTGCGATATCACTTTTTGCATTCAGATCGTATGAACCACTATATTTTATGTCACTGAGTTGCTCTATTTTAGCTATGAATGGTGTAAAAACATCCGTATCATAATTTGATTTTTTTCCTTGCATCGCCATGCAAAGACGCTCAAATCCCATTCCTGTGTCAATATGCTTACTTGGTAGTTCTTGAAGAGATCCATTAGCCGTACGATTATACTGGATGAATACCAAATTCCAAATCTCGACCACTTCTGGATCATCTTGATTAACTAAGGTGCGGCCAGATATCACTGCTCGATCGGCGTCAGAACGCAGATCAATGTGAATTTCAGAACAAGGACCACAAGGGCCCGTCTCCCCCATTTCCCAGAAATTATCTTTTTTGTCACAATATAGAATATGACTTTCGTCAAAATACTTAGCCCAGAAGTTCTTTGCTTCTTCATCAGCTTCTAACTTATCATCTTTATCACCTTCAAAAACGGTGATGTAGAGTCTATCCTTATCCAATTTGAAAACATCAACTAGAAGTTCATGCGCCCATTCGATGGCCTCCTCCTTAAAATAGTCTCCAAACGACCAATTTCCGAGCATTTCAAACATCGTATGATGATATGAATCTATTCCAACTTCCTCCAGATCATTATGTTTTCCAGAGACTCGCAAGCACTTCTGAGTATCAGCGGCTCTCAAAAATTGAGGTTGCTTATTACCTAAAAAATAGTCCTTGAACTGATTCATTCCTGCATTGGTAAACATCAGAGTTGGATCGTTCTTCAATACAATTGGTGCTGAAGAAACTATTTTATGCTTTTTGGAGTCGAAAAATTCTAAAAACGTTTTTCTGATTTCGCTTGACTTCATCGTCTTGATCGCTTGTATAAATTAATTGCTAATATATAATTATTTGAAAAGGCTAATTATCCATCATATTCAAATGCACGACTTCAATTAAAAGATTAAATTACAATAACTTACACTTTAAGAATATAAATATTTGACTTTTTTATATTTTTGATGTAAAAATTTTGATTTCTCTTAAATCGCGTCTATTTTTGGTTTTCCAAATTAACAACCACCTTTTGAACAAATAGACCTCCTATTTACTGGAGAAAAGCCATTGCTTTTCAATCGTAAATGAAAAGCAAATGTACTAATTTGATCAAGATTGAATCGATGAAAAAAGAAAAATACGTCTATAATCCGTTAACGCTCCGTTACGAGAAAGTAGAAGTAGCTATGAAAGCTCGTATACTTAAGGTATGCAGCTATATATGTGCAGTAGTGATGACCGGTTTTATTTTTTACTATGGTATGGATAAACTGATGGTTTCGCCTCAGGAAAAAGTACAACAAAATCTAATCAGTCAACTAAGCCTGCATATTGAAGAACAATCAAGTTACTTAGACCAACTTTCGGTAGATATTAACGAGTTGCAAGAAAAGGATGCCAATGTGCACCGTATCATTTTTGGTATAGACCCTATAGACGAATCAGTTTGGGAAGGTGGAGTTGGAGGTCATAATACTTATGACTATTTGTCGAGTAATAAAAATGCTACAGAACAACTAAGAGAATATCTAGCTAGGGCTGAAAAGCTTAAGCGAAAGGTTGATTTGCAGAAATCTTCTCTTGATACACTTCATAATTTAGCCTCTGAAAGAGAAAAAAGACTCGCTTCAATTCCAAGTATCAAACCAGTAAGAATTGATAAGTTAAAAAGAAAGCTCGGAGCATTATCTGGATATGGAATAAGAATTCACCCTGTACACAAAGTAAAGAAGCATCATGCAGGAATAGATTTTACAGCTCCTCGTAAAACTGTAATTATTGCAACGGGTAATGGTAAAGTCATTCGAGTAGAACGACGAAAAAATGGTTACGGAAATAGTGTCTTAGTTGATCACGGATATGGCTATGTTACACTTTATGCACACATGTATTCTATTGATGTAAAAGTGGGTGAAGAGGTCGTAAAAGGTCAAGAAATAGGTAAGGTTGGTAGTACAGGTACATCAACGGCTCCACACCTGCACTATGAAGTTCGCTTGAATGGTAAAGCAATCAATCCGATTGATTATTGCCTTGACGGATTGTCTCCTTCTGAATATCAAGAACTAGTTGACAAGGCTAGTATGAAAAATCAGTCTTTCGACTAAAAGCATCAAATTTCATTTCAGGTTCAATATGCTTATTTACATTTCCTATCAATTTTAAGGAAATAAAGAGAGATACTTTATTATCGTTGCTTTTCCTTTTGTTCATATTGCCAGATTAATAATCACAAGATTAGCTACACTAATAAGAGAGGAATTGTAATTCTGATATTCATTAAAGATCGAGGCAGTAAAAAGAGTAGAGTTCATTTTGAATTTAGACAGATTTATTGTATGTTATCTGTATGAAAAATGATAACGCAATAAATAAAGTTGGAATCTTAACTATGCTCCTTATGTTTTTTTTGCATCCTGTAATACTGAAGAGGTAGCAGATGTTGAGACCAATATTGACGAACTAAACACCTTGAAGGTTGAGCTGGCCAAATTGTGAAATCCTAAATTAATTCATACCGTTTATGTTTGGCTAAAAGATGATCTAGATAAAGATGAAATGCGTGCATTTCTAGATGACGCGATGAAATTAGGAGATATTAAAAGTGTTGCGCGATTTAGATTAGGTAAAGCAGCCAAAACTGAAGAACGGGCAATTGTAGATAACACCTATACCTACGCGATGAATATCGAATTCAATTCAATAGAAGATCAGAAAGCATATCAAGATGACTCGATCCATGTAGAATTTGTCGAGAATAATAATTACAGGTGGGATAAAGTTATCGTGTATGATAACGTGTTGTACAGATAGATCATACTTACCTTTTCTCACCACATAGTTAAGATTAGTCGATTTGACAAGCATCATCAAAATCGAAGTTGATTTTAAGAATAATATTCGCGATATTTAATGATTAGATAATTATTTATTCAATGATGATTCGATTAATAGTTATTCTCTTTGTCACCATTTTACTATCTTCTTGTTCGGGGAATGGACCTGAAGTCGACCAGCAAGAAAAGATAAAGCCATTTGTGGGAACCTGCATTCTATCGGGAACATCTATCAATGGCCCTATGGAGGTATTTGATTCATCAAATTACCCGATGGGCATAGCCTAAAATACGATTCAGCTTGAAAATGATACAGCTGTTATAAGTCTACAAGGACAGACCGATACATTGCTGGTCGCTGGCTTAAGGAATGATTGGGAACCAACATTCCCTAATGGAAGAGTGCAAGCGCAAGGAGTTCTAAAAGACGGTTCTATCCAATTGATTTATGACAAATCGGAAGGATTCAGTATTTCAACATTGCAGGGAGACTTACAAATTGATGAAAATCTCATCGAGGCAAACTATGACTGGAGGTCAGAAAACACGTGGCCACCATCACTGCCAAAACTAGGAGAAGTTTCGGCAAGTGGCGCAAAGCTTTAGAATGTATATGTCATTGATAAAATTGCCGTTAGATCTTTATTACTCCTTTGTACCTGTTCGTGAGATGCTACTTGAAAAGTAGAGCATATTATCAAATAATTTGTTTCCTCCAATCCAGTATCCACGGAAAACAGGATTATCAACCGAACATACTATACGCCCAGAACCGTAACCTTCGACAAATAGTCCAGCGGTACCTGCTATTCTATCTATATTCTCTTTTGACGCATATCCACTTGCCAATGGCGAAGAAGTATATTTCATCGGAAATGCTAGTGAACTGATATCTGCCTTAATTGCAAGCGTACCTCTTTTGAATACCGGAAGATCTTGATCTCTATATCCATAAAACAGAGGATAGGAATTATCGATATTGGTATGAAAGATCGCGCCACCGATTACATGTTTTGCTGATTCCTCTTTTCTGTCACCGTAGCTCTTATCGTCAAAAGCTGTGGCTGCTCTAGCAACTGTCTCTATTGAGATTATCTTTTTCGATTGAAGAGAAGATATAGCTCGCTTAAATGCTAGAAGATTACCCCCACTTTGAACCCATCTCTTGATTTTTTCGACTGAAGCATCGCTAAGTCTACGGTAATTTCCATCAGGCATTATAATCGTATTGTACCTACTAAGGTCAATATTGGCAAACCTATCCATTTCGACTTTTGACAAAGAAAGTTCCAACCGCTGATCCATGTGATGCCACAATTCACCCGCGTCATAGGCGTTCACTCCACTTCCAATAATCATCAGAGCCTTAACCTTTTGTAATTTCTTTGAAGACGGACTACCCAATGTTACGCCTTTTTGCGTCAAGACCGTTTTTAACCCTATCACCTCAATACCAATCTCCTCGGACATTTGAAAAATCTGTGAACGTTCACCTGCTGGACCAGTAACAATTACTGTACCGCGATCAAAGGACTTTTGTCCTTTATTTGTTTCAGCCGTAAAGGGCTCATGTATAAGTGTGCAAGGAACATCTTTTTCCAGTAACATCCCTAGCAATGTGCTTGATCTCCAATCATTCCATTCGAAAGCGTAAGCCACACTTTCGCTCCAATCATCTAAACTCGAGACATTTCTTTTTGGTGTATCTTTAACTTCTTTGAGCCCGTTCATAGTCCAAGACTCTTCTCCAGTAATCTCCAGATCGAATGCATACGGAAAAGTCCAAGTAGACACATCATAAAAAATATTCACTTTGAAATCGGTTACTTGTTCCATCATAATATGAATCAAGCGGCTCTGTGGCTGAGCAACTGGGATCGAATAGTACCCGTTTTCTTGCTGATCAGCATAAACTCGAATATCATGTGATCGAAGAATATCAACTAGATAAGCTGATTTATTGAAATCGGGAAGTTTTGGGAATGTGTATGCTTTAATCTTTGATCGTTTTGCCTCTTTGGATGCATCCAAATAAAAATCTCTCTGAAACTCAAGGATTTCTTGACGCATTTTCAACCCTGCTTCTTGGGTGGAAAGACTCGTCACTACTTGGTTCCTTATTGTGAATGGAAATTCCAAAACTCCATTGATACTCTCCTGTGCATGTCCTCGTGAGCTAGCCTGTTCAAACAAGATTCCAATGCTTCCCTGAATATCAGGATATGTAGAGCCTTTTCCGTAGTAAAAATCGTCGAACGATTCTTTTGTGTAGTACATCGAGCCGATCTTATCGAGTGCTTTTGCATGAAATACTCCAATTTTTTCTGTCAGAGTTTGATTCAACTGAGGAGTATTGGGATTTGTGCGTTCAGGAACTCCGGGCTGAAAAAAGAAAGTAGAATTCGTTCCCATTTCGTGATGATCTGTAAGAACATTGGGCTTCCAAGCTTGAAAATTTGCAATTCGGCCACGACTTTCTGGATGTGTAAGGAGAAGCCAATCACGATTCAGATCAAACCAATAATGATTGGTTCTTCCTCCTGGCCAAACCTCATTGTATTCGCGATCTGCGGGATCTTTTACAAGAGTTGCACTCTTATTCATATTGACCCATGAAGAAAATCGCTGAAAGCCATCTGGGTTATAACATGGATCAAGTAAAATCACTGAATTGTCAAGTAAGTCTAATACTTCTTTTCCTTCGCCGGCAGCTAAATAATAGGCTACTAGCAATGCAGCATTGGCACCTGAACTTTCATTTCCGTGCACGCTGTAGCCCTGATAAAGAACCACCGGCATATTATCAATATTTAGCTTAGCACTTCTTGATGCATCGCAGAGTTGTACGTGTTCCTTTTGGATATCAGCAATTCGCTTTTGATTATCCTCAGAAGATATCTTCAAAAGTAATAATGGTCGGTGCTCGTGACTATATGCATAAGTTTCTAGCGTTATTCGATCACTTTCACTAGCTAATAACTTCATGTATCCCACCAATTGATCATGCGAAACATGCCACTCTCCTACTTGAAACCCCAAATAGGACTCAGGAGTGGAAATCGATGCATCATATGACATCTCAGGAAGGTAATAATTGAGGTTAATGTTCTCAGTAACGACATTATTAAGTGATTTTTGGCTCGAGCCAAAAAGAGATAGGAAACTAAAACACAAAAGTAAGAATAAACGCATTAAAGTGGATTTGTTGGATAAAAAGTATAAACAAGTGGTTTAGAGAAAAGATCAATGTAACATCATAATCGTGTAAACCATCGATCAGCTAGTTCTAAATACATCAATTTTTGTTCCAAACTATCGCCAACAACGAATTGCAATCATTAAAACTCTGTATATTTACGACCCTTACTAGTAATAATGGAAAATAGCTTACTCATTCTTATAATTGTGCTTTTTGGCGCCATGCTATTTCTGAATTTGTATTTCAGATTAAAGGTTATGCGATCGTATAGAAATATGGTGCGAGCGGGCGTGCAAGCAAGAGCTAGAGATCTATTAAGTAGTGACGCTCTTGAAACAATTGTGATAGCTGCCCACAAAGAATCTGAAAAAGAGATCCGTACTTTCGTAAAACATTTGAAAAATGGCTTCCGCATGACAAGCGTTTTACTCAGTTTGGTCGTTTTATTTGGGTATATACTAATGCGATACAAAAATTGATGGCAAAACTGCACTTTCTTACTATTGGAATACTTAGCATGCTGCTTTTTGCTATCATTTCCTGCAATCCGCTTGCTACTCAAGGACCAGAACCTGCTTTCCTAAACATCTCTGCAATTGAATTTATTCATGATTTTGAAAAGGGTCCGAGACTTCATCAAATTGATCATGTAGAGATTTTCTTTGAAAACTTCTCGATTGGTTATTATGAGCTTCCCGCTGAAATTGCTGTCATTCCAACAAAAGAGGTATCAAATTTGACTATCCGACCAGCTATTCGCGAAAATGGTGGAAAGAATACAATCACAGTATATAACATGATGACGAGCTACATAGTGGATCAGACTTTCGAGGCTTTTGAAACATATGAAATAAACCCTCAAGTTGATTATGCTAGTAATGTTGTATTCGATTTGGTAGAGACATTTGAGTCTTCCAACAGTATGACCTTTGATCTTGACGGCATTGATTCTACCATGTTGGTTCGCACCACCAAAGATGCAAATGACGGATCTTACTCTGGTCTGCTGAGTTCTGAAAATGGAAGAGACATCTTGGTAGGCAGTGACTTCTTGTTTACCGACCTAGACAATGATCGTCGCGATGTGTTTATCGAATTTGAATATAGAAATGACATTCCATTTGAAATTGGGATGTATGCATTCGGTGGAGGCAACTCTCTTGAAATACCTTATATATTTACGTTTCCCGCACGTGCGCAATGGAATAAAGTCTACTTAAACTTTACTCCAGCAATATTTAATATTCCATCCGAAGGCTATCGCATATTTCTAAGAACCAATTCGTCTAGCTCCTTCCTTTCTGAAGTATTTATTGACAACCTCAAATTATTACATATACAGTAAAATATGCGAGGAAATCGTCAGAAGGAACTCTATATCTATCGGCTCGCAGACTATCTTACTGCGGTGCTATCTTGGTTTATCTACTTTGGGTATAGAAAGTCTATTGAAACTGGAAAAGTTCATTTTACAGATATATTCAGTGATCAAAACTTCTATTGGGGCATTGTACTTGTTCCCATCTTCTGGATTATTACTTACCAGATTTTTGATAAGTATAAAGATATCTACCGTTACTCTAGACTGAGTACACTTTTCAATACTTTCGTGATTAGTTTTTTGGGTAGTCTAGCGATCTTCTTTGCGATTTTGATGGACGATCAAGTCTTAAATTACATCTCTGCCTTTCGAAGTTTCCTAGCTTTGTTCCTAATCCACTTTCTACTTACTTCTTCGATGAGAATGCTGCTTTTGACACAAGCAAGTCGACAATTAAAGGCGGGAAAAGTATTATATAACACCTTAATAATAGGTGGAGAGCATAGTGCCCAAGAATTATATGAGGAAATAGTAAGTAGGCCTTTTAGTTTAGGGCACAATTTTGTGGGATATATTGATTCCAATGGTAAAATTGATAACGAGCTCAGTGTTCATCTCGAGCGAAAAGGAAAAATTGAGAATCTAGCTTCAATTATAGAATCGGACCGTATTGAAGAAGTAATTATTGCAATCGAAACAAGTGAACACAATAGACTTCGTGAAATTCTGAGTATTCTTGACGATTACAGAGATAAAATACTTGTCAAGATCATCCCTGACATGTATGATATACTTTTGGGAACAGTTAAAATGAGTCATGTCTATGGCGCAGTACTCATCGAAATCGATCAAGAATTAATGCCTCAATGGCAGTGGTTTATTAAACGTGCCATGGATGTCACCATTTCATTGATAATGACACTGGTGCTTATGCCGCTTTATATTTTTGCTGCTATTAAAGTAAAACTGTCCTCTAAAGGTCCAATTTTCTTTCGTCAAGAACGCATTGGTTTAAACGGTAAACCCTTCGACATCATCAAATTCAGGTCGATGTTTGTAGATGCAGAAAAAGATGGGCCTCAGCTTTCAAATGAGGATGATCCTAGGATTACAACATGGGGTAAAGTGATGAGAAAATGGAGAATTGATGAAACTCCACAGTTTTTCAATGTACTTAAGGGGGACATGTCTCTTGTGGGACCACGTCCAGAGCGTAAATATTTTATTGAAAAAATCCTAAAAGAAGCGCCATACTATAGACACTTACTCAAAGTGAGACCAGGAATTACATCCTGGGGTCAAGTAAAATATGGATATGCATCTAATCTTCAGCAAATGTTGGCGAGGCTCAAATTCGATATTTTGTACATAGAGAATATGTCCTTATCCCTTGATATCAAGATTATGTTCTATACCTTAGTCGTCCTATTGAAAGGAAAAGGTAAGTAGAATGAAGCAGTATGGACTAATCGGCAAGACGCTTAAACACAGCTTTTCAGAAAAGTACTTCGGAGAAAAATTCGAAAAAGAAGCTATAAAAAATACCAAGTACTCGCTCTACGAATTAGAGGAGATCAACGCTTTTAGAAAATTAATTTCGGAAAATACTGTCGCTGGACTGAATGTGACTATTCCGTATAAAGAATCAATCATTTCATTCTTGGACGACATTGATGAAACTGCAAAATCAATTGGTGCAGTCAATACTATTGATTTTAAGCATGACAAACTCACCGGTTATAATACAGATGTAATAGGATTTGGAAAAGCGCTTAAACGTCTGATAGGGAGAAAAACAGTTCGCGATGCGCTAGTTTTGGGATCAGGAGGCGCATCAAAGGCAATACAATATTTTCTTCGCGAAAAAGGAATAAACTTTTCTGTTGTATCGCGTTCAAATGGAGATTTGACTTACGATCAATTAGATGCAGAAACAATGAGATCTCACCGACTCATTATCAACTGTACACCAGTAGGAACATTCCCTGACGTTAATAAAGCGCCGGTGATTCCTTATGAATATCTTCACTCGAAACATTTACTATTTGATCTAGTTTATAATCCAGAAAAAACACTATTTTTGACACACGGTGAGTCCGTTGGTGCTTCCATTATGAACGGCTATGAGATGCTTGCAGAACAAGCTGAAGCTTCATGGGAAATTTGGAACACTTATTAATTTTTCAAAAATCGAATGGAACCAGAACCCAAACTTGAATTAGATTTTAAGAACACTGAAATCGCGTTTTCTCATAAATCTGACAAGGAGCTTAAGAAGATGGCTCGATTGTTTCGTCTTATGAACAATCCAGCTCTAGTTCAAATTGGTTCAGCACTAGGCCTGCTAGCCATTAATCTGCGTCTTCCATTTTCCAAGTATTTCATCAAACAGACTTTATTTGATCAGTTTGTAGGCGGTGAAAACTTATTAGATTGCCAAGGAGCAATTGATCACTTATTCAGAAATAATGCATTAACAATACTGGATTACGGTGCTGAAGGCAAAAGCACAGAAGAAGAATTGAATCATGTAATGAATGAAACAGTTCGTGCAATTGAGTTTGCAGCAGCTAATACTAGCGTTCCAGTGGTTAGTACCAAAATAACTGGTCTCGTAGATAATATAATTTTAGAAAAGCTAGGAAGAAAAGAGGCATTGAATGAGGGTGAACTGCGTCAATACGAACAATTACGCGAGCGCATTGACAACATGTGCTCACGAGCATCTGAGCTTGGTGTAGGTCTGTTTGTAGATGCCGAAGAAAGCTGGATACAAGACCCGATCGACGATCTAGTAGACGAAATGATGGCGTTGTACAACCACGATAAAACAGCAGTCTATAATACATACCAACTTTATCGAAAGGACAAATTACAGTGCTTAAAAGATGCACATAAAAAGGCTAAAGAAGGTGGCTACATTCTAGGTGCAAAACTCGTTAGAGGTGCGTACATGGATAAAGAGCGTGATCGTGCTGAAGAGTATAATTACCCTTCTCCTATCAACGAAACCAAAGCTGAGACTGACAAGATGTATAATGATGGAGTGAGATACTGTGTTGAAAACTATAAAACTATCGCATCATGTAATGCTTCGCATAACACAGAAAGCAATAGATTACAAGCAAACCTAATTCACGAATTGGATATAGTAAAGAATCATCCTCATCTCAATTTTTGTCAATTGTTTGGAATGAGTGATAATCTCACATTCAATTTAGCTGAAGAAGGATTTAATGTTGCAAAGTATGTTCCGTACGGTCCTGTCAAAGAGGTCGTTCCTTACCTTATCAGAAGAGCCAAAGAAAATAGCTCTGTAACCGGCGAAATGAGTCGTGAGCTAGGATTTATTGATGCCGAGATAAAGCGTCGAGGGTTGTAGTGCTTTTTTATACTGGTATTCCCTTACTGGTAAATTCCCACTTGCAGGATATAGAACTATTTACACAGTCTCGATTAACCAACAGAAATTTTCCAGGTTAATAATTTAAAAGCCTAAAAAGTATAAAATCGACAGTTTCATTTCAAAAATTAAACCTTTACATTTTTTTGATCTTGAAATTATTGCGAGACATCTAGTACAATTAGTATTTTTCTATAAAAAGTTGCAAGTCCTTTATTGCAGTAGCGAAATATAGAATATTATTGTACAGCAACTGTCAATACAACGTAAAAATTGATAGTCATAAATAAATGATAATCAATTACTTAGAGTACATGTACTACAACTTCTAAGCGCCTATGAAATGGGGCATAAAAAAACCGTCTCTCGTTTCCAAGAGACGGTTCGTTTAAATAAAATTCACTCTACTTTTATCTTTTTAGTCTATCAATATCATTTTTGAACTTACTGAAGCTGAGGAAGTCGTTACTGTATAGTAATAAACTCCAGCTCCCATAAACTCCTTTTCTTGTACTGCAATCGACTGATAACCTGCTTTAAAATCTCGTTCGAGTGTGTGAACAAGTTTTCCATCCATACCATAAACAAACAGATTCACTGTAGCATCATTCGGTAAATCAAATGAGACTAAGGTTGAATTGCTGAATGGATTCGGTGTATTTGGATACAACACAAGTTTTTCATCAATTGGTATCTTCACATCATTTTTACGTGTTGAAAAGCTGATATCAAGTAACTCTTCTTGCTCGTTGTATGCCATAGTTTCTGTTAAACGGCTACTTGTACGGAAGACGTCATTTAGATCAGTATCTTTTTTTACCTCCACAATCAATGTAAAAAGGATATCATCACTGCTAGTGGCTTCAACAGAACTCCAAAGAGCTGAAACCATGCCCTTTTGGGCGAAAGCCACATTTATATCATTCTCAGAAACATCTAATGTCCCCGCTTTCATATCAACAATCTCTAGAATAGAGTAGTCAAATTCAATAGTCATCTGATATGCAATCATATCTTCAAAATTATCAGCGAAAACAGGAATTTCAATTGTTGTCCCCTTCTCGACATTCCTATTGTTCACCCATAAGTCTAGTTCTGAGTCTTTCCTAGTATCTATATTGGTAATAAAGTTTGCTGGATCCGCAGATTGATTGATATCACCAATTTTTACACCATAGAAATCATGTTCAATAGGGTTTCCAGGCGAGAACTTTACATCGAGCACTTCATCATAAGGAAACACATTGTATACATCAGGAAATGATTGATTCTTATCTAAGAATCTCCAAGATTTCTGATCATTCGGATACGCATCTGACAATCCAAGAATCAGTTTACGAATCGCAATGATATCTGAACCTGATACCTGAGCATTGTTGTCCGTATCTGCAGCAATCGTTTTGTATGGCGAATCAAACACTTGCAGAGCCAATATGTGCTTCTGTATGAGTACAATATCTAGAGTTGTCACACCATTTAGCGGATCAAGGTTCTTCTCGGCAGTAATACTATAATCTATGTTTGGAATCAAATCAAAGGCATAAGTTCCATCATCCGTACTTGTCGACATGACATCACCACTGAAAATTGTTGTCGCCTCTAGATCAACCTTTTCAATCAACTGGTTATTTTCAGTCGTCAAAGTTCCAGTCGCAGTAACTGTAGACAGGTCCTCACAGAAATCTGCTTCATTATCCTCAAGAAGTAAGGATACAGAACAATAGTCTTTATTACCCGCTTCATCCCAGAACCAAACTTGAATATCCTCGACAAGTTGTGCAATACCATTAGGTATGTCTTCACAATTAAACGTTCTGGAAGTTTGAATAACATCCTCAGAGAAAGAAACTAAAATATCTTCAGAGCAATTATCTTCCGATGCTAGTACAAAATCGCTTGCCCAAATAGTAACTTCTCCAGAGAAACTCATCACAGCAGTAGATAAACCTCCTATACAGTAAGGTGTAGGTGGTTTTGCATCTTCAACAGTAAACAGGTAACTACAAGAAGTTAGGTTTCCACACTTGTCGGCAATAGTCCAATAAATTCTATGTGTACCGAATGGGAATACTTCCGTAAGCTCGTTACCTGTATTTTGAAACTCAAAAATACCATCTTGTTCATCAAACGCATCGATCTTCCATTCGTACACTAGTTTATCACTTGACGTACAATCATCCGTTGCTTCTATTCCTAAAGTAACTTCATCTTCACAATTACCAAATCCAGGGAAAGATTGATCGACACATGGAGTTGTGATAACTGGTGCAGTATTATTGACAATTTCTATAACTTGAATATCCTTCCAAATTCCCAAGTTGGGATTAGTACTATTTCCGTACTGGCATTCATCAATTACAGTCCACTCTCTATATATTATTTGGCAGGCATCTTCAACGATTACAAATGTATCGTCCCAAAAATTGTAAGTAACTTGACTACATATATCGTCATTCAAAATAGGCTCTCCTGTTGAAGAAGGATCTGTCGATGCAATACAAGAAGTCAAAGTCACATTACTTGGAAAAGTAATGTCACTTATGTCAAAAGGGTCATTGTCTATCAAAAAGATAATCTGTGTACCGGTAGCTGTCAAACCGCTTTTGTCAGTCACTGTAAAAACTCTTGAAACTTGACCAGATCCACAAGAACCAATAGAAGGAATATCGATAAAACTAATGTCTTCTATTTCACAATTATCAAAACCAAGCGCAAGTCCTCCAGTCAGATTTAGATCTGTATAATCCTCTTGACAATTCAATGTAATATTTGGTGGGACTTGAATCGCTGGAGCAATTTTATCTTGAACCTCAACTTCTACCATGCAAGTATTGACGTTTCCTTCTGAATCCTCGACTCTAAACTCAACCATCACTAGACTTCCAACATCTTCACAACAGAATTTAGTAGACGATCCAAAAGCAGTATTGCCAGGCACATCACACACATCTGTCATTCTTTTTACTGAATATGTTACGTCACTGCATTGGTCATAAGATCCATCATCAAAAGTTTCAGCATCAACTGTGACAATAGTTTCAAATGAAAGAGCAACTGTTGTGAATTGCTCACAAACTGCAACTGGAGGTACATTATCAACTACTTCAAATGTAATCGAACAATTAGAGCTATTTCCACAATTATCAGTTGCAGTGTATGTAACTGTGACGGATCCTATATCAAGATTAACAAGGCTAGAGATTCCTCCTTGTTCAATAATTGTTCCAGCGGTAGTCTCCACTGTATAAGCTGAAACCGTCGAACAATTATCAGAAATAGTTGGACTTGGCAACAATATACTAGCTTGACAATCATATGGACCAGTAGATATCGTTCCTATTGTTGGACAGGTGATCACAGGTCCTTCCTGATCGGAAACTTTGATTATCTGAGTATGCTCAACTACCTCACTACTACACCATTCAAAAATCGTCCAATATCTTAGTATTTTATAGCTGCCTTCACAAATATCAATTACGATATCTGTATAGTCCATCTGAATATTCTCGCAAAAATCACCAGTAGGTGACCCTGTCATGCTTGGAGTGGGATATCCTGCAGTACAACTAATTGAAGGTAAATCAAGGTCATCATAATTTTCTGGAAATTCTAAAGTCCCTAGGTCAGTTCGTAAGACATAGATTGTATCTTCACACGAAACGGCATTGTTTCCGGACTCATCCGTGGCAGTATAAGTCCGATATATAACTTCTGTATATGGACTTGTACAGTCCATTTCTTCTGATTCGTCTTCATAGGTAAGTACTGCGGGGCCACATGGGTCGAGCCCAAAAACAAAAAATGACTGATCTCCAAATGGTTGAAAAGTAGCTCCATCTGGTATGGGTAGTCCTACAATTCCACCAGTCTGTGATATTTCTAAAGTTACATTTTGAAACAGACCACCATCGCCTGCTGCAAAATCATTTACTCTCACAATCCAAGTTCCATTAGGGTCTTCACCGTCAAATTTAGATAAGGGAGATGCAGATTGAAACGATCCTTCAATTGCGGGAGTCTGATCCAAACAAGTTGTTGCTAAATCGTCTGCAGTAAGATCTGCTTCATCGTCAATTGTAACATCAATATCATCTCCAGAACAAAATGTACCTGGAGAAATAAACAAGGTTACTTCAGTACCAGTTGGTGATACTAGAACCACTGAAAGATCAGAAACCCACGTATGTGAAATCTCCAATTCAATATTTACATCTGCAATCTCGGCTCCATCTAGACCAATGATCTCAATCGGAATATCTGTTGATGAAACATCGGTGGTAGGTATAGCTACATTGGGTTCAAAATTAAATCGCATCAGATCTGACAAGAGAGCACCTGGTTTAGTATCTTCAGTGCATTGCGTTGTACGTTCGGCACATTCTAGCATTGGAGCTAACTTATCTTCAATTACAATGTCACCCCAACAGTAATTACCTTCTTGATCTGCTACTTCTGCAATTAATTCTAATCCTATCATCTCACCTGTAACCATATTCCCAAACTCGTTACCTAATAAATCTTTTATAATTACTGTATAGTTATCGTAACAACCATAAGGGCCTCCCTCAAGCACCATATCAGGAGTAATCAAGGCCTCGCAATTTACATCTAGAGATATATTGACTAAATTATTGCAAGCTAAATTTGAAATTGGGTTTGCAAACTCATTTACTGTGACACTAAATGAACTCTCTGTTGTATTCCCGGAAGCATCCGTAACAACGAATGTGTTTGTCGTAATACCAATAGGAAATTCCGAACCGGCAGGAAGTCCAAAGGTCTGCATAATTGAAAACGACTCTTGAATTCCGTTGAGATTCATAACTATCGCTTCGTTATTTGATGCAATGGTTGCTAAATCTGTAATAGTTGATAAGTTGCAGAAATTCGATCTCAAATAAGATGGAGCAGTTTGACCTGAGCTATTAATTCCCATAACGAAGCCACTAAAAATTGAACCTGGAGTTACAACTTCTACGACGTATGTCTTTTCCGCTTCTAGATCAGCGATAATAGGAAAGTTTACTAGGGTGTTGAATACAGCTGAAATATTCATTGTATTTTCAGAAATAAGCTCGAGATTCGATATAGCTAATGGACCGTTCAATTCATGAATTCTTACCGTAACAGCAGGTAAATTAAATGCTTCAAAAACACCTATATCTATTGATTCTAGGGTAAAGTCGGTTAATACTCCCTCTTCCTGTAAATTCCATACTCGGTAATAACTATTAGACCCTCCTGGACAGGCAAAACTATTATTTACAGTCAGAGAATCAATATTCTGTGAAAGAGTCAAAGCTGTAGCTTCACAAGAAACTTCAGCATCTATTGTATAGTTGAAGATGGACGAACACGCTCCTCCGCCTAAAGAAATTGTTTGGTCTGATGGAGTCGAAACTATAGGCCCATTTGTGTTGGTTACAGTAACCATCATTGAACAACCAACGCCTCCACTCGTTCCATTCTCGTCAGCGCTAAATACAACTTCAGTTGTTCCTACTGGAAAAAAACCACTCATATCGCTTACCGCTGGATCGCAAACGCCATTCGACATAGGAAGAGGAATTGTGACATCTGCTCCACACATACCAAGCTCACTAGAAACTATGATATCTGGGGGACAAACTAGTTCACAAGCAATACAATCGGTTGAAAAAGTTGCAGTTAAGAAACCAGTTGGACCTTGATTCTGACAATTAACCGATCCAGTGCCAGCTGCAAGAGACGTTCCTGAAAATAGGATATTTCCTTCATTAGCGAAGCAAGCACCCATATAGTTAGATGCATCTTCACTAGTAATAACTTCTAAGGTTCCACTATTCCAACCATCACCAAAAGATTCATAGCCGTATAGTTCATAAGTATTACCATTGATTATGCAAGCTTCAACTGAGGCACCGTTTGTCCAACTACTGTTACAGACAACCTGAACACCAGCGGTAGCATCCCAAAGCTCCCAGCCATTCTCACTTGGAAAAATTTCATTGTCCATCAAGATCGTGATATTTGTTTCACCGTCCGGACATTGTCCCAATAGCATCACTTGAAAAGAAATCAAAAGCATAACAAATGTGACTACTTTTCTCAAAGCGAAGACTTGCTGATTACTTTCTCTATTTGTAAAGATTCGATTAATCATCGTAAAGTATTTTATCGTAAGGATGAATTCTATTTTTTCTCTAGAAGAACAAGCAATTCCTCATTAATCCAATTGGTACCATATCTTCCATTTGAATCAGGGAACATAGGCTTAACTATCTGAACGTGGTTCATTTTCATCGTTGCACTATTCTCAATTGCAACTTCTTCTACGCTCTTTCCCTCTTTAAAATCACCCAGCATCGCATCAATAATCTTCTGAGAAGCCACTGCTTTGAAATAACTCATCGTTTTATCATTCTCTTGATTGATAATGATCTCAATTACCTCTGCTCGTTTTTCTTTTAAGCGTTCGATTGCTAACTCTGGTGTTTCATAATCTTGGGCGAAGGAGACTAGCCCTAAAAGAAGGAAAAAAGACAAAGCGAAAGTTTTCAAAAAATAATTTTTCATTTCTGTACTTTTTGTTGATCAATTTTAAAGACTGATCGATCTAATAATTGGATTAAAAAAAATTAATTTATTTGACAATGATTATCAATCGATTACAAAATGGTATTTTTGACATGTGCCACTTTTTCATTGACATATTATTATTATTCAAATACTATACCAACTTTAATTTTGGTATAGATGAATGGAAAAGAAAGAATTAGAATGGCAAGAGATACCGTTTGAAATATATCTGAAAGAACACAGAATTACATTATGACTGAAGTACCAAAGAATCTGACCAAACTGTACTACTCTATCGGGGAAGTTGCTGAATTGTTTGATCTCAGCAATAGTCTATTACGTTATTGGGAAGGAGAGTTTTCTGAGCTGAAGCCTCGAAAAAATAGGAAAGGCGATCGACAATTTACTGTGAAGGACATTGAACAGATTGCAGTTATTCACAGTCTTGTAAAAGAACGTGGTTTCACTATTGATGGAGCAAGGAAGGAAATGAAGTTGATGAAGGATCGACAAAAGGCGATTCGACCTATCGTAAAGAAATTGACTAAAATAAAGCAAGAACTTCAAAAGCTCAAGAAGCAACTATAGTCATGCCTAGTAGAATTGTGAGAGGCTTGAAAGTGTTGTAAGGCTCGTGATTCTCTGAACAAGTGCTGTTGATGGAAGTTCCTTCATTTACTTAAGTTACACAGCATCCTCGAAAACCAGCAAGAGCGAATCGTTTTACTTTGAGATCTAGCGAAACCACTAGTATGTAGAGTTTTATTGCCGTAAGAATTATATCACAAACTTATAAATCAATATCTTACAATCAAGTAGTACAAAATTCATAAGAGCAACCATTTACAGAAAATCGATTTAAGTACTGTGACGATTTTTCAAAAAAACAGCACTTAATACAGGGAAGAAATTTCTCTCAGCTCTTCTTTTTATAATTCATGACATCAAACTCTATATCGCATAGTTGAAGATCGAAGGGTTCATTCGTTGCGATGATTAATGATCGTTGTCCTAGGCGATCTTCTACTAATTTTTCAAACCACGCTTTAGTATCTACATCGAGATTCGTCGTGGGTTCATCAAGAACTACAACTGAACTCTGACTGCTAAAAGCGAGCGCCAATTTAAAACGTTGTTTCATGCCGCTAGAAAACTGATTGAAGAATTTTCTTTTACTCTTGTCCAGCTGCGCCATCTCGATCACGTCTTTTTCTTCAATACCAACTAAAAGGGAACGGAAAGTAAAATGGAATCGAATGATCTCTTCCATTGTAAAATTTCCAGGGAGATCCATATATGGTGCGGCAAAGCTAAATCTATTATAGACTTGTTGAACCGATATACTTTCGCCTTTATCGAAATACTCAACCTTACCGTTGCTAGGCTCAATAGTACCTAAAAGTACTCTTAAAAAAGTGGATTTGCCAGAACCATTTGGGCCAACGATTCCTATTTTTTCACCCGAAGAAAAAGTATAATTGATATTTCTGAATATCCATTCATATGAGAATCTCTTTGAAACTTGTTGCAATATGATATCCATAGAAATATGCTTTTGGGCTCAAAGCCCGATATTTTTTATAAAAATCCAGAGACTATCTATATCCTCGCATCAAGCCTCGTTCTGCTCTAGCAACAAAATCAAGAATCTGATCTTTTTCATCTGAAGCTGGGAAGTCATTTTCAATCATCTCCAAGGCATTCTTGCGGTTAATTCCTTTCACAAACAAAATGCGATAGATATCTTCAACAGTACGAACCTGCTCTTCTGAAAACCCCCTTCTTCTTAGTCCCAAACCATTGATGCCAGCGTATGAAAGTGGCTCTCGAGCAGCCTTTACAAATGGTGGTACATCTTTACGCACAAGCGAACCGCCGCCAACCATGGTATGCCTTCCAACCCGTACAAACTGGTGAATAGCTGTCATTCCACCTACAACCACATATGGTTCAAGCTCTATGTGTCCAGCAAGATTTACACTATTGGCAACAACGCAATTATTATGAATGATGCAGTCATGCGCAACATGCACATAAGCCATAATCAAAGTATTTGCGCCAATGTATGTTTTAAAATTTGCTTTCGTACCGCGATTAATTGTGCAATATTCTCTGATAACTACATTGTCTGCAATTTCAAGAATGGATTCTTCTCCATCGAACTTCAAGTCCTGCGGAACCGCACCAAGAACAGCTCCTTGAAAAACCTTACAATTTTTGCCGATTTGTACTCCATTCATGATAGAAACATTGGGACCAATCCAACTATTATCTCCTATTACTACATCTTCCTCAACAACGGTAAATGGAGATATAGTTACATTCTTACCAATTTTTGCGTTGGGATGTACTACGTTTAATTCCATGGTCTATTAGCTTTGTTTAACGATCTGAGCGATCAATTCCCCTTCTGAAACAATCTTATTTCCAACGTACGCAGTTCCCTGCATCTGAACTAGCCCTCTTCTTATGGGGGACATCAATTCCATTTTCAGAATCAATGTATCACCTGGAACGACCTTATTCTTAAATTTCACTTGATCCATTTTCACAAAATATGTATCCCAGCCATGCGGATCTTCTTGCTTGGTAAGTGCTAGAATACCGCCAGTCTGTGCTAAGGCCTCCATCTGTAGAACGCCAGGAAAAACCGGATTCCCAGGAAAATGCCCTTGAAACATCTGCTCGTTCATCGTTATATTCTTCACGCCCACAACATGTTTTTCCCCAATTTCAATAATCTTATCTACCATCAAAAATGGATATCGGTGTGGAAGCAATTTTTGTATCTGAACAGAGTCGATTAATGGCTCCTTAGTTGGGTCATATTTTGGTTTTCCTCTTAGTTTTTTTTGTTCCCGATATTGCTTTTTCAGTAACTTCGCAAATTCAACGTTGGTTCTATGTCCTGGTTTAGTAGCTAAAATCTTACCTTTTATAGTACAACCAATCAGAGACAAATCTCCAATCACATCTAGCAATTTATGCCGAGCTGGTTCGTTTGAAAAATGTAAATTAGTAGTATTCAGATAGCCTTCACTTTCAATTTCCATGGTAGGTTTATTAAGCTTTTTAGCTAACGTAGCTAGATCTTCAGTCTCCATTGGTTCGTCTGCGATTACCACGGCATTTTCTAGATCTCCTCCTTTGATTAGATTCTGATCAATCAACTTTTCAAGCTCTCGAACAAAGACAAACGTTCTTGCTGGGGCAATTTCTGATTTATATTGGGATAGATCGTGAAGTTTCGCATATTGTTTATTCAATATCGGCGAATCAAAATCAATCATTGAGGTGATCTGGTAAGAATCAGCTGCTAAAGCAACCATTTCTGAGCCAGTATCAGAATCTTTAAAAGAGATTGTTTCTTCAACTTCAAAAACCAGTTTATCAGTATCCTGCTCAATAATTCCAGCTTCCTCGATTGCCTTGACGAAATAACGCCCACTACCATCAAGAATTGGAACTTCTGGACCTGAAATATCTATCATTAAATTATCGACACCCATGCCAACACAAGCTGATAGAAGATGCTCTACTGTAGAAACCTGAGCATCTCTTTTTCTCAAAGTCGTGCTTCGATTTGTCGATATTACATAATTGACATCAGCTTCCACTATCGGCTCACCTACTAAGTCAATTCTCTTAAATTTTATTCCATGATTTTCAGGCGCAGGATTCAAAGTGATTTCAGCTTCGATTCCTGTATGCAAACCAATTCCACTAAGACTGGTAGATTTTTCGATTGTTTTCTGTTTCATAGTTTTGAGCTATAGCTGAGATTACAACTACATTTTTTTTAGTTCGTTAATTTGATCTTGAAGTTCTTTCACTTGTTGTTTAAGATCTGGAAGGTTTTTCATAATGGCATATGCCTTCAAATAGCTGTGATAGTCTATCGCTGGATATCCATATAGCCTTTTACCTACTTCTTTTACATTACTAATTACTCCACTTTGAGCTTGAATCTGAACTTCGTCAGCAATCTTACGATGTCCTACTATACCAGCTTGCCCGCCTACTATTACTCTATCTCCCACTTTAGTACTTCCAGCTATTCCAGACTGCGCGGCCATAGCTGTATCTTCACCAATTTCGACATTATGAGCAATCTGCACTAGGTTGTCAATCTTTGCTCCTCTTCTTATTATGGTCGAACCCATTGTAGCTCGGTCAATAGTGACATTAGCACCGATTTCAACGTCATTTTCAATTATCACGTTTCCCACGTGCTTAATTTTTGTATAAGCTCCCTGATCGTCTTTGCTATATCCAAATCCATCACAACCTATGACCGAACCTGCGTGAATAATACAATTATCACCAATTATCGTATTGGAATAGATTTTTGCTCCAGCATAAATGATACAATCTTTACCTATTTTCACAGATTGATCGATAAAAACGTGTGGATAAATAATTGTCCTTTGTCCAATTTCGCAATGCTCTTTGATAACCGCATATGCATCTACAGAAACCTCGGGATGCAATTCTGCAGATTTCTCAACAAAAGCAAAACTTGATATTTGAAATTTTTGAGATTTGCTGTCGCTAAATTTTTCCAATAATTTAGCAATAGAGGCGTATACATCTGGCACCTTTATCAGGGTACTAGAGATATCGTCTGTAGGCTCAAATTCATTTGAGACGATCA
This sequence comes from uncultured Saprospiraceae bacterium, assembly GCA_943788055.1. Lineage (GTDB taxonomy): Bacteria > Bacteroidota > Bacteroidia > Chitinophagales > Saprospiraceae > JAHDFB01. The sequence goes on from CALSOU010000008.1 coordinate 200,660, forward strand.
GTATGGATGCGTTTGTTGTGTAAGCATAATGCTCGTACTTGGGATTCGCAAGAAACGAAATTGTCCCTTCTTCACCATCTTCAATCTTACTTGGAGCATGTACTTGCACATCTAGGTTACCTTCTACCTCACCATTCAAATAGGATGCTATTTCCTTAGCCGATATTAACATACCGCAAAGTTACTAAATTAAGCTCGAATGCGGAATTTCAATTTGCTTGCTTAGGCATAATTATACGAATCAAAATCAATACTAGACAAACAAAGCTAATGAAGGCTAAATTAAGCTAATTAAGTCCAATACAATAGGGTAAAACTTCTATCTCTTACAAAACCTTACTCCGCACACTGTACAGAAAAACTCGAACTGCTAGAGCTAGAAAATTGAACACTTCTAATCTATATTAATTCTCTTCCTTTTGACACAGTTGAAAGAAGATTATCTTCCTCAAGAAATTCCTTCTAAGTCATATTAACTTTGCCATCAGTGCATCCTCCAAACCATGAGAAGTAGATTGACTTGTATTAAGATGCTCAAGACCATTTCCTCGATCAATAACAAGGTAAATTTGATAGTTGTGTTGCGCATCAATGAAAGAGTATGTGCCAAGTAGTAAGATCCCACTCTTTGCTAAAATCAGCTGTTCTACTCTTCTTTCAATATTGCCAAGAACTTGACTCTCAGAGAAATGAAGTTTAGCTATTTGTTTTCGTAACGAGATATTTTCTTTATGACAGATAACCGTAAATATTCCACTAGCAGGTCTAGGAGTCCATTCTTGTGGATGCAATCTTTGCAAAGATTCATTAGACCATTGTGTTCCAGAATTGATTGCGACTGGAAATTTATCTAGATCAGCAACATCAACTTGTTTAAGTGCTACTTGACTATTAATCTCTTTCAAATATAAACCAACAAGTAGATCACTATAATAAACAGTTTGGCTTGCGCCCAAAAAGGCGATGTTCTTAGTACCAGTAGTATTTTTTAGGTAGTACTGAGTATCTAGTCTCTGAGATAATCCAGCAAGTTGAATATGTTCTCTTCGTTCAATAGGTACATTTGATAAGGAGAATAAAAAAGCTTTATCTGGATTCTGATCAATCAATTTTTCTGCTTCCTCATAAGGCATCTTTGGGTCGATTTTAAATAGATTTTTCCCATTAGGCCAACCTATTTCATCCAGCATGCCTTTTTCACCGACTATGTCAATTACATGCTGTATTTCTGAATCCTTCATGATCTGCTCTTAAGCGCACAAATATATAGTTTTGACTCGCAACTTCTTATGTCCTTTATTGCGCAATCGGATTCTTTTCATAATTATATGATATATTTATTTATCAAATATATCTGATGTCTAATTCTAAGAAAAAATCCAAAAAAAAACACACTCAGAGAAAGGTTACTCAAACTAAGAGTAATCATGTCAATGCTAAGACGGAGATGAGCTCTTGGAAAGACAAATTGTCCCTGGTTCTTGTCGCATCTGCTATTATGTTAAGCTTTTTGGCCTTTAGTGACAGCTTGAACAATGAATGGGTTAATTGGGATGACGATAAGAATTTTGTGGAAAACAAACTAATCCAAGACATCAGCTCTGAAAATTTCTGGAAACTTACTGGAGAAATATTCACTACTGATGTAATTGGTGGATACAATCCCTTGACTGTCTGGTCCTTTGCCTTAGAAAAAATGGTGTTCGGAATGGACAAGGAAAGTTGGAAATGGTGGCATCTAAACAATGTTCTGTTACACTTATTCTGTGTCTTCTTGGTCTTTCAAATCGGCAGACAGTTGGGTTTGGGGCCTATTGGTGCATTTTTATTGGCACTGCTTTTCGGTATCCATCCCATGCGTGTGGAATCTGTAGCTTGGCTGACTGAGCGAAAAGATGTGTTATTTGCTTCTTTCTATTTCGCAGCATTATTCTACTATATAAAAGGCAAGAAACTCAATAAAGAATTCAAATTCATATGGTTTATCATCCCTTTGTTCTTTCTTAGTGGACTGTCTAAGATTCAAGCGGTCTCTCTACCACTTTCTATGATTGCAGTTGACTATTGGCTTGAAAAGTCATTTTCTTGGAAATCGATATTCTACAAGACTCCCTACTTTTTCATATCTCTGATCATAGGTTCCTTTGGCTTTTTTGTTCTTAGCTCTGAAGGTGTTCTTCTTGATTCTACCACATTTTCCTTTTTCCAACGTTTGTTTATAGGTTCATATTCGTATCTAGTTTATCTCGGTAAGTTTATCTATCCCTGGGAGATGTCTCCGCTATATCCCTACCCCTCTAGTTTTGAAACCATCTATTATCTTAGTGCCTTTCCATTTTTTGGATTGGTTGGAGCAATTGTGTATCTGTGGACAAAGAAGAAGCATGTTTGGGTCTTTGGACTCCTATTCTTCACTGTAAATGTGATGTTTGTACTTCAAATCTTAGGAGCTGGACAAGGTTTTCTAGCTGATCGATTCACGTATGTGCCATATGCTGGTCTATTTTTTATAGCTGCCTACTACTTTCAACAAACCGATCTTACGTCGATAGTTGGAAAAGCTATTGCTGGAGTCGTAGGTTTATATATGATGCTTTTTATGTACAAAACCTATCAGCAAGTTGATATTTGGAGTAATTCATATAGCTTATGGTCTCATGTCATTGAGCATTATCCAAGAACAAAAGTTACTTGGGGTAATCGTGCAAACTGGCTACGAGACGCAGGGTATAAAGATCTTGCATTGAGGGATTATTCGCAACGTTTGAGTCTTGGACAAGACGACCCAGAGCCTTATAATTCGAGGGGCAAATTGTATTTCCAATCACAGCGAAAAGACACTTTACTGTTAGCATTAGCAGATTACCAACAAGCGGTTAAGCTGACCACCGAAAAAGCGAAAACAGATGGTAAATACAGAGACTTGCTCCCAGAATATTTGGTCAACTTAGGCTCGACACAGGCTCGACTTAATCGAAATTACCCAGCGATTGAAACATTCAAAAAAGCTGAAGCACTTGATCCCAACAATCCAAACGTATACTTCAATAGATCAATCACATATCACAATATTGGCGACTATGAAAATGAGCAAAAAGATGTTCTGAGTTATCTAAAGTTTAGACCTTATAATGGAGCAATGATCAGTAATTTAGCTACAACAAAGAGAATATTAGGAGACTACAAAGGTGCCGAAATAGACTACAATCGAGCACTAAGATATAGCCAAATTCCAGCAATATATATTGAACGTGCAAGGAATTACGTTGCCTTGGGTAAGTTCCAAGAAGCTAGAAAAGATGCTCAATTGATAATCGATAATGGGATTGCATTGCCCGCGGATTTGAGAAAGAACCTAGGGATGTAACGTTGATTAGAACATATTAAAAATCAGTATATTATATATTGTGTAATACATATGATCCAGTTTTACAAACATCTAATTACTAGCGACCTCAATAGGAAGATTAATTATAAGGAATCCTATATCTAATTAAATTTTTCTGTAGAATCAGAAGATGATCTACGATTTGTAGTGGGGAGTTCTACAAAATATTGTTAATCAGCAATGCAATTTGTCACCTATATACCTTAGTTTTTTTAAAAACAATCTAACAGAAAGTTTTCAAAAAGGTAGTAGTGCTTATTCTCCTAAGTACTTTTGAAAGGTATTAGTATTGAATTATTCATGAAAATCTCCTTAACATAAACATCAGACACAGAATATACTACTCGTCGGTTTTGCTGCGGTTTCCTCTCTAGTTCTGAATAAATCTCAAGAAGTCTACTATCGTCAATTTCGACATTGACATTCAACATCTATCCTGCAGGACTGAAAAATAAATTTAAAACCTATCGAATTACGCATATTAAAATTATCACAAATATTTGAATATCAGCTATTTAACATACATGTGCTACATAAATATTTTGATCTACAAATCACTTTCCCCCCACCCCCCATACCTCAATATCTCTCTATTGATATATCTTTGGGTGATATGTTGAACTGCCTTGTTATCCAGAATTACGCCATTATAGAAGATCTTTCAATGATTTTTGGCCATAAACTCAATATCATCACTGGTGAGACTGGTGCTGGTAAATCTATCTTGACTGGTGCTTTAGGACTAATACAAGGGAATCGTGCTGACACCAAAGTCCTATACGATGACTCAAAAAAGTGCTTCGTTGAAGCTGAGTTTTTCGACGAAAGTCCGCTTATAAAAGCACTATTCATCGAGAATGATATGGAATTCGAATCTCCGATCATCATTAGACGAGTAATTGCTCCCAATGGAAAATCACGCTCATTCGTTAATGACGAACCAGTCAAATTGAGTTTCTTAAAACAGCTGAGTGCTCTCTTGCTTGATATGCATAGACAATTTGACACGCTAGGAATCAATGACGAAAGCACACAAATCAACATGATTGATAGTCTAGCGGGACAAATTGAATCTGTCGAAGGATACCATGAATCTTACTTAGCTTATCGAAATGACTTGAAGCAACTTGAAAAACTCGTCGCAGAAGCGCAGCAAGTAGCAAAAGAACTTGATTTTCTGAATTTTCAGTTTAAAGAACTTGAGGAAGCGGGATTTTCTGAAAACGAACAAGAATCACTCGAACAAGAAGTCCATATGCTCGAGAATGCTGATGGCATTATATCAGTACTAAACAAGCTCACATTTATTTTAGAATCATCAGAAAGTCCGATCATAGATCAGCTGAGTTATGTCAGAAATGATCTTGATAAAATGGGAGATTCGGGAGCTGAATTACGTGAATTACAAGAACGATTAAATTCAATCATTGAGGAAGTAAAAGACATCAACTTTCAGAGTTCTTCTCTCGCAAATTCGGTCGAATCCGATCCTGCCTTGCTAGAAGAAAAACAAAAGAGACTCAATTTGCTATTCCGTCTTTTACAAAAACATGCATTGCAAGACTCAGCTGCCTTGTATGACTTCCATCGTTCCTTATCCACTAAAATAGAAGGTCTTCAATCTTTTGAACAAAATCGCGGTAAACTCGAAAAAGGTATTGCAAAAGCTGAAAAGGATCTTAAGCAAAAAGCGAACAGAATTCATGAGGCAAGAGTCAAAATAATTCCCCAATTTGAGAAAAAAATTAAGAGCCTACTTGCAGATCTTGGAATGGAACATGCCAATTTCAAGATAGATATTACTCTTGGAGAAAAACTACGTTCTCACGGAATGGATGAAATCCAGTTTCTATTTTCGGCAAACCCAGGAAAAGCTCTGCAATCAATTAGTGAAGTAGCTTCAGGAGGTGAATTGTCTAGACTAGCTTTAAGTCTAAAATCGGTAGTTGCGGGAAAAATCAACTTAGGTACTTTGATCTTTGATGAGATTGACACCGGTATTTCTGGTGAAGTATCTGGTAAAATGGGGATAATACTTAAAAAGCTCGCCACAAAGCATCAACTAGTCTCAATCACACATTCGCCTCAAATAGCTGCTAAGGCGGATACTCACTTCTTCATCTATAAAATAGTAGAGAATAATAGAACTTATACGAAAGTTCAACCTTTAGACGAAGCAGGTAGAATACAAGAAATTGGAAAAATGCTAAGTGGTGATCCCCCTACTGAAGGAGCTATCAGAAATGCCAAAGAACTTATGGCATAAAGCTATTGCGGTATGGTTTGGAAATCAACCAATAGAAAATCAACGTCCCTCTTCGTTTAGCAACTCGGTATTGTACTTCATATATTTCAAAACAAAATATAAGACTAAAGTAGCAATAGCTCCGTACAAAAAGAACATGTTGTAAGTCGCTGAACCCAAAATTGTCGCTCTCAAAATATCAAACAAACTAAAAAGCAAAAAGAGGGATGCCAAACTATTTTTCTCTTTCTTAAGAACTTTCTTCCAACTAAACGAAAGCGCAGGTTTTTTATAGTTTTTCAAACTGGGAATAAATGCTGGCAAGGTCTCTGCCCACGAAGTATACCTATCTCCAAATTTTCGACGAAGAAATTGTTCCTCAGCAAACATAATGCGCTCATAATAAATCCAATATACTAGAACAAAACTAAAGCTAAACCATAAATTACCAGTTAACAAAGCAAATGGAAGCCACATGAAGAAGTTACCCACATAGAGTGGGTGCCGAACCATTGAATATATACCTGTCGTATTCAGCTCGTCTGCAACCTGTTCTTCGGTATTTCTTCCTGAAGTATTTGCTGGAGTATGACCTACTGTGTAAGCTCGGATTACCATACCTAAGACACCCACTGCAAAACAGATATATGGCCAAGCTACCTCAAACAAAGGCGATTCATTGAGTAAACCCGGATTAAGGGTATTCCAAACCAAAACGATTAGTCCTGATGCTAGAAGTATTAAAGGTAAAACTCCTCTGTACTTAAAGAGCCATATACCTTGCTCTTCGATTTCTTCTTGTAGAGCCATAGTATTATGTCAATAGTGAAAATATAGTGGAAATAATAGTCTCGATTATCATTAGACTACTCCAAAATCGCGGGACTCATTCCCATACTACTAAATCCACCATCATGAAATAGATTCTGCATTGTAACCATTCGAGTTAAATCACTAAATAAACTAATACAATAATCTGCACATGACTCAGCACTTGCATTTCCTAACGGAGACATCTTCTCTGCGTAGTCAAAAAACTCAGTAAATCCCTTCACGCCTTTACCAGCTGTAGTCATAGTTGGAGACTGCGAGATTGTATTTACTCGAACTCGCTTCTTCATAGCCCAATGATATCCGAAGCTACGTGCAAATGATTCTAGTAATGCCTTGGATTCAGCCATTTCACTGTAATCTGGAAATGTTCGCTGAGCAGCTATATAGCTTAGTGCTAAAATAGAACCGTTCTCTTTCATAGCGTCCAACTTGTAAGCCGATTGCATCAATTTATGAAAAGAAATAGCACTAACATCAAACGTTTTTTGCATCCAATCATGATTAAGATTGGTATAGTCTTTCTTCTTCCGAACGTTCACGGACATCCCTATTGAATGCAAAATGAAGTCTAGCTTACTACCGAAAATATCCATTGATTGTATCAACAACGCTTCAAGCTCATCAACACTTGTTGCGTCGCAAGGTATGATAGGAGCATTTAGCTTATCAGAAAGCTTCTGTAATTCTCCAAAACGAAGTGCAACGGGCGCATTTGTGAGCGTGATTTCTGCTCCTTGTTCAACACAAGCTTCTGCTACTTTCCATGCAATTGAGTCTGGATCAAGCGCACCGAAGATGATTCCCTTTTTACCTTTAAGTAGATTATTTGACATTGCTGATTTTTCCCGTAAAGCTATACTTTTTTCAGCAAAATGAAATTGTCCTTAGATTTAATCACAATTACAACTGCATACTGACTCACTGAAATCTAAAGTGTTAAAATATCAAATCGTCAAGCACATCATTGCTTAGGAATCAAAAGTACCTCAAATACAAAAACTTATGGATGATAGCGGAATACTTAGAAGTCTATAACAAGTCATTTGCCAGATTTGCTAACTCACTTCGTTCACCTTTTTCAAGCTTAATATGGGCAAAAAGAGGGCTACCTCTCAATCGATCTATTATATAGGTCAAACCATTTGACTGAGCGTCTAAATAAGGTGTATCGATTTGATGAATATCCCCTGTAAAAATAATTTTTGTGCCTTCACCTGCCCTCGTAATGATTGTCTTAATTTCATGCGGAGTAAGATTTTGAGCCTCATCAACTATGAAAATTGCATTGGTCAGACTCCTTCCTCTTATAAAATTTAGAGCTGTAATTTCAATCGTTCCATCTGTTTCGAACTCTTCTATCAACTTTCGTTTTCGACCATTCTCTCTAAATTGAGACTTGATGAACTTAAGATTATCCCAGAGGGGCTGCATGTACGGTGATATTTTATCATTGGCGTCACCGGGCAAGAAACCGATGTCCCGATTATTAAGAGGAATAATAGGTCTTGTAAGTATAATGTGATCATATAGACTTTGTTGCTCAAGTGCGGCAGCTAATGCAAGAAGCGTCTTGCCAGTTCCAGCTACTCCTTGAAGTGCGACTAATTTGATATCCTGATTCATAAGCGCGTCAAGCGCAAAAGTTTGCTCAGCATTTTGAGGTTTGATTCCTGAAGCATACTGCTTCTCAACACACTCTATTCTATCTTGCTTTTGATCATACCTAGCCAAAGCGGATTGACTACAATTATTTAGAATATAATAACCATTTGCTACTTTTTTCTCACTTAGAATTCCATTCTCTGTGATAAATTTGTCTTTATATAAACTCTTGATGATTGACGCATCCAATTCGTCGATAGAAATGAAGCTCTCCGACACAGTTTCAACATTTTCAACTTTCCCGGTCATGTAGTCCTCTGCACTAAGGCCCAGAGCTTTTGATTTTATCCGTAAATTGATATCCTTTGTGACTAAAATTACTTCAGTAGATTTATGCTTAGCTTTTAAAGTGAGTGCGGCATTGACAATCTTGTGATCATTTTTACCCTTACCGTAAATCTGCTCAGCATCTTTTGAAAGCTTACTACTAGGATTCACAATCTTGATCCTTCCTTTTTTATCACCAAGCGATATCCAGCGATTAAGTCCTTTATTTATTGAAAGTTGATCGATGAGACGTATAGCACCTCGAGCTTCAAAATTTTTACTGTCATTCCCAATTTTGAATTTATCTAACTCTTCCAATACTGTGATTGGAATGGCAACGTCATGTTCTTCAAAATTTCGGATGGATTGATGGTCAAAAAGCAATACAGAGGTATCAAGGACGAAGAGCTTGGCCATAGGCTAGTATTTGTTGTGATAAATATAATAAATATTTATATATATCAAAATACTTAATATGATATTTCTATGTTAACTCGAACTGAACTCATTTTGCGGTAATCACTTAATTATGGCAACTAGAAATTAAGTCGATTTCTTGATCCCATAATAATTCAACTTGCAATTTAATTACAAGTCGTCAAAGGTTAAATCTTAGAAAAAATAAAGTGATACTTAGCAGAAATATAGAATAAGAATAGGATCAAGCACTGCCTCTATCGTAGTTTGCCAATTACATAATTCAAACTTAGATGGAAGCTTGTCATAGGAAGAAAATAGTTTCCAGCAGGAAAGATATCAAAAAGCATACCTCCATCTTCTAGAGACATTCTGTTCACATCATTTACATTAAGGTAGAATGCGCCAAGTCCCGCACCCAACTCGATAAAAAACCTCGAATCAAAATGAATCAGCCCACCGAAGTATGCTTCTACACCATGCATAGATCTTCTGCGAATAAACCGATCATTCACTGCAAAAGACTCATTTGGGAAAATCAAAGTTTCTTTGAGAAGTCCTGTTGTATATCTATAATTATAATTTACACCTACAATCGTTGCGGCGTTCTTACCAGAGCTCTTCATATAGTGTAGTCCTGGTTTTATTCGAATTCCATTTGACTGATTAGCATACACGCTTGTATAGATATAACCGAATTCTGACTTAACTCTCCATCGCTCATTAATCGCATGGCCGTAATTTATCTGAAAAGCAGAATTCACATTAGCAATTGCGCTAAGAGTAATTCCGAAACTGATCTTCTGAAATACAATCGAAGAATCTGATGTGTCCCGACTGGTCTCTTGACCATGGACAAAAGCCTGTGACACGAAAACAAGGAATGTAATAATACCAACTAAATACCTCTTATCCATCAACTTACAGGTCTATAGAACTTAGATAGATAATATTGTTGATATCCATGTAGTCATACTGCCTAATTTCAGTAGAATTTGTAACCATTAGTAATCCATCTCTTGCGATCACGTCAAATGTTTCGAAACCTTCAATGAATTCAATTTCAGTCGGGTTTTCACGATCAAGTATATTGAACACCTTAAGACCCGAATTTCCTTCACAAACGAAGAGATAGTCGCCATCGATCGCGAGACCTTTAGGAAATTCCATAACACTTGTACTCACAAGGACAGGATTATTAACATCTTCCACATTATATATTCGTAATTCATTTATTTGTTCCCATCTTCCACATGGACCAACTGCAGCAGAGGTTGATAAGGTGACATAAGCAAATTGTCCATCACTGATCACAGGATCGCAAGATGTCATATCTGCTTCAAAATAGTTAGTAGTTGAACTACTCACAGGGATTCCATTACTTTGAATCTCATAAATATGCAGAGCAGAAACTGAACCAATGAACAAAATACCATCGATATGATATATGTTCTCAATTCCAAATCCCACGTTTTGAACGTCAATTAGAATGGGATCTTTATCATTTTTAAGATCAAAAGTCGCAAGCTCTTCATCATTAACACCGTACATGTAGTCGTTCACAACAAGCAATGTTGCATACGAACCCGAAACAGCATTTTCAGAAACCGCATCTTCTACTGTACATTGCATCAAAAGAAATGAAAAGCAGAGAAGGGATAATATTTTATTCATGATAAGTTTTTTAGTCAAATTTAGTAGGCTTCACATTCTGCACCAATAAGAGATGCCTCTTGCCAGCCTCTTAAAGCGCCTTTATCTGGATCATAACATTCAAACGGACCTACATAACTAGGTGCTGGCCTTAGTGGTTCGCTCAGGTTGCTAATGTAAAAATCATCGAATCGCTTGATATACGAAATATCTCCAAAATCAGAAATGTCAATAACTAAAAGGTGAATCGAATTATCAGCATAGAGTGTTGTTCCATCAATTGTAAATTCATTGTTACCAGGAATTTCCCAAAATAGTATGTTCACTGGATTTGATGGATTCGAATTGTCCAACACATGAATACCTTCATATCGTTCACCGATAAATAGGTAGTTACCAACTAAAACGATGTTACCCAAATTTTCAAATTCCCGTGGTTCAGAACTTCTGATACCACTGACATCGTCCGCATCAAAATAGATAGGTTGAAGACCCAGCACTTCAAAATCATCGATCTCAGGATCGCATGAAGTAAGCATTAGAAGTAAACCAAAAAGTAAAAAAAGTAACCTCGTATTCATAAATTAATAGCTAGCTAGATCATTTACATTATGAACGCTTTCATATTAAAAACGCTGCTAGTAAATCGTAATACTCATTTCTTCGTTATTAGATTTTTTTGAGGACTCCCTTCGGGCGCTACGTTACCATGTTCCGCATTCGCTTCGGACTCAGTTTCATTAAGTAAAATTCAAATCCTAATAGATGACCCTTCACCGATGAATACAATTCATCTCAAAAGATCCCGAGTCTAGGCGCTCTTCGTTTGCCTACATGACCACATCGCTAGTCCAAAATCTGGTTAAATTTGTTTCTACAGATAAGTCAAATGCAGAAACAATAAAATCCAAACAAATATTCTATTCATGGATTCTATAGGATACCTGTGAGGGGAACTTTGTGCCACGTCTTCTTTTGAAACTTCAGCATTACCAGATTTACACGATGTAAGCAAGTAAAGAATCCCAAATAATAATATGAATCTTGATCCTTTCATCGACAAATCATATGACAGCAATTTCAGCACTTGAACCATGACCTAAAAGAAATAATTCAGCTAGCGCAGAATCGAGATGTTTCCTGTTTTCACGTATGATTCTCCACCACAAGTATAGGCTATCTTGTACAAAACCATAGCGCTATTTACAGGTTCGTTTCTGAATGATCCATCCCATCTATCAACTTTATTTGTTGTGCTAAATATTCGCTCTCCCCATCTATCGTAGATTTCAAAAAGCTCTAACTCCTCAATCACAAATCCATTCAAAATTCCTACATCATCATTGAGACCGTCTCCATTGGGTGTGAAAACATTTGGCAGGATTAACTGATCGCAAGATACATCATCTTCGCTGATTACAACAACAGTTAAAGTATCGGTAGCAACACAAAACTCTCCGTCAAAGCGAGCTATATATTCCGTAGTCGTAATACCCTGAAGCTCTGTATCGAATTCAGTTGTATTTTGAATTCCAGTTGCAGGTAACCAGTTTATTGAATTATTGCACGTTTGAACAGCGCTTATATCTATAAATTCTCCTTCGAATATGGTAGTATCATTTGTGATAATCTCATCGTTTCGTACATACAATTCTCTAGCACGAAATTCCTGCACATGCATATCAAAGATCTGAATATCATCTACAACCCCGTCAAGTTCGTTAGAGATAACTCCAACACAAGATCCAGTTCCAACTTCCATTGGAACGAACGGATTGAAACGTATATCTCCATTAAAGCTTATTGATTCCGCTAAATCTCCATTTATATAGAGATAGAAATCGTTATTTTCTCTAGAAAGCACTACATGCGTCCAGCACTTATTTGAAGGCACATCACCACGCAAACTCGCGCTTTCTTGAATCGATTCACTTACATCCCAAATCAATTCGTTCATATCTGAAAGATAGTATAAACGGAAGAGGCTATCGCTTGAGCAATTATCACCTATGGATAGAATCTCCATCGAATTTGAAACACCGATTGGTTGAAAGTACAGGCTTACTGCAAAGTCACTCTGAAAAACTTGACTTAAAGCAGTATCAAGTTCGATTGTTGATGAACCATCAATCTTGAATGCGTCATTTACTATACCACATAAGCAGTCCGGAAATACTGTTGTAAATCCATCCTCGTAAGTATTCAATTCATCAGAGAGCGAGCAATCAAAAGTATATCTCGCAACAGGCGATTGTGCTAAACTTTCAAAACTGCAAAATACAAGAAGTAAAAAACTAATATATTTCATCATTGTCCAAACATCCCATTTAGTCCTCCTGGAAGGATAGAATTAATCATTCCTGAAGCTTTTTCTGCTGAAACTTCATCAGCCTTTTTCATAACTTCGCTTAGAACAAGAATTAATTTATCCTCCAGCTCTTCCTTCCTCTCTTCATCAAGATAGTCAGGCTTAATATCTATGTTTAATATCTCCTTAGAAGCATTTATTTGCACCGAAATTCCATCAAAAGTATGATCAATCTTGATCGCTTTCAAAGTGCGCTCCATTTCCTCTTGCTGGGCCTTCATATTACCCATTAAATCTCCAAACATTATTCAATATTTATTTTAAAAACTATAAAGTGTAACTATAACTCTCTACAGGACAACTTAATTATGTATTGTAGACATTAAGTTGATTCTATCAAGCTCACCATATAATACCCGTACAATAGTAGTAAAATCGCTCCTTCCCAACGATTTATTCTTTTGGATAAACAAATAATCGCAAAAACAAAGGTTACTGCCAACATAAATGGAACACTGTAATCTATTGTATTTTCTGCAAATGTCAAGGGTCCGAAAAATCTAGATATTCCCACAACGGCATATGTGTTAAATATATTTGATCCCAAAATATTTCCTACTGCAATAGCTTGTTTCCCTTTGCGAACAGCTGCGACACTGACTACAACCTCAGGCAATGAAGTCCCTAGCGCAACAATACTTAATGAGATAACATCTTTTGGAACCCCAGCAATTATACTCAGTTTCTCAATTGCTGTCACAGTATAAGAAGCACCAATACTTACACCAGCTCCCGCGGCGACGAGAATCAAGAAGTCCTTTGCAGACGGCTTAGATCTGACTTTCTCTTCATCATCGTCATTCTTGAAAGTACTTAATATGAAAAACACTAGTCCGGCAATAAAGAATAAACCCTCGGTAACCGAAAAGCCTCCTTCTTGTAAAGTGAAGTAAAACAATAAGGATGCTATCAGAAGCATAGGCATGTCCTTATCCAAGACACTGTCTGGAATGACAATTTTCTTGGCAACAACGACTGTGATTCCCAATACCAGCAAAATATTTGTGATATTAGAACCAATAACGGTACCTCCCACAATCTCGGAGTTACCAGTTATGGTTGAGAAAATCCCAGTTGCAAGCTCTGGAAGAGATGTACCAAAGGCTACAATTGTCACTCCAATTATGAAAGGAGATATTCCAAAGGCTAAACCCAGTCTTTCGGCACTGTCTACAAAATAGTCACTTGACTTAAGCAGCACAAAAAGTGCAACAGCAAACAAGACAAGATAGCCGATCAACTCCATTTAGGACTAGTTTTTTTTGTTAAGTATGCAAATATACTATAATCAAAGACAACTCTAGATCGATGTATATCCTCCTTTTTGATAGCAATCTCAAAGAATTAATCTGTTTAAGTAAGTGTCAAAAGAACAATTCAGTGAAAAAATAATTTTCTATTCGAAGCTATCAAGATTATAATTCTAGAAAGAACTGATTGCTTATACAATATGACGAACAAATAGTATTTTTGTGCTTGATTGAAATCGCGAATGGATAAGAAAAAAAAGTCTAAAGAACAGAAAGAATACGATGAGATGAGTTTCCTAGATCATCTGGAAATTCTACGTTGGCACATTTTGAGATCCATTGCCTCAGTGTTGGTATTTGCCATTGCCTTCTTTAGTTTAGGCAAGGTCGTTTTCGATAAGATTATCCTAGCTCCAAAAAATACGGATTTTATTAGCTACCGTTTATTCTGTTGGATATCCAAAGCAACTTGTCTAAGAGACCCAGACCTTACTTTAATTCGAAGGGATCTAGGAGAAGAATTCTTTGTACATATCAAAGTGTCGATATTTTTAGGAATAGCACTTGCTATGCCCTACATATTCTGGGAAATCTGGAAATTCATTAAACCAGGACTATACGAAAATGAAAGAAAACATGCTCGAGGTTTTGTCTTCGTTTGTAGCAGTCTATTCACCGCTGGCATTCTCTTTGGATACTTTATAATCGCTCCATTTGCAATATCATTTCTTTCCAACTACAGCGTTGGTGAAGGGGCTGTTTCTCCAACCGCCACACTAAGTTCATATGTTGGTAATCTTACGATGTTTACATTTCCAGCAGGATTGCTTTTCCAACTTCCTGTTATTGTATACTTTCTAACGAAAATCGGTCTCATTACACCGAAGTTTATGGCGCAATACAGAAGACATTCATATGTTGTGCTGCTTATTCTTTCCGCTGTCATTACACCCCCAGATGTGATATCGCAAGTTTTAATCTGTATGCCCTTATATGGACTATACGAAGTAAGTATATTTATTTCCAAGCGGGTTCAGAAACGCAATAAAGAAATCCTAGATTCATAATGAGAAGATTATCCAGTAACTTAACCATTATCTTAAAACTATTCATACCTATTGTATATATAGTTTTCTTTGGAAGCCTTCTTATTGGTAGTCTTGTTGTTGACCCAAATGACGCTCCTCTTATTGCGAACCCCATTTTCAGATCAGCTTTTACCTTAGTTTTCTTTTCTTTCCTTGGATTGATGTATATAAGTGTATTTCAACTGAAGCGAGTTGACGCAGATGAAAATTTTCTCTACATCAACAACTACAAGCAAACTTTTCGCTATCCTTGGAGCGATATCAAAAAACTAAAAACTCTTCATTTTGGACTATTCAAAATTGTGAGAATTCAGTTCATGAGTAAAACTTCTCTAGGCAAAAAAGTTACATTTCTTCCATCAAGTCAACTTCTAAAGGAGTTTATGATTAGTAATCCTGAGATCTTTAAAAAGATGGAAGAAACGCTCTAAAGTAGAAAGCAACCAAAATTCTCACCCAAAATCTACCTTGGATACAAGGTTATAAATGGACAAATAACTTCCTCTAAAGAAATACCACCATGCTGAAAAGTATCATTGAAATACCTTTGATAGTAGTTGTAATTGTTGGGATAAAGAAAGAAAGTATCATTTTTAGCAAATATAAACTTGCTACTCATATTAGGCCTTGGAAGTCCTACTTTTGATGGCTCTCTAACCTCAAGTACCTCCTTTCTATCATATTGTAAATTCTTGCCTACTTTATATCGAAGGTTAGTCGTAGTATCCTTATCTGCTATAACCTTACTTGGCTGCTTAACTCTGATTGTTCCGTGATCAGTTGTAATTATCATCCTTACGTCTTTCTCAGAAAGTCGCTGCATCGCTTGCCAAAGAGGTGAATTTAAGAACCAACTTCTTGTCAAAGAACGATATGCTTTTTCATCTCCTGCCAATTCTTTCAGTACTTCCATTTCAGTTCTAGCGTGGGACAGCATATCAATGAAGTTATAAACAATCACCGAAATGTCATTATTTAACAAGTTATATACGTTGTCCTGCATAGTCTTTGCATGTGCTAACTTAGTGATCTTCTGATAGTCACTCTTGATATTCTTGTTATGCATCAACCTCGAGACCTGAGCTTCAAATAACTCTTTTTCCTTTAAGTTTTTACCTCCTTCTTCATTATCATTTAGCCACCAGTCAGGGAAGTGTTTCTGTATTTCGCTTGGAAACATACCTGCAAAAATCGAATTCCGGCTGTACTGAGTTGAAGTAGGAAGGATGCTATAAAAGAAATCTTCCTGATGAATACGAAACCTTTCGTTAATAATTGGCTCAAGTATTTTCCATTGATCAAAACGTAAATTATCAAGCAGAAATAGAACCGTTGGCTTCTCATCTAATTGAGGAAAAACGTACTTCCGCATAAGATTATGTGACATAATAGGTGCGGAATCTGGTTTTTGTATCCAGTTTTCGTAGTGTTTTTCAATAAACTTTGAAAATGCTGCATTTGCTTCCGTCTTCTGCATGTTGAGAATTTCACCCATTTGATCAACATTTCCATCATCTAGCTTCAATTCCCAACTAATAATCTTCTTGTACATCGTTGCCCACTCTTCGAACGTCCGAACATCTTGAATTTCCATGATAATTTTGCGAAACTCAACCTGATAATCAGATGCTGTCTTCTCATGTACCAAACGCTTGTTATCAATTATCTTTTTTAGTGACAACAATATCTGATTCGGATTTACTGGCTTGATAAGATAATCATCTATTTGCGACCCAATAGCCTCCTCCATGATATTCTCAGCTTCATTCTTTGTGATCATCACCACTGGAATATTTGGTTTCGCACTTTTAATCCTTGCCAGAGTTTCTAGTCCAGTCAAACCAGGCATACTTTCATCCAAGAAAACAACGTCGATTTGTTGATCACCCATGACTTCGTCTATCGCGTCATTACCATTCGTAACAGTAAGTACTTCATAGCCTTTCTTTTCTAGAAAAAATAGATGTGGTTTTAGTATTTCTATTTCATCGTCTGCCCAAAGAATAGTGACTTTGCTCATGTATGTGTATTTTATTTAAATTGATTAAATTTCAAAAAAATATAATAGATGCAAATTGAAAGGAATGAAACGGCAAACAAACTTGGATTAGTATAGATCTGCTTATTTACATAAATTGTAATTACTTAAAAGTAACCTAGGATTCCCTTGATTCTTCAAAAATGGCTAAAAAATTGAATCTTGCAGAATAATAAATCACCTACCTTTGCAACATGAATAATATGAAGCTTTTTAATGATCCAATCTACGGTTTTATTCAATTCCCGTACCCAATTTTATACGAGATCATTGATCATCCATATGTTCAACGCTTGAGGAGAATCTCTCAAATGGGTTTGAGCCACTATGTTTATCCCGGAGCTGTACACACGAGGTTTCATCATACGATTGGAGCATTGCATCTGATGACTGAAGCTATTAGAATTTTACGTTCCAAAGGAGTAGAAATAAGTGACGACGAAGCAATTGCTGCTTCTATCGCCATCCTGATGCATGATATTGGGCATGGTCCATTTTCCCACGCTTTAGAAGGTGAAATAATCCATGTATCACATGAATTTTTATCGATTCAGTTCATGGAAGATCTTAAAAGCAACTTTGGCAAACACATTGAATTAGCTCTAGATATCTTTCAGAACAAACATCAGAAGCTATTTTTACACCAATTAGTAAGTAGTCAGCTGGATATGGATCGAATGGACTACTTATCACGTGATTCATTCTTCACAGGTGTAGTTGAGGGTGTTATCGGATATGATAGAATTATAAAAATGCTCAATGTGCGAAATAATGAGCTGGTTGTAGAAGAAAAAGGAATTCACAGCGTGGAGATGTTCTTGATGGCCAGAAGACTGATGTACTGGCAAGTATACTTGCACAAGACTTCAGTTTCTGTCGAAAATATGTTGCGAAAGGTGATTCGTAGATTAAAGCAACTCCTTGAATCTGATGATTCTGATTATTATTCTTCCCTGCTTTCACCTTCACTATCCTTTTTTCTTTGTAATGCGATTACTGCAGATACCCTAAGAAGTCAAAAAACCGATATAATCGAGAAATTTTCTAAACTAGATGAAACTGATATTTACTATTCTCTGAAAAATCTTTCAGAGTGCACAGATGAAGTCCTTCGCTTCTACTCCTCAAGTATATTGAACCGTCGCATTTTTAAAGTTGAACATCACGACGAACCTATAACTATAGAGCAAATTGAAGCAATCAAGAGCAAACTCTTGAAAACGAAGACAGTAACCATGAACATAATTGAGGATGTAATTTTATTATCCGAAGAAAGCAATATTTCATACAATACAAAAAAGGAAACAATCAAAATTCTAACTAAGAAGAACGAAGTGATTCCCATCACTCAATTCAGCTTCAATCTAATCGACACAAGACTGATTAACAAGTTCTTTCTATGCTATCCGAAGATATATTAGTATTTTTTATGTGGTTACGAAAATGTTAAACGTCTTGCCTACAGATAGTATTTTCGTGACAAACCCCGTTTGCGAAGATTTTATTTACTGAAAGTTTACAATAACTAAACAATCCTATTTTTAAATGCAAAATTCATTAATTACTATGAGAGGAATAAGTTCTACTCTTACGTTTGCTTTTTTGTTTGTAGTATCAATCGCATACGCACAGCCATCAAGCGATCTTTCGTCAGCAGAAGCTGGAAAATGCTACGCTAAATGTTTAATTCAAGATCAGTATGAAACTGTTACTGAACAAGTTCTAGTTAAAGCAAAAGCGAGCAACTAAGCTAGTTGTAAGTAGTACCTGCTATGTACGAAACTTTAACAGAGTAAGTTTTATCGAAGATCCTTACAATACAATCGAAATAACTCCTGCTGTTTATGAAACAGTAACTGAACAAGTTCTAGTGCAAGAAGCTTATCAAACACTTGCAGTTGTTCCAGCTGTTTATGAAACTATATCTGAACAAGTTCTTACTAAGAAAGGTGGATTCACAGAATGGAGAGCTGTAGTTTGTGAAGGAGACGTAACTGCCGATCTAATTCAACAAGTACAATCTGCTCTTAAAACTAGGGGATACAATCCAGGTCCTATTGATAATAGTTTTGGAGCTCAAACTAAGAAAGCATTGATTCAATACCAAAAAGACAACAACTTACCAGTTGGTGCTCTTGATTTCGAAACTTTGAAATCGTTGGGTCTGCAACAATAATACCTAGAAGATATTCTTCTATCAAAAACAGCCCTGCTGTGAATCACAGCAGGGCTATTTTCATTATTGGGAATAGGATATAATCAAATCGGTAAATTTATAAGTAATACATGTTGAACTACCTATCTGAAGGCTGCTAAGAATCCAAGTATTTCCAAATTGCAGATCCTATGAATTAACATAGTACTGAATCAACCAGGCATATCTAACAGGTGTAAAAGATAGAAGGTCTGTACTTTTTAATTAGTACAAAGTGACGATGACATACTTTATTGCTATGGCTAGAGCAAACAATCGTCAAAATCTAGGGACTTCTTAAAGTATAGATTTCGTATTTAGTGAGCAATCATATCAAGTTATCTTGAAAGAAAACAAAGTCTTTTGTATTACTATGAAATGCATTTAAAACCAAAACACATATAATAAATCGCAGGGGATACTGTAAAAAGACTAACTGTAGCTTTTAGTGATCCTCAAAATCAATACTTAACTTGCTCATAAGAGTAAGCAGAATAAATCGGTATAGCTAGTACCTGATTAATATGCTTTAGCAAATACAACACGTCCTTTTGAGGGGGCACCCGACAAAACACAAACCCCTACTTCTTCAACGAAGTCGTTTGGAATACATCGGATTGTTGCATTTGTTAATTCTTTAATTTTCTTTTCTGTTTCAGAAGTTCCATCCCAATGTGCCATGATAAAACCGCCTTTTGCGACAGCATCTTTGAACTGATCCATATTGTCAACGTAGTGCGTATTATCACTTCTAAACTTCTTTGCACGAGCTAGAAGATTTGATTGTATAACGTCTAACAGGTGGACAACATATTCTGCTATGCCTTTACGTGCCACTGAATTCTTTGCCTTTGTATCTCTTCTTGCAACTTCCACAACACCGTTCTCAATATCTCTTTTTCCCAACCCTATACGGATTGGCACACCTTTCATTTCATATTCGGCAAACTTAAATCCTGGCCTCTTTGTATCATCACGATCAATCTTCACACGAACTCCATGACTTCTTAGCTCTGATGCAATTGCCTCAGCTTGCTCCATTATGTTTGGGAAAGGTTTTGGTATCGGAACGATCACGACTTGTTCAGGAGCTAATTTGGGAGGTAAAACTAAACCTTCATCATCTGAGTGCGTCATGATCAATCCACCCACCAAACGAGTAGATACACCCCACGAAGTAGCCCATACTAACTCTTCTTTATTTTCGCTATTCATGTATTTAACATCAAAAGCTTTTGCAAAATTCTGCCCCAAGAAATGCGAAGTTCCTGCTTGGAGAGCCTTGCCATCTTGCATCATAGCCTCGATAGTGTATGTTTCCACAGCACCTGCAAAGCGTTCACTTGCTGTCTTGCGCCCTTGTATAACAGGCATAGCCATGTACTCTTCAGAAAATTTTGCATATACATCGTGAATTAATTTTGACTCTTCAATTGCCTCCTCTTTTGTTGCATGTGCTGTATGACCTTCTTGCCACAAAAACTCAGCTGTTCGAAGAAAAGGTCTCGTCCTCATCTCCCAACGAACAACATTTGCCCATTGATTGATAAGAAGTGGTAAATCTCGATATGACTTGATCCAGTCCCTGTATGTATTCCAGATAATTGTCTCGGAGGTTGGTCTTACTATCAACTCCTCCTCCAATTTGGCTGAAGGGTCAACTACAACTCCTGGACCATCAGGATTATTCATCAAGCGATGATGAGTAACAACCGCACACTCTTTGGCGAAACCTTCAACATGTTCGGCTTCTTTACTGAGAAAACTTTTAGGAATGAATAAGGGAAAGTAAGCGTTCACGTGTCCTGTTTCTTTAAACATACGGTCAAGCTGATCTTTCATATTTTCCCAGATCGCATAACCATGGGGTTTAATAACCATGCAACCTCTGACTGCACTGTGGTCAGCTAATCCTGCTTTCTTAACTATATTGTTGTACCACAAAGAATAATCTTCCTCCCTATTTGTAATCTCTTTTGCCATGCCTTATTTGTTAATATTCTATTAATTACTTAAAAAATCGAACTTAATGTACATTTGAATCGTCTACAGTATTAGAAGCGACCTTTAAATTAAATCATAAGCTGCTGGTCAAACTTCTATCGTTAAGACGAATTAACATTTGAGTGTCAGAGTTTTAGTTTTATTTAACTAGAAGTTCGGCACAAAAGTAATAAATTGGTAACATGATTTTGAGAGAGTCAAACTTTAAAAATTTTTAAACTTTGTACAGATGAAAAAAGTAAATCTTATTTATGCCCTTCTGATGTTTTTTTCTGTTCTTTTTATGGGCAACATAGAAGCGCAGTTTGACAACCTTTACTATAATCCGGAAACTGATGAAGCAGTCACTACTTACGCTAGCAATTCATACGACTATGATGAAGTTGCTTACGAAGATTCATTTGATGATCGGGCCTTTGAGGACGACTATGACTATCAGTATACTAGTAGAGTTAGAAGATTTCGTAGATTCAATAACGCAGGATTTGGATATTATGACCCTTGTTTTGTAGATAGAGTATACTACGACCCATTCTTTATGACACCTGCCACATCCATATATGTATCATTTGGTAATCCTTGGGGTTTTGGTAGATTCAACAGATGGAATCGATGGAATTCATGGAATTCATGGAATAATCCTTGGGCTTTCAATAATGGCTGGGGTAACCCATATGACGGATGGAACAATGGTTGGGGAAATCCTTACGGAGGATGGAATAATGCTGTCTGTTACGGAAATTCTTTTTACTACGGAAACAACTTCTATGGTAATGGCTGGGGAAATGGATGGAACAACGGAGGATGGAACAATGGCGGTTGGTATAATAATGAAAACGGTAATAATAACGGATACTATGGAGGTCGATATGGTGGTTCAACAACTGCATCTACTGAAGGGCAAAGAAGAAATCCGAACTATAGAGCTCCTGAACCAAATAGAGAGCTTGGCGTGAATCAAGGTTCGTCAATTAATAAGCCAAACGGTAATGATACCAAAAGAGAACGAGTACTTCATAGCGATACTCCTCAGTCTGTAAGAACAAGACCGAATGATGTTGCTAGAAATCAGTCTACATCTCCTAGGATGAAAGATCCTACTTCGAGACCTCAAACACCGATTAGGCCAACAGTTAGACCAACAGATGAAGTTAAGTATACGAGACCTCAAAGAAATTACTCGGCTCCTCATAGGAGTTCAGCACCTAACGAGACGAGAACAAATAATAGAGGTACATATTACGATCAGAGTTCTCAAAATACTAGATCAAAAACTCGAACTTATCGAAAACCTTCGAACAGGCCATCAAGTAGCAGTACAAGATCAGGTTCTACAAGAGGATCTTCACGCTCAGGCTCAACGCGAAGTAGTACAAGAAGTGGTTCGTCGAGATCTGGATCTACTAGAAGCAACAGCAGAAGCGGTTCATCGCGATCTGGGTCCACTAGAAGTAATAGCTCTAGACCTTCGCGAAGTTCTGGCTCAATGATAAGTAGCAGCTCAAGAGCAAGTTCTTCTAGTTCGGGATCAACAGGCAGCTCAAGATCATCTAGGTCATCTTCAAGCTCGAGTCGAGGCGGAAGACGAGGCGGAAATTAACAAATAAGATTCTTTTGCTAAATAAGCATCAGAAATGAAACAGAGGGGTGGATGATGTAAAGCTTTATCCACCCTTTTTTTGTCCATTCGGTATCAAAAAAATACAGTCAACGCAATGAAAACATACATACCTCAAATATCAAGAAGATTCTTTCAAATAGCCTTTTTCTTATTGATTACGATAAACCACGTATACAGCCAGACATTGGGCGAAGCTATACTATACAGCTCTTACGACTATGTTGGAACAGCGCGGATGGCAGGAGTAGGTGGCGCATTCGGAGCATTAGGTGGTGATCAAGGAGCAATTGCAATTAACCCAGCTAGTTTAGGGACTTACTACAAAAGTGAATTTATAATTTCACCTATGTTTTTTGGTTCCAGTTCTGAAACTGATTTTGCAAACCTAACGGTCGGCAGCAACATTGCAGCAGACATTACATTTTTTAACATGGGTCTGGTCATTGCAAATAAAAGCAGTAGTCGAAGTAAATGGAAAACAAGCAATTTTGCTATCAGCCACAATAAACTGACAGATTTCGAAAGAAATATAAAGTTTCAAGGAACCTCCGAAGGTTCAATTGTTCAGCGTTTTGCCGAAAGAGCCAATGGTAACGATTTAAATTCTCTCGACCCTTTTGAGGCTGGAGTCGCATATGATGCTTTAGCTCTAATAGGGCCTCTTGATGGCAATACATACGAAACTGATATTGTAGACGGTCAAGAAACAATGAAATCGCAGAGTATCCGAAGTGATGGAGGAATGAGTGAACTAAGCCTTGCTTGGGCCGGAAACTACGACGATAAGATACAACTTGGTTTTTCACTTGGAATTCCATTCTTGAATTATAGCTATAACAAAACCTATAGCGAAATGGCAATTGATGAGAAATCGCGTTTTAGAGCTCTAAATTACTTAGAAAATTTAACAATATCTGGATCAGGAATAAACTTTAAGGCGGGAATTATTGCTATGCCTGTACCTAATCTTCGCATTGGTGCTAGTATTGCAAGTCCTTCAAATTTTTCTCTTGACGATGAGTATAGTACTGCACTTATATATCAATATATTGACAATCAAGAACAATCTCAGCAAGGTTCAAGTGAATCCCCGGAGGGATTCTTTAGCTACGACTTCAATAATCCTTGGCGGAGTACCGGTAGTATCGCCTATCTAGTAAAAACTGGAGAAGTTCGCGGCTTTGTCAGCGCTGAAATAGACTACCTTGGTTATACTAACTCAAGTTATGATCTGACCACCGAAAGCAATAATCCAGGCGATTTCCTACTACAAGAAGATCTCAATAATCAGATAAATACACAATTGAAGAATGCAGTGAATTTTAGAGCAGGAGGAGAGTTAGCATATGATATCTATCGAATGCGTGCTGGTTTCCAGTTGAATGGCTCTCCCTACTATGAAGATGCAGGAAGATACTTCTCAGGATTTAGTCTTGGAGCTGGACTTAGATTTGATAAGTTTTTCTTTGATGTAGCTTATAAGAACAATGCAAATCAACAAGGATATCTTCCTTTTGTAACAAAAGACGAATCCTCACTTTTGCTCGTTGAATTAACTACCAGAAATGTGTACATTGCTTCTACTTTAGGATATATGTTTTAACAAACTATCATTCAAAGGTTAATTTCAATCCATTAGCTCATTTGAAAAAACGATCTCTTTTCTATCTTTGACAAAAACAAATGTGGAAATCTTACGCTGATCTTCTTGTTAACTATTCGCTTTACCTCAAAAAAGGAGAACACCTCTACATCAGGTCGACTACTTTAGCCGAGCCTCTAATTTCTGAAGTATATAAGGCGGCTATTGAGATAGGAGCTCATGTATCGGTGCAAATAGACTTCTTTGAGCAACATGAAAATTTCATGCAGAATGCTTCAGATGAACAATTGACTGAAGTACCTCTTTTCCACAAGCAAGCAATTGAAACTTGTGATGCCTATCTATATATCAAGGCACCATTTCCTGAATCAAGTATTTCAATATCCTCAGATAAACGTAGAATAAGACAAGAGGCACTAAAAGAAATAAATCAAGTCTACTACGAACGAACTGCAAGCGGATCAATGAAACGGAGTTTGTGTCAATTTCCAACTGAAGTAGATGCAAAAAGAGCTGGTCTAACTCTGGAGCAATTTAGCAATTTTGTATTCAAAGCATGTGGTTTGAAAGAAAATAATCCGGTTTCATATTGGAAAGAGCTCTCTAAAAAGCAGCAGAAATATGTTGATTTTCTAAACTCCAAGAAAACGATTAGGTACAAAAACAAAAATTCTGATATTTCATTTTCAGTACTAGGCCGAACTTGGATTAATTCTGATGGCAAAACCAATATGCCCAGTGGCGAAGTTTTTTCAAGTCCTGTGGAGGACACTGTTCAAGGAAAGATCTATTTCGATTATCCGACAGTTTACATGGGTAAAGAGGTGGAAGGAATTACGCTCCAAGTTAAGAATGGTGAGGTAGTATCTTGGAATGCTAAGAAAGGACAGGAGCACATGGACCAACTACTAAGGACTCCAGGAGCAAGATTTTTTGGAGAAGTTGCCATTGGAACAAATTATAATATTCAAAGAGCTACTAAAAATATCCTTTTTGACGAAAAAATCGGAGGAACCATCCATATGGCCCTGGGACAATCTTACGGACAAACTGGTGGAAAGAATCAATCTTCAATTCATTGGGATATGATCTGCGATATGAAAAATGATGCTGAAATATTAGCTGACGAGCAAGTTTTCTACAGGAATGGCCAGTGGTTGATTTAGAAATATAGCTATCATCGATCCGTCAGATGATATGAGTCTAAGTGCTATGTCGAAATGTTAAACCTCAAGTATTTTGCTACCTAATCTGTTTTATTGATAGCTATTCTAAAAAAATATAAAAACAATTGTAGTTCTTAGTGGTGCTTTGCGTTTGCATACAAGAGATAAATTGCTACCAAGTGCTATTTATGTATTTCTAAAAATAAATATCTGAATTTTGCTTACAGAGGTGAAGACAAACTAACTGATGACAGTGACTGAGGTAAATCCTACAACTGACGATAATCTTGATAACTTAGTTTGGGATATCAAAAAAGGTGAATAATTCTTTGTTCTGATTTACATCTAAAAAGAAAAAGGGGAACTTGACTTGATCAAGTTCCCCTTTATTATTTGCGCTTTTGGCCTGTAAGCCTATGAAAGCTCTTTATAATCTATCTTCTTCTGCTAGAGTTACCTTTTCCTCGGTGCGGCTTTCTTGGTCCGCGTTCAGATCTACGACCACCTCTTCCTCGGTTTCGGTCTCTTCCCCGAGAACCTCTACTCTCCTTGCTTTTACTAGCGGCTACAGGTTTGACGACAATATCAGCATTTCCAAATTTTGCATCCTTAAAAGCAGAATTAATAACATTTGCTTGAGTTTCGTCTACTTCAAAAAATGAGAAAGCTGATAAAATTTCAATTTTTCCTACCTCAATACTATGCTCAGGTGTGAATTTATTGATCACGGCAAGAAGCTTCTGAGGATTAACCTTGCTTTTTTCACCTAGATTAATATAGAATCTTGAGTATCGCTTTCTTGGACCAGTTCGATAACCATCTCCTCTTCCACCATCGTCACCTCTACCACGGTCACGATCCCGGCTTGAACCTTTGGAATTGATGTCGTCTGAATTCTTATAGTATTGAAGAAATCTATTGAACTCTAATGATATGAACTGCTTGATAATATCTTCCTTGGAATAAACATTAAGTCGCTGTAAGATTTCTGGAAGATACTCCTGTAGTTCATTTTCGTTCACTTCAGCCTTCTCCAATCTATCGATTAGTTTATCTAGTTGAGCCTTAACCACCTGTTTCCCGGAAGGAATCTGTTGTTTTATTACCTGTTGACCAATCTTTTTCTCAATTCCTCGTAATTTACTGCGATCGCGACCTGACAACAAAATGATAGATACACCTTCGTTATTTGCTCGACCAGTACGACCACTTCTATGAGTATAAGTAGCTAATTCGTCAGGCAAATTGTAGTTGATAACATGTGTCAAACTGTCAACATCGATACCTCTTGCCGCAACATCAGTTGCTACAAGTAACTGGATTTGTTTGCCACGAAACCGTTGCATAACAGAATCTCTCTGACTTTGAGACAGATCACCGTGAATAGCATCTGAACTGTAGCCATCGTTTCCGAGTCTTTCCGCAATGTCTTTAGTTTCAGCTCTTGTTCTACAGAACACAATTCCATATATCAAAGGGTTGATATCAGCAATGCGTTTTAGTGCTTCATATTTCTTTCTACCAGGAACATCGTAGTAATGATGCTCAACATTCTTGGTTCCTGAGTTCTTGTGCCCGATGGATATTTCTTTTGGATTACGCATGTAGCGTTTCGTCATTTTCGCTATCTCAGCTGGCATTGTCGCTGAAAAAAGCAATGTTTGCTTTTCCTCAGGAGTTGCCTCCAAGATGGCATCCATATCGTCTTTAAACCCCATCGATAACATCTCATCTGCCTCGTCAAAAACGACAAACTTAACTGCTTGAAGATTTAACTTTCTTCGCTTTATAAGATCTAAAGTTCTACCTGGAGTACCTACAACGATATGTATGCTACCTCTGAGCGACTTTATCTGTTTGGAAATATCTGTTCCACCGTAAACCGCAAGTATGTTGAACCGATCCATAAATTTTGAATACGATTCCAAATCTTTTGCTAACTGCATGCACAGCTCCCTAGTCGGACAGAGAATGATCGCTTGTACATCTGATTCCTTGCTACCAATTTTCTGTAATAATGGTAATCCAAAAGCAGCAGTCTTTCCAGTACCTGTTTGCGCGAGAGCGATCAAATCTTGATCAGACTCCAACAAATAAGGAATTGCCTCTTTCTGAATTTCTGTTGGTTTCTCAAAACCAAGCTTTTCTACACCGCGGAGAATATCAGCGTGCAGATCAAAGTCTTTAAACATTGCCATATATAAAATGGGATAAAAAAGAAAATAATAAACCCAAATTTTGAATCAGAGCATTAGCGGTAACTTGCTACTCTATGGTGATAAATTACTATCATCTTTTTATAATCAGAAAACGTTTTAGCAACTACCGTAACGCTCTTCGATCTCTCCAATACAGAATTGAGGTCAAACCTAATAAAGCGCAAATGTACAATAAATAACGAAGCCGCATACAAACTAATTTGTATGCGGCTTCGCTATGTATTATCTATCAAGCTTTCGCAATGAAGTGAAAGCTGAAATTCTG
The DNA here is from genome assembly GCA_943788055.1 of uncultured Saprospiraceae bacterium. Taxonomy (GTDB): domain Bacteria; phylum Bacteroidota; class Bacteroidia; order Chitinophagales; family Saprospiraceae; genus JAHDFB01. The sequence goes on from CALSOU010000008.1 coordinate 228,942, forward strand.
AGTCTTATTCAATTACTAATCTTTTTATACTAGTATTGCTGTTACTTCTCAACTGAACAAAATACATTCCAGCAGGAATATCAGCGACAGAAAGCTGAATTACATCAGATCCTTGTGTCACATTTACATTTTGAACAGATACCAAAGCACCGTCTACTGATACAATTGATAGAGTTGCGGCTTCAGTTTGAGTTGCAGTAAGTCTAATATTGACAGCGTCAATTGCCGGATTAGGGAATAGAGACATTCCAAAATCGTCTCGCTCAAGTTGCTCTAAAGAAGTTATGCCATTGGACTCAACTAAAGTAATTGCTCCATCGCAAGAATTGAATCCTGACTCGTCAGTTATACAAGCAGTACCTGCATAATCTCTTAAATCAAGAATCTCGAAATCATCAATCGCCCATCCTACAAAATCACCTTCTGCAGTTGTATTATCATCTGTACCAAATCTAAACTGCACACGAATATCTTTGCCCGCGTAATCACTAAGATCTAGGTAAGTATCTAAGAACTGATCAGCTGAATTTCCTGAAAAAGATGCTAAACTCGGAATTGCAAATGTTCCGTAAGCCAAGATTCCAGTAAATCCATTTCGGATGCTCGCATCAAGATTTAGTCTTGTCCAAGTAGTTTGTCCTACTTCTTGAACAGCTACAAATCCTCCATCAGAACCTGCTTCAGTATTATATCGGTGATTGAACTTTAGAGTAGGTCTATCACCTTGCAGCGTGAAGTAGTCTTTGTAGAATAATTCATTATCTGTCTCTTCATCACCAGGACTTGGAATAAACCAAGCGTCTTCACCACTTGCAGCAGCAATATCCGTCAATTCCCAGAATGCAGAGGTACCTTCGTTGATATTGATATCCCAATTATCATCACCATCTTCCATATCATCTATAATCTGAGTAACAGACTGAGCTCCTACATCAGAGAGTAAGGAGTAAGTGATACTCACTTCTTCTTCATATGCCATATCACCAATTTCCCATACTAACATGTCTCCACTTACAGTTGGTGTGATATTAGCTGATCCATCAACATAGCTAGATCCAGCAGGGATTTCATCAGTAATTACAACTCCTGTAGCAACTTCGCCATCAGGCAATTGAAGGTAATTCAAAGCTGTCAAAGTAATTGAAAACTCTTCACCCGGAGTAACTATATCATCAGCTGTCTTACGAATTCTCAGTTCATCCAAACATGCTGTTGGTAAATCAAATCCTTCTTTGTTATCATTTCTGTTTGTAGTTAAGCCTTGCTCAGCGTCAAATCCAATTCCTCTTCTTGCAAAAACTTCCCAAATCAAACATTGGTGTTGACCATCATAGTTAGCAATATCAGCAGCTAGAATACCTTGGCGACCACTCGCAAAACCTGGTTGACAAGCTTGCTCTTTCATTCCTTCCATTACAAGTCGAATTGCTCTAGCATTACCAGACTCCAAATTATTAATATCAGGATCATAGCCATAAAGGTCTACCATAGCCCAGTACAAATCCCAAGTTGTAACTGCCCATACCTCACCTAGCGGGTGTGGTGCTGCAGTACCAATGATATCATCATATGTCTTTGGAGAAATACTCATATCAGTACTGTAAGGGAAATCACGAATACCACCACCTGTGATTGGTTCAGAAATTGCATAAGTACCAATTCCTCGAGAATCTGTTCCCATATCACCAGGTTCAACGGTAGTAACCATTCCGAAGTAATCACTCCAGCCCTCTCCCATTTGCTCGTCGTTTCCTAAACAACCAGCTTGAGCTGGTCCTCCAGTTAATCTATTTGAAATACCGTGTCCTAGCTCGTGACCAATAATACCGTTATCATAACTTGCATCAAGATTCATTGGACCAACAACTTGTGGCAATTGAATTGTTGCGTTCACATCAATTCCTGTGCTAATGGAAGCTCTTAGATTTTGACAATCTGAGTATTTTGCCATTATTGCAGGTATTGTAACTAGCTCTGCATTCTCACCTCCACCCATATTGAATATATCAGAATCTCCATCTCCACCGTTTACTCCAACTATGTTACAAACTATAACTGCAATAGCTCCTTGCTCTTGTGCATTAAAAGTCTTTAAACTAAAATCACAAAGTCCACGATCAATCACTGCAATGTTACCAGCAATAGCTTCACCATTGATTAATTCGTTACAACCAGTAGTTCCTTCTGGAGTACCATCATCAACTAAAACCAAATTCCCCGTAATTGGAGTATCAGTGACAGGACCACCAAATTGAGCAGATCTTACGTCATACTTTCCAGCCAATTGCTCTGGGTCATTTACTGTCAATAAATCGAACTCGCTCGCTCCCCAAAGAAACATCTGCATTCGACCTGATGCTCCGTCTGGTGGTGTTGCAAAATTTGCATTGTTTGTTCCAGATCCATCAGCGGACTCAGCAAATACATAATCTCCACCTTGACCTCCGTTTCCGTAGTTGTTTTGTTGGAAGTTACCTGCTGCTTCGTCGAATCCATATCTATATGTGAAATCATGTAATCTATTATTGGTAAAGAAAAGATTGATCTGTGCAGCCTTCTCACTATCAGCTGGCTCGAGAGCTTGATCATGCACTTCGTCAAAAATCAAATCTTCTCCACCATCTGGCTCACTACCATCAGATATGTTATCAACATTCTTATCCAAGTATGCATGTACGTTATTACCTCTGGTAATAGTGAAGTCTGCACCTTCTACTCCGTCAACATCATGCCATCCGAAAGGAGAAGCAAGTACATCAGCAGGATCAGTTACGATTTCATGCGGTCCATGATTTGGAGATTCAGCTGGAAAATCATAAACTCGATAGCTTGAACCGTCAACAACCATAGTATTTACAAGAGCTTCGTTTGTCTTGTTTGTCACTGCTTTATCGTCTTTTGCAAAGGCAGACTTGCAACTTGCTGTGTGACTGTGGGATAAATCCATATCAAAAGCACAGTAAACAGTGTAATTATTCTTTGAAACAATCTCACCAGTATTTGCGTCAACTCTGACGGACATATAATCGCTTCCTGGAATATCTAGATCAACATTCCATGACTTTACATACGTTCCATCTTCGGCTCTGTCATAACATAAATAAACAGGTATATTATTGCTCGCAAAAGACGTAGGAGCATAAACGTAAGAATTTGCTCTATCAGAATCTATTCTTGTAAAAGGTTCATTATTTGGATAACCTAATTGCTCAGCAGCTGACTTAATAGCTTGCTCAGGAGACAAACTGTGTTGATCTGTTACAATTAAATCTTGCAGATTCTTGACTGCAGAAGTTTGTAGATTGTAGATCTTGTCATTCTTGATACCAATTGTGAATAATCCATTGTATACCGGAACACCTTGATATGTCTGCCACAAATACAAATGAGTAGCTTTTGAATAATCAGACATGTAATGATCTGATACTAAATAATTTGGAATTTCATCTCTATTGAGTCCAAGTTCTTCTACTTGCTCTATCAACGTAGTTTTTGCAAGTACTATATCACTTGATTTTTGGGCGAAAGCCCCTGAAAGTAAGATGAAACAAAAGCATAATAACAGTAAATTTTTACGCATAGTTATCTTTTTGTTTCCCTGAAAGGAAGTGTAAGTAAATAAGTTTTAGTAACGATTTTCTCGTTTTTTCTGAACCAGCTGCAATATACAATATTGTCTGCGAATATCCACAGAATTATATACCACATATATCCTGTCCGACAGTATGCAATTTTTTTACTTTTTCAATCGAGCAATAGATTAATAATGCCAAAGTCATAAAATGGTTTAGATGCAATTACAAAATTGATTTTAAGACATTCGTTTTGCCTACATTTGATGCATGGATTCAAATTTAGTTATTGGGCGAAATGCAGTGATGGAACTCCTTTCTTCGGGAAAGGAAATTGAAAAAATATTCATTCAGACTGGACTACGTGGCGACTTTGAAAAGGAATTAAGAAAGGAATTGAAAGGCCGAGACATTCCTGTTCAATATGTTCCGACCCAGAAATTGGGTAAAATGACAAGAGGTAATCACCAAGGTATAATCGCAATGATTTCCTTGGTTGCATACCAGAGCACTTTAGATGTCATTACACTTCTGTACGAACAAGGTAAAACTCCGCTAGTTGTAATATTGGATGGTGTCACGGATGTAAGAAATTTTGGTGCTATTGTGCGCAGTGCTGAGATATTTGGTGTGCATGCTATTATCTGCCCTATCAAGAATTCTGCTATCATTAACGAGATCACGGTGAAAGCCTCAGCAGGAGCCTTAGCACATATGACTATTTGCCGCGAAAAATCAATCGCAAATACAATTGAACTTCTCCAATCAATGGGTTTAGCTATTTACGCTGCTGAACATCATTCAGAAAAAACCGTTGATCAAATAGATTTCACAATACCCTGTGCGCTTGTTATGGGTGATGAAGGTGAAGGGGTTAGTGCACATGTACTCAAACAAACAACCGAAAGATTTAAAATAAATCAGGTCGGAAAGACAGAATCGTTGAACGTATCGGTTGCAGCAGGTGTTGTTTTGTACGAAGCCTGCAAATCACGACTCACTATTTGATTAAAAAAGAAACTTTTATGAATAATTTATTATCGAAACTCTTCATCTTTTTCCTTTCAATTGGAGTAATTTCATCTTGCAGCATCAGTAAAAAAGCAGGTAAAATATCTGCAACAGCACCGACTGAAAAGGCTCTACTCTGGAAAATTGAAAAAGGCGACATGTCCCCATCGTATCTTTATGGCACTATACATATAATTCCATCCGAAGATTTTTTCTACCCAAAAGGCACGCTTCAGGCAATTGAATCCACAGAGAAAATGGTGTTTGAAATAGACATGAGCGTGATGTCAGACATGAGTGCTCAAATGGCTTTGATGAGTAAAGCCGTCATGAAAGATGGCAAAACACTTCGTGACTTTACCACTCAAGAGGAGTACGACCTTATCAAAGCGCATTTTGACAAAATGGGCTTGCCATTAGCATTGTTTGAACGAATGAAACCAGCTTTTCTCAGTGTCTTCGCTAGTGAAGAAATGTCGCCAAATGCAATGCAAAGTGGCGAAATGAAGTCATATGAGATGGAATTTATGGAAATTGCTAATACTCAAAAAATGGAACTTGGTGGTCTAGAAACGGTAGAATATCAGTTGAGTGTTTTTGATTCTATACCATATTTGGATCAAGCTAAAATGCTAGTCGAAAGTATAAAATCAAAAAACTCAGGAGATGATGATTTTAAGAAGATGATCGATATTTATAAAGAACAAGATTTAAAGGGTATGGGCGAAATGTTTAGCGACGAAACGCTAGGTGATATGGATCTTCTTTTAAATAATCGGAACAAGAATTGGATTCCAGTTATACAAGAATATATGGCCAAAGAACCAGTGTTCTTCGCAGTTGGAGCAGGTCATTTAGTAGGTGATGAAGGGGTGATTTCACTGCTCAGAAAGCAAGGTTATATAATGACGCCAATAATCGAGGAGTAGTATGCAGACTATTGTCGAAGTAAGAGGGATTTCCCCCAAAATGGGTCACCTAAATTTTATTGCCGATACTGCAAGATTGATCGGCGATGTAAAAACTGGAAATGATTGTAGCTTTTGGTATGGCGCGGTTATAAGAGGTGATGTCAATGCGATCCGAATTGGAGACCGAGTCAATATTCAAGATGGTGCAATAATTCACTGTACCTATGAAAAAAGTCAAACAATAATCGGCGATGATGTGTCAGTTGGGCATGGAGCAGTTTTACACGGATGTACTATTGACAAAGAAGTCCTGATAGGCATGAAAGCTATCATTATGGATAACACACATATCGAATCGCATGTAATTGTTGCAGCAGGAGCTGTAGTTTTAGAAAATCAGCGATTGGAATCTGGCTGGATTTACGGTGGAATTCCGGCCAAAAAAATCAAAAAACTGGAATCTGATAATCTTCAGTTCTTTATCAAGAGAACAGCTAAAAACTACACGCTTTACAGTAGTTGGTTTAAATAATGGTCATTGTGCCGTTGCGATCCTCCCTCCCGACTGAACTTACTTCAATAATGCAATCTCTTTTCTTAATTAGAATGTCAATAATAGGTCTCAGATAGTTGAGAGTTCTTTATATTTACAAAAAAATTATATATGTCTTTTGAAATTAATGGAAAACTGATTAAAAAATTTGATGTTGAAAGCAAATCAGCAACCTTTCAAGCGCGCGATTTCGTTATCGAGACGATCGATGATAGATATCCGCAAATGATCAAATTCCAACTTACGCAAGATCGATGTAGCGTAATTGATCCATTCAATGAAGGCGATCAACTAAAGGTATATTTTGACCTTCGCGGACGTGAGTGGAATGAAAAATATTTTACGAACCTAAATGCGTGGAAAATTGAAAATGCTGGAGCATCAGCTAACCCTGCAGTTCCAGCACCCCCCACTGCAGATAGTCTTCCAACAGAAGACCCTTTTGCTAATGTCTCTAATGATAATTCTTCCGATGATATGGGAGACCTTCCATTCTAGAAAGTAACTCGGTTACATAAAACCGAATACATGACAATATATATCTATGACGAGTGCGAACTCAAGCAAGCTGTGGAAGCTATCTCTTCTTTTTATGATTCCAATCAAGTGTTTACTTTACAAGGTGCACTAGGAGCTGGTAAAACCGCTTTTGTCCAAGCATTCTGTAAAGTAAAAAATACTATTAGTACTGCATCTAGTCCCACATTTTCTTTAGTAAATGAATATGAACTAGAAAATGGAGAGTCAATCATTCACATGGATTTGTATCGCATAGAAGATCAAGCTGAAATACTTGATTTTGGTTTCGAAGATTACCTAGATAATGGTCGCTATGTCTTTATCGAATGGCCAGAATATGCGTTTGGATTACTTGGAGAGCACGTTGATATTCAGATTTCAATTCTAGGAGATAAAATCCGCAAACTAGAGTGTACTAAATACGAATAAAGTCAATCGAATTTGGCAATTAGTTGTATATTGATTATTAATCAATAATCTAGACTTATGGGCGAACAGGAAAAAAATCCATTTAGCAGTTTTTTTACAAAAGAACAATATGCTACCCAAACTGAAATGCTCGATTTAGCACATAAATCGCAAAAGCTACAGATCGGTATTCCCAAAGAAACGACCCTGGTGGAAAGCCGTGTTGCACTTGTACCAAATATTGTTCGAGTCCTCACTGGGCATGGGCATCGTGTAGTCGTTGAATCAGGAGCAGGAGAAAAATCTAGGTTCTCTGATCACCATTACTCCGAAGCTGGTGCGGAGGTTACATCAGATAAACAAAAAGTATTTCAATCTCACGTACTTCTGAAGGTACAACCACCGACACCAGACGAAATTGACTTTTTGACTTTCAACCAAATGTTAATTTCTCAGCTGTCGATTCCCATTATCAATGACAGCTATATAAAGAAACTACAATCCAAGAAAGTCACTGCTGCTGCAATGGAATATATGCAGGCCAAAGATGGTTCTTTTCCAGTTGTACGTATTATGAGTGAAATAGCTGGACAAATGTCCATTCAAACCGCTGCAGAATTACTCACCAATCAGAATCAAGGAAGAGGAGTGATACTTGGTTCGATCTCTGGAGTACCTCCTACCAAAGTTGTAGTTCTTGGAGCGGGAGTAACTGGTGAACATGCAACTAGAGCCGCACTTGCTATGGGTGCCTCAGTCCGAGTGTTTGACAACAACATTTACAAATTAATGGACCTGCAAGATAAAGTAGGTCGTCAATTGCATACGAGTACCATTAATCCTGTTTATCTGGCATATCAGCTACTCAGTGCAGACGTTGTTATAGGGGCACTGCATAGTGAAACTGGCCGTGCACCTGTCGTTGTTACAGAAGAGATGGTTAGCAAAATGAAAAAAGGTTCGGTAATTGTGGACATAAGTATTGACCAAGGAGGCTGCATCGAAACATCTGAAGTTACGACACATAAAAGTCCAACATTTATAAAACATGGTGTAATCCATTACTGTGTTCCGAACATTGCCTCAAAAGTATCCAGGACAGCATCGATTGCATTTAGTAACATCCTTGTGCCGCTTTTACTGCGTATGGGTAACTCAGTTAATTTAGCTCAGATGCTCTACAATAATGAAGGTATTCGTCACGGAATTTATATGTATAAGGGAAAACTAACCAATGAATACTTGGCAAAGCGATTTGGAATCAAGTATATGGACTTAAACTTGATCTTAACCTCGGATCTTTAGACACATTTTACAACTGTATACGTTTAACAAGTGAACTTGTCTCTGAAAAAATTGAACTAAAAATTGTGGATACAAGAATTCCCGTAAAATCTCTTTCGGTAATACTCATGTTTCTTTACATGATTCTCGGCTTTTGGGCTCAAGCCCAAAAGTGCTTGGCAAATTCAGCAAATGATTCCATAATTGAAGAAAATGCAAACCCAAAATTCTCAGCTAAAATCAGACAAACGGTCTATCTGCCTGTTGTTGTCCATATTTTGCACAATGAGAATATCCAAAATATCTCTGAGTCACAAATTAAAGCACAAATCGAGCGAGTCAATGAAGATTTCAGTAAATTAAATGCTGATTTTGTCAATACTCCTAGTATTTTTCAACAGGTAGCTGCAGATGTAGAAATTCAGTTTTGCCTTGCCACTGTTGACCCTCAAGGAAACACAAGTAATGGAATTACCAGAACCGAAACAAGTGTTCCAGAGATAGGCTTAACGGAATTCTACTACTTAACCAATAAAGGAGGAAAATCAGCATGGGACAACGAAAAGTATATCAACATTTGGGTTGCTGACCTAGGAGATTCAGAAATTTTAGGATTTGCTACTTTTCCGGGAGAAGCGGCCCCTGAAGGCAAAGACGGTGTATTGATCAATTACCGATATTTTGGAAATCAGGGTAGTCATATGGAAGCTCCCCACGAATTGGGAAGAGCTCTTACACATGAAATGGGGCACTATTTTGGTCTATTTCACACTTGGGGAGAGCTTAATGATGACTGTAATTCGGATGATGGTTGCGAAGATACACCGCTACAAGACGGTCCAACTTTCGGATGCCCAAGTTTTCCAAATCCAGACATTTGCACTCAGAATAATGGTATCATGTTCATGAACTACATGGATTATTCAGACGATGCATGCCTGACGATGTTTACCCAAGATCAAAAAGATATTATGTGGACTAGTTTGCAAGACGAGCGTTCAGTGCTGCTGGATCAAAGTCATAGTTCTTGCACCGTTTCAAACTCTTCCACGACTTTTATCGCTAAAAACTGCCATTTCTTTCCTAACCCTGCTACTACAGGGATTACTATTATTTACAGTCAATTCTTAAAAGACCAATCTCTCAAAATCTACGACGTCACGGGGGATTTAGTATTCAAAACAGATGTAGGTAGCTCGCCGTATTACCTGCAACTGCATGATCTTGAAACTGGTATCTACTATTTAAGCTTTCAGTATGAATTGAAAAAGCTAGTAATTATAGATTAAGAAGTAGTAATACTAACTCTTCATGACTCTAGCCTAAATGCACACTTTATCCATATTTTCAATTGCTTGAGGTAATCTCAGTTCAGCAGCTTTCTTGATATCTCGGCATGCTTCTTCTTCATGTAATAATTTCACATGCACATTTGCTCGATTGTAATATGCTTCTGCGAGTTTTGGGTCAAGATCAATTGCGTCAGAAAACTTTTCAAGAGCATTTTCAGGCTTTTCCATATTAAGATAGGCGACACCCATACTGTAATGATTTCTTGCATTTTTAGGATCATCTTTCAGAGAACCTGATAATCGGTAAGTGCTTTGTCATATAAGTCTTGCTCCAAATAACAAGCCGCTCTATACTTCCTTGCAGACTTATGAGCAGGTTCTGCATCTAGAGCTAAACTAAAGTCTATCATCGCAGCCCTTGTATTTTTTTAGCTTCATTTTACAATAAGCTCTATGATAATATGCGTCCGCCATATTTGGGTCTTCCTGCAAGGCACTGCTGAAATCTTGGGACGCAAGTTCGTATTTCTCATCTTTCATCAGAGCTTTTCCCTTTGCCATATAAGCCTTCTTGTTGGCAGGATTGATCTTTATCGCATTACCATAAGCTAAGGCTGCTTTATCATATTGCTCTAACTTGTCATAGCATAGACCCATATTATAATATCCGGTAGCATTCTCAGGTTGAAGCTCAACAACTTTTCGCAGATTCTCGGATGCAGGTTTGTATTTTTTCATATTCATTAGACAGATTGCTCTGTTCATATATGCAGTTGAATATGAGGGATCCAATCTTATTGCTTCTGTATATGAGAAAATAGCCGTATCGTACATCTTCAACTTCATCAGAGCATAGCCCTTGTAAAGGTGCGCCTTTTTAAAATCTGGATCTTGTCTAATTGTCAAATCAAAGTCGTTGATTGCATCTTCATACGATTTTATGGTCAATTTTGCATTGGCGCGATTGTAATACGCCTTTGTATAGCTTGGGTCTTCCTTGATTGCCAAGGAATACAGTTCTATAGCCTGTTTGTAGTTCTTTTGAGTTAATGCATCCACTCCCTTGTTAAAGTACTCGATAGCCTTTACTTGGTCTTGAGCTTGAACCTGAAATAGGGTGGTTCCAAACAAAAGCAAAATCAGCGAAGATATCCGAATAGCTCTCTGCACGTTTTCTTTGCAATTAGTCATATTTAACACTTTTTTGATGATGGCTTTTTATGCCAGAATATATAGTACAAGAATGCTGCCAAATGCCTGTGTTGAGGTGATAAATATTCCAATTCAAATTTTGAGGGATTACGTCTCAGTCTTGGATTTCAAGAGTAACCGATAGGAGCTGTCTTAAAATAAAACGGATTTCAACTAAATTAAATTATTTTTGTTTCAGGATTTTGACAAAGTAGCGAAAGCTATTTGCGAGTAATTACATAGATTATCCGACCTTTTGGGCGAATAGCCCTATAGCATTTGTGCTCAAGGTTCAATGATGAAATAAATGGAGAATAAGGAAATATATAAAGATGAGGATGTAACTGCTAGCTCAAGAAAGGAAGATCACATTACCCTTTCATTCAAGAGTCAGCAGAACAGAATGCAAATAGACAAAAGGTTTTATTATGAGCCGATGTTGTCTCCTCATCTGCAAGATAAAACGGCGCTTCACACCCAGTTTGCTGGACACGAACTCAAACTTCCATTATGGGTAAGTTCGATGACGGGTGGAACTGAGAAAGCTAGAACGATTAACCATAATTTGGCCAAAGGCTTGTGGAGAATATGGCTTTGGTATGGGGCTTGGCTCATGTAGGTCGCTACTGTTTTCCGATGAGTATTTTCCAGA
>CALSOU010000009.1:0-172500 GCA_943788055.1 uncultured Saprospiraceae bacterium
CTGTAGATAGCAAGATTATATATGGACTATATATCGTTGCTGCAACCCTTTGCTACGGCATCAGTGTAAATGTTGTCAAAGGAAAAGTCGATCACATCAACGCAACCTTATTAAGTAGTTTGGCTTTTAGCTTTCTGATACCCTTCGCAATTGTAATGTTGTATGTAAGTGATGCTACATCAGCAGTAGTCCAAACTGGAGCTTGGAAAGGAATTGCCTATGTTTCCATTCTATCATTAGTAGGAACATTTTTGTCATCTATCCTCTTTTACAAAATGGTACAGCGAACAAACGCAGTTTTTGGTTCTTCTGTAACCTATTTGATTCCTGTAGTTTCTCTAATGTGGGGAGTTGCAGACGGAGAATCCTTCACTATTTTTCATGTTCTTGGAATGGTATTTATCTTAGCAGGAGTTTATTTAAGTAGAAAATCATGAGTACTCAAATTCCCGGTTTATTCATTATGCATTCGGAAACCAAAGGTCGAGGAGTCTTTACTGCAAATTCCATTCAGAAAGGTGATCTTGTTGAATCGACTCCGGTAATCGTTTTGACAAAAGAAGATCGCGAAGTATTACATGAAACTAGTTTGCATGACTACTACTTTTTATGGGGTCAAGCTCAAAAGGCATGTGCAATAGCGCTTGGCTATGGTTCTTTATACAATCACAGTCGAGCTTCTAATCTTGAATTTACCCTGGTTTATGGGGAAGATTGTATTGAATTCCATGCTAGTAGAGACATTGAGCCAGGTGAAGAACTGCTGATCAATTATGCCAGTGCTGAGCACAAGGATTATGGAATTTGGTTTGAGGAGGATTCTAACGCTGAAAAGAAACGGTAGCCTAAAGAATCAAGAAAAACTGTTTACTTTTTACTATTTATTCCCAAACTAAACAATGCAAAATCGTATTTAACTGGGTCGTTGGGATCCATCTTACGTAAGTTTTCAGTTAGTTCATGTACAGCCAGCCAATCTGCTTTGTCGCGTTTAAGTAGGTTTAGTTCGTGAGCCACTTTGAACACATGTACATCTAAAGGAATCATCAGCTCAGAAGATTTGATTTTATTCCATATTCCGAAATCTACACCTGTATCATCTTTTCGAACCATCCATCTCAAGAACATATTGAGTCTCTTGCACGCACTCTTTCGATCTGGTGTTGACACGTGCTTACGTGTTCTATTAGGAGCATCCTCTAACTCAAAAAATCTGTGATGAAATCCTGAAAGCTTGTTTTTCATATCACCATCGCTCAAGAAAGCTTCCTCTAAACTATCATGAGATTTGTAATACTGCTTGAAAAACTCAATGAAATACAATGTATCTGTAGCATTAAATGTTCGGTGCTTGAAACCTAGAAAGACTTTCAAATCACTATCTAGATGTTGAGTAATAAATTGATGAGGAGCACCATCCATCATTTTGACGAGTTCACTCGCCTTGTTAATAATCGTCACTCTTTGGCCCCAGCTCAACATAGCAGTCCAAAATCCCATAATTTCAATGTCCTCTCTCTTACTAAATTGATGAGGTATCGAAATTGGATCCATTTCAATAAAAGAAGGATGGTTATACTTTGCTACAAGTTTATCTAGCTTGCCTTGTAAATCGTTTAGCATCAAAGGTCTAATTATATACTAAGTCTACAGATTGTAAACAAAAAAGGCAGACCTCTAAGATCTGCCTTTTATTTTATTTATGACATCAGTACTATTCGTACGTCTGTTTTATTTCTACAATTTCATAAGCCTCGATAACATCTCCCGGCTTAATATCATTGAAGTTCTTAATAGAAAGTCCACATTCAAGTCCAGTTCGCACTTCTTTAACATCTTCCTTGAATCGTTTCAAGGATGAAATCTCACCAATAGCACCTTCCTTAACTGGAAAAACTACTATACCGTCACGAATTAAGCGAATTTTTGAGTTTCTAAATAGCTTGCCTTCTTGAACATAACAACCTGCAATAGTACCGATTTTAGATATTTTGTAAGTTTCTCTGACTTCGACTTGACCGACGATCTTTTCTTCCTTAGTAGGCTCGAGTAAACCTTCGATTGCCATTTTAATCTCTTCGATTGCCTCGTAGATAATTGAGTAAGTTTTAATTTCAACTCCTTCTCGCTCAGCAATAGTTCTTGCACTTAGAGATGGTCTTACTTGGAAACCGATAATAATTGCGTCGGAAGCAGATGCTAACAATACATCAGATTCTGCAATTTGACCTACTGCTTTATGAATCACATTTACTTGCACAGATTCAATAGATAATTTAATCAAAGAATCAGCAAGTGCCTCGATAGAACCATCCACATCACCTTTAACAATCAAGTTCAACTCTTTAAATGACCCCAAAGCTAAACGTCTTCCAATCTCATCTAGAGATATTCGTTTACTTGCTCTATTTGTTTGCTCACGACTGATCTGAGCTCGTCGACTTGCAATCTGACGTGCTTCTTGTTCAGATTCCATTACTTTAAACTTCTCACCTGCTTGTGGTGCTCCACTAAGTCCTAGAACGAGTACTGGTTGAGCTGGACCCGCAGTTTTTACGCGCTTCCCCATCTCATTGTACATAGCTTTAACCTTTCCTGAATGCTCTCCTGCTACCATCACATCACCAATCTTCATCATTCCATTTAGGACTAGTACTTTGGTCACATAACCTCTACCTTTGTCAAGTGAAGCTTCTACAACAGTACCCATTGCCTCTCGACTTGGATTAGCCTGTAGTTCAAGTAACTCAGCTTCTAGAAGTATTTTTTCTAAAAGTTCGTCAATCCCCATTCCAGTTTTCGCAGAAATATCATGAGACTGGAATTTACCACCCCACTCTTCTATCAATAGATTCATTTGCGAAAGCTCATTCTTGATCCGATCGGGATCAGCTCCATCTTTATCTACTTTGTTTATTGCAAAAACAATAGGAACACCTGCAGCTTGTGCATGGGAAATCGCCTCTTTTGTTTGAGGCATGATTCTATCATCTGCTGCAATGATAATAACAGCGATATCTGTCACTTTTGCTCCTCTGGCTCTCATCGCAGTAAAGGCTTCGTGACCCGGAGTGTCCAAAAATGTAATACGTTTCTTTTCCGGACCAACTTTTACTTCGTAAGCACCTATGTGCTGCGTTATACCTCCGGCCTCACCACTCGCAACATTAGCAGATCTTACATAATCTAATAATGATGTCTTACCGTGATCTACGTGACCCATCACAGTTACAATTGGCGCTCTTTCAACCAAATCAGCTGGATCATCTATTATTTCTTCTTCCTCCTCAGTTTCTTCTTCCGTTGAGATGAAGGTTACTTCTTTCTCAAACTCTTGCGCAACCAATTCAATAATCTCAGCATCCAGTCTTTGGTTGATTGATACTATCACACCTAAATTCATACATGTTGTGATAACGTCTGAAACTCCAACTTCAAGTAGATTGGATAGCTCTGATACGGAGATGAACTCTGTCACTTCTACTGAAGTAACTACATTAGCTGCTTCAATTTGTTCTTGTTTTTCTCTCTTATCGTCGCGATTCTCACGGCGTATTTTCTGTCTCTTACTTTTTCCAGTACGAGACATCTTAGCCATTGTTGCTTTGATTTTATCTTCAATCTCTTTGGCGGAGACCTCTTTAACTTCTTCTACCTTTTTTCTCTTGTGATTGGAAGACTGACCTTTGTAATTTGAAGCACTAACTTTCTTACGAGTACGTTTTCTTCTTTTTCCAGAATCATCAGATCCTTCCTTTTTCTTCGCTGCTTCTTTCTTCTTTTTAGGCTTATCTGCACTCAATTTATTTACATCAACCTTACCCATGATTTTAAGGCCTTTCAGTTGAGGAGCATCAGCACGAATAACTTCAGAATTAACTGATTCGCTTGGTGTTTCATCACTAGAAGAATCTGCATCAGAGGTAGCTTTTTTCTTAGTATCTTTTTCCTCGACTTTAGGAGTCTCAGCAGGCTTTTCTGCTTCACTTGTTTTTTCACTCTTCTTCTCCTCTGCCTTAGGTGCAGCTTCTACTTCTTTGGCTTTTGGCTTTTCGGTCTTTCTCTTTTTACTTTGATCAAGTTCAATTTTACCTAGAACTTTCAATCCTACTTTAGGCTTTTGGTCTTCAGACTCAGTTACTTCTTCCGACTTCTTTTCTTCAGGAGCCTCTTCTTCCTTTACAGGAGAAGTTTCGACTACTGGATCTACCTTTTCCTCAACTACATGATCTTCAACACTAGGCTTTTCAGCAGGTGCAGGCTCAGGAGCTTTCACCTCCTCTTGTTTAGGAGGAACAGCTCTACCAATCACTAGTTTATCAGCTTTCTCTTTTTCGACAATGGACGAACTGAACTCTTTTTGCAGAGCTACATACATATCATCAGAAACCTTGGCAGTTGGTTTGTTTTCAATTTCAAACCCTGCTCCCTCAAGGTACTCAACGATAGTTGATGTAGCAACATTAAGTTCTTTCGCAATTTTGACTAATCTAAGCGCCATTCAGTTTATTTATTCTACTAATTTTTTCCTTTTTACAAGAAATAACATGCAATTGCATGGTTACTATTTATCATCTTCAAATTCAGAAGCAAGGATCTTCAATACATCATCGATTGTTTCCTCTTCTAAATCTGTTCTTCGTACCAATTCGTCTTTACTCAAATTCAATACACTTCGAGCAGTATCACAACCAATCGTCTTCAATTGATCTATAACCCACTCATCTATTTCATCTGCAAATTCTTCCAAATCTACATCTTCTACTTCAAATTCTTCGGAATCTCTATATACATCAATTTCGTAACCCGTTAAACGTGAAGCCAACTTGATATTACTACCACCTTTACCTATTGCCAGAGAAACTTGGTCTGATTTTAAAAATACTGCAGCCTTCATTTTCTCATTATCCAGCTCGATATTGGTCACTCTTGCAGGTGTCAATGATCTTTGAATATAAAGGACATTATTCTCTGTAAAGTTCACTATATCGATATTTTCATTCTTTAATTCACGAACAATTCCGTGAATTCTAGAACCTTTCATACCAACACAAGCACCTACCGGATCAATTCGATCATCATATGATTCAACGGCAACTTTTGCTCTTTCACCAGGAATACGTACAATCTTTTTGATAACTATCAAGCCCATCTTCAATCTCAGGCACTTCTTGTTCCATCAATTTGGCAAGTAAATGCTCAGAAGTTCGAGACATAATAATCGCAGGAGCGTTATTCTTCATTTCTACCTTCTTAATAACACCTCTCACCATATCACCTTTGCGATAAAAGTCACCTCTAATCATCTCTGTTCGTGGTAAAATTAACTCATTACCAGTCACATCATCAATCACGAGCAATTCACGTTTAAGAATCTGATGAACTTCACCCAAAACGATTTCTCCAATTCGATCTTCATATCTTTTATATATGTCATCTTTCTCAAGATCCATAATTCTAGAAATGAGAGTCTGCCTTGCAGCCATGATTGATCTTCTTCCAAAATCCGCAAGTTGGATTGCTTCATAGCACTCCTCTCCCGGTTCGTAATCATCATCAATACTCAAGGCTTCAGAAATGGAGATTTCACTTTTATCATCCGTTACCTCTCCGTCTGGCACAATCTCTCTTACTCTCCACATCTCGAGGTCACCGTTTGTATTTACAATGACATCAAAATTATCATCACTGCCATACTTCTTCTTGATCAGCGTACGAAATACATCTTCGAGCACGCGCACCATTGTAGGACGGTCAATGTTTTTACTTCCTTTAAATTCCGAAAATACGTCTACCAAATTCATAAGTCCATAATTATTAAAAACTTATAATGATTTTAATTTCTATAATATCGTCAAAATAGATCTCTTTTACAACATCCGTTTTGACTTTTTTCTTACCCACCTTTTCAACAGTCGTGAAACTTATGAAAATAGCTTCGTTTTCAACTTTTTCCAAAACTCCTTCGAAGTTTTCAGCTTCAGTTTGAACAGAAACTTTTCTCCCTATATTTTTGACATATTGTCTAGGGATCAAAGGTCTTGTTAATCCTGGGGATGAAACTTCTAGGATATATTTTGGACCAAGCCAAGCTTCTTGATCTATAATCCCTTCTAGGTATCTGCTTAATCTTTGACATTTCCCGAGACTAAGTCCTGAGTCGCAGTCAATATAAACCTCAACTTTCGTATTGTTTTGAGATATATCTACTATAAAACAATCCTGATAATCAGGTTCTCCAAATTTCGCTTGTAGAAGGGTTGTTATTTTATTTTCTATCACTATACTGCATTAAAAAAGGGAACTAATTGTTCCCTCCCGATCATAAGCTCCGCAAATATAGGTATAAAAAAAGGTTTATGCCACTTTTAAACTGCGTTAATTCCTTTCACGTGAGTATTCCGTAGAAAAGCTTCAAAATATATGTAATGACTTGAATGCTAGATTGATTTATATTTCAAGTTTTCAGCCTTAATTATGAGCTAAGTAGTGCTTGTTTAAAAAGAATAAGTCTAAGTAAGGAGTAGTTCGGAAGTACCAATTGATTGAGGAACTACTATCTATATTATCGTTTTTCAAAGGTCTGAAAAACAAAAACTATCTTATTTCTTCAGTTTTCTTGGACGCTTAAATACAGGAACTGTTGAACAAGGCTCGCCGTACATGATTGACTGTGCAAACGGCTGCAAATGAGCTGTTAACTCCATATAAGCAGAAACTGGCACTGGCCTTTCGCTGCAAACCTTTTATAACGATACGCTCGGCCTTCAATATTTAGAATAGTCGTTTTCAGCTAACAACTGCGTGTAATATGACTTTACGAATTCTTCTCTGGTACCAAAAAAAATAGATTTAGCTACTGGTTTAGCATAAGCAGACACCAACATGTAAGCCCAATGTGGTATAATCGCGTCTGTACTGCAGAATACGCAAAGATTGGCATCTTGATATGTACTCCCAGTCAATTTCCTTTAATGCTGTGCGAAAATCTTTTTTCTCTTTAGTATTAAACTATGAAATAGATAATCCTTCATATCGAACATTATAAATTTCGTCTGTAGGATAATCTAACTCAAGATTTATTGTAATAAGGCTACTATTTGCTACTCTTATTGACTAATTTCCTGCATAATGCTAATCTTCTTTGATGTTAATGACGGTCTTGAAGGTTTCTATAGGTTGCTCTTCTCCAACTGTTTTCCTCCGGTTTTTCTCCTTCTAGATCTCTCAGTTTCGGTAAATCTTTAATGCTTTTGATACCAAAATAATTCCATAAACTATTTCACTTGTTCCGTACAACAATGGTCTTCCGGGACCCTCCGCTCTTCCGATGATTTCAACAAGCTCTTTTTCAAGAAGTTTTTGAATAGTGTAGTCACAATTCACACCACGAATAAGTTCAATATCGGTTTTAGATACCGGCTGTTTATATGCTACTATCGATAATGTCTCTAGAGCTGTACGAGACAATTTTCTTGTTACTCTGCAATTTTAAGCAGCGTACCAATAACATGGTGGTAAGCGCCTTTACTCATGAACTGATAACCACCGTTAATAGCTACTATCTCCATTGAATAATCTTCCGAACCATACTTCTGTATCAGCTCTTCAAGGGCTTTCTCGATCTCTGCTTCTTTCACTGAGACTTCAAAGGAGTCTTTCAATGTAGAACTCATATCAGCTTGACTAACTGCCTGTTCTGAAGCAAAAATTAAACTTTCGATATATAAGGCTAATTTTTCCAAAATTACGATCTAAAGATTTCAGCAAAAATAGTGAAATATCTATTCTTTTGTTGAAATGAAAACCAAACGCAATCTCAAGCTTGTCTACTCGAACATACAGCACTGCTTACGTTGAGAAAAAAGCCAAGCTTACGCTGTTGTTACAATATGTTTAATATCTAATCGATTAGACAAAAAACTTTTAAAAAAAATGATCTCTTTCTAAGGAAATCGCAATCTAATTGGTATATATTGTAGGTATAATAGAACATTTGAAAGAGGAGTCGAACATATTAGGATTGATTGCTGGTGGAAACCGAAAGGCCTTCTCGACTCTCTACGCAGAGTAAAGTACGCTTCTATACAATCTAGCTCTGAGTATCTGTTCGAATCCTCGAATTGCTGAATATCTAACGCAAGATGTTTTTACCAAAATCTTTAAGAACGCAGCTAAATTCGAAGGTAGATCGTCCGTTAAGACATGGATTTACAGAATAGCCGTGAACACATCATTACAGGCTAGTAAACGACCAAGAAATCGACCTTTTGAAATTATAAAAGATCAATCGATCTTTCGAGTTTTAGGAAATAAAAATGTTAAGAAGAGAAGAAAAGGCAAGAGAGCTTCAAAGTTGAAATGAAATTGACCTAGTTTTTCGCTTTGCTCCAGATATTCAAAGCGTAAAGCGTCAAGAAAATAAGTATTCCAGGAAAGATAGCCAGCCACCAAGCATCCAGCCTAAGACGGGCTTGGGCTAGAATTTTACCCCAACTAACATATTCATCGGACAAGCCAAGACCTAAAAAAGAAAGGGTTGACTCAAGGAGAATTACTGAACTAAATACAAATATGGTAGGTACGATAATCGAGCGAAAAGCCTTAGGGAACAAATGAAAAAGAGTCATTCGCAAATCACCAAAACCTAGATTCTTTAAAGACTCGAAAAAATCAGTTGATTTTTCTCGCTGGATCTCAAGTCTTAAGTATCGATAAAAAACTGGCCAAATTAGTGCTCCCATTAATAAACCCAGCGATACTAGCGATGATCCGGTGCCTTTGGCTTGAATCATTCCGATTACGACTAGTAGTAGAATTAATTTTGGAATCGACTGGAATATCTCATAGAATTTTAAGCCAATTTCATCCATTGGAATTGGAATACTTAACGTTGAGCTACTTGTCTTCTTACTTGCAATTTTGGGCGTAAGCCAAAATATTAAGGAAATACCAGCTACGGCGGTGAACAAAGTCGTTACAGCAGATACATTGGATTGTGGAAAGGCAACAAATAAGTAAAACCATATAGCGCAAGAGAAGATCGATAAAAATAAGATTTGAAGTAGAGTCAGTTTTATTCGTTGGTTACCAAAATATGTTGTGAGAAAGGTCAAAAGAAATGCCAACAACAGACCAAATAAAGTGGCAATAAAAGCGACTAGTAATGAAACTCTAGTGCCCGCAATCAACCCAGCAGCAACATCCTTTCCGAACAAATCCGCTCCAAGTAAATGACCTTTTTTGCCAGGAGGAACACCATTTATCGCAGTCAAATCTATGTATGTAGCATCCCAAGAAATTAAGTTCTGTTTACCATTCTCAATCTTCTTCCAATCTATCGTCCTCCACTCAGAGGGATAGCTTCGTAGACCTGAATCGTGCATATAAAGTCTCAATGCAGGATATATCGTTTCATCGTCGATCGTAACTTTCAGAGGAGCATTACTCGTAAAGATTGGACCTATCAAAGCTACAATCAGCAAAAATATCATGTAAGCTATTGCCCAGTTTTTAGAATTCTTGACCGCTATTTTCATATCGCTTGCTTTAAACGTGGATCAAAATAGCGATAAAGTATATCGGCTAGCAAAAAGATAAGTGAGCTAGTCAAGAAAAGTAGTAAAACGATGCCAATTAAAACTGGTCTATCTCCATATCTGATGCTGTCCAGTAATAAACGACCAACACCTGGAATATTGAAGATATACTCGATAACCAGCGATCCAGCAAAAGCAGATGCAACACCTGAACTGATCATCGTAAGAAGTTGTGGTCTTGCATTGAGAGAAATATGCTTGTTTGAGCGTTCTTTTGCCAATAGACCCTTCATTCTCGCTGCGAGAATATAAGGTTTCCCCTTTTCATTATTGTAGAGCTGGTGCGTTTGCCTCATTACAATGGCTAGGTCACTGAGCAAAAAGCAAAGCATCGGTAGTATTAGTTGTTTTCCGTTTCGAACAATAGCCTCAAAAATTCCATCATCTAGTCGAAACCCATAACTACTGATACTTGAAAATATATGAAAAGCTTCTCCATACTCAGGTGTAGTAAAATAAACCAGAAGCAATGTAGCTAGCCAAAACATAGGAATCGAAGCAAAAAATAGAAGAATCCTTTCAATCCACTTCAACCACTTTCTATCTAAATATGACATACGCTTTCCTAGCCATATTCCTAAAGGGAAAATCGTAATCGCTGCCAAAAAAATCAAAAACAGGGTTAAGTAAAAAGCTTGCCATATCTTGTCCCCTACTTCTCGTCCATCACGCAATGAAACACCAAAGTCACCTCGAACAGTCTGTTTTAAAGCCGTATGAAATTGATTTTCGGAACCATGCCAATAAAGCTTAGGTAACCACGAACGAAGGGGTTTGGCATTTACTTTTGCAATTTCAATTTGTTGACTAATCTCATTTAATTGTTCCTCTTCATTTCCCCAATCAAAGTTTGTAAGCATGCCGGCCACATGAGAATCGAGATCATCCAGACTAGCATCTAGCAAAAGCACTTTTAACGTCTTGACATCTTTCAGTGCTTGATCACTTAAGGAATCTCTTTTGGGCTCAAAGCCCAACATCTTTTCGTACAGTCCAATCACATCCGAGTACATTATCCCACCTCGAGAAATTCGTTGATAAAATTCCTTTTCGTTCTCAAGTGCAATCTCAAAGTAATGGCTATTCCATTGCCTTGTGCCTATCGACCAATAGAACAATGGCTGATTCAAATCATATTTTTCTGCAGTGCGTTGATAAGTATTTCTGTACGAAACTGCATCCAGCTGAAAATCTCCAGCATCAATCATTTGCTGAACAGAATCAACAGGTGAAATACGAAAGAGTCCCAAAAATAGAAGCAATAGCACCGGTATGGTAACTAAGATATAAATTAGCCTTTTGGTGACAAATGGGAGCATCTGTAGCGGATCGAATTACGATGTAAACACTTACAATAATAAGACATCTAGTCTGCGATATCAAATACTTCTGCTTTGGATTTGTATGTGAACAAGCTGCGTTAGTACGAGATTCTTCGCATATGCAAAGTCAACAACGTGAAAGTTTCCCCTTTTCATTTAATCGAAGTACTTTTGCGGCTATTATTCAACTAACGAAAATTCAATTCGCAAATCATGGATTTTAAACAAATCGTATCGCATTGTAAAGAATACGGATTTATCTTTCAATCAAGTGAAATATATGACGGTCTTGCCGCTGTATATGATTACGGTCCTTACGGTATTGAGCTTAAGAACAATATCAAGACTTATTGGTGGAAAGCCATGACACAATTGAATGATAATATTGTAGGTATTGATTCGGCCATTTTTATGCATCCGAAAACTTGGAAGGCTTCCGGTCATGTCGATGCCTTTAATGATCCGATGATCGACAATAAAGACAGCAATAAACGATATAGAGCTGACGTATTGGTCGAGGATTACATGGACAAGTTGGACGGAAAGGTCGATAAGGAGATCAAAAAAGCTGCAAAGCGGTTTGGTGAATCATTTGATGCTGAGATGTACAAAGAAACAAACCCTCGTGTGAAAGGCTACCTTGATAAAAAGGCTTCTGCTGGTCAGCGATTGGCTCAGGCAATGACAGATGGTGATATGACTGCATTGAAAGGTCTGATTGAGGAATTAGAAATTGTGTGTCCAGTTTCAGGGTCGAGAAACTGGACTGAAGTACGTCAGTTTAATCTCATGTTCTCAACGCAATTAGGAAATATTGCGGGTGAAGAAGGCAAATTATACTTACGTCCTGAAACTGCACAAGGAATATTTGTGAACTTCTTGAATGTTCAGAAATCAACACGTCAAAAGGTGCCGTTTGGAATCGCGCAGATAGGTAAAGCTTTCCGTAATGAGATCGTAGCTAGACAATTTATTTTCCGAATGCGCGAGTTTGAGCAGATGGAAATGCAATTTTTTGTTGCTCCTGGTACTGAAATGGAATGGTATAATAAATGGAAAGAAAATAGAATCAAATGGCACAAAGCAGTTGGTACATCTGATGAGAAATTGCGGTTTCACGATCATGAAAATCTTGCACATTATGCCAATGCGGCTGTGGATATTCAGTTTGAATTTCCATTTGGATTCAAAGAACTAGAGGGTATACACTCTCGAACTGATTTTGATCTGACTCAACATCAAGAATTAAGTGGCAAAAAACTTCAATATTTTGATCCAGAGCGAAATGAAAACTATGTACCCTACGTAGTTGAAACTTCGATAGGGTGTGATCGAATGTTCTTGGCCATGATGAGTACTTATCTGATGAATGAAACTGTTCCTGACGCAGAAGGTAAAGATTCAACTAGAATGGTATTCAAAATTCACCCAGCTCTTGCTCCAGTCAAAGTTGCTGTGCTTCCATTATTGAAGAACAAGGAAGAGCTTACTTCGAAGGCTGCTGAAGTTTACAAGAAATTGAATCTGCATTTTCAGACTCAATACGATGAAAAAGATGCAATCGGACGAAGATATAGACGTCAGGATGCGATCGGTACACCATTCTGTGTTACCATCGATTTTGATACTTTGGAAGATGGTACGGTTACCTTGAGAGATAGAGATACACTTCAACAAGAGCGGATTTCGATCGATGAGTTAGTTGCTAAAATTAGCCCAAGAGTGTCAATGGCAGGCTTATTGGCAAAACTTGAAGACTAAGTCAAGAATAGTAGCAATATCCTGAACCGTTTGTAAAAAGACTTGTTAGCGTTTATTCATATTTTTTGAATAGCTAAATCTTTGATAGTAGTTTTTATCTGGGCTTACGCCCAAAAGCAACTTCTAGATAAATAGAGAAGTGTAATCTACTAGCATATGAGATACATCGACCATAAAAAGGTCGAATAAATCAATAAAGATGGAATTATTTTTTTCCGAAAATCCACTTGTTTTACTCTTTGTAGTTGCTGCAGTAGGATACCTAGTTGGTAAAATTAATTTCCTAGGCGTTAGCCTAGGTGTTGCTGCAATTTTGTTTGTAGGACTAGCATTTGGTGCAATGTTTCCAGCTGCCAACATACCAGAAATCTTATTCAAGCTGGGACTTGTAATATTTGTTTATTCTATAGGTATCGGTTCAGGAACAGCTTTCTTTAAATCTATAAAAGCCAACGGAAGTCGAGATATCGTATTTGGTATTGTGATGCTAACAATATCAGCAGCGCTAGCTGTGGCCATACACTACTTTTTCAATTTTGACGCAAGTACAACGACTGGAATATATACTGGGAGTACAACAAATACACCGGCATTGGCGGCAGTCATTGAGCAGATCAATCAGTTGAAAAACGTGGTTTCGCCGAGTTCGCTTTCCGAGCGCGCTGTAGTTGCTTACTCGTTCACTTATCCTATGGGAGTAATGGGATCTATCATCGCCATTCTTTTGCTCGAAAGAGTTTTTAGAATCGATTATGCCGCTGAAAAAAGCTCTCTAAAAAACACCTATCCAGTTGATCAAGATTTAACATCAGCGACGGTTGAAATAACCAATCTAGAAAATACGGAGACCAGCATGCGCGATTTATTTGCCAAATACAAGTGGAACGTGATATTTGGTCGATTCGGTCGTTCCGATGGTCAGATTGAGTTACCCAATTGGGATACTAAATTCTTTGTGGGTGACCAAGTCATGGTCGTAGGAACAAAGGAAGAGATTAAACAAGTTGCTGCTGTTTTAGGGAAAAGAGTGGATTCTAAATTATCCTATGATCGAAGCGAATACGACGTGCGCAGGATCTTTGTTAGTAACCCACGTATCGTCGGTAAATCACTTGCAGAACTCAATCTAGACCGAAAGTATAATACGGTTGTAACGCGGATACGTCGAGGAGATGTTGATATGCTTGCGAAAGGCAATACCGTTCTTGAACTTGGAGATAGGGTTCGATTTGTAGCGAGACGAAATGATCTCGTTGAATTATCAAAGTACTTCGGTGATAGTTACTATGAATCAAGTAGGCTAAATCTATTTTCGTTTGGTCTCGGAATTGCCTTAGGTCTTTTATTGGGAACAGTTGAATTTACACTACCTGGAAATATCAATTTCAAACTAGGACTCGCAGGAGGACCGATTATTGTTTCGCTGATACTTGGTGCACTACAAAGAACAGGACCTATTGTATGGAGCTTACCATACAGTGTGAACGTCACATTGCGTCAACTCGGATTGATCATCTTACTTGCAGTAATAGGCATAAAATCAGGACCTGCATTTGTTGCATCAGTTATCGGCGGAGCTGGTTTACTGGTTTTTGTGGGAGGTGTCATAATCAGTTTGGTTACAGCGATTCTGACGTTTGTCATTGGGTACAAAATCATCAAAATACCTTTTACTTTGCTGTTGGGAATAGTAGCGAATCAACCTGCAATTCTTGAATTTGGTCTGAGTCGTGCCAAGAATAATCTGCCGATTATTGGATATACAATGATATTCCCAATCTCACTTGTATTAAAGATCGTGTATGCGCAACTTCTATTCTTGATTTTATCTTAGTATTTAACGTCGTGTTTTAGTCATGAAATGAGAATATGATAACTATGTCATATCCGTCCATACTCAAACACCTAAATGTGTGCTCTAATTGATGTGAAAATTAATTCTGTTCGATGCACAGATCATGAGTAGACTTGGCGTTGCCTTTATCCATTCAAGAATTTCATATCCGCCTTCATCTTGAATATCACATGCTACTAATCCAACTTCTAGGACGTGAAGTCTCAGATTTTCGGAGAATACTTCTGCACCTGAGTCCCCTAGAGAGAGGATTATAACTGAAACTGATAGACTTAATGCTCTTCTGTGATTGCATGTCAGCTAGTTTCACACTAGTAAGAATACTTGACAAATTCTTTGGAGAGTTGCAAATCTCTTAGATGTATAGCTTTTACTTCGCCATGAGATCTTTCATAGGTCGAAGCCTTATCTAGACATACCTGAGTACCAATTCTCTTTAATTCCGAAGCGAGTAATGATCGAAGTGTTATGTTTAAAGCCAAATTTTAAGCTAGTATTTCTGTGTGACCAAGAAGTTTAGCCAAGTTCTTTTTTCATCCTCGCAAGATCTCTTTTTACATCTCTATCCTTGATGGAATCTCTTTTATCATAAGACTTCTTACCCTGAGCTAGAAGTATTTCCATTTTTACAAACCCACGATCACTGAAATAAATCCTATATGGCACCACGGTCATTCCTTTCTCGGTGACCCGCTTACTTATCTTCTTTAGCTCGGCTTTCTTGAGAAGTAACTTACGAGTTCTTTTTGGTTCGTGATTATAAACTGTACCAAGTTCATATTCTGCAATATGTAGATTCCGTAAATAAAGCTCACCATTTTCAAAGACGCAAAAAGCATCCACCATTTGCGCATTTCCTTTTCGTAAGGATTTGACTTCTGTACCTTTCAGGACTACTCCCGCCTCAAAAGACTGAATCGTACTATATTCATAGCGTACCTTTCGGTTAATAATCTCTGCTGTATGTTTATCCTTACTCACTATATCTTATTCTTTGTTCATTCAAGCTTGCGCAAATGCTACAAGTTCTCAACTATAAAATCTGTCATTTTAGTATAGAGGTGAATTCTAGCGTTGTTACCATAAATACCATGATTCCTATTAGGATAGAAATAAGTATCAAACTGTTTGTTCGCTTTGATCAATGCATTTGCCATTTCTGCAGTGTGCTGAAAATGCACATTGTCATCACCATTCCCATGAACCAACAAGTATTTACCTTTCAATAGTTCCGCAAAATTCACTGGTGAATTATCTTCATATCCAGCTGAATTTTCACGATCAGTTTGCATATATCGCTCTGTGTAGATCGAGTCATACCACTTCCAGTTTGTAACTGGTGCAACCGCAATTGCAGCCTTGAATACATCTGCACCTTTCGTAATTGCTAGTGAGGACATATAACCACCGTAACTCCAACCGAAAATTCCTATTCGATCTCCATCAACATAAGGTAAGCTTGCCATGTGTTTTGCCGCATTGATCTGATCTTCTATTTCGTACTTTCCGAGCTGCTTGTACGTCATCTTTTTGAACATCTCGCCTCTTGCCCCAGTACCACGATTATCAACACTGACAACAATGTATCCTTTCTGAACTAAACTCTGAAACCACCAGTAATTCTGACTTTTCCAAGAGTTTGTTACCGTTTGACTTCCCGGTCCGCCGTATACATACATAAATACTGGATACTTCTTGGATGGATCAAAATTGGATGGTTTCATAATGAATGCATTCAAAGTCTCTTCTCCTGAAGGTACTTCAACGAAGTCTACTGATGTTACACCATGCGTCTTCATCAATTCCATAACTTGGGCATTGTCAACGATCGTTCGAAGCTTAGACCCCTTTCTATCATATACGGTATAGTTCGTAGGAGTATTGATGTCTGAATGATTGAGGACATAGTAATCAAAAGTACTTGAGAATTGCGCCCTATTTGTCCCTTTAGCAGTTACTATTTCTCGTTCTTTCTTACCATCTACTTGGACACTAAAGATCTGTCGATCCATCGCTGTAGTTTTGGCAGCTTGATAATACACCCGATTTTCAGATGGTTCGTATCCGTAAAAACTCGTCACTTCCCATTCGCCGTTTGTAATTTGTTGCAGTTCTTTACCCTGCATATTGTACAGATAGATATGATTATATCCGTCTTTTTCACTTGTCCAAAGAAATTGATTTCCGTTTTTGACGAAAGTCATATTGTCGTGGATATCAACGTAGTAAGGACTCGTCTCCTTTAGGAGCGTTAAACTATTCTGCTGCTTTGTATCAATTAGTAAGAGCTCTAGGTTGTTTTGTAAGCGATTCATGGTAAATATCACCAATTCCCTTGGCTTTTCTGACCATTTTAATCTAGGAATGTACTCTATAGAATGATCTAGATTTACATCAAAAGTAGATTTGGATTTAATGTCATACACATGCACCGTAACTACTGAGTTCTTCTCTCCAACTTTTGGATATTTGAACGTCTGATATTCTGGATACAGGCCATTCTTGTAGTTTGTCATGGTAAATTCTGGAACTTCACGCTCATCGAACTTCAAGTATGCGATTTTGGATCCATCCGCGTTCCATTCAAAAGCTCTAGTGAAACCAAATTCCTCTTCATAAACCCAATCAGCCATTCCGTTAATAATCTCATTATAAACACCGTCATTTGTAATCTGTACAATCTCATCGGTAGTCAAATCCTTGACAAATAGATTATTCTCATAGGTAAAAGCAATGCGTTTGCCATTTGGACTCCATGATGGGTTGCTAATTAGACCCTTTGTAAAGACCTCTGTTCGTTCCCCACTCGAGATATCCACAACGAAATATCTATCCTTGGAAGATCGACGATAAATGGACTCAGAATCAGTCTTAACGAGCATCATTTTTTCATCGGCAGAAAAGGTGTAAGAACGCATTCCTTCCATAGCGAATATGTCAGATACGAAGTCACCCGTAACCAAATCGTATTTCTTAACCGTACCCTT
Organism: uncultured Saprospiraceae bacterium; assembly: GCA_943788055.1. Lineage (GTDB taxonomy): Bacteria > Bacteroidota > Bacteroidia > Chitinophagales > Saprospiraceae > JAHDFB01. Next base: position 17,525 of record CALSOU010000009.1, read on the forward strand.
TTCTAATCGAGTGTAATGCTTTCCATCTTTCAAAAAATTAAAGCCCGGAACTCGCTTCATTGAAAAGGTATAATTGGTCCAAATATCTTCAAGTGTTATTTCCTTAGTCTCGGTCATTTGGGCGAAAGCCCCGAAAGATAAAGACACGAGTAAAAATGTAACTATCCATTGTTTCATTGACAATATTTTTTTGTTTCGCAAGATAAGCAATTGAAATAAAACTGCGGAGCAAGATTGCTGAATAGCCGTATCTTTGAAAGATGACACGCTATACTTTTCTATTAGCATTGGTTATTATTACTCAATCATGCTCTAACTCGGGCTCGGAGGCCCAAAAAGCAAATCTTTCCGCCACTACAGTTCAACTTCATCAACCCCCAAAAGTTCATCCTGATCGATACCACGTAGGTATTCTCGTGACCGATGGAGTTTACAATACCGAGTTAACTGCACCTTATGACATATTTCAACACACAGAGTATCGAAAAGGAATTAAGGCTATGGATGTATTTACAATAGCTCCAGAGCGAAAAAGGATTAGAACATTTGAAGGGTTGCATATATTACTTGATTATGGATTTAATGATTCGCACCCTAAAATAGATATTTTGGTGGTGCCCAGTGCTGAGCATCATCCTGATACGGACCTTCAAGATTCTACCTTGGTGAATTGGATCCGTGAAATTGGGCAAGCAGCAGAATGGATTACATCACATTGCGATGGGGCGTTCATGCTGGCAAAAGCAAGTCTACTAGACAACGTGGCTTCTACTACTTTCCCTATTGATATTGAAGCATACAAAACGATGTTTTCCTCATTTGGACGTGCGAAGCGATGTCGTTGTTATGTGCAATACGTATTTACTATGAGCTGGAAAATGTCGGTTACTTCTCACGCAGTGCACTCCAATCTAGCAAAATACGTCTATTCTATTTTAAATTACTGTAAACATGTCCTCGACCCTTTCGGGTCGTAATTTACGTAGCGCTAGGACGAGGCGAAGATTACGAGGATACAGCCTCGATGACGTGTTTGGAGAATTACGAAGAACAAGTCAAGACTTCCTCTACCATTCAAGAGTCGTAATGTTTGCAATAGAGTAACAGACTGCAGCTCAGATCATTATCTGCAAAGGAGTAAGTACGTGTAGGTTCCGACAATCTGACACCAAATTTATTTAGATGTTATCTAAATAGCGCCGCTTGTCAACCTTAGTCGCCTAATAGAGTTATAAAAATAGTAAAAGAACATTCTATCTTTTTTTAGTCCACGACACATGACAATCGAAGGTAAAAAAGAAAAGTTTATTGAGGCTTGGGGACAACTAGGTACAAAATGGGGCATTTCCAAAACTATGGCCCATATCCATGCCCTTTTGCTTTTTGCTGATGAGCATATGTGCGCTGATCAGATAACTGAAGCTCTTGGGATTTCCCGAGGTAATACTTGTATGAATATTAAATCCCTTGTAGAATGGGAATTGATTCACGGAATCTCAATTCCAGGCGACCGCAAAGAGTATTACGAAGCAGAGAAAGATATGTGGACTATCTTTACTAAAATTATCCAAAAGCGCAAGGAACAGGAACTTGTTCCATTACAAGACCTCCTCGAAGAATTGAGTTCGGATGGACTAAAGATCGACACACCAGAACATCAAAAGTTCCAAAACAAGATAAGTGAAATGAAAATGTTTGCCAACAAAGCAGACGGTATGCTCACTTCTTTTGTGAATTCAGAGAATTCTTGGCTTATGAAAGGTATGAAAATGATGATGCGTTAATCAGTATGTAGATTTACCCCTTACTGTTTTTCCACTCTGCCACCATATTTCCAATATCTTTACGTTTGTTAGCACTGAGGACATTCTCGTCAGCAACGAGATTAAAGAGCTTCTCTTCCATCAGTTGTTTTTTATCTGCATCAGAAATATCAATTAGCCCTATCATTATTTGAGTATAAGGTCCAACAAGTCGAGGATCAAGGTCTACGTATTTCTTCAGTAGATCATCAAAACGCTCACTATTTTTATCCTCCAAATAGATAGATGCGATAGTCAAGATCATATCTGTATCAGAACTGTCAGAAAATACATCTAGGTACTTTTGGGCGGAAGCCCTATCCTTTGCATACAAAACATAAAGGGCTGGACTCAATACATTCCAAGATCTGTCATTATCTAGAATATCTGTGAGTGTTTCAATAGAAATATCGTCGGTATGCTCAGCAAACTCTGAGATTAGTTTCCCCTTCAAATACATATTATCTGCATTTTCCAATGCTGTCAAATAAAGGTCTTTCTTACTTGAATCGTATTTTAATCTATTCAATGAAATCCATTTATTGATGTAGTTTTCATCGGAAACCAATATGGCTTCGTAAATACTAGGGTCAACCTGTTCGCCTCTTAATTTGACAAGAGCTTCTCTTTTGTCATACTGTGAGCTAGCCATTTGAAGCTCTGCAATATAGCTTTCAGCGGTTTTATTCTCTGTCCACTCCGCCAAAAGGGTATGGCTTGGATCAAAATTGATCCACTTTATCTCCTGAGTCATTGGGAATAAGAAGGTATCACGATCAGTATTCAATGTGACTTTTTCACGTATAACTTCTCCGTTTTCGAAATGCATATCAAACTCCAAGTGCAATTCAAATACTGCTAAATTGGTCTCAGGATCCTGAACCTGTTGAACAGACACTTCCAGTGCTCCATCAAGCTGTTCATAGTTGATGTTTAAATCTGGATGACCTTGGGCAAGATACCATTGATCAAAAAATCGTTTGAGATCAAGTCCTGTAACATCTTCATATGCCATTCTGAGCTCATCAACTTCAACAGCAGAGCCTGCATGCTTTGTCAGATAATGATTCATTCCTGCAAAAAACGCATCATCGCCGATCTGATACCTCAACATGTGTAGAACTAATCCTCCCTTATTGTAGCTATGCGCATCAAACATGTCTTCTTCATTGCTATATTGATAGTGAATCAGTGGATGTGTACCTTGATTTTTGGCTTGATACATATATCCTGATAGCTCGCTGATACGTTTATTATCAGCTTCGACCTGTCCATATTTATGTTCAGTCCACAAGTACTCGGAATAATTGGCAAAGCCCTCATTCAAAGTTAAGTTTGCCCAACTTTCACAGGTCACATAATCTCCAAACCAGTGATGGAACATTTCATGAGCGACGATATCATCATTATGATTATCAATTAATTGTCGATCTGTTTTCTGTACAAATTCCCCAAATGTCACAGCAGTTGTGTTTTCCATAGCACCTGATACAAAATCACGAATGACAACCTGGGCATATTTATTCCATGGATATTTGATTCCGGTCATTTCAGAAAAGTAACTAAGCATTTCTGGTGTGTGATTAAAGATCTGTTTGGCATATGGTTCATAATCCTTCTCAACATAGTACATGAGCGGTTTTCCTTCCCATAGATCTTCGACAATGGCAAATTCGCCAACAGTGATCATAACTAGATAAGGCGCATGAGGATCACCCATACGCCAGTGATCAACGCGTTTGTCTGATGATATCTGATTGCTGGAAACCTTGTATCCGTTGGAAAGGGTAGCGTAGCTAGTATCAACCGTAATTTTAATGTCGTGCGTCAAACGTTGATTTGGATTGTCAACAGTAGGAAACCAGTTGGAATTATGACTCATTTCACCTTGAGACCATATTTGAGAAGGTTTTTCCGGGTTTGTTTGATCTGAATCTATGAAATACAAACCTTGATCACCGGAATTATAGTCACCTGTTATCCTTCCTAATGAAGGTTTTGCGACGTATTTAATGTAGATTTTAGCGATTTCGTCGCGAGCGTATTTTCGATCTAGCTTAATATTGAGTTTCGTTCCATCATAAGTATACTTGAGGTTTTTACCACTTGTTAAATTAATATCAAGAATATCCATTTGTTTAGCGTCAAGCGTAATCTCATCTGTAGCATAGAAATATGGACTTAATTCTAGAATAACTTCTCCTAGTACCTGCTCCATATCCCAATCAAAAGAAATATCGAGATCCATATGCCTAAGGTCTATTTGCATATCAGCGGCAGTTTGAAGAACTGGAGTTTCTTTTATCTCATCTTTTATGGCCGGAGCAGTGACCACTAGGGTGTCTAGCAATTGCGTGTCAATCATAGGAGCCTCCATGATTGTTTTGGTTGGAGTACAAGCTGAGAAAAGTATAATACAGCCTAGGATACAAAAGCGGATTGTTTTATTTTTGAAAAGAGGGTAGTATTGCATAAATGATGAGTTTAAACGGAAATTAGGGTGCGAATATGCACACTTTTTCGCAGTTCAAACGCTTGCAATTAATCAACATATTGCGCTAATTGATATTTATTGTATTTTTGCGCATCGAAAATGGGTGACTACCCTAATTCAACCAATTATTTAACTATTTCTTGATGCTTGATCAAGGAATTTTAATTTTAAACTAAATAGAACAAAATGAAAGAAATGATCATCTATGCAGTGCCTGTTTTCGGGGTGTTGGCATTACTATTTACCATTTGGAAGTCATCATGGGTGACTAAGCAGGAAGTCGGAACAGAGAAAATGGCGAACATTGCCAAGTATATCTCTGACGGAGCGATGTCATTTTTGAAAGCTGAGTATAAAGTACTTGCTATTTTCGTAGTCGCAGTTGCGGTACTTATGGGAATCAGTGGTAATTCTGCGGCTTCATCTCCATTAGTAGCATTATCATTCATCTTAGGAGCTATTTGTTCTGCTGCTGCTGGTTACATCGGTATGAAAGTAGCTACAAAGGCAAATGTAAGAACTACAAATGCTGCGAGAACTGGTCTTGGTAAAGCGCTAGAAGTTGCTTTTGCAGGTGGTGCAGTAATGGGTCTTGGTGTTGTAGGACTTGGTGTATTGGGTCTTGGTATTCTTTTCTTACTGTATACAAATATGTTTGGTATGGAAAATCAAGATGCTGTAACACGAGTTATTACAGTATTGACTGGTTTCTCTTTCGGGGCAAGTTCGATTGCACTTTTTGCACGTGTAGGTGGAGGTATCTATACGAAAGCTGCTGATGTTGGAGCCGATCTAGTAGGAAAAGTTGAAGCTGGAATACCAGAAGATCACCCACTTAACCCAGCAACTATTGCAGATAACGTTGGTGACAACGTAGGAGATGTTGCAGGTATGGGAGCAGATTTATTTGAATCATATGTTGGATCTATCATCGGTACGATGGTACTTGGTGCTGCATTTATTGGAATCTCAGGATTTGGAGTTGAAGGAGAATTCGGCGGAATGAACGCTGTACTATTGCCTCTACTTCTTGCATGTTTGGGAATCGTAACTTCAATTATAGGTACATTCTTCGTAAAAGTTAAAGAAGGTGGTAATCCACAAACCGCGTTGAATACAGGTGAATACCTTTCATTTGCGTTGATGATCGTAGGAACAATTGCATTATGTCAATGGATTCTACCAGCATCTTGGACAGTTGGTGATATCACATATACAAATTGGGGTGTATTTTATGCAGTTCTTTTTGGACTTGCTGCTGGTTTGTTGATCGGTATAGTAACAGAATTTTATACAGGAACAGGTACTAAGCCAGTTCTTTCGATTGTGAAGCAGTCACTTACTGGCGCAGCTACAAACATCATCTCTGGTTTGGGTGTAGGAATGATCTCTACGATGTTCCCGATTCTTATTTTGGCAGTAGCCATTATTGGAGCACACTACTTTGCTGGTCTTTATGGTATCGCAATTGCAGCTGTTGGTATGTTATCAAACACAGGTATTCAACTTGCAGTTGATGCATACGGACCGATTGCAGATAATGCAGGTGGTATTGCAGAAATGGCAGAATTACCAAAAGAAGTTCGTCAGAGAACAGACAAATTGGATGCAGTTGGTAACACGACAGCGGCAATCGGAAAAGGATTTGCTATTGGTTCTGCAGCACTTACAGCATTAGCTTTATTTGCAGCATTTATGGCTACAGCAGGAATCACTTCTATTGATGTTGCTAATCCGAAAGTAATGGCAGGTCTTCTTATTGGAGGTATGCTTCCTTTCTTGTTCTCTGCACTTTCTATGAATGCAGTAGGTCGTGCGGCTATGGATATGATCAATGAAGTGCGTCGTCAATTTGCTGATATTCCTGAATTGAAAGCTGCTTTAGCAGTTATGAAAAAGAATGATGGAAAAGAGCAGAAAGATTGGAGCGCAGCAGATGTAACAACATTTGAAGCTGCAGAAGGAAAAGCTGAATATAGCAAGTGTGTTGATATTAGTACGAAAGCGTCGATCAGAGAGATGATTCTTCCTGGTTTGATCGCAGTACTTACTCCAGTAGCATTTGGTTTCGGAGGTGGAGCTGAAATGTTGGGAGGTGTATTAGCTGGTGTAACTGTTTGCGGTGTACTTATGGCGATATTCCAAAGTAACGCAGGTGGTGCATGGGATAATGCAAAGAAAATGTTTGAGGAAGGTGTTGAGATTGACGGTAAGATGTATTACAAAGGATCTGAGCCTCACAAAGCAACAGTTGTCGGTGATACAGTAGGTGATCCATTTAAGGATACTTCTGGACCATCATTGAACATCTTGCTGAAATTGATGAGTGTTGTTGCTCTTGTAATTGCACCATTTATCGGATAAGGATATCATTAAGGGACTTTTGTCCAAAAGGTTATAAAATATAGAAAGGTCGTCTCGTATGAGATGGCCTTTTGTCTTTCGAGGTAGAAAGTTGATTGTAGCTTAAAACTAGTAACACCTCCTCCATATCCTAATCACGCAAAAAGAAGTCAGAATTAAACTTGAATAGAGAGTGAGATTCGTATTAAAAAAACTTTAAGTTCCTAATCACGATGCATGAACTTTAGCTCCACAGGTTCATGATCTGTGCACATAAGGTGCTGCTTGATCGTTTTTATTGCAATCACTTCCATATTTGGAGAAACTAAGAGTTAGTCAACCAACTTTTCTTCACTTTTACCAGACATGTAAGGTGCATTTACTATTCTGCTAGTGGAATGACTTTGATCAAAAGCCCAAGTCCATTGATCGGGCATGAAATTCTCCCCTAAACTTACCCATGAACAATCAGGTATTCCACCTGCATATAGTTTGTCAAGATCGACTACCGTTGGTGTTTGATTCCAATCGCCTCCGACCAAAACATAATGTCCTTCATCCTAAAATTTTGAGATTAGCGAATCGAGATAAATGAGTTGCATCTTTTTCAAAAGTCCACCGTCATATGCAGAATTATGTAAATGAACGAGTGTAAAAGTTTTCGCTGAATTGAGCGAATAGTGTTGAACGGCAATGCGTCGATCTAGATGGAATATTCGAGTTGGCCACTCAAACGAGCCGAGAAGTTGGAATTGCGTCCCTTTTTTGGGTGTAAACCTAGAAAATGTGTCTAGCCCTGCTTCTACTGATCCCAACGTATTACATAGTTTAAAATCGGAATCGGAATATAATCTAACCAGAAATTTCGAACAAAACTTCAATTGTATTTAGGTAACATAGATGCGATAGAATCGAATTGGAAGATATAATACGAACGTTTAGCTTGTTTGTCAACTTCTTGAAATAGAAAGAAATCTGCTTCATTTGAACGAACTAAATCCTGAATCCCTCTGGTGTTCTTTAGGATTATGTCTTTAGGATCGATCACAGTATATTGTCCGCTCGCTAATGACCTACCAAGATCGTAGAACATTATTGAGTCTTCTCCAAGACCACCACAACCGATATTTCACGAAATTGCGGTGAAAGTACCTGTAACAGATATATTTTCATTCGTAATTCCTTCAATATCTAGGTCAATGACTTCCCCAGGTTGATAATCTGCAAAACTACTAAATGCTAGCACGCCAATAACGTAAAGCAGGAATATTGCAAGCAGGATAAGGATCCACTTGAGCAAAGTTTTCAGGTATGTAGTCATCTGGTTCATTTGAGCTTAAAGATAAGAGACTTGGTCGTGTGCGGTAGCTAACGTTGTGATTAATAAATTATCGTTGGAAATGAGTACTGCAATTATCGATTCTGCGAAACTCTTCTATGTTTGCCTTGTTAGTCATGGTATGAAATCTCAGAAATTAGTCAGTAATGAATTTATCATCTTAATGGCATCATTGATGTCATTGGTCGCTTTGTCGATAGATACACTTCTGCCTGCTTTACCATTAATAGGTGACTCGCTGAACGTAGTTGATCCTACTCGAAACCAGTTACTCATTACGATGATTTTTTTGGGACTCGGTTTTGGCCAATTGGTTTTCGGGCCTTATCGGATAGTTTTGGAAGGAAATCAATAGTGTACTTTGGCTTTATTGTTTTTGCCATTGCAAGTATCATCTGCGTTACTACCAAAAGTTTCGAAATGATGATCGTTGGTCGGATCCTTCAGGGGATAGGCTTTCCTCACCGAGAACAATAGCTATTGCAATGGTGCGAGATACGTTTAGTGGGGACTATATGGCAAAGGTTTTATCGATTATTGTCGTTTTCTTTATTCTCGTTCCTGTTGTAGCTCCGACTTTAGGTCAGTTTATATTGAATTTTAGTGATTGGAGAATGATATTTAGTATCAATTTGCTCTTGGGAGTAGGAATTGTAGTTTGGTTTTGGTTACGACAGCCAGAAACATTAGAGAAGTCAAAGAGGATCAAATTCAGTTTAAGTCTTTTTAATGATGGTCTCAAGGAGTTTATGCGGTTCAAACAATCGATAGCCTACACATTAGTTTCTGGTTTTATCACAGGTTCATTTATGGTATACTTGAGCACATCTCAGCAGATATTTCAAGATCAATATGATCTTGGGGAGATGTTTCCTTACATTTTTGCAAGCACAGCAATTGCTATTGGAGCAGCAACTTTCTTGAATAGCCGATTAGTTATGAGATTTGGGTCAAGGAGATTAGCATTTATAGCTGTATCATCCTATTTTCTAGTATCACTTTTATACGTATATTGTTTTCAAATGGTGTGAATCCCAGTGTCTACGTGCTTATTGGATTCTTTTTAGTACAGTTTTTCTCTATCGGATTAATCTTTGGAAATGTAAGGTCTTTGGCTATGGAGCCGCTTGGTCACATCGCAGGAATCGGAGCAGCAATTAATGGATTTGTCTCCACAGTAATGGCAGTTCCTATCGCCTATTTTATCGGTGGTTACGTAAAAGTATCGGTGCTTCCTTTGTTTGTTGGATTCACGATTTTTGGATTTCTGTCAGTTCTTGTATTCGTGTATTTGCAACGAAGTCATGTAAAAGCAGCAGTCACTGCGTAATCTACTTTTCCTTTAACTTCTTCTTCAAAGCGAATAGCTCATCTCTTAACTGAGCAGCAGTAATGAAGTCCAATTCTTTGGCTGCCTTTCGCATTTTACTTTCGGTCGTGCTTATCAGTTTTTCAAGCTGATCGCGGTCCATATATGCGACTACTGGATCAGCCGCAACGCTAGGTTCTGAGCTCTCCACGTATGCTTTTTTCTTGCCTCGAATATCTAGGATAGAACTTTGCTCGAGAATTTCTTCTTTCGTTTTAGAAATGGTAGTCGGAGTAATTCCATGTTTATCGTTGTAGGCTATCTGTTTGGCTCTTCTTCGATTTGTTTCATCAATGGTTTTTTGCATCGAACCGGTGATTTTATCGGCATAAAAAATAACCTTTCCATTGCTATTTCTTGCAGCTCGACCAGCTGTTTGTGTCAATGATCGATCATTTCTCAGAAATCCTTCTTTATCGGCGTCAATAATAGCTACAAGTGATACTTCAGGCATATCAAGTCCTTCTCTCAATAAGTTGACACCGATTAATACGTCAAATACACCTAATCGTAAATCACGAATGATCTCAACTCGATCCATCGTGTCTATTTCCGAGTGAATGTATCGACACTTGATCTTCAATTTGGCTAAATATTTAGCTAGTTCCTCGGACATACGTTTCGTCAAGGTTGTCACCAAAACTCGTTCATCAACTTCGATACGCTTATGTATTTCTTCTAATAGATCGTCAATTTGATTGATAGAAGGACGAACTTCGATCGGAGGATCAACTAGACCAGTTGGTCGAACAACCTGCTCTACAATTTCACCACCTGTTTTTTCAAGTTCGAAATCACCAGGTGTAGCACTGACATAAATCACTTGATTGGTCAGTCCTTCAAATTCTTGATAGTTGAGCGGTCTATTATCCATGGCTGAAGGTAATCGGAAACCGTAAGAAACAAGATTCGTTTTTCTTGCTCGGTCACCTCCCCACATTCCCCGAACTTGCGGAATGGTCTGATGACTTTCATCAATTACCATCAAATAATCATCCGGAAAGTAATCCAGCAAGCAGAAAGGTCTTGTACCTGGCTTTCTTCTATCAAAAAAGCGACTATAATTCTCGACACCACTGCAATAGCCAAGTTCTCGCATCATTTCCAAATCAAATGACGTCCGTTCATGCACACGCTTGGCTTCAAGAAATCGATTGTCTTCTTCAAAGTATTTCACTTGTTCGTGTAACTCATCTTCGATTTCTCGAATGACCATTTTCAACCTTTCTTTTGGAGCAACGTATAGATTCGCAGGAAATATAGCTGCAGCATCCATTTCAATGATACGTTTACCAGTTTCGATTTCTAGCTTTGATATCTCTTCAATTTCGTCACCAAAAAATGTGACTCTATAGCCATAGTCAAGATAGGGTAGATTGATATCGACAGTATCTCCTTTTACTCGAAAAGTACCACGTTTGAAGTCACTTTGAGTCCTTGAATACAGGCCTTCAACAAGTCGATACAAGAATGCATTTCTGCTGATTACGTCTCCTTTTTTGATTCTCGTTACTCCTTTCGAATAATCATCGGGATTTCCCATACCGTAGATACAAGAAACGGATGCTACAATAATTATATCTCTTCTTCCAGATAATAAAGAAGTAGTTGCACGCAATCTTAGCTTGTCTATTTCTTCATTGATTTGAAGGTCTTTTTCGATATAAGTATCAGAAGATGTGATATATGCTTCTGGTTGATAGTAATCATAGTAAGAGACAAAATACTCAACAGCATTGTCGGGGAAGAACTCGCAAAATTCAGCATAAAGTTGAGCTGTTAAAGTCTTGTTGTGTGTCAAGACTAATGTTGGTCTTTGTAGTTCTTGAATCACATTGGCAACAGTAAAGGTCTTTCCAGAACCTGTTACTCCGAGTAGAACCTGCGCTTGCTCGCCCATTTCGACACCGTCAATGAGTTTTTTAATGGCTTCTGGCTGATCTCCTGTCGGACTATATTTTGAAATTAGTTGATATCCCATACGTAAATCTATTTAAAAAAAGTCACTAAGAATCAAGGATAGAATGATATTCTAAGCCGTATAAATTACTGGAATTCACTTAGTTTTCGAAAACGCGGCCAATTGTTTTTGACTTTTCAACTGTTTCTTGCCATTCATTTTCTTCGATACTCGATTCAGTAATTCCGCCACCCACGTATGTGTAAAGTGTATTCGGTCTCAATTGGAAACACCGTAGATTAACATATAACTCAAAACGCTCTTTTGGATCATTTGAAACATATCCCAGAAAACCTGTATAAAGATTTCTTGAATGACTTTCTATTTCCAGAATCGTTTTTCTACTAGCTTCTCTTGGAAGACCGCAAATGGCCGGTGTCGGATGCAGTCGATTTATGAATTCCTCAAAATGAGTTCGATCGATTTCGAATTCAAAGTCACTTTTCAGATGATATAAATGACCAGCTCGACTAAGATACACCTCTGATTTGTTGGTGATTGGCGAAAGGGATGAGTCATGTAGAGACACTATAAATTGCTCGACATGTCTGTGCTCTACTCTTTCTTTGTCGGTCCATGCCTGTGGATCAGCCGTTGTCTTAGTTCCAGCAAGTGCGACTGTAGAAGCGATATTATTTTCGTACGAAAGCAGTCTTTCAGGAGTGGCACCACCCCACATTCCTTCCGCCCCAAAATCACCGAGATAAACAAATGCATTTGGATATAGCTCACATAATCTTTCAAATATCGATTCGATATTCGTTGTGTCGATTTTCGACTTTATAACTCGACTTAGAATGATTTTTTCTAGACTACCATTTGCAAACTGCTGTTCAATACGCTTGAATGCATTTGAGTAATCCTCTCTGCTCATTGAGCTAGGATGTGATCCTTCTTGGACGTCTAGCTTGAGATTTTTGTAAGGAGTTTTATGTCCGAAAATTCGATTTGTATAATCGTCTTCAAAAGCTCTATAAGCGAATTGCTCATCACCATCACCTTCGATAAATGTATATGCCTTGTCAGAAGGATAACGGAAGTATATAGTACGTTTTTGTTGAAACGAGTTTGTCATAAAGACCGCTGTAATTATTTAATAGTATGTGATTTAATACCAATTTTTATAACGAAATTAAGATCAAAGAGTTGTGTTGATTTGGTAGTAACTATCGATAGATTATCTCTGCGAATAAGGTGTCGCTCCGCTGGAGCTGGTAAGTAAATGCCAACCATGTCATCGTGGCTTTAGCCTCGTAACTATAATTCGCAAACTGCTACGATAAAAATATAAGAATCGGCAAAAACAGACGAACAGCAGTACCTCTCAACTCAATTTTCATTCCCACATATACGTATCCGAGCCAAAGGTCTTCTTGGCGTAAATCATCACATCAACACTTCATTCAATCAACCGAAAATACCGATCCATCACCATGAGTGATATCAGATCTTCAATCTTCTTATTCTGAAATTGTGCGACATGTTGTCTAGCATTTTCAATAATAAGTGCTGCCGCTTGTGGATTATCAATATAATACTGAAGACGTTCCTCCAGATCAGAATAGTCATCCTTGATCGCCACATAGTGCACATCGGAGACCAATTGACCTTCCATAAACCATGTTTCATATTTGGGCTTGGGCATGACGGCCAATGAATTGGATGACATGATCCATTTTAGATTTGTAGCTACGTCATTTCCTTCAATACTGAGGATAAATTTATACTCCAGTTGCTGATCGATTGTCATAGAAGGCTTCATCCAGCGAGGATTGGGTTCGTCGGTATTGGATTGTCCAATGTTACACATCGGATGATCGATATACATCTCCAAAAAACGCATCCTTTGAGGCTGTGACGGATAGACACTCCCCCGCCCTACAAGCATATTTTTCTTTTGGGCGAAAGCCGCTAGATCATCTTTAATAAAAACAAAATGTCGAACCTTATTCCATTTGAGCAGAACTGCTTTATGATTGGTCGCACTTATCGGTCTGCTTTTAACAAAACTTGGTTCGGATGGAATCTTCGTTATGTCACCAAAAAGAAAGTGCCCACGAAGCTCTTGGTCAAAATAGCGCCCATTTTCATACATGTCAAAATAATAGGTCTTGTGACCTTGACGAACAGATAGATCGTGTAGCTTTTTGGATTTCGTTGAAAGTTGAAATGGCTCCTCTAATTGAATATAGTAGTTTACACGTCCGAGAACTTCTTTTTGATCTTCTTCTGAAAGTTGATTAAAGTAGGAAAGTTTTTTAGATAGCCTCTTTTGATAAAAGTTCGATGGGACTAATTGTCTTCCGTAATTAAGCACATAGTACTTTAGCTTACTATTCTTGTGTTTTAGAGATAGTTTACTCACAAATAAGATTTAATCTCAAAAGACTTTCCATCAATTACCATTATTCTTTTTTGGGGCTTGACCCCACTCTACTTTCCTATTCAAAATGCCTACGCAGACTATCACCAACTGCTAATTCGGTAATATCATAACCGGGACCACGACTAGAAGACAATAAGATGTTGCCATATGTCTCATCGTCAATCCAAGGAGTTGTGAATAGGCAACTTGAAAAGTAAAGAAGATGACAAATAAAACAAGTAAGTTTTTCATAACATTAGGATTTTAGTCAGTCTGAGTTACGAAAATACGGGCGATTTATCAGTTTTCAAATTCATCAAAGTAATCTGTATCATCTTCATCAAAACTCTGATCGTCGATGCGATCATACTCATCTTCATTTTCCATCCGCTGATAGACGGAGCAGTCGATCTGAATATCAAAATTTTCGGGCTTTACAAACTTAGCAGTTTCATCAAAATCCACCGTGGGATCGTTCTCTAAACGAGTGAGAAACTCAACAAAAGTTGGTCTCGCCATAACGCCACCTTGACCATCAGCAAGGTTTAAAAATCGTATCCAAGGATCTTCTCCTCCGACCCAAGTACCAACAACAAGATTGGGTGTAATACCCATAAACCAGCCATCTACATAATCATTTGTAGTACCTGTTTTCCCTCCAATTTCAGTAGTAAACTTTCCTGAAATAAAAGATGCTGCATTTCTAAGCATATCCACCATAACGTAGTTATACTCTTTTGGTAGCGCATTGTACTGCTCAGGAACAGCACTATAAATCAATTGGCCATCTTTATCCTCTATGCGAGATACAAACATCGGTTCATTATGGATACCATTATTTGCAAAAGTGGAATAAGCGGAAGTCATATCCATCAGCGAAAGTTCTGGTGTCCCGAGACAGATTGAAGGTGCAGAAGGAATTTTGTCGATTGGTACACCCATATTGGCAGCGAGCTCTCGCACTTCATTGACGCTACCTAGTTCCTTCATCAAATAAACTGAAACTGAGTTCTTAGATTTCTTCAATCCTTCATAAAGAGTCAGTTTCTCTTTACTAAATTTTCCATCGGCATTGGAAGGGCTCCAAGTTTTCATTAAACCAAAATCAGCGTCTTTAGCTGCAATGCTATATTGAACATCCTCAACCTTGAAACAAGGTGAAATACCTTGGAGGAAAATAGCTGCGGCATACACAAATGGCTTGAAAGTTGAACCTACTTGTCGATTACTATTTACATGATCATATTGAAACGTCTGATGATTAATTCCACCCACCCATGACTTTACATAACCAGTTGATGGCTCAATTGCTAGCATACCAGACTGCATATGTTGTCTGTGAAATTTAATACTATCAAGTGGAGTCATGCTCATCGTCTTCAAGCCACCGGTTTTATAATCGTAGACTTTCATGGATTTCTCTGTATTAAAACGCTTTTTCACAGCATTTTCCATCTTGATCCACTGACTTCGTAGCTCTTTCCAATAAGGTGAATTCATTACTGCAGTATAGCCAGCAATTTGATCCTTTGTGGCCCATTTTGCATCTAGAATCCGTTGGAAATAATCGTCATTCTTCTGTTGAGAGAACATCCTCAAAATATCAATATTCCTTAATGATGCTCCTTCAATATTGGCATTGATTTCATTAAAAATCTCGGCCATATACTGATCTTGAATACTCTGATAAAGTGCCGTCTGCTGGATCAGACTATTTAGTGAAGCTTTTCTGATTCGCTTCTGATCCTTATCTGCTTTATAAGTCCAAGGATCTTTATTTTCCCATCTTTTAAAATAGCGTTCCTGAACTTGTACCATGTTCTTTCTCACGGCTGCTTCAGCGTGTCGTTGCATCTTGCTATCGATAGTTGTGTAGATTTTCAAACCATCCGTATAGATATTGTATCGAGTACCGTCCGGCTTGTAGTACTCTTCTTCATTTAGTATTTTCTTTACCCATTTTGTCAATTCAGCTCTGAAGTAGGGCGCTAGACCCTCGGAATCCTCCTGTCGTCTGAAATTGCTCATATCAAGAGGCCGTTGCCGTATCTCATTGTATGCCTCATCCGTTAGCACATCATTCCTCAGCATCTGCTTGAGAACAACTTCTCGACGTAATCTAGCTCGTTCTGGAACACGCTTAGGGTTATAGATATATGGATTCTTAAGCATACCAATCAACATGGCTGCTTCCTCAACTGCAAGATCTTCCTGGTTTTTGGCAAAATAAGTCTGGGAAGCCGCCGCTACTCCGTCCGAGTCATATAGAAAGTCAAACTTGTTGAGATACATCGAAATGATCTCTTCTTTCGTGTAGCGCTTCTCTATACGCAGTGCAATGATCCATTCTTTAAACTTCTGAAATACTCTCGGAATAAAGCTAGTTGCTCTTTTGTGAAATAGAAGCTTGGCAAGTTGCTGCGTGATCGTCGATGCTCCTCCCCTCTTTCCTAAGAAAAATACGGCTCTAGCTACTCCTCGATAATCAATTCCTGAGTGATTAAAGAATCGCTCGTCTTCAGTAGATACTAATGCATTGACCAAATGCGGGTTCAGATCTTCTGGGAAAACCCAGTCCCGATTCTTTCGAAAATAGCGCCCCAATTCCTGATTATCAGATGTAAAGACTTTTGTTGCGTATTCAAATTTTGGGTTTTCAAGTTCCGCTGTATCTGGAAGATTGGAAAAGGAAATAAACACAAACAGTAAAGCAGATGCTACTATTCCCAAAAATAGTAGAAGCCACATTCGTATCACCATCCTCCTAAAATATGGAGGTTTTGAAGTGTTATTCTTTTTATCTGAAGTACCTGTCGCCATGATTTATAGTTTTTTGTAGTATTGGAAACTTTCCGATACTTCTTCTCTTGTGAGTATGACGTCATACTTGGCAGAACCTATTCCATTAATTAACGCAGCTCTTATCTCTTGTCGTCTATTTTTCTTGTCTTTTAACATGATCTGAAAGATTTCTTCAGTACGTGAAACCGAATCTTTTCGATAAAATATACCTTTTAATGCCCGACAAACTGCATCACACAAGTCCTTAGAAATTAAATTTTTGGCGTAAGCCAGATAGGTTTCACAAATCATTCCAACGAAAATCGCTTCACCGTGGAATAAAGGATTATCTGTATTCCATGAAACAGTCTCAACAGCATGTCCGACTGTATGTCCAAAATTCAAAATCTTACGTAATCCTTTTTCAAAAGGATCTTGCTCTACTATATTTCTTTTAACCTGTATAGACCTCCTTAGTTGATCACTATCTATCTTGTGAGGGTCAAGCCCCAAAAGTATTGACTTATTCCACATTACCGAGTCGGCAATCAATGCATGCTTCACAATTTCTGCGTAACCACTTAAGACTTCTCGACTATTTAAGGTCTTCAAAAACTTTGGATCTACAAGGACAGCTTTTGGATTATTAAAAACACCCACAATGTTTTTAACCATTTCCAAATCCACACCCAATTTACCGCCAACGCTCGCATCAACCTGAGCAAGCAAGGTCGTAGGAATCTGCAGAAAGTCAATTCCTCGCATGTAACTTGATGCACAGAATCCACCCATGTCTCCTATCACACCTCCTCCCAAATTAACTACCAAACTATTCCGATCAAAACCTGCCATCAACAATTTTTTCCAGATTAGCGTGCACGTTTCGATGTTTTTAAACGACTCACCTGCAGGAACCTCTACAATCGTCAAATGCTTCGAATCTAGTACATCCAAAATCAAGGGCAAACAATGACGACGAGTATTCTCATCAACTACCACTGCAACAGAAGAATAGTCTCTACCTTGCAGAAAGTTTGCCAATGATTGTTCAATGGAACCGATATGAATCGCGTAGTCTTGGCAATTAATCGTTTGCAATGCTGCTTGTGTTTCGTTAGAGAATATGCCTTTGGTTTTCCTGAGAACATTGGTTTGACATTGTCCCATGTCTCCTTGAATAGATCAGAATTCCTGTAAGCTTCTAGATCGTCATTGCTCTCCCAAAGACTCCAAGTCGCCATAGAATTTTCATCTCGTTCATCCTGCATCAAAGCAACATCAATACATCCTGGAAATGCTTTGATAAACGGCTGCTTCGAATAAAACGCCCTAATAAAGTCATCTTTCCTCGAAGCCTCAAATTCCATACGCACTATACGATACAACATAGTCTAATTATAAAAGTCTATATGAATGGTTTCGTCCTTTCTTAGGTTTAAAAGACTGCTTGCCTTTCCCAAATTAATCGCAATTTCAAGATATCCAGATGTATTAAACATGCATAAAACTTCACCAACAGGCACATCGCTATAGGATTCTGAAATATTTACCACTGGACTTCCTGGATTATAAAAAACACCGAACTCCCTATTTTTACTAATCTTATAAAACAGCTCTTTTGTCACATTTACGATCACATTTTCATAGTGATCAACATGAATTATTGTAGCTCGAATGGAATTTTCTGATATAACAGGTTGTACAGTAAAACCTTTTGCTAGTCTAACACCATGATCTGCAATTTCGTCAAATGGGATCCTTTGTTCAATCGCTCTGGCAAATGTCGCGATGGCTTGATAAGCTTCCATTTTCAGCAAACTAGCATATCGAATTGAAAAGACCTCACGATCCTGTAAATCAGGAAAAATCAAGGTAAACAGACCATTGTTGGGACCAATAAAATAGTGCCCATTACGCTGAAAACAGATCATTTCGTTTCTGGACGAGTAATACAAATTTATAGCACCTACATGACAGGTAGCAGCTGGAAAATAGCCGAAACTATTTTTTAAGAGAAAAGCCGCTTGAACGATATCGAAACTCTCAACGTTATGTGATATGTCGACAATATTAACTTGCTTTGACGCAGCTACTATACTCGCTTTTAGAATAGCAGAATAGTAGTCAATATTACCAAAATCAGAAGTAAGAGTGATGACGGCCACGGGAGTTCATTTAGTAAAAAGAAAGCTTTTTAACCACAATATATTCGATGTTTTAGGCATTTTTACGTTATCTAGAATCGCTAGACAATAATCAATGTTTTGAACATCCGAATTATGTACTTAAACCAACTACAAAAAAATCACTTTTTCCGTAGTTAAACAAACTTTACCTAGTATATATTAAATAAATATATAATTTTAAAAATCTTATAAATCAAGGAGATAGATAATTTGAGCGATATTATTTTAACTATTAATGGAGTTGATCCTGTTGCATTGCAAGGAGAGAATAATTCCAAACTGAATCTATTGAAAGAGGCTTATCCGACGATCAAAATCGTCTCTCGAGGCGACAATATTAAGATATCAGGAGAAAAAAAATACACACAAAGAGCCAAAGCTGCTTTGGAAGCAATGATTCGCATTGTGCAAAACAATCAAGAGCTCACTGTGCATTTAGTGAAAGACATTCTACAAGGAGGAACTCCCCATGAACACCTTTTGGCTAACGATAATAGTAATTCGGCTATCGTATATGGTCGTAACGGAAAGCCGATCAAGGCAAAAACGGTTAATCAAAAGAAATTGATTGATGTTGCTTTGCAAAACGATATTGTATTTGCGATCGGACCAGCAGGAACAGGAAAAACATATACAGCGGTGGCGCTTGCAACAAGAGCTCTCAAGGAAAGACTTGTCAAGAAAATCATATTAACCAGGCCTGCTGTTGAAGCGGGAGAGTCTTTGGGATTTTTACCCGGTGATCTAAAAGACAAAGTAGATCCCTATTTACGGCCTCTTTATGATGCGCTTGATGATATGTTCCCGAGAGAAAAGTTGGACTATTTCATGACAACGAGAGTGATCGAAGTAGCACCCCTAGCATATATGAGAGGACGAACTTTGGACCATGCATTTGTCATCCTGGATGAAGCGCAGAATACAACATCTTCCCAATTGAAGATGTTTCTTACCAGACTAGGACCAAATGCCAAATGCATCATAACGGGTGACTTATCTCAAATCGATCTACCGAGAAATCAACGATCTGGGCTTGTAATTGCACTAGATCTTCTCAGAGATATTGAAGGAATCGGACGGGTTAATCTATCTGCGGACGATGTCGTGAGACATAGACTTGTCAAGCAAATTATCCGAGCATATGATGCTGATTCAGAACGGAAAAAAGCAGAAAAAGAAGCTGAAAAGAAAGCGAGAAAAGAAAAGTATGATAATGGCCTCCTAGAAGCACAATTGAAGTCCCCGAAAGATAATGAATAGACGTTTAGAGAAAATCTCGAAACCATTAAGCGGTGAAATTCGTCTTGCAGGTTCAAAATCCATTAGCAATAGATTGTTAATCATTCAAGCACTCGCTAAGGGAGATATGAACCTATACGGACTAGCCAATGCTGACGATACGAAAGTTTTACTGCAAGCTTTATTTACCAATGAAGATACTTACGATGTGCATCACGCGGGTACAAGCTATCGTTTCCTATGTTCTTACTTATGCCTGCAAGATGATGTTCAAATTCTTACAGGTTCAGACCGCATGAAAGAACGTCCGATAGGCCCTCTGGTTGATGCCTTGAGAACGTTGGGAGCTGACATTACATATCTCGAAAAAGAAGGCTATCCCCCTTTGAGGATTGGGAAAGCAAATTGGAAGAAAGCAGTGGAGACACTAACAATTGATGCCAGTATTAGTAGTCAATTTATCTCATCCCTGCTGCTGATTGCGCCACATATTCCAGGAGGTTTACAATTAAGACTTGAAGGGAATCTTGTATCGAGACCCTATCTCGAGATGACTTTAAATTTGATGACAGATTTTGGTATCACCTATTCTTGGGAAGATGACATGATAAATATTTCAGAGCAAGAATACACTGCCAAAGACTACGAAGTAGAAGCAGACTGGTCCGCTGCATCATACTATTTTGGTCTGGCAGCCCTAGTTCCTGGATCCGAAATTCAGTTAAGTGGTTTGCACCAAAATTCAATTCAAGGTGATCAGTCGATCGTCGAAATAATGAAATCGCTAGGTGTCGAATCAGCTTTCAAGAACGGTGTGTGGCACTTAAAACATATCGGCAACCATCAAAATGAAATAGAGCAAGAATTTTTACTTCAACCCGATCTGGCTCAGACGGTCTCAGTGGTTTGTGCTGGACTAGGAGTTACTGCTTTATTCAGCGGTCTTCAGACTCTCAAAGTCAAGGAAACGGATAGAATTCTAGCTTTACAAAATGAGCTTTTGAAGGTGCAAGTTTATCTAAGCAAGTTACCTAGTAAGTTTTCTAAAAATCCCTCAAAAGAGTACTATTTACAGGAGGGTAAAGCGTCAAGCGAAGAAATTCCGATCTTTCCCACTTATAAAGACCATCGAATGGCGATGGCTTTTGCTTGTCTTTCAGCGATCATGCCAGTTGAAATTGAAGAGGCAGATGTTGTATCTAAAAGCTATCCTGATTTCTGGGAAGATTATGATTCGCTGACTTCGGCTAACGCTGACTTCGGCTGACGCTCAGTCACCGACAGTTCCGCACCTACCACTGGTTGAGCGGAAGTCGAAAACAGCGATGTCGAAACCACATTATTCATATCATTTACTTTTGTCTACAGGCTTCCGATAAAATCTAGATGCTGATTCATTGTGACACTTAGCAAGTTCATTCAATTGACTTGGTAATTTCTTGATAAGCGCCTCCTTCTTCTTCCTTGTCCATCCTTGCATTTGTTTTTCACGATAAAAAGCGGAATCTATTCTGTCAAATTCTTCAAAGTAAACTAGTTTGACAGGCAAACGACTTCTTGTGTGATTCGCGCCTTCACCATCCATATGCTGTTTCAATCTTCGGATAAGATCAATCGTACTTCCAGTATAATAACTGTTATCTGAACACTCTAGTATATAGCAAAAGCCCTTCATGTCGTATCTTTGGATGTAAACGAATATAGGACAAAATACGCTGACCTCGGCTGACGCTGACCTCGGCTAACGCTCAGTCACCGTTATGCACTTTCCGGTGGTTGAGCGGTAGTCGGAACCAGCGCAAGGTCTAACCACCTTACACTGTTCCTCTGTTCTTCTGTCTCCAAATACTGACAATCATTCTGAAAGGTAAAACGATACTACATATTATCGTTGAAACTCCAAAAAAGAAATACTCCGCACGAATGTACTTAGCGAGGCCAGTTGCCTTTTTTGTGCTCATATCACCCATAAAAACCATAAAACCTTCCTCATCCAATACTCGCTGAAACTCCGCAAGCCCATCCTGTAATAACAAGAGCATAACGAGAGTTATCAGTGGAATGACAATCTTAAAAGGAAGACTATAGGCAACAGGCGTATGCTTGAGTAAGAAAATATACCGAGTAAATGTAATTGCCAATACTATATAAAGTATGTTGTAGCCTACAAAGGGAAAGTCAGGCACCTCAAGGTAGATTGGTAACATGACGATCACCACTGCCAGTGCAGTGAACATCCACCACAACATTTCGACCTTCCAAATTCCTTTTTTCAATTCATCCATTCGTCTAGCACAATTTTTAATTCCTCACATGAAACATGAAAGGGTGGACAAAGTTGGTAAAATTAGCTGTCTTGTTTCGCTATTTCCAAAGGGAATGAAATCAAAGCAAGCAGTGAAGATCTTGAAATCCCACAAAAGTAATTCTACTTATTCTTCCAGTGCCAACAAAGCCCCATCTTTGCTGTTTAGTATCTTATTACGTTCCACTCAGCTAGATGGCGACAAAGACAAAAATTTCTACTACGTTAAATGATGGAATACATTGGTTTCACTCCCAGTCTTGGAAGGTATTTCCTTTTCAAGCTGAAGCTTGGAATGCTTATACATCAGGACAAAGTGGAATGATCAATGCGCCTACTGGAAGTGGTAAGACTTACTCGATGCTCATTCCCATTTTACTGAATCATCGCCATCTAAAGAGAAAGGGACTTAAAGCTATTTGGGTTAGTCCAATAAGAGCTCTAACAAAAGAGATAAAAAATGCCGCAGAACGAGCAATCGAAGGGCTGGGTATGGATTGGCGTGTTGAGATTCGCTCTGGAGACACAACAACAACGAATAGGGCTAAACAACTTAGCAATCCTCCAGAAATTCTGATTACCACTCCTGAGAGTATTCACGTCATCATGGCAACCAAGGGCTATCATCGATTTTTCAAACAACTGAAAGCGGTTGTTGTCGATGAGTGGCATGAATTGTTCGGAAGTAAGCGCGGGGTACAAGTAGAGTTTGCTCTTTCTCGATTGAAAACCCTAGCCCCAGGCTTGCGGATCTGGGGGATCTCGGCGACAATCGGAAACATGGAAGAATCCATGCAGGTTTTACTAGGGGCTCAGATGGCCCAAAAAGCGAAGTTGATTAGCAGTAACATTCAGAAAGAAATACAAGTTGAAACGATCAAGCCAAACGAAATTGAGCGATTTCCTTGGGCTGGTCACCTAGGCATAAAAATGATCGATAAACTGATACCGATCATAAAAGAAAGCCGCTCGACGCTTATATTTATCAACACACGTGCCTTATGTGAAATTTGGTACCAGAAGATTTTAGAAGTTGCTCCAGAACTTGCGGGCATCATAGCGATGCACCATGGATCAATCGCCAAAAATTTAAGAGAATGGGTTGAGGATGCACTGCATACTGAAACCATTAAAGCAGTGTGTTGTACTTCAAGTCTTGATCTAGGAGTGGACTTCCGACCTGTAGAGACCATTGTACAGATTGGTAGTCCTAAAGGCGTGGCTAGATTCATGCAGCGCGCTGGAAGAAGCGGTCATTCACCTGGTGCTGTATCTAAAATATTCTTTTTGCCAACGCATTCCCTTGAACTTGTCGAAGCAGCTGCATTGCGCAAAGCAGTGCAAATAGGCGAAGTAGAATCCAAGATCCCATACATACGTTCTTTTGATGTGCTGATTCAATACTTAACGACATTAGCTGTATCAGAGGGTTTCTATCCTGATCAGATATTTGAAGAAATCAAGTCAACATTTTGCATGCAGTCTATTTCCAAAGAAGAGTGGCAATGGGTCTTGAGCTTCATGGTATATGGTGGCAGTTCACTTGAAGCTTACGATGAGTACAAAAAAGTTGAGATCGAAGCAGGTCGATACGTCGTGCGTGACCGAAAGATTGCGCGTCGCCACCGAATGTCTATTGGCACAATTACAAGTTCTGCTATGCTCTCTATCAAGTTTATGAGTGGCAAAAAGATAGGAAGTGTTGAAGAATGGTTTGCAAGTCAACTTGAGCCTGGTGATGTCTTTTTCTTTAGCGGTAGGAATCTGCAATTTGTTCGTATCAAGGATATGACAATGATTGTAAAGAAAACGACTAAGAAAACAGGAAGAGTACCGTCGTTCATGGGAGGTAGAATGCCACTTTCAAGTAATCTATCCGAAATCTTACGACAAGAGTTTACCAGTTTCTACAATAGTCCTTCTCAGCAACAAGAGGAAATTCTACTTCTTAGTCCTCTTTTCTTGAAGCAGCAGGAGATGTCCTTTGTTCCTCGTCAAAACGAATTTCTTGTAGAGTACTTTCAAGACAAGGAAGGATTTCATCTCATTATGTATCCTTTTGAAGGTCGATATGTTCATGAAGGACTCGGTGTACTAATAGCCAAGCGCATTGGTGATATGGTACCAATAAGTTTTACAATCGCGATGAATGACTATGGGGTAGAACTCCTATCTGACCAGCAAATTGATATCAAGTCGATCATGACAAAAGATCTTTTTCATGGCAATGACTTGCAGATGCATATTCAAGGGAGCATCAATGCCGCGGAAATGGCAAGAAGGCAATTTAGAGACATCTCAAGAATTTCTGGATTGATTTTCCAAGGCTTCCCTGGAGCTGCTAAGAAAGATAGACATCTACAAGCATCCTCACAGCTGCTTTTTGACGTTTTCGCACAGTATGAACCTGATAATCTGCTGTATAGGCAAACCTTCGACGAAGTGATGACATTTCAGTTGGAAGAAGTCAGAATGCGTCGAACACTTGAACGAATTACTAATAGTGACTTCATCGTTTCGACTCCTGAAAAAGCTACTCCATTTGCTTTCCCTATCGTTGTTGATCGACTTCGCCAGCGATCTTCTACTGAGCGACTAGAAGACCGAATAGCAAAAATGCAAATGCTCTTGGAAAAGTGATTCAATAATCTATCGTTAATTTCTCAAGGGCATTTGCATTTTGTGCACTTAGAAGTGCTGTTAAAATTTCAATACTTTCTTAGTCACGATTCCTTGATCGGATTGAATAACTAGCACATATTGTCCTACCGGCCACGTTGAAAAATTAATCCTCATTTGGTTGTTATCGCGCTCAGCGATGAAATTCAATTCTTGTCCGATCGCATTATAAACCTGTAATTGCACTTGATCAATAAGGGATGGATCCAAATTGATAAGTAGATTATCGTGCACTGGTATTGGATAAATCTCAATCATTGTCTCTAGCTCAGTTTCTTGATTATTTACAAGAGTTAATGTGAGCATCGATTCGTCAACACAATCATTGGAATCGATCACAACTATTGGATACTCTCCATCCATATCGATCGTGAATATGTTACTTGATTGGAAACTTGCTCCACCATCAATACTATACATATATGAACCGGTTCCACCAGTTGCGGTAATGATCAATTCACCTCCGATGTATTCCGTTGCAACGGTTATTGGATCAGGACTCTCAATATCTACAATAAAGGTATTTGAAAATCCAAACTCATCCATAACAGTTAATGTGTACTGACCTTCTGCTAAATCTGAAAAATCACCTGAATCCTGAAAGTTAACACCATCAAGACTATAACTTAACGGAGGAAAACCTCCGAATCCATCGGCTTCAAACGAACCAGTCGCTTCGCCAATACAAAGTGTTGTAAACGAAGTAATTTCAGCTCCGATCTCATTATAAGTGAGTGACTGCGTACATCCGTTCACATCTCTAACATAAATTGTAAAATCACCTTGTGGAAGTGGATCAAACAATGGAGAATCCGAATAGTCAACATCATCTAGACTATATTGATATGGTGAAGTACCTCCAGTCACATTTTCAACTGAAAAACTGCTCACATCTCCGTCTAATGTGAATTCAATCTGTTCTCCCTCAGTTATTGTCACTTCCTGAGACACAACCATTCCACCACCGTCTTGAATATAGAAAGTGTAAGAGCCAGCTGCTAGATCTTCAATTAAACTGATGTCATCAAAATCCACTCCGTCAATCGAATATGTATAGGGTGAGAAACCACCTACTGACAATATATCGACCGATCCTGTACTTTCTCCAAAACATATTACATCAATTGACTCAAAATTTAGCGCCAATGCTTCATATTCATGACTAACTTCGATCGTACTCTCACAGCCAAAAGCATCTCGTACAACAATTGTATACACTCCTGGTGCTACATCCTCAAAAATCGGCTCTTCAAAGAAATCAATTCCGTTGATACTGTAAGTATATGAAGGCGAACCTCCAGAGCCATTTACCACGATATCATAGAAAATACTAGATCCTCCAGCAATCAAAGCTGTAGCTTGATCTATTGTTACTTCATTATTATATATCTCCAAGCCGTTAACGTCAAGCACTACGATATTATAAGTTCCAGCGGCTAAATCTGTAAAAACAGAATCGGATTGATAACTGGTACCTCCATCGTTTGAATATTGAAATGGACCATTACCTGCAAGAATTTCAACAACAATTGATGCTGTAGAATCACCATTACATAGAATTGGCGCATCTATAAATGGATTTACAATAGGCTCACCATCTTCAGCGATCAGAATATTAAACGTCTCGTTATGTGTCCACCTGTTCACACCATCAAGTGCATCAAATTGAAAAGCATCTGCAGTAGCGTCATCGCCACTGTGTTCGTATACAATATTCCCTTCATTTATATCAAATTGATTGAATGTACTTCCAACATTAAGCATTTCAAATTCACCAGTCCCGGGATTAAATTGCATCATCTGCCCGTGTTGAGGTGCAGATAGCATGGTTATAATTGATGAAACTGGATCTGCACTTTCTATTTCTAGTTCATCTGGTGTTACTGTTCTTTCGCCAGCAAATGGTACTACTAATAAATTATTCACTAGATCAGGTCCTCCAGAAGTCGGGGCACTACAAAACTCTATATTCCAACTAGCAACTTCACCTCCGTCCTGTGCAAAAACATCGGAAACAACCAACATCCACTCGCCATTAACGTCCTCATTCATGATCGTAGAAAAAGGATCTACTGGCTGATAACTTGATTCATAACTCCCACATGCATCTTCCAACATCTCAGCTGAATTTATTGATAGATCGCTAAACGTGACTGCAATATCGTCGCTTGAACATCCAAATTCAGACCCGGGAACGCCGATCTGATCCATCAATATTAATTCAGTACCTTGTGGGGATATCAATGTGTAAACTATATCACCTAGATAGGTATGTTCTAAATCAATGAAACAAGTCACATAATCAAATGAAGTGACATCTTCAATCATCAGCGTACTTGTAAAATCTCCAGTAAGATTACCTGGAATATCCAAAGGAATATCATCCGATTCTCTTTGATCACAAATGCCTTCTCGTTCTGTCTGAAATGCAAATAACTCCGAATCTGTATCAGAAGAGCAAATTGTGTTTGCTCTTACTTTCCAGTAATACACTGTGTTTAGATCTAAATCACTAACAGCAGCTGATGTATCATCTATCTCAAACATTAAGACTGGATCAACAAAATCTGGTGATTTGGATACTGTTAGTTCGTAGCTAGTGATACCGGGCTCACCAGACCATGATAAGACCGCGCTATTTCCGACACCTTCAGATCCGTTAATTGGTGATTTGAGTGCGAGGTTGTCTATTGTTGACGGTTGTACTAACAGTTTCACATTTTTAGAAATCGAAATTCCTGCAGCTGTTGCTAAAACATTGAAATCGTATGAACCTGGTTCTGCGTTGATATTTGTCAAGTTCAGGTTCGTACTTTCAGGCGTATTGACTGGATTAGCTGAAAAGTTAAATTCCACTTCGCTTGGCAAATTCTCGAGCGAAAATTCAATTTCATCTGCGAAACCATTAAATCCTGCAGTACTAATTTCGATAGTAACTTGATCTCCTTGACAAACTACGACTTCCTCTTGATCCAAAGCAAAAGTAAATGGGGTCTCAATGGTGAAATTCGTATTGGATATGTCAAAAAAGACATTGTCGGAACATTTTACCATTACCCTCGCCGTAGTTGTGAATTCAGCAGGAACTACAATTGAATGACTTCCGTCATTAGGTACTTGCTGCGCTAAAGTAATTGGGTACGTGAAACCTCCATCTATAGAAAGCAGAATATCCACTAGCATACAATTAACGTCACCTCCATCGGTATTAGCTACATCCCATAGTACCGTTTCTTCATCCGTAGATTGCCAAACCTCCGCTGCATTCGGGTATTCTACTAAAAACGGTCCTGTTTCTCCGTCTACGTTAAGTTCAACATTGGTTTCGTTGGTACAACCAAGCATACTGTGATTGTCGCGTACCGTAACTCTAAAATTCATTTGTCTAGTGACCCCCGGTAATACTTCCCACTCAGGAGTCAAGTTGTTAACTATTGCGTTCAAATTTGGGAAAAAACGAGTTTCTGATAATAGCGGTGAATTTGATATAAATGATGGTCCACCGGTATTTGTAAGTGCAGGAGGCATGTCAGCAATTTCATTGTCCATTTGCTCCCAACAATACGACAGAATATCTCCGTCGTCATCGCTTGCATCTACAGAAAGCATGAAAGGAGTATTAGCTGGAATGCTAAAGACTGATTGACCAGGTATAATGGATGGTGGTGTGTTATCATTTGCTATCAATTCAGTACAGGAATTACCGTTACCATTTACGATATAATTTGACATTTCTTGAATGCTGATCGCGTGAAAGTGATCGTCACTATTATTTTTTGAATTCGGTGCGCAAATACCAGCATATCCCATTATTGTGTTTGCTGAACCAACTTCCATTGCCGTTGCACCTACTCGGTTGCAATCATTGTTCTGGGTATGATTGGCACCGTATTGATGCCCCATTTCGTGGCTGACATAATCTACATAAAATGGATCATTGATAGGACTTGGCAATCCTGTAACTCCTTGTGCTTTTCTATTATTATTACATGGTGATTGCAATGCTGCAATTCCTCCACCTCCAGTTGAAAATACATGACCTATATCGTAGTTTGCCGAACCGATAATATCATCTAAGGTTTCCTGATTCTCACCTAGCATCGCACCTCCACTATTGTTGGTATAGGGATCTGTTGTACCATCTAAGAAGATCACCTCGTCCGTATTGTCCACGAATATCATCGTGATACCTAAATCGGTCTCATAAATTCCATTTACTCTTGCCATCGCTACAGCAAACTCTGCAAGTGTACTCTGTTTGGTTCCTCCGTGAAAAGTTGCATATTCACCTGAACATGCTAAAGCTAAGCGGTACGATCGAAGTTGGCAATCACCAGCGATGCTAAATGATTCTTGCGTATGAGGTTCGGAAACAATATTATCACTTTCAAAGTCACATACGAAAGATTGCACAGGCTCATAGTCCTTCTTGTAGTATGACATGTAATAGTCCGTTGAGCCTTTGGAATAGATATCAACAAATACTGAACTAGAACCTGGTCTTAAAACCATCGCGTGAAAACCTTTGGGAGAAATCCCAAACTTCATTTTACTTGCTCGATTACTAATACCTTTTCCATCAAAAGAAAGAATTGAAGGATACTTTGACTGTAAACCATCGGGAATCAAAGCAGCTCTATCACATCGAAATTCCTGAACACTTCCATCTGGAAAAGGAATTTCTAATGTAAAAGAGTTTTCTAAATTGGAATGAAGAAAAGACTCAATAGTCTCGAAATCAACTGCGTACAACTTATATGAATTAGGCGTAAACTGTTGATTTTTTAAATCTAAACGCTCAATATCAGATCCCGATAGAGGAGTCCATCTAGGGCTTTGAGCAAAAATTGCAAAAGATAAAAAAGTAAGTAAACTAAGTATTGTAAAACGAATTTGCATAGAAAGAATTATTTGTATTCTAAAAATACATATTGCTACTCAAATCGAGTACTATATTCCGCTGATTTATCAGCAAGCTAGCGATATTGATTGAAACTGTCTTTTTGAAAAGATAATCATGAATTATGTAAACTTACATCTACAGCTCAGAGATAAATAATGAAGCCGTCAAACAAAAGACCCTAGCTCTTAGGAGAACTAGGGTCTTGATATGTATTAGTTGTGTTTAAAACGCAGTCGTTAATATCTGTAGTATTCTGGCTTATAAGGTCCTTCTACAGGTACGCTGATGTAGTCAGCCTGATCTTTACTCAATTCCTCAAGTTCAACACCAATTTTTGCTAAGTGCAATCTCGCTACTTTCTCATCAAGGTGCTTTGGAAGCATGTAGACTTTGTTCTCGTACCTATCAGAATTATCCCATAATTCCAATTGCGCAAGTACTTGATTTGTAAATGAGTTACTCATTACGAATGATGGGTGACCTGTAGCACAACCAAGGTTTACAAGTCTACCTTCTGCAAGAAGGATTATGTCTTTACCATCAATTGTGTACTTATCTACCTGTGGCTTAATTTCAACCTTGGAAGATCCGTGCGTACCATTCAACCATGCCATATCAATTTCATTATCAAAATGACCAATATTCGCGACAATTGTTTTGTCATTCATCATTTCGAAATGCTTTTGACTGACAATATTCTTATTACCTGTAGCTGTAACAACAATATTCGCCTCTTCTAGAGCTGTCGTCATTTTCTTAACTGCAAATCCATCCATTGCAGCTTGTAAAGCACAGATCGGATCAATTTCCGTTACAATTACTCTTGCTCCTGCTCCTTTCAATGATGCTGCAGAACCTTTTCCTACATCACCGTATCCAGCTACAACTGCTACTTTACCAGCAATCATAATGTCAGTAGCTCTTCTGATAGCATCTACACATGACTCCTTACATCCGTATTTGTTATCAAATTTAGATTTTGTAACACTATCGTTAATATTAATAGCAGGCATAACCAATGAACCATTTATCTCACGCTCATATAGCCTATGCACTCCTGTTGTTGTTTCTTCAGATAGTCCTTTAATACCTCCTACTAGTTCAGGATGGTTATCAAAAACCATGTTTGTAAGGTCACCACCATCATCAAGAATCATATTTAAAGGCTTACCTCCTTCAAATGCAAATAGTGTCTTTTCAATACACCACCAGAATTCCTCTTCGCTTAACCCTTTCCAAGCATAAACTGGCACACCTGCTGCTGCCATAGCTGCTGCCGCATGATCTTGTGTTGAAAATATGTTACATGAAGACCAAGAAACTTCCGCTCCTAGTTCAATCAATGTTTCAATAAGAACTGCTGTTTGGATCGTCATATGTAAACATCCAGCAATACGGGCTCCTGCAAGAGGTTTCTTGCCTTTAAACTCCTCACGTAATGCCATAAGACCGGGCATTTCTGCCTCCGCTAATCCGATTTCTTTTCTGCCCCAATCAGCAAGGCTAATGTCTTTAACTTTGTAGTCAATTGTACTATCTACCATCTGTTATTTTTTGTAAATTTTTCGCAAAGATAACAAATAGATATCTAAAAAGTTGGGCTCTAATTGAAGAGTCCTAGTAGATTAGTGGAAATGACTATATTGTGATAAACGACTGAGTTTCTGATTGCTTAGCTGAGCTAAATTGAATGTAATACATGCCTTTTGGCAAATTGGCAACGTTGATCAAACCCTTCTGACCAAGTTTTTGATTAAGCATTAGTTTTCCACTGCTTGAAAAACTAAAACTTTAATCTCACCCTCGATCTCTGAAGTAAAATTGATTGTTTCAACAATTGGATTGGGTGATATGCTGATTGTTTTCGTCGGCAATAAGTGGATTCCGAACTCACTAACAATTGACTAAAAAATCCGATCACGGATTCCATATTAGCAGCTATCATTTCATTTGATTGAGCATCGTAAGAAAATATTCCAAGAAAATTATGTTCGAAAGACCCAGCATCGAAAGTAGCTCCGGATGAGTGACGATCAAACAAAAAATCATTTCCGACTACCCAGAGAATCTTACCTTCACTTACATAAGACTTCAGAATTTCATTATCCTGATCCATACCCTCCCAAAATTGCAAGTCTACACCATCATTGCTAGTATGCCAGATTACGACATCATACTCCAACAGTCTATTAAGATCTGGTGTCTCCAATTCACTTGCTGCATCAAACATGTCATGTTCGATGTTTACCGAATTTAGCGCATCAGAGAGTGTCTACGTATTTTCAAAATTATCTTTTGAATCATCAACTAATAGAATTTTCTGCCCAGTTACAAATGTGGAACCAAAAACAAAATCCATAAATTAGACTTAGGAACTTCATATCTGCGAGTCTTTACGATAAAGATATTTACAATTGGCTAGAAGGAACAAAGATTCCCTCCATCATTTTCTTCTCTTTTGGAAAAACTCCTTTAACAAGTCTTGACTCTCCTTTTCCATGATTCCATAAGACAATTTTGTCTTTGGGTGCAGCAACTCTTTGCCATACCTCATAAAGCCTCTTTTTTCATCGGCCGCTCCAAAAATCACGTGCCCCATCTGTGACCAAAACATAGCTCCTGAACACATCATGCAGGGCTCAAGCGTAACGTACAATTTTGCATCAGGAAGATACTTTGAGCCCAATGCTGAGGACGCAGATGTTAAAGCAATCATTTCGGCATGAGCAGTTACATCTGTAAGAAGTTCTGTTTGATTATGAGCTCTGGCGATGATTTGATTTTTGACAACAATCACTGCACCTACTGGAACTTCTTCCTTGTCAAAAGCATATTTTGCTTCAGCCAGGGCTTGCTTCATAAAATATTCGTCATTAAAAGGTGAAATCATGCTTTAGGTATATAGGGATATTCAATCTGATTCAGAAAAAGACCTTGCGGAGGTGCGCTGAGGTTTTTGGATAGATTAGAATGCGATTCAAGAGCTTCCTTAACTTCATCTAACGCGACATCGCCTTTTGCGACAAGCACACATGTTCCTACAATAAGCCTCACCATTCCGCGTAAAAAACGATCGCTTGTAATGTCCAGAACAAACTGACAGTTATCTGGGATGTAAGTCCAACTGCAGTGACTGAGCTGACACTTGTTTGTCTTATTGTCCGCATGCTTTTTGCAGAAAGGCGTAAAATCTTTGTAGTCAGTAAGAATACTTGCAGTTTCATTTAGCTTGTCAACTGTTAGGCGCTTAAGCTCTACAATCCTAGATGAATATAGATTCAGAAAAGGTGTATCAAAACCATGGGCAAAATACTGATATGACCTTTTGGTAGCATCAAAACGGGCGTGCGCACTTTCATCTACTTCATAGAATTGGTATAAAACGACGGAACGTGGAAGGATAGCATTCAATTTGAAAATATGCTTTTCACTCATTTCCGGTAAATCCACATGAAAATAGAAACAAGATGCATGTACTCCCGTATCTGTTCTTCCGCATCCAAAAATTGAATGATTCTGCCTGTATAGCAAGGCAATTGCCTCTTCAACAGCCTGTTGAACTGACGCACTGTGAGGCTGTCGTTGCCAGCCGTGAAAGTCAGTTCCATCATAGGCCATTCTAACAAAAAAGCGTCGCATAAATTCCTTTTTAGATTGCTGTCATGTCATATTGGTCTTGAAAAAGCGGATACTGATGCATTTTCTGATGTACCTCTTTTGCTATGCTTTTAAGTCTGGTTTCATTATCAACATGGGTAATCGCTTCGTCGATCCAATCCACTATTTGGGCACAATCACTTTCTATAATTCCTCTTGTGGTAATAGCTGCAGTTCCTATTCTGATTCCGGACGTAACAAAAGGACTCTTATCGTCAAACGGAACCATATTTTTATTGATCGTAACATCGGCTAATCCTAAGGCTTTCTCTGCTTCTTTACCAGTTACACCTTTATTTCTAAGGTCAATCAACATTAAGTGATTATCTGTTCCTCCCGAAATTATTTCGTAACCTTTCGAACTAAGAGCAGAAGCCATAGCTTGAGCATTGGCAATTACTTGTTGTGTATAGGATTTGAAACTTGGTTGTAATGCTTCATTGAAGGCCACCGCTTTACCTGCAATAACGTGTTCCAAAGGACCGCCTTGCATACCTGGAAAAACGCCACTATTTAGAATGGAAGACATCTTAATTGGTGTTCCCTTTTTAGTTGTTCTCCCCCAAGGATTTTCGAAATCGTTACCCATCATGATAATTCCTCCACGTGGGCCTCTCAGAGTCTTATGTGTAGTGGATGTCACAATATGACAGTGTTGCATGGGATTATTAAGTAAGCCAGTTGCGATCAGACCTGCAGGGTGTGCAATATCCGCTAATAAGAAAGCCCCAACTTCGTCTGCAATCGCTCGAAATCTTGAGTAATCCCAATCTCTTGTATAAGCAGAAGCTCCACAGATAATTAATTTTGGTTTTACTTCTCGAGCCTTTTCAGCAACCTTATCCATATCAATTAATCCAGAATCTTTTTCAACACCATAGAAATTGGGCTTAAAATGCTTACCGGAAAAATTGACTAGTGAACCATGAGATAAATGACCGCCATGAGAAAGATCAAAACCTAAAATAGAATCACCTGGCTGCAGTATTGCAAGAAAAACTGCGGCATTGGCTTGAGCTCCTGAGTGGGGTTGCACATTAGCATATTCAGCACCAAATAATTCTTTCAGTCTGTCAATTGCCAATTGCTCAACTTGATCAACAATCTCACATCCCCCGTAGTAGCGCTTACCCGGATAGCCTTCAGCATATTTGTTTGTCAAAACAGAGCCTACAGCTTTCATTACTGCGGGGCTTGTATAATTTTCTGATGCAATAAGTTCTATTCCGTTTGTTTGTCTTGCTGATTCTTGCTCAATAAGGTCGAAAATAACATCTTTCATGAATGGGTGATTTGTGAAATTAGTATTGATTTTTTGTATTGCATTAAAGAAGAATAACCGACTTAGATGCCTGGCGCAAAGTTAAATAAAAGAATGGAGTAAGCGAACGGAATAAACTTGGATTTCTAGCCCTCCATGAGTGACCAGAGCTTATCTTTTAACTGTGTTAGCCCTACTTGACTGACAGCTGAAAAGAAGATATGTTCAATACCTTTTGGAATATCTTGAAGAAGCATAGATTTTAGCTCTTCATCAATGAGGTCTTCTTTACTGATCCCAAGCAATCTTGGCTTGTCCATCAATTCAGGATTATAGAGTTCAAGTTCGCGAACTAGCGTTCGATATTCATCTCCAATATTCTCGCTATCTGATGGAACCACAAAAAGCAACGCTGAGTTTCGCTCAATATGTTTCAAAAATCGATGGCCTAACCCTTTACCTTGATGTGCATTTTCAATGATTCCTGGGATATCAGCCATAATAAATGAACGATTATCCCTGTAAGAAACTATTCCGAGATTTGGAACAAGCGTAGTAAATGGATATGCTCCAATTTTTGGTTTTGCGGCTGTAATTGCAGCTAAAATTGTTGATTTTCCAGCATTGGGAAACCCTACTAAACCGACATCCGCTAGGACCTTGAGTTCGAGAATTTTCCACTCCATCTGGCCTTCCTCTCCTGGCTGGGCATAGCGAGGAGTTTGGTGTGTTGAGCTTTTAAAGTTACTATTTCCTAATCCTCCACGTCCTCCAGCAAGTAAAACCACCTCTTCACCATCCTCCACAATTTCAAACATCACCTCACCAGTCTCTACATCTTTTGCTATGGTACCTAAAGGCACGTCCAAAATGACATCTTCGCCATCTGCACCAGATTTTCGACTAGCGCCGCCGTTTCCACCAGGTTTCGCGATCACATGCTTCATGTATTTGAGTGGTAGTAAAGTCCACATTTGCTCATTGCCGCGTAAAATAACATGACCTCCACGACCACCGTCACCTCCATCAGGACCACCTTTAGCAGTAAGACGATCACGATGAAAATGAGCAGACCCAGAACCACCTGCGCCAGTTCTGCAACATATCTTTACAAAATCTACGAAATTTTCGTTAGCCATATTGTCTTGCGTTCTAGTATACAGCCGTTTTTTGAGCTGATTGCCCTATCTACAGTTTCTCTACTGCATCACCTAATTTATTGAAGATCTCATCTATGGTTCCAACCCCTAGAATTTCCTGAGATTTCCCTTTCTTGTCATAGTAGTCGTAAACAGGAGAAGTTTGCTCGCCATATACTTTTATTCGATTTCTGATGACTTCCTCATTACTATCATCAGCACGTCCAGAAGTTTTACCTCGTTCTAGCAAACGAACTACTATTTCTTCATCATCCACTTTCAAAGAAATCAAACCAGAAATAGACTCCTCTCGTTCCTTTAGGAAAGCATCTAATGCTTCTGCTTGTTGGATTGTTCGAGGAAATCCGTCAAAAATAAAACCTTTAACGTCAGGGTGCATTTCCACCTTATTTTTCAACATTCCAATTGTTACTGAATCAGGAACAAGTTGTCCTTTGTTCATAAATGACTTTGCTTCAATACCTAGTGGCGTATTATTCCCAATCTCATTTCTAAACAAGTCACCTGTTGAAATGTGAATCATTCCAAATTTTTCCTCTAACTGTTTTGCTTGTGTACCTTTCCCAGAACCTGGAGGTCCAAATAAAATGAGATGTTTCATGCTGATTTTTCTTTGTGTTTTTCCCACAATAATAAAGAAAGTATCTCTAAAAAAGTTCCATCCTCTTGAAATATAGGCTTTTAGCGTCATCTCCTTGATCTAGTGTGCTTTACGAATATAGTTTGAAAGCCGATAATAATGAGGGAAAATCGTTAGAAATCACAATTTTTGTTCATATAGCTATTCGAACTCGTGACAAAATTCCAAGCCCAAACTCAATCATTTTCTCTCAAAAATTTTTTTGATATTTTTTTTAGACAATTCAACACAATTAGATAAAATCTGTCTACGGCACAACCCAGCTTCCTTCCCATCTATCATCAACCCGCTCATACTTGGCTCTTTTATGTCCACTTCGATCAAGTTGGAGAAGGTCTATGGAATCCCAATGCAGTAAAAGAACATTCAGGTATAATTCATCCCCTCCTTTAAATGAAGAAGTATCCGCAATCTTCATCCCGGGCCCGGGAAAAGCTGAATAATCCAATAGTGTGTGTTCTGAAATTCGCCCCAAATACTCGTCATACAAAACACCTTCTTTTACTACTTCGACGCGCGTGCTTACCGATACTTGGAGCTTTTTTTTATACTCATAAAACAGCAATGATGCAAAGGGATTATTCTCAATATCCGCTATCTTTTTAGTACGACTATCTGTACAGATGTGAGAAATCCCCGGTTCTAAAAATTTGCGATGCACAACCATCCGCTGCTTAATATCAGTTTTACCTGATGTTGCAAGTGCTACATATCTAAATGCATGTTTATGATCAGCATTTGAACGCAACAATTGCGAAAATGCATCTCTTAAAAACTCATCTAAGTTCGGTTTACTGGAAGTCATAGTTTGGTATCTTCAGTTCTAAAGATCGCCCAATTGCGGTCTTAATACTATATCTTCCATCACAGCAGAAGGGCTTAATTCTAGCTGTAGCCAGATTGCTTTTGCAACGTCTTCTGCTTGCATCAATCTATGTTGCGGAAGTTCCACTCCAGCCCAAGAAGCAGACCAAGTAGCGCCGGGGAATACTCCACATACCTTAATGCCTTTATCCTTCAACTCAGCGCGAAGCACCTTTGTCATACCATTTAACGCAAACTTAGTTATGCTGTAACTACCACCATTAGGATAAGCTATTAAACTAGCTACGGAACACATATTGAATATGTATCCATGTTCTTGTTTTAAGAAATACGGCATAAGCGCTCTCGTCAGATTGTATGGTCCATAGACATTAACTTCCATCATATTTTCTAGCACCCCTTCGTCTTCGGTGTGCACCTCTCCAGGTGCATATACACCTGCATTATTCACTAGTATATCCAAAGTAGACCATGTTGATTTTAACATGTTCGAGAACTTGTCAATTTGAGATTTGTCAGATACATCAACCGGCATGGAAATAATCTCAACATTCGGATATTTCTTCTCCAAAATGCTATGAAACTCCTTAAGATCTTGCTCATTTCTTGCACAGATGGCAATATCTACTCCTTTAGAAGCAAACAATTCGGCAATTGCAGCTCCGATTCCTTTACTTGCTCCCGTAATTACTGCTTTCATATGTATGGTCGTTTTATTGCTTTTGGCCTAAAGCCATTTGTTTCTTAGAATAATCAATAGTTACAAAATATTTCCCTTTGAGGATAACATCTTATACAATCATCTAACGTAATGATTGTTTTGTCAAAAATGAACAATTTTGACAACAATGAATTGGTTAATAGTCCTAGCTAAGGTGGACATTTTTAGTAATATTGCCTAAAGGAACGGCTTGAAACACGGGCACAACCGAAAATTAAAGAACTAGTGTAGATGTTAAAAAGATCATTATTTCATTTTGGCAGATTTATTCAGTGGGTACCTCAGATTTTATCAAGACCTGAGAATTTCCGCATGTATTGGCGAGAAACCATGCGACAAATGGAACAGATTGGTTTAGGATCATTTCTGATTGTCTTTTTGATTTCGATCTTTATTGGTGCAGTTACCGCTGTGCAATTCGCCTATCAATTAACTGGTTTCACGATTCCGCGATACTACGTAGGATACATTGTTCGCGATATGACGCTCATAGAGATGGCTCCAACAATTACCTGCTTGGTGTTGGCTGGAAAAGTGGGCTCAAACATAGCAGCAGAAATCGGTGGCATGCAACAGAAAGAACACGTGGCAGCGATGGAAATTATGGGAGTGAATACATCAAGTTTTTTAGTGCTTCCTAGGCTAATCGCATGTATCGTCATGGTTCCGATTCTAGTGTGTATCGCCTCGATCGTAAGTATGATCGGAGCCTATTTAGGTAGTGTTCCAACAGGTATGTTCACATCAGATGAGTTCATACGAGGATTGAGAGCATTTTTTGATTCATACCATGTGGTCATGATGCTCGTGAAAGCTCTAGTCTTTGGAATAGTATTATGTCTGGTTTCCTGTTATCAAGGATACTATGTCAAAAATGGTAGCGTAGAGCTTGGAAAGTCCAGCACTCAAGCTGTTGTAATTAGTAATATTTTGATATTGCTTAGTGATTATCTAATTGCAGTACTTTTAACCTAGGACCCAAAAGAACAACAATGATTCGTATAGAAAATATCAAAAAATCGTTCGGAGAAAAAGAGGTTCTTAAAGGCCTTAACCTTGAATTCCACAAAGGAAAGAACAATCTGATCATTGGCCGAAGCGGAGCTGGAAAAACGGTGCTACTTAAAATTCTAGTAGGTCTTTTGCAACCTACTTCAGGTACTGTTTGGTATGATGATGTTGACTTCACTAAACTAGGGAAAAGGGATCTTAGGGAGGTTCGTATGAAAGTTGGCATGCTATTTCAAGGATCTGCATTATTTGATTCGATGACCGTTGCGGAGAATATTCGCTTTCCAATGGACATGTTTAGCACTAAAACAAAGAAGGAAAAAGACATGCGTGTTGATTTATGTCTTGAACGTGTTGAATTGGAAGGGGCTAACGACAAATACCCTGGTGAGCTTTCTGGAGGAATGCAAAAGCGTGTAGGAATAGCACGATCAATCGTTTTGGAACCAAAATATCTATTTTGCGATGAACCAAATTCTGGTTTGGACCCAAAAACAAGTTTAGTTATAGATCAGCTAATTTCATCAATTACAGTTGAAAATAACATTACGACTGTCATCAACACACACGATATGAACTCGGTGATGGAAATCGGTGATAATATTGCATTGTTATCTGATGGGCATGCTGTATGGCAAGGTAACAAAGCTGAAGTCTTAACAACAGAAAATCAGACACTTCAAGATTTCATTTTCGCTTCACCGTTCTTACTAAAACTTCGAGATAGCTTCGTTAAAGACTAAATGTAAACGATTTTTTGATCCATCCACAACCCTATTATAATGGCACAAAATAAGGCGGTAATAATATTCATTAGAAAGCCAGAATTAGGTAAAGTCAAAACACGATTAGCAAAAGGTGTTGGTCAAGAAAAAGCGTTAGAAATCTACAATAAACTACTTGATCACACCCGAGAAGAATCACTAAAAGTCGACTGTGATAGATTCTTATTCTATGAAGGAGAAATTGATACGCAAGATCAATGGTCAGATTCAGATTTTCAAAAGTTTGTTCAATGTAAAGGTGATCTTGGAACAAAAATGAAACATGCCTTCACAATCGCACTAGCGAAATATGACCAGGTCCTAATAATAGGCAGTGATTGCCCAGAAATTACGCATAAAGACATCGAACGAGGGTTCTTTGAATTGGAAGAGCACGATGTTGTAATAGGACCAGCTAGAGATGGCGGTTATTATCTTCTCGGTATGTCAGCTTTACAGCTATTCCTTTTTGATGATATGCCATGGAGTGAAGAGAACTTACTTGAAGAATCAATTATTCGAGTCCAAGATCGCGGACTACAATATGCTTTACTTAAAACCAAATCAGATATCGACTACAAAGAAGACTGGGAAGAATTCAAGCATTTGCTTGACTAGCAATTTGATGTAGGCGCTTCAATTCCTTTTTAGCTCTTGATTGAAACCCCTTGCTTCCATGCGGAAATTGTTCTTCTATAGCCGGAATAAGTTCATCTGTCAAATCTGGATACTTTGATGCTATATTTACAAGAACAGTCATTGCAAAGACTTTGATCGCTATTGCTGCTTTCATATCCTGAAGAAATGAAAACCCTAAATCATATATCGGACCTTCAAAGTCCTCCGGAATATCCATAAATTGCCAAACTCTAAAAGTGTTTCGCACAACAGCATCATGCTGAGGTTTCTGAATGGCGCTGATCATTTCATCATAATAAGGAACAAACAATTCTCCATGTTCTATACCTAGCAACCCCACTGGCCAAGAAGCATTTTGACAAATTCTTAAGTCCTCAGATAAAAAACAATGCATCAACTCTCTGATTCGTAAAGGATCAGCTATTACCGCGTCTTTAATCCTATCAGCATTCTTTTTGGACTGCCCTTTTTTCAGTATTTCTAAGAATTGTTCCGGCATAAAGGCGATCTACTTGCATTTTTAGTAAGAGGGAATTACTCATCTTCTTCATCCTCTTCCTCTTTAATCTTGACTCTCTCTCCTTTTTTCAATTCCTTGCTCAATGTGGAATAAGGTCCCGTAACGACCAATTCGCCACTTTCCACTCCCGAGAGAACATGAATATTCGTATCATCTTGAATACCCGTTTTAACCTCCCGTCTTTCAACAGTATCAGCTTGGATCACAAACACTATTTCCTTCACAACATCTTCTCCAGCCACTTCTTCTTCTCGA
This sequence comes from uncultured Saprospiraceae bacterium, assembly GCA_943788055.1. Taxonomy (GTDB): domain Bacteria; phylum Bacteroidota; class Bacteroidia; order Chitinophagales; family Saprospiraceae; genus JAHDFB01. The sequence continues at coordinate 58,743 of CALSOU010000009.1, forward strand.
GCTGTAACAGCTTGAATCGGAACAGTGAGTACATCGGCAACTCGATTTGTATAAATATCCACAGAAGCAGACATTCCTGGTCTAAAAGGATAATCCGTTTTATTTCGGACTATTGCATTGTAAGAGCTTGGATCGATTCTGATCTTTACAATGAAGTTGGTAACTTGAGTCGAGCTCAAAAGGGCCGCTTGACTTGCTCCTGTAGCTGCATTTGAAGCTGTATTGGCTATTTCTGTGACTGTACCTTTAAATACTTTATCCAAATATGCGTCAACTTCGATATCGACGGTATCACCTTCTTGGACCTTCAAAATATTATTTTCACTAATTTCTACTTGGACTTCCATTGCATTCAAATTAGCAATGCGCATCATTTCTGTTCCAGCCATTTGAATTGTACCTACCACACGCTCACCTTGTTCAACATTCAACAGTGAAATCACTCCACTTACAGGAGCCTTTATGGTTGTTCTACTCAGACTTGTCTGTAACTCTCGAAGTGAAGCCTCGGATGACTTGATTGTAAATTCAGCGGCCTTCGCAGACTCTTTGGAAGATTCAATATTTGAATTTGCAGCTCGGACATTTGCTTCTAGAGCGTTGAGATTGGATAGTGAATTATCGAAGTCAGCTTGTGAAATGACACCACTTGTCAAAAGTTCCTTATTTCGCTCATGGATTACTCTAGCATTTTCAAGTTGCGCATAAATCTGTTCGCGTTGTGCCGTTGTCGACGCTAGCTGAGCTTTAGCAATTGATCTTTGTGCTTTAGCATTATTCAAACTAGCCTTTCCTCTTTCAACTGCAGAAATATAAGTTTCAGGATCAATCTTCGCAAGTACTTGACCCGCCTGTACACTGTCGCCTTCTACCACATATAACTCAACAATTTCACCTGAAACATCGGACGAAATCTTTACTTCTTTTTCAGGGAAGATCTTACCATTTCCTGTTACCACCTCATTTATCGACGTGACTTTCGATTCTTCTGCTGTGACTTCTATATCCTCCTTGATCTGTGACTTTATCACAGAAAACGCCACCACTGCGGCTACTAAGCCAAGGATAACAAGCCATATCCATTTTTTTGATTTTTTCTTTTTCTTTGTCATAGTTAGTTGGATCAGAATTGAAGCTTTTTCCCCATGTAGAGGTCAATAATTTTCATTTTGAAGATATAATCATACTTAGCTAACAAGCTTTGTAACTGTGCATTATTGTACTGATCAGCTGCGATATTGAGCTGAAAACTATTTACATTTCCTTGATCAAAAGATAACTGCAAATTTTCAAGTGATTGCTTGGAAGCTTCTACACTTGCTTGAGCAGCATCATATTGTACTTTTGAATTTCTAGCATCAACGATAGCTTGTTCTATTTGCTGTCTGAATAAATCGCGATTATTTTTATCCGTAAGAATAGCATTCTCTTTTGCGATTTGCGCTCGTCTAATGCTAGCTTTATTTCTATAATTCGTATAAATGGGAACTGTTAAGCTCAAACCATAGCCATAGGTTACATTATCAATCATTTGACTGCCGTAAGCTTTGTCTTCAACTTGAGGAACTGTCTGTTTGAACCCAACGTCAGTTTCCACATCGTTAATTATAATGGGCTGAGTTACAACAACCTCCTCTTCACCTACAACCTCTTTGCCTAGAGAGGAGTAATTCGTACCTACACTACCACCTAGACCTAAGGAAGGTAGCATTGAGGCTTTCGCTATTTCTTCGTCCAGTCCAGCCAAATCAACTTGTAATGCACTATTCTTCAGACTTGGTTGAAGCGCTGCAGCTACTCGATACACTTCCTCAGATGACATTTGGAAAGGATCCTCTAAAGCCGCTAAAACAATCTCAGGAATTACCAATTCAAATGTTTCATCCGATGGAATTCTCATTGACTGATTAAGGCTTAATCGAGCAAGTTCAAGATTACCTTTAGCTGTAACTAAGCTTTGCTCATTTGCCGCTAATGTAGCCTTGAGTTCATAGATATCATTTTTTGGGCGTAAGCCTCCAGCAATCAATCGTTCCAATTGGTCAATCTGCCGTCTAGTTATATTGGTACGCGTCTCTTCTACATTTAAATTCTCCTGTGCAAAAAGTACATTCAAATATGCGTTTGCCACTTGAAGTGCAATGACTTGTTTAACATCGTCTTGTTGCAATCTGGCAGCATCTCCACTCATTAGAGCACGCTTAATATTCTTCCTCACAATTCCTCCATTGTAAAGTAAGACGTTGCTATTCAGACTGTAATTATTTGTAAAGAAGGAGTTTGCTGCAAACTGATTATTGGTGGGATCGACAGATCGTCCAGATAAACTTAAACTTGAACCAGCGCTCAAGTTAGGAAACCTTTGGTTACGCGCTTGAATCAGATCAACCTCGGCCAAGGAGCCATTCAATTGGGTTTGTCGAACTTGAATATTATTCTCCCAAGCAGTCTGAATACAGGATTCCAAATTACGAACCTGTGCTTGCAATTGCATCAGACAGCAGACAGTCAAAAATGCAGTGAATAGAATAGATTTCATTCGGATCTTTTTGCATTTGTAGTATTATACCACAAACAATTTAGTACAAAAGACATTATTCTTCACAAGGAAGAACTGGTCATCGCAGCACCAATATTGCAAATAAGAAGATAAGTATCAATTCTTTTCTATGAAGAATTGACAATATCGGATGAAGGACTAGAATCTTGAATTTTGGTGGTAGATTATGTGCCCTACCAATTGGTCATAATCTGTCCCAACAGGTCGATAATAGCAGAAAAAATAATATTCATTTTCAGTTTCAAAACTACTACCTTCCAAAACAGTGATATCAAGATCCTTTTCACCAGTATCGACGGCATACATATAATTGTAAAAACCCTGTTTGAGCGGTACCTCCAAGTTGTAGACACCTTGATTTGGAATGTATTCCATCAAAAAACGTGGGTCTCTCTTAAAATCATTGAATTCTCCTACCAGATAAACATCACCATTTACTGGAAAATCAGATTTTAGGGTAAAAATCACATCAGGGTATTCGGAGCTAATCTTTGCGTTGGAACGCGGCAAATCAAAATTTCTGAGAATAAAGGCTCCGTTACTTTCCTTGGTTGAAAAATGACTCTTTTCTTCCCTCCTTTTATCCAAGTCAAGCAGCACTGTAGCTCGAGTTCTTGATATCTCAATTGTATTGACATTTTCTCCCGGCTGCAAAACCGTGCGTAGATCAAAAAACCGATATTCCTTGTAGCCTGGAAATATAACTTGCTCCATGGGATTAAAAATAACGTACTTTCCTTGGATAAAACTAGGTTGCATAAAAGGTGTCAAGCGTTCATTGAGACGATTCTGAAATGCTTGAACATAAAGCTCTTGCATAGGATTTCTGATATTCATCTCCTCGATATTTAAACGAACATTGTAAGCTTGGTGTGTATTGAATGTCCCTGCCCCGAAAGGTCTAGTATTTTCCACAAGTATCGGTAGAGTATTGTCAACCACGTAAAATCGACGGGTGATAACTATACTCCCTTCATCATCGTAAACAACCAAAATGTAGTTTCCACTCCAACGAAGTTGAATGTCTTGATTTGGAAAGACAAATTCATAATTTACGTAATCCCTTACCGTATTGACAGAAGCTGCAAACCTTTCAATTTGTAATTCCTCTGGACCTTCCAAGTAATCTGAAACCTCTATGTTTTTAGTAAAATTCCAGTTCTTATCACAGTGTTTTATCGTATAATAATAATCAATAAATTCGCCGAAATGATCATCAAAAGTGCACACCAACCTGCCACTTCCAAGATTTAAAACTGGCATTGTAATTTCACTCTCAGTGTTATAAAAACGAACTCCCTGAATATAATCTGCATGGATTGAATCAACGATTGACATATCGTCTAGTTCAGGCTGAGCATTAATTGAAGGGCTCAAGGCCCAAAAGAGCATGAAGAAAACAAATATTCGCATACTTTTGAAATCGGATGTTTATTAGTGAATTTAAACTTAGTACCCTACTTGTATGAACGATCAAAGGTACTGAAAAGTGTCTGAAAGTATTAATCCGTCTTTTGGCACAAGCCTAACGACTACCAACTCTACAAATTAAGAGAGTTGTATTGGCTACCGAAACGCTATGCGAAAAGTACTTCCATTAATTTAAATCGATTTAGAGGCCGTTCATACTGCCTATCATTGTATGGCGTTACTAGCAACCTTAATTCATTTTTCTTATTCACAATTTTGATTGTACCAAACAATTGAATTCCTGACACTCTATTTCTTACCGAAGCCTGCAGAGTATAATCATCTGCGGCCGAGCTATTAAGTTGATATCCATATATTTTCAATTGATCAATAAGATAAGTAATAAGATGTTCTACGTCCTTCTCATTCAGTGCCTTTTCTGTCAATAAAATTATAGCATAATTATGATCCAATTCAACTGTTTCAACGATCTTTGGAACGTTCTTTTCGTCATCTGTGAAAGCCTCTCTGAGTCTCTCAAAGTATTGTTGAATAAACTCCTGTTTATGCCATATCTCTTTTTGCATCATTGTCTTACTTGTTTCATTAGGAAGAACAGAGGCTGAAGCAAAAGTGTTTATCATTTTGCTCGCAGCACGAAACCCTTTAAGGTCTTAAATTTCAACATGTTTACAGAACAATAATCTTAAGAGGTCAGATCAAATAACATATTTTCGTTACTTTGTGGCAAATCGACACAAACTATACTTTTCACTATTCTAGTGCTACCTGAATTAGATATTTTAAAATTCTAAAGGTTGTTGTAGAATAGTGAGCACAGTTGAATACAAATAAAATCAAACAAATCATATGAAAATTAATGACGCTCAAAACACGAAAATCGTGGCTACAGTGGGTCCTGCGTCTAGCGACAGAGAAACCCTCAAAAACCTGATTATTACCGGAGTTGATGTATTTAGATTAAACTTCTCCCATGGAGAGCATGCACAAAAAGCAGAAATCATTCAGACTGTTTTGGAGCTCAATAAAGAGCTCAAAGTTCATACTGGTATACTAGCAGATCTTCAAGGACCAAAAATCCGAATTGGAGAAATGGAAGGAGATGGCCTGAAACTTAAGAAGGGAGACAGAATCAATCTAGTCAATGAACCATGTATTGGAAACGCGGAGAGAATCTACATGAGTTATGATGACTTCCCAAAGGATGTCAATGAAGGAGAGCACATTTTGGTTGACGATGGAACGCTACAATTCACGGTGATTTCCACAAATAAGAAAGATAAGGTTGTTTTAGAAGCACTTTATGATGGAGTTCTAAAAAGTAAAAAGGGAGTAAATCTTCCCAACACAAAAACAAGTCTTCCTTCCTTAACAGAAAAGGATTTGGAAGATCTAAAATTCATCCTGACGCAACCTGTTAATTGGCTAGCACTTTCATTTGTTCGATCTGAAAAAGATGTTATTGAACTACGTAAATTGCTGGATGAGGCAGATAGCAAGATAAAGATCATAGCAAAAATCGAAAAGCCTGAGGCGGTCGATAATATTGACGGTATTATCAAGACAAGTCAAGGAATTATGGTCGCTAGAGGTGACTTAGGAGTTGAAGTTCCGATGGAAAGACTTCCTATGATACAGAAAAAGATCATTAAGAAATGTATCCAGAAGTCCCTACCAGTAATTGTAGCAACTCAGATGATGGATTCAATGATCACAAATCCAAGCCCAACTAGAGCTGAAATTACCGATGTGGCTAATGCGGTTCTTGACGGTACCGATGCGGTTATGCTTAGTGGAGAAACAGCTACGGGTAAACATCCTGTTGAAGTGGTTAAAGCAATGACAAAAATAGTTATTGAAGCTGAGAAGCATTATGAATGGTATGGTAAGAGACCAAAACCAGATCATAAGTCCAAGACCTTCGTTTCAGATGTGGTTTGTTTCAACGCGGCAAAGACTGCAACTGACATTAAAGCAAAAGCAATTGTAGGAATGACCATTTCTGGTTATACTGCATTCAAAATGTCTAGTTATCGTCCAACGTGTAAAATCTATATTTTCTCGGAGCATCGACTAATGCTTTCAACGCTAAATCTAGTTTGGGGTGTGCGCTGTTACTACTATGATAAGTTTACGACGACAGACGAAACGGTGACGGATGTTAACAATATTTTGAAAAAGAATGATCGAGTCAAGAAAAAAGACATTGTCGTAAATACAGGTACAATGCCTTTAGAAGATCGAGGTATGACAAATATGATCAAGGTCACAAAAATCAAAGGATAATCTCCTATACACGAAATTAAAATCGCGGCTCACTTTCAAGTTGAAAATGAGTCGCCTTTCACTATATATCTCGCAAAAATCAGGATTTTCGTTGTTAAAAATCGAGAGCCCCTGTTGTGCAATATCGAATCAAAAGGGCTGTCGCGATAGCAAAAACGACCCACAAGAATATTCGCTGCGATTTCGCGATCATTGCTTTACGTTCAGTCTTCAATTTCTCATATTCAATATCCTGCTTATCCGCTTCCTTAAAATCAGGTTCAGCAATATCCCTATCCTTTATTTCTTCTAAAAAGACGTTCGCATCCTCAAATTTGTCCATTTCAACATGAATCATATATCCATTTGATGCATATGGAATAATATCCGTCGTGTGTTCATTGTTAATAAAGGCATAGATACCACGATTATTAAGTTCATTTACAATGAAGTTGGCCTTCATTGAATCTTGTACTATCGTTAGTAATATGGATTTGATCATCTTGAGACTTACTTTTGTTTGTAAACAATACCGTCCTTCATGACAAAGTCTACATCTGTCAAAAGTGAAATATCACGAAGCGGATTCCCTTTAACAGCAACAATATCAGCATAGAAGCCTTCTTTAATCATCCCTCTCTCTTGATCAATTCTTAGTAGCTCAGCTGAGGTTCTTGTAGCACTTAAAATTGCATCCATTTCACTCATGCCACCTTCAACCATAAAGACAAATTCCTTCCCATTATCACCATGTGGAGACACTCCAGCATCAGTTCCGAAGGCAATTTTCACCCCTTTCTGGTATGCTTCCGAAAAAGTTTCTTGAATTTTTGGTCCAATCGCTAGCGCTTTTGGAACAACAACAGCTGGATAATAGTCCTTGATCATTGCCTTCTCCGCTACAAATTTACCTGCAGATAGCGTTGGCACATAGAAAGTACCTCTTTCTATCATCAACTCCATGACTTCTTCATCCATCAAAGTACCATGCTCAATCGATGTAATTCCCGCAAGCACAGCTCGTTTCATTCCTTCCTTACCATGAGCATGAGCTGCCGTTATCATATTATAATCTTTAGCTGTTTTGATAACACCTACTAGTTCTTCCATTGTAAATTGTGGCCCAGAACCATCTTTAGCAACCGACAAGACGCCTCCCGTTGCCGTAATTTTTATGCAGTCTGCTCCATTTTTATATCGTTGTCGCACTGCCTTCATCGCATCTTCCTGGCTATTAACAACACCTTCTACTGGTCCTGGATCTCCTCGCAATTCACTTCGAACTCCGTTCGTAGGATCGGCATGTCCGCCAGTGGTAGCAATTGCCTTTTCAGCAGTATAGATTCTCGGTCCTCTTACATATCCTCGATTGATAGCGTTTCGAAGCGCAACATTCACGCCTGATCCTCCCAAATCTCGGACCGTAGTAAAGCCCGCCATTAGGGTCCGTTCACAAAATTGGGTTGCTTTAAGAGCTACAAATGCATCATCGTTTCTAAATAGTTCCTCATATCTCTTGGGAGAAGACTCATGTTCAATGTGCACGTGCATATCCATCAATCCAGGCATCACAGTATAATCTCTAAGGGATATTAGCTTCACCATATTTTCAGGTGCCAAATAACCTTCAGCAATCTTTATAATTTGATCACCTTCTATAATTAGTGTTACTTGCTTCTTCACATCTTCTGTAACTGCGTCAATTAAACTTCCACAATGTATGTAAGTCCTTTGGGCATAGGCCTTTTCCTCTTGAGCTACCAGATCAAGTCCTGCGCAAAGAAGCAATACCAGCACCAAATAGTTTACTATTATTTTTTTCATCTTTTGATTTTTCATGCGAGAAGGAGTCCAATTTAAAACAATTTGACCGAACAAATAAATGAACATTGATGTTTGTTCTCAGCGCATGGTTCTTAGCTTTGTGCTCTTCAAAAGATGGATATGAATATTGAGCTAAATCACAAAGTATATGGGCAAGGGCACCCTCTGATCATTCTACATGGTCTTTTTGGAAGCTTAGATAACTGGGCGACGTTTGGAAGAAGTATTAGTGAGCATTATATGGCCTTCCTAGTCGACCAACGTGATCATGGAAAGTCGCCTCATACCGACATCTTCAATTATGATGTCCTTTCTGAAGATCTAATTCATTTCATGGAATCAAATTGGGTACACGAATCGTTCTTGATGGGACACTCTATGGGAGGAAAAACGGTTATGAAGACTGCTCTTGAACATCCAGATATAATAGAAAAACTGATCGTGGTGGATATGGCACCAAAGGCCTACACAAATCGGCATTCCTCTGTTTTTGAAGCTATGCTAGCAGTAGATATGTCAGGCTTGCAACATCGCAAGGATGCAAAAGAAATACTCATGGCAAAGCTAGATGGTGACTTAGCGACAACTGCCTTCTTGCTAAAGAATATTAAGAGAGAAAAAACTGGCGAATTTAGATGGAAAATGAATGTAGAGCTTTTGAAGCGAGATTATCAGTCAATTATTGAACCTATGCCGACAGACAAGGTTTACGAGGGTGATACAATCTTTATCAAAGGAGCTAATTCTGCATACATTACTGAAGATGACCATGATTTGATAAATCAGCTCTTTCCTAAGAATCAGATTGTTAGTATTCCCAATGCTGGACATTGGGTGCATGCCGATCAGCCAAAATTACTAGAAGAAATTGTGCTAAAGTTTTTAAGAAACTGATTGTCGTGATTACTAAATCATCTATAATGCGTGAAATCAAGAAAGCAGAAATTCAAAAAAACTAGGGCATATAGTATCTAGACAAAAAGACTTTTTTTTAACATCCGACTGACGGGTACCGCTATACTATTAATGTTTATTACATTTTCATCAGGATTAAATGAGTCTACTTTTTCAATATTGCCAAATAAGACAAAATTTAGCCTTTAAAAAGTTAAGATAATGAAACATTGGCCTCTGATTATCCCTCAGTAATTCTACTACTATTGATGATTTAATGGTATAGTCCTCATCATTCAAGATCTACGAATTATACCATATTTCAAGTATCTTATAGAATAAAATTCCCTGTTGCGTCATCGGAATGACTCCAATCAAATATACTTTCTTACGATTTATATTTTAACTATAGAATACCCCTCACCGTAAAACTTAGATGCCTACCCATTCCAGGTATGCCTGAGGCAAAAGGAACATAAAAATGATCTAGTATATTGTCTATCCCCAACTGAAGTTGAAGTTGTGGAGTAATTTCATATTTCATTGATAGATGCAGCGTATACCACGCTAAACTACCTTCCGCAGTTGCAAATTCAGGATTGTCCGTAGAGTCACCAAAACGATCAAGTGGCTTCAACGCATTGAACCTTACACCTGTTTTGGCCGTAAACCTCTTCTTGTTATAATCAATAAACAGTCGACCATAAGTTGGTGGTATGTGAGATAGGGATCTTACGATTTCACCATCACTCACAACGTTACCTCTTAAAATATTAAGCCCAGCATCTAGGTCAAAACCCTTACCTAGTTGTTGTTTAACTTGCAGCGACAAACCTGCCATATAGGCTTGCTCGGCATTGACATTAGCTACAACTTGCAAGGTATCTTGCCCTAAAACATAATTTGGACTTCCGTCCAAAAGTTGAAAGTCTTCGCGGATAATCGTATTTTTCAATCTAGTATAATATGCGGTGACGTTCCAATTTTGCTGGCTCGTTTCATACCCTAAACTAAGTTCAACATTGTATGATCGTTCAGGACTTAAATCAGCATTGGGAACAGAAATCTCATCATTACTGATCCGCGTTTTCGCAATGTCATCAATATTCGGAGCACGAAAAGAAGAACCAAGTAAGCCTCTGAGTTTAAATCGCTTTGGTAATTTGTATTGAAATCCAACTGCACCATTCAATGCATGGTTTCTATTTGTGATCCCATCGTAGAAATAATCTGGCCACGTGAAGAAATCATCGGGCTTAAAACGCACTTGCACTTCATTGTAGTCGTATCGAATTCCAGCATTGAATCTGTAGGGTTTCGTTTCGTCTATCCAATAGTATTGTCCATATGCCCCAGCAGAGTAGGTTCTTCCAAGATCGTTTGCATATCTAGTTAGGCCTCCAAAACTTAGTTCTGCGTCCTGATAAGTTGAGGTGAAAGCTGTAGAATTGAGGTCATTAAAATTTCCATCTATGCCCACAAACCAACGATGGCTTCCTCTATCTCCAGAAAAGTCCACAGTTATGTTAAGTATATTTAATGTCTCGTCTTGTTGGTCGATTATGGCCGAACCGAAGTTGCTACTAATTCTACTTTCTGTGACATGCTGATATGCAGCTATCCACTGTACTTTTTTGAATAGTCGGATATTGTCGAAAAGGTAGTTAGACGTAATACTACTGAGTGCTCGATTTTGCGGCCCATAATACCAAGATGAGTATCGAGGCTCTCCGTCTCTAGTTTCTGTCAGTGCGTCATATCTAGGAATATTAGATGATGTTGAGAATTGATTGTTAAAAGTAAAACTTAGTCTATCAGAAGCTTGAAACTTGGCTTTTAATAATCCATCGTATTGTCTATATCCTGTTGGAACTAGTCGAAGCGGATCATCAGATTGTATTATCATATCATCCGCAGTAGCATCTCCTTCTTCTACATAGGAAAATCTCAAACCGTAGTCTGACTCATATGCTGTCCTTCTATTCTGCCCCACTCTTTGATCTCCATAATCAGCAACCGTAAAGGAAGTTAAAACTGCCCATTTATCTTTATAATAAGTCAAATCAAGGTGAGCAGAAAGCTCGCCATTGGATGAACCATATCTCGCATAGTAGGAGCCTTCCAGCTCATTATTACGCGTTTCCACATTAAGCGCTTTTGTCTGAAAATGTACTACTCCTCCCAGTGCATCGCTGCCATACATAATGGAACTGGGACCAAATATAACTTCCATATTATCCAAAATCGCTGGATCAACAGTAATCGCATTTTGCAAATGTCCACTTCTGTAAATCGCATTATTCATGCGTACGCCATCTACTACTAGAAGTAGCTTGTTTGCTTCAAAACCCCTTACGATCGGGCTACCTCCTCCCATTTGGGATTTCTGAACGTAAACATTCGAAAGCGAGGCAAGCGCGTCTGCCGTTGTTTGTGCATTAGCTAATTGGATATCCGTTTGAGCTATCGATGTTGATTCATAGGCTAGCTCATTTTGAGGAATATCGGTACGACCGATAAGTACCACTTCGTTCATTAACAAAGCATCCTGTATCATGGTAACTTTATAGAAGCTCTCAACTAGCTCGTCTTTATCGATTTGAGTAGTTTGGTAACCCAAGTACTGAAAGTAGACAGGAAACGAGATTTCCTTACCGACAGCCAATTCTCCGTGCTGATCTGTTAGACCAGTAAAAGATTGATCTTCATTATAGATATAAACACCTGCCAATGCCTGATTTTCAGAGTCAGTTACCAAAATGGTCTGACCAGCAAGTTCTGAAGAAAAGCAGGTCAAAAAAGATAGGATGAAAAAGCAATTTACTAGAAGGCGCTTTACGTATCTATGAGTATTTTGGCAGTCTAATCGTAAAGGTTGTCCCTTCATTAATCTTTGATTTTTTTACAAATATTTTTCCCCTGTGGTATTCTTCTACAATTCTTTTAACAAGGGACAAGCCTAGTCCCCAGCCTCTAGTTTTGGTCGAATATCCAGGTTGAAACACTGTTTTAAATTTATTGGCAGGTATTCCTTTTCCTGTGTCAGAAATATCGATGTAGAGATAATTTCCCTCTTCATAGGCCTCTGCTCCGATAACACCAGTATTACCCATTGCGTCCAATGCATTCCGGATCAAATTCTCCAATACCCATTCAAATAAATGTACATTAATCGACCCGCACACTGCTTGAGCATCCGAAGAAGGAAAATCAAATTCCATTCTCCTCGGTGCACGCTTCTCCATGTACTTTCGGATAGAAATCAAAACCTCATTGATATCTGTCTTTTGCAATTCAGGTTTCGAACCAATCTTTGAAAATCGATCTGCCACTAACTCAAGGCGACTTACGTCGTGCTCCAATTCTTGCACTATATCAAGTTGCTCTTGATTACTGTCGATCGTCAATTTCATCGTCTCTAGCCATGCCATGATTGCACTTATCGGCGTCCCCAACTGGTGAGCGGTCTCCTTTGCCATCCCTGCCCAAACTCTGTTCTGTTCAGCTTTCTTACTTCGCCCGAAGGCCATATATCCAAAAGTCACAAATGATATCACCATCAACATTTGGATGAATGGATAGTACTGGATTAATCGATAAAGTTTAGTTCTTGTGTAATAAATCTTTTTCGCATACCCCTCTCCTTCGATAGGTTCAAAACCGTTAGCTAGAAGTCGATCTACCACAGCTCGGAGATAATCTTGATTTTCATTGTTGCTTTCGCCAAAATTTGTCCCTTTCAGTTCGCCCATTTCATTCTCGATGATGGTCGGAATGGCATTGTTGAAAGTTATTTCTTGTTCGAGTTCGAAAGTAGCTTCAAGATTCTCATCCTCGTAAATATTCTTTAGTGCTATAGCATACAGCCTTGCGTTTTTATCTTCGTTCTTCGCTAGATTGGATGATAAGTAATATGAATACAAGAGGGTTACGATCACGATCAGTGCGCCTGCAACAGCAAGAATGATTTTCCAATATGATCTTTTTTCGTAAATATCCACTGTTACTTCGTTCGTTCGAAATACATTATCAAATTATTTGTTTCCTACAAAGATATCCACTCGATTTTGAGCATTCTCTCGTATACTTACATAGTAGAGATTTATATCTCCACGGTGATAATTTTTTGTTGTCAAAAGCCATGAACCCTTGAACTTTGGTTTGTTTGTCCACAATATACTCTTGTGAATTTGGGCACCCACTAGTCCTTCGATGGGCTCCCCTTCAAAATCTCTTAGCACGGTACCAGGATTGGCCGCTGCAGGAACCCATTCTGTGTCTGTCGTCCAAGATAGAGGGTTCGTATTTAATATTCTGTAATTAACTTCTTTCTCAAGCTTTTTGGGCTTAAAGTCCTTCTTGTAAGTTCTCCACCCTACTAGGCAACCCACATCATTTGCTGTTTCACAAGGTTTCAAAGATTCATAACGATCGAGATCTACCGGAATTCCAATCAAATATGCTGCTACAAGCCTCAATTGTAGTGGTTTACCATCAAAAAACTCCTCAAGCAATCTCGAAGTGTGAGTTGTTCCTTGTGAATGAGAGGCAATAATTATTGGTCTTCCATTATTATAATGACTCATGTAATATGCAAAAGACTCTTTCACGTCTTGGTAGGCAAGTTCGAAAGCTTTTTTAGCTGATAACGAATCTTTGTGCGTGTAAGCATTGATGTGTGCTTGTCTATACCTTGGGACAAAAACTCTTCCTGCTCCATTGAATGCGCTAGCTTGTAATTTGACTGCCAAATCGTCGACTTCTTCATTATGTTTTTGTAAATCGAGTGGAGCATTCCACCGATCATAATCTTTGTCTCCAAAATATAAAGTCGGATATACAAAAAAAACATCTGCTTTAGCAGTAGATTGCATGTCTTTCAATCCTTCTGGGATCAGATCTGCATTGTCTTCCTTGGTCGGCAAAGCTGCCCAGTTCTTTTCGAGACTGTAATCAGGGGCTGATGTTGTTGTCTGATCAAAATACGTACCTCTAGGCATTGTCATACATGATGCAAGACATAAAGAAACAAAAAGAAACAACGAAATAGTTTTAACGTAAGGCAATGACATAGTCTACTAAGATTATCGAAATATATCGCACAAATGTAATATGAATAATTCACACTTTTATGACCAGTCTATAAACGAAGCAGACAGTCTTGCTGGTATATATTTTCAGATCATTCCAATAAAGAAGGAATGTCTTGCGTCTTCAGATATAAGACAGAAGTTTTGGAATTCTAAAGAAATCGAAAAACCGAAGGAAACCACATTGCACTCTATAAAACGTCGAATCTAGGTGCAATATATTTCATACCCTCATCTAATTGGTCGTAAGATACTTGACTCAATGGCATCAATGGAAGCCTTACTTCCTTACTTCCAAAACCCAACAATTCGCATGCGGCCTTGATTCCAGCTGGATTTCCTTCATTGTAAATCCAATGATAAATTGAAAACAATTCATGTTGGTATTTCACTGCCTCTTTATAATTATCCTTTAAGGCAAGATCGATCATTTGTTTTGTTTCCGCAGGATATGCATTTCCTATTACTGAGATAAGGCCTTCAACACCGTTTGCCATCATTGCCAATGCCAATTCATCATCACCAGAGGCAACAAAGAAATCCTTTGGCTTATTTTTGGTGATATGAATCGTCTGAATTAGATCTCCAGCTGCCTCTTTTAATCCAATAAAAACATCTGAATCTTTTGCCAATCTAGTAGAAGTCTGCCATTCGAGATTGGAACGGGTTCGACCAGGTACATTATATATGATTATTGGCAAAGGGCTTTCTTCTGCAATTGCCATAAAGTGCTGATACATTCCTTCCTGTGGAGGCTTAACATATGAGGGGGCAGAAATCATCAAGCTGTCAAGTCCTGTCAGATCAAACTCTGCAATTTTATCAATAACATCAGACGTATAAATATCACTCAAGTTTCCTGCAACTACCGGAACTCGCTTATCTACTTGCTCTACAACAAATTTCAATATTTCTTTCTGCTCTTTCTCACTCAGAAGATTCCCTTCTCCTGTTGATCCTAATGCAACGATATAGTCTACTCCGTTGTCAATCTTGTGATGTAAAAGGCGTTCCAGATTATGAAAGTCAACCTTACCATTTTTAAAAGGAGTTGTTATAGCAACTCCAAGTCCAGTATATTTTTTATATGTTTCTTGACTTCGCATTATTGTTAGATTGATAGTTTATCTAGAGTTTCTTGAATGTCTGAAAAAATCTTTTTGACGGTCGCATTTTCATCAAGGTCTATTAAGAGATCGTAAAATTCGACTACATCAGGAAGTAAACCAATCTTAAATTTTGCACTTGATACGGCATTTAGAAAATGTAGGTACCGTTTTTTCGCTGGATTTATGGTAATCAAGATATCGTAAGGCTTATTCACAAACGCATCTATCTTATCCCCCTGCGGCACTTGAAACCAGTTTACATCTTTTCGACAGAATTTTCCAGCATCATCAGTGTTTTCTTCAAACTCTTTGATATCAACAAAAGAAAAGGTCTCGACTGCTTTCCCATTCTTTGTCCATTTATCAATGTAAGCTTGAAGTTCTCTTGGGTTTGAAATTTGACTTTCGTTAAAAAGCAATCCAATAGATCTTACTTTATTTTGGTTCACGACCTCTTTTTTCGGATGACGTGAGCTCAAATTTGACTTGAGTCTTAAACTGAACAATCTATCTTTAAGCCACTTCATTGCCACTTATTTCTGACCTCCTTACTTTTCTGCGGCATCACTTTTTTCAGTTGCTTTGCTTTTTGAAGTACTTGCTTTCTTAGTTTTACTTTCCTTTTTTGCTTTTGGCGCTTTTTTATCAGCTTTCTCTGCAGGACTATCGTTCTCCTCTTTCGAGTCAGGATTCTTCTCGTCCATAGTATGCACAGCTACTCGACCCATCTTACTGTACTTATCGATTCGCTGAGTTACTAATGTATCTTTATCTATGGCCATCAGGTCCTGAAGTTCCTTTTTAATGTGTAACCTTAGAATTCTGGCCATCTTTTCACGATCCGTATGTGCGCCACCTAGAGGTTCTTTCACTACATCGTCTACTAATCCAAAAGACATCATATCTTCTGGAGTTAATTTCAATGATTCTGCTGCTTTCTCTTTATAGTCCCATGATCTCCAAAGAATTGAAGAACAAGATTCAGGGGAGATCACAGAATACCAGGTGTTTTCCATCATGAATACTCGATCTCCTAGCCCAATTCCAAGTGCACCTCCGGACGCACCTTCTCCGATTACATAACACAATATAGGAGTTCTCAACTGAGCCATTTCAAAAAGATTTCTTGCAATTGCTTCAGCTTGACCTCTCTCTTCGGCTTCGATTCCAGGATAAGCACCAGGTGTATCAATCAAACAGATTACGGGTAAACTAAATCGTTCAGCCAACTTCATAAGTCGAAGTGCTTTCCGATATCCTTCGGGGTTTGCCATTCCGAAATTGCGGAACTGTCGCATCTTTGTATTAACGCCTTTCTGATGACCCATGATCACACATGACTGGCCATTAATCTTACCTATTCCGCCAACAATAGCCTTATCATCTTTGAATGTCCGATCCCCATGTAATTCAACGAAGTTCTTACACATTTCATTTATATAATACAGTGTGTATGGTCGTTGTGGATGGCGAGATAGTTGTACTCGTTCCCATCTTGATAGGCTCTCAAATATCTCTTTGCGTTTGTTATTGATCTTCTTCTGCAGTTCATCAATCTTATCGCTTACATCTATATCACCCTCCGCCTCGATTTGCTGAAATTTCTCCAGTTGCTCGTGTAGGCTTTCCAGTGGCCTTTCGAATTCTAAAAAAACCATAATTTGTTAATCGTTTTTAGCAAAAACTTTAATAAATAAGGTACCCTAGTTGATAGATCGACTATCTATTTCATTTCAAAAAGACTGTAAACGAAATCCAACAAATCGATTTTTCTAACTTAAAAGCGCCCGATTACTTTGCTCGTGGGATGGCAAAAATAGACTTTTTTTAGATACTGCCTTGGATTTCTCTAGCTCTTTGAAAATAGCTAGAGCTAGTTGGGATTCTCTTTAATAAAGCTTTCGCTTGATCTACTTCACCTCGTTTGAGGTGGCTCAAGCCTTCATACCAATTAGCAGTTGCATTCATATGAGGATACTTCTCCCTTAAAAAATCAAAATATACATTCGACTCTTCGTAAGACTCAGTTTCGGCGAATGATATTGCCTGTGCAAGCAAGATCTGACTTTGCACTGCTGGATCATACTCTGTACTTATTGTATCTAAAAGCTGCAGAACCAGATCAAATTTATTGTCAGCAAAGGCCTCAAAACCCTTTTGGTTGTATTCCTTTAAAGCTCCGGGACCTTTTGTTTTTAGCATCATTGCTGGAACAGAAAATTCACTTGCATAAATCTCTTCAGGAGTTAATGGTTTTTCAAAAAACTTACCGAAATAGAGAAAAGCAAATACCAAGGCTAACACAAGAATCACAAATAGAAATATTCTAGCGGGACGCTTTATTTTGGAAGCATTTGAAACATCCGTTTGAGTCTTACCCTCTCTGAATTCTGTGTGAATAGCTTCTAGACTCGTATGTGTATTTGGTTTGTTTTCTCTGTCGTCGAGATGCTGTTGCTTGCCTACATACTCTTGATATGCACTCTCAATTTTTGAATTCTCAGCCATTTCAGTTTCAAAAGCAAGGCACTCCTTCTCTGACATAGATCCTTCTAGGTATTTCGCAAACTTCTTGTATTCTTCTTCCATCTTGATCCCTTTTAAAGTGATTCCCGAGATTCATTATTTTATCGATAGTACTTGATTTTCTTCCTCAAGTATAAAATTCTCCAAGTTTTTTCTTGATTACTCGACAATTCTATATATTATAAAAACTTTGAAAACATGTCAATCTTTCATTTAAAACATTGTATTGCATTTTCAATCATCGAATGAAATAACTAAATACTGGATTTCTCCAACTGAGTTGGAATAAACTTTTTGTCGTTACTTCTTCCATTTAATATTACATCCCATACTAGGATACTGATCTGCACTAACTGTTTCACCCGATAAAACTGTATCTATTGCTGCTCTGAGATCCTCTCCAGTTACTGGAACATCCATTCCAGGTCTACTAGCATCCAATCGTCCACGATAAGCTAGATTATTATTCTGATCAAAAAGATAAAAATCCGGTGTACAAGCTGCATCATACTCCTTTGCTATGTCTTGAGATTCATCGTAGCAATAAGGAAAAGTAAAGTTAAGTACTTTGCTGACAATCGCCATCTTATCAGGACTATCTTCCTCATAATTTTCAACATCATTGCTGCTAATTGCAACAAATCCAATACCTTGCTTTTGGTAGTCGTTGGCTAGTCTCACAATTTCTTGAAAAACGTGTATAACATATGGACAGTGATTACAAATAAACATTACAATAGTACCATTCTCACCTTTCACATCATGAAAGTTGACGTTTTTATCCATATTCACTGCAGGCAAATCAAAATCTGGTGCATTGATGCCTAAATCAAGCATATTACTCGGTGTTAAAGCCATAATTATTCTTTACATCTATGATTAATTCCAAAAATATATTTTTCAACAACACTGATTTCTTCAGCTGTTTCACTACCAGTCAAATCCACTAATCATTCTATCATTTAGTTCTTTAGCGCGCTCGAGAAAGATCTTCGCACTTGGAATATAAGACCAATGCCATTTTTCTTCATAGTAACCAGTTGGTCTTTCTGCCCCTTTAGCAGTGTATGGTTGACAAAATCCGTGCGTCCCTGCATTCTTTTGTAACCATTCGTATTCTTTTAAACCTTCTCCCTTTTCAAAATAACTATTTTCAAAAGCATTTAAATCAATATCAGTACCCCAGTGATGTCTTGAAGTCCCAGGCATTGAAGAATACTCTAGAATTTTTTTCGCTCGTACTAGCGGATCAGGAATCCATTCGGGCAAAGCACGACCCTCAACTTTAGTCTGTCCATTCCACTTTCTTTCCCAAATTCCTTTCTGATAATCAAAATTACGTGTGGCAGAAATTATTTTCAATTCGACTCCGTCGCTTTCGGCAGCATTCCACATATTTTGAAAAGCCTCATAAGCATTACGATACATCAATCTGTCATCTCGATCAGCATATTTGGAATCAATGATTACAAAGTCAGCATGTTTGGAAGGATCAAATTGACCCATAACTTCTTTTATAGTGATTTGTGCCATTTTCTTTGATTTTGGACTTATACTTTGCACATCCGTTTTCTTATCAATAGGTGATCCTACTTTCTGATGCCGATTTTACATTTGTTTCCGAACCTGAGATCTTATTCTCATAATTCAGTGGATGAGAATCATTGGATTTACATCCAAAAACTATAAAAACAAAAAGCAAGCTTACTAAGCTATATTTCATGAAGGAGTATTTGAAGTAACTTTACTAGCAAGTCCGAAAAGCTTTTAGTCCTGGATAACCTCGACTAATTTTTCAGGTATCATTGATTTCCACTGATCTGATCCCTCTTGTATCATTTCATAGACTCTATATGGATAAATATGAAGAAGATCTGCATTATAACCTTCGATTTCTTCTATCTGACGAGAATAGATCTTGTCATACGCAGACATGGTTTTGGCTATAGTACCAGCTAACGCACCAACTTGAAAGAAATTTCTTGCTACTTCTTGTCCAGCCAGGATTTCTGCAAAGGTCCCATAAATTCGGGGATTAAGATTAATCTCAAGTGCTTTCTGTTCCGTCTTTTTTATATGCGGATCTATGTTCATAAATCGTGTATCTTTTTTTATGCACCATCTAAAATGTTGATAGATCTATGACAATCATTATCATATGTAAGCGTTACTATGGGCTAAGCTTACTATGCTTTCGGCAGCAATGAAGTGAGTAGCAAAATGTTCTTCTCAATATATCTATTAGACTTTGAGCTTGACCTACTGAATGCGTATCTTTCAATTACTACTTAAAAGCATTGATTCCAGTAACATCCATACCGGTAATCAACAAGTGAATATCATGTGTACCCTCATATGTTAGTACTGTCTCTAAATTCATCATGTGACGCATAATCGGATATTCATTCGTAATACCCATACCACCGTGAATCTGTCTAGCTTCTCTTGCTATCTCAAGCGCCATATGGACATTATTTCTCTTCGCCATTGAAATCTGAGCAGGTGTTGCTTTCCCATCGTTTGCTAAAGTTCCTAGTCTCCAAGTTAATAATTGTGCCTTTGTAATCTCTGTGATCATTTCAGCCAACTTCTTTTGAGTCAACTGAAATCCACCGATAGGCTTTCCAAATTGCTCACGTTCAAGTGAATATCTAAGAGCTGAATCATAACAATCCAACGCTGCACCTATCGCTCCCCATGCAATTCCATAACGAGCTTTGCTCAAGCAAGATAAAGGCCCTTTCAGTCCTTTTACGTTGGGCAGAATATTAGCTTTAGGAACTCGAACATCTTCGAAAACCAGTTCACCAGTGATCGATGCTCTCAAAGACCATTTTCCATGAATTTCAGGTGCGGAAAAACCTTTCATACCCTTTTCAACTATAACGCCCCGAATAGCTCCTTCTTCGTCTTTAGCCCATACAACAGCAATATCTGCTACAGGTGAATTGGTAATCCACATTTTGGCACCATTTAATATGACATGATCCCCATCATCTTTGATGTTAGTAACCATTCCACTAGGATTACTTCCGTGATCGGGCTCTGTCAAACCAAAACATCCTATGAACTCTCCCGAACCTAGTTTTGGTAGATATTTCCTCTTTTGTTCTTCTGAACCAAAACGATAAATAGGATACATTACCAACGATCCTTGAACTGATGCCATAGATCTCACACCAGAATCTCCCCTTTCAAGCTCTTGCATGATGACGCCATAAGCGATCTCATCCATTCCTCCTCCTCCATACTCTTCAGGAATAGATGGGCCAAAAGCTCCAATATCAGCTAATCCCTTAAATAGGTGGTAAGGACATTCAGCTCGATTACTGTAATCTTCAATTATTGGGGATACTTCCTTTTTAACCCAGTCTCTCACGGCATCTCTTGCCAATAAGTGATCTTCAGATAACAGAGCATCTACTCCGTAATAATCGTGACCTTGATATTGATCCGTTTTTTGGGAAATATGTTTCGTTTCAGTTACTGTCTGACTCATTTGTTAGGTTTTTTTGCAAAAGTAATAAAAGCCTTCTCTGATTTAGCTAATTTAACAATGAAAAAACGATCAAACTGTAGGTAAGATTGTACTATTTCTACCAAAACCAGGACGATCGTCAAAACTTTCATATTCATTAAACATGTAAACCTTAATATGGTTAAATGACAAGTCTTCAAAAAATACCTTGCGGTCATTATATATAATTCCTTATTTTTGCTGACTTATACTAATTAAGATTTATGAAAAGAGTAGTTGTTACGGGATTAGGAGCGCTTACGCCGATTGGAAATGATGTAGAAACATACCGAGCTGGATTAAAATCCGGGGCCTGCGGAGCTAATATGATTACACACTTTGATGCATCGCAATTCAAAACGCGATTCGCATGTGAAATAAAGGATTTTGAACCAGAAAAGTACGTTGATCGAAAAGAAATGCGTCGAATGGATCCCTTTTGTCAATATGCTATGTACACAGCTGGTCAAGCAATTGAGGACTCTGGTATTGATGTTGAAAATCTAGAAGATCCATATCGCGCAGGTGTTATCTGGGCAAGTGGTATTGGAGGATTCTATACCATGGAAACAGAAATAGATGAGGAAGCTCGCAGAGATGGGCCTCCACGCTATTCTCCTTTTTTGATTCCAAAACTGATTTCAGATATTGCCCCAGGTCATATCTCTATGAAATTTGGCTTCAAAGGTGTCAATTACGGTACTGTTTCTGCCTGTGCATCATCCAATCACTCAATTGGAAATGCTGTCGACTATATAAGAATGGGGAAAGCTGATGTCATTATCACAGGTGGATCAGAAGCTGCAGTCACGAAAGCTGGTGTAGGAGGATTTTCTTCTATGAAAGCAATGAGTGAACGAAACGATGATTGTACTACCGCTTCAAGACCTTTCGATTTGGATCGAGATGGTTTTGTTTTAGGTGAAGGTGCAGGTGCCTTAATACTTGAGGAGTACGAACACGCGAAAAGAAGAGGAGCAAAAATATACGCTGAAGTTGTTGCTGTAGCATATACAGCTGATGCATATCACATGACAGCTCCACATCCAGAAGGCCTTTCAGTTGCAAAAGTCATGGAACTTGCCTTGGCTGAAGCTGGAATGACACCTGAAGACATTGATTATATTAATGTACACGGAACATCTACACCTCTAGGAGATATAGCAGAGGTTAAGGCCATACAAAAAGTCTTTGGAGAGTCAGTTTATGACCTAAATATTAGTTCTACAAAATCTATGACGGGACATCTACTTGGAGCAGCAGGAGCAGTAGAAGCAATTGCTGGAATCTGTGCGCTACAAGATCAATTTGTTCCACCAACGATCAACCATTTTACGGATGATCCAGCATTTGATGAAAAAATCAACTTTACGTTTAATGAGGCTCAAGACCGCAAGGTAAGAGCAGTCTTGAGTAATACCTTTGGATTTGGAGGGCACAATGCCTCTCTAATCTTCAAGAACTTGTAATCGTAAGAGTACCGTATGTTTAATAAGATAAGGAGGTTCTATAATTTTTATATTTCACCAGACAAACAACTGGCTAGAAAGATAAGCCAAGTTGTTGGTATTACTCCGGCAAGACTTCATCTCTACAAATTAGCTTTTTGGCATAAATCCATGAATGGTGAAGGAGAAAAAGATGGTAATAACGAGCGTCTTGAATTTCTTGGTGATGCCATTTTATCTACGATAGTTGCAGACTATTTGTATAAAAAATACCCAACAAAGAATGAAGGCTTCATGACCAAAATGAGATCTAAGATTGTCAAAAGAAAATCACTTAATGATATCGCTGCCAAAATGGGTTTAGACCTCATTCTTACTGATTATTCAATGGGTAAGATGTCATCAACGATGCTTGGCAATGCCTTAGAAGCTTTAATCGGAGCCATCTATCTAGAATGCGGTTACGATGAGACCAAAAAATATGTAATTACCTATATCATGCGCAAGTATTTGGACATACATAAGCTTGAAGAAAAGGATGATAATTTCAAAAGTAGACTTCTTGAATGGTGTCAAAAGAACAATAAGTCAGTTGATTATAAAATGGTAGAAAAATTCAAATCTGAAAAACGCGATCGATTTCGAATTGCTGTTCTGATTGACGGAGAACACATGGGACAAGCTGAGGATTACAATAAAAAAGCTGCTGAGCAATTGGCTTCAAAGTTTGCGATCTTCAAACTTGGATTTGATCAAGAGGAATCAGAACAACATAGCTAAAATTCGGAGAACATGGATTCACTGACTCAAATAGTACTTGGTGCCTCCATGGGAGAAGCTGTAGCAGGTAAGAAGATTGGCAATCGAGCAATGGTTTGGGGAGCTATTGCAGGCACAATTCCAGATTTAGACGTATTTGGCGGTGTTTTTGGCATGTCTCCAGAAGATAGTCTTGCCTTTCATCGCGGTATTTCACATTCGATTTTCTTTGCCGTTTTAGCACCTCTATTACTTGCACTTTATACCCATTGGTTCTATAAGAATCAACACCATAAATCAACTGGTCTTAAGTGGTCAACAACAATTGCGGGAATCCTTTTTATGATTTTTTGCGGAGCCATTATCAATTTTATCCCATACGTTGCTACTCAAAGTATCTCCTTTTTGACTCTCGCAATCGTTCTCGGATTGATTGCGTTTCTGTCCTATCGTCTCATTACTCGGTACACCACTCAAGAACAGGAAAATGTTGACATGCGCTATTGGAGGTGGTATTTGCTATTTTTTGTGGCAATTTTGACACATCCAATTCTAGATTGCTGCACAAATTATGGGACTCAACTTTTCCAACCTTTTTCAGATGTTCGACTTGCATGGAATAATATCTCTGTGGCAGATCCACTTTACACGCTTCCATTTTTAGTACTTCTTATAATTGCAGCAACACGAAAGAACTCCAACAAATGGAGAAGCTATCTCAATTATGCTGCTTTTGGTTGGAGCATGCTTTACATGATGTGGACCGTTAGAAATAAGCAGATCGTTGATCAAGTGTTTGAAGATAGTTTGCAAAACTCTTCTATTGAGTATTCTAGGTGTATGACCACTCCAAGTATATTGAACAATGTTCTATGGCATTGCATAGCAGAAGGAGATGATGAGTATTACGACGGCTACTATTCTTTACTTGATAAAGAACCCAAGGTTAAATTGCAAACAATCAAAAAGAATCACGAGCTTATAAGCAATTACGATGATAAACGCGTAAAGACTTTGGTCTGGTTTAGTAACGGGTATTATAATGTGATGGATGCCGGGGGTGACACACTACATGTTAATGATCTCAGGTATGGTGCTCAGATTGGATTGTCCTCCGACGATCCAGACGCCTATATTTTTCCATTTAAGATATACCCTCAAGGAACTGCGTATGTCTTGAAAGAGGATCAGAGAGACCCTCCCCCTGGAGGCATGGATGAGTTCTGGAATACCTTGTGGACTCGAGTTGCAGGTATATAAAAAAGTGTCCTGGAAAACTCCAAGACACTGTCGCTTTTATTAGTTAGTTTAAGCTATTTCTTCTTTCAGTCATGCTCGATCTCGCACAACATAAGTAAACCCATCGGCTAAGCGAATTTTCTAAATTCTTATAGGTGAATGTGATGCATCCCGACGACTTAGTCGATCCAAGACAAACATTAATCTTTTTCGCATTGTAAGTGGACTCTTATCTAACCAAATCAGGTTTTTAGCGGATTAATGTAACATCTCCAGTAAAGATTTGATAACTGTCATCTATAAATACAACTTTAGCTAAATAAGTATATACTCCAAGACTGGCTTCTTTTTCATTAAATTTTCCATCCCAAGACGAATTTGGGTCATTTGGATTCAAGTTTTGACCAAAAAACACTTGATTTCCCCAACGATCAAAAATCTGCAAGGATTCGATTTGTTGAATTTGACTGTCTGAGGCGAACACCGTAAAGAAATCATTGATTCCATCTCTATTTGGTGAAAATATATTTGGGATAAAAATTTCTACATCTTCGACTCTAATCTGGATCGTAGCAGAAACAACACATCCATTTACGTCTGTAATCGTTATGCTGTATGAATTATTTGATGAGCCAGTTATAACAGGATTTAAGCAAGTGCTGCAATCTAGGTTTTCTGAGGGTGTCCATACGATTTGGGCGATTTGACTTTCGTCAATATTGGTTTCTACCTCGATTTGAAATTCTACACCTATGTCAAGAGTGATTTGATTGGCTAAAGTCACATACAATTCTTCAAATTCATTCAATTCAAATTCTTCACTAAATTCACAGCCATTAATATCCTGGATATACACAGTGTGAATTCCAGGCTCTAACTGATCAAAAAAGACTGCGGTGGTGAAATTGTCGTTTTGATCGACTGCATATTGATATGGTTCTGTTCCTCCAATAATGGTTGTAATTTCTATGGATCCAAAATCAGGAAAAAGACAATCTGCTTCGGTAATACTATATTCTATTGTATTAGGACCTTCAATCTGATTAATTTCAATAAAGGAAGAATACATGCAGCCATTTTGCGGGTTAGCAGTCGTCAATAGATATGTACCGGGTTCATCTACGGTTATATTCGAGTTAGCACTTGTAAAATTATTTGGTCCTTCCCATTCGTACGTCCAATCTGCCTCTCCATTCAATACAAATATATTTGTATTACTACTGGTACATGGTATGTCTTCACCTTCCAGTGAAAATAATGGAGTAATAGTATCTATGGTTACTTCCAAGGATTGGCTAGTTTCGCAACCGTCTGCATTTAGCAGACTGAGTGAATAAGTACCTGCTTCATCGATGACAGGATTTGATTCGGAAGAGGTGAAATTATTTGGTCCTTGCCATTCTATACTTACCTCGGAATTGTCACTGGAATAGTTGAGAGGCAAAGATGGATTATTACAGTCTAGCAAAACATCGAAAACTTCAAACACTGGTGCAGAAGTATCTGCTGTAACTTCGATGAACTCTATTGTTTTACAGCCATTAAGACCTGTTACGGTTATCGTGTATTCTCCTGGATCAGTAATAGAGGGATTTGTGATGGAAGAGCTAAATCCATTCGGTCCTTCCCAATCTATCATCCCATTTGGACTCAATACTTCAACTTGCAATTCACCTGTAGGGCTTTGGCAATTAATAGAGTCTACAAGGCTTACCAGAATTTCAGGAGGTATTGAGTCCTGTAGGATTTGGATTGAATCTATAGTTGTACAAGAATTATCTCCAGTAATGCTTACTAAATAAATGCCACCCTCATTCACGATTGGATTGTTCAAACTTGAATTAAAACCATTGGGGCCCGCCCATTCGTAGGTATAATCCAGGGAATCCAACATATTGAGTATGGCGGTACTTTCGACAGTACAATTTAGAAGATCAGCTTCCAGCATTGATTGAGGAAGGAGTGTGTCCACCTCAATTGTAATAGACTGAGAAGCAATGCAACCATTACTCGACGTAATGGTTATATAATATTGCCCTGCCTGATTTGTTATGGTGTCGTTATTACTGGATGAAAAGCCATTCGGCCCTTCCCAGGTATAAACAACAGTAGCGTCAGGTGAATTTGCTATCAGGTTGGCATTTAGGTTGGTGCAATTAATATCGTTATACGCTAGTGTTAGCTCCGGCACAACTGTATCATTGAAAACTTCAATGAATGAGGAGTCTTGACAGGTATTGATGCCCGTGGCAATTACCTGATAGATACCTGGTTCAAATACGGTGGGGTTGTCACTATTTGAAGTGAACCCATTTGGTCCTTCCCAAGAGAATTGTAGGGTTGAATCAGAATATGTGTTTTGAATCTGTACATTTCCACTTAGGCAGGAAATTGTATCAACTTCGAGACCAAAGACCGGCAGATTAGTGCTTTCAATTAATACTAAAGAATCGATTACTACACAACCATTCTGAGCGGTAGCTGTGAGGATGTACGTACCGGCTTCATCTACAAGCGGCATGGAATCTGAGCTTGAAAATCCATTGGGGCCTTGCCATGAAAAGCTCAATGAATCACCAGAGCTGACTAAATTTAGCGGGAGTTCACTTATAGTGCAATTCAATGTATCATTTTCCAGCTGAACTTGAGGAACGTTTTCATCGGAAAATACTTCAACGTCGATAGAATTAGTGCATCCATTTTCCGCAGTAACCTCTAAAGTATACGTGCCTGATATGGAAGCATCTGGATACTGTTCGTTGGAATTAAATCCATTAGGTCCTGTCCAAAAGTAGCTCACTTCTTCATCTGAATCCCCAAAGAGTTGAATGGATGGAGTATTACAAGATAATGTGTCCCCATTTGCATAGATACTTGGCATTTCAATATCAATGTTCACTAATGCCGTATCGGAGGAAAGGCATCCAGCAGCAGTAACAAGGGTTAATTCATATATTCCGGGATTATTAATCATTGGAGATTGTTCCGTTGAGAAAAATCCATTTGGTCCTGTCCATTCATATTCCACACCAGGAAGGTCACTTTCGCCCGTTATCTGAATAATAACATTGTTGCAATTCAAAGAACCTCCTGTAGCTGTAGGAGTGGCAATTTCAAGATCACCTATCACAGTGACTATATCTGTACTAAAACATCCGTTCCCACTGTCAAAAACCAATATAATATAATCACCAGCCTCTGAAACAACTGGGTTTTGCTCATTGGATTCAAATCCATTAGGTCCTGTCCAGCTATAGCTAATATCAATTCCCTCACTGGATCCTGATCCATCTAGAAAATTTAAATTTCCATCACATACTAAACTAATATCATCACCGGCATCAGATATAGGAACTTCCGTATCTTCAAGAACTTGCACAATAAACGGATCCGAGACACAAGTCAAAAGACCTTCTTGTTGAACAACGCTAAGTATATAAATGCCAGGTTCTGTTACCCAGGGTGATTGGTCTGTGGACGTAAATCCATTTGGGCCTTCCCAGTAGTAAAATATTCCAGGTCCATTGGACGAAAATGATCCATCAATTTGGACTGTAAATACATTGCACGTAAGTAAATCTGAAGGTGGAAGAGCAATCGCAATAGGATCTAAAACTAACAAATCAACATTTATAACACTATCACAACCATTTTGCGATTCCAGAAAGACCTGATATTCGCCTGTTTGACAAAATTGCTGACCTCCAACAAATATGCAATCTCCATCACAAATAATGTCCTGTGGTAAATCAGTGGTATATGCTTCTACTACTTCTAATTCAGTATATACGATACTATCGCACCCATTTCCTGCTGAATATACATCTGTATATAAACCAGAGGTGGTTTGAAAAGCACCTTCAGCATAATAGCTCTGGCCATCACAAATAGTTACCGAATCGATTTGCTCGACTCCATGTGGATAAATGGGTGGGCTAGGGCACACAAACTGATTATTAACGGCCCCTCCTGTACTTGCAGTAAAGCCATAATAGGCTAGACTTGATCCGTTAAAACAATTATTGATGACGTCAAAGCTACCATTATGGATTAACGTTCCTTCAAATAAGACCTGGTAAATATTGCCAGATGGATCCCAATTGAAGGTGATTTCAAAATATTCGTTTGTTTCTATATTTCCTCCATTGATCGAAACAGGGGCTGAAATAGAATTGTTTTGATTCATATCCCCATTAATATTGACACTAGAATGATCAAAAGGGGGATCAACACCTCCATTCACGTAGGTGTCAAATTCGATAATTAATGAATTTGGTATCGTTCCTGCACCAATTTCGCCTCCCCCTACTCCACAAGTCGCTGTGCTATTGGCTTGATAGACCATGCAAATGCCATCAGCGCCTGAATCAGAAGCGCCAAAATTCATGGTCACAGTTTGTGAAAATACCTCACTAAAATCTACTTGTTCTGGATACCAGGCACAGCCAAGTTGACCGGGCAAGTCAGTTGTTAATTGGATACATTCATCTGATATGTAATTTGCATTATTTGTCAATTCAAATAAAGGAGCGGTTAAATCCTCTTCAGTTACTCTAATTTCAAAGGTTCCATTTGGTCCACCATTTTCTGCCCATATTCGAATGAAATAGGTGGCGTTTGGAACTAAATCATCAAATGAAGTGATGGGCATGTCTGTATTCCCGCATATATCATCTTCTACACAACTCAATAAGCTTAAATTGAAACAGGGACCTTCATAAATAGCCATCGCGGCATTAGCAAGTGTTCCAGCAATGGTAGCAATATATAATTTCCCGTTTGCTGTACTTTGGACCTCAAACCAGATATCTGTTCCAACATAATTTCCACATCCTGGATCTGATTCTGGTGAATTAGAATTGTCGATATTTGAATACGTTTCAAATGCCGTCATATCATTTGCTAATACTGTAGCACTGCATGGAGTATCCCCGCCGTACACATTGATCGAAATACAAGATAATCCTATGAAGAAAAAGAATCTATGGAAACGCTGAATCATGAGTAATGATGTGTCTAAAAGTAATATTCTATAATCAATTTCTAAAAATAATAAAATTAGCCTTACTAAAAATTCTTTACGAATAACTTCTAGCGCAAAAGTGTGAAAGATCCTTGAATGATCTGTTCTTTTCCATCTGACAGAGTGATTTTTCCAACATACGTGTAGACTCCTCTAAAAGCAGGAGTATTACTGAAAATCCGATCCCATTGGGTGTTTATATCATTTGGGCTTGTATTCTCGACAATAAATACACAATTTTCCCACCAATCGAACAAGCAAAAGAGAGCCTGAAACGTAGGGACCCTGATAGGGAGACGCCCAAAAACAAAAAAATAGTCTTACAGAAATAGTTTGATTGCTCTATGTTGAAAAATTCAAAGCGTATCAAGATTTAATTCATCGGCCTTAAGCCATGACAAATATTTTTCTACACTTAAATTTTCTAACTTTAATGATTTATTACTCCTTAGAGACTAACATGTACTATCGATGAAAAATATACTCTACCTTCTACTGTTCATTTCCTCAGTTGCTTACAGTCAAACACCAATTACAGATGCTAACTTTAATGATGCTATAGCTGACTGTCTTTCTACTCATCCAGTCACTGGTCTTTGTGTAGACAGCGAATATGGTCCTATGCCTGATTGGGATGTATCTAATGTGACTGATATGGATTCGGCATTTCTAAATAGAACAGATTTTGATGCAGATATTGGAGATTGGGATGTATCCAATGTGACTAATATGTCTAACATGTTCAACAATGCTCAATATTTTCAACCAAGATATTGGAGATTGGGATGTGAGTAGTGTGACTAATATGAAATTAATGTTCAACGAAGCTACTGATTTTAACCAAGATATAGGAGACTGGGATGTGAGTAATGTGACTGATATGAGTTACATGTTTTCTGTTGCAGAGACATTCAATCAAGATATTGGAGATTGGGATGTGAGTAATGTAACAAATATGCATGATATGTTTTATGCATCATCTTTCAATCAAGATATTGGAGATTGGGATGTGAGTAATGTAACTAATATGCAGATATGTTTTCTGTTGCACAGACTTTCAATCAAGATATTGGAGATTGGGATGTATCTAGTGTTACTAATATGTTTGGGATGTTTGGATTTGCTACTGATTTTAACCAAGATATAGGAGACTGGGATGTGTCTAATGTGACCAACATGATAAGAGTATTTAGTAGTGCTACTGATTTTAACCAAGATATAGGAGATTGGGATGTGTCTAATGTGACTAAAATGTCATATATGTTCAGTGGAGCTCTTTCATTCAATCAAGACCTCGGTGGCTGGGATGTGTCTAACGTGACTGATATGGTGGAAATGTTTAAACAATCAGGACTTAATACATGTAACTATGATAATACACTACAAGGTTGGTCTACACTAAACCTTACACCAAACCTAACTTTAGGTGCAAATGGCATAAACTACTGTGACAGTGAATCTGAAAGGCAAAGTATTATAGATAACTTTGGCTGGACGATAAATGGCGATGAGTTGAGTTGTACTGATGAGTGTCTTGTTTGTGCTATCAATGATAGTAATATCCAAGCTGCTGCGACTCTATGGAGTAATCAATCCGACTGCCGCAGAAGCTATCTATGGCAATATATCGGACTGGAATACTTCCTGTGTAACCAATATGTCATTTCTATTTTATAATCAAATTAATTTTAACGATGATATAAGTCAATGGGATGTATCTAATGTGACTAATATGGAATGGATGTTTAAAACTGCAATTTCTTTCAATCAACCTATTGGGGATTGGGATGTGTCCAATGTGACTAGTATGGTACGGATGTTTAATGACGCAACTTCTTTCAATCAAGATATTGGTGACTGGGATGTGTCTAATGTCACCTACATGTGGATGATGTTTGCCGGTGCAGCGACATTCAATCAGGATATTGGTGATTGGGATGTGTCTAATGTGACTCTTATGGAAGAGATGTTTAATGGTGCATTTTCTTTCAATCAACCTCTTGGGGAATGGGATGTATCTAACGTGTATAGCATGAATGGTATGTTTAACGCTGCAGGTCTTAATACATGTAACTATGATAATACCCTAATAGGATGGTCTACGCTAGACCTTACACCAAATGTAACTCTTGGTGCTTTTGCAAACTACTGTAACAGTGAATCTGAAAGGCAAAGCATCATAGATAATTTTGGTTGGACTATATATGACGGTGGATTGGACTGCTCTGAACCGTGTATAATTACTGCAAATTTTTCTGCTAGTGTTACAGAAGTATGCGAAGGTGAAGATGTACAGTTTACTGATGCATCTTCTGATAACGTAACCGAGTGGCTATGGACATTCGAAGGCGGAACACCAGCTACGAGCACAGAGCAGAATCCTGTAGTAATATATAATACTCCTGGCACCTATGATGTCACACTAGAGGTGACTGCGGGTGCAGGTAGCAATCAGGTTGTTTATGAAGATCTGATTACTGTAATAGGAGTGCCAACAGCTGAATTTGAAGTAACTATAGAAGACCTAGAGTACTCCTTTGTATATACTGGAGTAAATGGTGATGAGTTTAATTGGGATTTTGGTGATGGGAATAGTTCAACGGAAGTAAACCCAGTCCACACCTATGACGACAATGGTATATATACCGTTACATTAGTTGTCTCTAACGAATGTGGAAATGACTTTATTACTAAACAAATAGATATCACCAGCAGTATATCTGAGTTGAATACCATTACAGACCTCAGGATATTCCCCAACCCTACCAATAAGTTATTTCATGTTGAAATGACACTCTCGGAATCTATAGACCTACAGATAGAGGTCATGGATATTCATGGTAGAATAGTACACAAAGAGTCAATGAATAACTTGGGTGGCAAGGTGAGTAAGTCAATTGATCTATCTGACGAGCCAGCGGGTACTTACCTACTAAGATTTATCAATGGAGAGCAAGTGAAAAACAAAAAAATAGTCTTGCAGAAATAGTTTGATTGCTCTATGTTGAAAAATTCAAAGCGTATCAAGATTTAA
Organism: uncultured Saprospiraceae bacterium; assembly: GCA_943788055.1. GTDB lineage: Bacteria > Bacteroidota > Bacteroidia > Chitinophagales > Saprospiraceae > JAHDFB01. The sequence continues at coordinate 91,462 of CALSOU010000009.1, forward strand.
TTCATCGGCCTTACGCCATGATAAACATACCTTAACAATTGATTAATGGCTTTCAATAAAGATAGGAACATTTATAATCTTGGTAAATGGATGCAGGTGAGTCGTATAGCCTAAGTTTTCTTTTGGTTTACTATTTGTTCTCGCTGTCTGTCAATGTCTCCTAGCATCTTCTTAATCTCTAGTTCTTCTTTAGTGTATTTCTTCTCTAGTATTCGTCTTGAGAAATTCTGCCTCAACAAAATTGCTCACCTCGATATATTTCATCGAGTGTTTCATTCATCCGCTTCTTTCCTTTGGGAATATAACCTTTTTGATTCCCAGAAGAATCGAAGATACAGCATAAAACTCAAAGCAAAAAACCAAAAACGTACCCCACAACATACCCCCAAACAAAAAAATCCTTGATAATACGTTGATTATCAAGGATTTCATGAGGTCGGTAGCGGATTTGAACCGCTGTACGAGGTTTTGCAGACCTCTGCCTAACCGCTCGGCCAACCGACCGTTTTTTAACGTTCGCAAAGATAAAATTCTATTTCACATTAAGAAACAAACTAGCAAAAAATTAGTTCTCGGTAGATTTTAGTGATTGAATCTCTTGCTCTTGCTCTTTCACCATCTTTTTCAGGTCTTTTATCTCACTCCTTAACTCCTCATTTGCTTGCTCTAGAGTCTTAATCTTACCATTCAAAATTGCATACTCAGAGATTGTGCCTGAACTAGTAGATTTCTCCTTAACCCAACTTTCAGGGATCACTTGCTTGATAGGTTCGATCGGGTTTTCTCCACGGAAATATGTAACCCCGAAATAAACTAGTGGTAAAAATACCACTAGAAAAATCAGAAAACGGGCGCATCCCGTCATCTTATACTTAGTAGCCATATGTACTTTATTTTATTAACGCAACTTTCAATAAGTCCGTTCATACTGACGTAATTATTCGACAAATTGTTCTACTCAATCGATATTCAACAAAATTAAGGCAAAAAATAAGCAATCAATTAAAAATAGCCTTTACTTTTGTTTTTTCACTTAAAGTAAGACCCGAATATCGGGTCACTTACAATCATCACAAATCAATTTTATTTATGGCAAAAGTACTTATCAATGATGGTATTCATCCCACTGGTGAACGTCTGATGAAGGAAGCTGGACTAGAAGTTGTTAATCATTCATATCCACAAGCGGAGTTGGCTGATATTCTCGGTGACTTTGATGCTATCTGCGTAAGGAGCGCAACAAAGGTCAGACAAGAATTAATCGATCAATGTCCTAACTTGAAGATCATCGCTAGAGGCGGTGTAGGTCTCGACAATATTGACGTGGCTTACGCCAAAAGCAAAGGAGTACAAGTTTACAATACTCCTGCAGCATCTTCTCGCTCTGTTGCGGAACTTGCAATGACCCACATGATGAACCTTTCGAGAGAAATCCATCAGTCAAACAGAGCCATGCCTGGTGAAGGTCATTCAAAATTTAAAGCGCTAAAAAAGTCTTACTCGAAAGGAGTAGAACTTGAAGGTAAGAAACTAGGAATCATAGGTTTTGGACGGATTGGTCAAACCTTGGCAAACATAGCACTAGGGATGGGTATGGAAGTACTGCCAGTAGATCTTGTAATAAAGTCTGCTAATATTCCTGTCGGCCCGAAATCCGCAAATCTAAATATAGAATTGAATGTTGTAGGCATGGATGAAATGCTTGAAAAAGCAGATTACATCAGTCTTCACGTACCATCCACAGATAAAGCTATTCTTGGTGCTGAGGAAATGAAGAAAATGAAGCCTGGCGTTGTCTTGGTCAATACTGCTAGAGGTGGATCAATTGATGAAGAAGCTCTTATCGAGCACATCAACACTGGTCATGTCAAAGGTGCAGGTCTGGATGTATTTGTCAGCGAGCCAACACCAAGAGAAGACCTACTCTGCACTAGAAGCACTTTCTCTTAGTCCTCATATCGGAGCAAGTACTGCTGAAGCTCAAGAAAAAATCGGGATTGAGCTAGCGGATCAAATCATCGATTACTTGAACAAATAGGAAATTTGCATATTGATTTAAACAACTAATTAAATATCAATATATTAATATAAATTTGCGCCTGAAAGTTCTTTTTTGTCTTCAATTAAAGGTATGTGAATGAACTTTTAGGTATAAAATAGTCATTGTAAGTTTTGGAAAACGGAGCAAAAGTTATTTTTATGAGCTAAAACTTTGATTTCCCTTGCTTAATGATTTATTTTGCAGGAATTTTAATCAACAAAATCAAAAATCTATTATCATGTCTGATATAGCTGAAAGAGTTAAAAAAATCATCGTTGACAAATTAGGAGTTGACGAATCAGAAGTTTCCACAGAGGCTAGCTTCACGAACGATCTTGGAGCAGATTCACTAGACACAGTGGAGCTTATCATGGAATTCGAAAAAGAATTTGATGTATCAATTCCAGATGATCAAGCAGAAAATATTCAAACTGTTGGACAAGCAGTTAGTTATCTAGAAGCACAAGGATAAGCAACAGCTTATTTTTAACATAAAAAAGCCCGGTGTTGTAAAAAACATCGGGCTTTTTTATTCTTAGCACTAAGACTAATACTCTTAGTTATCTCCAGTGCACTGGCACTATTTATATTACTTGGTGAAAAGTAATTCTCTGTACTTTGTAAGTGGCCACATCTCATCATCCACCATCATCTCTAGTTTATCAGAATGGTAACGAATCTCTTCAAAGTAAGGTTTTACCTTATCCGCATATGCAATTGCCTTTTCTTCAGCATCTGACATATTATTTGCCTTCTTACGTTCATCAATCATCTCATCAACCTTCACCTTGATACCAGAAATATGCTCTGATATTTCCGAAATCAAGTCAAGCTGCTCCTTTGCATGCGTCTTATATTCTGCACCGAAAATATCCTTCAGCCCAGTTACATTCTTGATCAATATATTTTGGTATCGGATAGCGACAGGAATAATATGATTTCTAGCTAGATCTCCAAGAACACGTCCTTCAATCTGAATTCTCATCATGTACTCTTCGAGTTCGATCTCATGTCTAGCTTCAAGCTCTACTTCGTTCATCACTTGGTGATCTGCGAATAGCTTCACTGTTGACTTACTGACTTTCGCTTTTAAGGCCTCTGGAGTACTCTTGATATTGTTTAGACCTCTTTTTGCTGCTTCTTTGACCCATTCATCTCCATATCCATCCCCTTCAAATCTAATTGCTTTTGACTTCTTAATATAGTCACGTAAAACATTGAATATTGCGTCATCCTTCTTCATTTTCTTATCAGAAATCAAACTATCTACTTCTTTCTTAAATGATCGAAGTTGATCACTTACAATTGTATTCAAAACTGTCATTGGTACAGCACAGTTTGCACTTGATCCAACCGCTCTAAATTCGAACTTATTACCTGTAAAAGCAAAAGGAGATGTTCTATTTCTGTCAGTATTATCCAACAATACGTAAGGTATCTTACCTACAACATTAAGCTTAAGATCTGTTTTTTCTTCAGGAGTCAATTCTCCCTTACTTACTTTTTCAAGATTATCTAAAGTTCTTGTAAGCTGTTCACCAATAAAAACAGATATAATAGCTGGAGGAGCCTCATTGGCACCAAGACGATGTTCATTGCCAGCTGTAGCAATTGAAGATCTTAGCAGATCGGCATGCTTATGTACAGCCATAATCGTGTTGATGAAGAATGTCAAAAATTGCAGATTTGACATTGGAGTTTTTCCAGGAGCTAATAGATTTACTCCAGTATTGGTACTAAGCGACCAGTTATTATGCTTTCCAGATCCATTTACCCCTGCAAACGGTTTTTCGTGCAATAACACATTGAAATTATGTTTCTGCGCAACCTTATTCATAACGTCCATTAATAATGAGTTATGATCAACTGCTAGATTAGCTTCTTCAAAGAGTGGAGCTATTTCAAACTGATTTGGAGCAACTTCATTGTGTCTTGTCTTTACCGGAATTCCTAGTTGGATACATTCCATCTCCAAGTCTCTGAGGTAAGCCATCGCTCTAGATGGAATTGATCCAAAGTAATGATCATCTAGTTGCTGTCCTTTTGCTGGAGAGTGTCCTAATAGAGTTCTACCCGCTAGTGTTATGTCGGCCCTTGAATTAGCAAGGTCGCTATCTATCAAGAAAAATTCTTGCTCCCATCCTAGAGTAGCAATTACCTTCTTAACATTCTTATCAAAGTACTGAGCAACATCTGATGCAGATTTATCAATCGATTGTAGAGCTCTAAGTAACGGAGTTTTGTTATCTAAAGCTTCGCCAGTATATGCTACGAATATTGTAGGTATGCAAAGCGTTGTACCCATCACAAACGCGGGAGAAGTAGGATCCCAAGCAGTATATCCTCTTGCTTCGAAAGTGTTTCTTATTCCACCATTTGGAAAACTTGAGGCATCTGGTTCTTGCTGTACCAATTGAGCACCACCAAATTTTTCAATAGCATTACCGGGACCAACTGGTTCAAAAAAAGCATCATGTTTTTCAGCAGTAATCCCTGTAAGGGGCTGGAACCAGTGTGTGTAGTGCGTTGCTCCAACTTCTAGAGCCCATGCTTTCATGCCGCTTGCAACTTGGTCTGCTATACTGTGAGAAATCTTTGTGCCGTGATCTACTGCGGCCTGAATGGCTTTGTATGCTTCATCAGTTATGAAATTGCGCAAAGCGTTAGAATTAAAAACTTTTGCACCGTATAATTTAGAACGCTTGTCTGAAATCTCATCAACCTCTACAGGTTTATGTTTTAGAGATTCTTTAATCGCGTGAAATCTTAGAGTTGACATAAAGAGTTTGATTTGTTTAAATTAATAGCTGTAAAGTTATATTAATTTAAATATTATACAATAACACCCCTAAAAAAATAGGGGTCTATTCTGTAAATAATACACTTTAATGAAATTTAACCCCTTATACAAAGGGGGTATATGCTAAAAAATAGACTTAGTCTGCAAAAGCAGCCTACAAAACCCCAAAACTAGAGTTTCATCATCCATTCAATCAGTTCGTTTGCAACTTGATCTTTCTCGGGCTCATTCAGTAGCTCGTGGTATAGTCCATCCCACCAGCGCAAACTCTTATTATCTGAAGATATACCATCGTAGATCCATTGCGAGCTTTCAGGATCTATTAGGCGATCATCCGTTCCGTGATGCACGACAAACGGAAGCTTGATCTTATTTAGTTCAACTCTAGCTTGTTTCATACCCTTCAAAAACTCATCCCCAAATTTAGCTTTAGTACCTGCTCGATAATTGAGTGGGTCCTCATTATATTTTTTGACTTCATGAGGGTCTCTCGACACTGCAGAAGCATCAAGCCTCACAGTAGGTAAGTTTGGAAATATCTTCGCGATAAAGCTTGATAATTTAATTAATACTTTCGGTATTGAATCATCGGGTTTCAATGCGGCACCCGACGTGAGTGCTCCACTCAATAAGTCATCTCCATAAATCTGAAGATATCTTAGCAATACGAGGCCTCCCATAGAATGTCCGTATATAAAATTTCGGTCACCTTCGTTAAAAAAGCTATCTGCTATCGTATTCAAATCCTCAGCAAATTGATCAAAATAGTCAACCATTGCCTGACTACCGCCCGATTGACCATGACCACGCTGATCATAGACTAAAGCTCTTATACCCACTTTTGCCAACCGGTCCACAAATGGTTTATAACGCATACCGTGTTCTGCGTAACCATGTACGATTATAACTGATGTTGAACTGTCAACTTGATTAGTATATTGATGGATAGGAATATCTCCTACCTGCACTTTTTGTTTCATAATCCGGCTTTTTAGAAGGGAATTTGTTCAGATTAAGAACTATATCATCTGAAGCAATTTACTCGTCAAGTGTCCTTCCTTCAACTGTTTCACACTTAACAGAGAGCTTCTTAGCAGCTCTTAAATCAACCATCAAACGAGAGTACGCTGACTCATCAAATCTAAAATAGATTTTCTTATCGTAGCTTATTCTTCCTATATCTCTTTTTCAGTCCGCAGCTAACAGTACAAAGTCAGCACCTCTCTTTTTACTGGGACCGAACATTAAGAACTTCTCATCACTTGTTTCAAAGGACACAGCAAACTGATTTAATCTTGGTTCAAACAAGAATACTGCAAGAGTTTTTCTTGTAAATACAACTTCCTCGACCTTCTTTCCATCTCTGATTTTGATTGTTCCATCTTTGATTTTTGCATCACCATCACGCACTTCTCTCCAAAACACCACATCGTCTGATAAATAGAATTGGATTTTCTATAGATCAGATTCTGTCTAATTGTATTCATTTCTAAGGTTCGCAGTTAAAGACGTTAGTCTAGGAGAACAGAACATAATGGAACCTGCTAGACACAAAATAAACCGTATTTGCTTCATCTTAAAAATTTTAGTTCTTAGCGTAATCGCAAACAATATACGATCTAAATACATCAAAGTAATACCCTAAGCAAATATTTTAACTAGCATTTAAGAAGGGATTAACTAAAAAGAGCCTATCTCATGACGAAATAGGCTCCTAGATCAATTCTTTATATTCTAACCTCCGAAATCATCAAAGGCAACGTTTTCCTCAGGTATTCCCCATTCATCAGCCATTTTAATTACTGACTGATTCATCATTGGAGGTCCGCAGAAGTATAATTCTAATTCTTCAGGTGCTTCATGCTTGCTCAAGAATTCATCAATTACAACTTGGTGTACAAATCCTTTGAACCCATCACCATTTGGATCATCAAGATCTTTCTTTAATTCCCAGTTGTCTTCAGGTAAAGGGTTGTCAAGCGCAATTGCGAAAGTGAAGTTAGGAAACTGCTTTTCAATTTCTCTGAATTCTTCAACATAGAATAACTCTTGTTTCGTACGTCCACCGTAGAAGAATGTTACTTTTCTTCCTGTTTTTAATGTGTGAAACAGATGGTACAAGTGCGATCTCATAGGCGCCATTCCAGCACCACCACCTACGTATAACATCTCAGCTTCAGTTTCTTTAATAAAGAACTCGCCGTATGGACCAGAAATTGTTACCTTATCTCCTGGCTTACAATTAAAAATATAAGAAGAACAAATACCCGGATTTACATCCATCCAATCATTCTTTGCTCTATCCCATGGTGGAGTAGCAATACGTATCGTCAATGAAACAATATTTCCCTCCGCAGGGTGATTTGACATTGAATAAGCTCTGAATATTTCTTCATCATTGACCATCTTAAGAGGCCATAGATTGAATTTGTCCCAATCCTTCTGAAACTTATCAGGTGAATCATGATATTTAGGATGAGCTGTAATGTCAATATCTTTATAATCAACAGTTGTTGGGGGAACGTCAATTTGAATATAACCACCAGCTTCGAAATCTAGAGATTCCCCTTCAGGTAAACGAACAATAAACTCCTTAATAAAGGTTGCTACATTGTAATTTGAAATAACTTCACACTCCCACTTCTTTATACCAAAAATCTCTTGTGGTATACGGATTTCCATATCCTCCTTAACCTTAACTTGGCAGGCTAACCTTTTATTCTCAGCAGCCTCTTTCTTAGTTAAGTGATTCATCTCTGTTGGGAGTACATCTCCACCACCTGCATCAACATGGCATTCGCACATAGCGCAAGTACCGCCACCTCCGCATGCTGAAGGAAGGAATACACTCTTTTCCGAAAGAGCAGTAAGTAGAGTTGAACCAGGTTGAACAATCATCGGATTTTCAACATCACCGTTCACTATTATTTTCACATCTCCCTGTGGTACAAGTCGTTTTCTAGCGAAAATCAACATTCCAGAAAGTGCTAAAATTACCGCACTAAATACCAAAATCGAAACGATAATTGGCATAGCGCTAAAAAGAATTACTTGTAATATAACCATCTTCTAAACTAACTTAAAATGATGAAAGATCGATTCCCATGAGCCCCATAAAAGCAAGTCCCATCAAACCGGTTAACATAAATGCCATACCTAACCCACGTAAAGCGGGAGGTACTGCAGAATATTTAATTTTTTCTCTAATTGCCGCGATTGCTACGATTGCTAAGAACCAGCCGAAACCACCTCCTAATCCAAAAGAAACTGACTCTGCGAAGTTATACTCTTTTGAAACCATAAATAATGATCCACCAAGAATCGCGCAGTTTACTGTAATAAGGGGTAAGAATATCCCCAGAGAGTTGTAAAGTGATGGTGAGAATTTTTCAACGACCATCTCAACTAATTGTACCATCGATGCAATAACTGCTATAAATAGTATCAACCTTAAGAAGGTGAAATCCTGACCAAAAATTCCTGTATCACTTAAAAGATACGTGTTGATTAACCAGTTGATCGGCATGGTAATACCTAGTACAAAGATTACTGCCAGACCAAGTCCAAATGCTGTTTTCACACTTTTCGATACAGCAAGAAAAGAACACATTCCCAAGAAGTAGGATAGTGCTAGATTTTCAATGAATGCTGATTTTATAAATATATTTGCTAATTCGCCCATGATATTTCTTAAGAGTATGCTCTAATAAATGTTATAGATTACGAAATGTCAACTAATTTCTTATTCCAAGCTCTGTGCGCCCAAATTAGAGCACCAATAACAAACATTGCTGAAGGGAATAAAACCATCAAGTTATTTGGCTCATACCAACCGAACACGAAACTTGTCGTTGTATCAATTAAGTACTCATCCGTTGGTCCAATTATTTTGACTCCAGCTAATGAACCCTTGCCAAACAATTCTCTAATTGCAGCAACAATCAGAAGAATCACTCCATAACCTACTCCATTTCCTATACCATCAAGTAAAGATTTGTAAGGTGTATTGGCCATGGCGAAAGCCTCCAATCTACCCATCACGATACAGTTAGTAATGATCAGCCCGATAAATACTGAAAGCTCTTTGTACATTGGGTAGAAAAAACCCTTTAATGTAAGCTCAACTATAGTTACCAAAGAGGCAATTATAACAAGCTGAACGATCATACGCACTTGCTTCGGTATTGAGTTCCTTAGTAAGGAAGTAAATAAACTAGCAAAAGCTGTAACCACCACCACAGCAATAGACATCACCAATGCTTTGTTAAACAATGTTGTGACAGCCAGCGCTGAACAAATACCCAATACTTGGACCGTAATAGGATTATTGTCATTTAATGGATCGGTAAGAAGCTTTCGCTCTTTTTTCCCAAAGCTAAATGACGCTTCTTTCTTTACTGCTACAGTAGTCTCAGCCATCTGTATTTATTTTTTCGTAAAAGGTTAAAATTTCAATTTAATTTCCTAAAGATTTGAAGTAAGGTGCGTAACCTTGAACTCCATCTTTCATCATTGCAGTAACTCCGTCTGCTGTGATCGTCGCACCTGTCAGACCATCTACTTCATAGGTGCGATTTTTAGCTCCACCTTTTCTAACAAGAATTCCAGCGTAATCTCCATCAGGATCTTTAATCTTCGTCCCGATAAACTGCTTCTGAAAAGCTTTACTATCTTTTATTTCAGCTCCTAAACCTGGAGTCTCTGCTTTGTGATCGAAGGCTACTCCTGCGATTGTTTCAAGATCTTCTTCTAATGCAATATAACCCCATATTTCATCCCAAAGTCCATTCCCTCTCATTGCCATAATATAATAAGCATTTCCATCATCAGCATTGAACTTAAACAAGGGCCAAGATCTTTGATCAAGAGGCTTCTTCTTTTCTTTTGCCATGTCTATGTCTTCGGCAGAATTACCTCCATACCCCAAAGCTTCAATCTTCTCAGTAGACATCTCTGTACCTGCAGAAGAAATAGCGCTAGTAGATACTTGATTTTCAAATAATGCCATGATCTCCTCATTGGACATTTCATCTAGTGGCTTACTCAACTTCGTTTTTACGGCTGAAAGAATTGCTTTCTTATTGTATACTTCTTCATTCACTTTTACTCTACTTTGTAGACCATAGAAAAGAAGAGACAATACAAGTGCTACGATAGTAGTCATAGCCAGTACGAATAATAAGACTTTGTTTGTACTATGCACGTTTTAATCTTTTAGTGATGTTTGCTTGTAGAACATAATGATCTATCAATGGTGCAAACGTATTTACAAATAAAATTGCCAACATCCAACCCTCAGGATATGCTGGATTTATTGTTCTAATAATCATTCCTATCGCTCCTATCAGGAATCCGTAGAACCATTTTCCAGTATTGGTGCCGGATGCAGTTACGGGATCAGTAGCCATGAATGCCATTGCGAATAGGAAACTTCCCATGTAGAATTGATAAATCCAAGGCACTGTCATCATTGGCGATGCTCCCCATATATTAAGTAGCATAGCTGTTAAAGCAGCTCCAATAATCATACTCAACATTATTCTCCAACTTGCGATTCCAGTCACGATTAGAAATATCGCTCCTAGTGCAATTAGCGGCTTTGATGTTTCACCGACAGAACCAGGAATTGTGCCCCAGAACATTTGTGCTTCGCTAAATTGAGCAGTTACAGCATCCCATCCTCCTTGATAAGCAAGACTTAGTGGCGTAGCACCACTATAGCCATCGACTACAACTCCAGGTTGAAAGCCAGAACTACCAAAAATTTCGAGAATTGGATTTACTATCGAACTTATGACAAAGCCATATTCAGTGGCAGAACCAGGTGCAAGACCATCAAATCCAGCAACCCATACGTTGTCCCCTGCTATATATGTAGGGTAAGCAAAGAATACGAATACTCTAGATAGCAAAGCGATATTCCATATATTCATTCCTGTACCTCCAAATGCCTCTTTTCCTATAATAACCGCAAATGCAACAGAAACCGCTAATATCCAAAGTGGAAGATCTGGTGGCATAATTAATGGAATAAGAGCTCCAGAAACCAAGAATCCTTCTTCAACTGCATGACCTTTCCTCGCTGCGATGATAATTTCAATACCTAGACCAACAACATTTGCTACAATAAATAAAGGAAGGAATTTAACTAAACCATAAATTAATTTTAGCCCAAAAGCTTCAACTAAACCAGTGTGTAATCCTTGTGCTAAAAAATGCTGGTGTCCAATATTGAAAGCTCCAAATATGAAAAGAGCAGACATTGCTATTACGACATGGATCATGGTTCTTTTGAGATCCATACCATCGCGTATCTGAACACCTTTTGCAGCAGTTACATTATTTGGAGTATATGCAAATGTGAATACTGCATCAAACAAGGTATGAAGAACTGGACTTTTTTTCTTGTCTGGTTCTATTTTTTTGAACACGTCAATTAAACCCATATATGAAGTTTGTTTTTTATTTAAAATTATAGTTGAGCACGCATCATATCAAGTCCTTCTCGCAACAATTGTTGCATTGGAGCTTTTGATGTACATACAAATTCACAAAGTGCTATATCTTCTTCGCTAAGCTCATTGATACCTAGTCCTTCCATTCTTTCAAGATCTTCAGTCATTATAGACTTCATCAAAGCTTGCGGATAAATATCCATTGGTAACACCTTCTCGTACTGTCCAGATACTACAAATGCTCTCTCTTCTCCATGTGTATTACTCTCTGCACGGTATTTAAAATTTGGGTATAAAAACGAAGGGAACGTTTTTGAAATACTAGGTCTCGGAGCCAATGGAAGTAGCCAACCAAATGCTTCGTATTTGTCTCCCTCCAGAATTACAGTCAATTGATCATCCTTGAAGTTCAAGAAGTCATCAGCTGCTTTTGCTTCTCCAGAAAGAACATCTCCTGCAACATATCTGACATGATCACCAGCCAAATTCCCTTGAACAAGCTCAGCAATATTGGCACCTACATAAGTTCTTACATATTTGGGTTCTTGCAATTCAGCACCTGTTACGGCTACGACTCTGCTTCCGTCAAATTTTCCATTTAAAAATAAACTTCCCAGAGCAATCACTTCTTGCATTGTAATGGTCCAAACAAAATCATTTAAACCTATTGGCTTAATGTGATGTATTTGAACTCCGACATTTCCTGCTGGATGAGCTCCGCTGAAAATGTGCTTTTCAGCATTGTCAAATTGCAAAAAAGCTTCTCCTGCTGCATCCGATTTTCCATCTACCCCAAGATGTACTTGACCACTAGTTAACTTTGACAGAACTTCAATTCCTTTCTGAAAATCAGCCTCTCTTCCTTTTATAATAAGGCTATTGTCTGGTGCTAGAGGGGCAGTATCAAATGTGCTAACAAAAATATCTCTTGGTATATCAGTTAATGATGGTATAACATCAAAAGGTCGCTGGTTTAGATATGTCCATGCTCCAGAAGCTGCCATAAACGACACTAGATCTTCTCTTGAAACTTTGTCTAAAGATGGAACTTCAAATAACTTGCTTTTCTGATCCTTATCAGCCAAAATTGTAACATTAGCTATAGATCTTTTAGCACCTCTTAGTACTTCTACGATTTCTCCACTTACCGATGCAACAAATTTTACATCAGGGTTGCTTTTATCGAAAAACAATACATCTCCCGCCAGTACTTCATCGCCTGCTTGCACAACAACTTTGGGGATTGGAGCTAGGCCGCGAAAGTTGTAAGGGATAACTGAGTGTCTAGTCACAGATTTTGCATCTTCAATTGCAGCTGGTGCAGCACCAGCTAACTTGATATCAAAACCTTTTTTTAACTTAATAAAATCATGCCCCTTAGCAAAAGACGGAGCTTCGCTGGAAAACAAGTCTCCAAATTTTGGAAATAGCGACATGTTTGTCTCTTCAGTGTTGATTCCAGCTTTTCCAGCCTCTATTTGCATCAGATTGTCAACTATTGAGATGATAGCCCACAAAAGGAGAATGACACCTACAATGATAAGACCGTATATGAATCCTCTAGGAGTTCCACCGCTTGATTGCGCCGCTAATGGAGCAGCGGATAGCAGCAAACACGTAAGGAAGGCGTATAACTTAATTCCTTTATTCAAAGCCTGTACGATTTATGTAATTTTTCAAAAAATTACCGCAAATATAATAGCTTTCACTATACTAAAACAGTGCAAGCTGATGATCTTTCAAGTTATAGCTATTTAGACTTTATCTAAATAGCCTGAAAGCGCTAGCTTCGCGGTGTTGGAACAAACTTAATTACAAAATAGATTAAAAAAATGCCTACAAAATCGCCTTTTTTCTCTGATGTCTCATAAAGTAGTTCCAAGAAATCAAACCAGTGATTGCGGTAGCGAGGTAGACTATATATAATATGGCCACTAAAGTGCCACCTTGCGCATAAAACATATAGATATACGCTGTATTGATAAATAACCAGTAAATCCAATTTTCATAAATTCGGTTCACAAGCAACCACGTAGCCCAAATACTAAAAACAGTTGTCACACTGTCTAAGAAAACAAAAGCTGGATTTACAAACAACTGGACAATGAGAACAAGGACTAATGACGTTATTGTCCCAAAGACGAGTGCATTGAGATGAGAGCTGAATGGCAGCGTTTCAATTCTTGGATAACCGGTATCTTTCTTGGACTTGATCCAACGATATAGACCAACAATCCCCATATAAACATAGAGTAACTGCAAGCCAGAATCAAAAAAGAGTTGATACTCTGAGTAGTCTTTCCAGGATAGTAAGCCGCAGCTAATTATCCCGAAACCCCAACAGACTGGCTTATTCGAAACGGAAAAAAAACGCATATAAGAGACCTGTGACTAGAATAGTCCAATCGATCCAATCGTACTTACTAAGTTCAAGAACAACCTCCTCCCACACTAATCTTCAACGGTTACGTGAAAAATAGCCTCTTCAACCAATTTTTCAGTATTACAAATGATATTAATAACTTCTCTGAAATTACCAGCTCTTGCTTTCACCTTACTATCGAAAGTGGCGGTGATTACAGCCTTCTCTCCAGCTTTTATTGGTTCAGTAGGATACTCAAAAGTTGTACAATGGCACGCTGTAACAACCTCGATCAATAAGGGATTATCTCCAGTGTTTTCGAAAACATATTCCATATTAACTTTATCGCCCAACTTTATTTTGCCAAGCTGGTAGTCATTCTGCGCAAATTTGAAGGTAGCAAGTGGCAATTCATCTTGGTTTACAGAGGAATAACCAGATTTTTCAGTATGGTTCGGCAGTCCACCTACACCGTTAATAGGTCTTGTCGTTTGCTTCTTGATTTCGATTGTTTGAGGTCCAGAGATAATCTTAAACTCTGTCCTTCTATTGAACTGGTGTTCTTCGTCACTACAACGGACCCCATTTACACATCTATTAAGTATGACCTCCTCACCATAGCCAACAGCTTGTATGCGATCGGGAGCGACACCTCTATCAAGAAGATATTGCTTAGCACTATTGGCTCGACGCTGAGACAAATCTTCATTATAGCGACTTAAACCTTGAGCATCTGTATGAGAAGACAATTCAATAACCATCGTTGGATAATCATTCATAATTTCAAGAATGTATTTTAAATCACCCTCCGCACTTTTTAATATTACGTCACTATCCAGGTCATAATAGATATTATTCATCCGAATAGGCTCATTAACAGTAACTATGACTGTCTCTTCTTTTGGTGGTGGTGGAATCGGTATTTCTTTCAAAGCTATCGTACGCTCCACCGTGTAATCATCAAGAATTCCAACTGTATTGAATTCAATTGAATCAGAATAGTAGCCCTTTCTATTTACTACAACTCTATATGGCTTGTCTGCATCAAGTGCAAAATTAAAATCATTAGAACTGAGATTATTCTTGATTTCTGGGTCAGCTTTTTCATCACCTTCAGTCAAGTCAACTAGTTTGACTGTCGCCTCTTTTAATGGATCCGTTCCATCTGTGATTAATGCTTTAAGGTCTATGACAAGTTCTTTCATGTTAACCGAAAAGATATCATCGCAACAAGTTTTACTCATCACTGATCTTTTTCTTTCAGCAGGTCTATTTGAAACTAAGAATCCTTGTAATCCAGCCTCATCCAATGTATAGTACATATCATCGTAAGTCGAATTATAACCACTCCCCATGTTCATGACTTCAGACCATTGTGTTCCGTCCCAAGTCGTTTTGAAGATATCCATTCCCCCGAAGCCTGGATAACCTTCTGTACTAAAGAAAAATTCTCCTTCGCGATAAAATGGCGTCATTTCATCATAGAATGTATTTATTGTTTCACCCAAATTAACGGGAGTTCCAAATGTGTTCTCACCTGTCTTCTCACTGTAGTAAATATCATAACCGCCAAAACCACCTTCAATTTGCGCTGAGAAGAAAAGCACGTCACGTCCGTACAATTCGCCTACTGCAGGATACTTAATTAGATAATCTCCATTTATATCACCTTCCACCATATCAGAAGGACCCCAATTAGGACCTTTTCTCTTGGAATAATACACTTTAGATTCAAGCAATTCACCTTCTTCAATTAACATCCTAGTAAAATACATAATCTGCCCATCGGCTGAAAAGCTTGGATTACCTGTATGGTATCCTTCACGATTAATCTCATCGCTCAATGCAGACCCTTTCCCATAATCACCCTTATCATTTAAGGCTGTGTTGTATATCTTGAAGTGTGTTTCACCTTCCAGCTTACCATTGTAAATGAGCTCATCTTTTCGATTCAACGAGCTATAGTACAATTCTGCTCCATATGATCTAGGACCAGCTTCACTTGAAGGGCTATTAACATTTCTATGAACTGGTTTTATTATAGCATCTACGTTATCTTCGAAATCTGAACTCTTTGCAATGCCATTAATCAACAATACTGCTTTTTTCTTACGTTCCAAATCCTCAGTTTCATTGACAAATTCGTTTAATATGGAATAAGCGTCATTGTATTCACCCATTATCTTCAAAGAATTTCCGTATTCTAGCTTGTATTCACCATATGATTCCGTTCGATCACGAGACAATACTCGTTTGAACCAACTTGTAGCTCGTTTGTAGTTTCGGAGATTCATGTAACATTCGGCAACTTTAATTGCAAAGTCCTTGTCTTTTCTTTCTTTATATGCCTGTTCGTACCATTCTGCAGCATTGTAGTAATCGCCTGAATTAAAGGCTTCATCTGCAGTTGCAATCTTGGTTTCATATGTGACTTCAGTCAACGGCTGAGCCATTGCAACAGTACCAATGAAAGCAACAAATAATAGGGCAATAGTATATCTGATCATTAGTTTTATCATTAAGTATGAATCTCTATATAACATTAAATTGCGTTACAAAAATTTTGTTGTCCTGGGAAAGTTGTTATAATCGTGGACAAACCTGAGTAGGATCAATTTTAGGCTTCTTGTAAACTTTACCAACATACGAAACCGCTAATTCAAATGCCCCAACTGAATTTGTAGCTGCAGTGTAACCACTAGCAGTTAAATCATAGGCAAGTTGAACCTTAGTATCTTTGATATCAACACCCAATAGAAACTGAACAGCATCTCCTACTCTATAACCAAGGCCTCCATTTATATACAGACTTTTAGCTTCGCTAAGTAAGTAACTAGTTTTAACCTGTGCTACAGTCTCCCAATTGTTACCAGTTCTTTGATACATCAAAGAAGGTGTTAGGAATAAATTTCCAGCTATAGGTGTATCATATAGCGCAAAAGCCGTGAACTTCAGTTTTTGTCTATCTACCCCTTTGGCAAATGCTTGATTAGCTCTATTAATTCGGCCAACAGAAAATCCGGCTCTTATGAATGAAAGGTTCCGTTGGTAACTTGAGAACACTACACCCCCTACCCAATCTGTAAGATTAGATCCTTCCTGCGTAATCAGTTGATTATCCAGCGTAGGAATCTCGTTATTGGCAGTTTGACCTAAAATCACTGTTTCAGTCAATAGATCTCTTCCTTCTCGCAAATTCAATCTCCGGTTTCCTGTACCATTCTGAATTCCAAAGGAAAGAATTCTATTTTGCTTCTTATCTAGCGATAAGTGATAACTCACCCCCTGAAAACTCTTCGTTTCAACCATTCTGTATTGACTCGACTGGTCTCTAAAAACACCAACACCTATTCCTACCCAATCTTGCTTTCTTAACCCTCGAATAATAGGTACATCCACGTGAATTGTAGGTGTGCTGTATGCTCCTTTTACGGCTGCAGAACGCCACTGATCCCTATAAATACCGCCTATTCTATAACTCCCAGAGAAACCTCCTACAAGAGCTGGATTCAATGTTAAAGGTGAAAAATCATAGGATGTAAAATGTATATCTTGAGCTTTCAGATCCTGGATAAAAAAGCAAATGATACCAAGAAGAATAGTTAGATTTTTAAACATATAAATCTTTTCTTAATGTTTCAGAGTGTTCGAAACCTTTTGATTTCAGAATAAAATTGGAAATATACTTAAATTTGACTAAACAAACTGCTTTCAATCTGTCTTGTACAAGGTCTAAGGAAAAAAAATAAAGTATAGTGTCAATACTTGAGACGCAATTAAACAGCTGAAATGCTGCGTCCACTAACTACCTCTTAATCTTCATCTACGTAAATCAATGATTAACACATGTAGAAAAAAGCTTATTCAACTATAACATGTATTTCTCTCGAATATAAGCTTTTTCCTGATTTCAGCTTTCGCTCAAAAGAACAACTTCTGTATATTGAACATATTCATCAGAACTGACATTACACAAACAATTTTGATAGCTCTTTGAACCTCGACTCAATTGTTTGATTGTGCTATCACAAATTCATCAACAGTTGCTGCTTTTCAAAACGATTCTATTCAAATCATCGGTGTTTGATCTATTTCGCTGGTAAAACTTTACCTTCACAAATTCCAAAACCTAGTGAAACGTCACCTTTTTGGCAACGACCTCGCAATCTCACTACATCGCCATCCTTAATAAACTTACGTTGTGATCCGTCTTTCATTTTCAGTGGCTTTGAGCCTCTCCACGATAGCTCTAACATTGATCCATAAGAACTTGGTTCTTTTCCACTTATAGTTCCTGAAGCATACAAGTCACCAACAGTAATATTACACCCATTCACAGTCTGATGTGCTAATTGTTGACACATATTCCAATACATGTACTGAAAGTTTGAACTGCAAACAGTGTTTACTTCGTGATGTTCTGGAGTTATAATATCTACGAACAAATCTATGTCGTAATTTTTCTTTCCGTCGTATTTCAGATAATCCAAGACCTCAGGATCTTGTTCTGGTGACTCTATTCTAAATGGCTCCAAAGCTTCAAGCGTGACGATCCAAGGAGACAACGTAGATGCGAAATTCTTTCCTAAAAACGGCCCAAGTGGAACATATTCCCAACTCTGAATATCCCTAGCACTCCAATCATTAAATAATGCCAGTCCAAAAATATGGTCTTCAGCCTCAGAAGTACTAACTGAGTCGCCTAAATCCGTTGATTTTCCCACTACAAATCCCATTTCTAATTCAAAATCGAGCAATTTACTTGAGCCAAATAACGGTGAGTTTTCGACAGGCTTTTGTTGACCTTTTGGTCGACGAATATCTGTTCCTGAAACAACAATACTGGAAGCTCTACCGTGATATCCGACTGGCATGTGAAGCCAATTGGGAAGTAAAGCGTTATTTGGATCTCGAAACATCGTACCGACATTTGTTGCGTGCTCTCTACTTGAATAGAAATCCGTATAATCTGTAACCTTAATTGGCAACTTCATGTGCACTTGATCCTCTGGAATCAAAAAATCTGTTGAATCTGGTTTTGGGCTTGACCCAAAAAACTCAATCAAACGCTCACGCACCGGAACCGTTATAGACTTTCCTTGCTCAATGAATGAATTTAAAAAGGCACTTGAAAGTGTTGACTTTTCAACCGTAATTCCATTGAAAACTTCTAAATCATATAACGCAGACAAATTAATCACATAATTTCCTAGTCTAGAAACAACATGTCTATTTCCATCAATTTCACCAATTCCGAATGGAAAATTGTGCATTGTAAAGTCTGTATCATTTGGTATATCCAACCAAGAATTCATCATAACATCTTATTTTACTTGAAATAACGCATTTGCAAATATAAGCTCACCACTTTTCCAGAAAGCTCTAAAAAGTGGATTATCAACCATATAAATAACAACTCCTCTGCCTTTTTCTTCAACTGCAAAAACACTGCTATCTTCAAAGGAACTAGCCAGTTCAGAACCAATAAAGCCGTAAGAGATGTAATCTTCAGGAATAAAAACGGGATTAAATCCATTTCCACCTATCAAAGGAATTCTTCTACTACTATTCTTTAGCGTATAATATGAATTCATCCCATAGCAGAGTGGATGTGTAGAATCAACTTCAGTCTTGAAAATTGCTCCAGGAATACTACCTGATATTGATCTTCTTTCCGCACCTACGTATGCTCTTTTCTTGTAGCGATCTTCATGGTCTGATTCGGAATCCGAAGTAGAATTCTCATCCTTGGCAAGTACAAAAAGGTCTGAACTCAATAAGTTTCGATTTGCTCCACCGATAGAAATCAACTTTCCACCAGAACTCACCCATTCACTAATTTTTTTCAAAAGATCTTCCGAAAGTGAATAATAGCCATCTGGTAAAATCAAGGTATTAACTTGATCTAAATCTATATAGGAGAGGCTTGAAATATCAACTCTAGAAATCGGATATTTCAGCACCTGCTCAAAGTAATACCAAACCTGACCATATGCATTTGCATCTACACCGTCTCCAAATATTGTCAGCACTTTCGGCTTATCAATCATCTGCAATCCACTTCCTCCTAGATCACTTCCTGAAATGGCAAATCCATTTTCGATTGGAAGCATTTCAATTTTATGATTCAACGCAATTTTTGCTAAAATCTCTTGCCAATCGATTGATTCTTTTTGATCAGCCTTCAAAACAAGTAAGTCACCCCTTTTCAAGTTAAGATTCTCCAATTCGATGTGTTTTTGAGCAGACTTCACAACAAGATCTTCAAGCAGTAGCTGACCAAGAACCATTTCTACGCCTTTAATCTGATTCCAAGGAATAGCAACTCCTACCTTTCCAACAGCAAATTCAGTTGTATCCATTAACTGCTCCTCATCAACTTCTAGATTAGGTTCATCAGTAAATGCATAACAATCGAGTCCATATGCCAAAGGAATACACCACGAAGTAATATCATATGTTACTGAATCTGCAAGAATGGGCTCTTCCTCCATGAAAATCTGTAATAAAGTAGATTTAGCTTGGTATGCTGAGACAAAGACATCGCCCTTCTCAGTTTCAAAATCCTCTTCTGACTTTTCATTATATGAATATGCTTTTAGACGCTTTGATTCTTCAATGAAACTATATTCAATACCATTTTTATCAAGAAGCTCGCCAAACTCTTCAGACTTAGCACCCTCCTTGATTACATAGTACTTATATTTCCCTGAAGGACTATCTTTAGAGTTCCTAAAATAGTCTTTGAACTGATTGATCATTTGAACCTGATTCTTTACAGCCATTTCAATAGTCGAAAGACTTGTTGTTGTGTGATGATCAATCCTGTCTTGTAGAACTAGATCTTTTCCATTGCTCATTCGGATTGCACGACCTGCCATTCCATGTCCAGCCTGCTCATACGTCATACCTATTGATCCATTGAATGTTGGCCAAGTATCACCATAGCTCGGATACAGAAGATCAAAAATTTCTCGTGTAAAGTACAACCAACCATTTTCGTCAAAGTAGCCAGCATGGTTCTTTCCAATTTCATATTGAAAATCCCTCTGCCAATCTGTAATTGCTTTGTGGTATGGTTCTGCAGCTGGTGCAAAATAATAATGATCATCGTAACCCATTTCATGCAGATCGGCGTGAATATGTGGCAACCAAGCGTTATACCTTGCTATTCGTTGTTTAGATTCAACTTGAGTCTGCCAAGCCCAATCGCGATTTAAATCAAATAGATAATGATTCACTCTACCCCCTGGCCATGGTTCCATATGTTCTACATCCATAAGCTGGGGATGAACATCAATTCCTCTTATGCCTCGATGCCAATGTGTGTATCGTTCATATCCATCAGGATTTAACGATGGATCAATTATAACTACTGCCTCATCTAGCCACGATTCCTTTGAATTATCCTTAAGCAGTTGATACAAAACGTTCATCGATGCTTCAGATCCACCAGCTTCATTTCCATGTACACTATAAGATAACCATACTATAGACTTTTCGATGAGTACATCTGGCTTCTCTGTAATCAGGCCTGCATTGCATAGATTTGTTTTTCGAATACTCTCTATCTGTTCAAGATTAGACTTTGATGATACGAAGGCAAGGTACAATGGCCTTCCTTCGTTTGTTTCTCCATACTGTTCTAAAGTAAGCTGATCTGATGCTTTGTCAAGCTCTTTAAAATACTCTACAAGCTTATGGTGCGGTGTAAATTCAGTACCATATGTTTCACCAAGAAACTCTGTGGGGCTGACAATTTCCTGTCCAAAAAGCAAAAATGGAGCTAAAAGCAAAAGTAGAACAGAGTAAATATTCATAGACGTTATTTTAGATAAATGGACTGCGAAAATACAAAAATTATTACCTCATCATTCCTTCATCTGCAAAACTAAAAAAATCGTTTCCCGCAATAATCAAATGATCCAAGACTGTAATATCAAAGTACACCGCCCCTTCCTTGATTTTCTGAGTAATATCTAAATCAGCCTTACTAGGTTTCAGATTACCAGAAGGATGATTATGAGCAAGAATTATTGAGCTTGCCAAATTTTCAATTGCACATGAGAATACAATTCGCGAATCAACAATTGTTGCACTAATCCCACCTATTGAAATTCTCTTCTTAGCAATCACGCGATTTGCCTTATTGAGCAGTAAAACCCAAAATTCTTCTTTATCCAAACCTGTCAAAGAAGATTTTAGACAATGATAAGCATCAGCACTAGTGGATATCTTCCTTACAGCAGGCTTTTCCGCATGATGAATCCTGTTTCCAAACTCTATTGCTGCGAAAATATATGCTGCTTTTGCTGGACCAACTCCCTTAAATTTCAGCAAGTCCTTCCGCTTGATTGTCTTGAATCTTGACAGATTATGATCTATTGATGATAAAATTGAATGAGCTAAATTTATAACATTTATATTCCTAGTTCCGGAACCCAACAAAATTGCTAGAATTTCAGAATCCGTAAGGTTTTGTTTTCCTAAAAGCTGAAGTTTTTCTCTAGGTCTATCTTCTTCTGCCCATTTTGAAAGCGTAATGTGATTTGCCTTGTATTGCATAAGTGTCTTTAGTTATTAGTGTAACCAAAAGACAAAATGTCCCTCTTTAAAGTGCTGTTTTTATTAGATTTCACATTAAAATAAAAAGAAACTAAGTATTTCAATAGGTATTCCAAAGCTTGAATAAGGAGTCTCAGAGCTCATTATATCACTGTTTTAAAAAACTCTAAAAGCTCTGTAAAATCTAAGTTTTGTCAGGACAGAACGACAATGAAACTATTTTCTAAAAAATGAACAATAATTTAAAGCGTTTGAACATTATTAATCGTTAAATGGTAGGCCCAATAATATTATTGACAACACCTTGAACTTTCATGTACTTAACCAAAACTCCAAAATTTATAAAATCCCTTTTTCCTACATTAACTTGGAACATGGAATCTTCTGAGAAAGTACTCTATTTGACTTTTGACGATGGACCAATTCCTGACGTAACACCGTGGGTTCTCGAATTACTTGAACAGTACAAAGCAAAAGCAACCTTTTTCTGTGTTGGTGAAAATGTAAAAAAGCATCGAGATGTATTTGAGCTTGTTGCAGCAGCAGGACACTCGGTTGGAAACCATACATATCATCATATTTCAGGTTGGCAAACAGACAATATTCCATATTTTCACGATATCAGAAAATGTGCAAGATTGGTGAAGTCAGAGCTTTTTCGTCCTCCATATGGGCGACTAAAGCCCAAGCAAGCACAATTTCTGACAAGACATTATAATGTCATCATGTGGGACGTTTTAAGTGGTGACTTTGACGAAAACTTGTCTCCAGAAGACTGCTACGAAAATGTCATCAAATCCACTAAATCTGGAAGCATCGTTGTTTTTCACGATAGCATCAAGTCTGAAAAAACACTAAAAATTGTTCTTCCTCGTGTTCTTAAATACTTTGCAGAGAAAGGATATATGTTTAAGGCACTCAGCCAAACGGACCAGCAAAAATCTTCGCTAGTTCCCGCTTCTTAAGCAATTTTCCTTGTAATATTGCTTAGCTCAAAAAACTACAGCAAGATGGATAAGTCAAACCTTAAAGATTTCTTCGAAAATGCTAAACAGGTTTCAAAACCTGATCTGGAAAGACTATCAGTTGAAACACATGACGAAGTTTTTAAAAGAACAGACTGTCTCAGTTGCGGCAACTGTTGCAAAACTGCGCCTCCGATAGTTACTCCCGCTGATGTAAAGAGAATTGCAAGGTTTCTTGAAAAAAGTCCAAAGCAAATAATCCGAAATTTCACCATTCAAGACTTCAACGGAGAAATGTCTTTTGATCAGGTGCCATGTCGATTTTTGGGAGACGATAACTACTGTAGCATATATGAAGTTCGGCCAGAAGCTTGCCGAGATTACCCACATACACGGTCAAATCAATTCATGAGGCGTAAAAATCTACATAATAAGAATTTTGAAATCTGTCCAGCTGTAGAAGAGATCATTACTATAATGGAAAACAAAATCAAAGAGCAAGGATTAGATAACGTATAATTTCACGAAATTTGCAGTGTAAAGCAATTAATCATGAAAATTCTAAGATACATATCTTACGTTCTCTTGGCACTTATAGTACTTTTCATAGTACTAGCATTCGTTTTGCCAACAGAACAACGAATCACTACGACCAAGACTATAGAAGGTCCTCAATTAATGGTCTTTAATGCCATAAATGACCTAAGAGCTCAGGAAGACTGGTCTCCATTCAAAGAAGCTGATCCAACAATGGCATGGACTATGGGGGACAAGCTTGTTGGTACAGGAGCGAGCTATACCTGGATAAGTGATAATCAAGGTGATGGTAGTTATCGCATAGTTGAATCTAATCTTGAATCCGGTATCAAAACAGAAGTTAAGTTTGGCGAGAAAAGAGGTGGTAAAGGAACGATTTCCTTGAATCCAAAGGGTGAAAGTACAGAAGTGAACTGGACTTTTGAATTCAAAGCAGGTAGATTTACGAATGTTCTTATGCCAATTCTTAAAGTAGGAATGAAGAATTCCTTCAAAAAAGGACTTGAAAACCTTAACGCTTTGGTCAAAACAAGAAAAAACGAAGGCGAATATTATGGCTATTCTATAAATCAAGAAGTCATACCATTGAAGTACTATGTCACGAAGAGATCAGAAGTCAGTCAAGATAAGGTTCAGCAATTCTATGCTTCGAATCTCGGATATCTATTCACGACGATCCAAAATGCCGGTGCTGAAATGTCTGGCAAACCTAGTGGGTTAATCTATAACTTCAAGCCTCAAGAATCAAAAGTGGATATTGCAGCAGGAATTCCTATTTCAGATGAGGTCAACTTGGAAGAGGTACCTTTAGAAATAATAGAAGCGGGTAAAGCTGCGCAACTAGACTTTTACGGAGATTATAAAGACATACAAACTGCTCATGCTGCAATCCAAGCTTGTCTGAGTGACCGCGAGTTAATTCACAATTGGCCGATCATTGAAGAGTACGTTACTGACCCTTCAGTTGAAAAAGATCCGGCAAAGTGGCTGACCGTTATTTCTTACCCAATTGCAAACTAAATGATTTTTGAATTCAAAGGTTTTATTCCAGTAGTGCACGAAAGTGCTTTTATTCACCCGCAGGCAACAGTCACTGGTAATGTAACTATTGGAAAAGACGTATATATTGGGCCGGGAGCTGCAATCAGAGGTGATTGGGGTGAAATTATCATCAAAGACGGATGCAATGTTCAAGAAAACTGCACGATCCACATGTTTCCTGGCACAACTGTCATCTTAGAAGAAAACGCTCATATAGGTCATGGCGCTATCATTCATGGTGCGCATATTGGCGAAAACTGTATGGTCGGAATGAATGCCGTAGTCATGGATAATGTAGAACTAGGTACTGAATCTATCGTAGGTGCTTTAAGTTTTATAAAGGGAAACGAAATTATACCTCCTCGCTCGCTGGTAGTTGGAAATCCTGGAAGAGTCATAAAGACTGTTTCCGACAAAATGATTGCTTGGAAAACAAAAGGTACACAGCTTTATCAAACATTACCAGAAGATTGTCATACAAGCCTAAAAGAAGCAGAACCATTGAGACTGGCTCCAAAAAATAAACCTAGTCAAGAGGTTTTATTTAACACTTGGAATAAGATTAAGGATCAAGACTAACACTGCGCCCGTCGTTTAACGAAAAGTAATTTAATGAAAGTACTAATGGTTTGTCTCGGAAATATTTGTAGATCACCACTTGCTGAGGGTATTTTACAATCGAAAGTAGACCACTTGCAATTAGGCTGGGAAGTAGACAGTTGCGGTACATCAGGCTTTCATAATGGCGAATTACCCGACAGCAGGTCGATTGAAGTCGCTCAGAACCACCAAATAGACATCACAAGTCAAAGATCTCGTAAGCTCCAGACGCAAGATCTAGCAGAATTTGATTTAATTCTTGCAATGGACTCATCAAATTATGCTGATATCATCAAACTTGCTCAAAATGAGGAGCAACGTTCGAAAGTACACCTTATTCTCAACTTCCTGTATCACGGTCAAAATAGAGCAGTACCAGACCCTTATTATGAAGGAGGCTTCGAGAGCGTCTTCGAAATGATCAATCAGGCTTGCGATCAAATTGTCGCTAAATACAGCTAAATTATGTTTATATAATTCTCTCAATTGTTCCCTTTATTTACCTCCACATTTTAGCTTTTTTCATAACGGGAACAAGTATTATCAGAATTCACCATCTAAATTCGCATAAGTAATTGATTTTTAACAAATTACAAATTTGCGAAAAAGCATTTTTTACAGTGAATAAATCCTTCTTTTTTCCTATCTTTGCACATTAAATTAATTGCGAAATATGAGTGAAAATAAAGGGAATTACGATGCGAGTAACATCACCGCATTAGAGGGTCTCGAAGCGGTACGAAAAAGGCCAGGAATGTATATCGGCAGTACCGATACAAAAGGTCTTCATCACCTTGTTTGGGAAGTTGTCGACAACTCAATTGATGAGCACCTAGCAGGTCATTGTAAGTCAATTCATACGGTTATCCACGAAGATAACTCCATCTCAGTACGAGATGACGGTCGAGGTATACCGACAGGTATGCACGAGAAGCTCCAGAAAAGTGCCCTTGAGGTTGTAATGACTGTACTGCATGCTGGTGGAAAGTTCGATAAGGATACTTACAAAGTTTCGGGTGGTTTGCACGGTGTGGGTGTGTCTTGTGTTAACGCACTTTCAATTATGATGAAAGCTGAAGTGCACAGAGAGGGTAAGATTTACAATCAAACATACAGCAAAGGTAAGCCACAGACAGAAGTCGAGATTGTTGGAGAAACTGACAAAACTGGAACGACAATAACCTTTCTACCAGACTCTGAAATATTCGAAGTCGCAGAATATAAATACGATGTTTTAGCAACTAGGCTAAAAGAACTTTGCTATCTGAACTCTGGTCTTCTGTTGACTTTAACAGACATGCGAGATATTGAGGATGGTAAACCGAGGTACGAAGAATTCTTCTCGGAAGGTGGTCTAAAAGAGTTTGTTGTCTATTTGGACGAAAGTCGGACTCCACTTATTGAAACTCCTATCCACGTAATCGGCAAAGAAGAGAATGTTGAGGTAGAAGTTGCTTTGCAATATAACACCAGTTTCAAAGAAAACATCTATTCGTTCGTTAATAACATTAATACACGAGATGGAGGAACTCATGTGAACGGATTCCGTAGAGCCTTGTCACGAATATTCAAGCAATACGGCGAAGATGAAGGCTTCTTCAGCAAGTTGAAATTTGCTGTGTCCGGAGAGGATTTCAGGGAAGGACTCACTGCAATTATTTCTGTAAAGGTGCCTGAACCTCAATTTAAGGGACAGACTAAAGGGGAATTAGGCAATAGTGAAGTTACTGGGATTGTATCTAGATGTGTAGGAGATGTATTAAAGCATTACCTAGAGGAAAATCCTAATCAAGCCAAGAAAATAATCAACAAAGTAATTCTTGCCGCGACTGCTAGACATGCCGCTCGTAAAGCGCGTGAAATGGTACAACGTAAAAATGTACTAACGGGAAGTGGCTTGCCGGGAAAATTAAGTGATTGCTCAAGTAAAAATCCTGACGAATCAGAAATATTCCTCGTTGAGGGAGATTCAGCAGGTGGAACAGCAAAGCAAGGACGGGATCGTCATTTTCAAGCGATCTTACCACTAAGAGGTAAAATCCTAAATGTTGAAAAAGCACTTGAACATAAGATCTATGAAAACGAGGAAATAAAAAATCTTTTTACTGCCCTCGGAGTTTCGATTGAAGAGAAAGATGGTGAACGAGTACTTAACATTGATAAATTAAGATATCATAAGATAGTTATCATGTGTGATGCCGATATTGATGGTAGCCATATTGTAACACTTATATTAACCTTCTTCTTCAGATACATGAACCCACTTGTTGAACAAGGCTTTGTTTATATCGCTGCTCCCCCACTTTATCAAGTGCGAAAAGGAAAGCAGTTTAGATATTGTTGGAGCGAAGAAGAACGAGCAGAAGCAATCGAAGCCTATGGCGGAGGAAAAACTGAAGATGGCCTTAGCGGAGGTGGAGGCATCAAAATCCAACGATACAAAGGTTTAGGTGAAATGAACGCAGACCAATTATGGGAAACAACGATGGATCCGGAAACGAGAATTCTTAAAAAAGTGACTATAGAAAATGATATAGGAGCTGATCGTATATTTTCTGTACTCATGGGTGATGAAGTTCCTCCACGAAGAGCTTTTATTGAATCTCATGCAAAATATGCGAACATTGACGTGTAAGCCAATGGCAAAATATTTCAATACAAAAAGGATAGTCTATTTAGGCTATCCTTTTTTGTAGCGTAGAATCACTTAAGAAAAGATACATCCCATCACCAATACTGAAAGTATCATATGAAATTTGCTACAAAAGTTATTCACGGAGGTTTAAAACCTGATCCCCTGACTGGCGCTGTCATGACGCCAATCTACCAGACATCCACTTTTGCACAAGAAAGTCCCGGTGTCCACAAAGGGTATGCCTATGCAAGATCTAAAAATCCTACGCGTGAAGCTTTAGAAAACAGTCTTGCAGCGCTAGAAAATGGAAATCACGCTATATCCTTTGGGTCAGGGTTAGCAGCACAAGATGCGGTTATGAAAACGTTAAGTCCAGGCGACGAAGTTATTTCTACCAGCGATCTCTACGGCGGAACCTACCGCCAAATGATGAAAGTCTATGCTAAATATGGCATCAAGTTCCATTTCATCAATATGGATGATCCACAAAATATCCAATCTCATATCAATGGTCACACCAAACTAATCTGGCTTGAAACGCCCACCAATCCCATGCTTAGTATTGTTGACATTGAAGCAATCACTAAAATAGCAAGAGCAAATGGTGTCTTATCACTAGTTGACAATACCTTTTCTTCGCCGTATTTACAAAACCCATTGAATCTGGGAGCAGATATAGTACTGCATTCAGCTACTAAATATCTAGGGGGACATAGTGACGTGGTCAATGGTGCGATCATTGTCAATGATCAAGAACTACACAAGCAAATTCGATTCATTCAAAATTCATGCGGAGCAATTCCAGGGCCACAGGACTGCTTTCTTGTACTAAGAGGCATAAAGACATTACATCTTCGAGTGCAACGCGCCTGTGATTCTGCAAGACTCATTGCATCACATTTAGCAGGACATGATAAAGTATCAAGAGTATTCTATCCTGGATTTACAGATCACAAGGGACATGAAGTAGCAAAAAGACAAATGCGCGATTTTGGAGGTATGCTTAGTTTTGACTTGAAAGCAAATACGCAGAAGGCTTCTTTCAAAGTCCTTAGTAATACCAACTATTTCACTCTTGCTGAATCCCTTGGTGGCGTGGAATCACTCATTGGACATCCAGCTAGTATGACACACGCGTCAATACCTAAAGAGGAACGAATCAAAGTGGGTTTGACGGATTCACTTATCAGACTAAGTGTCGGAGTTGAAGACCCTGATGATTTAATTAATGATCTAGATCAAGCTCTAAGTAAAATCTAATTGTATGAAACGAATTTCACTTTATACTGCACTAGTTTTCGTAATCTTACTTTTAGGCATATTCGCATTAGGGTATATGCTTGAAAGCACAAAGTTCGAACACAAAATCACAATACAGGCACCTATTGAGAAAGCTTTTAAAAACATAGCCAGTCACGAATTAAAGCCACTGCTTTATCAAGATATTATAGCTGATGGAACGATTATCGAAGACTATGAAGAAGGCAATACATCAAAGGTCTGTTATGGAAACGAAGATCTAAAATGCTTTACTGAAGAAATCTTGAAGATAGATCCCTTAAATGAACTTTCAATCAAAACCGTTGAATCTAGATTCGTTACTACGACGAACATCTATTTTACGCCAGCCTATGTCCGCACGAAGCTACATATCATTGAAGAGATAAAAGGTATTACAGCATTCGATCGAGCCATGCTATATTTTATGAAAAATCCAGTTCTAAAGCATCGTAAAACGTACTATAGGCTCATCAAATCAGCTGTTGAATCAACTCCAGACTACGATATTAATCCTGAAGAACTGAAATAATAGTACAACAAGAAATCTAGCTACCTCGAAAATGGTAATAATTTCTTCATGTATGGTAATTAGTTTAATATGTATATTTGAGGATTTTTAGGCGTAGTCAAACATATATACAAATGCACTTCGCCATTTAATTTGATCATAAATCACAAACATAATACTATGATGAATCAACTAATTGCTCGATTTCCAGCTCAGCTCAAAGAAGCTTTGGAAATAGGAAGAGCAGCAAAAATCAATGCACCTGAACACGAAATTAGAAATATCTATGTCGCTGGATTAGGAGGGTCAGGAATTGGAGCTGATTTCGTACACGAGTTTGTAAAGAATGAGTGCACAGTGCCTTTTACGATTGGTAAAGGCTATCAAATTCCAGCCTCAGTTGGAAAAAACACCTTGGCTATTTGTTCTTCTTACTCTGGAAATACAGAGGAAACACTTGAGTCATACCATCAAATAGAAACAACAGGCGCTAAAGTCATAATTGTCACTTCAGGTGGCAAGCTTATGGAAATAGCAAAGGAAAAAGGCTACGATTACATTCAACTTCCGGGCGATTGGCCTTCTCCTAGAGCTTGTTTGGGATTCTCTCTTGTACAGCAATTGTTCATCCTAGAAAAATTGGGCCTAACAGGTGACTCTTATACCAAAAGTATTGAGAAATCAATCGGACTTATTGAACGAGAGATGGAGGACATCAAAGTAGAAGCTCGTAAAATTGCGCAAGTCCTTGATAAAAAAATTCCAATTATCTACACAACAGACCGAATGGAATCCGTTGCTGTTCGTCTGAGACAACAGATTAACGAAAATGCCAAAATGCTTTGTTGGCATCATGTGATTCCTGAAATGAATCATAATGAATTAGTAGGATGGAAAGACAAGAGCGATAAGTGGGCGGTTATATATTTGAGAAATGAGGACGATTACGATCGAAATGCTAAGCGAATAGATATCAATAAAGAGATTATCAGTAGTTACGCGGATGCAATAATAGAGATCTATAGTAAGGGTAATGACCTAGTCGAAAAGGCTATGTACCTCGCACACTTAGGCGACTGGATTTCCTGGTACCTAAGTAAACTTCACGGAGTCGATAGTATCGAAGTAGATGTTATTGATTACTTGAAAGGAGAGCTAGCAAAACTTAAGTAATAGATAACAACAAGACTAATGAATGTAGCAATGAGCCGCCTTTGAAAAGAGGTGGCTTTTTTGTTTCTATGTTGTTCTTCTTCCACGCCAATTGTACGGACGACCGATCAAACCTGAAACTCCTGCAAAAAGAATATAGACAGCATGTACCAAAAAAGCTGGGATAAAGTATCTTAGTAAGTGTTTTTGCTTAAAGAACAGATTGACTTGCGTCAAAAAGGCGTAGTCTATCGTTCCTTTTATGAACAGCTGAAATAAAGCTATAAAAAACGATAGCCCTCCTGTAAATGGAATTAGTAAGAGGTTCAAAAAAATAGAGACAACAAGTACAAATATAAATGCGGATGCAAATCGATCTTTGGATGAGACGTAAGCTGTCGCTTTTGATGCCCATCTCCTTCTTTGCTGTATCAAATTATTCCAACCAGAAACTGCTTGAGTCGAGATAACTGCATCGCTATCTTTTTGGAAATGTACTTTGAACTTATCCATCGAAATAAATTGATGTAATAAGAACACGTCATCGCCACTTGCAAGGTCTTTTCGAGGAATCTCCCCTACTTTACGGTACGCCTTTTGGGTGAAAGCCATATTTGCCCCATTAGCTAGGTAACTTCTCTCGGCCTTCAAACCTCCAGCCGTAACACCCATCATCGCGAGCATATCAAATGCTTGAAAACGCTCCACGAGATTACGATACTTGCCAATCTTGACGGGACCAAGCACCATATTGGCTGCTTTTGTCTGAAACGGACTCACCATTGAACGAATCCAAAACTCAGGAACAATGCAATCGCTATCGGTACACAGAATTATACTACCTGTAGATTCAGAAAAGCCAGCTTCCAGTGCCTCTTTCTTAAAACCTTTTGGCTCTTGAAGTACGACCAGTCTATCCTCAGAAATACTACTCAGAATCTCATGCGTTTTATCAGTCGAACCATTATCAACTACAACTAATTGAAGTTTATCATGAGGATAGTCAGCTTTCAAAACCGATTCTATGCATGCACGAATATACCGCTCTTCATTATATGCTGCTATAACTACACTGACTGACTGAACTTCTGCTGACTTAATGCTGGAAATCGCAGTAGTCTCATTCCATCCATCTAGATAGGACATAATCAGAAATACATAGGCAATCGTAATACCTAGACTGAGAAGAAATAGAATGTATATCACTATCTCCTCTCCCTATTTTTTTTCTCCATTTCTCGCAGTTCGAGATTCTTTTCTTCCAAAACCTCATACTCTACAAAGGTTTCTTGCTCTCGCTGGACTTGTTGACCTAGATCAAAGCCAGCTGATTTGGCCATACGGCCAAACAATGCACGCATCATCAAAATGAAGAAAACAATGGGATAGAGAAAAACTGAAAACGCAATTGCACCTACACCGTACAATGGATTCCTTTTCAGTAGTGAAAAAGTATTCTTTACATAATCGACAATCACTTTATAATTTGCAATGGCAGCCACAATAAGAAACACCCATGCAAATAGTGTTGCGAATGCCCAGAATCCTTTGAGCACATAAAACATGATAACCGTAAACACGATTAATATCACAACACTCACCACCGTTCCAGTTGTACCTCCCCTATTATTTCCTTGTATCATTTTACTTCTTATTTACAATTATAACCTTGTTTACGCTTTTTAGGTTTTTAATAAATTCATTATCCGATAAGCGGTCTATATTCTTCGATCTGCTCCTTCCAAAATCAGACTTACAGCTTCTATCGAGATGCGCAACGTACACATCGAGTACTTTCGGGCATATACATTAAACGAGCCGCTTGAATGGTATTATTACACATCTTACATACTCCAAAGTCTTCATTATCAATATGAGTTAAGGCAATTCTTAGTTTGGTCAACTTAACTGTCTTAATCCGCATTGAAGCTTCAGCTACACTCTTATTATTGATCGCATCCATTCTACTTATGCGACCCAATGAATTTTCAGGACTTACAGGCTTCGTATGCTCTTTCAACATAGCAATCTCTTTCTCACCTTCAGCGATTAAGGTTAAAATCCTTTCCTTGAGACTTGCCCGTTCATTCTTTCTCATTATGCTATCAAGCTTAATTCGTTCCTTACAAATATAAATAATTGCAGACGCATAATTTATTCTGTAAAAGATCATTAATAAATTGATGATGATCATCAATAAAACACTTAGCTTATTACCTTAGACCTAATCCACATATTAACTGTAATTGGCCAGTATATTAAACTTTTCCATTTGGAATAGATTAGAAGTATACGAAAGTCTACTTCGGATAGTAGTCAGAGAATAAAAGATCTATGCAATATACTTGGACATATACGGATCCTCTTAACACCATATACAATATCGGTCTTTACCATGGGCACGATACTGGTCACGTGATGGTATATTGTAACGGAAGTATTGTAATAATAGATTTCAATATCCTTGAGCAGAAAAAGTACTCATTCTATGTAGGAGAGGAATTCTTTGAATTGTTCCTCAATAAGAATGAGGATGGAAGTTTTAGCTACGAATTGAAAATAAATAACACAGTCAATACGCCACTTAATAAACTGAGGAACGCTGAGCAAAAAAACTACAATACGCTTGCCCTTGTTCTAGGTATCGCCTTCGTTGTTATTATCGGTATTACGATTTACTTCAGTGTCAAATAGGAATTACTTAACAGCGTCGTACATAAGTTCTACTGACTCTAGATCAAAGTTTCCAACAAGACCAGTTTGAAATAAATACTCAGTTTCACCTTGAATTTTGATTCTTCGAAAATCATAGGTGAGTTCGTCTCCCTTTTTTCTTTCAAAAATAAACCCTTGCTCATCCTCTTTTATGATACGAGAAAAAGATATCAATTGCTTGATTGCCTCAAGCTCTTCTGTTTTTCGAACCTTAGCATCACTATTATAGAGTTGCCCTGCCGTAATTTGGATATAAAAGTCTTCTCCGTCTTTGATTGTTATATCTTGAAAGAGGCCCATATCCTTTTTCTTCACTTTGGCACCAACTGGAGCTTTGATTTTGATGGGAATACCTTCACTCATTAAATCCAACTCTTGTAATTCAGATGCTGGAGATTTACATCCAGAACCAAGCATCACTATAACAAAACCGTATAGTAGGACTCTTCCTAACTTTATGTTTACAGTACTGATAATATTGGTAAGGTTTGAAATGGGTCGTTCTTTATATAGCATATTCAAATTCATTTATTCTTGATTAATATAGCTGAGCATTAAACGTGGAGATGATTCATATTCGCATCAATTCAATGGTAAATCTCGAGTTGCAGCAAATATAAAAAAAGCCCTCTCAAATAAATGAGAAGGCTTCATCAATTGACATAATTGATACCTGAGATATTTTCTTTTATTCGATTTTTTATAACCGACTTAACAAACTGTCCTGCTTCTGCAGTTATTACTACTCTTTAAAGGCCAGAATTCATCGGCTTCAAATCAATTTCAGCATCCAGATAATCTTGATCGATTACTAACTTTCCATACATGTTAAATACCGAAACATGCGTAACTGGAAATTCTGAATCTACTCGGATCATATTGGCTGTCGGATTTGGATAAACTTCGACCTCTACTCCTTGACTTTCGAATAATACTGTTCTGATATATGAATATTCATACACGCCATCATTATCAATATCTCCATCAACTACCAAGGTCGCTCCTGACTGGACTACAATTGTTCCTCCATCGTTAAACAACTACGCCGATAGGCCAGAAGCAACAAGTAAGAGAAACACAAAAAATATATATTTTCTCATCATAAAAATTTATCAGATTATTTTTAATACAAACAATTTCAATGGCTAATCCTACTTATCTCGGAAACAGTACTTTTAAAAATTGATTACAGACTATTACATATAGCTACCAACTTTCTACATATAACAACATTAATCCATTTTCTAGCAGAAAATTTAGTAATCGGTCTATTTTGACTAGTAACTGGTAATGTACTATGTACTAAAAATTAACCGATAGTCGCTCAGACTAAATATAAGACCCCCTAATAAATCAAAACGTCTATTTCGTTTTCGGTTTTTTATAAATTTTATTGTCAATCAGTCGAATCTCACCTGCCCAAACAGCCGTGCAAGCTACAATGTAGTCCGATTCATCCATAGATTCAACCGCCTTCAAAGTTCTTCCATCCACAATTTCAAAATATTCAGGTCTAAAGCCGTCGATCTTCATTCGATTAAAAGCATAAGCTCTCACTTCTTTCACAAAATGATTCTTCAATCTTCGTTGGGCATAGTCCAAAGTCCTTTTGATGATTACAGCACGTTCTCGATTTCTGGGCGTAAGTCTCATATTTCTGGAACTCATGGCAAGTCCCGACTTTTCACGTTTGATAGGACAAACAACTAACATTGTAGGAATTTCATAATAATCGATCATGAATTGGACAATAGAGAACTGTTGAAAATCCTTTTGCCCCAAATATAAATGACTTGGCTTCACAAGCTCGAGCAATCGCTTAACTACTTGAACAACTCCATCAAAATGACCGCCTCGAAAAGCGCCTTCCAATACCTCATCTAAGCCTTGTAGATCAATATCCGGGCTATCGCTAAATCCATTTGGATAAACCGTCTCAACATCAGGATAAAAAAGCAAATCACAGTCAATCTCTTCAAGTAACGCTTTGTCAGCATCCAGTGTTCGAGGGTATTTTGCCAAATCAGTAGACTCATTAAACTGAGTCGGATTGACAAAAATGCTGCATACTGTAAAATCAGTTTGCCGCTTACTTCTTGCTATTAGGGACCCATGTCCTTCATGTAGTGCTCCTAAGGTAGGCACGAAACCGATCGTTTTTCCATCAGTTCTTAAGGATTCGAGCACTTCATCTAACTCGGCCTGTGATTTAATAAACTTCATGTATTTACCATTTGGTATACCATTCAGTCAACACAGATTGTGCCAGTTTATTCTGTGGGGTATAATCTCGTTCATTGTAGCCTTCCCCTCCTTGTCCAAAAGGGAACCACTTCCATAGAAAACCACCTGCCCAATAGGGCTCTTCGTCGAATACTTCAAAAAGCGCTTGATAACAATTGGACTGCGCTTTTTCATTAATTTGAAGTGAGCGAACCTTTTTTTCCAATTTCCAGGTTTCTCCACCTGCTCCATCAACACTAAGGTATCCGAACTCTGTAAAAACGATTTTACGATCGTACTTTTGAGATAATGTGGTCAATCTAGAGCAGATAGGCTTCCAAGCCTTTCGTAGTTCTTTCGTTCTTGGAAGAGGACTTTCGTCCAAAGGGAAGTATGCTGAGAGACCTATATAGTCTAAATCGCTCCAGAAGTTTACATCTTCAAATGAATCCCAATTTGCAGAATAAATCAATTTTCCACAGTAGATTTCACGAATCTCCAATATTAACTCAGGAAAATAATCAGGTCGAGCAGCTATATGTGCTTTGAGTTCCGTGCCAATGCATAGCATTTCAACTTCATTCTCAGCTGCCAATTGAGTGTAAAAGAGAATGAATTCTCGATACGAATCTTCCCATTGTTTCCACTCTTCTTCTGTATCGAACTTTTGATCACCTATCCAACCATCTGGCGACCAAATTTGCGGTTTGAGCATTACGCTAATGTCATGTGATTTTGCGTAAGCTATTGTGGAAACAATCCCTTCCGCCTTTTCGCCCCACCATTGACGATTCATATTGTATCCTATACTAGGTTTTCCAAGCCTGAAGAAGCCATACGGGACAGTTGATATCCATTCGGCCCCAGTGCTGTTGATTTCCTTCATTGGATCTGAAGGAAATGCTCTCGGGGGAGCAACCAAAGTTACTCCATCGATTCTATCATCGTCCGAAAATGTCAATGATGGAGAAAGTATGCTGTAATTCATATCTGTCAATTCCAGAGGAATGTGCATAATGATTAACATTAAGAAAGATATGAGGTATTGCATTCTTCATATTTAGTTTAATAATACCCTTTCACTAGACAATTCCTACTTTTTGATGAATCGACCAACTGAAAGGCTGTCATCTTCCATAACCAAACTAACAAAGTAAGTTCCAGACGATAGATCTGCAATATATATTGTCTTTCCAGGATTTGAAAGAGATAGCACCACTTGTCCAACTGTATTTCTAATTTCAAGACCTTTGACTTCTTGATCGTTACCCGAAATACTGAATTCATTTGATACAGGATTTGGATAGATGTTAATCTCCTCTGCCTCTACCTCAAAAACTGAAGTTGGACTAAGAGGGAGTATATAACGCATCATATCATTCTTATCTCCTTCATCAGCTCGTCCAGCAAGAAAATACACTTCATTTTCTATCAGAAAAGAACCTGGAGCCCATCTTCCACTTCCAGGATGCGAAGGCATAACTTCCCAAGAGTCCGTGAGCGGGTCATATTCCCAAAACTCGCCAACCTCGAAATTTGTATGATCTTCACCCTGACCGCTCAAAACATAACCTTTTCCATTGTAGCTAAATTGCGTTCCTGCAACTCTTCCTTCCCCTGGAAAATCATTCATTTGAGTCCAAGTATCGTCCTCAACATTGTATCTGTAAAATGTATTGTAAATATCAGACTGGTGGTGTCCGAAACCTGCATAAGGAACATCATCTACGGTAAATTGGTATGGATGATGTCTTTGGGGTCCAGGAAATTCAGCTATCTCTTTCCAAGAATCAGTTGCAATTGTATAAGCCCACCAATCTTTAAGATCTCCATTATTATTTCCTAAGCCTACATAGATTACTCCGCCAGCTTCTAAGAATGCCGGATGTGTTCTACCTTGACATGGACAGACGGCAAGTTCGTTCCATTCACCTGTTTGAGAATCAAAAGACCACATATCGTTCAGATGTTGGTCAAGATTTCTACCAAATCCGACATAGCCTTTTCCTTCATACGCTATTCCATAAGAAAAGCTCCTCGCAGGACCAGGAAAATCATCCATAGTTTCCCACGCATCCATGTCTGGAATATATCTTGCAAAATCATTGGTTGCAAAAGTACTAGGTGTAGAACCTGTCAATACATATCCTATACCATCGATAGAAAAAGTTACAGGGTGATGTCTCTCATCCATCGGCAGAGACGCCACTGATTCCCACTGCGCATGCATAGAGACTGTGAACAATAATGAAGCTATCAGAAATAATGAAGAAAGTAAACGTATTACCATTGGACAGATCTTATTTTTAGTGAGTAAAACTGTGTAATTTAACAATAGCCAAAGAAACAAGTTGATACTCACTTCAAACTAGGAAAAGTCTGAAATGTTTAGCTTTTGTCGTCTAAAACAGATTTGCAATATGAGATCTGTCGGTGTAAAACTGATATGTTTGCCTATGATTATTGGGCTTCATTAGCAGTCGTACCACATTCCATAAATTCTTTGTAGGCCTTAGCATCATCGTAGTACCCTCTTGGATGCCCGAGAATCTCTTCCTCATTTGACATCATAACATAGAGTGGCTGTGCATTTTTCTCAAAATTGACGATCTGAAAATCTGCCCATTTATTACCTACATTCTTGATTTTTGTATTTCTAGAGGCAGACACATATTGCTTGTCTAATTTCTTATCATCATCACAGTACAAAGACAGTAAAACCCAATCATTTTTGAGTGCAGAATATATCTCGTCTTTTACCCAGATCTTGTCCTCAGTTTTACGGCAATTTACACATCCATATCCTGTAAAATCCAAGAATATAGGTTTGTTTACCTTTTTGGCGTAAGCCAATCCTTCATCGTATTCTTTGAAACAAGGAATATTGTTTGCACAAAGAGTGTAAGAAGGGAATTCTTGCTTGATCGCAGGATCTAGCGCTGGTGGCTTCAAAAGGAAGTTGTAACCAGCTGGTGGTAAAATTCCACTGAATAGACTTAATCCTCGATATGTTTCCGTTTTCTGATTTACGAAAAAACCACTTACTAAATACACCAAGGTCACCAAAGAAATACCTGCAAATCCAAGTCTAACTGGGCTAAGTTTTTTTATCGGACTATCGTGCGGGAATTTTATCAATCCAAAGAGATATAAAGTCATCCCAATTGCAATCAATACCCATAATCCAAGAAACAGCTCATACTTTAAAAATCCCCAGTGGTTTGTCATATCCGCGACGCTTAAGAATTTAAACGCGAGTGCTAATTCAAGAAATCCTAAAACCACCTTCACACTATTCATCCAAGATCCACTTCGTGGCAGGCTATTCAGCCAAGATGGAAATGCCGCAAAAAGTCCAAATGGAATCGCCAATGCAAGTGAAAACCCTAACATGACAATGGCTGGCCCCAAATAACTACCCGAGGAGGCCGCTTGAACAATGGCGGAACCAATGATAGGTCCTGTACATGAAAATGAAACTAGTGCCAAAGTGAAAGCCATAAAGAAAATCCCTAGCAAACCACCTTTGTCTGCCATCTTATCACTTTTGCTTGACCATGAGCTAGGTAACGTGATTTCGTAATATCCAAAAAAGGAAAATGCAAAGATTATGAATACTGCAAAAAATATAGTGTTTGCAATCCAATTCGTAGACAACCTATTCAGCGCCTCTGCACCAAAAACACCCGTAATCAAAAGTCCTAATAGAACATAAATTACGATGATAGAACCACCATAAATCAACCCGTTAACTAATCCACTTCGTTTCGTATCTTTTGTAAAAAATGATACTGTCAGTGGAATCATAGGGAAAACACACGGTGTTAGTAGCGCCAAAAGACCACCTAGAAATCCAAATAAGAAAGTATAGAAGAAATTCTGGCTTATTTCAGTCACTTCACCGCAATCTCCCACTGGATCTTGCAACGAGTTAATGATATTCATATTTCTTTGATCAAGCGCCTCCCCTTCTATTACAGCTGCTGAAGCATCTGAACCATCAAGTGTAATCACGAAATCAACAAAAGTTGGAGGTAAACATCTCGTATCATCACACGTCATAAACTCTACCGCACCAATAATTGGCTCACTAATATCAGTTACCCTAATCTTCTGCTTGATTACAAATGCTTCATCTCCTAAGAACTTAATAACATTTGTTCCCTCAAATAAGGGATCAGGACCTTCTTTTCTATGTCCAAACTCTTCTGCATCTCCTATTAACTCAGCGCCCTTAATTGAATCATAATATATAGCCGTAGGAACAGGCCCACCTTCTCCAGTAAACTGAGAATACACATTCCATTCATCATCTATCTCCGCTGTAAAGATTAATTCGTAATCTGAATCACTAATCTTATTAAAACTAGTTTCCCATTTTACAGGTTCGAGAATCTGAGCAAAACTCATCTGAGAACCTAATAAAAAGAACAAAAGAATTCCTAATGTTGATCTATATATCGTATTTGAAAAGGGCAATGTCATAAAGCTAAATTATTTCGGAACGCAAGATAAAACTATTCTTGAATTTAGTGAGATGGGTTAAAGGATCAATTTGAAAGCTTGGCCTGAAAACTAATCTCCTTTGGAGGCAAACATTTGATATCGTTACAAGTCATATACATTACTCTACCAGTTACTCGACTTAAAGTACTCCGCGCCGTTAAGTTCTGACTGAAGGTTGCAGGACCCTTGTATTTTGTTAATTCCATTCCAAACATTTCATCCATTTTCTTGATACCATTTTCAGGTTCTTTGAAATCACCAATGAGTTGTGCACCCTCAGGAAGCTCTACCTCGAATGATGTAGGAATCGGACCGTCGTCGTCTATAAATTGAGAGTAAATCACCCAACCTGGTTCTGTTTCAGCGGTAACGCCTAGTCGATATTTACCTTCTTCTACTATGGTAAGATCTGCGTACCATTTCACGGGATCAATCATGCTTTGCTGGGCACGTAAACTCGTTAAGCCTAAGATAAAAAAGATGAAAAGACAAACGTATGCGAAATGTGTATATTTCATAGAATGAAGTTATAAGGTCTTGATCTCAAGTTTGGATCGAATGTAAAATTAATACCCTTTGGCAAGCTTAAATATCTTAAGCCAATAATTAAATGAATATTAACGTACTACTAGCCAAATACAGAGTTTACATTAAAATATTAACAGCATTATTGAAGTGCAAGTACAGAACACCTCCTAGAATCACTACATGTACAAACTCCTCAACATATGGCGCTTTAATCCATTCTATCACAATCCCAACAATAATCGATAGAGGCATGGCTAGTATCAATAGATTGGTTGTATTTCGTTCATCAATAAAAAATATTGTAAAAAAAGACGTCAGTAAAAACCAGTACAGGATATTAATCTTCTTTTGCACTTGTAGTGTTTTCTTCGATCGCATACGAGCGTAAAAGAAAATAGCTGTCAGTATTATAGCTCCATAAACAAATAATGGAATGATATCAATCAGGCTTAGGTCTGAGAACCAGTTGAAAATACTGCGATTCACCTCATATCCATCAAAAATATTGAAATCTGCTCCTAGATAGTATAAGAAACCAATTACGATAAAATAAGGCAAGACAAAACCGACAATCAGATTTGTGAACTCTCGTATCTTGAATGAATAAAGCGATATGAAACCTAAAAAAGCAGGTAATATATATATTACATAAGGTGTATAGAAAAGCGCTGATAAAGCGAAATAAAAGCCACTATCTAAAATCACAATACTTCTAGTACTCTTACTATCAAACTTAAATACCGATAGCAATCCAATCATTACAAAAAAGTTAGCAATGTGGATTGCGGAGAAATTGAGAAAAACTTCCAGCCAACTGACTATAATAATATAAAACAAGCCAGGAAGTAAGGTTTGATACCTTGATAGGCGATGCTTTATTACAAGTCGATTGACTAAAATCGCAGTCAAAGCAATAATAAAGTTGATTACGATCAAAGACAACAAGACACGATCTTCAAAAGACTCCAAGAACAAACTGTACAGAACACCTGCTGTCTTCATCTTCTCTGGAGCTTGATATAAGTAGAAACAGGCCATACGCACGATAAACGTGTATGGGATTAACATCAGTGTAGTGAAGAAATTGTTCTGTCTAAAGAACTGTATCATAATACGCTTGTTATACTCTTTCGCAAGACTTTAAGTCTACTCATAAAGTGTTTTGCAAAAGTAGGTATTTTTGTGGATTGCGATAGGAAATAGAGTTATGATACTAATGCAATCGTGGAAATGCGAAATCAGAGTTTCATGGTGCAATAGTATTTATAATCAAGTATATTTGGCCGCTGAAACGCTAGAGGAAAGAATTTGATCTTCAGTAAAAACCTTGCATGTCAAAAGCATTGGACAATATAAAATCGGTGATTCAATCTGAATTGGATCAGTTTGATAAGCACTTTAAGCATGCGATGAAGAGCAATGTCGGCTTATTGGAAAAAATCACCTACTACATCGTTCAAAGCAAAGGGAAGCAAATTCGGCCTATGTTCGTTTTTCTATCGGCAAAATCCATTGGCGACATTAACGATACCACATACAATTCGGCCTCACTGATAGAACTACTCCATACCGCAAGTCTAGTCCACGACGACGTGGTCGACGAATCATACAAAAGACGTGGGTTTTTCTCCATTAATGCATTGTGGAAAAACAAGATTTCTGTTCTGGTAGGTGACTACTTTTTATCCAAGGGTTTACTACTATCATTAGAAAACAAGAACTACAGAGGTCTGCATATTATCAGTAACGCCGTTCGCGAAATTGCGGAAGGAGAATTAATGCAAATCGAAAAAGCGAGAAAGCTCGATATTGAAGAGAAAGTATATTTTGAAATAATACGTCAGAAAACGGCCTCTTTGATAGCTGCTGCTTGTAGTGCAGGAGTAGCATCGGTTACTGAAGATTCTGAAGTAGTAGAACAATTCAGGCTTTTTGGTGAATACGCAGGAATTGCATTTCAGATTAAGGATGATCTTTTTGATTATGGAACCACAGATGTGGGAAAACCACTTGGTATCGATATCAAAGAGCAAAAAATGACCTTACCTCTGATACATGTTTTAGAAAAATCCAATAAAACCCAGAAACGTTGGGCTAAAAATATCGTAAAGCGACATCATAAGGATAAGCAGAAGGTTAACGAGTTAATCCATTACGTCAAAGATCAAGGAGGACTCGAATACGCTACTTCCAAGATGCACACTTATAAAAATATGGCGCTTGATATATTAAAAACTATTCCTCAGAACGACTCGACTCTTGCACTTAAACAACTCGTCGCATACTCGATTGATCGAAAAAAATAAAGATTTACTTCTAGCGACTTTTTCCCACATCATCACTTTTCGTACATCGCTTTAAGAACATCAATGCTTACATTTGTAGGTATGAAAATTCTGCACACTGCCGATTGGCACATTGGAAAATCTCTTTACAAATATGAGCTCTACGATGATATAGGCTTATTTTTTCAAGACTTGCTGACAATCATTGGCGAAGAGGAGGTTGATGTTTTACTAATTTCTGGAGACATTTTTGATCTTGCCAACCCTTCCAATAAGGATAAGGAACTCTACTATCAATTCCTTGCAGATCTCCTTAAGGTTAAAGTTCACGTAGTGATCACTGCGGGGAATCACGACAGCGCACGTATGATTGAAGCCCCAGCGACACTGATGAAAAACCTTAATATTCACTTAGTTGGGCAAGGTACAGATCTCGAAAAACAATTAGTTCATTTGGATTTGGGTCGCGGCCCAAAAGAGCGAAATGAAATCGTTATAGCCGCAGTACCATTTCTGCGCGATAGAGACGTCAAAACATCTCAAGCTGGGGAATCAGTGTCTGTAAAAGCAAAGAACCTTGCGGACGGAATCGTGCAACACTACCAAAATATTTATGATATAATCCAAGACAAGCACCCGGGAGTTCCTTCGATCGCCATGGGCCATCTTCATATGCAAGGGTCATCTACTTCAGATTCAGAGCGAGATATTCCCATCGGAAACCTCGGAGGGATTTCCGTGGAATCTTTCAATTTGGGATACGATTACGTTGCCCTAGGACATATTCATCGACCCCAAGTACTCAACAAGCAAGCTACAATACAGTATAGTGGCTCACCTATTGCTCTAAGTTTTAGTGAACGAAAAGATCAAAAAAGAGTCGTGCTTTTGGAGCTTGACTCCAATCAAAAAATCTTGACAAAGCATATAGAACTCAGCGCATATCGTAAACTAATTAGATTTTCAGGTTCTTTAGATGTAATTAAAGCTAAGCTTTTGACTTTTAAAAACTCAGCACCTTTAAAAGCACTTGTTGAATTACATGTTGAAGAAATCTCCTACGATCAA
Source organism: uncultured Saprospiraceae bacterium (assembly GCA_943788055.1). GTDB lineage: Bacteria > Bacteroidota > Bacteroidia > Chitinophagales > Saprospiraceae > JAHDFB01. The sequence continues at coordinate 135,729 of CALSOU010000009.1, forward strand.
ACAAAGATTCTTGAGCTACAAGAAGTTGCTTCGCTAAAAAACGAAGAATATGAAGTTGTTCACAACAAAATTAGATTTAGTGAGAAGCGAGATCACTTAACGACTGCTCGTTCCAAATCAACGATCGAAGAACTTAAACCTATTGATGTTTTTCGCTCTAAACTAGAAGATGAGTTTATCGATGAAGCGCAAAAAGACGCATTGGAAAAACTTTTTCTTGAACTCCTAGAAAAATGGGAATTACAACTTCAAGAATAATATGAAAATTCACTCCCTTAATTTCCACAATATAAATAGTCTCAAGGGGACGCATTTGATAAACTTTGATGCCTATCCTTTGGATGATGCAGGCCTATTTGCAATCACAGGTCCAACCGGTTCAGGTAAATCAACCCTGTTGGATGTTATCACGCTAGCCCTCTACAACCAAGTTCCACGACTTGGAAAGATAAGTAGGTCTACGATAGAAAATATGGGGTCGATCGTGACACACTACACGACTGAGGCTTGGGCTGAAGTTGAATATACGAGTAATAATAAAAGATTCCGTAGTCGATGGTCAATTGCTTTTGCTAGAACAGGCAATCTAAAAGACTACGATATGGAAATAGTAGAATTACCTGCGGAGCAAGCTCTGGCATTAAAAAAGAGTGAAGTGCCAGAAAAAAATAAGGAGTTAATCGGTTTGACTTACGATCAGTTTATGAAGTCAATCCTACTTTCTCAAGGTGACTTCTCTAGATTCCTACAAGCCAAAAAAGATGAAAGGACCAAGTTACTTGAAGAAATTACAGGTACTTCAATCTATCGCAAATTAGGAAGTCTAGCTTTTGAACTGACTAAAGATAAGCAAGCAGAAGTCAGTCAGATTTCTTCTCAAATTGAGGCTATCTACGTTCTCGATAAAGAACAGCTAGACAAACTCAATCAAGAGCTGTCAGAATTGCAAGAAAAATCTCTGCAACTTCAAGATAAATTGTCTCTAATTCAAAGCTTGCGACAAAGAAAGGAGGAAGCAGAATATATCGAAAACCAAAAAAAGGTTGTCGATATCAAAAAACAGCAACTACAGGAAGAAAAAGCAAGGTTCTCAGATGAAGCAATAAAACTTGAGCGTCATAATGAAGCAAAAAAGTACGAAGTACATATTCAACAATTGACAGCTACCAAAAATCAAATTTCACACCTTAACTCAGAAATAAAAGAAAATCAAGGCAAGCAATCGGAATCTGATAAAATGAGGCAAGAAGCTCTCAATAGACTTTCTCAGCTATCCAAAAGCGAAGTCACTGAAAATAGTTTCTATGAAACATTGACTTCCTTTGAAACTGAAATTCGAGAATATGATAAGCAGATAGATCGGATCAAAGAAGAGGGCGCGAAATTACGAAGCCGTATCGACAGAATTCATGCTCAACAGAAGGAGTTTTCTAGTGATTTTAATAATAAAATGTCTGGAAACACAGCTCTCGATTTGATTGATAAAAAACTCCACAAACTATCACTGTCAAAAGAAGATCGAGCCGCCAATCTGAGAGAACAGCTAAATACGCTTCACCAGAAAAATCAAGTATTAAAGTCTTACAGTGATGTTCATTATAGAATCGAGGAAATTCGTCATAGACTAAAACAAGTAGAGAAAAAGCAAGAATTAGTAGTCGAGAAAAAAGATTGTGCCTTTCATTCGATTGAGAAGGAAAAAGAAAAACTAGCGAATACTGAGGAAAATATTAGATCAAAAAACAGAGAGTTTGAGCAACTAAAATCGGAAGCTAGTTTTGCCGAGCAACGAGCCATTCTGGAAGATGACAAACCCTGTCCACTTTGCGGATCTATTCATCATCCGTATGCACATGAGAAGGTGTTCAGTGATTTAGGCAAAATCACAATGGAAATAGAACAACTAAAAGCATCTTTTGAAAACGAAAAAAGAGAGCTTAGTCAGATTGAAAAAACCCACTATCAGTACATTGCTCAACATGAACAACTTGAACATGAGATTAAAAAACTGAAACAGGAGTTAGGTGAGCAATCAAAGACTGCCGAAGAACAACGTAAACAGCACAAATGGATTCTTAACATCGCTCCTGAAACTTGGAATCAAGAAATCGAAAATCATCAGGCTGAACTAGATCGCATTAACAAGAAACTTATTGAAATTGAAGAGCAAAAATATCTTATCAACCTTAAAGATGAATACGAACAGTTTGTCTCAGTCACTGAGGAATATAAGACTATAAGCAATAAAAAAAATTCCAAATACAAAGGCAAATCAATTACATCTGATACTGACCGAATTCAAAATCAATACACCAGTGCAAAAACAGCGATAGAAAACTTAAAGATTCAAGGTAAAAAGTTAGATTCTCAATTACAGCAAGAAAACGCAAAGCTTCAAACTGCAATCAATGAACTAATTCCTATCCAAAAAGAGTACTCACTCGACAGTGCGGATCAATGCCGTGATCTACTTCTACCATTGGAAGAATACAAAAGAATTCTTTCAGCCAAGGAGAAGATTTCAAATGATGCAACCGAAATCAAAACACTAGAAAAATCCGTTGATGATAGTCAGAGAAAACACAATGAAGCACTCAAAATCCACGAAGAATCTGAATTACTTTTGCTAAATAGTCCATTAAGCGAGATTTTGGAAAAACAAGATCATATTTCAAGTACACTTAAGGAAGCAAATCAGAAAATAGGATCTATTCAAACACAACTGTCAGAGGATAAGAATCGACTGAAACAAATTAGACAGTTGGAAAAGGAGAAGAAAAGACTCCTTGAAACGAATAAGAACTGGATGCTACTAAATAGCATGATTGGTGATAGTCAAGGAAAGAAATTTTCTAATTATGCTCAAGACCTGACGTTGATGCATTTACTAGTCCGAGCGAATGCAAGACTGGCCACGCTTTCTGACCGATATCAACTAAGCTTTAAATCGGGCGAAGAAGATCTTCTGGTTATCGATCAATATCAAGGTGATACAGTCCGTGCAGTTAAGACGCTCAGCGGAGGCGAAACTTTCCTGTTGTCTCTTGCTCTTGCTTTGAGTTTAAGTGATTTTGCCTCGCACAAAGTCCAACTCGATAGTTTATTTATTGATGAAGGCTTCGGAACTCTAGATCAAGAGACACTCGATGTAGCAATGGGTACACTTGAAAATCTGCAAAATAAAAGTGGAAAAAAGATCGGCATAATATCACATGTTGAATCTCTTAAAGAGCGCATTCATACTCAAATCAAAGTAAACAAAAATGCTCAAGGTTATAGTAATCTCGAGATCATCTAATCTGACCTTGTGCACAGGAACAAAAAAAATAAAAAAACATCAAAAAAATATTGCTCTAAAGAATACCTAACTCTATATTTGCGCTCCGAACCCAACAATCGGGCGATTAGCTCAGCTGGTTCAGAGCACTTGGTTTACACCCAAGGGGTCACAAGTTCGAATCTTGTATCGCCCACAAGAGAGTCAAAGTTTCTACTTTGGCTCTTTTTTTATGTCTTTATCTATGCAAAGACACCAGCTTCTTTTTCAAAGGTTTCTAGATATTGAAGTAATATCTTGGGTTTATACAAAACTGATCAATACATCTTTCGTAATTTTACTCTGCATTATTCATTAGATTTTTGTTAAAAGAGCAAAAGATGAATAAAATAAGTGCTTTTGCGATTGATCCATAACCGCTACTATAGCAAATGAGAAAAAATCAGCATAAGCTATATTTTGTAGGCGTTTGCCGTCGAGGTAGATTGTGTAATGAAGGATGCGAGTTTAACTACAATGGAGTCTAAAGAAATGGAGCAAAAAGATCTAGCATACTTGGATAATCAAATAGAAGGCAAGATTCTCGATGACGAATTGAGCAGAATAATCTACGCAACAGATGCATCGGTCTATAGAGTCATCCCAAAAGCAGTTGCAATTCCGAAAACTAAAAAAGATCTTGTCAAAATTGTCGAATTTGCGAACTCACATAAATATCCTCTAATTCCACGTGCGGCCGGAACATCATTGGCCGGGCAGTGTGTTGGCGAAGGAATTATCGTGGATATTTCAAGACATTTTACTGAAATAATTGAGCTAAATGTCGAAGAGAAATGGGTTCGAGTTCAACCTGGCGTAATCCGCAATCAACTTAACGACTACTTAGAGCCATTTGGACTGTTCTTTAGCCCTATAACCTCAACAGCAAATCGTGCTATGATCGGTGGAATGGTGGGAAATAACTCATCAGGAACCACGTCGATCAAATATGGTTGTACCCGGGATAAAATATTGGAATTGGACTGTATTCTTTCTGACGGAACATCTTGCAAGTTTGGAGATGTAAATAGCGAAACATTCAAAAAGAAAGCAAACCAAGAAACCCTAGAGGGAAAGATCTATCAGTTTATTTTTGACTATCTAAAATCTAGCAAGCGACAGTCTGAAATTATCGATGCATTTCCCAAGCCTTCAATCCATCGCAGAAATACAGGATATGCACTCGACGCATTAATTAACAATCAAGTATTTACCGATTCTGATCAGATGTTTAACATGTCAGCTTTGATAGCTGGATCAGAGGGAACACTTGCATTCATTTCAGAAATCAAATTAGCACTCGATCCCCTCTCACCTCCTGAAGTTGCTGTCGTTGCGGCCCATTTTGACAACATTAACGAAAGCATGAAAGCTGCGCAAGTTGCCATGCAGCATGAGCCTTATGCCTGTGAGTTGATGGATAAGATAATTTTAGACTGTACCAAAGGGCACTTACTTTATGAAAAATACAGGGACTTTGTTCAAGCTGATCCAGCTGCTATTTTGATGGTCGAATTAAGATCATCTACACAAAAGGAGCTCAACGAACTTGTAGACTCTCTTTTACAAGATTTATCTACAATAACAGAAAGCTACGCAAATCCCGTGATCTACGGGAGTGAAACTGCTAGTCTTTGGAAGCTTAGGAGTGCCGGACTTGGTCTTCTAGCAAATATCAAAGGTGATAAAAAGGCCGTTGCTTGTATTGAAGATACAGCAGTTGCTCTTGAAGATTTACCAGACTATATCGACGATTTTACAAGTCTGATGGCAAGATTCAATCAACGGTCCGTTTATTATGCGCATGCTGGAGCTGGCGAAATTCATCTTCGACCTATCCTTAATCTAAAAAAGGCAGAAGATGTCCAAGACTTTCACGATATAACATTAGAAGTAGCCAAACTGGTTAAAAAGTATCGAGGATCTTTAAGTGGAGAACACGGAGATGGACGAGTGAGAGCTGAGTTTATTCCAATTATGGTAGGTGAAGACATCTACAAACTTTTTCAAGAAATAAAACTCTGTTTTGATCCTCATCAGATTTTCAACCCAGGTAAAATAGTTGACGCACCTGCAATGCAGTCCGCGTTAAGACAGGAAGTGGTTCACGATGAAAAATGGCTTACAATGCTTGATTTCACTCATCAAGGAGGGCTTCTAGGTGCTGCCGAGCAGTGCAACGGGTCGGGAGATTGTCGAAAACTGCCTAGTGCAGGTGGAACAATGTGTCCTAGTTATCATGCCACCAAAAATGAAAAAGACACGACGCGAGCAAGGGCTAATACATTACGTGAGATTTTATCAACTCAAGATAAAACCAAAGCATTTGAACAAAAAGTCCTACATGAAGTAATGGACCTGTGTTTATCATGCAAAGCCTGTGCATCGGAATGTCCTTCCAATGTTGATATGGCAAGTCTTAAAGCCGAAGTTTTACATCAGTACTATCAAACCAATAGAATACCCTTGCGATCGCGTGTATTTGCAAACATCAATATGCTCCAAAAATTTGCCTACAAAGTTCGGTGGGCTTATCACTTGACCACTCAGCAACCGTTGATATCATCACTGTTTAAATCCGTAACTGGTATCGCAAAAAAACGTAGTATTCCACGTATCCAAAAGCTTTCTACTATTGACTGGTACACAGCCAATGCAAATTTTCACCAGCCCTCCAAGCCAATCAAGTCAGTATATTTCTTCTGCGATGAATTCACAAACTATCAAGATAGCAATATCGGGATTAAAGCTATCCAATTATTGATGGCCTTGGGCTATGAAGTCAAGCTTGTGGATCATGCTGAAAGTGGAAGAGCAGCAATTTCAACAGGACTTTTGAAGATGGCTAAGGATACGGCTACCCAAAATGTCAAAATCTTCAGCGAACTAATCTGTCAAAAGCATCAATTAATTGGCCTAGAGCCTAGTGCACTTCTTACATTTCGGGACGAATACCCAAAGATTGTTGAGCAAGAGCTAAAATCACGAGCTTCTGATCTAGCCGAGAACTGCCTTTTGATTGATGAATTCTTAGCACAAGAAATCAGTCTTGGCAACATAACAGATGCTTCATTTCACACTGAAAAGCGAAATATTGTCTTACACGGTCATTGCCATCAAAAAGCGCTATCTTCAAGCGATCCGACCCTTTGGGCTCTTAGCCTTCCTACAAATTATCACGTAGAATATCTAGATACTGGTTGCTGCGGTATGGCTGGATCTTTTGGATTCGAGAAAGAACATTTTGACATTAGTCAGCAGGTGGCAGAACAAAGTCTATTTCCAAATTTGCGGAAAACTAACGAAAGTACTATTATTGCGGCTTCAGGAACAAGTTGCCGTCATCAAATTAAAGATGGTCTGAACAAAAAAGCATATCATCCAGTTGAAATTCTATATCAAGCATGTTACAGCACAAATGAAACTTTGTAATTTGCAAACTGGAATAATTTTTGAGGGAGATAACATACTATAAATATTATATTAAACCATTTATAAAAAAAATATCAATCAAACTATGCGCAAAAACACATTTATATTATTTATCGCATTGATTTCGTTAGCACTTTCTTCGTGTGTTAGTAAAAAGAAATTTACAGATCTAAATTCACAACTTGAAATGAAGCAGGAAGAGCTTTTCAAGACTAACAGAGAACTTGATGACTGTATCAAGAAAAATGGATTTGATAAGCAAGCCATTTCTGATATAACGAAAGACGTTAATCAAAAGCAAGGTATGCTTGACGCTAAAGAAGAGCTTGTTTCTACACTTAGAGCTCAAATTGCTGATTTGCAGAAAACTCGTGACTCACAGTTGAATCGTGTTGGTGACTTGACTGCTTTAAGTAAAACTGCAAATGACAACATTACAAGCACATTAAAGCAACTTGAAGGAAAGGATCAGTACATCAGCATGTTGCAGCGTGCGAAGACGAAAGCTGATAGTATGAACTTGGCTTTGGCTGTTAACTTGAAGCAAAATCTTGCTCAAGGTATCAATGATTCAGATATCGAAGTAACTGTTGATAAAACAGTTGTATTTATCAACTTGAGTGACAAAATGCTTTACAGATCTGGAAGTGCAAAAATCTCTTCTGACGCAGATGAAGTACTAGCAAAGATTGCTTCAATTATTGTTGATCGTCCCGACCTAGAGGTTATGGTTGAAGGTTATACAGACGATAAGTCAATCAGTACAGATTGTATGGAAGACAACTGGGATCTTAGTGCTAAAAGAGCTACTTCAGTAGTAAGAGCTTTGGAAACTAGATACGGTGTTAATCCATCTCGTTTGATCGCTGCAGGTAGAGGAGAAACTAATCCAGTTGCTGACAATGCGACTAAAGAAGGTCGTACAAAAAACAGACGTACAAGAATCGTTTTGATGCCACAATTGGATCAGTTTTATGATCTTTTGGCACCAAGCAATATGCCTAAGTAAGAAATTGAGTAAAGCTACTACTAGCTATAAATCAATAAAGTACATAATAAAAAAGCGACGTTTTGGTCATTCCAGAACGTCGCTTTTTTAGTTTCAGGCACTGAGCAATCAGTGCAATTCTTTTAGTTTATCGATCATGCGTGTATTATCGCATAAACGCATTGAAATGCGTTACAGTGCTCATGGTATCGTACTGACGGCACACATAGATGTATAAAACGTAGAGGAAGAGCAATGCATCTTTACCCGCGTTATCTTACCAAGCTATGATTGCGCGTAATTACACTTTATCTACCACCAATTTATACGTAGGATCCTCCATTACATTGACGTCGATAATCGCATCTGCACTAGCTAGAAGTTTTCGACAATCCGCACTCAAGTGCTTAAGGTGTACAACCTTATTCAATTTCTTGTAGCGCTCTGTTATCTTATTTACTGCCTCTATGGCCGACATGTCTACAATTCTACTTTCAGCAAAATCGATAATCACCTCCTCGGGATCATTTGGAACATCAAACTTTTCACTGAAGGCTGTAGTAGAGCCGAAGAATAGAGGACCATATATTTCATAGTGCTTTACTCCGTCCTCATCAATTCGCTTTCTAGCACGGATTCTCTTTGCATTTTCCCAAGAATAAGCTAAAGCTGAAATTATTACACCAAGTAGAACTGCAACTGCAAGATTATGCGTAATTGCAGTTATCAATGTTACTAGAACCATTACAATAACATCTGAATTTGGCATTTTTCGGAATGTCTTGAAACTGGCCCATTCAAACGTACCAATAGCCACCATAAACATCAAGCCAACTAATGCTGCCATCGGTAATTGTTCGATCAAACTCGATCCAAACATGATAAATACAAGAAGCATCACTGCTGCTGTGATACCCGAAAGTCTCGCTCTTGCCCCCGAAGAAGTATTGATCAAACTCTGACCAATCATCGCGCAACCTCCCATACCAGATAGAAAGCCTGATAGAATATTTGCAGTACCTTGAGCTACACACTCCTTATTACTTCTCCCTCTAGTTTCTGTAATTTCATCTATGATATTCAAAGTCAAAAGACTTTCTATCAGTCCGACTCCTGCAACGATCGCAGCATAAGGGAATATGATTTTAAAGGATTGTAATGTCAACGGAATCTGAGGTATAGATAAGGGAGGGAAACCTCCCTTTATTGATTCTCCAGCCTTCATGGTATCAGCAACTGTTAGCGTATCGATTCCCAGACCAATCACCAAAGCTGATACTACAATTATGGCCACAAGGGATGAGGGGACTGCTTTTGTAAGCTTGGGTAAACCCCAAATAATCACCATCGTTAATAATGTCAATCCCAACATTATGTAAAGGGAATTACCCGTCATTATTGCTCCTGTTGACTTATCGTAGAAGTTTGGAAACTGTGCCATAAATATTATAATGGCTAATCCATTCACAAATCCAAACATCACGGGATGAGGTACTAATCTGATAAACTTTCCTAACCTTAGTAACCCCGCGCCAATTTGCAACATTCCAGCTATTATAACGGTGGCAAAAACATAATTTAGAATAACCTCAGGTTCTATACCTGGGAAATTTCGCTTCAACTCTAAAATTAGACCAACGAAAATAACTGCAACAGCCCCCGTTGCTCCTGATATCATACCAGGTCGACCACCAAAAATGGAAGTTATTAACGCCAAAACAAATGCTGCATACAATCCCGTAAGTGGAGAAAAACCAGGTATCAATGCAAAGGCTATAGCCTCAGGTACCAATGCCAATGCAACTGTAAGTCCAGATAGTACTTCAGTTCTATAGTTTACTTTTTGACTGAAGTCAAATAAATTCAAATACTTATTCATCAAAAATTCTCTTTTATTTTGAAGCACAAAGTTAGGTTAACATCCTCATCTTCAAAGACATGAAGCCCAATTAAATTGCATGCGATAGATAATCTTTCAAAATATAAATAAAATAATTTCGTGAAAATAACAATCCAACAAAATCTTATTCTAAACCAATAAGTTAATTCCAACTTTAATTCAAGTACAGTGATTTCAACAAAACATAATAAATACTAGACTTACTAATATCTGATAACTAATTATGGAAAATAATTCTGCTATTATTCTAGGTAAGACAAGATTATCGATATCTACATGGCATATAAACGTGCAAATGATCTGCCGTACCTACATGACGAATCGTCTTGAATCCCATCATCCAGAAATATCCCCGTAATAAAGAATTCCCAAATTCTAAGCGGCCCTTTGTCCGTAAGTCTAGCGCATATGCAGATCCATCCTTTTGCTTGAAATGAAGCGATCTCGCATTAGTCTTCAATCCCATTTTCGAATAATCTTCAGGCATGCGCGATGCATCAGTTACAATCGTTTTTCTGTCGAGCAGAAAAAGCGTGCTTCTTCCTAGTCTTAAAATGGGTTGAAGTAAATAGAACTCTTGATTGACCTCTGTAGATTTAGAATTGGAAGTTGATAAAAACACCATTCCATATAAAACAAAACCCCCAACTAGCATGAATCCCACGGTGAATCTACGTCTCAAATACTTGAGCTATTTACTCTACCTTTTGTGAATCTACCATAAACAACTGAGAAGTAAATAACCAAAAAAATTGCAGTGGCAATACTTGAAAAAAGTAACGAAATATAACTAGAATATCCTTGATTGAAATACATGAATACCGCTCCTCTAATGAGTAAACAGAAAGGTAAGATTAGAATGATAGCGATCTTGCTAATATTATTTAGAAAACTCAGCATATTACAGTCTAAAAGTGTAACTAAACTTCGCGATAAATACCTGCTCTGGAACTCCTCGATTGAAATCTGCTTGATCAACAAGTAGGTCTAGATCCGCTCTGTTGTTGTAAACTAAGAAAAGATCAACCCCTTCTCGCGGATTATATCTGAAACGAATATTGCCTAGACCTACAGTACCCTCGCTACTCGCTTGAATAAATCCACTAAGAGATACTTGTGTACTCAACGTATAAAGGAATCTAAGTCTAGCCAATTGGACATACCTTGTACTATTCGATACTCCATTTTCAATAAAAATCGGGTTGAAATTATAATCAAGTCCCAATGTAAGATCTGGAAAAACAACCCAATTGATCCCCTGCTCAATCGCTAAAAACTTAGAATTGAAAAAATCACCTCCGCGAATCTGAAAATTATAATCGATTCGATTGGCACCTGGAGTACCAAATCCAAGTGAGTATACTCCAAGAGAGTACAATCCCTGTGGAATAGTAAGGTCTCTTAAAATCTCAGTATCTTCGAAAAGACGTTCTCTTCGGAAATACGAGAATGCTGTGAAGTAATGTCCTGACCTCCAGGAAATAACGTACTCTGCTCCAATATTAGTCGTTTCGTCTAGACCCGTATCGTTATTCAAGTATGTAAAATTGTACATTCTGAGATTTCGCTGTAAAATAGAACTGCTTGGTTCATTTTGCCACCCATATCCTAAAATCCCAAACAATGACGTATAATTTCCTCTCTCTTCAAAACCCATCTCAGGATTGTAATCCTGTCCCATTCGACCAAAAGCAAGGTCATAGGTAAATCCTGAGAACTGAAACTTCTCAAGATTTATAAAAAATCTAGAAGGTTTCAAACTAAGGGGATTATTATCATATCCGTCCGTAAATGATTGTGCCCATCTCACTTGAAATATGTTATTACCTTTCAGTCGAAAAGTACCGTCTAGTGCATATACCGAATTATAATCACCGTTCTGTCCGAACTTATTGGTACCTATAATTCCTACGTAAGAATTGTCATTCACAACCTTTTTCCGTAAACGCAGTACAGAAAAATTAGTTTGTGGATTCCAATTGTCATCTCTTGTAGTCATATTAATGGCACCTACATCATAATCTCCTACCCTTCCTGTCAAACGAGCTCCACCCCATATTTTCTCTAAGCGTCCATTATCATCAATTCCTATTCGCCGACTATAGAATATTCGACTTGAACCTCCTACTCGTAGATCAAAAATAGCTGACCTTTCCTGGAAGAATTGTCGCTTCTCAGGAAAAAACAGATTAAATCTATCTAGATTAATCTGAGCATCATCCGCTTCTACCTGAGCGAAATCCGTGTTGATAGTGAGATCCATCGTGAGATTACTAGTCACATTATACTTAACGTCAAGACCTGCGTTTATCTCAGAACGATTCATCGCTTCAAAAGGTGCCTTTTCATCAACAACTCTACTAGCCCCTGCTAAAACATATGGAGTAACATATACTGGTTTCTTTGCTTTTACCCCTTTCAGAGTTACACTAGCAGCGACGGATGGTTTGAATGGACTCCAATCACCCCACGCATTTTCAATCGCTGGCCAAGTATCAAATTCATTTTTGGATGCGATTAATCGCATGACGATCAAGCCCATTTCGACGTCTCCATCGTTATCTTGGAATTGCAAAGATGAAAAGGGAATTCGCATTTCAACTGTCCAGCTAGTTTCTCCCACTACCGTCTTCACATCCCAGAAGGTATTCCAATCGTTATTAATAGGATAATCTCCAACTGCATCTTCTACAACAGTAAAGTCGGAACGTAGAGCTGCAGGAGTTGTAAGAAAACCCAGAGCGTTTTCCTTATCATGATAGGAATCGATAATTAAGCCAATATAATCAGGCTTAAGCGAAAATTCATCACGCTTACGACTTGGTGATTGTATATTAGCACCTTGTAATTCAGCTGCTAAGTACAAATATTGATCATCATATCCGAGATAAATTCGCTCGTCTTCACTAGGTTTCTCACCGTTGTACGGTACATGTTGGACAGTGGGAAATAGGGGCATCTGTTTCCAGAATAATTCATCGAGCTTTCCGTCGAACTGGATTTCTCCTTTTAATCTAGGTATTTCTATACTGTTAGCGTAGAGACTTAGACCACCCGCTATTAATAATATACTTATGAAAACCAATCTCTGTAACATTCCACAAAAATAAGCTTTCATGCTCATCTTTCACCCAAGTGCGATCGAATGAAATTGATGCCAATGTTTACCATAAGACTAACTCATTAGCGAAACAATTATTTCAACTTAAAATTGATATTTTTCATAAATTATATATCTCCATAAAGGTCAATAAAATAATATATCATTATATTTGCGCCGCTTTTGGAGAAAAGTTTTCGAATCACTTCTGCATTTAAATATTCATAAAATCTATAAAATGGCGTGGTAGCTCAGCTGGTTAGAGCGCAGGATTCATAATCCTGAGGTCGGGAGTTCAAGTCTCCCTCACGCTACAAATTTAAAAGCCTTTGACTTTGTGTCAGAGGCTTTTTGTTTATTACATAAAACCTACCAATTGTGTATTACTTTTACGTTCTTTTTTCGTTGAAGGACCGCAAACTATATAAGGGATATAGCGCCGATTTTTCAAAAGATTCATAAGACACATGGCAGGACGTGTATCTTCTACTAAAAATAGACGCCCGCGAATCTTAATTTATTTAGAAGAATATCCAAATAAAAAACAAGCTTGGAACGTGAACGATTTTCTAAGACCCCTGAAGGCGGAATGCAACTAAGACAAATATTGATAGCAAAAAAAATCCTAGATTCTAACGGAAACTTAAGAGCAGAGCGCCCATAGGGAGGTCGGAAGTTCAAGTCTCCTCACGCTACAAACTCATAGTGGGTTTCGATTAATTTCGAAGCCTTTTTTATTTCCTAAAGAAAACTATAGAGCAAGACAATACTTTGACCAGGAAGTTATAAAGCTTTGAAATCTCGACCAATCCGCTTCCCCTGCCATCTGAAGAAAAAATGAAATAGAATAATGTTTGTCAATCCGAATCCTAGAAAACTCAGCAGATAATAAGGCCAATCACCCATGATCAATGGATTCTCAACAATAGGTCTTTGGCAAAGAAATATATAATTCCCATCTATTATTTTATTGAATATTGCCATTACTCCTAGGGTGCCTAATCCAATGAGGAAAGCAGTGAGCCAGGCATTTGGTCGAATGGTTCGCTTTTTGACTACCAGCTGATAAAGTGCAAAAAACCAAATTAATCCGTGAGCTACGTAAAAGTCAATGTGAGTGAGCCAATTATAAATTGTCGTAATCTCCGGTGTTAAAAAGCTCTGAACAGCACCTCCCAAGCCCAACAAAAGCAGAAATTCATACCATCCTTGATGAAATCGAACTAGTAGAATAGCTCCTACTATTTGTGAGATTCCGCACAATTGAAGAGGCAAACAGTAACGAATATCCCAACTTCCTCCATAGATATAGTAAATCTGCCAAGCGAGTTCTCTGAGTAGAACAAACCAAACTAATCCAATCTCAACTTTTCGCAGCTTACTCCATGGCAAGGTTGATAAATATCTCAGTGATAGCCATAGTACTAAAAGAGCGACAACTGTACTTATCCACCACAGAGGGGTAAAGGACTCAACAATGGTATGTTCGGCCATAAAGTTAGTCTGAAGTTAATTGAGCTTCAAGATAAGAAACTAACTCAACTAAAAGGTAAAAAAAGATTTGAAAACTTGATCGAAAAGGAAATAGATAATGATTTTTCTACTTCAATAAATCCCAGAGTCTTTTCAGGAAGGGTGTTCGACGAATAAGAGTGCTATTCTTCCGCCTCTGTGGGATATTTTCATCTTTCTCAGAAAGCTCTTTGCCAGATAGGTTTTCATCAACTGGTTCTAGGAATCGCTTCTTATTCTCTCCTTTAAATAGCGACGGTTTTCGCCTCAAAGCTCTGTTACTCTTGAGAGACTGATTAGCACCTGACATTGAACCTGAACTCATAACTTCATTTTTTACACTAGCCAAAAAACAACTGCAGTAGTTCCTAAATGTAAACGAACACTAAAGCAAAAAAAAGCCAATAACATATATTTCAATATTATTGGCCTTTATGCTTAGTTAGTTGATTTTAAAATCTTACACTCATTGCAAGTCGTAATCCAGCATCGAAGTATCGTTGCTGAAAAGGATGTTCATCTCTTATCCAATTTCCAGTGTGATATCGGATATCAGGACCAGCAGAAAAATGCAGCCCATTAGACATATAGTACCTTAGGCCTGCACTTCCTTGCACTTTGAAGCCTGTTGAAGCTCTGTAGATCGGACGCGTTTCATCATCAAAAGACACGTAATCGACATCATCAATCACCATAAACCCTTTTCTGAACGTTGTTAAATTTACAGATCCTCCCATGTCAACATACAGTCCAAGGTTTGTACCCCAACCATATTCATATCCAATCGCAAAAGGCAGTTCAAACATCCTATGGTAGTTGAATGTTTCCGCTTGTAATGTCGTAATAGTTTCTATTTGTTGATTTCCTCTGATTGTATCAGAAACACCATTTGGTCTCAAAATAATTATCACAGGAACCTCGTCATCCGTAACTTGGATATCTTCTGAAAATAACATGAATTTCTCATCTATTTGACCGTACCCGACTCCCCCTTGCAGATAGAAGCCGCTATTAAACTGATACCGCCCAATAAGATTAACTTGAAAAGCCTCCAGGTAAGATTCTGTTGCTTTCCTGCGCGCTACCCATTCATCACCTGCTTCATTCGTTGTAGTATAAATTGGATTCGCATAAAATGGAATAACCTGTAGTTCAGGCATAAAGTAACCTCTATTAGAAGATCCGCCAAATGTTGGGCAGACCACTTTCTTAGGTAACTCAAACTTGGTATCAAAGTTAATATCGTATTCTAGGTCGCTGATTTCGTTAACCAAAAAATCTTCATTTATCGTTGCTCTATTTTGGCTACTAAACGCATTAGAAGCTATCTCGCTGCTAGTCGATTCTTGCATACCATCTTGCTTACTAGCAAATTTCGCAGTGAGGGATTCAGGATCTTCCTGAGATACATCATTCTCAATTTCCTCAGAAATAGGAGGAATTGTAGAGGACTTACGTCCAAAAGGCGATTCTTCAGATGCAAGCTCGTTATTAGTTATTTGAACCGTTGGATCAGTTATTACACCATCGTTCAAATTTTCTGATGCTTCTTTAGAATTATTAGTAGATTCCACTGTAAGAATCTGTGTCGTTTTCACTAAATCTTCCCCGCTTTCATTCTCTTCTTGAGCTACTACACTTATAGTGGTTGCTTCAGAACTATTAGATAAGGTTTTATCAAGATTGTCTTTTTGCAAGATACTCGCAGCTTCATTCCTTTGAGTAATTTCTAAATCACTTTGATTTTGAGAAACGCCGTACCAATAACCGATAGCTATTGCACCAATTACAACTGCTCCCAGTCCAAGCCACTTTACTAAAGCTGCACCACCAACAACGGCAGTTTTACTCGTAGCACTTGCACCTCCTACGCCTTGTATTGAGTTCCACAATGCATCTGCATCGATACTAGATTCATAAGAACCCAACTTCCCATTTACAATTTGCTCTATTTTATCTTTTCCCATTGGGTTTCTTTTTCAATTGCTAAAATTCGCTTTCTAAGAATCGCTTTTGCTCGTGCTAGATTCGATCTCGAAGTCGAAGCAGTTATTCCTAGTAAATTACTTATTTCATCATGTGAATAATGCTCCAAAACATACAGATTGAAAACAGCACCATACATTTCTGGCAATTCTCTTATAATCACAAGTAGATCTTCCTCCATCAATTCGCCCAACACATTTGGCTGAACTTTGATTATCATTGCTTCGGGATCTGCTGATTGACTGTAATCGAGATATTTTTTTCTTCTTCTTAGTGCCTCGTTTGCTACGATCCGACTCATCCAACTTTTAAGTTTTCCAGCTTCGTTACGAAACTGATGCATTTTGGAAAAGATCTTGATGTAGCCCTCTTGCAGGATATCTCGAGCGCTTTCATCATCCGGCATATATCTTCTGCTGACTGTATACAAATAGCCCGCATATTTTGCCACCAATGCTTTTTGAGCTTCTGGCTTTTTGCGCAAGCAACCTTGTATAATTTGATTTTCAGTCAAGTTGGATATTTTGAATAATTCAAGTGTGAGAATACTTCTTAAAGATATGGATTTTGCCGACACATTTTTAAATGGAGGGGAGAAGACTAAGTCCCCTCCCCATTGGGCATCCATATATTTTATTCTATATCTACTGTAGCAGTACGCTAAATTCAACAATCACTTGGTATTCATCGACACCACCTTGCCCTTCAGTTCCAATCATCGCGTCAAAACTTCCTTCAAATAGTCCTCCTATACCTTCGTTTGTTGTTACATCTGCAACTGGACAACCAAAGTTACCTCCACCATTTGGACCTTGACAGAAGAAATATAGATTAGCTACCGCAGGATCATTTGGATCCCAGAAATTAAAATTATTCATGTCAACATCACCAATCTGATTAGGCGTTGCCTCAAATTCCATTTGTAAATAAGTAGAATCTACATCAGAAAAAACTGACAAAGCTCCATTTGCAGTATTGTAAGAAGCCACATAAATGATCATATCCTTTTCATAACCTAATTCTGGGATTTCAATATGTATTAATTCTGTAATCGCATTACATACTTCAACGTTCCCTAAATCTACATCTGCTCCTTCTTCTGGAATATTTAGATTAATTGGATCACTAGCTAACGAAGCATCTAGATCAAATCCTTTCAGAGTCAAATCAACTTCTTGACATAAAAGACCCGTCCAATTGAACACGCCATTTTCATCTGTATCTAAAACCAACAAATATGGTCCTCCTGTTACGTACACATATCCATTTTCTACCGCTGCCCCGTCACAGTCGACGAGTACGCCTGTTAAAGAAGATGTTGCATTGCTAGAAGCTACAATCGGATCCAATACCACATCATCACTATATGGGCCTATTTCTGCCTCATATTCAATTTCCCAACATTGGTTATAAACCGCGATAGTCAATGGAAGGTCTTTTGGCACTTTACCACTAAACACACCTTCTTCATTCGTATATCCACCACCCGTTCCGACTGCATCGTTGTGAATCGTTATTTTAGCCCAATGTATTGGATTTCCTTCAGCATCTATGATCTGACCTTCAAGTTGAATCAGTGGAAACGGTGCGTCACAATTCCAAAATGAAAAGTGAGGAACTTCACCTACGTATTTGTCTCCCTGTAAAGTCGCAGTAGACTCTTCTACCCAATTACCTGTCGTCTCATCCATTGACCAAAGCGGAATGCTTGCCGGAGCTTGACCCAAAATCTCTGCAGGAACTGGCATGGTCAAGGTTGCAGGTGATCCTTCAACAAGTTGCAACGCTGTTCCTGAAGCTGTTTCAAGCTCAACAGCAACCATTCCGAAAGTCGCAAGTTGTACTGGATTACCTTCTTTATCGACAGCTCTTAAATCACCTGGCATTTGCTCCAAAAGTAAATCTGCTGTTGGATCAATCCATTTAGCATAAACTTGAACCTCACCTGTAAATGCTGTTCCATTTTCATACTGGATCGAATTAGCTGCAAAAGATACAGAAGCTCCATCATCAGTACTTACCAATCCACCAGTCGTGGATGTAAACGTTCCTACCAATTCCTTTCGAAGTAATTGAACTGCCACGAATGACTCTTTTCCAACTGTAGGATTAAATAACTTAACACCTAAATAGTAACCTTGCTTCTCAACTCGTAAAAGCGTACCATTTTGATTAAATTCTTCTTTTTCAAATCTGAAAAACCCATTTTCATCAGTAGTAGTTTCTTCCGTACCTACTTTCACAAGTGCAGAAGCTACCGGAATGTTATCTTCATCCGTAACCAAACCTCTTACCGCTGCTTCAACTTGAATCTCAGGATACGGATTATTTGTTTTTGTATCTACATCAATTATATCTTCTCGACATGAACTGATAAATAGTAAAATTAATATAGACACCCATCCTAAAAATCTTACTTGTTTCATAATTGTATTTTTATTTTGTAATAATTAAGTAGCATTTTCATGCCTTCACAGTGTTTATACACCCAATAGAAACATTGCTGCGTTACTTTAAAAATAAACTAAAATTTCTGCACCAATAAATCTGACTCCACAACTCTACAGTTTTACTTTTACCTAGATTTGAAAACTATGAGTATCTTCCAAATAACAAACTACATCAATACATAGTCCAATCATAATTTGGTGGATTCTAGCTGGCGCTCTCTTCTATTATTACAGCCTACCTTGTTCATCGGAATCACTCAGAAAAACTAAGAATAGAAGAAGCAAGATTGAAAAAAGAAAGTCCTGATGTTAACTATGATTACAATCGATTCAACACAAAAGACGAACGAACGACTAATATCAAAATCTCAAATGATCAGTTCATTATCGAAACTGACATGCACCATGTACAGATAGCCGATGAGATGTTGTTTCTTCGAAATTCGTCAGAAATTGAAAATCTTGGTAAGATACGGTTCGACCTCATCGTTACGCCCTTTATTGAGGAATTGATATCCGCAGATGTATATACCCTGAGCGATATTTCAGGAATGATCATTTTCTTTGCTCATGAACCATACACTAGTCCCCTACTGGAATATCTCAAAAATGTACACAAAATCAGTTTGAGCTTACCTGAGGATTTCAAGAACACTTATCTGCAATTTAATGCCGTTATTACCGATCCTGCAGATGACATCGTGCAGATAAAGGGCCTTTTCCTTGATGGCCATAGATGGGAAGTCAACTTAAACATTAAATCCTATCGCATTCGCTTACAAGCACCGATTTCCTCACTTTCTAATACTTCTAATTTCCAAGAAGCAGAATGGGAAGTGGAGGAATAAGCAAAACACTACTTCTTCTTTGCTATCCACTGCTTAAACTCTTCCAATGTACACGAACTCAGATTATCTTCCGCTCGCACCCATGCTTTTCTTGCAACGCGAACACCATGTTTCACGAGATGAAGCGCTTCTTTGGAATGCGCATCTGGATTAATACTAATCTTGATGCCTTTCTCTAGTGCGTAGCATATCCAGTGATAGTCTAAATCTAATCTACTGGGATGCGCGTTCAATTCGATAACAACATTGTGCTCAGCACAAGCGTCAATAACACTGCCGTGATCGATAGGGTAGCCAGCTCTTGAAAGAAGTAGCCTACCTGTTGGGTGGCCCAAAATACGGGTTGATGGATGTTCGATCGCCGCAATTAACCGTTTCGTTGCTTTCTCCTCATCCATATTTAGATTACTGTGAATAGATGCAATAATTACATCAAACCCATCAAGCATCTCTTGTTCATAATCCAATGAACCATCACTCAGTATATCACTTTCGATACCTTTGAAAATATGAAAATCGTACATTTTTGCATTTAATTCATCGATTTCCTTCCATTGCTCGAGTACGCGATCTGGTTTTAAACCATCTGCGTAAAAAGCTGATTGAGAGTGATCAGTTATCAACATATAGTCCATTCCTTGAGACTTAGCATACTTTGCCATATCAGCTAGACTATGTAATCCATCGCTATAAGTAGAGTGGCAATGTACTAAGCCTTTGATGTCAGATACTTGAATCAACTCATTCTCAGATAAATTCTGTTTATTTTCATTCCAAAGCTCACGCTGCGGGGGCGAAAGATATGGAATATCCAGTGCTTCAAAAATCGCTTCTTCATTCAACTCATCAGGAAACTCCTCGAGTGCCAAATCAAACTCCTCTTCAAGATAAGCAACATAATCCTCGTCACTATTGAGACTAAGCTGCTCCGCGGCAAAATCAGATGCTGCACAATCGATCAAATGCACAGGAATAGTTTTATAGTTTAGTCCAGAAACTGTACTGTCCGAGTTATCTAGTATGAACTTCTCTAATTCTTCTAGTCGGTCTTCCGTCACCAAGATTTGTATACCCTCAATTATCTGATTTTGTTTGGCTGCATCGCCAACAATAGCAGCATCCTGGCTAAAGTTTTCATCTATCTCACTTTGAATTTCTTCGATCTCGTTCTCAGCCGTAGCGAAATGTACAAAACCTTTTGAAGATTGATAATACTGAAGTTTCTTCTTTAGATCATCTTGCGTTTTCAGTCCAAAACCTTTTAACGCAACTAACCTATTTTCTTCACACGCTTGTAAAAGTTCTCCAATCGTATCAATCTCAAGTTGATTCCAAATTGCAGAAACTTTTTTGGGCCCAAAGCCCCTTACCTGAATCATATCAATAACACCTGGAGGAGTCATCGACTTATAACGCTCTAGTGTATCCATCTCTCCTTTAGAGTTCAACTCTCCAATCTTACCAACTATAGCTGTACCTAAACCAGGAATTGCTCCGATTTCATCTTCACTCATGTCTGTTAGCGGCCGCTCTTGCTTTCGCAAAACATTGTAGGCATTATAATACGAGCGAACTTTGAACGGATTCTCTCCATGCAGTTCCATCAATTTTCCTAGTAGGTTGAATGATTTCGCAATGTCAATATTTTCCATACTGTGGTTTACTTTATTTGTTTAGATCAACTATGTGATTTAATAAACTTTACATTTCGCTTTATACCCTCATACTGAGCACGTTTCAATGGTGACCCAGCAAATACATGATTAAATGTTATTTCTGTCATCTCTTCCCAGTCCCTCTTTTTCAAGTACTTTAATTCCTCTTTGGGCGTAAGTCTATGCTCCTTATTGGGCTCGGCAAATCGATTCCATGGACATACGTCTTGGCAGATGTCGCATCCAAAAATCCAATCCTCCATCTGACTTCCAAATTCTTCAGGTATACCTTCTTTTAGTTCTATTGTCAAGTAAGAAATGCATCGACTAGAATCTAAAACATATCCACTCTCAGAAATTGCATCCGTAGGACAAGCATCGATACATTTGGTACAACTACCGCAATAATCCTTAATCGGATGATTGTAATCGAACTCAAGATCTGTAACCATTTCAGCAAGAAAAAAGTTGGATCCTTTTTGCTTATTGATCAGTAGCGTATTCTTCCCTATCCATCCCAAACCTGATCTTTTGGCCCAATCTCGCTCAAGTATAGGCGCAGAATCAACAAACAGTCTTGCCAATATCGAAGTACCCAGTAGCTCCTCAATTTGATTCTTAAAGCGAATCAGTTTCTTCTTAATAAACCTGTGGTAATCTTTTCCATACGCGTAGCTTGCGATTTTGTATCGATCATCCGTTGGCAAAACCTCTTCTGGAGCGTAATTAAAAAGTAATGAAATAACAGATTTTGCACCTGGAACTAATTTGGTAGGATCTACCCTTTTATCAAAGACATCCTCTAGATAATCCATCGTTCCATGATTACCGTTAGAAAGCCAAGATTCAAGTTTTCGCGCTTCGTCATCCATATGTTCAGCTCGGGCAAAACCAACTTGAGCAAACCCCTGATCAAGAGCTAGCTTTTCAACTTGACGTTGCAGTAGTTGCTTGTTCATGGGTATCTGTTACTAGCTATCAAGAATTTGAAGCTTTGCAAATCTTAACATGATTCTTCGTTCCGAATTGTCCATCTGATCAAAACGAATGGATGCCACTCGATTATCTCTTGCCCCATCGATTGAGATGACTTCTCCTTCTCCAAACTTCAAATGCAATACTTTCATTCCTTCTTCTATAGCTGACGAAGGACTAGCTTTGAAGTCAGAGGGATCAATCCCAATATCTACCTTCTTGATAGGAGCTAGTTTTTTGAAATTTCCAGAAATACTAGCTCTAGTAGCTCTTGCAGACCCGAAAGAAGCAGTCGTATTTCCTACACTGATAACGGAATCAACATTGTCTCCTCCGATTTCCTCCATAAATCTACTCATGTCATTATTGCGAACCTGTCCATAATGATATCTAGAGCCCGCACATGTCAAAGTCAGGTACTTTTCGGCACGCGTTATTGCTACGTAGAACAGCCGACGTTCTTCATCCAACTGTGCTGGATCACCTTGCGATAAGTAACTAGGAAATAGATTCTCTTCAAGCCCAACAACAAAAACGGATGGAAATTCAAGTCCTTTGGCAGCATGAACAGACATTAAAGTCACGTGCTCCAATGAAGGATCAGTTTCATCTTGATCGGTAATCAAGGCAATATTCTGGAGATATGTCGCAAGAGACTTATTATCTACCATCTCTAAAGTCTGACCTTCTTGAATTTCATCAGTATCTATAAACTCTTTGATACCATCTAGTAATGAACTCACATTCTCTACCCGACTTATACCTTCAGGTGTATTATCGACTTTTAACAAATCAAGTATACCACTCTTTTTTACAATATACGAAGCAATTGTATATGCATCTTGAGTTTTTGCTCGCTCTTGAAAATCCTTGATCATCATACCAAAGTTCAACAAGGTATTCTTCGCTCTACCACTCAATGGCACCATTCCTATTGCCTCCCACATACTGATTTGGTTATCGTCAGCATACTTTGTGATCTTCCCAATCGTCGTATTTCCTAGTCCACGTTTCGGGTAATTTATTATTCTTTTGAATGCTTCGTTATCGCGATAGTTTACTGTCAGGCGCAGATATGCAACAACGTCTTTGATTTCTTTCCTGGAATAGAAACTCAAGCCTCCATAAATTCTATAAGGTATATTGTGCCGTCGCAGATGCTCTTCAAATACCCTTGATTGCGCATTAGTTCTGTAGAGAATAGCAATGTCATTGTACTTAAGATGATAGCGATTTCGTTGTTCCGTAATCAACGAAGCAACTTTTCTACCTTCTTCCGTATCTGTCAGACATCGTTCAACTTTTATCTTTTCGCCTTCATCTATGTCCGTCCAAATCTTCTTCTGAATTTGCTTCTTGTTGAAAGAAATAACATCATTCGCAGCATTCACAATATAACTCGTTGAACGATAATTCTGCTCAAGTTTAAAAGTCTGCACTTTTGGAAAATCAGCTTCAAACTTCAATATGTTCTCAATCGTCGCACCACGAAAAGAATATATACTCTGTGCATCATCTCCTACAATATTTACATTATTTGGAGACCCATCATATACCACCAATTGTCTAATAATTTGGTATTGAAGGAAGTTTGTATCCTGAAACTCATCAACAAGTACATATTCAAATTTATTCTGGTACTTCTCTTTTACGTTGTCGTGATTTTCGTACAATAAACGAAACATCTGTAATAGTAAGTCATCAAAGTCCATGGCTCCAGAACGCATCAATTGCTCCATATACTTGCCATAAATCATCTGCGTCATCGGCCTGCGATTGATCCGATCTTGACTTAATAAGTCTTCATTTGAACCATACAGCTTAGGAGTTATAAGGTTACTCTTAGCCATCGAGATTCGTGACCTGATGATGTTGGGTTGATATACCTTTGGATCAAGAGACATTTTTTTTATGATCTCCTTGACCACGCTTTTGGTATCATCGGTATCGTAAATTGTGAAGTCATTTGGATAGCCAATCAGATGTGCGTCATATCTTAAAAATCTTGCAAAAATTGAGTGAAATGTACCAGCGAGCACTCTATTTGCCACAGGTCCAATCACTTTTTCAATTCGGGCCTTCATCTCCTTCGCAGCCTTATTTGTAAAAGTTAAGGCAAGAATTTTATGCGGTGGTACACCTTGTTGAATCAAGTGAGCTATTCGATAAGTTAGTACTCGGGTCTTTCCAGAACCAGGACCTGCTATAACCATCACAGGTCCGCTACCAGCTGTAACTGCCTGTCGTTGAATTTCATTTAACTCATCGAGATATTTGCTTTTCGCTACTTTTCCGTCCATATATCGTAAAATAACTCTGAGTTTTCTGTAAGATGTTGACACGATAGAAAGGTGTCAAATAAGGTGCGTTCTACCACCTGACCATTCCGGTCGAGGACTACTACATTGAGACCGCGTTCATTCAGAGACTGATCACGACCCTCTACAAAGATACGAGCCATATTACCATTATCCATACCAGCAGAAGATAATTCAATATTTTTTTCAATACCGTCAGCAAATTTCAAGGTAGTCACTAAGTTTGCAATTCCATCCTCATTTGCTGTGCTCCCGAATATCTCTTCATAGAGTTGACTTTCGTTAAAAATTCCAACGTAGGACTCTCTAAATTTTAGATCTCCAATCTTACTTTCTATCGAATCCATTTTACTTAGAAACTCTGTACATGTCTGTAATTTTGCACTACCTTCATCCATCACA
Organism: uncultured Saprospiraceae bacterium; assembly: GCA_943788055.1. Classification (GTDB taxonomy): domain Bacteria; phylum Bacteroidota; class Bacteroidia; order Chitinophagales; family Saprospiraceae; genus JAHDFB01. The sequence goes on from CALSOU010000009.1 coordinate 160,611, forward strand.
GCTACAAGAAATGTCCCGCCCTTTTGTCGATCTAACAAACGCATCTAGAGACTCCAAGCGAGGTACAGCTACTTTTGTAATCTGCCGTTTGCTATTGACCTCATTGAGAAAAGCGTGACTTTTTGGAAGAAAGATGTAATAGCCGTCTTGCTCGATCAAACTATGATTATCAGCTTCGACCAAGTGAATGAAATCTTTTAGATCTTTCTGTCTTGTAATGAAAGTATATTGGGTCAAGCCCAAAGGATGATTGAATATACTATCTTTCAGTGTCTCTCCGTATGTTCGTCGCTTATCAGCATCAAACCTAGCCAAATGTCCTGTGTTGATTGATAATCCGTACTGGCTAGCTAAATATGAAAACCCCATCTGATCAGACTTATGCTGATAGGCTGTTAAATGAGAAGGATACATTCGCAGTTGTTCGGAACCCTCAAAAATCTTATCCCACTGACTTTCGTCAAAAGACTTTATTGGTTTGTAGTAGGTCTTTACGTAATCATTACGTCGGATCAATTCATAAAAATCAACCAAATTGATTACAATAGCAAAAACCACAATCGCATACTTAATCCATTTCTGGACACGTAGTTTATCAACTAATAATAAATAATATGCAAGAATGAAATAATGTAGAAGCCAAATATATCTTCCAGATGCTCGCAAAATTGCCAGCTTATCAAGTACTCTTTGTGGAAGAGGCACTTCAAATAGAATATGATGATTAAAGGTGACTATGTGCGTAACTGCAAGAGCTGCCAGACTAAGTGCTAGCAAAAGAAAAACGATGAATTGTTTTTCCCAAACTGGCTTGAGTTGTTTTCTTAACCAAAAATATGGAAGTACGAGCACGAAACTCAATACTCCAAGTCCCAGATATGCAGCACCCTCATATTGCTCTCTGAATACCAAATCCATAGGAGAAACCAATGGAGTAGCCGTGTGAGGCGACCAAAAAGTGTTCAAATTACTACTAAATAATCCAAATCCTTCCGCAACAGCTTTGCTTGATTCTAGCACATGATTACCCAATCCCATCCAAGTAGCCATCAGTACCAACCCAAAAACTACAACCGCTGAAACAAAGCCAAGTAACTTGATTTGTTTGAGATACAGCATATTCAATGCATTAGCTCCTGCTAGCAGAATAGCAAAAACGATTAAATATGGATGAATAAGTACGCTTGCTATAATCGTCAGACTTTGCCCCAAAACCATGCGGTTCCATGATTTCGAACTAAAGTAAATGTACATGCCTGCTAACAGAATCCAGTGTGCGCATAAATTGATATGTCCGATACGGTCCAAGAAAGTATAGCTTAGCACAAACAAACAAGATCCTAGTAGTCTGCAGGTATATATCTTCAACGCCTATAGCTTTTAATAATTTGAAACTGAAAACAGCTTGCAATACAAAGCAGAGTAGCATCCACCATCCAAAATAGTGAAAGTCATCAGAAAGAAGCGGTGCAATGATTTTGAATGGAATGGCTAGTAGAGGGAATTCCTCCAGTTAAGCCAATGCTCACTGTTTCAGGAAAACTGTAGCCATCAAATAATCCAATCGGAAAACGTCCAAGGAGACTGCTTATAGTACAGCCAAGCTACGTAGTCGGGCGTCCAATCACTATGGCGAGTGAGAAGCCAATGATTATCTCCTGGCAATAAACGCCCAAGACCTAATTTACTATGAAATATAAGCACTGAAAAAGTGACTGATATCCAAATAGCAAATCTCTCTATAATGGATTTATTGTTCTTAACTTCCTCCAAGCTACTGTGCGTTTAGTTCCTCCCAATATTCAGCAGCTCTTCTTGTATGTGGTATACATATGCTTCCTCCCACTAGATTTGCAATTGCAAATACCTCATAAATCTCTTCTGTTGTTACCCCCGACTTCATGTGCTGTACCTAGATGGTACTTTATGCAGTCGTCGCAACGCAAAACCATTGAGGCTACCAATCCCAACAATTCCTTTGTTTTAACGGAAAGGGCACCTTCTGAATAGGTTTGATGATCAAGTGAGAAAAATCGAGTAAGACTTTTATTCTTCTGAGCAAGAATGACTTCATTCATTCGCTCTCTGTACTCATTAAATTCCTTTATCTGGGTCATAGTCTTTTTATGCCTAAAAATAATAATATATATTCATGAGTAAGCATACAATGAATCCTTCTTGGAATTATCTTAGAATTTCAGTCAACCTCGATTGATATACGGAGAATGTAGGTAGATCTTTATGTCCCCCACCGGGTATTGTCAAGAAACTGTCGTAGTGCTTTAAGTACTTTCGAAGTTTTTCTGCAGATTCGTAAGGTACAACTTTGTCCTTTGTTCCATGAAAAATATGAACGGACATATCAAGCGTTGCAAGATACTAGTGATTTGGTAAATGGAAGCCTAATCTAAAAACCAAAAGGACCAAAGGGTATTTCTCTTTAACAACGTCTGGCAAAGAATAGTAAGGTGTTTCCAAGAGCAATTCTTTCGCCTCAACTCTTCCTGCAAGTGCCGATGCTACTCCACTTCCAATTGATCTACCATAGATAAACACCTCATCAGTATCGTAGTATTCTAAGGCATGATGATACATAGCAAGGGCATCCTCATACATAGTTCTCTTCGGTCGCCTTACCATCAGATTTATCAAATGCTCTGTAGTCTAGCATGATTACGTCGTAGTCACGATCCAAAAAATCAGAACTTACTTTTCCCCATCTTTTTACATTGTCAGCATTTCCGTGAGAATATAGTACTGCACCTTTAGATTCATTTTCAGTCTTTGCATGGATAGTTTTTACTAGTCCATCCTCAGTTGGAAAATTAATTTCCTTGAATTGAAAATCGAAATCATAAACGTGACTTTTATCAAGTTTCTTAGGATGTAATATGAAAGTCCGTTACAACATATATCCTAAACTTAATACAAAAGTGTAAACTAATAAAACTGAACCGAAATAATAACTTCCTTTTCGCAAATGCATAGACTTGTAGTATAATACTAAATCCAACGACAAATCGTTGGGCTTAGTTTGAAATAGCTTCTAAAATTCAATTTATAACTTTTAGAGTTAATCACTATTCTTCTTCATCTTCGTCGTCATCTCCTGTTATAAAGAAATCACGATCTTTTAGGTAGTTGAACCACTTAATTATCTTTTTGATGTCTCCAATAAATACTTGGTCTTTATCAAAATTAGGTAGAACATCTTCGAAGTAATCAAACAAGTCACTTGCAGTCGCCTTAATAGAAGGTGGTGGATTATCTTCGTATTGATCCAACATATTTCTAAATACCTTGCTAAGTTCTTCTGTATCATCATTAGTGTAGATTGAAACAGTTTCCAGCGGTGTAAACTGATGTTTTCTCATTGAGATAAACTTAGTTTTACCTGTATCCATACTCTTAATCAACAAACCGTTATTTCTAGTTGCTCCGATCTTGTAGATGCCTGGCATACCAGTAACAGCTACGTACTTTTCAAATTTATTTTCCCACATGTTTGAGAATATTTTTTTAGTATGATAATAATTTTTCTATCTGATCTTCTAACCTAAAACTAGCTAGGTACTCTTTTTCTAATTCTTTGGCAAAAGGAACTGGAGTATCTAGAGAAGCACATCGCAAAACTGGTCCATCGAGGTATTCGAAAAGGTGCTCACTAATGTAAGCGGATATTTCTCCTCCTATTCCCCCAACAAGACTATCTTCATGTAAAATGAGAACCTTGTTGGTCTTCTTTACGGAATTGCTAATTGCATCGTAATCTATAGGAGCTAATGACCGTAGATCGATAACCTCAATATCCTGATTCTTTGTCTTAACGAAGTCCATTGCCCATTGTACACCCATTCCGTAAGTGATGATTGTAGCTGCATTACCTTCGTTTACAACACTTGCTTGACCAATTTCTACAGTATAATAATTGGAAGGCACACTCGCAGATATATTCCTGTACATACCCTTATGCTCAAAAAATAATACTGGATTCGGATCCTCAAAAGATGCTAACAATAATCCTTTTGCATCGTGAGGATTCGATGGATACACTACTTTAAGTCCAGGTGTGTGTGTAAACCAAGCTTCATTGGTTTGGGAATGAAATGGTCCTGCTCCAACTCCTCCTCCGCAAGGCATTCTTACAACCATATTGACGGCATGTCCCCATCGGTAATGTAACTTAGCGGCATTATTTACTATTTGATTGAATCCGCAAGTCACAAAATCCGCAAATTGCATTTCAACCATTGATCGCATACCCTTGATGCTCAGTCCTACTCCTACTCCTAGAATAGCACTTTCACATAGTGGTGTATTTCTTACCCTATCTTTTCCATACTTTTCGACAAAACCATCTGTGATCTTAAAAACACCGCCATACTCAGCAATATCTTGTCCCATCAAGATCAAATCGCTGTGTTTCCCCATCGCTTGATCTAGGCCTTCAGAGATTGCATCGATCATTCGTAAATCTTTACTTTCTTTTGAAATAGCATACTCATTGTATGTATGTTCTTTAAATAGATCTCGCTTCTCCAGTTCTAAATCTGCTGCTCTACTGGGAATTTTCTCCGCTTCAGCTAATGCTGAGTTAATTTCTTCCTTTATTTCTTTTCTATATTCTAAAATATCGTTTTCATTAATGATACGTTCGTCCAAAAGATACTTCTCGAAATTCACCAAAGGATCTCGCTTTCCCCACTCATCCATTAAGTCTTGCGGAACGTATTTTGTACCTGAAGCCTCTTCATGACCTCTCATTCTAAAAGTCATACATTCAATAAGCACTGGACGTGGCTTTTTGTGCAAGTCCTTGGCAACCTTTGATATTGTTTTATATACCTCAAGGATGTTGTTACCATCAATTTGATATGACTCTATTCCGTAGCCAATGCCTTTATCTGCTAAATTCTCACAATTATATTGATCCGAGGAAGGGGTTGACAATCCGTATCCATTATTCTCAATTACAAAAATCGTGGGTAGATTCCAAACAGAAGCTACGTTCAATGCTTCGTGAAATTCTCCCTGACTCGTGCCACCTTCACCTGTAAAAGCCAAGGATACCCTCTTCTCTTTGTTTAATAAATGTGATAATCCTACTCCTGCGGCTAAGGACAGCTGCGGGCCGAGGTGACTAATCATGCCTACAATATTGTAATCCATCGCACCAAAATGAAAAGATCGATCTCTTCCTTTTGTAAAACCAGGCAATTTACCTTGCCATTGACAGAAAAGATTTAGCAAGGGAATTTCCCTTGTCGTAAATACGCCAAGATTTCTATGCATTGGAAAGATAACTTCATCCTTGTCCAAGGCTAAAGTGCACCCTACCGATATCGCTTCTTGACCAATGCCAGAGAACCATTTAGAAATTTTACCCTGTCTAAGAAGGATTAGCATCTTTTCCTCTATTAGTCGAGGGCGAAGCATTCCAGTATATAATTGCTTGAGTACCTTTTGTGACAACCGGCCAGAAGAGTACTCGATTGTCGAGGAAGCCAATTTTGGCATAAGAGCTTAGTTTTGAATTAATGTGTAAATATCCATGAAGCATGAAGACTAGTCAAACATCTAAGAGAATAATTACAATAAAGAAATGTAAAACTTAGCGAATGCGAAGATAATTGTCCGCTGTTTTAACTAATATTTATTTTTTTTATCATTTTCCTCTTCTCCCAAGAACTAAATTCCTCCTAGTTGGTATAGTATGTAAACAAAAGCTTTCAAAATGTCCTATTATAACTTCATGGTTTTCCTACTGTTTTTTAGTCTTTCGAGCTGTAGTTCTAGTCAAACAAATAGTCCAATAATAAAGGGCCCATCTAAAACAGTCTCGTTTGACGGATATTGGTATAATTCTAAAGCAGAAATATCAAGCTATCGATTAGAGCAAGCGCGATATGGTGAAATTCATGAGGGTACTGCTACGTTGATCTTTGTTACTGAACCTTTCAATAGTTCAAAGCAAGTAAAATCAAACAATGCAATGTCGCCAAATGTAGTTAGCGCTTTGAAACTTAATCAAACGCGCAAATTTACTACAGGTATTTATCCTTACTCAACCTTAACCTCAACCTTTACCCCAGTTGACATTTCAGCTCCAACAAGTAGTTTGAAAGTGACAAATTCAGTTCAAGAATGGTGTGGACAAGTTTTCACCCAATTGAACAAGAAGAATGCTAAATATGATATACAGTCATTCTCTTACTTTGAATCTGAAGGTGATTCTAAAAAAACAATATCAAGCGCTTTATTGGAAGATGAAATACTTAACCTAATCCGGATCAATCCCAAAGGTCTTCCATCAGGAGAAATTGAGTGCATTCCGTCCCTCGTGTATGTCAATTTCGCTCACCAAGACTTACGTGCATATTCAGCTTCTGCTGAAATCGAAGATACCACAATTGATGGAATTGCCCTTACAGAATATAAAGTTCAATACAAACAACTTAATCGAGTCTTGAAAATTTATTTTGGGAAGCAATTCCCATTCAAAATATATGGATGGGAAGAGGAGTATAGTAGCTATAATGGCAAGTCACTCAAAACAAAAGCTATAATAGAGAATACAGAATTAATCGACTATTGGAATAAAAATAGTCTTGCAGATAGTATCTACTACCAAAAATTATTTGATTTCTAATTTGAATTTGCGGTTGCCTCAAGTTTAAGCTTTTCAAGATCGCGAACTAAGAGTCTTTTTCGGTTAAAAGCTATCAAATTCTTCGTACGTAGCTCATTGAGTACGGTTGTAACTGTTTGTCTAGAGGTAGCAGTAAGATTAGCTATTTCTTGGTGTGTAATAAATCTTCTGACAACATGTTCATAACCAACTCTTTCACCTTTCTTGTTAGTAAGATCTACTAAAAACTCTACAATTCTCGTTCTTGAATCCTTAAAAACAAGAGATTCCAGTCGCTCTTCCATTTCCAAAACACGATAACCCATAATCCGCATCATCAATAAACTCAATGAACTATGATCCTTGATCAACCCCTTCATTTCTTCGACTGTAAGAGCACAAACCTCTACATCTTCCATAGCAAAAGCAAAGTCCCTTCGATTCTCTTCTCCAACTAGCGAAAGTTCTCCAAATACTTCACCTGCCTCTAAAATAGCCTTCGTTATTTCTTTTCCATTATTGCTGTAGGCTCCAATCTTTACTCTTCCTGCTGATAAAAAGAAAACTTTATCGGAATCTTGTTCTGGCATATAGATGTAATCACCTTTCTTATATCCTGAGTGCTTATGAGTATCTAAGGCATCACCAAGTTTTTTGGGGCAAAGTAGAGTTGTCAAATCCACATTTTCTAGATACCAGATTTTTGATTGATCCATCGATTGACTATTAACATTGAACGAGTAATAATTTCTAGCTGCTCCCATGACAAGATGATTTAGATTTAAATCAAGCTAATCAAAATTAAAACACAAACTATTCTTTTATAGTTTATGCAAAAAACAATTAACAGGTTGCCTATACAATGAATCAAGAAGCTAATATCACTAAATCAAGAGAGAAAAAAACTCCAAAAAAAACTAAAAAGTCTTATAAACACTCTAACTAGGCTCCAAATTAAACTTTTCTTGTAGCGACGATAGATTTGGATTCTTTTCTATCATTTGTATATATTTTTCTCTATCAGTCAGCTTTGCTTGAATGACCGGAGCCACATAGTCTGGGAACCTATCCTTATCTATGACTACAGGAATTGCAATATCTCTACGACTAAACTTTTCCCTTAAAAGATCCATAAGGATACTCTGTTGTGAAACTGACTCTTTTGCAATAACAGAGGGAACGTAGAAAGTTATAGCATCTTCATCAGCCTCTACATCCATCATCTTTAATATCTGCTGTATACTATTTGAATCATGTTGATCTGCATACTCCTGAACCACCTCAGATACAGTTTCTTTATTTATCGGGACACTAGCTTCGTTCAGCTTCTCCTCCTTACGAATCTTTGCTTCAAGACTATCAAACATATTTGAAGAAAGAATTGGCATATCGCCCATTGCTGCAATCTTATTCAATGCTTTCTTGGGACTCTTACTAATATCGAGCTGACTTTTGGGTTCTTCATTCCCCTCCATGCCTTGTCCCAAGGAACTTTCGGAAAGTGGATTTTCATCAACTGCTGACTTCTCCTTGTTTGCTTCTGGCTGCTGCAACGATTCATAATCTGCCGATTCTGGCTGCGACTGAGTCTTCTTATTATCTTTTGAAGGTGCTTTATCTATCTTTCTTGATTCTGTAGTTAATTCCGATTTGGAAGAACTAGACTCAATAGCTCTTGAATTACTAGAATCGTTGGCTAGTTTAGTTTTTTTTTCCTCTAAAGAAGTATCTGAACTTTGAATCAGCCTTGACGCGTAGGTCATTTTACTCAAAGCCACCTCTACATGCAGTCTTTTGTTTCTTGCCATAGGGTGATGAATATCACATTCATTAGCGATATTTAAGAAACTCATCAAAGTGGCTCGGCGCAGAAGGTTTGCTTGTTCGAGATATCTGCTTTTCAACGTTTCACCAACATCCAACAAAGTAATAGTTTCAGGAATTGAAAGCATTAGTAGATTTCTAAAATGCTCAGTAAGACCATGCATAAATTGATCTGCCTCAAATCCCTTATGCATCACGTCATCTACATCCAATAGAACATCTCCTAATCGTTCTAATATAAGGTTGTCTGTTACACGAAAAAAGTAGTCGTAATCTAAGATATTAAGATTCTCTACTACATCTTTGTATGAAATATGCGAACCTGTGGAGCTAGCGATTCTATCAAAAATCGAAAGCGCATCTCTCATTGCTCCGTCAGCTTTCTGTCCAATTATATGCAAAGCTTCAAAATCAGCGGTTTTGTTTTCTTTTTCTAGAATATACTGTAGTTGAGGTACAATATCAGAAGGCTGTATTCTTTTGAAATCATATATCTGGCATCTCGATAGTATTGTAGGGAGAATTTTGTGCTTCTCGGTAGTCGCCATTATAAAAATAACATAGGGTGGTGGCTCCTCCAAAGTCTTCAAGAAGGCATTAAAAGCTGATTGAGAGAGCATGTGCACCTCATCAATAATAAATATCTTATACTTTCCTGACTGAGGCTGTATTCGTACCTGATCAATCAACGACCGAATATTTTCCACAGAGTTATTAGAAGCAGCATCTAATTCAAGAATATTGAAAGATCCGTTGTCTTCAAAAGACTGACATGAACTACACACTCCACAGGGTGTATGCTTATCGGTGGGATTCTCACAGTTCACTACCTTTGCCAATATTCTAGCACATGTTGTCTTTCCTACACCTCTTGGCCCACAGAATAGGTAAGCATGAGCAATCTTTGATGATTGCAACGCTTTTTTGAGTGTATCTGACACATGTTGTTGCCCAACCACTTCATCGAAAGTTTTTGGACGATATTTTCTAGCAGAAACAACGAAATTACTCATGATTTATACTTAGTGCGATGAGGAGATAAAGGTACGAAACAAAAGCTAAAGAAGAGCTAAGGAATAGGTGATAAAGCGGGGTGGGTTGGGTTAGTTGGGGGAATAAAAAAAGCCTGACAAGAATGGTTACTTATCAGGCTTAGAAAAAAATAAAAAAAAGGCGGCGACCTACTCTCCCAGGGGTTAACCAAGTACCATCGGCGCTGAAAGGCTTAACTTCTCTGTTCGGAATGGTAAGAGGTGGGTCCCTTTCGCTATAACCACCTAAGTCTTTTGAAGGCTCACTAGGAGCTTCTATGTCTTAGATTATCAATCGAAAATTAAAAAAAACAGGTGGAAAGATTGAAAAATTAAATTATTAATATTGGAGAAAATAAATAAAAAAAGGAAGCATTCGGATAATTAGTACTACTCGACTCCAGCATTCACATGCCTTCCATCTATAGCCTATCAACCCCATAATCTTTGGGGATCCTTTTAGGACCGAAGTCCAATGGAATACTCATCTTGGAGATGGCTTCGTGCTTAGATGCTTTCAGCACTTATCCATTCCGTACGTAGCTACTCTGCACTGCAACTGGCGTCACAACAGATACACCAGAGGTACGTCCAACACGGTCCTCTCGTACTAGTGTCAGCACTCCTCAATATTCCTACGCCCACAACAGATAGAGACCGAACTGTCTTGCGACGTTCTGAACCCAGCTCGCGTGCCACTTTAATGGGCGAACAGCCCAACCCTTGGGACCTTCTCCAGCCCCAGGATGTGACGAGCCGACATCGAGGTGCCAAACCTCCCCGTCGATATGAGCTCTTGGGGGAGATCAGCCTGTTATCCCCGGAGTACCTTTTATCCTTTGAGCGATGGCCCTTCCATACGGAACCACCGGATCACTTTAGCCCTACTTTCGTACCTGTTCGACTTGTCTGTCTCTCAGTCAAGCACCCTTGTACTAATACGCTCTGCGCACGGTTACCAACCGTACTGAGGGTACCTTTGCAAGCCTCCGTTACTTTTTAGGAGGCGACCACCCCAGTCAAACTACCCACCACACAATGTCTTCCGTTTTCGCGGAATTAGAATCTAAATATAAGAAGGGTGGTATTTCAAGGATGACTCCACACACACTGGCGTGCATGCTTCAAAGTCTCCCACCTATCCTACACATCTTATATTCAAACCCAATGTGAAGCTGTAGTAAAGGTTCACGGGGTCTTTTCGTCCCGTTGCGGGTAATCGGCATCTTCACCGATACTTCAATTTCACCGAGCTCATGGCTGAGACAGTGCCCAGATCGTTACACCATTCGTGCAGGTCGGAACTTACCCGACAAGGAATTTCGCTACCTTAGGACCGTTATAGTTACGGCCGCCGTTTACTGGGGCTTCAGTCAATTGCTTTGGACGAATCCTAACAACCTTCCTTAACCTTCCAGCACCGGGCAGGTGTCAGACCCTATACTTCATCTTTCGATTTTGCAGAGTCCTGTGTTTTTGCTAAACAGTCGCTTGGGCCTCTTCACTGCGGCTCCATAATTAAATAGAGCGTCTCTTCTCCCGAAGTTACGAGACCATTTTGCCTAGTTCCTTAGCCATGAATCACTCGAGCGCCTTAGGATACTCTCCTCGACTACCTGTGTCGGTTTACGGTACGGGTTGTATATATCTGATGCTTAGAGGTTTTTCTTGGAAGCCTGCTTGGGAGCATTATCACATCCCCGATACGGGTCAGTGTACTATCGTCCATCAACTCACTGGCGGATTTGCCTACCAGATCAACGTCTACGAACTTCAACGTACTATTCCGTCAGTACGCAGCTCTTACGCGTCTCCGTCACCCCATCGCAATATATACAAGTACGGGAATATTAACCCGTTTGCCATCGGCTTCGCCTGTCGGCTACACCTTAGGACCCGACTAACCCTGATCTGATTAACATAGATCGAGGAAACCTTAGTCTTACGGCGATTAGGTTTCTCACCTAATTTATCGTTACTCATTCCTACATTTTCTTTTCTAAAAACTCCATCCCAGCTCGCGCTGACAACTTCAGTGTCGTTAGAATGCTCCCCTACCACTCGTCATAAGACGAATCCATAGCTTCGGTAATTAACTTGATGCCCGATTATTTTCCGCGCAAGAACGCTCGACTAGTGAGCTGTTACGCACTCTTTAAATGAATGGCTGCTTCCAAGCCAACATCCTAGCTGTCAATGCATTCTCACCTCGTTAGATCAACTTAGTTAATACTTTAGGGACCTTAGCTGATGGTCTGGGTTGTTCCCCTCTTGGCAAAGGACCTTAGCACCCATTGCCTCACTGCCGGTGTAATATCATGGCATTCGGAGTTCATCAGGGGTTGGTAGGCGGTGAAGCCCCCTAGCCCTATTGGTAGCTCTACCTCCATGATACTCAAAGCCGACG
>CALSOU010000009.1:177500-180000 GCA_943788055.1 uncultured Saprospiraceae bacterium
CCACCACACAATGTCTCTCCGTTTTCGCGGATTAGAATCTAAATATAAGAAGGGTGGTATTTCAAGGACGACTCCACACACACTGGCGTGCATGCTTCATAGTCTCCCACCTATCCTACACATCTTATATTCAAACCCAATGTGAAGCTGTAGTAAAGGTTCACGGGGTCTTTTCGTCCCGTTGCGGGTAATCGGCATCTTCACCGATACTTCAATTTCACCGAGCTCATGGCTGAGACAGTGCCCAGATCGTTACACCATTCGTGCAGGTCGGAACTTACCCGACAAGGAATTTCGCTACCTTAGGACCGTTATAGTTACGGCCGCCGTTTACTGGGGCTTCAGTCAATTGCTTTGGACGAATCCTAACAACCTTCCTTAACCTTCCAGCACCGGGCAGGTGTCAGACCCTATACTTCATCTTTCGATTTTGCAGAGTCCTGTGTTTTTGCTAAACAGTCGCTTGGGCCTCTTCACTGCGGCTCCATAATTAAATAGAGCGTCTCTTCTCCCGAAGTTACGAGACCATTTTGCCTAGTTCCTTAGCCATGAATCACTCGAGCGCCTTAGGATACTCTCCTCGACTACCTGTGTCGGTTTACGGTACGGGTTGTATATATCTGATGCTTAGAGGTTTTTCTTGGAAGCCTGCTTGGGAGCATTATCACATCCCCGATACGGGTCAGTGTACTATCGTCCATCAACTCACTGGCGGATTTGCCTACCAGATCAACGTCTACGAACTTCAACGTACTATTCCGTCAGTACGCAGCTCTTACGCGTCTCCGTCACCCCATCGCAATATATACAAGTACGGGAATATTAACCCGTTTGCCATCGGCTTCGCCTGTCGGCTACACCTTAGGACCCGACTAACCCTGATCTGATTAACATAGATCGAGGAAACCTTAGTCTTACGGCGATTAGGTTTCTCACCTAATTTATCGTTACTCATTCCTACATTTTCTTTTCTAAAAACTCCATCCCAGCTCGCGCTGACAACTTCAGTGTCGTTAGAATGCTCCCCTACCACTCGTCATAAGACGAATCCATAGCTTCGGTGATTAACTTGATGCCCGATTATTTTCCGCGCAAGAACGCTCGACTAGTGAGCTGTTACGCACTCTTTAAATGAATGGCTGCTTCCAAGCCAACATCCTAGCTGTCAATGCATTCTCACCTCGTTAGATCAACTTAGTTAATACTTTAGGGACCTTAGCTGATGGTCTGGGTTGTTCCCCTCTTGGCAAAGGACCTTAGCACCCATTGCCTCACTGCCGGTGTAATATCATGGCATTCGGAGTTCATCAGGGGTTGGTAGGCGGTGAAGCCCCCTAGCCCTATTGGTAGCTCTACCTCCATGATACTCAAAGCCGACGCTGCACCTAAATGCATTTCGGGGAGTACGAGCTATCTCCTGGTTTGATTGGCCTTTCACCCCTACCCACAGGTCATCCGAAAACTTTTCAACGTTTACCGGTTCGGTCCTCCATATCGAGACTATCGATACTTCAACCTGCCCATGGGTAGATCACCAGGTTTCGCGTCTACCCCCACTAGCTATCCGCCCTATTCAGACTCGCTTTCGCTACGCCTACGTACCTTAAGTACTTAAACTTGCTAGTGAGGAGTAACTCGTAGGATCATTATGCAAAAGGCACGCCGTCACCCGTAGGCTCCGACCGCTTGTAAGCGTATGGTTTCAGGTTCTTTTCACTCCCTTTCTTAGGGTTCTTTTCACCTTTCCTTCACAGTACTGGTTCGCTATCGGTCTCTAAGTAGTATTTAGCCTTAGCAGATGGTGCTGCTATATTCAGACAGAGTTTCACCGGCTCCGCCATACTCGAATAACTTGTATATAATTTTCGCTTACAGGACTATCACCTTGTATCGTTCAACTTTCCAGAAGATTCTGCTAATTATATATAAGCTTTAGGGCTGTTCCGCGTTCGCTCGCCACTACTTGCGGAATAACTATTGTTATATTTTCCTCCAGGTACTTAGATGTTTCAGTTCCCCGGGTTTTCTTACACTTACGTGTATTCTATGTCTTCAACATAGAGGGTTTCCCCATTCGGACATTTACGGATCAAAAATTGTTTGCATCTCCCCGTAACTTTTCGCAGCTTACCACGTCCTTCGTCGTCTCTTAGAGCCAAGGCATCCCCCATACGCCCTTATTTGCTTCCTAATCTTTAGTTGGTAATCGCCATCGTTATTGCTAACAATATCAACGTACAACTATCAATTAAAAAAATAATTTGTATTGAGTTTATCCAATAAATTAAATGAGTACCACATCGAATAAAAAAATAAATAAAATTGTATTAAATTACTACTGTTGTACTCAAATTAAATATTTAATTTGACTTTCTTTCCACTCTGTCAATGAACTTTTGAGTCCCTTACATCGATCACCCATCTTAATAAATGAATGACTTATAAGTACTATATTTTTGATTGTAATATCAAAATCTTTTCACTACACTCCATTGAGTGT
>CALSOU010000009.1:182500-332847 GCA_943788055.1 uncultured Saprospiraceae bacterium
CTGCGTTACGTTTGATATCGATATGATATCATTACAATCTTCTAAATAAACTTGATCATAATGAATTTGATTCTAGCAGCTTACTAGATTCTCTGCAAACTATCATTTTGACAAACCTTGGAGGAAAGTTAACTAATATGATTTCACACTACGGGACTAGCGATGTGAAGTAGTCGAAGCTTCAGCTGAGATCACGTGCGCTTATGAGGCGAGATGCGAGGCGGACGTAGCTACCCAGCACTTTCTGCTAGGTAGGCCCCAATAAACAGATAGTAAACACTTGATTATTATAGCTTTTTACCCAAAGAAATTTTGCTGCTTGATCATGGAGCTACAATACGACATAATTGCAGATAACTGCAGCTTAGCAATACTCTTATATCATATTTAAAGAATTCCTCACAGCAGAACTAAAGAGCAATAATACTTTTTTACGGTCCGGAACTCTGATACGCTCTTCTGAAAGAGTCGAAGCAGGTGTCTGGCGAATCTTTTTAAACAGGTTAATATAATATACGTATGCTAGATAAACCCCAAGTCTACATCCCTTTGGCAATTTAAGAACCCCTAAGTATCCCTCATGAAAATCTTGAGCAATATCCTTCTCGATTTCAGATTTATGAGCATTGTCAAACTCTTCATATTCTACTCCCGGGAAATACGTTCGTCCCCTTTCCTCATAATCGCTTTTTATATCTCTTAAGAAATTTATCTTTTGAAATGCAGAGCCTAGTTTTCTCGCAGGTTCAACTAAGCTATCGTATAATGATGAGTTGTTTTCCGTGAATACTTTCAAACACATTAAGCCAACAACCTCAGCTGAACCATATATATATTTGTTATACATGCTCCACTCGTAGCTTGTTTTATCAAGATCCATTTCCATACTATCCAAAAACGCATCTATCAATTCTACATCTATATCGTAATCACGAACTGTTTTTTGAAAAGCGTGTAATACTGGATTCAAGCTGATACCTTCCTTTATCGCTTGATGGGTATCACTTCGGAACCTGTCAAGAAGTACCATCTTATTCTGATCGTGAAATGTATCAACAATTTCATCGGCAAAGCGAACGAAACCGTATATATTATAAATAGGTGTACGGAACTTCTTGTGAAACATCTTTATACCCAAGGAAAACGATGTACTATAATTATTAGTAATCAGTTTGCTACATTGCTGGCAAGAATCATCAAATAGCTGGATCATGTCGTTTGTTTTAGTATCTCTTGTGCAACTACGCAGCCTGAGATTATAGAAGGTGGAACTCCCGGACCCGGAGTCGTAAGCTGCCCAGTGTAATAAAGGTTCTTAAGATTTTTGTTCTTTAACTTTGGTTTCAAAAACGCAGTTTGCTTCAAAGTATTTGCTAATCCATATGCATTACCCTTGAACGAGTTATATCTGTCAACGAAGTCGTTCATGGCAAAAGATTTCTTGTACACTATGCTATCTGAAATTTTCTGATCTGTTAGTTTTTCCAGTCTGCCAATGATACGATCGAAAAACTCTTCCCGCTTTTCATCAGAATCTTCAAGATTTGGTGCTAGTGGAACTAGTAGAAACAAGTTCTCCATACCATCTGGTGCTACTGTTTGGTCTGTTTGAGATGGCACACAAGTGTAGAAAAGAGGAGCGCTTGGCCATTGTGGATCATCATAAATTTCAATCGCATGTTGATCGAAATCTTTGTCAAAAAACAAATTGTGATGAATCAGCCCTTTCAACTTTTTATTTACTCCTATGTAAAATAGCAATGAGCTTGGAGCCATAGTTCTCTTTTCCCAATACTCAGAACTGTAATTTCTATCTTCTTTTTGCAAAAGCACTTGATCTACATGACGATAATCAGCATTAGCAACTACGTAATCAGCATTGTAAGAACCCTTTTCAGTGATAACCCTCTTTGCTGAAGAACCGTTGGATTCTATCTTCTTGACAGGTTCATTAAAATGAAATTTTACCCCTTGATCAAGCGCAATAGAATACATAGCCTTTGAAATCTCATACATTCCACCCTCAGGATACCAAGTTCCTAAGGTAATGTCAGCATAGTTCATCAGACTATATAATGCAGGAGTATTAGAGGGCTTTGCGCCCAAAAACAGTACAGGAAATTCAAGTAATTCTATTATCATAGAATTCTTGAAGAGCTTCCTAATCTGTGATGAAATTGAGGAAAACATTTGTAATTTTAGTGCACTCTTAGCAATTCTAAAATCCATAAATTCAGTAATAGAGTGAGATGGCTTCCATACGAATTCATTCATCCCAACCTCATACTTGTACTTTGCCTCTTCTAGGAATGACTTGAGCTTTTGGCCAGCTCCTGTTTCAAGAGATTCCACTAATTCAATTACTGCTTCTTCGCCAGCAGGAACATCTATCTCTTCGCCGTTTTTGAAGAAAACGCGATAGCTTGGATCAAGTCTTTTAAGCTTATAGAAGTCGTCAGTACTCTTGCCGAAATAATTAAAATAATTTTCAAAAACTTCAGGCATCCAGTACCAACTCGGACCCATATCGAAAACAAACCCCTCTGCTTCGAACTTGGATGCTCTTCCTCCAGCTTGCTCATTCTTTTCAATGACGGTTACGTCATGACCATCTTTTGCAAGAGTCGCTGCACTTGATAAGCCTCCGAATCCTGAACCTATAATGATAATATTTGCCATATTGCTAGTTAGATGAAGCTCTAAACAACACCTCATTATGTTTGTTCACCCATTTTGTTAAAAAAGTTAAACAGTTTGTGGGCTCACAAAAATCGTACTTCATGGAAATTAAACAATAACAAGTCTCCATTATGTAAAAACTTCAATTGCCCTCTTTCATTCACGCCCAATATTTGTCCTCTGTATTCTGCATTTGAACTTAAAAGCAAGGTCATGCTATCCTTTCTCTTATAAAGCATCTGCTCATATTCCTCGTGCAGAAGATTAAATTTCCTATCTGCTAGCAAGTTATAATATATTCTCAAATTAATTTCTATTGCTGACCATACTCTTTCCAAATTCCATTCCTTTTCTGTCAATATTCTCAGTGAAGTTGGATTTGGCAATTTTTCATCGAAAGATTCTTCATTTACATTTAAGCCAAGTCCCAAAATGGCCGATTTGATCTTTTGACCTTGAAGCGCGGATTGAATAAGTAATCCAGCTATTTTTTTATCTGCAACATAAATATCATTTGGCCATTTAACATAAACGGGAGCATTTAAAGTGTCTGAAATTGATTTTCTAATTGCGAGAGCAAAGGCCATAGATAAATAAAACTGTCTATCCACTCTTAGAAAATGTGGATATACGATAAGACTTGCCGAGATATTTTTACCGTTTCCAGAGAACCAACTTCTGCCAATCTGACCACTTCCGTTTGTTTGATTATATGTCGTAATGACAGTTCCAGCGATTGGATTACTTTTTGCTATTACATCGTTAGCAGTGGCATTCGTTGAGTTAACTTGCTCATAGTATATGCGGTAAAATGCTGAAAGGTGAAGGATAGCTTACTTATTGGAATGAAGGATAGGATTAAATATTTCGTAGATTTGCATTACAAATAAAACCAACAAAATCAACTGAGCGAAGCTACAAAATAATAATTAAGAAACATAGATAACATATATATAATTGAGTAAACAAGAAGCACCCGTCGGAATCGAAGAGATCAACGACAAAATCATAGACAGCATTCAAGATGTAAAGGGTAAAAATATTGTTAAAATGGACTTAGGAAAACTTGAGGCATCACCTGCTGAGTTTTTCATTATTTGCGAAGGTGATTCTTCGACCCAAGTAAAGGCCATTTCGTCTAGAATATTCAAAAACTTACGTGAAACTTATGGACTTTTACCGAATCATGTAGAAGGCAAGGACAATGGAGAATGGGTCCTAGTCGATTACTTCAATACAGTTGTTCACATTTTTTATCCTGAAGCTCGAGAGTTCTACCAATTAGAGGAGCTATGGAGTGATGCTGAAGTTACTAATTTCGAGAATGTGTAAAAGATAAGATTTGCAAAAATTACATTTATTCCCAAAATAATGCAACGATACTAAACTTAGGATGTTTAGTTTCAACAAATAGATATAATGAGCGAACCAAATAAAAATGATAAAAAGCCAAATAAGTTGGGAAACAACTCGTATTGGTTATATGCGATTTTAATCTTCGCGATCATTGCCTTCAATGTTGTTGTTTACGCTAACAGAAATAACAAAACAACGACCACTGAAGAGTTTTTTGCAATGGCGCGTAATAATGAAATCAAAGACGTCAAAGTAATAAATGAAAAGTTAGTACAAGTTTTTCTTAATCAAAAAGGAAAAGAAGCACATCCCGATGTTACAGATGGAGCTATGTCGCAATTCACTCCAGATTTTACTTTTGAAATAGGTGATATTAGAAACTTCAGTGAGCGAATAAGTGAGCTGAATAAAGATAAAGTTATCGTTGACCCAACTTATGAGACAAAACAGAATTACTTACTACCTATCCTAAGTTGGTTAATTCCGTTATTCCTAATTATCGGTTTATGGGTGTTTTTCATGCGTCGTATGGGTGGCGGAGGAGGAGGTGCCGGATCTCAAATTTTCAATATTGGTAAATCCAAAGCTTCCCTATTTGATGCTAATGCTGAAGTTAATGTAACATTCGCTGATGTGGCAGGATTAGATGAAGCTAAGGAAGAGGTAATGGAAGTTGTTGATTTCCTGCAGAAGCCAAAAAAATACACATCCCTTGGAGGTAAGATTCCAAAAGGAGTTTTATTGGTTGGTCCTCCAGGTACAGGTAAGACTCTTTTGGCGAAAGCCGTAGCAGGTGAAGCTGGTGTTCCATTTTTTAGCATTTCGGGTTCTGACTTTGTTGAAATGTTTGTCGGTGTTGGTGCATCGAGAGTGAGAGACTTATTCAAGCAAGCAAGAGAAAAAGCACCATGCATTGTCTTTATTGATGAAATTGACGCAATAGGACGAGCAAGAGGTAAAGGCCAAGTTCAAGGTGGTAATGATGAAAGAGAGAATACTCTGAATCAACTCTTAGTAGAAATGGATGGGTTTTCAACAGATAAAGGTGTTATACTGATGGCTGCTACCAATAGACCTGATATATTGGATTCAGCTTTACTGAGACCAGGTAGATTTGATAGACAAATCGGTATAGATAGACCTGACATTAAAGGCAGGGAGGCAATATTTAAAGTTCACTTGAAAAATATCAAGACTGCAGATGACATGAAACCAGAAGTTTTGGCGGAGATGACACCGGGATTTGCAGGAGCAGAAATTGCAAATGTTTGTAATGAAGCAGCATTGATCGCAGCAAGAAGAAATAAGTCCTTTGTTGACATGGATGATTTCAATTATGCGCTCGATCGTGTTATTGGGGGACTTGAGAAAAAGAACAAACTGATTTCACCTACTGAAAAAGAAATAATAGCATATCATGAAGCAGGTCATGCTATTTGCGGATGGTTTTTGGAGCATGCTTCTCCACTTGTTAAAGTGACAATTGTACCGAGAGGTGTCGGGACTTTGGGTTATGCACAGTATTTGCCAAAAGAAGAATATATTACAAGAACTGAAGCATTACTTGATCGTATGTGTATGACGTTTGGAGGTAGAGCTGCAGAAAAAATTGTATTCGATAAGATTTCAACAGGTGCGCAAAGTGATCTAGATCAAGTTACGAAGATGGCGTACTCAATGATATCAATATATGGTATGAATGAAAAAGTTGGTAATGTTTCATTCTACGGGATGCAACAAGATCAATTTAACAAGCCATATTCTGATGAAACTGCTAGATTGATTGATGATGAAGTAAGACTTATGGTTGAGTCGCAGTATAAAAGAGCACAAGAGTTGTTGACAGAAAAGCGTGAAGAACTTGAGGTGTTGGCTCAGCAATTATTAAATAAGGAGGTTTTACTAAAATCTGATGTTGAAAGACTTATCGGCCCACGACCATATGCAACACCAGAAGTAGAAAAAGAAATAGATACTCCTGATATACCATAGCAGTTTCAACATAAAAACATAGAAAAAGGCAACTTGAATACTCAGGTTGCCTTTTTCTATTACTTCACAATGCTTGATATTTGTTTAACTAAATCATCTGGTATTACATCGGCCACAAACCTTGGCATATAACCCAAGAAATAACCGCCACCACCAGCACCACAAAGTTTGAAACCTCCGTCAGTTAGTGAAGTTATACGGTCAAGATTATCTTTGATATGAGAGGGAAACATCGGAATTAAGTATTCGCTTTGGAGTTGAGACAAATTCATAAATAGACTTTCAAACTTATCCTCATCTTGCAAAAGGAACTGTTTTATCAAGTCAGAACTAAGTTTTGTCATCTCATCTGCTATATTATCTCTAAAATCTTCTATCTCCTGTGATTGAGTTTTGTACCAAGAAACCAGGTTACTAGTACTCCTAGATTCAAGAGTATCAAACAAAAAAAGCTTAGTTAAGATTGAATTAGTGGATAACTGAACCGTAGTTATTTCCCCTTTATTGATGTAAACACCTGAATCCAAATAAGAGACTAGTGGGTCTAAACCAGAGCTGGAACCGTGAAAAAATGATTCCATTTCCGAGAATATCGTCTTAAGTGCTGAAGGATCATGGGTTTCACGACTATTGCCAAAACGATCATAGACTGCGGCTACTACTGATCCGCTACTACCTGCCCCATAGCCAATTGGTATGTTTGACTTCAGATACAAACCTTCTTGAAGTTCCGACTCAAATCTCTCTAAGTCTAGATCTAAATCTTGCAAGCTTTTCAGATAATCTAGGAATCCACTCAATCGCATATCTATCTGATTCGGTTCATAACTCCAACAAGCATATTTTTTACCGTAAGGAATAGCCAACGAATCCCCTCCATGAATTACTGAGTATTCACCGAAGAGAAGTAGTTTAGCTGGGTATATTTTGCTATTTATCTCTTGCATTTAATGCGCACTAAAGTAAAATCCGAGTGATTTCTTCAATTCTTCTGGAAGTACTGGCAGGCAATTTCGTGGCACCAGTAATGTAACGATATGATACAAATCCCTAAAAACATGGTGTTCATCAGCAGTTTTCTTTAAATACTTATGTCCAGATGAACCGCCAGTTCCCATTTTATTGCCAAGCATTCTCATGACCATCTGTGCGTGTCTATTCCTCCATGTAGTAAATAATTGATCTACCTCAATTAGCCTGCGAAGAAGGTTGAAGGGCTGCCATAAGATTGGTTCATCTCGATAGAGATTAATCAATAATGCAGCTATAGTAGCATCATAAGAAAGCCTTATTTCTCCAGCTTCTTGTTGTTTCTGATGTTCTTCCTTACTCAAAACTTTCAAGAAATATGACTCGGAATGCTTCAAATTTTCGAGACGAGCAGCCTTACTCTTTTCACTCAAAATATCAGTTGCTAGTATTTCCTGTTTTTCACGCTCAAACATAGAAGAAACAGATTTTTCATACTCTGATATAAAATCAAAATCTTTCCAATTCAAAAATGGCGTTCGTTCTAGCCAATCTTCTACTAGGCTAAAGAGACTATTTCCAGCTTCCCATTTTCTAATTTTCTTCTGTGTTGGGCTATCGAACACTGTATCATAATCAGCGTCAAAATACTTGACCCTACCCTCACGTTCTAGCCCAAGTAGAACCTCCATTTGCCTAAACTGGACAGATTGAAAGCCTGAAGCAGGAAATAAGTAAGATCTAAACTCAAGAAAATCGAGTGCCGTCATTGTTTCCATGACCTCAATCTGCTCTATCAAAAGACCTTGAATTTTTATAATCCTGTTCAAACGTGACACAGACCTTCCTATATTTCTTTCATCTACTTTTCCGTCATCAAAATCATCCATAATGGCATGTAGTTCATGAATTATTTGCTTAAACCACAATTCATAGACTTGATGGGTTATGATGAATAGCATTTCTTCATGCGCTTCGTCACCCGCCTCAACACTTCTTAAAGCTTGGGCATTGATAACTTTATCCAACTGGAGATACTCCATATAGTGTATGGAGGTGTATTTCAGATCTTTCTTTTTCATAAGGCTAATCTACAATAATATGGTGTAATTGTAGTCGACTTGTCCATCCAAAACCATACTTACAATAGTAATATTTGTCTTTCTGAAACACTTACAGGGAGATGGCAACTTGCCTAAAACAATATTTTGCTATTTTAGCTGCTCATTAAAAAAAAGTTAGATGCAAAGGATTTCAATTATCCTCGTTCTACTGATCATCGCAACTCTAAATGCTGCAGCTCAGGATCCAAGTGATTATAGATTGAGTAAAAACTTGGTCATAAAAAATGTACAGATTATATCGAAAGCGGGAGCTAGTCCGATATTAGGTGACATTGTTATTGAAAATGGAATAATCACAGAGATTGGACTAAGTACTAAAGCTCCAAATGATGCGGAAATAATTCAAGGCGATTCACTATTTGCGTATCCGTCATTTATTGATGCGTATTCGCATACTGCAGTACCAAAACATGAGAAAAAAGAAGACCTTCCAAAAGTTAAAAATCCAGGACAACCCGGATATGAGAGAGCAGGAATAACTCCAAACAGATTAGTAGAAGAGCAACTTGATATAACAGACAAGTCTGTCGAGGAAATGCGTAAACTTGGTTTTGGTATTAGTCATTGTGTTCCACGAGGAGGCATGATCTCAGGACAAGGTTCAATTATATTACTCACAGATAAGAATCAATCGCCATTTATTAAAAAGAATATTAGTATGAATGGATCGATGAAATCTGCTAGAGGTAGAATATACCCTAGCACAGTAATCGGAGTAATGGCAAAATATAGAGATCTAGTTACACAAGCTAGAAACTCTCAAACACATGAAAATAAATACGAGAGCAACCCAGTTGGGCTAACAAGACCAAACTATGACCGAGAAATACAAGCTTTGTATCCCACATTAGCTGGTAAACAAAAGTACTTCATGCAAGGAGAGGAGGCTAAAGACATTCATCGTATTATCGAGCTGAATAATTCCCTCAAGTTACCTCTAGTCATCGCTGAACTAAAGGAAGCTAATTCAGCATTAGAAAAAATCAAAAGTAACAATCTGACAGTACTCGTATCACTAGATCTACCTGATACAATCAAGATGGAAAAAGTCGATAGTACAAAAGCACCTGATCCAAAGAGAGAGGCGTTGATCAAAAGAAAACAAGAATCAATTTCAAATTACCATAACAATACAAAGGCAATCATTGAAAAAGGAATTCCCTTCGCTTTTTCATTTTTGAATGTAAAAGCAAAAGATATTCCTAAGAATCTGGAGATGATCAGAAAAACAGGTGCATCAGATGAGGCGGTATTAAGTGCACTTACAACTGACGCTGCAAAAATTCTAGGTATTTCAAATGTTGCTGGAAGTCTTGAGAAAGGGAAATTCGGAAATATTATCTTAACAACAGGCCTACTATTTGAGGAAGATCGTCATATTGCTTATAATATAGTAGAAGGCATAGCTTACAAAAACGAGAAAAAGACAAAAAAACCTACGAAAGAGAATTCTGAAGCAGGAAGTCTTTCAGGAAGCTGGGTTTTAGTGGCTAGCCTAGGTGACAATGATCAATCTGGTACACTTGTATTGAATGAAATTGATGGTAATATATCTGGAACCATCACTTCGACAGAAGGAATTGACTCGGATATCAATGACGCTTCTTGGAATGGAAATCGTTTAAGTTTCAATTTTGATAGTGAAGTAGATCAAACTGAAGTTAATATGCAAGTTGACGTCAGAGTTAGTTTTGATTCGATGATAGGTACCATTACGATAGGTCCATTAGGAAGCTTTCCATTGGAGGGTAGTAAATCACCATCACCTAAAAAATAAGCCATGAAAAAAATACTACTAAGTCATATATTTTTACTTTTCGCAATAGCTCTCATTGCGCAAGATCGAGGAAACGTGCTCATTAAGGGTGGAACCGTTCTTACAATCACAAAAGGTGTCCGTGAAAATACTGATGTCCTAATTGAGGACGGGAAAATTTCCAAAATAGGTCAAGATCTAAAAGCAAAATCGGGTATTCAAACCATAGATGCTAAAGGAAAATTTGTCATGCCTGGTATCATTGATGCTCACTCTCATATTGGTATAGATGCCGTAAATGAGGCTACTTCGCCAGTTACAGCCGAAGTTTGGGTTGGAGATGCAATTGATCCTTATGATGTTTCTTTATATCGCGCCCTTGCTGGTGGAGTTACTATCTCCCACGCAATGCATGGGTCAGCCAATGCAATCGGTGGACAATGCGAAACCATCAAACATCGATATGGTACGGAGGATCCAGAAATATTGCGAATGAAAGATGCTCCCAGAACAATCAAATTCGCACTTGGTGAGAATCCTATAAGAGTGCATGGAGAAGGAAACAGAATTACCCCGAACACAAGAATGGGTGTTGAGCAGGTTTTCAGAAATGCATTCTCAGAAGCACGTGCCTACAGACAATCGTGGAATGACTATAATGCTGGCAAAATCGCAGTTGCTCCTACCTATAGTTTGAGAATGGAAACTGTTGCTGATATTTTAGATGGAAAGATCATCATTCATTGTCATTCATACAGAGCGGACGAAATTTTAATGTTAATGGATGTTTGTAAAGACTTTGGTGTTTCTAAACTTGTTTTTCAACACGTAAACGAAGGATTTAAGGTAGCTCCAGAGCTCGCAGACTTTGGTGCAGGAGCATCTGTTTTTTCGGATTGGTGGGCATACAAATTTGAAGTGTATTACTCTACTGCATACAATGCAGCAATTCTCACTAAGAATGGTGTATTGACATCCATAAACTCAGATTCTGGAGAGCTGATTCGTCATCTGTATCATGAAGCTGCTAAGTCCCAGAAATATGGAGACCTAACTGACAATGAAGCTTTGAAGCTTATAACGATTAATCCGGCGAAGCAATTGGGAATTGACGATAAAGTAGGAAGTATTGAAGAGGGCAAAGATGGTGATATCGTTATTTTTGATAAACATCCACTTTCCATATATGCTATTGCTCAAAAAACTTTGGTTGATGGCATCGTTGAATTTGACATTGAAAATGACGCTGAAGATATGAGGGTATATATCAACCCTGAGGCGGAAATCCCTGCTTACATCCAAGAGGAAAAGCATGATCACGATAGATGCATGCAAGGTGTGTATGAAAGTGTATTTGAAGGACATTAGAAAAGAAAAAAATGAAAACATTAAGAATATATATAGTAATAGCATTCATTACCTTTTGCGGATTCAATGCACACAGCCAATTAATTGGAAAAGGTAGTAATGAGACTATTGTACTAGAGAATGCTGAAATCCATACGGTTACCAATGGAATAGTTCAAGGTAGTGTTTGGCTCGAAAAAGGAAAGATTAAAGCTATAGGGGAAGTAAATGCGCCAGCAGATATCAAACGCATGAATTGTCAGGGTAAGAGAATATACCCAGGTTTTATTGATTCTGGGACATCGCTTGGACTTAAAGAAATTGGGTCCATATCTCTGACTCAGGATGCTAGGGAAATAGGTGAATTTCATCCACAAATGGATGCACTTACAGCTGTTAACCCAAATTCAATTCTGATCCCAGTTACAAGAGTAAATGGAATTACGACAGTCCTAACAGTACCTGAGGGTGGTTACTACTCAGGTTTAGCGAATCTCATCAATCTTTGGGGGTATACACCTAATCAAATGGACGCAAATTTCAAAGGCTTAGTCATGAACTATCCAAGTACAGGAAAACGAGGTTGGTGGGATCGTCGTTCGCCTGAAGAAATCAAAAAAGAAAGTGAAAAGGCACTAAAGAAATTTGATACCTACTGGGAAAAAGCTGAAGCATATCAAGAGCTTTACGAACAGGCTAGTGGTGAAGTGGTCTACAATCCTGAATTAGAAGCAATGAGAATGGCGGTTGAAGGCAAAATGAAAGTTCTTCTAGAATGTAATTCAAAAGAAGATATTTTAGCAGCCATCAAATGGGTAGGAGATAAGAACATCAATGCAATTTTGACTGGTGTAAAAGAAGGTTATATGGTCGCCGATTCAATTTCAAAAGCTGGAATTCCAGTTGTAACAGGGCCCATCCTCGCTGTCCCCTCACGTTCGTCTGAATCTTATGACATTGCTTATAAAAATACAGGGATTATGCAAAAAGCAGGTGTCGAAGTTGCAATCAGAACCGATGAAAACGAAAATGTCAGAAACCTTCTATACAATGCAGGATTTGCTGCGGCATATGGTATGGGCATCGAAGAAGCCGTAAAAGCAATCACAATAGTTCCGGCAAGAATCTTCGGAGTAGACAAGATGTATGGCAGTATTGAGACTGGAAAAGTTGCTAATCTTTTCATTTGTGATGGTGACCCTTTTGAGACCAAAACTACCATTGAACAAGTCTTCATAAATGGATGGAAAATCCCAATGGAAAGCCGCCACACATTGCTTTACGATGAATTTCTAGAAAGAAATCCTGGATTGCAAAACAAAAAATAGACATGTTAAAAGCTTTTCTACATAAAGGCAAAGTAGAAGCAGGATGTGATGAAGCAGGACGTGGTTGCCTTGCTGGACCGGTTGTTGCTGCGGCAGTCATTATGCCAAATGACTGGAATCACAGAATACTGAATGATTCCAAAAAACTTACAGAAAAAGAAAGGCTTCTGTTACGGGCTATAATTGAAAAAGAAGCGGTTAGTTATGCGGTTTCTTTCGTTGATCATCATGAAATAGACGAAATAAATATTCTAAATGCTAGTTTTACCGCCATGCACAGAGCTGTTGATCAATTGTTAATTGAACCAGAGCATTTATTAATTGACGGAAATCGTTTCAACAAGTATGAAGATATCCCCCATACAACTATAGTCAAAGGAGATGCTAAATTTGTATCTATAGCAGCAGCATCGATCTTAGCAAAAACCTATCGGGACGAATTCATGATGAAACTTCATTCAGAATTTCCAGCTTATTTGTGGAATTCAAACAAAGGTTATCCTACCAAGGCACATCGGCAAGCCATTATTCAACATGGACCTTGTCACTATCATAGACAGACATTTAGATTATACCCTCTTCCAGAACAAAAGACACTTTTTTAAGACTTCAAGCTTTCCCGTTGAATTCACTGCGTCGCGAAAGGTGGCTGAAAGGTTGTCCTTTAGGACTAGTCTGACGATAGGAAGACGGAGCAAAGCGAACCCTGTAAGACGCCGACGGCTCAGTTCAATCACGAACTGAGCCGTATCGCCCGAATTAGCCTTATTCTCTATTTCTAACTAGATTATTCTTTCTAGATCAAATGCTTCCAAGTAGTCAGCGACTTTTCGAATAAATGATCCTCCTAAAATACCGTCAACGACCCTGTGGTCATAAGACATTGATAAGAACATCATGTGTCGTACTGCTACAACGTCTCCATATTCTGTCTCAACAACTGCCGGCTTTTTGCGAATTGCGCCAACTGCCATTATCGCTACTTGCGGTTGATTTATAATAGGTGTCCCCATTACATTCCCAAACGTTCCTACATTGGTCAATGTAAATGTACCACCTTGTACTTCGTCTGGCTTTAATTTATTATTTCTGGCACGATTAGCTAGATCATTCACCGCTTTTGCAAGACCTGCAAGATTCATGAAGTCTGCATCTTTGATAACAGGAACTATAAGGTTTCCGCTAGGTAAAGCTGTTGCCATTCCTATATTTATATTCGGCTTTCTAATAATCTGATCTCCATTCACTGAAACATTGATCATTGGAAAATCTCGAATTGCGCGTGCAACTGCCTCGACGAAAATAGGCGTAAATGTTAATTTTTCACCGTACGATTCAGCAAATTTACTCTTATTTGCATTTCTCCAATTCCAAATATTTGTCACGTCAGCTTCTACAAAAGAAGTTACATGCGGAGAAGTTTGTTTGGACATAACCATATGCTCAGCTATCAACTTTCTCATTCTATCCATCTGGATAATTTCTTCTCCTCCTGATATAGAGATAGCAGGAGATGCAGATGCTGTTGGTGCAGCAGAAGTTTGTTTGGTTTGAGCTACCGCAGAAGTTCTAGTTTTGATATAGCTAAGCATATCCTGCTTAGTCAATCGATTATCCTTACCAGTTCCTGGCACATTATCCAACTCACTTAACGGAATCCCCTCCTTTTTTGCCATTGACTTAACAAGAGGTGAGTAAAACCGATCAGAAGTTGAAATATCTGAAACCGCAGTTTCAACCCTTTTTTGAAGATGTGCTTGAATCTCTTCAACGACCTTTGCTGGAGGTACATCTTCCTTTACAGGCTCTAAAATTGCAGGTGATGCAACTGGTTCAGCTGATTCACCTTCTATTGATAGCTTAGCAATTACTATTCCAATTTCAACAATGTCATTCTCTTGAAACAGAATTTCCGTGATCGTTCCTTCAACTGGTGATGGAATTTCTGAATCTACTTTGTCAGTTGCTATTTCAAGGATTGGCTCATCTAATTCGACGGTATCACCTACTTCCTTAAGCCATTTTAAGATAGTAGCTTCCATTATACTCTCTCCCATTTTGGGCATTATAAGATCAACTGTTGCCATGAAACTTCGTATTTTCTTGATTAGTAGTGCAAAGATATTTGTATTCTAGGTTTTTACATATTGTACAAGCTATTGTTTTTCAGGAATGTAATATTACTCCTCTCTTAGTAAGAAAAGACGTAGGAAATTCAACGCAAATAGGCTTGTATACTCGATGTTCTTTTTTCTGTCTTTTAACAATTGTAATTTATAAGTCGATTGACGATTTTTCGAACCAACGCAAATCCAAATAGTACCAACCGGTTTATCAATAGTACCTCCTCCAGGACCAGCTATTCCGCTGACTGCTAGTGCTATGTCAACGTTCAATCTTTCGATTGTTCCAGATACCATCTCTTTGACAACTTCTTCGCTCACAGCTCCAAATTCGGCAAGCGTTTCACTTTTCACACCTAACAATTGATTTTTCAGTTCGTTCGAATAGACAACTAGTCCACCCTCAAAATATTCGCTTGACCCTGAGATCGAAACCACTTTACTAGCGATCTTACCTCCTGTACAACTTTCAGCAAGACCCAACCTCAATCCTCGTTCAAGTAACATTTTACCAATGACTATTTCGAGCACATCATCTGCATATCCGTAAACCATATCACCTAGAATATCTGTGATATCATTTTGAATTCTATCGAGACTGCTGTCAAGATTGATTCTGTCTTTAGACTTAGCAGACACTCGAATCCTAACCGAGCCTAAACTAGGTAGATATGCAAGACTAAAACCATTAGTCAAGCTATTCTCAATTTCTGCGATCTTTTCAGCAATGTGCGTTTCTCCAACTCCAGCTGTTCTTATGGTTCTATGATGTATATAATACTCCTGTTCCTTTGCGAGCATTGGAAGTACTCCATGCTCCATGATATACTTCATTTCGTAAGGAACTCCCGGCATTGAAATGATTCTTTTGCCTTTATGTCGCATCAACATTCCTTGAGCGGTTCCCATCTTATTCTCTATAAACTCTGTGCCCTCAGGAAAGAAGCATTGATTTTTATGCGCCTCGGTTGTGGTTCGACCTAATTTTGTAAAAAACTTCTGTATGAGCTCATATTGATTTTCATCAAAATACTGACTCACTTCTAGAAATTCTGCCAATACATTTTTGGTAATATCATCTTTTGTGGGCCCTAGACCTCCAGTTGTAACGACTATATCAGAATCTTCTAATGATCGCTTAAGTGCAGACAAGATATCTTCTCTGTTGTCATCGATTGTAAAACGAGATGCTACCTGAACACCCAAGCTATTTAAAACTTTACCTAGATAAGCGCTATTCGTATCAATTACCTGACCAATAAGCAGTTCGGTTCCTATTGTAATTATTGAACATCTCATAAATGAAAATTGCAGCTACGGTTCTGAAGATGTGTTCGTTCTTCGCACGAAAATCTGACCTATAAAAGAGCCCTCCTATGAAACATAGAAGGGCTCAAAAAGATTTTATACTCGTGCTCTAAGCTAAAATTAAGCTTTTCCACCTTTCAATTCGACCTGTAGAGCATTTAGCTCGTCCCACTTGCCTTCAGCTGCTAAAGCAGACTGCTGAGGCCAAGTTGTAGGGTCATGCATTCTGTATCTGCTTCCAGCTTCATCTAAGTGAGCTTTCAATATATCAATATCTGTACCTGCAAGATCTGCAAAAGTCATAACACCTTTTGACTGAAGAATTTCTGCAATTTTCGGTCCGATTCCCTCAATTTTCTTGAGATCATCGCCATCTGATTTAGCAGCAGCTTTTTTAGCTTTTGGAGCTTTTGCTTTTGCATCAGATTCCTTCTTCTTTGCAGCTTCAGCTTTATCCAGCTTGGCTTTAGCTTTCTTCGTTACTTCTTCTTGTGCGTCAGACATCTGTTCTTTCAATTGAGAGAATGCATCTAATTCTCCTAAAGTAGAAGCTTTGACACTAGCTTGAGTTGCTTTTATTGACTTACGTACTCTATCTGTTTCTACTCTCTTCTCTTTACGTACCTCATTAACAGCTTCCTGATTGATATCTTCAAGATATCGAGTGTGAGAAACTAAAATTCTCTTATCGTCTCTATTGAATTCAATCACTTTAAATGTCAATGTATCTTCCACATTTGCAGATGATCCATCTTCTTTTTTAATGTGTCTAGCTGGAGAGTATGCCTCAAGTCCGTAAGGGAGTTGTACAACTGCTCCTCTATCATCTTTCTTAATTACAAGAGCTTCATGGTAAGATCCTATAGGGAATACGTTTTCAAAAGTATCCCACGGATTCTCTTCGATCTGCTTGTGTCCTAAAGATAATTTTCTTGAATTATTGTCAATTTCGAGAATCACAACCTCAATATCATTACCTACTTTCGTAAATTCTGACGGATGCCCGTATCTCTTAGTCCATGATAAATCGGAAATGTGCACCATTCCTCCAATACCATCTTCAAGCTCAACAAAGACACCATAGGGCGTTAAGTTTTTAACTTCACCTGTGTGTCTAGAATCGACAGGGTATTTTGAAGAAATCTGATCCCATGGATCTGGCGTAAGTTGTTTGATAGATAGTGACATCTTCCGATCTTCACGATCAACAGTTACAATCTTAGCATCAAATTCTTGACCCAATTTAAAGTATTCTCGCGCATTCACAGGTTGATTTGACCAGCTCACTTCTGAAACGTGGATAAGACCTTCTACACCAGGAGCAATTTCTAAGAACGCACCATAATCTTCGATATTTACAATCTTACCTTTGATAGTTGATCCTTCAGAAACTTCTTCTCCAAGAACTTCCCATGGATGCGGTTGAAGTTGTTTTAAACCAAGAGAAATACGTTTTTTGTTCTCATCAAAATCTAGTACTACAACGCTTAACTTATCATTAAGACTTAAGATCTCAGTAGGATGGCTAATACGTCCCCATGAAATATCTGTGATGTATAATAAGCCATCAACACCTCCTAAGTCCATAAATGCACCGAAATCTGTGATGTTCTTAACAGTACCCTCGAGTACTTGACCTTTTTCAAGACCAGAAATAATAAGTTCTCTTTGTTCTGCAAGATCACTTTCGATCAATGCTTTATGCGAAACAACGGCATTCTTAATTGTCTCATTAATTTTGACAACCTTAAATTCCATCACTTTACCAACGTAAGAATCATAGTCGATAATAGGCTTGATATCAATCTGCGAACCTGGTAAGAAAGTTTCCAATCCACTACAGTCTGCAATTAGTCCACCTTTCGTTTTAGAAACGATTTGACCTTTAATTATTGTACCATTTTTGTAAGAATCAACTATATCTTCCCAAGCTTGGATTAATTTCGCCTTTCTTCTAGAGAGTATAAGTTGACCTCTTTCATCTTCTTGAGTTTCAACGAATACCTTTACGCTATGACCTATAGCTAAGTCTGGAGTGTCTCTAAATTCTGACAAGGAAACAAGGCCGTCTGACTTGTAATTGATGTTCAAAACAACATCGCCATCTGAAATAGCTGTAACGACCCCTTCAACAACTTCATTCTCTACTACAGAGCTCATTGTTGATTCGTATTCAGCTTTGTAAGCAGCTTGTTGTTCCGCTGGGTATGAAACGGTATTTCTGTTTCCTACTGACCAATCAAAATCATCGTGAGCTGTTTCAGGCTCGGTTGGTTCTTCGACAACTTCTGCTTTTGCTTCCTTTGTTGGAGTAGCTTCCACCTTTGCTTCCTCTACTGGAGTAGCTTCTTCTTTAGTTTCCTCAGCTGGAGTAGCTTCCACCTTTGCTTCCTCTGCTGGAGTAGCTTCCACCTTTGCTTCCTCTGCTGGAGTAGCTTCCACCTTTGCTTCCTCTGCTGGAGTAGCTTCTTCAGCCTCTGGTGCTGCGGGAGCATTTGCTTTTTCTTCCTCTTCGTTTGGATTATTATTCTTGTTATCCATGAAGTTATGTGTTTGTATATCTTGCAAGAATTCTATTGAATTCGGTTAAGATAGGATTTATTCCGAAAAATTTCGGAGCGCAAATGTAGGCAATTTTAATGCTAAGTATCTCATTTTCAATAAAAAAAATTAATCCACGACCGATATCTTTCAAATTTAGCATGATTATACGAAACGAGGCATGAAGAAGGTTTGTCGCATTTTTACTATAAATCCAAATAAATTGAAAACAACTTTCGCAGAAAACCATAATAATTTTGAAAATTGTAATAAATGCAACATATTTACAGTCTTACGAAACCCTCGTTGGGTTTAGATTCTTCTTCATTAAAATCAATGAGATTATGAGCGATATGAAACCTTGGTTAAACTGCTATCCAAGTGGTGTACCTGTAAATATAGATCCAGATAAATATACATCACTTTGTGCGTTTGCTGAAGAGTGCTTTGCAAAGTATAAAAACCTAGTTGCCTTTAACAATATGGGCAAAGAAATCACTTTTGGTCAACTCGACAAGTTATCCAATCAATTTGCTGCGTATTTACACAGCCGAGGACTCGAGCCAGGAGATAAAATCGCTCTTATGATGCCAAATTTACTGCAGTATCCAGTAGCAATATTTGGTGCACTTCGAGCAGGTCTTATTATCGTAAATACTAATCCTCTGTACACACCAAGAGAAATGAAACATCAGTTTACTGATTCTGATGTGACTGCTATTGTAATACTTGAAAACTTTGCCCATAATCTTGAAAAGATTCTTGGAGAAACAAAAATCAAGATGATCATAAAAACCAGCATTGGTGAAATGCTGGGTGGTTTAAAAGGCATGATTACAAATTTTGTAGTGCGAAAGATCAAGAAAATGGTGCCAGCGCATAATCTACCTAATACTGTGTCGTTCAAGGAAGCTTTGAGTCAAGGCTCAAAATTCAAAATCAAACCTTTTGAAAGCAAACCGGAAGATGTTGTACTACATCAATATACTGGAGGAACAACTGGTGTCTCAAAAGGTGCAATGCTTACAAATAGGAATTTAATTGCTAATATGCTCCAAATCAGAACTTGGATTGGAGCCACCCTAGAAAATGGTAAAGAGATTGCTTTGTCGCCGTTACCAATGTATCATATTTTTGCATTCGCAGTGAATTGTCTAGCAACAATGAGTCTGGGAGCAAAGTCTGTTCTTATAACGAATGCACGAGACTTAAAATCGGTAATAAAAGAGTTTGATACGCATGACGTTTCATTATTTACAGGTATCAACACCTTATTCAATGCACTTCTAAATCAAGAAAAATTCAAGCAATTAGACTTCTCAGCTCTAAAGGTTACTGTAGGAGGTGGAATGGCTGTTCAACGTGCTATCGCAGAAGAATGGGAACGGACAACTGGATGTCAACTCAGTGAAGGTTTTGGAATGACAGAAGCTTCTCCTGTAGTTTCCGTTAATCCGATTACAAAAGGTGGTGCAAGGTTAGGAAGCGTTGGACTTCCAGTTTCAAGCACAAACTGCAGAATTGCAGATGACAATGGGAACCCGCTACCACAAGGCGAAGTTGGTGAAATTCAAGTTCAAGGGCCCCAAGTCATGAAAGGATATTATAACAGACCTGACGAAACAGCTAAAACTATAGTCAATGGATGGCTTTGCACTGGAGATATCGGTATGATGGACGAAGATGGTTTTTTCAAAATTGTCGATCGTAAAAAAGACATGATTCTTGTTTCAGGATTTAACGTATATCCAAATGAAATTGAGGATGTGGTAGTTTCACATCCCAAAGTACTTGAAGTTGCCGCAGTAGGAGTAAAAGATGACAAGTCTGGAGAAGTAGTCAAAATTTTTGTTGTCAAAAAAGATCCTTCGCTAACTGAGGAAGAAATCATCAAACACTGTCGAGAAAGTTTAACAGGGTACAAAATACCTAAGCACGTCGAATGGAGGGATGATTTACCGAAGACAAATGTAGGTAAGATCTTGCGTAGAAAACTCAAGGAGGCGTAGGACTGAATAATCCGCCAAAAAGACATTCTTCTAGACAAAGTCTCTTTTGTAATATTTCCTTTCCAAAGGATTTCCGTTTCTGTGGTATTGTCAAAACACAAGAGATCAG
Organism: uncultured Saprospiraceae bacterium; assembly: GCA_943788055.1. Classification (GTDB taxonomy): domain Bacteria; phylum Bacteroidota; class Bacteroidia; order Chitinophagales; family Saprospiraceae; genus JAHDFB01. The sequence goes on from CALSOU010000009.1 coordinate 203,142, forward strand.
ATTTGAGGACTACTTCCGCGATGTTGGTTGGACATACTCTTAATTTATTAGTAGTCTTATACCTAGACTTGGAGAGTGGGTTAATGCTAATTATCGATCCAAAGTGCGAGTTACGAAAAAAGTAGTTGGAAGCGAACACAAGTCAAATAAGTGTGCGTAAAAACTTCCAAATATTGCATTAGTTGAGGTTGTATGTAATCTTAAACAGGTTAGCGTAAACCAGCAGTGTACGATTACTGTTTACTTCCCATCGCCATATTCATAAGTCTTATTTGATGCGTAACGTACATAAAGCATTAAATTTGCAGACAAACCTAAATCAATATGCAAGAAGTCCAACCTTACCAAGCTTCTAATAAAATCCGTGTAGTAACAGCCGCTGCTCTATTTGATGGACATGATGCTGCGATAAATATTATGCGACGAATCATGCAACGTTCAGGTGCAGAAATCATCCACCTTGGACATAATCGATCTGCTCAAGAGATAGTTGATACAGCAATTCAGGAAGATGCTCAAGGAATCGCATTAACATCTTATCAAGGAGGACACATGGAATATTTCAAGTATATCCATGACTTACTGAAACAAAGAGGTTGCGGTCATATAAGAATCTTTGGTGGCGGTGGTGGAACCATACTTCCGACAGAAATCAGTGAATTACACGAATACGGCATCTCTCGCATCTATTCTCCTGACGATGGGCGGGCGATGGGCCTGCAAGGGATGATAAACGATCTTTTGGGAAAGTGTGACTACCCATTGGGAGAAAATCTTAATGGAGAAGTACAAAAACATAGAGAAGGCTCTTTCAGTGCAGTTGCACGAATGATTACAGCCATTGAAAATTATCCAGAGGAAAACGAGGAAGTACTCGCTCAGATACAAAAAGACGCTGCTCAAGTTACAACTCCAGTATTAGGTATTACTGGTACTGGTGGAGCTGGAAAATCTTCTTTAGTAGATGAGTTAATCAGAAGATTTATCATTGACTACCCACAAAAGACAATCGGTATCATATCAGTTGATCCATCGAAGCGAAAAACTGGCGGCGCTCTTTTAGGTGATCGAATCAGAATGAATTCTATAAAGGCTGATCAAGTATATATGCGTTCTTTAGCAACGCGTCAATCAAATCTAGCCTTATCTAAACATATCCAAGGAGCCGTTGATATCCTAAAAACTTCGGGATTTGACTTTATTATTTTGGAAACATCCGGAATCGGTCAATCAGACACTGAAATCGTAGATCATTCAGATATGTCTTTGTATGTAATGACACCTGAATACGGTGCCGCAACTCAGCTTGAGAAGATAGATATGCTAGACTTTGCTGACGTAATTGCTATCAATAAGTTTGACAAACGTGGAGCTCTTGATGCCCTTAGAGATGTTAAAAAACAGTACAAAAGGAATCATAATATTTGGGATATAAAAGATGAGGACATTCCAGTTTACGGAACAATAGCAAGTCAATTCAATGATCCTGGCGTAAATGCATTATTCCTATCGATCATCGCAAGCATGAACGAAAAACTAGGAACAGACTTCGATCTTCATAGCAAATGGATTGCTGGAGAAAGCGAAAAGATCTACATCATCCCACCAGCCAGAGTGCGATATCTATCTGAGATTTCGGAAAGAATACGTTCATATAATGATCACCTTGAGAAACAAGCAAAATTAGCCTCTGATCTGTATGCGCTGAATAAATCTGCTGAGGTTTTAAAAGAAAGTGGCTCCACTGAAACTGCTGATAGCCTTAAGTCATTGTATGAAGAAAAGTACAAGTATTTAGATGGGGCTGTGGCCCAAAATCTCGGAAAATGGGATGAAGAAATAAAGGCTTATCAGTCTGACGAATTCGTTTATCAGGTTCGAAATAAAGACATCAAGGTAGAAACTCACTCCAAGTCTTTGTCGAACACTTCTATTCCCAAAATAGCGACACCGACTTTTCACGATTGGGGGGACATAGTGAGATGGCAAGGACAAGAGAACTTTCCGGGTAAGTTCCCTTATACTGCAGGTGTATTTCCTTTCAAAAGAAAAGGTGAAGACCCTACTCGTATGTTTGCAGGTGAGGGTGGACCAGAAAGAACAAATAAACGCTTCCATTACTTATCACTAGGAACACCTGCAAATCGATTAAGCACCGCATTTGATTCAGTTACCCTTTACGGAGAAGATCCCGATCGACGTCCAGATATATATGGAAAAATTGGTAATTCTGGTGTGAGTGTCTGCTCTCTTGACGACGCAAAAAGACTATACTCAGGTTTTGATTTATGTAATCCGAAGACCTCGGTTTCTATGACGATTAATGGACCAGCTTCTATTATCTGTGCATATTTTATGAATGCTGCTATAGATCAGCAATGTGAAATGTACATTCGAGAGCATGAAATGGAAGATAAAGTCGAAGTCAAAAAGAAAGAACTCTACGATGACAGAGGGCTACCTCGTCCAACCTATCGCTCAGATATTCCAGAAGGAAACAATGGCCTAGGTCTTATGCTACTCGGTATAACAGGTGACCAGATTCTCGAACCTGAAGTGTATGCAAAAATTAAAGCACATGCATTATCACAAGTCAGAGGAACTGTACAGGCTGATATTTTGAAAGAAGATCAAGCACAAAACACTTGTATTTTCTCTACGGAGTTCTCTTTAAAACTGATGGGAGACGTTCAAGAATACTTCATTGACCAATCTGTACGTAACTTCTATTCAGTTTCAATCTCAGGCTACCACATTGCTGAAGCAGGAGCAAATCCAATTACACAGCTAGCATTTACACTAGCAAACGGATTTACCTTTGTTGAGTATTATCTAGCTCGTGGGATGGATATCAATGCATTTGCTCCCAATCTATCATTCTTTTTTTCCAATGGTATTGATCCAGAGTACGCGGTAATCGGTCGAGTGGCAAGGAAAATTTGGGCGAAAGCACTAAAAGAAAGATATCAGGCCAACAGCCGATCTCAAAAGCTTAAATACCATATTCAGACAAGCGGAAGATCACTACATGCACAAGAAATATCCTTCAATGATATACGTACTACGCTTCAGGCTCTTTATGCAATATATGACAATTGCAATTCCTTACATACTAATGCATATGATGAGGCGATTACAACTCCTACCGAAGAAAGTGTACGACGCGCAGTAGCAATTCAAATGATTATCAACCACGAGCTTGGACTAGCTAAAAATGAAAATCCTCTTCAGGGTTCTTTCATTATTGAAAAACTAACAGATCTTGTTGAAGAAGCTGTTTTAATTGAATTTGATCGAATAACCGAAAGAGGTGGAGTTCTAGGAGCTATGGAAAGTATGTATCAACGCGGAAAAATTCAAGACGAAAGCTTATACTACGAAACTCTGAAACACACAGGCGAATTTCCAATCATAGGTGTCAATACCTTCCTAAGTAAGGACGGTTCTCCTACTGTGCTACCAAAAGAGGTGATACGAGCTGAAACTTCAGAGAAAGAATCTCAGATCAAATCAAAAAATGAGCTTCAAGCTGCATTTGAAGAAAAACGAGCAGAAATGAGAACTCAGATACAAGAAGCAGCAGTCTCTCATGAGAATATATTTATGCATCTGATAGAGGCAACAAAAGTATGTAGCTTAGGAGAGTTAACGCATGCGATGTACGAAGTTGGAGGTCAATATAGAAGAAACATGTAACAAATGAAACAATCAACGAATTTCTATAGCCTTATTATTTTTCTTAGTGTTTATGTACTTCTAAGTTCTTCTCAATGTGGAGTCAATACCGCGGGTACGTTAAATCCATTTAAAAAGAAAGCAACTGATCTTCCATTGGAGAAGATTAAGCTACCGGAAGGTTTTGAGATCGATGTATACGCTGAAAATGTAGTAAACGCTCGAGGTATGTCTCAAAGTCCTGATGGGACTCTTTTTGTTGGTTCAAGAGGAGAAGGAGCTGTATATGCACTTCAAGATTTAGATGGCGACTATCATGCTGACACGCTTTTCCTTATCGATACGGATCTAGAAATGCCTGTTGGCGTTGCATACCGAAAAGGTGACTTGTATGTCTCAGCAGTTAGCAAAATTTTAAAGTATGAAAAAGTAGTTGAGCGACTAGGAAAGCAAAATGATCCAATTATAGTTTATGATCAATATCCTGAAGAAACTCATCATGGTTGGAAATATATTGCATTTGGGCCCGATAATAAGCTATATGTTCCTGTGGGTGCACCGTGTAATATCTGTGAGTCAGAAGATCCAGTTTTTAATACAATTACTAGAATGAATCCTGACGGATCAAACATGGAAATTGTAGCTAGTGGAATTCGAAATACTGTAGGATTTGACTGGGATCCCAAAGATGGTGACTTATGGTTTACAGATAATGGTCGTGATTGGCTAGGTAATGACATGCCTGCGTGTGAATTAAATCACATGAATGCTGATGGTGAACATTTTGGATATCCTTACTGCCACCAAGGAAATATTGCCGATCCTGAATTTGGTGAAAAGAGAAATTGCGATGAATTTGTAGCTCCATTTCAGAATTTAGGCCCGCATGTAGCGCCACTTGGAATGGAATTTTATGAAGGATCACAATTTCCAACTGAATACGATAATCGAATACTAATTGCTGAACATGGAAGTTGGAATCGAGATGATCCTCTCGGTTACCGAATAAGCACAGTACCTGTTCTTGCGGACGGAAGCTCTGGAGGCTATGAAATGTTTGCGGAAGGATGGTTACAAGATGGAAAAGCGTGGGGTCGACCTGTGGATCTTGAGCAATTGAGTGATGGTTCCATATTAGTTTCAGATGACTTTGCCGATGTAATTTACAGAATTTATTACACAGGAAATAAGTGATAGAAAACCTTCAGATAATAGACCTTTCTTTGATGGATCATCTGATGTTCCTCTTTCTTGCTGTGTTAATTCCCACAATGAGTTTGCTTTCATCCCAAGGAATGCAAGATTTTCATTTTGATAAAAAAACGAAAATCAATCTATATTATTCAAATGGCTTCTTTCTGTGGATTCTAGCTTTAATCGCACTGACCACTTTTAATTTTAAGGCTAGATCGTTTGAACAATTTGGTTTTTCAATGCCAGCATGGAACTGGATAGTATGGGTACTTACGCTCTTATTTATTGTCCTCTACCTAGTTGAGCTGATCTCTAAGCACATATTTATCAAGCACGAGAGAAAAATGGATTGGACCAAAAATCTCCAATTTATTCCTTCGGATTTACATGAATTTAAACACTACATATTTTTGGCAATAGCAGCAGGAGTGTGCGAAGAAATCCTCTTTCGAGGTTTTCTAATTCACTACATATATTCGTTTGTTGCAGGTTCAGCCTTAGGTCTGTGGATTGCAATTATCGTACCTGCGGTAGTTTTTGCGATAGGGCACCTCTATCAAGGGAAATGGGCAGTATTGAAAATTCTTCTTGGTTCAATGATTTTGTCAACTGTATATTTGCTATCAGGTTCGTTTTTCATCGTCATGGTACTTCACCTCGGAGTTGATATCATTAGTGCCATCTATGCAAGATTTTTGATAAATCAACTAGATCCCGATCACACAATCGAAATAGAAACAAAGTAATTAATCAGACTAAACGAATAATAACAAAAACATATAAACATGACCGCACAAGCAAGTCCATATGTTCATACAGAATTATCAGAAGGATTGCAGCGAATCGAGTTTTTCCATCCTTCACATAATTCCCTTCCAGGAGATTTATTGAAAGAAATAAAAGAAGCAATCGAGCAAGCTGGAGAGAATCCAGATGTAAAACTCATTGAACTTCGTAGCGGTGGTGCTAGAACATTCTGTGCTGGTGCCTCTTTTGACGAATTGGTAGCAATAGATAATGAAGTACGAGGAAAAGAGTTCTTTATGGGATTTGCCTCTGTCATTAATGCCATCAGAAAATGCCAGAAAATTGTCATTGGTCGTATTCAAGGTAAAGCCGTTGGTGGTGGTGTAGGACTAGCAAGTGCAGTTGATTACTGCGTAGCAACCAAATTTGCTAGTATTCGGTTGAGCGAACTAGCAGTAGGAATAGGACCATTTGTAATCGGACCAGCAGTAGAAAGAAAAGTTGGTCTTTCAGCATTCAGCCATATGTCAATTACACCAAATACCTGGCAAACAGCAGAATGGGCAAAATCAAAAGGACTATATACTGAAATTTTTGAAAGTACTGAATCTATGGATGCTTATCTAGATTCTTTCATTAAAGAACTATTGAGTATGAATCCTGAGGCTATAAGTTTATTGAAGAAAGTATTTTGGAAGGGCACTGAGAATTGGGACAACTTACTAGAATCTAGGGCAGAAATGAGTGGTAAACTTGTACTTTCAAAGTTTTCTAAAGACTCGATTAGCAAGTTTTTAAACCGATAAGCTAAGTCAAAATTTCAGTATTCCAGAGAATACAATTTTAAACATCGATAGTTCGATGAACATAGACCATTGTTAAAAGGAAAAAAGTAATAATATGCTTTCAAAAGCAAAACTGAAACAAGCATTTACACTCATGTCGCAGGCAAAAGCCATGACGGAATTATACGAGGAAAACTTTCAAGTTGTTTCCAAGTACGTACATGCTACTTCCCGAGGTCATGAAGCTATTCAAATCGCCGTAGGAATGCAACTTTTGTCCCAAGATTTCGTAGCTCCTTACTACAGAGATGACTCTATGTTACTATCTATCGGAATGCGTCCTTTTGATCTGATGCTGCAATTACTTGCTAAGAAATCTGACCCTTTTTCAGGAGGTAGGTCTTATTACACCCATCCAAGTTTAAAAGATGAGGACAAACCCAAAATTCCTCATCAGTCTTCTGCTACGGGTATGCAAGCTATTCCGACTACTGGGGTTGCCATGGGTGTTCAGTATAAGGAAATACTCAATATTGACGGTGCAGATAAACTATCAAGAAAGCCCGTTATAGTTTGCTCACTTGGAGATGCATCTGTAACGGAAGGAGAGGTAGCAGAGGCTTTTCAAATGGCTGCACTTAAGCAGCTACCTATTTGCTTTTTGGTGCAAGATAATGATTGGGATATCTCGGCTTCAAGAGATGAGGTACGAGCAATGAATGCTTACGAGTATATTCAAGGTTTTCCAGGAATTGAGGCCCGCACGATCGATGGTAGCTCGTTCCAAGAAGCTTTTGATACAGTAGAAGAAGTTTTTGGGCTAATTCGAAAGGAGCGAAGACCCTTCCTAATTCACGCAAGCGTTCCGCTTTTGAATCATCACACTTCAGGAGTTAGAATGGAATGGTATAGAGACGATCTCGAAGATCAAAGACAAGACGATCCCTATCCGAAGCTTATTAAGCTTTTGAAAAAGAAAAAAATCTCAACCAAAGAAATTCTAAAATTAGAGACAGAAGCGAAGGAACTTGTAAAAAAGGATTTTGAAAAAGCTCAATTGGAGCCTGATCCAACGCCAGAAGATCTGTTTACTCATGATTACGCACCAACGCCAGTGACAAAAGAGTCAGGTGAGCGATCTCCTAAGGATGGCGAGACAAAAGTCATGGTTGACAGTGCCTTGTTTGCATATAAAGAATTACTTGAAAAACATCCTGAGTGCTTAATTTATGGACAAGATGTAGGACACAGACTGGGTGGAGTGTTTCGGGAAGCAGCAACATTAGCTGGAATCTATGGAAAAGAACGTGTTTTCAATACACCGATTCAAGAAGCCTTTATCGTCGGGTCTACAGTAGGCATGAGTGCAGTTGGGCTAAAGCCAGTAGTGGAAGTACAATTTGCCGACTATATATGGCCAGGTCTTAATCAATTATTTACTGAGGTAGCCCGTTCTTGTTACCTAAGTAACGGGAAATATCCAGTTTCAATGATACTTCGTGTGCCTATCGGTGCATATGGAAGTGGAGGACCATACCATAGCTCTAGTGTAGAAAGTATCGTCGCCAATATTCGTGGAGTGAAGATCGCTTACCCGAGTAATGGGGCTGATATGAAAGGTCTTATAAAGGCTGCCTTTTTGGATCCCAATCCAGTCGTATTTTTTGAGCATAAAGGACTATACTGGAGTAAAGTCAAAGGTACAGATGCTGCGAGAAGCGTCATGCCTGCTGAAGACTATGTATTACCATTTGGAAAGGCAGCAACAACTTTGGAGGCTTCCGCCCAAAATCAAGAAAAAGGCTCAACAATGACTGTCATTACCTATGGTATGGGTGTGCATTGGGCATTAAATGCAGCAAAAGACTTTGAAGGAAGAGTGGAAATAATTGACTTAAGAACTCTCTACCCTCTTGACGAAGAAACAGTGTTTGCTAGTGTACGATCCCACAGCAAGTGTCTTGTGGTAACCGAGGAACCAAAAAACAATAGTTTTGCGCAAGCACTTGCTGGAAGAATTAGCGAAAAGTGCTTCCAAGATTTGGATGCTCCAGTGATGGTAGTAGGATCTGAAGAAATGCCTGCTATTCCACTAAATGAGATACTAGAAAAAACAATGATTCCTTCAATTGCAAAAGTAAAAACAGCAATGGAAGATCTACTAGCTTACTAAGATTGTACTAGTAAAAAACAGAAAAGCAGATACTCTTAAGAAAGAATATCTGCTTTTTTATTGCGTACTTTTAAGAGATTAATTTCTCTTAGTTATTTAGAATTAAGGGAAGTCCACCTTCTTGGCCTCCTACAATAATCACCTTGGAATTGGGCGAATTTGCTAACTCCAATGTGGCTTCAATTCCTTTATCTTGAAGAATTTTATCAGTCAAACTCTGGTTCAAAATTCGGTTCGCATCTGCTTTTGCTTGCGCTTCAATCACTTTTCGCTCAGCCTCTTTTCGCTCCTTTTGAAGTCGATATTCGTACTGAAGTGACTCCTGTTCTTCTTTTAACTTGTACTCAATCGCATTCTGTAGTGTCTGCGGTAATTTCACTTCTCGAATCAGTACATCATCAAGCACGAGGTGCTTACGCGAAATCTTTGATCTGCAAATACCCAATATTTCTTCTTGGATAGCTTCTCTCTTGGTCGAATATAATTCTTCAGGAAGATACTTTCCGATCACCTCACGAGTTGCTGATCTGATCTCAGGAATGATTATTCGATCTCTATATGCTTTACCAATTTCGTTATGTAAGTAACCGATAGAGTCACGTTTTGGATAAAATCTGAATGAAAGATCAATGTCAATGTTTAGACCGTTCTTTGAAAGTACGCTCATCTTCTCAAACGCCTCGTTTACCTTCACGTCATATACATACATTTTGTTCCAAGGTGCGATTACGTGGAAGCCTTGATCGTAGGTCTTTGTTGGATCAATACCATCTCCAAAACGCTTAAACAAGACACCTCTGTCACCTGGATCGATGGTCAGAAACGTTGTACTAGATAAGAGTATGAAGAGGAATGCTCCTATGATTATGAAGGGTATAAATTTAGCTAAGGATTTTGAATTCATTATCTATTTTATTGTGTTATTGGATTTAATAAATTACCTGACAGTAAGATACACATTCTATCCTACTTATACTAAACAACGGTAATCATTAAGGAATAGTTCTAGACGTACTGAATAGAATTGGTCTTTTGACATTTACCAAACAGAAGGTGCTTTTTACAACAGAAAGACTTGTTTAAACATGTAATTCCAACATGATAAACATGATCTCTGTGCTGTGCCGCCATGCACTAGTACATAAAAAAAGCCCTTCAAAACAAATCTGAAGGGCTTTAATTCTATATCCGAATAGCCTTACATGTTGGGCTAAAATATTTTACTTATTCAAAACTTTAGCCATTGTGCTACCTATCTCAGCAGGCGAGCTCACTACATGAATTCCACATGATGCCATAATAGCCATCTTCGCTTCTGCAGTATCATCTTTTCCACCGATTATTGCACCAGCATGACCCATAGTACGTCCTTTCGGAGCAGTCTGACCAGCAATAAAACCTACAACAGGCTTCTTATTTCCTGTACTCTTGACATATTCAGATGCCAAAGCTTCGTAATTACCTCCGATTTCACCAATCATAACAATTCCGTCAGTTTCAGGATCGTTCATCAATAACTCAACTGCTTCTTTTGTAGGTGTTCCAACAATCGGATCTCCTCCAATTCCAATAGCAGTTGAAATTCCAAGACCAGCTTTCACGATTTGATCTGCCGCCTCGTAAGTAAGCGTACCTGACTTAGATACAACTCCAATTCGTCCTTTTTTAAATACAAAGCCTGGCATAATTCCTACTTTCGCTTCATCAGGAGTAATCACACCTGGGCAATTTGGCCCTACCAAAGTAACTTGCTTATCTTTTAAATATTCACGTACCTTAACCATGTCTTGTACAGGAATACCTTCAGTAATACAGATAATTACTTGAACTCCTGCTGCTGCAGCTTCCATGATAGCATCTCCAGCAAATGCTGGTGGAACGAAAATAATACTAGTATTAGCCTTAGCCTTATCAACAGCTTCCTGAACTGTATTAAATACTGGTTTTCCAAGGTGAACTTGTCCTCCTTTACCTGGAGTAACTCCACCAACAACATTTGTTCCGTACTCAATCATTTGTTCTGCATGGAAGCTTCCTTCCTTACCTGTAAATCCTTGTACGATTATATTAGAATTCTTATTGACTAAAACGCTCATAAATTATTTTTCTTCTAAGTTTATTACAATTATTTCTTCGTTTGGTTTGTGCATGTAATATCGTTCTCGTGCATATTTCTCTTTATTGTTTTCAATATCGAAAAGCTGCTTTTTAGTTTCGATAATTTGTTCGTCTACCTGAATTTTCTCTTGTTCCAATTTTGAAATAGAGTGCGATAGAGATCGATGCGTTTGAAAACTAAATTTATCAAAAAACAAAACCCACACAGTAAAAACAACCAATGCTAATGCATACTTGTTATACCACAATTTTGAAACCTTAGGTTTCAATGCTAGAAATATTTCCTTTAATTGCATGCCATCTATAAACTTATGAGAAACTATTTCCTCAAAAGTATACTATTTAGCTGATTATCACTTTACATATTACAAAAAAAGTTAAGATGTAATCTTCACAAAATGAAACTCATGTGTAAACAAATCTGAAATATTTTCTTATAATAGATACTCAAGAAACGTTTGTTCTGGTGATATCTACCTTTCTATATCAAAATGGAATAACTACACTCCGAAAATAGCTTTACCTGGATAGATACCCATATCTCCAAGTTCTTCTTCAATTCTGAGAAGTTGATTGTATTTAGCTATCCGGTCACTTCTTGATGCAGAACCAGTTTTTATCTGTCCCGTATTCAATGCAACTGCCAAATCAGCAATAGTGGTATCTTCAGTTTCTCCTGATCTGTGCGACATAACGCTTGTAAAAGCATTACGAGTCGCCATGTTCACTGCATCAATTGTTTCTGTCAACGTACCAATCTGATTTACCTTAATCAAAATCGAATTTGCACATTCATCTTCGATACCTCTTGCTAGACGCTTCGTATTGGTTACAAACAAATCGTCACCAACAAGTTGAATTCGATCTCCTAGCGTCTGAGTAAGTGATGACCAACCAGACCAGTCATCTTCGTCTAGTCCATCTTCAATCGAAATTATTGGATATTTATCACACCAGTTTTTCCAGTAAGATACCATATCCGATGAAGATAATTTATCACCCGTTGACTGATGAAAATGGTATACTTTCTCTTCTGCATTGTAAAATTCAGAAGCTGCAGCATCCATTGCAATCATCATATCAACACCTGGCTTATATCCAGCTGACTCGATAGCTCTTAGTACAATTTCGATTGCTTCTTCGTTACTCTTGATATTTGGTGCAAAACCACCTTCATCTCCGACATTAGTGGAGTAGTTGTTTTTCTTTAGAACGGCTTTTAGATGATGAAATACTTCAACTCCCATTCTTAACCCTTCAGAGAAAAAATCTGCTCCTACTGGTATAATCATGAATTCTTGAAAGTCTATGCTGTTATCTGCATGAGAACCACCATTCAAGATATTCATCATCGGTACAGGTAAAACATGCGCGTTTACACCACCGATATATCTATACAGAGATTGACCGCATTCACTTGCAGCAGCTTTAGCAGCAGCTAGAGAAACACCAAGAATAGCATTCGCTCCCATGTTTGCTTTATTGTCAGTGCCGTCAAGCTCGATCATCATCTCATCAAGCTGAATCTGATCAGTTACTTCAAGACCGATAAGAGTCTCAGAAATTGGACCATTGATGTTTTCACATGCCTGAAGAACTCCCTTGCCAAGGAATCTATCTTTATCATTATCTCGCAGCTCTACTGCTTCGTACTTTCCTGTTGAAGCGCCAGATGGAACAGCCGCTCTACCTACATGTCCATTTTTTGTAAGTACTTCAACTTCAATTGTGGGATTCCCACGAGAATCAAGAATTTCTCTTGACCGTATGTCAGTAATTATGCTCATAATGTATAATTATTTGGATTTGTGATTTTTAATTAAGTCGATAAACTTGTCGAACAGGTATCTTGAATCATGAGGACCAGGATTTGCTTCGGGGTGATGTTGAACACTAAATGCTGGTCTATTTTTCAATTCAATACCTTCGATTGTATCATCGTTAAGATTTACATGTGTAACCTCAATCGTATCAGCTTTTGCCTCCAATTCTTGTCGATTCACTGCAAATCCGTGATTCTGCGTTGTGATTTCACACTTGCCAGACTGAAGGTTAATAACAGGATGATTCGCCCCACGATGACCGTGGTGCATCTTATATGTAGAAATACCGTTTGCTAATGAAAGGATCTGATGCCCTAAACATATTCCAAATATTGGTTTATTACTTTCAAGCATATGTTTGGCAGTCTCGATAGCATAATCCATACTTGATGGATCCCCTGGGCCATTACTTAAAAAATACCCGTCAGCTTCCCAAGATACAACTTCGGAATATGGAGTTTTAGCAGGGAACACCTTAAGATAAGTTCCCCTATCAGCCATGCTATCAAGAATATTTCGTTTTGTACCAAAATCCATTACAGCTATCCTAACATCTGCATTTTCGTCTCCTACAAAATAGGGTTCACTAGTCGTCACTTTGCTAGCCAGCTCTAGACCGTCCATACTCGGAGTATCAGCAAGAAGTTTCTTCAATACTTCAATATCCTCGTGTTCTGAAGAAATAATCGCATTCATGGCTCCTTCACTACGGATCTTGCGTACAATTGCACGAGTATCAACATCAGAAATACAGACCAAATTTTCTTGTTCCATATATTCTTGGATCGATTGATCCGCCAATGGTCTATGATAATCGACTGTCAAATTTTTACATATCAAACCAGCAATTTGGACACGGTCACTTTCAGAATCGGCTTTCATTGTGCCATAATTCCCAATGTGTGCGTTTGTTGTTACTAAGATTTGATTGTAATAAGAAGGATCTGTAAACACTTCTTGATAACCAGTCATACCAGTGTTAAAGCAAATTTCACCAGTAGTTGTTCCTTTTTTACCGTAGGCCTTGCCTTTGAAAACAGTACCATCTTCGAATAAAAGGGTAGCGGAGTGGGTTCCTATATACGTCACTTCGGAGGTTTTTTAAGTTCGCACAAATATAGTAAACAAGAACAATTTGAGTTGCTTTACAAGGTCAAATTCACTACTTATTCTCAATTGTTTCAGCAAGATACGGATGTTGTTTTATTAGCATCTTTTCTGTTTCTCGGATCTTTAGCTGAAATCGTCTGTTAGCTTCACTATTTTCATGAAAAGATCTGTGTAGTTGCTGCTTCCTCAGTTTTTCCACTGACCTATTTAGTTCCTTGGTTTTCGAATCAAAGAACCGATCGCTAAATTTCTCCCATATGTAGTCAACAGCCCTATCTGTTGGGTGTAAAAGGTCATCCTTATAAAACCTATAATCCCGTAGATCATCTATCATCAACTCGTAAGATGGAAAATAGACAGCAGTTGTAGAGTCAACTACTTGGTGAATGCCTGAAAGCAGATGTGCTTTTGATTTTGAGTTCTCTAGAAGACCTTCGCGCAAGTGACGGACCGGTGAGCAGGTCAAGATAAGTTCTTTTGGATGTTCAGATTCTAAACACAATGAGTGGACTTGTCGGAGTGAATCAGAAATTTTCTGGATACTTAAAGTGGATTTTTTGTATAACTTGCTGGGTTGTTTATGGCAATTACCTACAATATCACCTGTTTGCCTTTTAGTATAGACATTAGCCGATCCAAGTGTAACAAATAGGAACTTGGCTTTCGCCCAAAAGACATGGAACGAATCTATGCATCTTGTCCATTTTTCAACCAATTCTTTCTTGCTCTTTGCATTAAAATCCCCGTGAAAGTGATCATAAACATACATCGAATCTCTTTCGATAATGGATGCTTCATCTAGCGATTCCTTATTGACCAACATGGTCAAAACCTTTGCTATGGAAACCGGATTGTATAAGATACCAACGGGGTTCTTTTGGGCCCTGAGCCCAAAATAAGAAATCCTTTCCGTTATATTTTCGCTAAAACAAGAGCCTAGAAACATTAGACAATCGTGATGATATATCACTGGTTCTGCTAAACTTAATGGGAGTTCGGTACGCCATTTATTACTCATAAGGCAAAGCTACATGAATTTAAAATCAGTCAAATATAAACTAACTGAGACTATAGAGGGGACGCGGCACCTATCAAGATAGTAAGTGATTCCCATAGTAGCTCGTCAGTAGTTAGATCCAGTTTCTGGTCAATTTTCACTTAAGACTGATACAAATCAAGGCTAGCAATAACTCGCACATCTAGTGCTTCAAGGGACCATAAAAGTGATTTCATAGCTTTTTCACCTCTAGGAGGATGGGGCGTAAATGTTATCGGAAGTACTGGTTTCGACATCAGTTTTCCAGATGTGGTAAGCCATTCAAGAGCATTCTTTAGATTAGCCGGCAAATTATGTAAATATTCTGGAGTAGAGATAACAATGGCATCTGCCTCCTTGATAAGCTGTCTCCATTCGATTACTTCATTTGGCCATGGCGATACATTTCTCTGCGGGAAGTAAAGTGATAATCTAGAAGGTAGATCGGTAAATTGCCAATCTATGTCATTTCTCAATGCAGAAATCTTGTGAAGCAACTTGCTATTACTTGAACTTTGCCTCGGTGAGCCGGAAAAAGTCACAACTTTTTTCACGACTTCTTTTCGCTACTTTTGAGAGGTGCCTTCAACCAACGATCAAGCGCTTTTTTCATCATTTCTTGTTGATCTTCAGGATAGCTTGCCATTCTGGTTCTGTGCGAACCCTTATCCAAAATCATCAACATTGCGTCTTTCCCGACTGGCGGGATATATGTACATGCACCCCAAGGATCATATTCTCCCTGAATATAGATCATTCGTTTTCCCTTTTTATCTAAGCGAGATTTCACCCATTCGTTATAAGAAGGATCATAATCCAAAGAGACACCTCTCGGTGCAAAAATCGAATTATCAAACACCTTCACATGCTTAATGAGTCCATCTAAATGATCGTGCATAAAACCATAGTAACCGTTTTGAGTCATAAATTGATAGAAAGAAGGTTCGTAGTAGCTAATAACCCCATCACTATAGAAAGCAATTCCTACAACCATTTTAAGGTGATTATAACATGTTCTAGGATCAGGTTCACTTGGGACTGCATCACAAACATAGCCCATCTGCCAAAAGGAAAAAGGGTATTCAAGTATTGCGTATTCTATAGCCTTTTCGATACCATGAATTCGATTGAAAGTCATACCATTGGATGTAGCATCTGCTGTTGCATATGAAAGTAAACTGTCTTGAATAGAAAGAGCATGACGTTGAAAGTCGAAAAGCTTGTTTCTACATTCTTCGTTATCAACACTCGCTATCAAGTCGTCGCAACGTTGGTCTTCGCGGGCATTTGGCAATGGCGCTACATAGGGAACAGCTACTTTCACATCTCTTGGATAAGTTGCCTTATAATACATGCAAGTCGTGCCACCCTTACTTATACCAGTTGAGATCCACTCATTTCTATAAATCTTTCCAAATGCTTTTCTGATTCGATGCAAATCTTGCATTGCTTGTTCGTTCGTCAGGTACTTGTAATCTATATTATCTGGAACAGATTTTCCAAAAAATCGATATTCAACGATCAGTTGATTACTCTGCAAAAGATCGCTAAGTTCATAATGACGAGGACCAGCTGCGTATCCTTCGGTTACAAATAGCATCGGTGATTTTCGATCAATATGTGAGAGAAAGAGACGTTGTTTAAATGTACCTTTTGAATGGTCTTCATGATCGAGCCATTGATCAATCAAAATCTCATAAGATTCCGAATAGTGATGCTTGACATCAAAGGTTTCAAGCTTAGCATTGGGGAATAATTTCCTAACTCTCTCTTGGACAGCAGTCTGAGCCTTGATATTACAAGTCAAAAAGACAAGTATAAATACATTTATTATACGTTGCATATGAATCATTTATCGTAATTTTTTTTGTGCTGAAAAGTTATTACCAAGTCAAATTACACTCATTTAGACCCTTTGACTATCTCCTCTAGTTTCTTTGAGTCAGCAAGTTGCGGAATTGTGACTTTAAGTCGCCGGTCTTCCTCCATTGCACGCTTAATCGTCGAAATTGCGTGCGGGTTTCTCGCCCAATTTCTACGAGCAATTCCATTGTTAACATCCCAATGCAACATGGAGCGGATATGCTCTTCTGAAACATCACTTCCGTCAATATACATCCCAAAACCTCCATTTATCACCTCACCCCATCCTACACCACCACCATTGTGTATGGAAACCCAGGTTGCTCCGCGGAACGAATCTCCAATCACATTGTGAATTGCCATATCAGCTGTATATCTAGAACCATCATAGATATTTGCAGTCTCTCGATAAGGACTATCTGTCCCTGAAACATCATGATGATCTCGACCTAATACAATAGGACCTTTCAGTTTGCCTTCTTTCAAAGCCTGGTTAAATGCTAGTGCAATTCGAATTCGGCCAACAGCGTCAGCATAAAGGATTCGTGATTTTGATCCAACAACCGGGATATTTTCACCAGCTTTTCTTATCCAATTTATATTGTCAGATAGCTGTTCCTGAATTTCTTTCGGAGCTTCGGCAGCCATTTCTTCTAATACGTCTCCAGCAATTTTATCGGTTATATCTAGATCGTCTATGTCTCCTGAGGCGCAGACCCATCTGAACGGGCCAAAACCATAATCAAAACACATTGGCCCCATTATGTCTTCGACATAAGATGGATATCTAAATAAGCCTTTAGATTCATCTTTCCAAATATGTGCATTGGCGACACCCGCTTCTTTAAGAAATGCATTTCCATAATCCCAAAAATACATTCCCCTATCTGAAAGCTTATTTATGGCTTCAACGTGTCGACATAAAGTCTTTCTTATTTCTTTATTAAATTTAGTCTTATCTTCTAGTAATAGACTTTTGGCTTCATCAAAGCTATACCCTATAGGACAATAGCCCATATCATCAATATTATGCAGAGAAGTTTGATCACTACCCAAGGCAATATTAAGGTCGGAATCTGCAAATGCCTCCCATAATTCTGCAATATTTCCGTGATGAACTAGAGCAATGGCCTCCTTCTCCTTTTGAGCTTTCGCAATACGATCTAGTAGCGCTGGTATATCTTGATAGACATTATCAGCAAGAATATAACCATCTGCAATTCTTTGATCTACCGCATCTTGATCAACCTCGGAAATTACACCGACACAACCACAAATTATTGCCGCAAGTGCCTGTGCACCGCTCATTCCTCCTAGTCCCGATGTAACAAAAATTTCACCGTGTAAATCCTCAAGGCCTTTCAATCTTCCTGCATTCAACAGTGTAATAGTCGTTCCATGTACAATGCCCTGTGGCCCAATATACATGAATGAACCAGCCGTCATTTGTCCGTAACTAGTAACTCCTAGCGCATTAAATTTATTCCAGTCCTCTTTCTTGGAATAATTGGGTATCATCATCCCATTTGTCACTACTACACGTGGTGCTTTAGTATGTGAGGGAAATAGGCCCATAGGATGTCCAGAATACAAGACTAAAGTCTGTTCATCTGTCATTTCACTCAAGTATTGCATGCATAGTAGATACTGAGCCCAGTTTTGAAAAACCGCACCATTTCCACCATAAGTGATCATTTCATGAGGATGTTTAGCAACCAGAGGATCTAGGTTATTATGGATCATCAGCATGATTGCAGCTGCTTGTTTGCTCTTGCTCGGATATTCCTCGATGGCACGGGCATACATATGATATTCAGGACGAAACCTGTGCATATAAATCCTACCGTAGTCTTTCAATTCTTGATAGAACTCTGGAGCAAGATTATCATGCCATTCGGAAGGAAAGTATCGAAGAGCATTTTCAAGTGCTAAGACTTCTTCATCAGATGTTAGCACACCTTGCATATTTCTTACTGGCGCATGACTCACTGTGGGATCAATGCTATTATTGGAAGGCAAACTTGCAGGTATTCCTTCTTGAATTGCTTCTTTAAATGTCATATGGACTGTGTATTTGATAAGTTGATAGTGATGCTATGGATTTCAATGAAAATACCTAGAGTTGAAATTTTGAACAAATGTAAGATCAAAATGTGATTATGTCGAAAATTACTTAGTCGTAAACATGTGGTGAATGAAAAATTTAGTGGAAAAGAAATTTTAGTAAACAAAAAAAGCCCTTTCATTACTGGAATGAAAGGGCTTCTAATTTTTCTTAAAGAAAACAGATTACTTCTCCTCTGTTTTTGCCTTCTTACTGCAACATCCTGCTGCTTTACCATCTTTTGAGCAAACTTTCTTTTTAGCATTATCGGCAGTAGCACCTTCTTCCATGTCAGATACCTTGATCATCTCTCCGCTGCTTGCATTTCCTATATCGTTTGGTGATACATTTACGAATTCACTCTGTTCAGCATCGAAAGATACTTGCTTGTAAGATATTTTACCACTCTTAGCGCATTTCTCTTCTTTGTAGAAAGTAACTGAACCAGATTCTGCACACACTCTTTTTGTAATAGATGCATCTTCTTCTGCTCTTGATTCAGCAGCACTTAACACTTTCGTATTCATAGCTGTACTCGTGGTAGAGGCAGATTTTTTTGCACAACAAGACTTTGCTACAGTTTTGCTACATGCTTTCTCTGCAGTTTCTTGAGCCATAAGAACAGCAGTACTACAAAGTGCAAATGCTAGAACGAACATTAATTTTTTCATTTCTTATTTTTTGTTTAATTGTTAATTAAGATACAACTATAACACCATTATTTTCCAAAAATTTTTCCAATAAAAGCAAGTAGTTTATCGTACCACAGTAAAAGTAATCTAAAATCATGAAAGTTGTATTAATTTAACTCGCATTTCATCGCTAAACAACTAAGCACTAGCGCTATAAGAAGTCAAATTGTCCCTTTATTCAGCACTTTCAAACTGTTGTTAATGTCGAGTTAAAGTTTTAATGAACACGATATCTCAACGGAATACTAGGCAAATAAACTCACCTCCCAAAATTTCTTATGAACTACTAATTCATAAGCACCGTCAACAAGCTTTGACCTATCCACAGATACTTCAACGTTATTTAGTAAGATTTTCTTCACTTCAAACGGAATTCCAAAAAAGCGAAGCTTTTAGGTGTCATAGTCCCTGGAAACGATTCTTGTACATTAGCTTGATTCGGATACATGTGATATGTGATCATTGAATTCAAATCAAATGCGCAATTCTTTTAAAGATTTTATAAAAAACAGCACTAATTACAGAATCCTATTAATATTTTACAACTATTTATACTACCCATATGCTAGGTGCAATAAAAAACAGCGCCCTGCGATTAAGTAAGATGACCTCTATATTTCGTACTATTTTAAGCTTATTCTTAGAAAGTATAAGCGAGTCCTAAAGTATAATAAAGTTGTGTCACAAATTGATTTGTTTCAGTTGATGCAACATCATTCATTAAAATACCTCGATCAGCTATTTGATTATCACCTCTTAGTCCAACATTGAGGGCTACACCAATTCCATTAAATATCTTAGCTGAAAAACCATTAATCCATGTATAATTTATAAGATCACTACCAGCATAAGTCACTGGTGCGATTGTTCCATCAATATCGTAGTCAACAGTTTGCTCGCCTAAGTATGGTACGAAAAGACTTAAATTAGAAGACCAAGATATTCCTTTGAAAATCACTGCAGAATACTGAGCACCGATCTTTGCACCAGCGGCAGAAATAAACTCATCCGGCCAGTTCTTTTGATAACCTAAAGGATGAATCTCCACAACCAACTCATCGAAAGGCGTCCAAGTAAGTCCAGCGCTCACAGTTAATTTTGCTGGATCAAAAAGAGATTGCTCATATTTTTCTGTAGTACTGTCATAAGAAATGAGAGAGCTTGTGAATTTACCTTCAGCTGAAACAGCAAGCTTTGGGTTTATTCTGTAACCATATAAAGAAGATAAGTCAAGACCCTCAGAAAGAGCTACAACCCGATTAGTGTTTGGCTCATTACTACCAGTTACAGTACGTTGGATAGTGACATTTACAAGATTTCTCCAAAAGAATTTAGGCTGAATATTATTTGCATATCCATTGAATCCAATTCCGATTTCATTACTTGTAGCATCCGGACTATTTACAGCATACCAATTATTGTTTCCACTAAAATCAATACCAACAACCCCTATTCCACCTATTCTCCAGCCTGGTAATTTTGCAATCGAGCCTTCAATTGCTGATAATTCAGCACTTGCTGCAGCTACTTTTGCAGCAGCTTCTGCCTTCTTAGCTTGCAATTCCTCAAGTGTCTCCTGAGCATTTATAAATTGTAAACAAAAAAACATCGCCAACATTGATAACACACTTACTTTTAGTCCTTTCACTTTACTAAATTTTAATTTTTAAACATTTGTGATAGATCATAAAATTACAATCTGGGCAAAAATAACAAATACGTGACGTGGCAGATATGAACACACACATTTTATAATAGTATATTAAAAGCTATCAGCAACATTATTCCCTGAAGAATCCTATTTTTACTGTCTTCAAACAAACTCAATTCATAATTTATGCGACTTATTTTTATTTTCTTTCTCGTTACTGTGTCTAGTTTCAACTTACATGCCCAAGAAACAACAGATAACGATGTACGAATGATCAGAGCGATTTATGATCAAAGTTTGACAAATAGTAGTTGCTATACTTGGCTAGAATATCTCACAACTAGCATCGGAGGCAGATTAGCAGGGTCTCCTGCTTCGATGGCAGCGGTTTTTTACACGAAGCAGATGTTAGACACAATTGGCCTTGATGCTACTTCTCTTCAAGATTGTGAGGTACCGCATTGGAATCGAGGAATAAAAGAAGAAGCAAGAATAGTCCTGTCTAGTCAATATGGCTCATATCCTATGAACTGCCTAGCTCTTGGGAACTCGGAGGGAACTGGAGAACTTGGATTAACAGCAGAAGTTGTTGAAGTGAAGTCTCTTGACGAAGTTGAAAAACTAGGAAAAAGTAAAATCGAAGGCAAGATAGTCTTTTATAACAGGCCTATGGATCCAACTCAAATACGTACATTTAATGCTTACGGAGGAGCTGTTGATCAACGAGTTTATGGAGCTTCCAAAGCGGCAGAATTTGGTGCAGTTGGAGTTCTAGTTAGATCAATGACAACTAGACTTGATGATTACCCACATACTGGAACGCTTGTATACAATGACGGAATCAAAAAGATTCCAGCAATTTCTATTAGTACCAACGATTCCGAATTGCTAAGCAGATTGCTAAAACGCGAAAAAATCAAGGTTTTTTTGCGTAATACGTCCGAGATGCTATCGCCGAAGATGTCTTACAATGTCATCGGTGAAATCAAAGGTTCTGAATTTCCAGATGAAATTATTTTAGTTGGAGGTCACTTAGATGCTTGGGATGTTGGTCAGGGTGCGCATGATGATGGAGCTGGATGTGTCCAAGCAATGGAAGTACTGAATACCCTAAAGAAAATCAACTATAAGCCAAAAAGGACAATTCGTGTTGTGCTTTTCATGAATGAAGAAAATGGTTTGGGAGGTGGATTAGCTTACGCTAAAGAGAGTAATGAAAAAAAAGAATACCATCTTGCTGCGATAGAATCAGATTCTGGAGGATTTTCTCCTCGTGGATTCTCTTGCGACGCAGAAGTTGAGGTATTCAATGAAAAATTCAAGTCGTTCTACGATTTCTCTCCGCTTTTAGAGCCATATGGTTTAATGATTACAAAAGGTGGTAGTGGTGCAGATATTAATCCGCTCAAAAGTCAGAAAGGATTACTAATAGGCCTAAGACCAGATTCTCAAAGATATTTTGATTATCACCATACGGAAATTGATACCTTTGAAACAGTCAATCAACGTGAACTAGAGTTAGGAGCTGCGGCAATGACCAGCATTGTTTATTTAATAGATCAATATGGATTATAATGAAGCAAGTAGCAATAGAGGGTAAATTATTTGATCTATATATAGGCGAAAAAGAACTACAAGCAAGGATTCGCATGCTCGCTGAGGAAATCAAAGAGTACTATGATGGTATTTATGAGGAGCCTATTCACATAATAGTGATGATGAACGGTGCATTTCTTTTTGCAGCTGACTTGGTGCGCCAACTAGATTTTCCGTTACATATGTATTTTGTCAAGTCTAGTTCTTATGTTGGACTTTCGTCTGACGGTCAAGTTGAGTTCGTTTTACCAGAAGACTTAGACATCAAAAATCGTAGAGTTTTAGTCCTTGAAGATATTGTTGATACCGGGATTACATTTCAACAGTTTCTGTCTGAAGTGATAAAAGACCATCCAAAGGATCTCAAAATATGTAGCCTCTTGGTCAAAAACAAAAACTCAGAGATAAAGAGTCGAGTAAACTTCGTAGGATTTGAAATTGACGATCCTTTTGTTATCGGATACGGAATGGACTTCAACGGAAAAGCACGAGACTTCAGTGATATCTACATACTGAAAGAGGATGAAAAATATAGTAGCTGAAGTATGGATAAAGATTTGCTAAGCAGCCAAGATATCGCCCGAATCTGTCAAATAATTAGATCTGCGGGAGACGCTGTAGTGGAAGAGTATTCCAAAGACTTTTCACCGGCTGATTTAAAGGAAGATCGCTCTCCACTGACACAAGCTGATTTGCGAAGTAACTCTATTATTGAAGAAGGCATGAAAAGTCTATCTGTTCAATATCCATACGTCTCTGAAGAAAACCTTGAAATACCTGCAAAAGAACGTCAAAATTTAGAAACATATTGGCTTGTCGATCCACTGGATGGAACGAGGGAGTTCATTAACCGCAATGGAGAGTTTGCCATTTGCATTGCGCTCGTTCACAAATCAAAAGCTGTTGCTGGATTTGTATTTGCTCCAACTGCACAAGAGCTATGTCTTGCGATCAAAAACAAGGGTGCATTTATCGAAAAAGGTGGTTTACGCACAAAACTTAAAACTTCGCCTTTTGACCCAGGTCAAGAAAAACTGAGGTTTGCCGTAAGTAGGTCTCATCCTTCACCAGACATCAATTCTTACATAGAAAAGTTCGAAAACCCTATTTACAAAACGAAAGGTTCCATTCTGAAGATGATCGAAATTACGAAGGGGTCAATAGACATTTATCCTCGTTTTGATCAAAAGACTAAAGAATGGGATATCGCTGCAGGTCAGATCATTCTTGAAGAGGCTGGCGGATCAGTCATTCATTCAGAAACTCAAGAACCAATCTCCTATAACAAGACCACTCTCAATAATCCTCCGTTCATTGCTAGTGCCAATCCTATATGATATCAGCAGTCGTCATAACACTGAATGAGGCACACAATATTGAAGATTGTGTCAAAGCTTTGAAGCAAGTAACAGACGACGTTATCGTTCTTGATTCTGGAAGTACTGATGGAACCCAGGATATTGCAATAAAAAATGGCGCCAAAATTATTTCGGTTGAATGGAAGGGCTATGGCCCAACAAAAAATATGGCAAATGAATTCGTCAAAAACGATTGGATATTGTCTATCGACGCAGATGAAGTTTTAACCCCGGAACTGATAAATGAAATTAAAGAAACCGAACTCGACGCCAAGAATATCTACTCGATTAATATTCTACCCAATTACTGTGGTGAATGGATTTATCACAGTGGCTGGTTTCCAAGCTACAAGAAACGATTATACCATCGACATACAGTGAGATGGGATGAGCGAGAAGTACACGAAAACCTAACTTGGCAAGGAGATAAAAATATCGTACGATTCAAAAATGTTCTTCATCACTACTCCTATAGAACAGCTCAAGACCATCTGCTGAAAGGCGAAAAATATGCCATGCTTGGCGCCAAACACCTTGCAGCGAATGGTAAAAAAGTCGCTTGGATCAAACAGACTTTTGGTCCAGCTTTCCGATTCTTCAGAATGTTTGTGCTTCAACTTGGGTTTCTTGATAAAAAAGCAGGTTTTTTATTAGCTAAAAGAGAATCTCGAATGGTAGCATTACGTTACAAATATTATCGCGAGTTGTCCAAAACTGATTGATCTTATGAAATCAAATCTCTACTGCTACCAGAATATCGCAGTAATCATTCGTTTTTTAGCTTAAGCTTTAAGCTGTTCAAGTTCCAAACAAATCCAACCAGCGAAGATAGTTCCACCAGTAGGAATCGCGTTTCAACTAAACCATAACTACACCCTCACCGAAATCCTTGAAAAAGCTGAATTGGAGGGCAAGCTGGTTTTTGTTGATTTCTATGCCAGTTGGTGCCTACAGTGCCAATTGATGGACGATGAAGTATTTAATCAAAGAGAAGTTTTCAAATATTTTAACGAGAACTTTATTAGCTACAAGGTAGATGTAGAAAAAACAATGGTGCAAATCTCAAACTTCTATTTCAAGTGGATGAATTGCCAACAATGCTCTTTCTAGATAAAAATGGACGAGTTATTAATCGAAATGCTGGTGGAATTTCTCAAACAGTACTTTTGAATATGGCCAAAATTGCTAAAGGCAGTTAGATGTTCATCAACCAACAATCAATCTGATCAGTCAGCATATGAAATAATAGTCCCACAGCAATGATCCGTAGTTTTGGAAAAAACAACATAATTGCATAGACTGCCATTGCAGGGAAACTGTGAAGAAAATGAAATCCTATACTACATCTCTCAGCATCAAAAATAGGTTGAGCCAATAGATGATCTAAGTCAACAAGCATCGTTGCAATAATAATTAACCATGCTTGCTTCCATTTTGACTTCCAAAAAATGTATGCTATCAAACCAGGCGCTAGAAAGTGCAAGCTATAGTGCAATATAGGTCGACTATAGAGAACGAAAACTTCCAAATAATTACCAGAATTCATAACTGCAATCTTTTAAAAAACCTCCTGAATTTGAAATTGCCATAGTCTCATAAACTATCATACGACGAAATACGTTTCTGTAACTCATAGATAAGCTATATCTTTGTATTATGAAATGGATCGCTTCTTTGATCATACTAAGTCTTTTGGTAGCTTCCTTGAAGTTATTGCCCGCAGCACATGCTTTGGCTGACTTAGTGTTTGAAACAGAAGCGAAGCACAGTTGCTGCAGCAGTGCCAAAAGTGCCTGCGATACTACTGATCTTGATTTAAACAAATCAGCAGATCCATCAAACGACACCGATACAAAGGACTGTTGTAATGGCGGTGACTGTCATTGTCTATGTTGTCTACATGTTGTTTATTACAAATCTATTGAGTTGCATTCTTTCATTGCGGACCATTTTGATCAGTCCCAATACAATTGGAAATTCAACTATTTCAAAGATTTCAACTTTTCTATTTTCCATCCTCCGCTCGTATAATTTTAATTTTTCAATGGATTAGTCTGCCTTTTAGCAGCTACTTTTTGATGGCTATCTGTCATCTAATGTTAAAAATTATACGATGAAAAGAACAGTATATATATGGTTCCTCGCCATGATTATGGGAACCGGAGCTTACGCTCAAAACACATTATCTATATGGGTCAATGGCACATGTGGCATGTGCGAAGAACGAATAGAAAACGCCGCTATGGAAGTTGGAGGTGTAAATGCAGCATCATGGTCAGAAGATACTAAAATGCTAGATATCGAAATTGATGAATCCTTTATTGAAGACTTCCTACATATTCGCCTTGCGGCAGTTGGACACGACACGAAGAAAGTTCTAGCAACAGACGACGCTTATAATGCACTGCACGCATGTTGCAACTATCGAGAACTAGAGGGAATGGACGAGAATCTGCATAGGGACGAGTCCACAACCACTGAACATTCTGACATTGAAGGTCATGAACACCTGTGGGTTGACGGTATTTGTGGCATGTGTAAGGATAGAATCGAGGCCGAAGCTTTGCAACAAGTTGGTGTTACTACCGCAAACTGGAATGTAGAAACTAAAATGCTTCATCTCGGAACAAATGACCAGTTCAGAATGCGAAGAATGCATAGAGCGATGGTACGTATAGGTCATGACACAAAAGAACGAAAAGCGACACCTTTGGCATATGAGTCTTTACACCAATGTTGTAAATATCGGGATGCAGATGTTATTGCCGATCATGCTCCTCAAGAAGAGTCCCTAATTCCCGATTTCGACGACGGCCACGATATTCACGGAATCATTCTTGAGAACACCAAAGAAGGAAAAGTTATTCCTGTTGTAGGTGCTACTGTTTTCTGGTCAGGAACTTCTATTGGTTCAAGTAGTGATGAAGATGGGTACTTTCATTTGGACAATGAGCCTTCCACGACTGACCTTATCGTTAGTTATGTCGGGTATTCTAATGACACAATTGATATGAAAGGTCAGTCCGCAGTTGAAATCAAATTAAAAAACAATTTTATTCTTGATGAGGTCAACATTGTCTACCGTAAAAAATCGACACAGATTTCATTTGTAAATACAATGAAAGTTCAGGAGATTGATCAGAAAGAGCTATTGAAAGCTGCTTGCTGTAGTCTTTCTGAAAGTTTTGAAACGACTCCTTCTGTAGATGTATCATTTACCGATGCGGTGACGGGAACTCGCAAAATTGAACTTCTAGGACTAGCAGGCCCCTACGTTCAGCTTATGCGTGAAGGTCTCCCTTTTACTCGAGGACTTGCTGCAATACATGGATTAGATCATACGCCTGGTACTTGGATAGAAAGTATGCAATTGAATATGGGCGCTGGATCAATTACAAATGGTCCTGAAGCAATGACAGGCCAGATCAATGTTGAAATCAAAAAACCAAATGAAAGCGAAAGACTCTTCATTAACGGTTATGCCAATGCTTTTCAACGATTTGAAATGAATATCAACGGCTCTGAAAAGATCACTGATAAATGGAGTACTGCATACTTAGCCCACGCCAGCAACCAGAGTCGTGAAGCTGATATTCAAAATGACGGTTTTCTCGATGCCCCGATTAGCAGCCAATACGCTGTTATGAACCGTTGGAGATTCAGAAGTGGTGATGGACTTAACGCACAATTTGGTATCAAAGGGACATACGGAAACAGACTATCAGGTCAAATTGCCAAAACTGAGCAACAATCTGAAGAGTTATGGCAGGTAAACTTCCTAGATCAAAGACTAGAAGGTTGGTTTAAAATGGGAAAGGTTTTGGCAAATCCTCAAAACTCCTTTGGATTCCAATTAACAGCTTCAACTCATGATCAAAAGTCAAACTTTGGACCAAGAGTGTTCGATGGTATTCAGAACAACTTGTATGCTAATTTTCTTTACCAAGGCGTCCTCTTTTCTGATAAACACAGAATCCGTGCTGGAGCAAGCACCAATTATGACGGAATTGAAGAATCAGTAATAAATAGAAATTTTGCTCGAAATGAATGGCTATCTGGACTTTACGGTGAGTACCACTGGTCACCAAACGACCAATGGGATATAATCACTGGTTTGCGAGGAGACTATAATTCTATCTACGGTTTCTATGCAACACCGCGACTGCATATTAAGTATGCTCCTCAGGAAAATCTTGCAGTGAGACTGGTAGCTGGAAAAGGTCAGCGAACTGCGACTATATTTGCAGAAAACATTGGTGTATTTGCTAGTAATCGAGCCATTCGATTACAAGGAGAAGATACTTCAAATAAAGCCTACGGTCTCAAACAAGAAATCGCTTGGAATGCTGGTCTTAATGTGACAAAGGAGTTTATCATCCAAGCAAGATCGCTTGTTGTCAGTGCTGATTACTATTATACCTTCTTTGAGAATCAGGTTATCTACGATTTCGATTTCAATCCACAGGAAGTATATGTGTACAATCTCGATGGAAGCTCTTATTCTCATTCGATTCAAGCGCAAGCAGATTATGAGGTACTCAAAGGTCTTGATTTAAGAGTAGCTTATAGATTTAATGATGTGCAAATGGATTTCTTGAGCGGTCAACTTGAAAAACCATTGATAGCTCGGCACCGTGGATTCTTGAATATCGGATATGAATTTCTAGAGGGTTGGAACGCTGATGCAACTTTCAACCTTCAAGGTAGCAAGAGACTTCCAAATACTTCAAGTAATCCAGAAATTTATCAACTTGCTGAAAGAAGTCCTGTTTTCTACACGCTCAACGCGCAGATTTCTAAGACTTGGAAGACTGGGCTTAACGTATATCTGGGAGGCGAGAATCTATTGAATTTCGTGCAAGCTAGTCCGATCTTAAGTGCGAGTGATCCTTACAGTCAATTCTTTGATAGCTCTATGATATGGGGGCCTATCATGGGACGAAATATCTATGTTGGATTTCGGTATAGTATATACTAGGACTTAGTCCGAGAGTAATACTAATTGTATTCTATAGTTGCGGATAAGGTTTTGAATTTATTCATAGATAATCAAGAAGAAAAGCACAGACATAGCCGTAGCTATGGCGAGCATTTTCGACGACGATTATCAAAGAATAAAGCGAAAAATTACCGTCATTATAGAGTTCAATTAGTATAAAAAGCCATTGCTAATCTCAAAAAATTAGCAATGGCTTTTCTATTTGTCTACATCAAGAATAATAAATCTATCTCATAGACATAAAAAAGCATCATTTCCATTACAGAAATGATGCTTGTATATTGGCATGTAATTAGGTATTAACCTAAAGATTGCACATGTTTAGTTAGTTTACTTTTAAGATTGGCAGCTTTATTTCTGTGAATATTATTATTCTTTGCCAACTTGTCAATCATACTGAAGACTTTAGGTAAAAATGCCTCTGCCTCTTTTTGATCCGTCATGTCACGAAGATTCTTGATAGATGTTCTAGCAGACTTCTTGTAGTATCTATTGTGAAGGCGCTTTTTTGCGTCTTGTCTTACTCTTTTTACTGAGGACTGATGATTAGCCATTACTTTCTATTTTAAATATTTAGGAGCGCAAAGATAGCGATAATTCGTGATTGCACAAGTCTTTATGAAAGAAAATTCAATTTTCTCAATAAGATTTTCTTTCAATCGAAAATACAAAACTAGGCAATTTAGGTGTTTAAACCACTTTTGATTTGCACTTATCATCTAATACGCTCCATGATAAGGGTTTACGTCTTTTCTCAAACCACTTACTATACTACATTTTTGGGCGTAAGCCTATATTTAAAAAACATCCCTGTAACTTAACCCGCATTATTCATCAGATAATCTATTGCGACTTAAAACGTCTGCAAAATAGGGCGAAAGCTGCATTTTGCTCACTCACCATAGTGGTGACTATGGTTCATTCCCAAAATCCCTTATTTTATTGACTTTTTAACTCTCATGACAAAGATCTAATGAATAATGCAGGTTAAAAAACAAATGATCACATATCATATTCTCCTTTAATATTAATAACTTCACGCCAACGATTCACAACGAAATTTCCAGCCAACCATTTCGTAATATTGTTCAGAATCTTAGATGATTCGCCACCACAATAACATAAAATAGAACCTCTATGCCTGATTTTTGTCATTTGCATTGCCATACGCAGTTTTCTCTTCTAGATGGAGCTTCCGACATTACGACAATGATGGAAAAAGCAGCATCCGATGGTCAGAAAGCAGTGGCCTTGACGGATCATGGAAACATGTTTGGCGCATTCAAATTTGTACGAGAGGCAAATAAGGCTGGAGTAAAGCCGATCATTGGTTGTGAATTCTATCTAGTTGAAGATCGTCACAAAAAATCCTTCTTAAAATCAAAAGGAGAAAAAGATCGCCGTTACCATCAACTACTTCTTGCAAAGAACGAAACCGGATATCAGAATATTTCCAAAATGTGTTCTATCGGATTCATTGAAGGGTTGTATAGTAAGTTCCCTAGAATTGATAAGGAGATCATTCAGAAATACTCAGAAGGTGTGATTGCTACGAGTTGCTGTCTAGGAGCAGAAATTCCTCAATTGATACTTCATGGTAAAGTCGAAGAAGCTGAAAAGCAGTTGAAATGGTGGGTAGATATTTTTGGGGAAGATTACTACATCGAACTTCAGCGCCACAAAGGACTAGAAAACATTGATGGCATCGGGCGTTCACAAGAAGACATCAATCAAACGCTTCTTCAATTTGCAAAAAAACACAATGTAAAAGTCATTGCAACCAATGATTCACACTATGTGGAAGAAGAAGATTGGCAGCCACATGATATATTATTATGTGTTAACACTGGTTCGCTTTTAGAGGAAACAAAACGCTTCAAATTTCCTAGCTCGGATTTCTTCTTCAAGACAAAAAAGGAAATGGAACGGGCATTTAGCGATGTTCCTGAAGCACTAGAAAACACAATTGAAATTGCAGACAAAGTAGATTTGCTCAAACTTGAGAGAGACATTTTGCTACCTGCATTTCCCATGCCAGACGGATTCAAAACTCAAGCAAGTTACCTACGGCATCTTTCATATGAAGGTGCCAAGAAGAAATACGGTTCCATTACACCGATTGTACAAGAACGACTCGATTTTGAGCTCGATGTAATTAATAAGTCAGGCTACGAGGGCTACTTCTTGATTGTACAAGATTTCACAACGACCGCTAGGGAACTAGGAGTTGCAGTTGGCCCTGGTAGAGGTTCAGCCGCAGGTAGTGCTGTAGCATATTCGCTCGGAATTACCAATATTGACCCGATCAAGTACGACTTACTATTTGAGCGATTTCTGAATCCAGAAAGGGTTTCGATGCCGGATATTGATATTGACTTTGATGATGAAGGGAGAAGTAAGGTCATCGATTACGTGATCGACAAATACGGTAAGAATCAAGTGGCACAGATCATCACATACGGTGCGATGAAAGCCAAAACAAGTATACGGGATGTCGGCCGAGTTATGAATGTCCCGATTCCTCAAGTCAATGAAATAGCCAAATCTTTACCTTCTTACGATAAAGCCACTTTAAAAGCATTGCTTAAAAAAGATGGAATTTCCAAGGATTTGGAATCAGCAATGAACGATGACGATGTCGTCAAAGCAAGACGAATCCGAGAATTAAGTGGCAAAAACGACATGGTCGGAGAAATGATCCGTCAAGCCAGTAAATTGGAAGGAAGTATACGAAACACAGGTGTTCATGCATGCGGTGTAATTATTACTCCGGACGATATTACCAAGTATGTGCCTGTTTCGTTAGCTAAAGATTCAGACATGCTTATTTCGCAGTTTGATAACTCTGTCGCGGAAGATTCAGGACTTCTAAAAATGGATTTCCTCGGTCTTAAGACACTGACGATTATAAAAGATGCGCTCGAAAATGTTCGACAATCAAAGGGTGTAGAAATGGATATCGAGCTCGTTGATCTTGAAGACACCAAGACCTACGAACTGTTCCAAGAAGGTCACACCTTAGCTATATTCCAGTATGAATCCGCAGGTATGCAAAAACACCTGAAAGATCTTAAACCCAACAAGTTTGAAGATCTCATAGCGATGAATGCACTTTACCGACCTGGACCGCTTGCCTATATTGGGGACTTTGTAGCACGAAAACACGGTAAACAAGCAATTAAGTACGATCTCGATGCGATGGAGGAATATCTCGCGGAAACCTATGGAATTACCGTTTACCAAGAGCAAGTGATGCTTCTCTCGCAAAAACTCGCTGGCTTCACCAAAGGTGAAGCGGATATGCTCCGAAAGGCGATGGGTAAGAAAAAGAAGAAGCTGATTGATGAAATGTGGCCTAAATTCAAACAAGGTTGTATTGATCAAGGGTATAGAGATGTCAAAATCATAGAGAAGATATGGAAGGATTGGGAGGCATTTGCTTCTTATGCTTTCAATAAATCTCATTCTACCTGCTATGCTTTTGTGGCTTTCCAAACAGCATTCCTAAAGGCACATTATCCAGCAGAATTCATGGCATCTGTATTGAATCACAACAAAAGTGATATGGATAAAATCAATCTGTATCTACGAGAATGTAAACGGATGGGTATTGAGGTATTGGGACCAGATATCAATGAAAGTAATATCAAATTTGGTGTAAACAAAGACGGCAATATTCGATTTGGGCTCTCTGCTTTAAAAGGAGTGGGTGAAGGCCCTGTAGGTGAATTGGTACGGGAACGTGAAGAAAATGGTGACTACGAAGGCTTCTTTGATATGATGAAGCGGGTAAACCTTCGCGCTGTTAATAAAAAGTGCCTTGAATCACTCGTGAAAGGTGGAGCATTTGACAATGTTGATACTGGTGATCGCTCTATGTATTTTACGCCGTCTGGAAATTTCGATACGCTGATTGAACATGGTATTCGTTTTGGAAACAGCTATAAAGAGCAGAAAATATCCTCTGAAAACTCATTGTTTGGTGATCTAAGTGATTCGATGGTAACAATCCCAGCTTTTCCTAATTATGAGAAGTGGAGCAATGTGCTAAAACTCGAGAAAGAAAAAGAAGTTGCCGGCATATATATCAGCGGTCATCCGCTTGATGATTACATGTTTGAAATACGAAATTTCACCAACCTGTCATTAGAGCAGTTTAGTCAAGAACCAGTAGGACTTAAAGCTAAGGTTGCTGGAATGGT
Source organism: uncultured Saprospiraceae bacterium (assembly GCA_943788055.1). Taxonomy (GTDB): domain Bacteria; phylum Bacteroidota; class Bacteroidia; order Chitinophagales; family Saprospiraceae; genus JAHDFB01. The sequence continues at coordinate 236,268 of CALSOU010000009.1, forward strand.
CTCAGAAGCATTTTCAGCGACCAACAAGCGTGGTGATATGTTTGCCAAGTTCACCTTACAGGACATGACTGGTTCCTTTGATTTTTATATCCGAGGTGAGGAATTTGCAAAATACAATCATTATTGTAAAGTTGGAGAGGTCCTTTATGTAGAGGGGATGTTTTCAACGTGGAAAAATGGGAATAGTTATTTCAAACTGCAATCGATGCAGCTTTTATCCACTTTGGGGGAGAGCAAGATAAACTCTATACGACTGTATATTCCTCTACAACGTTTAGACGATGTTATGCTGCAACGAATCGAAAAAGTTATGGAAGATCATAAAGGTGAGCACCGCTTGAACATGACGATTATCGATACAGAAACCAACGAATCCCTAAAAATGCGCAGTAAAAGCCATAAGGTAAAGGTGGATTATGAGTTTGTTCAGATAATGCGTGAACTTGGCTTGAATACTAAGTTGAACGCTTAATGTCTGGACTGTTAAATGAGTCATTTGAGTTACCCTGTGGAGTCAAGCTCCAAAATCGTCTTTGTAAAGCTGCAATGACAGAGCGGATGAGTGATGCTGGTTGCAATCCTACTGAATTACACTGTGAACTTTATCGACGTTTTGCTAGGACTGGAGCTGGATTGCAGATTACTGGAAATGTTCTGGTTGATGAAGTTCATTTGGAATCACGAGGAAATGTGATTATGGATGAGTCGAGCTCAAAAGAAGCATTGAAATCTTGGGCAAGCGCTGCCAAATCACCAGACAATCAAGTATGGGTCCAATTAAATCATGCCGGAAGACAGACGAATCGTTTTCATACTCAGAAGCCTCTTGCACCTTCATCCATTCAGTTAAAAAAGCTTGGACTTTTCGGCAGACCAAAAGCGATGACCGAGCATGAGATAATGAAGGTCATCCAACAGTTTGTTTATGCTGCTAAATTATGTCAAGAAGTTGGATTCACGGGTATTCAGATTCACGCAGCACATGGCTATCTACTTAGTCAATTCCTTTCTCCAAAAACCAATATTCGTCATGACAAGTGGGGAGGTTCAATTGAGAATAGAGCAAGAATTCTGATTGAAATAGTCAAACTAGTAAGAAAATCAGTAGGACCATCCTATCCAATCTCTGTAAAACTTAATTCTGCTGATTTTCTGCGTGGAGGATTTAGCGAAGATGATTCCCTCGAGGTCATTAAAATGCTAGATGCATTAGCCATCGATCTATTGGAGATTTCAGGTGGAACATACGAGCGACTAGCATTCTTTGAAGCTGGTTTTGAAACCAAAAAGGATAGTACGGTCAAGCGCGAGGCCTACTTTATTGACTTTGCACTCAGAATCCGGCAGGTAAGCGATATTCCGTTAATGATAACAGGAGGATTTCGAACACGTACATTCTGCGAAGAAGTACTTGCAAGTGGAGAGCTTGATATTATTGGTATGGGAAGACCATTTATAACCAACTTGGATGACATTTCTGACTTTCTAGCTGGAAGTATAGATCACCTAGATGCACGAATTATCAAATCAGGGTTCAAGGCATTAGACGATGTAGCTGAAGGAGGGTACTATGCCAAACAGTTGATTCGGATTGCAAAAGGGAAAAAGATTCAAAATAACCTAGGTGGTATTAGCAGCGCTATTTTCTTTCTATTACATGAAATGCGACCTAGATTTCTATTTAAAAGAAAGTAGACGTCTTAAACACTTCGATACATTTCAATAGCGATTTCAACTCTATGCCATACAAACCAAAAAGGCTACCTCGAGAGGAGATAGCCTTTAGATTTGGTTTCGTTTTGTTGATCATTTTACTAATCAAGCATTTTGCACAATATACAAAACTCTTAATTGTTTTTCTTGAGTAAATCACGAATTTCTGCAAGAAGATCTTCTTGAGAAGGACCTGCAGGTGGTGCTGGAGCTTCTTCTTTCTCTTTTTGTGTTTTATTGTATGCTTTAATTATGAAAAACAATACAAGAGCAACAATCAAGAAGTTAATAATCGTGTTTACGAACTTACCCCATAGAATCGCAACTTCTGGAACATCTTCTCCTGCCGCAGCTTTAAGAACGATCTTCAAGTCAGCGAAATCAACTCCGCCGATGAAGTACCCTACCACTGGCATAATAACATCAGAAGTAAATGTCTTTACTACTAGCCCAAAAGCACCAGCTAGTATTACAGCAATGGCTAGCTCAAGCACATTGCCTTTCATGATAAACTCTTTGAATTCCTTGATCATGTTAGTTTAGTTTAAATATTTGAAAGTAAGCACCTAATATATGAATATATATATATACGTTCGATATCTAGACATTGCTAACAGTCGGTTTTAGCTTTTCTCATCAATATTACTCTCTCGAATAATATACAGAGGTCTATCTTTTACATTGTTACCCATTCGGCTGAGATACTCACCGATTATTCCGATACCGATCATCTGAACAGCTCCAATAAATAGAATACTAACCATGATCGAAGACCAACCTTGAACGGTTGAATCAAGAAACAACCACGAATACAATGTGTAAATGATCATAAAAAATGCCAAAACAAATACAACGACACCCAAGGTAAAGACAAACTTCAATGGTGCATCACTGAATGCAGTTATCCCATCTAGGGCAAATCTCATCATCTTCTTGAGCGGATAGCTAGTCTCACCAGCATGCCGTTCATCTCGATCGTACTCTACATAATTTTGGCGGAAGCCAATCCATGAAATCTGACCACGCAAGAATTTATTCTGCTCAGGCATCTGCTTCAATACCTCGACAATCTTCCGATCTATCATTCTAAAATCTCCCGTATTCAATGGTATATCGATCGAAGTTATCGCACGTAAAATACGATAGAAAAGGGAAGCTGTGAGAAGTTTGAACCAATTCTCGCCTTTTCGATTCTTACGTTTTGCAAACACGACTTCAAAGCCTTCGTCCATCTTCTTAGCCATATCTAGAATCAACTCTGGAGGATCCTGTAGATCGGCATCAATGATCACAATTCGATTACCCACAGCTTGGTCAAGTCCTGCCGTTACGGCTATTTGATGCCCAAAATTCCTACTAAAATCAATGTACTTGATATAATCGTGTTGGGAAGAAAGTTCCTTGATTAGGTCTAGTGATTTGTCTTTACTCCCATCGTTGACAAAAAGGAACTCAAAAGAAGATGAAAATTGCGTCATTACCTTATGCAAACGATCATGAAGTAACTGAATGTTCTCCTTTTCGTTGTATATCGGGATGATGATCGAGTAATCCATGTTGCAAAGATGATATTATACTGTCAAAGAAGTATTACCTAAAGGGCTTAAATAGTTTATGGGATGTTAAATTAACACGAGGAGAAGTCAGGAGACCTTCCTCTCGGGTAAATTTCAGTCCTTGGCATATTAGCTTCTTGCGTAATTTGCGGAAATTACGAACCTAAAAGATCGAAGATGTAATGACTTGTTCATAGTAAAGTGGCATACATGTCCTCGAGGTTTTAGCCTCGTACCTGCGATACAGATACCATTACCCGAAAGCCTGGACTGGCAACAGTAAGGAAAAAGACCCAAGACATTGCAGAATGTCCCGATTATCCAATTAATAAGGGCAAACGCACTGCAGTTCATCTTGACGCAAATTCCGATTCCATCGTTTACGTGTCTGAGCCATCCCGTGGCAGACGCGGGATTTAACCTCTTGGCGTAAAGAACAAAACCTACCCTACACCTTCTTCTTCCCCAAAATAAAACCAAAAAAACTTCCACAAAGTCCTCCAATAATATGAGCCGCTTGACTAACATGATCAGCTTGCATCGATTGGATCACTTCTTTACCGACAAACAACAGCGCTACCAATATGAATGTCAATGGAATCTTACCATCGGTAACATTGGTAAAACTTACAAGCAGAATCAGCATAAACACAATTCCGCTAGCTCCCAATAGTCCCGTACTAAAAAACAGCACATTAATCAATCCAGTTATTAAGGCTGTTGCAGCAATCATCAAAAGCGTCTTTGATGAGTCGTATTTTTCTTCGATTATCGGACCTATTAGTAGAATGAAGGTCATGTTCCCTATTAAATGTTCTATACTTCCATGTCCAATTACGTGCGAAAACAAACTGAATATCATTAAGGGATGAGCACTGAATTGAGTACCGACTGCAAAATAAGGCATCAGTTCATTAGCCATGAATTGATCCATGAAGAAAACAGCTGTGCAGATCAACGCAAATGTCAAAATCACAGGGGAATTATAGGAAATACGCATATACTCGATGTTTGGTGATGCTGGATAGTTTAAACTCAAAATCAAGCTTGATAATTCTTAGAGAAAGTAAAGACACAAAGTATATATTTCTGTGAATCTCAGGAAAAACAACCCACCAATCTCGTCCATTGGAATGACGTATAGCATTTAGTCTTCCTGTGCCGAGTGAGTCTAGAATAACTAGTTGATCGTGGTTAACGGAGCTAAATGTGTTATCGACCAGAGTCTTAAAACTGACATAAAAAACCCTATCGGTGATATTCTCCCAAGATTGATATTGCTGATAGACGGTGAATATAGAGTCCTCCATAGGTAGCATCAATGCACCCTGAATGAAAGGTAGCCCAAACTCTGCATAATCACCATCTTGGTAGTACACATTATTTAGCCAGTACTCATTGAAGTTTATGGTATCTTCTACATATTGATGCTTCGCGTCCCATATAGCCATACCATTTGTATAAGCCAACATTTTACCTTCTTCATCACATATCGAAGCATTTGTTGGTTTAATATTTACCAGCAAGCTTGAATCATAAAAAATTTTGACCGGAGAATAGCTAAATTCAAGTTTTGTAATCCCAGTAGTACTATCCTTTATTGACTTTGGATTCCATTTAGCTGCCGCTGCTACTCCAACAAGCCATACATTATCTTCCTGTTGTGCGAGACAAAGTGTACACAACAAAAATGAACTTATCATCAGAATCAACTTCATATCCGAAGAATTTTCACAACGTCAATTAATTCTGACTCTTGAGATATGTGAACAAAAATGTAGCTAATACGCTCATTGATCCAACGGCTATTTCTAATACACTTTAGAATTTTACTTGATTGAGTCATTCGCTATGCAGTATAATTTCGTATAGTTGAACATAAAAGTATACTTAACCAACATTTAAATTCAACTATACCATTAACAATATCGGCAAATAAACGAACAATTAAGTAGACATCTTAGTCGATTATTCGAGAATGAGTGCAGCATGACATTCTGCAATCCACATCACTCCTCAATCAAAGCATCTAGTTCTGCTCCCTGATGAATGAAGATCTTAGTAGGTGTAATTGAATTATAGATCACGCTTTGGATTCGAGGACGGAAATTTTTTCGTCCAAATGCATTATTCTCCATAGTAGGGTACGTCCTATTGCTCAGCAACACATAGACCAATTCGTTTTCGGGATCAGCAAACGCACATGTTCCTGTGAATCCTAGATGTCCAAAAGTACTAGCTGATGCAAGGGGTGACATATTTTCGTATTTGGATTCATCCAACTCTTTCATATCAAAACCAATTCCTCTGCGCGTTGAAGCCGGATACCTAGTTGTAAATTCGATCACAGTTTTTGGTTTGAAGTAGCTCTCTCCCCCATAATATCCACCATTTAACAACATCTGCATTAATATTCCTAGATCGTAGCTGGAGCTAAATAGTCCAGCATGACCTGACACACCCCCCAGCATAGCAGCACCCATATCATGCACATATCCCTTGATTACCTGATTACGAAAATAGTTATCCTTCTCTGAAGGCACAATCTCTTTTAATGGTATAGCATTCCGAGGATTAAAACATGTTCGACGCATCCCCAAAGGTTGATAAAATCGCTCAGTACAATATTGATCAAGTTTCATGTTACTCTGAGATTCAACAACGCGCATCATCATATAAAAAGCCAAATCGCTGTAGCGATAATTCGTATTCTTCAGCAGATCGGAAGTAACTATCCGTGCCCATATACTGTCAATATAATCTGCTCGCATAAAGAGATTACTAGCTACCTGTATATGAAATGAATCCGTTGGAATACTGCGGTAATACTTATCAAGCGGTTTTGTTTTTCTTGATGCTAAATCAATCGTACTTTTATAAAAAGGTATCCAGCCTGCTAAACCAGCATGGTGTGCCATCATATCTCGGATGGTTTTATCTTTCTTATCTGTTGTATCGATCCCTGTTACAAAAGGCTGTAAAGTTCCATCTATGTCCAATCTTCCTTGATCGTATAACTGCATGATCGAAACGGTGCTAGCTGCAATTTTCGTTACAGATGCAACATCATAGACATCAATTAATTGAACAGGGTGCGAACTGCTGTAGTCATGCGTTCCGTAGGCCTTATTAAAGACTACTTGACCATTTTTGGCAACAAAAATCTGGCAACCAGGTGCAGCCTTCATTGCAATCATCTCGTCAACCAATTCGTCGATTCCCAGTAAAGTATCAGAACTCATACCAACTTCTTCTGGAGCGGCAAAGCCAAGTCGCTGCAGACTAACTCTTCGTTCTCCTTGGCCGTACTTGAATTCTTCTGATGCAGTCACAGGCAGTGAACCTTGAATAGCTGCAGCCCCAAAAATCGCCTGCGCTGTCTTATCCATCATCGTGGAATCATCCGTGTACGACATCACTACACGATCATAGTCATCAAAATACTTCAAAGAATAGGGCGATCCAAAAATTATTAATGTCACTGGCTTGATCTTCTCAATCTGAGATATGATATTTCTACAAGTCTTACTGATTCCAAAGCTCTTACTACTATACTTGCTCATATCTTCGGTCGAAATAAGCACATGATCGACCTTAGACAATGATTTGATTGCAGCTTGTACAGCTTGAGGTGTCGGATTGTAGGAAAGGTTTATATGACTAGCACCCGTATAACTTTCTACTCGTTTTTGAAAAGTATTGAGACCCCGTGAGCCAAATGAAACCGTTGCAAACTTCATTGAATCCAGACTTCTAAAAGGAATTTCAGCTTCTTTATCTTTCGCTAAGGTAATGGCTTCCGCAAAAAGCTTAGATCGTAGAACAATACCCTCTGAATGTAGTATATCCTCAGGTAATTCGTTCAACATAATTTTTGGCGCAATAGTCAGCCCTAGATCATATTTTGCGCGTAAAATTCTTCGTACATGATCATCAAGCTCAGCTTCAGATATTAATGCTTTTTTTACGTAATATCTGATCGCACTAACAGCCGATTTTACATTTCTAGGTAAACAGATCATATCATTTCCTGCTAATATTGCCTCTGCTTCTGCAACTCCAGGCTTATAATGCTTTGTGACGGCTTCCATTTCCATACCGTCAGTAATAATGATTCCATCGTAACCCATCGTATCTCTCAACAAACCAGTTACCACTTTTCTAGATAGCGAAGTAGGTCTATTCTTTCTGCTTTCGAGTGCAGGAACTTGCAAGTGAGCGACCATGACACTAGCTACACCCCGGTCCATCATAATCTGAAAAGGGTATAATTCGATTGAATCAAGCCTCTGACGATCGTGGTTAATAACAGGTAGCTCATAGTGTGAGTCAGCGTCTGTGTCCCCGTGTCCGGGAAAATGCTTGGCACAAGCAATCATACCAGCATCTTGCATACCAAGCATGTATTGATAAGATTTAGCTGCTACATTATTTCGATCTTCTCCAAAAGACCGATTGTTAATGACTGGATTTTTAGGGTTGTTATTCACATCTACAACTGGAGCAAAATTCCAGTGAATTCCTAGTCGCTTTAGTTCGTAAGCAACTTCCTTGCCCATGTCATAGATCAACTCGTTATCTCGCACCGCTCCAAGTGTCAATTGCCTTGGATAAGAAATCACATCTTTCTTAAAGCGCATTCCCAAGCCCCACTCCCCATCTATAGCGACGAGCAATGGAATACGAGAAATGGATTGATATGTATTAGTTAGTTCTGCCTGCTTCAGTGGTGTACCTTGAAAGAAGCACAGAGCACCAACATCGTAATCTTCAATTAATTTCTTGACGGAGGCAATATGATCTTCCCCGAGATCCGAATGAGCTCGGATCATCATTAATTGACCAATCTTTTGATCCATAGTCATTTCATTGAGTGTAGATTCAACCCACTCAGCTCGCATGTCCATGAGAACCGGTTCATTTTGTGCAAAAACAAAAGACACACTTGCAAACCATAGCAATAGTAAATTGCTCATAGTTCTCCTCATCCTCGTGCTCCTATATCTTCCTTTGTTTTTCATATTTTATTTAACGCTGAATTTACTAAAAACAATCCCTCCTGTACTACTTATTTTTTTTGAATTTCTGGATCAATCTCTACAGCTCGCTTCATGGCAGACAGAGCTTGTGTTTCGTTTCCTGCCATCGAATGCGCTCGGCTTAAATTAAACCAAGCAAATGCGACTTCAGGATTGATTTCAGTAGCTTTTTTAAAATACTCTACGGCTGATTGATGATCACCAGCAACTCCATGACTCACGCCAAGTAATCTTACCGTTTCATAATCATCAGGAACAATCTTGTATGCCTCTTTCAAATATTGAATGGATTTGACCAAATTTCCTTCTTTTTCACCATAATATCGTCCCGCATCCCGATAGACAACCGCCATATTTTGCAAACCATTTTCATTATCTGGATCAAGTTGAAGTAGCGTCTCATACTGTGCAATCGCCTTATCATAATCTCCGAGATAATAGTAATTATTGGCTAGCAACAAATTAGGATTAATGTATAAAGGATAAACCTCAAGCGCTCGGTTAAGATACTCATTGGATTGTCGAATCATCTCAGCTTTTTCTTCAGGATTATCTTCATTAACAGAGGCTGTCGAAAGAGCCCCGCCAGCTGCATGCAATGCCTTCGCGCTATTTGATGATGCCTTCACATCGGTAGTAAGTAGGATAAAATCGTTCTTCCAAACTTGACTCCTATACACAGTGTAGCTTGAAAAAAGTAAACCCACGGGAATCAAGAAGTAAATAATCTTCTGGGGGCTTTCGCCCAAAAAGCGTATCAGAAAATACAATGAAAAATACCCAAGACCTATTGAAGGTACAAACAAGAAACGCTCTGAAATATTCGTGCCTATGTTAAAAGGCACATTTGAAACTAAAAACAAATAGCCAAAATATATCAGTAAGCCTATCACCCATTTTTGCTGTTTGATCAATCCCCAAGCTGTTGCAAAAAGCATCCCTCCATGAATCAAAATAGAAATGATAACCCACGGATTTGTAAAACTTTTAGCAGTAATATGGTAGGGATAATAATCGGATGTCAAGGGATAAGGAAAAAGATAGAGTCCGATATACTTCAATAAGTTGTAGATAATCGTTGACCACTTTTCTTCAAAGCTATATGGAGTCATATTGCTTCCGTCAAACTTCAAAAAAGAATTATTCATCAGTTCAGTTGAAGCTTGAGATATGGTCTGACCAAGAATAGACGACCTTACAATGAGATAAAAAACTCCTGCAAGTAGGACTAGTCCGTAGGATAACCAGACGGATTTTTTATTGCGTAGTCGATCATGCGAAATCCAGATTGCTAGTGGGAAAAGGACTAAAAGCGCAATTGCATTTTCCTTCGAGAAAAAAGCAATTAGAGCAGCTAGACTTCCAGCACCTAAATGCCACAGCTTAATCTTATCTCTTATCAACAAATAAAGACTCAAGAGCGAAAATAAGGCGACAAAGATTTCATCTCGTCCCTTTATGTTAGCTACGACTTCTGTGTGTACTGGATGAACTGCAAAAACAACTCCACAAGCCAAGGCAAAGTAAAAACGAGATTTGTCCTTGAAGGCAGTGTAGAAAAACTGCCAAGCAAACAAAAACACGAGCGTGCATAAAAACCCGTACAACAATGCATTTATGAAATGGCTTACATGCGGATTATTAGCAAATATTGAATGCTCAATCGCAAATGTTACTAGAGTTGCCGGTCGATAGCGCCCGCCTTGAACAAGCTGATCTTTTCCATCTTGTTTGAAGAACCCATAAAAGGTATCATAGCTAAATATCCCCTCAATTCCACTCAGCCCTTTTTGGGTAAACATATTCTCTTTAATGACAATAGCATCATCTTGAGCATAGTCGAAACTTATCGTATACGCGTACAAAAGAAATCCAAGCAGAAATAATCCGATGGAAGTTTTTTTGAGACGATTTGAATAAGTACCAGACAATCGAATGGAAGTTTAAGATTTGTTCGTAATTACTTGCAAACAACAAATATACAAATTACAAAAAACAATAATATATATTGCGCCAACGAATCGTTAGGTAGGTCCATTCAAAAGGGGTCACTCCAAAAGAGTTTTAGAATCTTTTTGGGTAAGATTTTATACAAAGCTGTCACTTTGCTGTAGCTCATTTAAAAGAATCGCGAAACATGTCATCGAGGCTTTAGCCTCGTCTCTACTATAAGAATTACGACCCTGAAGGGTCGAGGATGTGCTTGCTGTAATGTACAATAGTTAACGTCCTGTAAATATAATGCTTGGTCGGAAACCCGGACTAATAAGAACTCTGAGAATATCTGAAATCTGCTTTATTGCAAAAGTCCTGTAGGGACGAAACCTTTATAGTATGGTCGTAAGTTAGTAAGGAAGCTCCGTAGGTGCGGCACCTTAGTTATTTTGCGGTGCTTTGTAAATTATAGATGTGATAATCTTGCTCTACACATTACAATCCAACTGAAGTGTGTAGATCAACTAGACCCTCTCCTACTTCACGTAATCCATAATACGCTCAAGATCAACATGCTCACCCATTAGTTCAATCGCACGTCTGATCTTCCACGGCGTTGATCTATTGATTTTTACTTCGATACGAGAAATCTTGATTACAGCTTCGTATGTATCGAAGTTAGTTTGCACTACTGGAAGATTATGCTGTTTGATGTAGTTCATAGCGGTTTCTTCAACTTCGCCTTCTCCTGTGATTACAATACCAGACAAAGGAGAATTTACCAAGCCCAAAGTGCTTGACATACCAGCAATTTTTAAGATTGCATTGTTCAAACTACGAATACTAACAATTAGACACAGATCTTCTGACTTTTTCAATTCTTTGTATTCGACCAAACTACCCGCTATAACATCCTCCACCTTATTTTCCATAAATTGCGGACCATGGATTATCTTACCGCTAATAGCTTTGGATACGGTTTTCATTAATGGATACGCGAGACTTTGCTCATATGGGACCAAACCCAATAAAGGGAGATTTTGCTTGTCAAGCCATTTTCCCACATAATGCCCGATTTTATCAATCTTATCTGGACGGATCTTATTGATAATCACACCGATAACAGGAACGTTTTCTTCACGGAATAAAGCCAAGGAAAGATTTAGACGATCAATCGTGTTTCCGATTCCTCCTTCCACAACCATGACAACTCCAGCATTCAAAATTTTAGCTACTCTTGCATTACTTACATCAGCAACAGAACCAACGCCTGGATGTCCCGTACCCTCAAATATCACAAATTCATGGCGTTCATCGAGCTGCGTGGCGGCATTTATTATGCGAGACTCAAGGTCAAATTTTTCAGGAGCATCTAAATACATCGAAGTCGCACCCCTACCAAGAATTACAGGGGAATGTATATCAGGATCAAGTTGGAAATCTATCAGATCAGAAAAAAGTAGGGTGTCTTTGTCAACTCGTAAATTATTAATGTCCAAGAACTGTTGACCTACTGGTTTACAATATCCTACATTTCTTCCTAAAGTGAGGAGACCTCCCACGAGACCCAAGGTTGTAGTAGTCTTTCCGATATGCTGACTTGTTGCAGCTATATAAATATGCTTTTTCATTGATCCGATTATCTTCACCAAATATACAAAGATGAAGATATGAAAAATATACCTCGCTAGATATAATCTGTTTGATCATAGCCAGCGAGGTATCAAAATTTAATCTTCAAGCGAAATTGTGAAAGTCAAATCAATATCAGTTTCACCATCCTGCGCACCTGTATCAGCTGTCTTTATATCGGGTTGGTGTTTCAAAATAATCTGAAAATCTCTTTCAGTACCTACCTCGGTTCCTGTAGTCCATTCAGTAACAATTCCAAGTGGATTGCCATTCGAATCGCTATCACTGTAGTTTACTGTTCCAGTTGCATCAGCAATATTTCCTGTGCCTGAAGGATCGGAAAATAATCCGTCAGACCATGCAAAAAACATCTGGTGTTCAGCAGCTTCTTCTTCTACCTCCTCAGTGATATCCTCGTTATTCATTGAATTGAAAAGATCGATTGATAAAGTATACTGTGTCGAACTTTTTAGAGTAAAACCCTCTTCAAATTGAACATCTTCAGGACCGTCTCCATCTGGATCAGATGCAACGGTTGTCAAAGTATTTCCAGAATCGTCTACAAAATTCAAGGTAATATCCGTGATAGACTCTTCATCATTCTCTGGATCTGGATCTTCAGGCTCACAAGCGATGAAAAATCCCAAAAACAATAGCATTAAAAAAGGCATAAACTTTGTCATAACTTTAAATTTTAAATTGAATAAAACATAGAGGCGTTAATTTGCCTACCAATATTATCTGTGAAGTATCGCATTCGGTCCGTGTACGATCGATACGATTCATTAAATACATTTTGTACTTGTAAAATAACTTGCCAACGATCCTTCTGCATTACGCATGAAAGATCATGCAAAAAATATGCTTCTGGAGCTTCTAGAATATCAAAAGGTGGATCTTCAAGACTATAATTGATCGGATTATCCGGGTCATTAGCTATCAGTTGGTCTACCGTGACTATCGGTGGCTGATCCCATTGTTGGAAGGTATATTCTGTGTTCCATGCCAAATTAAATTTATCAAACCATGGAATATCCGCTTTGTAGTTTAATGTGTAAGCTACTTGAGCAGGTGCCAACATGGGAATTGGTGAATCAAAACTTCTGATATGTCCCTGAATGTACCGAGCTGAAAAATCACTCGACCATTGTTGATGATGATTCCAACTTGATTGAAAATCAGCACCCCAGATCCATACATTGTCTTGATCATAAATGAAGACTGGTGCAGCACCTCTGATCGTTTGACTAACTCCACCTGGTCTCGAATAAATATAATTATTGATCAAGCTACCGTGAAGTGTAGTCTGGACAAACCATTTTTCCTGCTGGAAACTTATATCATGTACCCATTTAAAAGCTTGTTCGGCGGTAATCGGCTTAGACTCTTGATCTTGAACTTCAGTGGTACTTAACCTTCCGTCATCTACTTGATAACGCCAAAGTCCGTATTCGATAAATGAACCTCTTCGCCCGAAGCGAAACAATTCTCCTATGCTTGGAGGGCGCCATGCTGTCGAAATGTTGCTTGTATATTGAATATGTTCGTTAAGCTGATATGCCAATCCTAGGATGCTTGATGTATTAAAAAACTGAAGTTGACTTAAATACAAATCATTATTTTCATCTAGCCCTCGAATATTACTAAATTGGTAATCTAATCTAGCTCCTAGTTCCCATACAAATTGTCCTTTTGTATATCGCTCGATAGCATAGAGACCTGAAGTATGGCTTATGTAATTTGGTATAAAAGAAACTGTATTTGTACCTGGTATATTTCGATTATCATTGAATTTCCATTGTCCACCGATATGTCCAGCAAGATGATTCCAACTCGAATGTGTCCAATCCAAATCCACAATATGTGATTCTAGTTGGACGTTGATATTGGGAATTTCTAGTTGGTTGCCGCGTCTAACATCGTATTCTTCTCTAAGATTTCGTTGATAACTATACTGAGTCTTGAAAGCTTGATGATCATCGACATACTCCAAAGCGAGTCGACCCATTCGATGGACTATTTGTTGCCTAGGTGGTGCAATTTCATAGCTAAAATCGTCCTGAATGGAGGGACTTTTTGCGTTAAGAGCTATTTCCAAATCGTCTAAGTTTCCGACAACGCTCGAACGCAAAATCCCAATCTTTTGACGTAAGTCACTTATGGAGGCTTCCAGATCGAGATTGGACGATAGGTGAAATCTAGTTCTTAGAGAATGACTTGCTGTGGTCATACCCGTATTAGTCATGATATATTCTGGAGCGTTCAAATCCCCTTGCTGATAAAGATTTGATTGCAGTTCGACGGTTCCATTTTTAAAACCTTTACGAGCTTGCGATTGAACTCCACCTGCTCTTCCATTTACCATGCCCAATAAACCGATTCTAGCACTTAATGGTGAAGATAACTCAATTGGTTTTCCTTCCAAAAGAATGACACCTCCCAATGCGTCTGCTCCGTATCTCACTGATGCTGCTCCTTTGATAACCTCGATCGTTTGATAGGAATCTCCATCAATTTCTGGTGCGTGATCGGTGTCCCAGCTTTGGTACTCGTGCCGCACACCTTGATTCATGATTACAATGCGATTTCCTGTTAATCCATGAATAACCGGACTCATAAGGTTCTGTCCGTTTTGAATCGTTGTTACTCCTGGAATTTGTGTCAATTTAGACCCAAGAGATTCACCAGTTGCTAGCAGCATTTGATCTTCGGTCAAGCGCTGAATTGCTCCTGTAGATATTCCAGAATACATGCGTTCAGCTTCTACAATTATGCTTTCTAACATGCTTCCATCAGCAGCTAGATAAACCTTTACAATGGGGTGGTGTGCATCATGATGATGCTTCATCTTCTTATATCCAAGGTAGGAAATAACCAAATCTGTTTCTTCTTCGCACACATTAATAATCTCAAAAAAACCATCCAAACCCGTTGATGTTCCTTGTCCAGTTTCTTGGACTAGTACGGCAGCACCTATCAAAGGTTCGTCTGTCTCTATATCTAGCACATAACCTTGGATCACCCGTTCACATGGATCTGTCTGAGCAAAGCAGAAATTTACACCGAAGAGGAAAATTGCCAAGGTGAAAATTTTTGGAACAGAATTGTAAGATTGTTTACTCATGTGATGTAAAGGTAGAAAGAAAAGTTATAAATGCAACATTGTTGCATTTATTAGTTGTGACTATTTTGTTTTTCTCTAGATCTGCAATAAATTCACCATCTACCATAACAACATCATTTGTATAACGTCCGCGTTAACCTATTTGAACTTGCACTTTTTGTATCTTAGCAAAAGTTATTAATCAAATCAGTAATTCATGAATTATTTACGTGAAGTATATATACTTATTATACTACTGACAGTTTTTACAATATCAGCACAAGATGTTGATTCCAGTCTATTGACGATTGATCGTATATACTCTTCGGAGTTTCGTCAAGAGTACCAGAGACCAATCAATTGGATTGAGGAAGGGGCTGCTTTCGTAACAATCGAAAAAGAAAATGGAGGTGACGCACTGATTCGTTATGAATCTGAATCACTTGAAAGGACTGTATTTCTCCCAGCCTTTGCGATAAGTTTAGAAGGCGAAGCAATGACAATTGAAGATTTTAGTCTAAGCAAAGACGGTTCAAAGATTATACTATTTACCAATTCGAGCCGTGTATGGAGGACCAATACAAAAGGTGACTATTACGTTTATAATTTCAACAATAAGAAACTCAAGCAACTAGGTCGAGATCTTCCAAGTTCATCTTTAATGTTTGCAAAGTTCAACCACGATGAGAGCTTAGTTGCATACGTTCATGATTTCAATATCTATTTAGAGGATTATGATGATGATTTCGTGCTAAGATTAACACAAGATGGAAATCGCGACCTAATTAATGGCACATTTGACTGGGTTTACGAGGAAGAATTTGGCAAAAGAGATGGGTTCAGTTGGAGTCCGGAATCTGGCTATATAGCTTTTTGGCAAGTTGATGCTTCAGAAATTGGCACATTTTATATGATCAACAATATAGATTCCATCTATTCCCAACCAGTGCCCTTGCAGTATCCTAAGGTAGGTCAAGACCCATCCGTGGTTCGTCTTGGACTAGTAGATATGAAAAACGAACGGATTCGATTTATTCCTCTTGAAGAGATGGAAGCTGATTCATACCTCCCTGCCATGCAATGGATCGAAGATGACCTGTTGCTTATTCAGCAGATGAATCGACTACAAAATAAACTGACTATTTGGGCCTACAAGCCCTCCACAGATAATATGCGGAAGGTGTATACAGAAACCGAGGAAACTTGGGTCGATATTAACTATCCTGACATTTCTTCAGCTTCATGGGGTAAAAACGACTTAATCTTGGTTGATGATAACAAGTCGTTTTTAAGAATGACCGAAAATGACAAATGGCGACGTGTAGTTAAGGTTGACATAGCTACTGGACAAAAAACGACAGTTACTCTAGGTGATTATGATGTAGCTTCAATTGCAGGTACGGATGACAACTATTTGTACTACATTGCATCTCCAAATAACAGTACTCAAAGGTATCTTTACAGGTCTTTACTAGATGGTTCAGGAAAAGAAATGAGGCTTACGCCCAAAAGCTTTTCTGGAGTCAACACATATAATCTATCTCCAAACGGTAAATATGCAATCCATTATAATAATAGTAGTCAACATGTAAAAACCGTTCATCTGATCCGCATTCAAGGACATGAAATTATAAGAACACTAATTGATAATAATAAATACGAAGAAGCGCTTTCAAAACTCAAAATGCTTGACGTACGATTTATGCAAATACCTATCGATGATGGTTACATGACGGATGCTAGAATTGTACTACCTCTTGATTTTGACGAATCAAAAAAATATCCGGTATTGTTTCATGTCTATGGGGAACCTTGGGGACAAGTAGCTACAGACACAGAGGTATCTTTATGGGACAAAATGCTGGCACAGAAAGGATATGTTGTCATCGATATAGACAATCGCGGGACACCATGTCTCAAGGGAAGTGCTTGGCGCAAAAGCATCTATAAGAAGATAGGTGTGCTTAATACGCACGACCAAGCAACTGCGGCAAAAGAAATCTTGAAGTTACCTTACCTTGACGAAACGAGAACAGCTGTTTGGGGATGGAGCGGAGGTGGATCCATGACCTTAAATCTTATGTTTAGACACCCCGACATATATACAACAGGTATGGCAATCGCAGCGGTGTCAAATCAACTCATTTACGACAATATTTATCAAGAACGATACATGGGTTTACCTCAGGTTGACCCGAAAGCATTCGAAGAAGGTTCACCTATTTCACAAGCAAAAAATCTGGAAGGCAATCTACTCATTATTCATGGTACCGCCGATGACAATGTGCACTATCAAAGCACTGAATTACTTATCAATGAATTGATTGCTCAGAATAAGCAATTTGATTTTATGGCATACCCCAATCGTTCGCATGGTATTTATGAAGGAAAGAATACGCGAAGACACCTATACAATCTACTTGCCAACTATCTGATGGAGCATGTCCCGATAGATCCATAACTCGAAGAGGAGAAGATTAATGATTCAGTTATGATTGAAAATCCGATTTTGGTGGTCGATTATTTGAGCTTTTGGCTTGTCCTCCTCAATTGTTATTTCATCTAGACTTTGATTTTCCTGAACGGCGACCTTTTGATCTATTACCACCAGAACGGCCGCGAGAATTTCCTCGTCCACCGCTTCTGGCTCCTCCTCTACTACTACCTCTACTTTTTGGATTCCACTCTGGACTCTCTCCAATTTCAATAGGCGTTTTCATTTTGACAATCTCAGCTTCGATCAATTTCTCAATACCAGCAAATTTGTACATGTCATCTTCATTGATCAAAGTGATTGCCACACCTGTCGTTTCAGCTCTTGCAGTTCGACCTATTCGGTGAACGTAATCCTCTGCATCTCGAGGTACATCATAGTTGATTATCAAATTGATATCTGCAACATCAATTCCTCTTGAAAGTACATCTGTAGCTACGAGAACCCGTGTTTCTTTTGATCTAAATTTACGGATGGCATCTTCTCTTTGAGATTGATCAAGATCTGAACTAACAGCTTGTACTTCATATCCATTTCCTCGAAGTGCTCGAACTATTCCGTTGACGTTTTTCTTAGTCGACGAAAAAACAATGATAGAATGATAGCTCGATTTATCGTGAATTAATGACCTTATAAGTGCCGCCTTATATTGATCATAAACCAAGTAGGAAGCTTGAAGAATATTTTTTGAAGGCTTGCTGATTGCAATGCTTATTTCTGCATGATCTTTCAACATCTTCTTTGATAAAGCGCGAATTTTGGGGGGCATTGTTGCACTGAAAAGTAGATTTGTCCTTGTTTTGGGCATGTGTCTGACAATTCTCATAATGTCATCATAGAAGCCCATATCCAGCATACGATCTGCTTCGTCCAATATCAAGTACTCTACTTGGGAAAAATCAGTGTATTTAAAGTTTAGGTGCGTTATCAGTTTTCCTGGTGTGGCAACTACAATGTCAGCCCCATTTCTAAGCGCCTTCTTTTCAGCCTCAAATTCCGCACCTGATGTCCCACCGTAAACTGGAATTGTTCCTACGCCTGCAAAATACGAGAATGCTTGAATCTGCTGATCAATCTGAATTGCCAGTTCGCGAGTAGGAGCGATTACAACACATCGTGTTTTATTCGATGCTTTCTCAGAAAGATGATGAAGAACAGGCAATATAAATGCTGCGGTTTTACCTGTACCTGTTTGTGCGCAGGCCAAAATATCTCGCTTCTTTAGAATTTCAGGAATTGCCTGTTCTTGGATTGGAGTTGCTTTTTCAAAACCCATATATTCAAGCGCTTCTTGAATTTTTTCATTTAATCCCAGTTCCTTAAATGTCATAAGTTATATATCATAATTAATAATCGCGAGCTTTTCGAATGGCAAAACACCCGTAGCAGCCAAGAACAAAAGTAATGTATTTCTAATCTAACACTTAACATATTAGCAATTAACACGATATATTGTCTTTGTAACTGAATAAATACATCAGATAAATTCCAAAAAAAATCCCGATGCGCTTGGTTGTAACGCATCGGGCCGTTCAATTATCACTCTGAAATAGTTTTCACAAAAAATGTGATCGGTTTTTGGGTAAACCCAAAAAAGAATCTATTCGAGTAAAGTGGATCTGCCTTTGGGAGGAATCCCACTCTGGAAACTCAGTATTAACCAGTATTAATCAGTATTCTTCTGACGCATCCCTCTGTTGAGAATCTCATTGGCAAATGCTATCAATATTATCGCTGCAAAAACTGCTATCATCATACTTTTTGGGTTTAATATGAGATGAAAAAATCGGCTTACAATTACTATATCTTAATCTTGTTTGGGACAAGATTTGCTTAATTCATATCAAGCGCTCTATTTGAGCGAAAGTCTAAATTTCAATTTACGGCTTCAGTACTTTCAAAAAAGCATCCAACTCCATTTCACTTACAAATAACACCTCTCTTGGTTTACTTCCTTGTGCACCTCCAACAATGTTCAATGCTTCCATTTGATCCATAATTCGACCTGCACGGTTATATCCAAGTGACAATTTACGCTGTATCATAGATGTAGATCCTTGTTGATTTCCTACCACTAAGCGCGCTGCATCTTCGAACATCGGATCAAGATCCGCCCAGGATAGACTAGAGCTTCCATTACCTTCATCGTCACCCTTATATTCTGGTAACAAATACGCCGAACCAAATCCTTTCTGAGATGAAATCTGACCTATTACCTCTTCCACTTCTGGAGTATCTACAAATGCACACTGTAGTCGGATCATGTTAGTACCACCGACTGATAAAAGCATATCTCCTCTACCAATCAGCTGCTCAGCACCCTTTCCATCAAGGATTGTGCGTGAATCAACATTGGAAGTCACTTTAAAGGCAAGTCGAGCTGGGAAGTTAGCTTTAATCAAACCTGTAATAATCTTGACAGAAGGTCTCTGCGTCGCAACGAGTAAGTGAATTCCCACAGCACGAGCTAGCTGTGCTAATCGACCAATTGGTAATTCTACCTCTTTTCCAGCAGTCATTATCAAATCTGCAAACTCATCAATAACTAGAACTATAAAAGGCAAGAACATATGCCCATCATTTGGATTGAGCTTGCGATCAATAAACTTGGCGTTGTATTCTTTAAGGTTTCGTGCTCGAGCTTTCTGCAATAACGTATAACGGTTATCCATTTCAATACAAAGTGAATTGATCGTGTGAATCACTTTCGTAGTATCTGTAATAATCGCCTCTGCTTCCCCTGGGAGTTTTGCTAGATAGTGTGTTTCTATGTCAGCATAAATAGGAAGCTCAACACGTTTTGGATCTACCAATACCAACTTCAATTCGGAAGGATGCTTCTTGTAAAGTAGAGACATCAAGATGGTATTAATACCCACTGACTTACCTTGGCCAGTTGCACCTGCAATCAAAAGGTGAGGCATCTTGGCAAGATCAGCAACGAAAACTTCATTGGAAATAGTTTTCCCAAGTGCAATAGGAAGTTCCATTTTTGAATCTTGATACTTAGGTGATTTCAGAACTTCTTTCAGTGATACTATCTGAGGCTTTTTATTAGGTACCTCTATACCGATTGTTCCCTTTCCAGGAATCGGAGCGATAATACGTATTCCAAGCGCTGCTAGCGATAATGCGATATCGTCTTCTAGATTTTTGATCTTACTTATCTTAATACCCGGAGCAGGAACAATTTCGTAGAGCGTTACAGTTGGTCCAATAGTCGCTCGAATCTTTTCGATTCGGATATTGTAATGTTCTAAAGTAGTAACAATCTGATCTTTTTTGGCTTTAAGTTCTTCGTGATCGATTTCTACTTTTAACTCATCATAGTTATTCAGTAGTTCAACATCTGGAATCTTAAAACTGCTTAGTTCAGCGTGTGGATCGAATGGAGTGTTTAAACCAAAGTGTTTCTTTCCATCTTCTTGATTGATATCTTCGAGTTTATCAAAAGGATGAGCTTCGGTCGGATTGGAAACAGAAGCTGAAGATCCAGTAATGTCGATTTCAAATTCTGCATCTTCGTTGGATACAGGTTTTTTACGCTTGCGAGCTGGTGAAGAGCTGACAGAAAAATCTAGTTCTAATCCTTTCGAATCTGAAGCTTGATCTCCCTGTGTTGCACCTTCGATTTCAGTTTTTGAAACAGCCTCCGCTGCGGTATCTGCTTTCTTCTCTTGGGAAGAAGAAACATCATCCCAGTCGTCATCGTCGACAACTGACTTTTTCTTAGTCGTTTCTTTATTAGTATCACGTATGTCTACATCCTCTTTCAAAGTACCTTGGAAGTACTGTCGGACTGAAGCAAACGAAGCTTTTGGCAGTTCTACGCTTTGAAGCTGATTCAAACTCGGATTAAAGTACCAAACGATAAAAATCCCAGAACTTGCAAGTAGTAGAAAAAACAAACCAATTGTTCCGATAAATCGCGACAACCATGTAAATGTGCTCGCTCCAAAAGTTCCACCCCATGCAAACTCAGAAGTTGAAAAAATAAACTCTAGGGAGAGAGAAGCAAAGCAAGCAAGTATCAAATAATTTACAGCTGTGAAGAAGAATTTAGAGAAGCTCTTGCGTTTGATGAGGACATACCCAAGTCGTAAGAGAAGCACAATGAATACAATCGATGGCAATCCAATTCCCCAATAGATGAAAAAATTAGATACAATTGCTCCAAGGCGTCCCATAGTGTTTGAAACTGATAAGTCACCTTCAAATACTAGCTGCCATGAATATTTAAGTACTTTGTCCTGATCAATTTTCCACGTATAGAAATATGATAAGAATGAAATACTCAAGTACACAGCTGTGAGCCAACATAGGATTCCTCCTATTTTAGGTAGTCTTTCATCCTTAAATAATTTGGGAATAAGAGATACCTTTCCTCTTTGTCTAGTCTTCTTTCTAGCCATTAATAATCGGTTTAAGGAATACTGTTTGAGGGAAATAAAAGCCGTGAATTTTGGGAATCCAACGGATTTTAAGAGTTGATAAAATCGTGTTATTTCGAAGCACTAATATAACAATATATTCTTCATAAAAACAAATAATATAATCAAAAAATAGTGTAAATCAAATAATTAAATATTGCATATATGTTTAATGTGTTATTTGTCCTTTCTCTAGCCAGCTTAAAGCTCTTTGCGTAATCTTGCGACTGGAATTTGAAGCTGTTCTCTATATTTCGCGACTGTTCTTCTTGCAATAGAATATCCTCTTGCACTCAGAAGTTCTTTTAGTTTTTCGTCAGAATATGGTTTTTCGTTTATTTTCACGATCAACTATATCTTCTAGAATTTTCTTAACCTCGAGCGTCGATACTTCATCTCCTTCTTGTGTCGTCATCGACTCTGAAAAGAAAGACTTAAGTTTTTTTGTGCCAAACTCAGTTTCAACAAATTTACTATTGGCAACTCTTGAAACTGTTGATATATCGAGACCTGTAATTTCTGCTATGTCTTTTAGGATCATAGGCTTCAATCTTCGATCATCTCCAGTAAGGAAGAAATCATATTGAAACTGAAGAATTGCATACATGGTCGAATACAGTGTATGGTGTCTTTGTCGAATTGCATCAATAAACCATTTTGCGGAATCTATCTTTTGCTTGATAAAAACTACAGCATCTTTCGTTTGTTTAGACGTAGATTTTGATTTTTGAGAATCCCTAAATGTGTTAATCATCTCCACGTACTGGTCATTAATCTTCAGGTCTGGAGCATTCTTACTATTTAGACTCAATTCCAATTCACCATCTCTATTCTTGATGATAAAATCAGGTAATATATACTGGGTACGTATATTAGTTACTTCAGCAATTGAAGCAGCCGGCTTTGGATTTAATTTGAGAATTTCGTCAATTGACTCCTTCAGTTCAGACTCAGAAAGAAAAAGATTCTTTTTTAATTTTTCGTAATGCTTTTTCGTAAACTCGTCAAAGTGGTTTTCCAAAATTTTCAGAGCGAAAATGTACTTCTTCTCAGGAAAACCCGGAAGCGCATCAACTTTATTATGCATTTGAATAAGTAGGCACTCTTGAAGATCACGAGCCGCTATCCCTGCTGGTTCAAGTCTTTGAATTCTTGCAAGAACCTTTTCTACAGTGCTGCATCAACTTCAATATTCTGCGAAAATAGTAGATCATCTATAATTGCTTCTGGGTCACGTCTTAAATATCCATCTTCATCGATGCTTCCAATCAACTGAAATGCAATAATCTCTTCTTCTTCTGATTGAAAATTCATCATCCCAAGTTGCTTCTCAAGATAATCATGAAAGGAATTTTCAAGAACAACTGGGGACTTATATGCTTCGTCAGTATAACTATAGCTATCCTTTAGTTTATAACTAATAGGATCATCCTCTATATACTCCTTTATATAATCATCAAGTTCAAACTGCTCTTCTCTTTCATCAGAGGTATCGGATCCAAGATCAATTACTTCATTATAATCATCTCCTTCCTCCAAAGCAGGGTTGGACTCCAATTCCTCCTTAATACGCTCTTCCAAAGAGGTAGAGGGCAATTGCAAAAGCTTCATCAGCTGAATTTGCTGAGGAGAAAGCTTCTGGAGCATTTTTTGACTTAAACTCTGCTTTAACATCGGTTTTGTTTTATCAATGGAGCACTTTACATAACGCAAGAGATCTCCATGGAGTTCTGCTAAATTGCAATTTACTGCTATTTGGGGATGGCAAACAGAACATCAATGTAGAAATTTGATTGGGAAATCAAATGCACATTTACTACTATTCTGCTTATAGAGTCAAGATCTTGAAGTAATCGGTTCTTCGGGACCTAGATTCGTCTTGTTTACGAAACAAATATATACAAATGAAGACATATTACAAATATTTTTAATATGTCTTTGCAATTTTCTCTTCCCTTTTTCCCTTTCTTCAACTTCCTAAAAAGCAAATATTGACGCTTCTTGAGGGTAATCTTTGCTGGTATAATTAAGCCTATCAAAATGTTCACGAGTAAACTACTTCTAATCAAACACCTTACTTTAATGCTAATCAAATTAAGCTTCTATGATAGATTATTTGTTTGTACTTGTTAATAATCGTACGTTTAGTTTTAAAATTAGGATCAAATGCCAAATAGTATTAATGCTCGAATCACATCTTTCAGAAAACAAATGAGGAATCTTAAGTTGGATGCCTACATAATTCCAAGTAGTGATGAACATCAGAGTGAGTATGTCTGTGATCGTTCAAAGGTTAGAGCTTGGATATCCGGATTTGATGGTTCCGCAGGAACAGCAGTGATCACATCTGATCACGCCGGTTTGTGGACGGACTCGAGATATTTTTTGCAAGCAGAAGAACAACTTGTAGATAATGAATTTCAGCTTCATAAGATCATAAAGCAAGGAACACCTGAATTCATAACATGGCTGTGTGACAATTTGCCAAAGAATTCTATTGTGGGCTGTGACGGCCTATTGTTCTCAAAAAGCCAAATTGAAAAATACGAAAAGATTTTGGCGCAAGCCGATATCCAACTTAAGTCTTCAGTTGATTTCATTGATGAGATCTGGGATGACCGTCCTAGCCTACCTTCGGCAAAAATCTACGAGCACGACGTATTCTACACTGGTGAACCCCGTGAAACACGTCTAAATATGCTGCGCAGTAAATTCCAAGAAGATGCTGACGGATATCTTCTTACTGCCCTAGATGACATTGCATGGTTATTCACTCTTAGAGGCGCGGATGTCGAAAGCAATCCAGTGTTTCTATCATATGCGATTGTTCAAAAATCAAATGCCATACTTTTCGTAGAATCTAGTAAGATTTCGGAAGAAATTCAATCCAGGCTAATCAAGGACAACGTAAAGCTAGCCCCTTATGAATCCATCTTAGCTTATCTGAATAACCTAGATAAGAACTACGTACTTCATGTTTCAGCTAGCGATATTAGCATGTCAATGTGCAAGGCGATTAATGGGAACATTCATTCTGGAGAAAACTACATCCGAACAGCAAAAGGAATTAAAAACAGCACTGAAATTGGCCATATCAAAAGGGTTATGGAAAAAGATGGAGTTGCTCTGACAAGAATGTACATGTGGCTTGAGGAAACATTAAAGTCGAGGAAAGTTAAGGAATCCGAGGTTCGAGATATGCTGATCAAATATCGTAGTGAACAAGAAGGCTACATAGGTGAGTCTTTCGGTGCAATTGTAGGATATAAATCCAATGGAGCAATCATTCACTATTCGCCTCAAGAGTCAACATGTGCAGAAATATCGAATGATGGCATGTTGCTCGTGGACTCTGGTGGGCAATTTCTAGATGGCACAACTGATACCACTAGAACAATTCATTTGGGCACACCGACAGTTGAAGAGAAAAAGGCATTCACTCTCGTTCTTAAGGGTTACATTTCCCTCGATCTTGCCAAGTTTCCTCATGGTACGCATGGCATTCAGCTTGATACGCTTGCACGAATGCATCTATGGGAACAAGGAATGAACTATGGCCACGGTACAGGGCATGGTGTGGGGTTCTTACTAAATGTGCATGAAGCTCCGCAAGGATATGCTCCTATCTGGGGTGCCAGAAGTAAAACGGTTTTACAACCTGGAATGGTCACTAGTAATGAGCCTGGTTTTTATAAAGTGGGAGGTTTTGGAATAAGAATCGAAAATCTACTCTTAACCGTAGAAGATGAAAAAAATGAATACGGCAATTTTTTATCACATGAAACTTTAACACTATTCCCTATCGAAATCAAGCTGATTGATGAGACGCTCATGACAGCAAGGGAAAACGCTTGGTTTAATAGATATCATGCCGAAGTGTATAAAAGACTATCACCGCATTTAGACGATCACGAACAAAAATGGTTGAGAATGAAGTGTCGACCATTAAACTAGTTAGGAATTACTCCCTAAGATTCGAATTATTTACAAAGCTTACTTATCTTTGCGGAAGAAGATCAAAATAATATGGAACAGAATAACAACTACGGTAAAAAAGGTGCTTACTTCCTAGGATTTCTAGGTTTTGTGATCTTGTTTGCTATACTTCTTATTTGGGTTTACACCAAAAATCAAGAATTTCTAAACTAGAAAGCACAATAAATAATAACAAAAAGCCCTATTGTACTCTGGTACGATGGGGTTTTTCTTTGTTTTAAAATTGGGTAAAACCCTAATACATTGAGCGTATCTACAAATCGTTGTTCAGTTTTCGATTGGCAACTTGATCTTTTTCAAAATTTAATATTTTCATTGTAAACCTAATCAATTATAAATTGTTAGTCTTTAGAAGAAAAGTATTATGAGTAAATTCAATGATCTTATCAATGGCGACAAGCCTGTTTTGGTTGATTTTCATGCTACTTGGTGTGGACCTTGTCAAGCAATGAATCCTGTTATCAAAGATGTTGCAAAGCAGACGAAAGATGCTGCGGTAGTTATAAAAATCGATATCGATAAGAATCAGAATTTAGCAAATAGTCTACAAATAAAGGGCGTTCCCACTTTCGTTATTTATCACAAAGGAGAGATCAAGTGGAGAGGCTCAGGAATGCAATCTGGTACAAACCTAATCCAACAATTACAATCTTTATCGAGCCAAGGTGCCAGATAAATATACCTTCGATAGCTCGAAGATTACAAACTTAAAGTAAACAATTACACATATGGACACAATGACTAAACATCCGGTAATGCTTTACACAGAGCAGACTCCCAATCCA
Organism: uncultured Saprospiraceae bacterium; assembly: GCA_943788055.1. GTDB lineage: Bacteria > Bacteroidota > Bacteroidia > Chitinophagales > Saprospiraceae > JAHDFB01. Next base: position 262,951 of record CALSOU010000009.1, read on the forward strand.
GAAACTTTAAAATATGTATTGAATGTCAAGTTGCTTGACGGTCTGGCTGATTTTCGAAATAGAGAAGCTGCAGAAGAATGGTCTCCATTCGCTACATCACTATTTGATCTTCCATATGTAAAAGGAGTATACATAAATAATAACTACGTTACTATTACTAAGGAATTTAATTTTCCTTGGGAGGACATTATGCTTCGATTGAAGGAGTTTATCAAATCTTACGCGGAGTCCGGAAAAGAAATTGTAAAAGATGGTTATCACGAGGCTATCGAAAAGCAAGGAGAAGAGTCTGTTGATATAGAATATAGTGAGGAGGATGCTACATTAGTCAAAAAAATCAAAGAATTAATTGACAAGTATGTAAAGCCTGCTGTAGAAATGGATGGAGGAAACATCGAGTTCAAGTCATTCAAGGCTGGTACAGTTGCAGTTATACTTCAAGGTGCTTGTAGCGGATGTCCTTCTTCTTCAGTTACGCTAAAATCTGGAATCGAAGGAATGCTCAAAAGAATGGTACCCGAAGTGAAAGAAGTTGTTGCTGAAATGGGCTAGAAGAAATCTCAGCTCTAAAAAAAGTCACCAATCCGAAGATATTGTTTGTTTCTCTTGTTCTAAGTATCGTTATCTCAGCCAGCGTTTAGTTTGGTTAGGAACCTTTGCTGTAGTCAATTACTTTCTCAGATCTAAATTTGTTCTCCAATGATTAATCTTGAAGTTCTTACTGATAAAGTAAATATCATTGCTCGTGAAGTTGGATCGTTCATAAGAGAGGAGCTTGGAAAAGTTCAACAATACCAAATTGTTACTAAAGATCATAACTCTTTGGTTTCTTACGTAGATCAAGAGGCAGAGAAGATGTTAGTGACAGGGCTTAAAAAACTTATACCGAACAGTGGTTTCATTACAGAAGAAGATACTGTGGATCATTACGATCAAGAGTATACTTGGATTATAGATCCTTTAGACGGAACAACCAATTTCCTTTACAATATTCCCCATTTTTCTACTAGTATCGCTCTTAAGCATAAGGATGAACTCGTGATAGGAGTAATCAACCACATTATGGGTGATGAACTATACTACGGTTGGAGGAATGGCGGTGCATTCATGAATGGAAGGGATATTAAATGCGCTAGTACAGAGGATTTATCAGCCAGTATCATTGCCACTGGATTCCCCTATGCTGCAAACTATAACCAAAAACCTTATTTCGAAATGATGTCAGTCATCATGAAAGAAGCACGTGGAATGAGAAGATTTGGTTCCGCTGCACTTGATATGGCATTCGTTGCTAATGGACGATTTACGGCTTTTTATGAAACCTCACTAAATCCGTGGGATGTCGCTGCAGGCATTGTTATTTGCAAGGAGGCTGGAGCCCAAGTTTGTGACTATTTCGGTCAAGATAGTTACTACAACGGTAAAAGTATTATTGTAGCAAATGACCAGATTATTAAACAATTAAGTAATTATACTGCGAAATTTTTTGATCAGAAAGACATACCAAATACCTAAAAAGTATTTACCGAGCTATTCCGGATTAAACAATACACCGACAATTTCATAGTCTGACGAACTTCCTTCAAGGTAGATGAAAACTCTAAAGTTACCTTTCGCAGTCTTCAATTGACCCACACGGTATTGAGTTGACTTCGACTTAGAACTTCCTTTGTGTAGTTCAGAACCTGAAATTGGTTTTATATCACTTAAGAAGCCCTTGATTGCCTGCACTGCTTCTGCTTTAGTCATAAATTCTTGCGAATCATTTACACAAACTTCCATTTCTGAACTGAATTTTAAAGCCATAGTCTTCCAGTCAGAATTACCAAGGTCAGCAAAATATGAAGATACATTTTGAGCTTGCCCCGATACTAGAAATATAGAACTTAGTAATATTGAGAGAAATAAATGTTTCATAATAATTCTTTTAAGTTTGTAACTCATAGATTCACAGGGATATTTACGAGATTCGTTTTATTGTAAGACGGCTGATTGGCATGCTATTACATATTTAACGAATTGAACAGCTACTAAAGTTTCAAAGAAGCAGAAATTTCCAAACTAAGATTGTAAGCTTAGTGTTCTATTTTTAAAACTACGTTTAATAATGAAGACAAAAAAATCATTCCTTATTATACTAGACGGATGGGGTTTAGGACAAGATCCTACAGTTGATGCTATTGCTTCGGCAAACACACCTTTTTACAAGTATCTCGTGAGCAATTATGTTAACCAAACATTGGTTACTTACGGTGAAGAGGTCGGATTGCCCGAAGGCCAAATGGGAAATTCTGAAGTGGGGCATTTGAATATTGGAGCTGGACGAATTGTGGATCAAGAGTTAGTTAGAATTAACAAAGCTTGCCGTGACAATACACTAATCGACATGCCAGTAATGCAGGATTTGGTGGCTTACGCTAAAAATCAAAATAAAGCAGTCCATCTGTTAGGTCTAGTTTCTGATGGTGGCGTTCATTCACATATAGATCATCTAAAATCAATTGTTGATTCGCTTGATCAAGCTGGCGTCCAAAAAGTATATATACATGCCTTTATGGATGGAAGAGATACTGGACCACATGCAGGCAAAGAATACCTATCTGATTTGAGTGATCATTGTGAAGGAAAAACTGCGAAAATTGCATCAGTGGTTGGCAGATATTATGCCATGGACCGCGATAATCGATATGAGCGAATCAAAATCGCATATGATCTTCTTGTTCATGGAACTGGTTCAAAAACCGATGGTTTACTTCAATCGATTGAGAGGTCATATGACGATGGTGTCACTGACGAATTTATTGATCCTATCTCTGTTCAAGAAAATGGTAAAGATGTCGCACATATTGAAAATGGAGATGCGATACTATTTTATAACTTCCGCACAGATAGGCCTCGTCAATTGACAACAGCTCTTTCACAAAAAAACTTTCCAGAATACGAGCTGAAGAAACTCAATCTGCATTTCGCGACTATGACAATATACGATGAAAGTTTCGAAGGAATAAACGTAGTATTTACTAAAGATAAAATCGCCAAAACAATTGGTGAAGTTGTGTCTCATGAAGGACTTACTCAGCTAAGAATAGCAGAAACTGAGAAATATCCACATGTCACTTTTTTCTTCTCTGGAGGTAGGGAACAAGCATTTGAGGGAGAAGAACGAATTTTGATACCATCTCCTAAGGTAGCAACATATGATCTTCAACCACAAATGAGCGCTGAAGAAATTACAAACCGCGTATGTGAACACATCGAAAGTGAAAAACCTGACTTTATTTGTTTGAATTATGCGAATACGGACATGGTGGGTCATACGGGGATAATGGAGGCAGCGATCAAAGCAACTGAAACAGTCGACGAATGCTTGAAGAGAGCTGTTACGAAAGCCCTAGAACATGACTATGAAATCGTCATCATAGCAGATCATGGAAACTCTGATATTATGAGAAATTCTGATGGATCAGCACATACGGCGCATACAACTAATCTTGTTCCGATCATTTATGTTAGTAACTCTCCTCAAGGAAAACTCAATTCAGGAAGACTTGGAGATATAGCTCCAACACTTTTGAAACTGATGCATATAGAACAGCCTTCAGAAATGACTGGTAAAAGTTTAGTTGAATGAATTATAAGACTCTAATTTTCTGCTTAAGTATAATTGCCTTTTCGTGTAACAACGAAGTTCAGGATTCTGAATTTACGCAGGACGGCTTTTTCGATCTTGAGGAATTTGTCGACCAACAACTCGACAAAGAATTAATACTTCCTTCTGTTAAGCGAATTATTAATTTAGATGGCAAAGTAGAAAGCAGTGACATTGAGAACTTCAATAAGGAAGAGAACTTGGTGTACCTAAAAAAGTTTAACATTAATCAACCACGATGGTACGATAAATACACCGTTGAAGAAACAGGAAACCAACTTGTATATACAGCAAGGGATTCGAGCCTCCGCGTTGAAAGATTTGAACTTAAGCAAAATGATGATGAAGTAGTGTCAATTGATATAAAGTACAAAACAGGTACATTTATTTCTTCAACTAAAAAAAATATACATTGGGAGCCAGGGAATATTCTCAGAATTGACAATCAGAATAAATCACTTTGGACAGATCCTATCAGACTACAAATCGAATGGCAATTTACGCAGTAGATCACTTCAATATTTGTAATTTATGAAACTTGAAATCCAATAAATTCATTAAACTATTGACAAACAAATAAATAGGTATGCCAAAAAAAATGAAACAAGAAGGAGATCCAGAAGTGCATGAAGCACTAAAAGGGTTTGATATTAAAATCAACGAGCTAGGTGAAATCAAAGGAAACTACGATATCGATCAGCTGAATTCTTTTCTGAACAAAGAAGTTGATGATAAGAAATTAGCGCATTTGTCTAAAGACAAGTCCGAAGAAGAGTAAATCTTCTTTGGGCGTATGCCTTATTCTAGAGTGTGCTAGTTATTCTTCCAAAAGAATGGCGTAAATAACACAAGAACTGTAAAAAGTTCAAGCCGCCCGAGTAACATAATTACTCCCAAAATAAACTTTGCGAGCCAATCCACATGAGCGAAGTTATTGACCGGACCAACAGATCCTATTCCAGGACCTACATTCCCAAGAGATGTTGCAACAGCACCAGCAGCTGATAGAAAATCCATATCTAGAGTAGCTACTAGAAGAGTTCCGAAAACAAAAGTTGCAAGGTAAATCAATAGAAAAACTAGAATATGAGTCAGGATCCTTGGAGCCACCAATTCCTTGTTCATCTTTACGCGAATGATTGCGCGTGGATGTAATATTCGACGAAATTCGAAATACGTGTTTTTAATTAAGACTAGATGACGGATTAGTTTAATTCCCCCAGAAGTCGATCCCGCACAGGCACCCACAAACAGCATAATAAAAAATGCGATAGTTACAAAGGGTGAAAAAATCGTATAATCAACAGTAATATACCCTGTCGTTGTAATGATAGAAATCACTTGAAAAAGTGCTCCTCTGAAAGATTCTTCAAGAGAAAAGTCCGACCTATGGATGAGACCGGCAGTAATCAAAAAAGTAAACATTGCTACTATTAGTACATAGAAACGAAATTCATCATTTTTCCAAACGTTTTTGAATCTTCCCCGTAATCCAAAGTATATGACTGAATAGTTAGTTCCTGCAAGTAACATGAACAAACAAATAGTATATTGGATAAGTGGTGAGTTGTAAAAAGCTATGGAATTATTCTTTGTCGAAAAACCACCAGTTGCCATGGTTGTTAGACCGTGGTTTAGAGCGTCAAAAGCGGTCATACCTTCAAAATAAAGTATGACCATTAACAGCATAGACAAAGCAACGTAAATAAGCCATAAACGCTTGGCAGTACCTTGTATTCGTGGATGGATCTTGTCACTTGTCGGCCCTGGTGCTTCGGCGGCAAAAAGCTGAATTCCACCAATACCAAGTAGAGGTAAAATTGCAACTGTAAGTACAATAATACCCATACCTCCAATCCATTGTGTGAGGCTTCTCCACAATAAGATACTGCTGGGGAGAGATTCGATATCTACGAAAATTGTCGCCCCAGTCGTAGTAAATCCAGAAACAGACTCAAAAAACATATCACTAAACTGCGTACAGACATCAGAGAAGTAGTACGGAAGTGAACCAAATGTCACCATAGCAAACCAAGCTAAGGCAACTATCAAATAACCCTCGCGTTTGTTTACATTTTTCTGGGTACCAAAAGGAATCACATACAGTAGAAGTCCAATAAACATTGTCACTATACCAGACTTACCAAAAGCCCAAAGTGTGTTATCATCTACCACATAAAATCCTATCCCAACAAGAACCATCAGCAAACCGAGAAGAGCTAATAAAGCTCCAAGCACGTTCGAAATTGGCTGGAAATTAATCATGAGAAAATCTTTTCAAGCTTCTGGATAGCTCGAGGAAGAGCCAAAACGATTACCTTATCTCCAAGAGCTAAAACCGTGTCACCATTGGGTACGATTATTTCTTCACCACGAATAATTGAACCTATAACCATTGCATTTGGAAAATTCTGCTTCCTAATTGCCTTTTTCGTTAAACGACTCTCTCTATTCACGATGTACTCAATGACTTCTGCATCTACACCATGCAAACTTGTAATTGCCTCAATATTTCCTTTTCTTACAAATCGGAATATGTAATTGGCGGCAATAATTTTCATATTGATCATTGTATCTACGCCAATATTTTGCGAAATCTTCGTGTAGTAGGTATTGTCAACCAATGCAATAGTCTTATAAACTCCCAACTCATCGGCCATCAAGGAAGTCAAAATATTAGTCTCTGAATTACCTGTCAAAGCAATAAAGACATCCATTTCTTCAATTCCTTCCTCTTTTAAGAGTTCGAAATTTCCAGGATCTCCATGGATAACAAGAGAGTTGTGCAACTCTGCGGTTAGTTCCTTGCAGGTTGATTTATTTTGTTCTACGATACTAACGTTATATTTATTTTCAAGAGCTCTTGCGGTATGCTTAGCTAGTGCAGACCCACCTAGTATCATTACATTATTTACTTTAATGTGTTTTTTGCCTACCCTTTCGAGCAATGGCGCTAATCTGTTTGGTTCTGTGAGAAAATAAAGGTGGTCGTTTCTTTTTAACCTTGTATATCTTCTTGGGATTAATGTATGATGTCCTCGAAGAATGGCAATAGGGTTAAATGAATGGTGCATGTCCAAATCACTAATATCTTCGATTGTCATTCCTTTGATATGTGATTCATCATCAACAGAAATTCCTGCTAAGGATACTTTCCCTTCGTCGAACTCAAAAATATCAGTGACTTCACATTGTCCTAGCAGTCGCTCAATTTCCAATGATGCCAAAGTGATAGGCGAAATGATCTTATCAATTCCCATTTCTTTGAAACAGACCTTATTCTCGTCAGAAAGGAATTCACTATTATTTACCCGTGCAATTACTTGCTTAGCACCTTTCCTTTTTGCCAGAATTCCCGCAACAATATTCGTATTCTGTGAGGTAGTTACAGAGATAAAAAGTTCTGTTTGCGCTAGTTCGCACTGATCTAGCACCTCTGGCGAAGAGGCATCCCCTTTGATAGTAAAAACGTCAAGGTGCGAACCTGCGTAATCTAGTAGTTCTTTGTTTAGGTCAATTAGAACTATGTCTTGATTTTCAGAAGCAAGTAACCTAGCTAAGTGAAATCCTACGTCTCCTGCTCCTGCAATTACTACGCGCATATATTTGTTTTGGTGTAATACCTGTTAAAGAGAATAACTCATATTAAAAAATGGGATCCTGAGACAAAGATGATCAGCATTTTCGGAAATATTAGGAATTGTAATGCATAATCCAAAAAAAGCAGGACTTCCTGAAAGAATGCCCTGCTACCCCCAAAAAACCAATTGAAAACAATCATCTTTATATAGGCCTAAGATATTCCATAGGAATAATTTCAAACAAGCCGCAAATTAAGAACTTTTACTAGGAAATATAACTAATTATCAGAGTCAAATTACAGTGATTCACAAATAAATCCCCTTATTTTTAATTAGTCTAAGCCTTAAAGTCACGTGCCTTGCACCACCTTGAACTTATGACTTCCAATTTTCTTTAACACACATGTTTTACTTCAAAAAAGTCATAATTATTTCTAAAACACGAATTCTAATAATCGTACTCGTATAGACTATCTTTGCGTACAATTTATTTTGTACTATGGCAAAACTTAGAACTGTGTACTTGTGTCAAAAATGCGGACACCAAGCTCCCAAATGGTCAGGGCAATGTCCATCATGCGACGAATGGAATACACTCCACGAAGAGGTCATTTCGAAATCTAAGGCGCCATTAGAACTAACAACAAACTATCGCCAAGATGGTTTGAAATCCAAGCCAATTAACCTACAATTAATTGAGTCGGTCAGACGCAGGAAATTAATTACACAAGATAATGAATTCAATCGAGTATTAGGAGGAGGGATTGTACCGGGATCAATAACCTTAATCGGTGGACATCCAGGCATAGGAAAGTCTACACTTCTGCTCCAAATTGCCTTAAGTGGCAGAGGCACTGTGCTATATGTTTCTGGAGAAGAAAGTGAGGAGCAAATAAAAATGAGGGCTGACAGAGTTGGCGAAGCTCAAGGAGAATGTCTTATCTATTCAGAAACTGACACGACTCAGATATTAAAAGAGGCAGCTAAAATTCAGCCTGATTTGCTTGTCATTGATTCAATTCAGACATTACGATCGCCGGGTTTGGATTCTGCACCAGGAAGTGTGACTCAAGTAAGAGAATCAACTTCTGAGCTTCAACGTTTTGCGAAAGAGAGTAATATTCCGATTGTGATTATTGGTCATATTAACAAGGACGGAGCAATTGCAGGTCCAAAAATCCTAGAACACATTGTTGATACAGTTTTACAATTTGAAGGTGATAGCAACTATCGATTTAGGATTCTTCGCTCGTTAAAAAATCGATTCGGATCTACCGATGAAATGGGGATATACGAGATGAACACTAGTGGTTTAAGAATGGTAGAAAATCCTAGTGCAATGCTTTTGAATCAGTATGATCTCAACCTCAGTGGGTCAACAACTGCAGCAGCGATAGAAAGTGCTAGACCCCTTTTTGTAGAAACCCAGGCACTTGTCTCAACGGCGGTCTATGGTAATCCGCAACGTAGTTCTACTGGTTTTGATACCAAAAGAATGAATATGCTTTTAGCAGTTCTGGAAAAGCGCTGCGGCATGCGATTTGGAACAATGGACGTCTTTCTTAATATTGCTGGTGGTTTAAAGATCGTTGATCCGAGTATGGACTTAGCTGTAGTAGCTGCACTTGTTTCATCCCTTCAAGATATTCCAGTCAACAAGAAAATGGCTTTCTCCGGAGAAGTTGGTCTATCTGGTGAGATAAGAGGCGTAAGTAGAATGGAACAGAGGGTTCAAGAAGCAAATAGACTTGGTTTTACGGATATCTTTATTCCAAAATTTAATCTGAAAGGACTTGATCAAGCAAGATTTGACATACGAGTCCATCCTATCAATGTACTACCGGAACTTTTTGAGGGACTTTTTGCCTAAATTTTCGGGTCGTTTCGGAGTATGTCGACTTCTACTATTGAGTCTTTTGGACAAAAGTCAACTAATATTATTGAAGCGCTATTTGTGCATCAATTCCTCTTTGCTATTTTTTCTAATTTGTCTCTAAAGCAATTGTTGACCTTGTCAAAAGCTTCATTGGAATAAGCTAAATTCATCCTACTTTATCTTATTCAATTGATTTTATGTACTTTTAAGAGTATCAAAAATGAACTTTGTAAATCGAGAATGAGTGTAACTACTTGTAACAAGAACTAATCATTTTCTAACTTAGCTTCACATAATTGAGTTAAAAACTATCAAACAATGAAGACCCCAACTTTAATCTTCTCAATCCTTTTTCTACTGTTCTCGTTTGTAGTAAAGGCGCAAGATAAATCGACCTTGGAATTAAAGGCATATGGCGATGTTTACTACGGCTTTTACCCCGACAATAGCTTTTCAGGACTCCAGACATACTCAACAAGTTCTCCTAGAAATTCGATAGGTTTAAACAATCTCCAATTGGGTTTGCATTATACATCAAAAGACATTCGATCCAGTATGACCTTGCATCATGGAGATATTGCTCAAGCAACTTGGGACAATACGTTTGATATGGTCCAAGAAGCAAATGTGGGGGTACAATTATTTACCGATTGGTGGTTAGATGCAGGGCTTTTTAGAACGCATATAGGTACGGAGAGTTTTTTACCAAAAAACAATGATCTTAGTATAATTAGTATTATTACTTATAATGAGCCGTTTCTATCAAGCCGGTGCAAAACTTGCTTACGAAGGGAGTGAAAAATTTGATTTAGAGTTTTGGATTGCAAATGGTTACAACCAGTTTATCGACATCAACACTGCAAAATCACTTGGGTTACTTTTCACCTATCACATTTCGGATGTGCACAGTGTCACTTATACTAAGCCTCACAGGTGATGAAACAGACAGCGGTGCACTACCTGCCACAGGTATCATGAGATCTTACCACAACCTACACTATAATGGTAATATCAAAAACAAAGTGAAGCTCACGTTTGGTGTCGACTATGGTTTGCAAAACAATACTGAATTCACAACAGATCCATCCAATTTCCTTGCTTTCTTGGGAACAGTAAGATTCATACTCACAAAGCAATCCGCTTTAACGGTGCGCTATGAGTACTTTGACGACCCTTCAGGATTTATAGGTGGTGGATATTTTTTAAATCCGATGGAGGAACGCTTCTCATGGATATACTATACAAGGTATCACTGGAGGATATGAATATGCACCATCAGAATCTTCGTTTATTCGAATTGAAGGTCGGTTCCTCGATGAACTAAATGATGCTCCAAATGTATTTGCTGGCTATAGTAAACCAACGCGAATGGAATGGATGATCAACATGGGAACATTCTTCGATAAGAAGTGGTAAAAAGTTCTTCATCCCTGCTGTAAACTACTGAAATGACATATTAGAATAAAAAAATATAATTTTTTTTAAGTGCTGAAAAGCCCATAAAATAAAGAAGTTAGTCGTTAAAGTGATGTTAATGGCTAACAAAAAGTATTGGTTTATCAAGTTATTGCTTTTATATTTACACTACAGACAGATTCTTATACCTACATCTTAATAATCAAAAAATAAAACGCTTATAGCCAAAAATCTACACTGAATAATTAATAAGACTATTACTCACCGATTAAAGTGTAGACATGAGCGTATCACAATTATCTCAACGGGCAGATAGAGAATTGATCAACGACTACCTAGAAGGTAGCGACAAATCATTCGAAGTACTTCTTAACAGACATAGAGAAAAAATCTTTACTTCAATCTATCTTTTTACAAAAGATAGAGACCAAGCGGAAGATATATTCCAAGATGTTTTTATCAAAATTATTGATACTCTAAGAAGAGGAAAATACAACCATGAAGGAAAGTTCCTTCAATGGGCCTTACGTATCTCATACAATATGTGTGTTGATAACTTTAGAAGATCAAAGAGAAAAACAAAAGTATCAGCAACCGAGACATTTGACATATTTGACGTTTTAGAATCCAAAGACGACAATATGGAAACTCGAATGATCAAGAATCAGACAAATGATAAGCTTAAATATCTTGTAGATCAACTTCCAGAAGAGCAAAGAGAGGTAGTAATCCTGAGACACTATGCTGACATGAGTTTCAAAGAAATATCTCAATTAACAAGAGTTAGTATCAATACTGCATTAGGACGAATGAGATATGCCTTGATAAATATGAGAAAGATGGTAGGAGACAAAGAGATTCTACTAAAGTGATATTACATAGGAAGTTAGGTGAGATTTTACTGTAATATAAATATATAAGAAAGCCGCAGTTCAATTAAAGTTGAGCTGCGGCTTTCTATAATACTTATGAAAGGCATCAAGTCATAAAAATCAATTAACACTAGTAGAATTCTTTATCTCTCTTGGTCGCTAATTAAACATTGAAGACATCATATCATCTTGACTACTAAATCAAGGCCTTCGATCATAATATCTACCAGAAAAAAGTCGAATAACTCTTCTAAAAGAAATTATTCGACTTTGTATACTTTAATTTCAATATATAGTCAACTAGACCATCGTATTTATGCTTTCTCCTTTTCCGTTGTTTGCATCTTTATATCGTACTTGGCTTTCACTTTAGCTTCCATTTCGAGAGCAACTTCAGGATTATCAGCTAAAAAGTTTTTTGCAGCTTCTCTTCCTTGGGCAATTTTTGTGCCATCGTATCCATACCAAGATCCACTCTTCTCAAGAATTCCAGCTTCAACTCCAAGGTCTATAATCTCCCCTAGTTTAGAAACACCTTCGCCAAACATGATGTCGAACATTGCAAGTCTAAAAGGCGGTGCTAATTTGTTCTTCACAACCTTAACTTTGGTTGGATTTCCTATTACATTACCTTCCTTATCTTTTATTGCTGACCCTGACCTTCTTATATCTAATCTTACCGATGCGTAAAATTTCAATGCGTTTCCACCCGTAGTTGTCTCAGGGTTTCCAAACATCACACCAATCTTTTCACGCAATTGGTTAATGAATATACAACAACAACCCGTTCTTCCAATTGTACCTGTAAGTTTACGCAGTGCTTGAGACATCAATCGAGCTTGAAGACCCATTTTACTGTCTCCCATTTCTCCTTCTATCTCCGCTCTTGGCACAAGTGCTGCAACAGAATCAATTACGATGATATCAATCGCACCAGAACGAATTAGATTCTCGGCAATTTCCAAAGCCTGCTCACCATTGTCTGGCTGTGATATCAGAAGATTTTCAGTATCAACACCCAAGTGTTCCGCATAATATCTGTCAAAGGCGTGTTCTGCATCAATAAATGCAGCAGTTCCGCCTTGCTTCTGACATTCTGCAATTGCATGAATTGCTAAAGTCGTTTTACCTGAAGACTCTGGTCCATATATTTCCACTACGCGTCCTTTGGGTAGACCACCTGTTCCAAGTGCAATATCTAGACCTAGTGAGCCTGTAGGAATAACATCAGCTTCGATAACTGATTTGTCTCCAAGCTTCATGATAGTTCCTTTTCCGTAGGTTTTATCTAGCTTATCGACAGCAAGTTGAAGCGCTTTTAATTTCTCATTTTTTGTATCTGCCATGTTGTTAAGGTTCTATTGGTCGATTCAGTATGACACTGCTCAGAAGCTGGCAAAAATGGACCAATAATGTTAAAAATATAACTTGAGATTAGAGGTTCTGAACCTCATACATTAAAACCACGAAATTAATATAAGTAATTCTATTATATATAGTTTATTGCTATAAATATGTCTATTCATTATGTTTTTTTAAAATATTTTGAATAAAATTTCACATAGGCAACATCAGAGGACTCAAATACTAAAATATCAAGCATTGAATGTTTCATGATTTTCTACTCGGTCACCGTCAATCGAAGGTGACCGAAATAGAAAATAGTGTGTTAATGAGTAAGCTCTTTTTCTAGAATGGTGGCTTACTAGGCTTTGCACTCAAAAACTTAAAGTCTGTCACAACTATGTCGGTTGCATACCTAGTAAAACCGTCGCTACCTTCATACTTATTGTATTGAAGTTTCCCAGATACCGCAAGATGAGAGCCTTTTTTAGTATTCTCAAAAAGGACTTTCGCCCGCTTTCCCCAGACTGTGAGATTGTGCCAAGCTGTTTGTTGGACAAACTCCCCATCTTTGTTTTTGTAACCTTCTGATGTAGCGAGACTGCTCTTTGCAACCATTCGCCCGTTACCTAAATCTTTTAGTTCAAAGTCACGTCCAAGATTTCCGATTAATGTTACTGAATTTTCGATATTCATAATCTTTGTTTTTTGCCAAATTCAGGCGATTAATAAATGTTTAAATGAAGTCTCAGAATGCTTTTTCGGCCGTTACAAATTATCATTACATCTGCACTTCTTCTATTAGTGTAATCAGCTCATAGTTTTGTCCCCTTATTTCTCATATTTTTTTCAAATAAAGTCTTGAATCCAATGTTTATGCACTTTACAGATTAAAAGAACAGTTGCTAGTTGTAAGGTTTGTTGTTCTGATTCCTAAATTTTTGGCAAAAAAAGGTCTAGAAACCCTTTCAATTATCAGGGTTGAAAATGTTTTTTGGCACAGAGATTTAGTAGTTCAATAACTCAGTAGGAATCAGTTGATAAGGCTCTTTATTAACTTACTCCAGAAAAATATAAAGAGTCTCGCGCAGCGATTTGATGAAATATGTAGTATGAATAGTATAACTTCAAGAGTATAAACAATGAAAACAATCTTAAAAACCATTTTATTCGTCCTGATTTGCCAATTCTTAAGTATTCATGGAAAGGCACAAACATTCCCGAAGTTAACTGCCACAGATCTCGATGGAGTAAGTCATGATCTTCAAACTGATTACCTAGATCAAGGAATCCCAGTACTTGTCCACTTTTTCGCTGGATGGAATTTTTGGGATGAGTATTTCATGGATACAATGAGTATGCAAAATGCATATAGTGATTATGGTCCCAATGGATCAGGACAGATTATGATGTTAGCATTTGAAATCGACTCATTTACATCAGATGAGGACCTAGAAAATGGCACCAATGGTTCAATTACAAACTGGACAAGTCTAATAAATTACCCAATAATTAATCTTGATGATCCTTCTTGGGCGACGGATACCATGGGTGTCTTCGCAATGCCATCATTGGCTCTATTTTGCCCAGATGGTACTATTTACGGTAGCAGTACTGTAGGTGGACCTCCCAACTATCCATATTTAGAAACAGATGAAATGGACTATGGTAATTTTCTATCTATCGATGGCATAACAGATGCATTCGAAAACTTATGTGGCACAATGATCGATGACGAAAACGTATCAGGATATGCTACTTTAAATATTGATGAATGTGAAACTGAGCTAGAAAATCCTCTAAAAGGAACAGTAGTTACATTTACAGATGGAGCAAATATTCAAATCAGAACCGCAAACCAACAAGGACGTTATGAGGCATTCTTAGCTAATGGCACTTATGACATGACTTTTGAAAATACTTCGACCCTGATTTCTATTTGTGCAGCACCAACTTCAGTTACGGTGAATAACGATGTTACTACCGATCTTGATGTTATATATGACGCTGACATTTTATGTCCTGAAATAACACTCGATCTTAACCCTTGGTTATTGCGACCATGTGACCTTACAAGCTTTGTTCAATTTGAGGTTTGTAATATAGGAACAGTTGATCTTTCAGCATACACTGCGACTTTGCAGTTTCCTCAAGGATCAGATGTGATAGCAACTAATACGATGGATCCCTACACTTTCGATGTAGCGACAGGTGTAATGCAATTTAGTCTATCTGGACTTGAAATGGGCGCGTGTAAGAACATTCAAATAGGTTTCAGCACTCCATGTCCTACAAATGCGGGAGATACTTTGTGCTTTGATCTATCAACTGATCCAGTACAGATTTACCCAAATTGTGATGAATACATTCAAAATGAGGTGTCGGCTTGCGAAGAAGCGGTAGCGTCGTACGATCCAAATGATAAAAACGGATTGACTCCTGGAGAAGGTCCTGTGAACTTTATTGATGCAGGTACAGAATTGACCTATATGATTCGATTCCAAAATACAGGAAATGATACAGCTTTTACTGTAAGAATTGATGATCCTATGAGTTCAGTTTTTGATGTTTCTACAATTCGACCTTTAGGCGCAAGTCATGAGTATGTTATGAGTTACTCCGAAGGAATGCTTAGTTTCTCATTCCCAGATATCAAACTTGTGGACAGTTTCAAAAACGAACCTTTATCACATGGGTTTATTACTTACAAAGTGACCCTTAAGGAAGGACTTGTACCAGGAACAGAAATAAATAACTACGCAAATATTTATTTTGATTCTAATGCTCCGATTCTTACGAATACACATCAATATGTTGTGACGATTTTATCAAACAGTAATGATTATAGCTGGTTAGATGTAAGTGTCTATCCAAATCCTGCTCAAGAAATGATAACGGTGGATATGGATCAATTGGAGAATAAGGAGGTGAAACTAGAAGTACTTGATCTACAAGGTCGGGTTCTGATCAGTCAAAACAAAGTATTTCAAAAAGCAACTATGAATGTGGGAGATTTAATCTCAGGTATGTACTACATTCAGATTCGAGATCAAAAGACCAACGAACTTATTACACTAAGGAAATTTGTAAAAGAGTAGAAAGCTTATACCTTTGAAATAGCCTAGGCAAGTACTACGTAATCTACAGCACGTTTGACTTCAAAATCAAACGTGCTTTTTTGTTGTTTCTGAAATATGATCTTAAAACAACAAAAAATAAGACTTAGGTCACGTTAGTTGATAAGCAACTAGTTTTTTAGCCACGATCGGCTCCTATTTACCCCTTGAAGCCAAAGATCATATTGAGTTTTGCGAAACTCTACAGACATTCCTACTTGAAAAACCTTTTCAATTTCTTGCATTTTTTGAAGATCGGAAAGATTCCATAGGCCAACTTCTAATCCTGCTAAATATGCTGCACCTTGTGCCGTTGACTCGACAACAGCAGGTCTTTCGACAGGCACATTTAGAATATCAGCTTGAAACTGCATTAAGTAAGAATTGGAAACAGCACCGCCATCAACCTTGAGACTCTTTAATTCTATCCCACTATCTTTCTCCATTGCCTCAAGTACATCTTTTGTTTGAAAAGCTAAAGACTTAAGTGTTGCTTTTGTTATATCATTCTGACTTGTATCTCGGGTAAGTCCAAATATGGCACCTCGTGCATACATGTCCCAATAAGGTGCACCTAATCCCACAAATGCTGGAACTACCACAACATCTTCATTCGTAGACTCTAAGGCCATTGCTTCACACTCGTCAATCTTATCGAGTAAGTCAAGCCCATCTCGCAACCATTGAATCGCCGCTCCTGCGATGAAAACGCTTCCTTCCAAAGCATAATCAATTCCTCCCATAGGATTAGCTGCTAGAGTAGTAAGTAGGCCTGTGTGAGAAGTAACTTTTTGATCCCCAACATTCATCAACATGAAACAACCGGTACCATAAGTATTTTTGGCAGATCCCTGTTCAAAGCAACACTGTCCGAATAGTGCTGCTTGTTGATCACCTGCCACACCGAGGATAGGAATTCGGCTATTCTCTATGTGATAAAAGCCAAAATGAGACCTTGAAGATTGGACTGTTGGAAGCATTGAGTTTGGAATTTCAAGTTCCATCAAGAGCTTTTCGTCCCATTCAAGCGTATCAATATCGAAAAGCATGGTGCGTGATGCATTTGTATAATCGGTTCGATGTTCTTTGCCATCAGTCATTTTATGAATTAGCCAACTATCGACTGTTCCAAACCTCAAATTTCCAGCTTGCGCCTTTGCTTTTGCTTCGTCTACGTTTTTAAGTATCCAATTAATCTTCGTACCTGAAAAATATGAGTCAATGACCAAGCCAGTCGTATTACGAACATAAGACTCGAGATTTCTCTCTTTAAGTTCTTCACAGAACTTGCTGGTACGTTTGTCCTGCCACACAATAGCATTGTAGATCGCCTTTCCAGAATTCGAGTCCCATACGACTGTCGTTTCGCGCTGATTAGTTATGCCTATAGCTAGTATATCTGAGTATTCAATTTTTGCTTTTGAAACTGCTTCTTTTAGAACTGCTTCTTGACTTTCCCATATTTCTCCAGGATCATGTTCAACCCATCCTGATTTTGGGTAATACTGCCTAAACTCCTTTTGGGCGGACGCCACTATTTTTCCATCTTCATCAAATAAAAGAGCTCGTGAACTACTAGTACCCTGATCCAATGCTAGTATGTATTTCATGCTATACTCTGATTTGCGATAGGTCTTTCAATCTTAACTTTCCAGAAAATTAAAAGTCCAATAATAAAGAGTACTGCTAAACCAAGCACGCTGTAACGCATATCGTCCATTAGTATCTCCAAAAATGCAAAGAGTCCCGTTCCAAATACAACACTCAACTTGAAAAGCACGTCATAGAAAGAGTAGTAGCAAGTGAGATCGCTTTCGTTGGGATCCAACAACTTAGTATAAGTTGATCTTGACATTGATTGAATACCTCCTAGAACTAGACCTACCAATCCCGCCAGAACGTAGAATGCGGGTTTCCCTTGAACGTAGAATGCGATCAAACAAATTAGAGCCCATATAACCATCATGCTCATCATGCTTTTCCAGTTTCCATATAGCTTCCCGATGTGAGCAAATAAGTAAGCTCCAGGAATAGCTATTATTTGCAAAATAAGAATAATCATAATCAATTCGGAAGAGGAAAACCCGAGAACCTTACTAGCAAAAGCACTTGCTAAATATATGACTGTTTGGACGCCGGCTGAATAGAAGAAAAAAGAATAAAGGTATCTTCTAATATTTGGTTGATGTTTTAGTTTCTGATATGCTTTCCTCAGTTCATTAAACCCATTATTTAGTACCTCCCTACTAAGTTTCCTGCTTAGTTTGGATTTTGGCATGCGTTTAAATGTGATTTGACTAAAACTCAGCCACCACAAGCCCACAAGGACAAAGCCAATTCGATAAGGTAAAGCAGTTTCTGAAATTCCAAACCACTCGGGTTTCGAGGCAATCAAAAGAATAAGAACCAGTAATAATACAGAACCTATGTAACCAAAAGTGTAACCCTTTGCAGATACCTTATCATACATGTCGTCGGAAGCAATATCGGGGAGGAAGGAATCATAGAAAACTAATCCGCCTGCACAGCCAATAGTCGCAATCATGAAGGCTATAATTCCAATCCACATCGTCTCAGGCGAAGTAAAAAAGTATAGACACATACAGGCGATTGACCCGACTGATGTAAATAGACGCAAAAAATATAGGCGTTTACCTCCATAATCAGCTATACCACTTAGTATTGGAGTACTTAAAGCAATCAGAATATACGCTATTGAAACGATGAGAGCATAAAACGCTGAGTCTGCTACCTCAAAGCCAAAAAAGTTGATGGTATCATCTGTATATCCCATGAAGTAAGCAGGGAATATAGCTGTAGAAATGACTAAGAAATATGCTGAGTTGGCCCAATCGTAAAAGGCCCAGCCATTTATGATTTTTCTATTATTGAGTTGTATTACTGCTTTCACATCTTGATTTGTATCGGCAAGTTACTAATTTCAATTCAATATTGGCTAGACAGTCTTATCAGGCAAACAAATTAATTTCAGACTGCGGCATAAACGATTACCTATAATATCACTATTTTCACCTTTCACTAATGTAGAAGAGTATGAATATTCTTGTGTTATCTAGAAATAGTAGTTTGTATAGCACTCAAAGTATTGTGAATGCTGGACGAAGAAGAGGGCATTTTATGCGTGTGATTGATCATATGCAATGTGACCTCGTGATGGAAGGTAAGAATCTGCAAGTGTACTATCAAGATGAATTGATAGATGACTACGATGCAATCATCCCACGTATCGGAGATGCAGCAACCTCTTATGGATCAGCTGTTGTGAGGCAATTTCAATTGATGGGTCTATTTTCTACACTCGACTACGAAGCCCTACTTCGAGCAAGGAATAAGATAAGTTCTATGCAACTTTTGGCTGCACATGGGATTGGAGTCCCGAAAACGGTCATCTCAAATAATTCATATACGATAGAAGAATCACTGGACTATCTAGGTAGAATGCCTCTAGTGATCAAGCTCGCTCAAGGTACACACGGGATCGGTGTATTACTGGCTGAAAACAAGAAAAATGCTGGAGCAATTATCGAGACATTTCATAAGCTTAAACAGCGGGTCATTTTACAAGAGTTTGTAGCTGAGGCAAAAGGTGCAGATATTCGAGTTTTAATCGTTGATGATAAAATTACTGGATCTATGAAGCGACAAGCTCGAACTGGAGAATTCAGAAGCAACCTACATAGAGGAGGTAACTCTACCGTTGTTCGACTTACAGAAGCTGAGGCCTATGCTGCAAAACAAGCTGCCAAAATTATGGGTCTAGATGTTTGCGGTGTAGACATGCTAAGATCCAAGAAAGGTCCATTGATTCTTGAGGTGAATGCATCGCCTGGACTCGAAGGAATAGAAACTACTACTAAAATCGACATTGCTGGAAAAATTATCCAATTTTGCGAGCGAAACGCAGAATTCAAAGCATAAGTAGCTATGTCACCAAAGAGCAGGAATATAGAGAAACAGCGCGTTGCGATCGACGATATCACGATTCATAAGGAGACGATCAAACCCGGCGAAAATGCGCTAGTACGCATTAATGTAGGTAAGCTGCCGTCTGGAACTAAGATTAATATAAACGCGCATGTGTTTAATGGTTTGAAACCTGGGCCCACAGTACTAGTCTTAGGAGGCGTTCACGGTGATGAAATTAATGGCGTTGAGATCATACGCTCCATTCTTGCCGATGAACATTTTGAAAAAATTAACGCAGGTACGATTGTGGCAATTCCCATAGTGAACATTTATGGATTCATTAATTTTTCTCGTGCAGTTCCAGACGGAAAAGATGTGAACAGATCGTTTCCTGGATCGATGAACGGCTCACTTGCTTCCAGAGTCGCACGTGTAATCTCTTCGAAGATTCTGCCACATGTCGATTATATTATTGACCTCCACACTGGCGGAGCAAGCAGATATAACTATCCTCAAATCCGATATACTGGAACAGATGAAAAAGCATTTGCATTAGCAAAAGTGTTTGGAGCACCTTTTATACTCAAAAAACCAGTCATTACAAGATCACTTCGAAAAATTGCAAGAGACAAGAATATCCCAATTATAATTTATGAAGGTGGTGAATCTTTGCGATTTGACGGGCATGCAATTTTTACAGGAGTGAATGGTATACTTCGAGTATTGAACCATCTAGAGATGTTAGAATGTGACACTTCCAATCCCGATCGATTGCTACATTTTGGCAAAACAACTTGGGTAAGAGCGCCACGTTCAGGATTATTTATGTGGACAAAGAAATCGGGATCGAGTATCCAACAAGATGAGATTATCGGAGTTGTTAACGACCCTCAAGGGCTAAGTACTGTCTCAGTGATGGCGCCGAAAGATGGTTATATCATAGGACATAATAACGCTAGTGTTGTCAATCAAGGCGATGCACTATTTCACATATCAACTGAATATGAAAGGTTATAGCCTCGCAATCCTGCTAAGTCTCTTTTCTATCTTCGTTTTCGGACAGAGAACTATTGACTGGCAATCGGACCAAAATATGGGTTTGGCGCATGCTTCATACCTATTCCAAAAGGTAGATGATAATAAAATCGTGGCAGAGTATCAGTCAGAAAAACTACTGAATCCAGCTTCAACAATAAAGCTTATTACTTCGCTGATATATTTAGAGAAAAAAGGTGATAAGTCCCAGTTTTCAACATCAGTTTACTATCAAGGCACAATAGAAAAGGATGGTACGTTAAAAGGTAATATTATCATTCAAGGTTCCGGAGATCCTAGTTTTGGAAGTGAGCGATATGGTAACAAAAACAGCCTTTCGAAAAGAACTTCTGAAATCGTCAAGGCTATCCAATATGCTGGAATAACTTGTATTGACGGAGATATCATTGTTGATGAATCCTACTATGGATCTGACTGTACTCCCCATACCTGGACATACAACGATCTAGGCAACTACTACGCAACCGGAATATGGGGCTTGAATGTAAATGAAAATGCATATTCTCTTTCATTTCGGAGAGGAAATAAGAAGGGTGGAAAACTAGAACTTGATCAAATAAGTCCTCCTATTCCAGGGCTACATTTCAAAAATGAATTGACACTCAATGCACCCAACTCAGGTGACCAATCCTACATCTTTTGCGCTCCGTACCAATATCAAGCGCATATCCGCGGTACTTTGCCAGCAGGAAAAGGTAAATTTTCAATACGTGGTGCTATTCCTGATGCTCCCCTGTTTTTCGCTCAACATCTGCAGACTTCCCTAGAAATAAATAATATCAAATCAAATCGAGCGAAAGTTTCATATGATGTAATTTCCAAGGATAAACAAATCTGGACACATAAAGGCGTTCCAGCCAAAATGCAAGTAAAATCTGCAATAGAAAAGAGTATTAATCTTTATTGTGAAGGGTTTTTGAAGGAATTAGGAAGTGGTGACAGAGAAAAAGGGACGCGAGTGATTGAGGAGTATCTCCTTCGAGAGAAGTTGATTGATAATTCGAACGCATATCAACAAAGAGATGGAAGTGGTCTCTCTCAAAGAAATTTCATTTCTACAAGCACTATGGTCGGCTTTCTTGCGCATCAATTGGACAGAATGGGATCGGATAATTTATATCCATTACTAGCAAGAAATGGTTATGACGGTACTTTAGCTTCAGCGTTTTTGTCAAAAAATCTCAAAGGTAAGATTTATGGGAAGTCAGGGTCAATGGGAGGAGTCAGAGCATATGCCGGTTTCCTGAAAGCAAAATCTGGTGACATTATTGCTTTTAGCGTCATGGTCAATAATTATACAGTTTCTTCGAGAACGATTATTACTAAAATCGAAAATCTACTTGAGGACGTCTGGGCCAATAATTAAACAACTATTTGTCCACCAAACGGAAGCCTACTCCATGTAAATTATCAATGGCGATAGATTTGTCTTCAGCTAGGTATTTTCTCAAACGCGAAATAAATACATCCAATGATCGTCCTAAGAAATAGTCATCTTCTCCCCAGATTGTCTCAAGAATAATTGATCTCTTCAAAGTTGTCCCCTTGTTTTCAGCAAACATTCTGAGAAGGTCTACTTCTTTTTGGGTCAAACCCTTGTCTCCTGAAGGGCGAATTAAATTTAGATTCTTGGAATCCAACTTTATCAACGGACTGACTTCAAACATGCCGGTTTCTGACGGTGTGACAACATGTTTACGACGAAGAAAAACTTCGATTTTCAAGACCAACTCTTCAATACTAAAAGGTTTCACGATATAGTCATCTGCACCTAATGTCAGGCCTGCTATCTTATCATCCTTCATCGTTTTCGCGCTCAAAAATATGATAGGTATGCTATCATGCATTGACCTGATATTCTTTGCTAAAGAGAAACCATCCATTTTTGGAAGCATAACATCAAGTACACAGAGATCAAAAGTTTCAGCCTTAAAAGTCTTCCACCCTTCTTCACCATTTTCAGCATGCGTTACTTTATAACCTTGTTGTTCAAGGTTATCCTTCGTAATAAATGCTAAAGTCGCGTCGTCCTCGATATATAAGATATGGGCTTTTGTCGTTTTTGTCATCTGATACTAATTGAAAAATATTGTAATGCTAGTTCCCTCATTCATTTCAGAATCAACTGAAATAGACCAGTTCAATTTATGAATAATTGTCTTAACATAGTACAATCCTAGCCCAAAACCTTTCACATCATGAACATTTCCTGTTGGCACTCGGTAAAACTTTTTGAAAATCATAGATAAATGCTGGCGTTCAATTCCTAGGCCTTTATCAGATATGGTCAATCTATCTTCCAACAATGATACTGTGATGGAGATCTCTTCCTTGCTATACTTAATCGCATTATCAAGTAGGCTGTAAAGAACATTAGTCAAATGCATCTTATCTGCTTCAACCCATACAGGTTCAAGTATTCTTGAAAACTCAATCGTTCCTTCTTCATCCTTTATGCGCAGCTCAAGATCTTCTACGATATCCGAAAGTAGATCACTTAGATTAATTCGCTCCATTTGCAAATCTAAATTTCTGCGCTCTAAAGCTGCAATATTCAAAAGTTTCTCAACTTGCTGATTTAATCTGGTACTTTGCTCGTCTATGAGGTGCACATACTTTTGCAGGCGTCTATCGTCTTTGACTGAATCATCTTTTCCAATTGTATTTGCAGCCAATTTTATGGAAGAAATCGGTGTTTTAAATTCGTGCGTCATATTATTGATAAAATCTCTCTGCATTTCAGAAAGTCGTCTTTGTCTCAGAATAATAAAGGAAGCATAGATAAAGAACGAAATTGCAAGAAGAGCAATCAACGAGAAAATCACGGCTTGTCTCATGTTGCTCAACAAGTATCCTGCTCTAGAAGGGAATCTCACAACGAAATAATATTCAAGTTCGTTGAACGTAGGTAATTCTCCTCGAACCTTAGTGTCCCTAGCTGCAGAGCCAGAACCAATATCACAATAGTCGCCGTATAGCATATTATTACTCGCACAGTCATAAATTCCATACTCAAAGTCAGCCTCCAAGCTTCTCTTCTCGAAATTTTGAATTAAATAATCCTCGAGAATTCGTGCATCAATTTCATCATTAATATTTACAACGTAGGTATTACTTGATCGTCTCTGAATAATATTTTGCTTGGGAAGTCGTGCATTGTTAAACGTGGCTAACTGCTCTGCTGTTTTGCGAAGCGCTATTCTTACAGAAGAGTCGAATCCCTGATCCCTTAGATTCCATGTATTGATCATGTAATAGGCTTGGATAAATACAATACCCAAAATTGCAAATGCACCAAGAACAAGAAGTCGTCTTATAGTCTTATTGGACACGAATCGAATTTTTACCAAAAATAACAATTACTCTAGCATCCATTGATGATTAACAGCTCATTAACAGGCTTTAGCAAAGAGATAGCTTTACCATTGCTAAATTTTAGAAATGACATCACATGAAGAAATAATAAATTTGGTTTTTAAGGAGATTTTCTAATTGTGATTTTGTGTTTTTATTTGTCATCAGTAATCTTGATATGCTGCATAATAATTCATGCGAATACCTAGACCAATATAAAAACTACGATCGTCGTAAGATTCAACCGTACTAACTGCGTTTCGATATTGAATATTTAGATCTACGAAGCTATGCCTAAAAACTTCATAACTGAGATTAAATGCATATAGTTTGGTATTAACTCGATTTCCTTGGAGAAAGCGTTGGTTGTCATTACCTGCTCGACTCTGGTTATCGAGTAGTATATTGGCACCTATGTTAGGACCATCACCATCGACACCTTGTGCACTTAATAGAACACGAGGATGTACAAACCAACGATTACCAAAACGATAACGAAGATCCCACATCAGTTCATAGAAGTTGGCCCCTAGCGGATGCGCGAGCGGCTGACTAAAATGTGAATAATTTGCCTTGCTTATTTCATAATTATCAAAGCTCCTTCTGTGGGTATAAGTATAAGGTCGCACTGCATTGAATTCTCCTTGCAAATCAAGGAATTGAATACCTAGGAAGTCGATCGCCTTAAGGCCTAACTGAGCTCCGAATTTGTTACCCCACCAAGCGAAATCTTCCCTTAATGCTCCTAGATTGAACTCATCCACAATTACTTGGCCGTATAGCTGATAGCCGTTAATTGGATTCCATTTAGCTTGCGCACCAAGGATTACGTTATCCGGGCTGTTTAAAAAGTGCTCAACAGTTCTATACAGCATTATCGGATTCAAATACTGAAGTTCAAATTGATTCTCACGTGAAAAAACGACAGTTTCGAATACAGCAAGTTCCCAACGATGATTGGGCTTAAAGCTCAAAAGGTGCTGCGCCATGTATTTTTTCGGTAAAAGAACGTCTCCAGAAACAAGTTTTTCAGTGAAGGGGGTTAATTCAGTGAAAAGATTCTGATAGTTGAATTTCCAAAATTTAGTATTGGCACGTAAATACAAATAGTTGGTAGCAAAATCAGATAGCAACAGCGATCTCATTCCATGTCCAACAAACTGCCTTCCATGGCCAAATTCAACATTTGTAAACTTATTCAAACTCATCCCGACAAAGCCATCTCCATTTAAATAATCAAAAGCGCGATTATCGGTACCGAAATCAAAATCTTTGTAGAATGCTTCTCCAGGAATTGTCTGAAAACGATTTATTGTTTTCTCGTGATAATTTTGGAATGATGCTTGATTCTCGTAAATGGAGGCTGAGAAATACATTTTGGAACCTAGCGCACCTTTAATACGCGCTGCTCTTGTATTCTGTAGCACAAAGTCATTTGAATTGTCAAGACCTGCTCTAAGAAATAGAATAGGATTAGCTGAAAACCAAAAGTCCTTCTTTTTCAGCGAATAAAAATGACTTTTGTTTTCATAAAAATGCTTCCACCAACTTTTGGAACCAGAATCAATCGGGTCCTGAAATTCAGCCAGATCGTCAAGTATGATCTGGCGATCATACATTTCTTGCTCACTTAATCCTACGCTATCTAGCAGAAAAAAATAATCTCTTATTTCACTTCTACTTTTGGGCGAAAGCCCCATAAAACCGTCATAATGTCCATACTTGATTTCATATCGGTCAATTAGTTGCTGCGCACGTTCACGTTGCTCAACCCGACCTGCCTGTCCAACAGAACTGAAATAAAAAACCAACCCGATATGAACTAGTATTACACGAATAATCACACTCTGAATTTTAATAAGAAGTCTTTGATATACTCATCAAAGTTATGCTTCTTATGCTCAAGAAAGCGAACCTTGATTGGAAGAATAAAGATCGGAATCTTCTTTTCTTGCAAAAACATACGGTGTTTGTCGAGTCTCGTACTATCTTTCTCTGTTGTGATAACTACTTTTTTCTTCGATTGTAACTCAGCGAGTGCACGATGTACCAGGCTTACTTCGTGTGGTTTGAAATTATGGTGATCTTCATAGGCATGGACATTTACAAAATTGACGCGATCCTCTAAATACTCTTGGACATAAATAGGTTTGGCAATTCCTGTCAACATAATTACATCTGTTTCGGAATCCAATTCTAGTTTCTGACGATGGTCATACATGTAGTACGGCTTACCATACTCATAGGTCGAGAAGAATACTTTTTGATCATTTGTAGGCTTGATTTTCTCAACCCACTTGTCCATTTCCTCCGATGTCATATCTTGTGGACACTTAGACACAACGATGACTTGCGCTCGTTTATAGGCACGTCGCCATTCACGTAGTCTACCTGCAGGCAGTAGGAAGTCGTCAAAAAATGGTTGTTTATGGTCTGTAACTAACAAATTTAGACCTGGTGTAACAGACAGATGTTGGAATGCATCGTCCAGGATGATCGTTTGAAGATCAGGATGATCACCAATCATCTGAGGAATACCGATAGCTCTTCTCTCCGAAACCGATACGATGACATCAGGATATTTTAATTTGTATTGAAGTGATTCATCACCAGTGAGATCCACACCATGCCCACTCATTACTTCCATGTAACCTGTTGTTTTCCTTAGATAACCCCTACTGAGAATGCCGAGATTGATATACGGTTGTAAAAGTCGGATTAAATACTCAACATGTGGGGTCTTACCAGATCCGCCCAAAGAGAGATTCCCTACTCCTATCACAGGAAGATTAAACTTCGAAGAACGAAGCAAACCTATCTGATAAAGTGTATTACGAGCCCCGATAACAATCCCATATATCAGGGCAATCGGAGATAATAAAATACGAAGCACAATGTGCTGCACCATCCAATATGATTTATCTAATTAGACTATTTGGTTTTGGGGTGCACCAAAGTCATTTCCTCGATCAAGTGGCTTGCTCCTGCGTATTTGTCAACAACAAAAAGTACATATCTGATATCGACCATGATATTTCGACAAATTGAAGGGTCGTAATTGATATCACTCATTGTTCCTTCCCATGCTCTATCAAAATTAAGTCCGATCAGATTTCCTTCCGCATCAATTGCAGGACTTCCACTATTTCCCCCTGTGGTATGGTTTGTCCCAATAAAACATACTGGCACTGATCCGGTTGCGTCCGCGTACGGACCATAGTCTTTACTTCTGTACAGATCTAGTAGTTTTTCATCAAGATCAAACTCGTAATCGTCTGGAATATACTTTTCAACCACACCATCAAAATGCGTAACTGGTTTGTAATAAACAGCGTCTCTAGGCTCATAGCCTTGCACCTTTCCGTAAGTTACTCGCATTGTGCTATTTGCATCTGGCCAAAAGGTCTTTTCAGGAAAAGCATCGATCAGACCACGCATATATCGCTTCTGTAACAGGTCTATTTCCGCTTTGATTTCACTATATGGTCCAGCGACTTTCTCGTCATACACACCTTTCCAGTCTGAAAATAAAATATAAATCGGATCGCCTTTTAAAGCTTTTACTGCGTCTTCGGGGGTCATTTCAAAAATTGCCTTTAATTTATCTTGATCCTTAAACGCAGAACGTTGAAATATATCCGTCAAGGCAACTTCCAAGGACTTCGCCGTAACGCTAAATGTCGTAGGACAATACTCTCTGTCGACATTATCTCTGTAGAGATCAGAAAGTGCAATAAATACCTCCTGATCAATATTTGCGTTGTAATTCTTGAAGTGATTTTCGAGATATCCAGCTACACGTGGTTTAAAATCATTGTATCCAGCCTCACCGTTATTCTCAAATCTGCTTACCATCCTATCTAGCACGGATGCAACTGTCATGATTTCCACATTCCTGCGGACAACTTCGTCATAGTAATCTTTCGTAAACGAATATCTTTCAATAGCTGCATACTTTTCTCCAAATTTCTTCATCAGGTGGCCATACTGCCCCCATAATTTTGAATCCACTTTTACTCTTTTTGTGAATTCTTCCTCTAGATCTTGCTTTTTTGCTACAGCATTGGTTTTCTCTAAACCCGTCTTTTCACCAATCCACTTCTTCCAATAATTAGCGATACGTGCAAACTTACTAGAGTACTGTAGTCGTACTTTTTCATCTGCGCGCATGTACTTGTCCATGATTTTCAAAGCTACGTCGCGAATTTCGATTTTAGCAGGATCGTTTATTTCAACTATTTGTCTTACCGCTTGAGAAGGAAGGTATTGATTTGTTCTTCCTGGGAAACCGAAAACCATCGTGAAATCTCCTTCTGATACACCATCCATTGAAATAGGTAGGTAGTGTTTTGGCACAAAAGGTTGATTATCGGCACTGTATTCAGCGGGTTGATTATCGGTACCTGCATAAATACGAAACAAGGAAAAATCACCAGTGTGTCTTGGCCAAACCCAGTTATCTGTGTCTGCACCAAACTTCCCGATATTCTCAGGTGGAGCTCCAACTAAACGCACATCTGGATATGTAACTGTTTTGAATGCAAAGTATTGGTTTCCATTAAAAAATGGTCTGACCATCCATTCTTCGTATTGACTTCCTTGATTATCAGACATATAAGCGTTGATATTCTTATCTACAATTGACTGCACTTCACTTGGTGACATGTCATCGTTTACTCCTTTTAGTATTATTTCGGACACATCGTCGATCCGTTCGATAAAACGAGCAAAAAGACCTGGATTTGCTTTCTCATCGGCTTTTGTAGCAGCCCAAAATCCTTTCTTCAAGTAATTATCCTCTATCGTTGAATGTGATTGAATCTGACCGTATCCACAGTGATGATTTGTCAATAACAAACCTTCGGGAGATATAACTTCACTCGTACAGAATCCACCAAAGTGAACGATCGCGTCTTTTAATGAACCTTCATTTACGCTGTAAACCTGTTCAGCTGTCAACTTCATTCCCATTGTCTGCATGTCGCCTTCGTTGAGAGCTTTTAGTAGCTGGGGTAGCCACATTCCTTCTCCTGCAAAAGCTAGATTGCCAAAACACAAGACTACAGCGAGTAATAAAACACGTATTAATTTCATTGATTTCAATTTAAGTCCAGAAAATACCGACATTTTTTAAGTAAGTCAAACAGAAAACCAAAAATAGCAAAATAAGAGGGAAAATAAAGTTGTCAAAGACTGTGAGTGAAAAGCTAATGGACGAAATAGCTATAGTAAAATATATATATCTAATACAACAACCAAAAAGGACCAGCTTTTCAGCTAGTCCTTTCTGTTATTTATCAATATCAACAACGAAGATTTCCTATCCCAGCGCTTTCTCTAAGATTTCAGCTTGTTGTGCATCATGTACTTTCTTGTATCCCGTTGCAGGTGAAGCACTTGCTTTACGACTGATGAGTTCGATCGAAGAACGACGCATGCGCCCCATGACAAAACTCCAACCTCCCATATTAACAGGTTCTTCTTGTACCCAGAATACTTCTTTTGCAGCTTTGTATTTTTTCAATATTGCATGTACTTGGTCTTGCGGGAATGGATACAGTTGTTCCAAACGTACAATCGCAATTTCGTGCTCTTTCTTTAGTTCTGCTCTTTTCTCGTATAAATCATAGTAGACTTTTCCACTACACAACAACAGCCTTTTCACTTTCTTAGCTGCAATCTCTGCATCATCTATGACTTCTTGAAATTTCGACTTTCCAGTAAAATCTTCCATTTTCGACACACATGATGGGTGTCTCAAGAGTGATTTCGGTGACATGTTCACTAATGGCTTTCTAAAATTCCAAGTCAACTGTCTACGCATCGCATGAAACAAATTCGCAGGAGTTGAAATATTGGTCACAACCATATTGAACTCAGCGCATTGCTGCAAGAATCTTTCAACACGAGCACTGCTATGCTCAGGGCCTTGGCCTGCATACCCATGTGGCAATAAAAGCACTAAGCCACTCATTCTTCCCCACTTACTTTCTGCAGCAGATATATATTGATCTACTATTGTTTGAGCTCCATTATAGAAATCTCCAAACTGTGCCTCCCAGATAACTAGGTCATTTGGTGTTGCAAGTGAATATCCATATTCAAAACCCATTACAGCAAACTCAGAAAGAAGCGAATTAAAAATTCGGAGCTTACCTTGTTTATCAGCTATATTATTGAATCTATTGTATTCTTCGTAAGTCTTTACGTCGTTGAATATTGCGTGGCGATGAGAAAAAGTACCACGTTTTACATCTTGGCCACTCATTCGAACATTGTGATTTTCGAGTAGTAGTGTACCAAATGCTAGCCACTCACCCATTGCCCAATCATAGTTGCCTGCATCGAGTAACTTCTGCGCACCTTTGAGGAGTCGTTTTACCTTACTCAATGGCGTAAAACCTTCGGGCAAAGTCATACAATGCTTAATAATTTTATGGACATCTGTTTTTTTGACCCCAGTCACAGGAGTAACTGCTTCTGATTCCTCAAAAACACGTTTCTTTAAACTTCTCCAAGCAACCTCAGGTTCCTGATATTCATAAGGCATATTGGACTGTTTTACCTCATCTAGTCTAGCTTGTAGGTTACTCCAAAAGCTCGTTTCCATTTCCTCTGCAAGCGCCTGCTGAACATCTCCCCTAGCAGTCAATTTCTCAACATAAAGTTCTCTTGGGTTTTTATGTTTTTTGATGATCTGATACATTTCTGGTTGCGTGAAAGAAGGATCATCACCTTCATTGTGCCCATGCTTTCTGTAGCAGACCATATCAATAAATACATCCGTATTAAACTTCTGACGATACTCAATTGCTAATCTTGAAGCGAAGATTACCGCTTCTGGATCATCACCATTGACATGAAACACTGGCACTCCGATAGCTTGAGCTGCTGCCGTGCAATAGGTACTTGATCTAGCGTCATCAAAATCTGTTGTGAAACCGATTTGATTATTGATAACAAAGTGAATTGTTCCACCGGTGCTGTATCCATCCAATTCGCCCATCTGAGCTGTTTCGTAAACAACTCCCTGGCCAGCAACTGCTGCATCACCATGAATCAAAATAGGGAGGATATTATCATATTCTGAATTATAAAGAATGTCCGCTTTCGCCCTAGTAAAGCCCTGTACAACCGGATCGACTGACTCCAAATGTGACGGATTTGGAACCAATTTCAAGTGTACTTTTTTACCGACCACATCCATCATTGAAGAGAAACCTAAGTGATACTTTACATCACCGTCACCATAAGCTAGATCAGGAACTGCTGTACCTTCAAATTCGGAAAAAATATTAGAATATGTCTTTTGCATGATATTGGCTAAAACATTGAGTCTTCCTCTATGTGCCATACCAATCACGACTTCTTGTACTTTATCTTGAACTCCTGCAGTAATGATAGCATCTAGTGCAGCTATCGTCGCTTCCCCACCTTCCAATGAAAATCGCTTCTGACCTATATACTTCGTATGCAAGAATTCTTCAAACACTACTGCGTCGTTCAATTTCTTGAGAATCTGCTTTTTCGTCTCTAAATTGAGCCCATAATCCTCTTCAAGACTTCTCTTCTCAATTTTCTCCCGTAACCAAATGCGGCTAGTCTTATTTTGAATATACGAAGCTTGAAACCCAATTGGCCCTGCATAAATTCTATGTAATCGATCTATGATCTCTCTAAGAGTCGCATTTTCGATTCCAATCTCTAGTCCAGCAGAAAAAGGTAGGTCAAGATCAGCTTCGGATAGATTGTAATCTGCTAAATCTAAATGCGGTTTTCGATCTCGTCTGTGACGAATAGGATTGGTAGTAGAAAGCAGGTGACCTCGCTGACGGAATGCTCTAATAATGGAAAGTACACCAAGTTCCTTAATCATGTTCTGATTACTGGTACCTCCCGTAGAACCAGAACTAATTAGAGTATCAAGCGAATTATCTTGAAACTCGAAACCTTGGAAGAAAACGCGCCAACCTTCGTCGACGGTGTTTGGATCTTGCTTGAACTGTGTATACATCGATTCGATGTAACTCGGATGTGCACTAAAAACGTAAGAATAGTTATTTGCCATAATCTATATGGGCGATTTTTTGACGCCAACATTTTACTTACAAATATACTGCCAATCCCCAGAAATACACATGGAAATTCAGTTTTTCGACGAATAATTAACTATTATATGCACTAATTAATAAGAAATGTTTCCTATCGAGCTAACTAATTGATATCAACTTCTAATTAGACTATTGCGGATAGTGAGAACAACAAAATCTTGATCTCTAATTGAATATTTGGAATTCTAATTGGTTTCAAATGTTACACCGTTCATAATTCCTAAGCTTGCACCTTCCATTAAAGTAATACTGCGAATAATCGTATTTGTATTCACAATTGGTTGAAAAGGAGTGTCTCTAGGTATTATTACATCTGAACTTGTAGTTGGAAGCACTCCATTCCCCCAGTTAGCTGGATTATCCCAGTCGGAGCTCATTACTCCGATCCATCCGACAGCTTTTCTGTTTAGGACGGTAAATTGTCCAAAAGAATCGACAGTTAGATTTGTTGTTGTAGTAACGCTCTTTGCTTCGAAATCGATATAATTTGCCTTGCCTTTCGAAGCCCAAGAGTCCGTATCTGCGTTTTCATCACGTTCTTGCAGCTGAAAATCTGCGGCGGAATTATAAGGAGTCATGTTTCCTATATCTTGAAATTCTAGCGAAGAAAGGTTGTTAAAAGTTTTATTAGTGCCGTAATTATTTATTATCCAGTAACTTTTTGAAATAATACCTTGGATAGGAGGGGCTGTCGGCGTCAGATTAATTCTACTGAGCACCAAATCTCCATTTGCATACGGTCCAGTATCTGGAAATATCATTTCAATTCCTGTAATTATTGAAGTCAGTGTATCTTGTCCGAAGACACTAAAAGATTCACTGGCACCAGTTCCCACGGGTACAGTCGAAGCATCGATATATGAATTCGAAAGGAGTGAACCATGATTTAAGCCTGCTTTGTCCATAACTTGGGTGCCATTTACAATTTCGTTAAATTAGTAATATGCAATCAAATCTGGCTCTGAAACAATGGTATTTTCTTTCGTAAGATGTCGCAATTCTCGAACTTCCTGTTCGGATAATGCTATTTTCCAAACCGTAACTTCATCAATTTGCCCCACAAAGGAATTTGAATAGTGACCTCTTCCAATATGAAAATTTTGGATTGACCCAGGAATGAGCGCCATTCCTTCAACTTCAGAATAAGAAATAGTCTCGACTTTTTGCTCTTGTTTACAGGCAATCAAACCAACGATGACAATGCTAGTGATTATAAAAAGAGCAGATCTAGTCATGTGTTTTTATCTCTATCCAAAGTTAGTTATTATGTTATATCCTACCTTAGTAACAACTTTTGGTCATAACCACAATTTTTAGTATCATCAAAATATGCCCTACAGTATTTATGTCATAGAACTCTCTAAGAAAGCATTCTCAGAAAATAGAAAGTTTCGAGAAGCAAATCCTCAGTACAATGGCATCACAGAATGCTTATACGTAGGAATGACTAGTAAGTCGCCAGAAACACGGTTCAAACAGCATAAAACAGGTACGTTAAGTAAAAAAGGCCATAATCTAGCAGCATCAATAGTAAAGAAATACGGGCTCTATTTACGCCCTAGTTTATCAGAGGGCTTCCGCCCAAAAACCAGGCAAGAAGCACTTGAGATGGAAAAACAGCTTGCTTTAGAACTTCGGCGAAAAAGATATGCTGTATGGTATAACTAATTCCAATTCTGTTTTGAAATGTCGCAATAGATTCACACTGTGCTTATTCAAAGTCCAACTAGAACTGTTTGAGATACACCATACAGAGATTCGGGGGGGACAGGGACGTGGGTGTAGCGGGGAGAATCTCGAAAGCTGAAAGTACAACAAAGGAAATATTACGTTGAAAGTAGGAGCACTAGGACGAGTTTTCTAGTGAGAGAGTTTTTTTTGTTACTTTTTTTGACGGGCAAAAAAAGTAAGAGCAACGAGGTTAAGCTACTAACTTCCGAGAATATCAAGATTACAAATCACCCGTTCCAAGAGTTCAAAACTCCTGCAATTGGGATCGCATAGCTCTCGTAATGTACAACTGAAGTAAGGATGCTTTCTTAAGAACTATTTTCCTGAAGGACTATAGTGTCCTTTTCGTTACTTTTTCTTGATAAAAAGTAACACAAAAATCAAGGCTGCGCATTGACTCAGTTCTGCCCGGGTTTTCATCAATTACTGAAATTGCTGCAAATTTGTCCCGATCACTCTCGGAATAGATAAAACTCGCAGAAACTCCTGCTCTACAAAATTCGTCACCGTTAGGAATCGAGAGAGAATCTAGGTAACTCGCAGTGTACTTAAACAGTTATCTCTTTTACGCAAAATTTATCGCAATTGGTATAATTACTAATCCTCTGCATTGACGGATAGAATTCCAAATCGAAAGGCGTCTTTTGCCATAAACCGTTTTCTCTTTAGAAATATAAGCATCTCATTTGGACTAATTTCAGTTGAGAATTTTGGCATTAGTAGAGTACCAGTATCTTCTCGTTTGAATAGTTCTTTTCGTTTCAGTTTGCCATTTTCGTCAATATGTGCCGATAACGGCAACACATTCTCGGAAGTTCGTTACTGTTTTGTAGCGATTTGGATTTGTGATATTTCTTGAGAAGTTCTTCTCGTCGTCATTATATAAATAGTAAATATTGTCTCCTGAATTCAAGGTGGAAAAAAACATGTAATGGGTTTTTTCTTCCAAAGCATCATTCGCAAAAGGTGTACCGCTCTTCGAAGCAGAATACTTTTTTGGAATCATCCGAATACTCTCGACTTCACCATCGGCATCAAAATTTGCCGTTATGATGTGATTATTTCTAAAGCTTGTAGATGTATTACTGACTCCGTTTGCTGTAGTTGAAGTTCTAACTTCAACTCGATATTCCTCTGCTAACATCGTATAACTACCATCTTTTTTATAGATTACATCTCTAAAAATAAACTCATCATCTAGTCCTTCGTCACCACTTCTCCTATCTCTCGAAGTATTTCTAGTTCCAAAACTTTCCAACTCTTTTCTGGTAAAGTTTCTCTTTTTCGCATAGAGCACCTCTCCTGTTTCAGAGTCTAGCTTAAGGTAACTAACTCCTTGAATAGGACCTGACCGACTATCTCCGATCATCGCTGCGCAAGCGATGTCGTTACCAAAAGGGTTTCTCACGATTTCTATTCCCTTAATAAATCGATTCTTGAGATCAAGTTCATACTTATCATATCCTTCTCCTGTTACCTTTACAATATTGACGCTGTACTCTGCCATCCTAGCGAAGCTTTTTCTAAACAAGCCCGAACTTGCGTTGGTGTCAAAAATCTTAGCAGCGAAATACAGCTGATCTTTCACTCCTAGCTCAAATGAAGTCGCTTCTACCTGTCTTTCCGATTCAGGAAATTTCACTTTATTGTCCCATACTTTATTAAGATCCGTATCAATTACAGCGAAGTAAGCTGAATAATCCTCTCTTGATCTATTCCTATCCATCTCAGCAATGAAGAGAAGTCTAGAAGTATCTTGATTAACTTTCCATGTGACATCGGGAAGATCTCTAGAATTCTTGTATTTGAATTTCGCAATCGCTTTAGCTTTCCCTGCTTTTCCATTTAAATCAATAGGAACAGCATAATATATTAGTTCATCATTACGATTATCCCTTTTGTACTGAATCCAGATCAACTTTCCTTTGAAATACTGCATACCCAACGAAAAAACATTTCTATCTGCCACTTGATACTCCTTTGAAAAAACTTCTTTAAACTTCCTATCATACTTTGTCAAGTAGACGCTATTGCCAAAAGAAAACAAAGAAGGACGCTCAAGGAAACCTACATAATGACCAGAACTGTTGGAGTGAAGGTGACCTGTCAGCACCTTACTATCTTCGATTCGTATTTCAGAGCTCAACTCCAATTTGACATCTTGTGCATGAAGCGTGACTGCCAACAGTAGTAAAGTAGCTAGGATACTGAAAATTTTCATAATATTGTTCATGTTGTTTCATACAAAGAAAATCAATTCTCGGAAATAAATTGATCCATGATAAAATTTATATATACTCTTGTCTTTCTATTTTTGACTATCTGGAGTTCATTTGGGCAAGATGATCTTGAAATTATCACCTTTGACGACGACGGACCTAGAACAAGTCGGAATATCGATCCTACTTTTCTTGTTATCAAAACGAATCCACTTTCGATGATTTCGGGTCGTCAATTTGTAGAAGTTGAATATCCGATTTTGGATTTTCTTTCCGTTGAAGGTGGTCTTGGATTGACCTTTAATCCAGTTATTGGGAATTTTCAAAATGTATACACTCAGATTTACAATGAACTGACTACACCTGAATGTTCAAGCACCAATTTTGAGCCTGGTTTTGACATCTGTGATCAAGCTTTCTACAATGATTTTACTATCAGAAATACTAATCTCGGCGGATGGATCAGCACTGGCATCAAATTCTATTATTACAATACAGCTCCGGAAGATGCATATATCTCTTTAAACTTAAAGTACCACACCAATAATTACGATGTGCTTCAAGCAGCAAGAAACCAATGTCTTTGTGCGCGAACTAGATGTGTATGCAGACGAGACTGTACGTAATTTTGATTACTCTGTTCGAGCAGGTTTTCAAACTTTGTTCTCTCCCTTAACTACTGATGCTTTCATAGGAGTTGGAATTCGCTCGAGAAACGAGACCCGACTGGACATAGGTCTTGACCGAGAAACGAGTCTTATCACCAATAAATTTCAGACTTTATCTAGTTCAACTATTTTGCTTGAAGCTGGAATCCGCATCGGTCTTGAAGTTACTAGGCCGGCTACAACCTCCTCAAAGAAAAAGAAGAAGAAAAAGAAGCGCAGAAGACGAAGAAGATAAGATGGAACAACAGAGTTACACTGCTGAAAATCTAGATTATGTCAGTACGTCTTTGACTCTTCAATAACGTAAATTCTAAGGCGCAGAGACGAGGCTAAAGCCTCGATGACATGTATGCCACTTTACTAAGAGCCAGTCTGCACATCATCGAACTATTAAGGTCGTAACTTCCATACTACGAGAAAGTTACCAAAACGTGGAGAACTGAAATTTACCGGAGAGGAAGGTCTCCTGACCTCTCCTCGTGAAGATCAGAGCTTTGTCGAAGTACTCCTCGTTACTCCAAAAAAAAGCCGTACCAGAAATGAATCTAGAACGGCTTCGTATTTTTATTGCTTTTGATTTTATCCTTCTAATGCAGCTGCACCACCAACGATTTCCGCAAGTTCTTTTGTAATAGCTTCTTGACGAGCTTTATTATATGTCTTTTTAAGATCACCGAGCATTTCTTGTGCATTCTCAGTCGCTTTATCCATCGCAGTCATACGAGCACCATGCTCACCAGCTACGGTATCCAAAATGAATTTATGCAACGAAGTCTGTAAAATAGACGGAACTAGATGCTCAAGAAGTTCAACCTTTCCTGGTTCAAAAATGTAATCAGAGTTTGAAGTTTCTTTCTTTTCCTTTTTTGCTACAGCTAATTCTGTGGGCTTAGCTACTGGCAAGTATTGTACGGCAATAGGTGTTTGAGTTGCAGCATTTTTGAATTTACTGTAGATAACCTGAATACTGTCGTACTCACCGTTTTTGAATGCTTCCATAAGGAAGTTCGCCACCTCAGCAATTTCTTCAAAATCTGGACTATTTGCAATCTCAACATAATCACGATTGAAATTACTCTTCGAAAATCTTCTTTTGAAAAAATCAGCGCCTTTCTTACCAACAAATAGAAAATCAAGATTTCCTGCAGCTTCAACTTCCGAAAATTGCTCCTCAATTAGGTTATAAGCTTCTTTGTTGATATTCGTATTGAAAGCACCTGCAAGTCCTCTATTGGAAGTAACAACAACGATCAAGGCTTTCGTTACAGGTCTTTCAACACCGTAAACAGTTCCACCGTCACCGTCAAGATTAGACAATATGTTCTTCAACATGTGATCAAGTCTATCAGCATACGGACGCATCTGAGTAATAGCTTGCTGAGCCTTCCGTAATTTGGAAGCAGAAACCATCTTCATTGCTTTCGTAATCTGCTGGGTGTTTTTCACCGAACTGATCCTATCTCTTACTTCTTTTAATGCACCTGACACTTAAAATTGCTTTTATGTGATAGCTGTACTTTTTGAGTACAAGCTAAAAATTACGCCTTCTGCCATAAAGCGGAAGGCATACTTATTAATTATATTGAGCAGATAATTCACCTGCCAAAGCAGTAACAGCTTTAACTGCTTCTTCTGACAATTTACCCGCTTGGAAATCTTTCAATGCCTCAGGATGTCTCTTTTCAAGAGTCGAGAGGAAATTTGATTCAAATTCCTTCACCTTATTGGTAGGAACATTCTTCAAAAGCCCTTTTGTTCCCAAATAGATAATTGCAACTTGCTTCTCTACAGATACTGGAGAGTACTGAGGCTGCTTCAAAATTTCCACGTTTCTTCTCCCCTTATCAAGTACTGACTGAGTAGCTGCATCCAAATCAGAACCAAACTTAGCAAATGCCTCTAGCTCTCGGAATTGTGCTTGATCTAACTTAAGCGTACCTGATACTTTCTTCATTGACTTGATCTGAGCAGATCCACCTACACGAGATACCGAGATACCCACATTAATCGCTGGACGTACACCCGCATTAAATAGATTTGACTCTAAGAAAATCTGACCATCTGTAATCGAAATTACGTTGGTAGGAATATATGCAGAAACGTCTCCCGCTTGTGTTTCAATTATTGGAAGTGCTGTCAAAGATCCACCACCTTTCACGATTCCAGCTTTCTTCAAAGATTCTGGAAGATCATTCATTGTTTGAGCAAGTCCATCATCGTTAATGATTTTCGCTGCTCGCTCAAGTAATCTTGAATGCAAGTAAAATACATCACCTGGATATGCTTCACGTCCTGGAGGTCTTCTCAACAAAAGAGATACTTCACGATAAGCAACCGCTTGCTTTGATAAATCATCGTAAATGATCAATGCTGGTCTACCTGTATCTCTAAAAAATTCACCTATACATGCACCTGAGAATGGAGCGTAGAACTGAAGTGGAGCAGGATCTGATGCAGAAGCCGATACAATTGTTGTATATGCCATTGCACCATTATCTTCAAGTACTTTTGCAACCTGCGCAACAGTTGAAGCTTTCTGACCTGATGCAACATAAATACAGTGCACAGGCTCTCCTTTTTCGTAATATTCTTTTTGATTTAGAATTGTATCGATAGCAATCGCTGTTTTACCAGTCTGACGGTCACCAATAATCAACTCACGCTGACCTCTTCCGATAGGAATCATCGAATCGATCGCTTTTATACCTGTCTGAAGTGGCTCTGTTACTGGTTGACGATAGATAACACCTGGAGCTTTACGCTCAATAGGCATCTCATAAGTTGTTCCAGTGATAGGTCCTTTACCATCGATGGGCTGACCAAGTGGATTTACGATACGTCCAACTACACCTTCACCTACATTAATTGAGGCAATTCTGCTAGTTCTTCTTACCGTGGAACCTTCTTTGATCTCGTTACTTGCCCCCAAAAGTACAACACCTACGTTGTCTTCCTCTAGATTAAGAACGATGGCTTGTACTCCATTTTCAAACTCCACCAACTCACCAGCTTGTGCTTTTGTTAATCCATAAACACGAGCGATACCATCCCCTACCTCGAGTACCGTACCTACTTCTTCTAGTTCTGTTTCCGATTTAAATCCTGATAATTGTTGTTTCAGGATTGCGGATATTTCATCAGGTTTTACATTAACCATTATCTTAAATATTTACTTGATTATGTATATTAATTAGCCAGTTCGTATGAACCACTAAATTGTTTCTTAAGTTCATCTAATTTATGCGATACACTTGCATCGTAAAGTCTATCTCCAATTTCGATAACAAAACCTCCGATAATGGAAGGATCTACTTTTGTTTCGATCTCTAGATTATTCATTGTCACAGTACTCTCAGTCAATTTTGCTTTGATAGAAGCTAACTCTGCATCGCTTAAAGCCTTTGAAGTAGTGATAAGTACTTTTGAAATACTCATTCTCTCATTGTAAAGCTTTACGAATTCATTTGAAATCTCTGGAAGATACATTTCACGACCTTTCTTAGTCATCAAAGTCAAAAAAGACATTGTTATCGGCGTAATCTTACCGTC
This sequence comes from uncultured Saprospiraceae bacterium, assembly GCA_943788055.1. Lineage (GTDB taxonomy): Bacteria > Bacteroidota > Bacteroidia > Chitinophagales > Saprospiraceae > JAHDFB01. The sequence continues at coordinate 303,420 of CALSOU010000009.1, forward strand.
GAAAATCTCTTTGAGTATCGTTATCTTCTTTTCAGTATTGACGATAGGGCTTTTCAGAAGCAAGTAAAAATCATGCTGTTCTGTTGCTTTTTGAAACCCTTTTACGTCTTCTAGTACACCATCAAGACTCTTCTGATCAACTGCGAGTTCGATCAAAGTCTTTGCGTATCTAGCTGCTATAGTATTAACTGACATTAGTTAAGTTTAATATCGTCCACTAATTGACTTACAAAAGCTTGTTGATTTTTATCAGCCGCCAATTCTTTCTTAATCACCTTCTCTGCGATTTCAATTGCCATTGATCCAACTTGATTCTTAACTTCTGTTAGTGCTTTTTTCTTCTGATTCTCAATTTCCAACATGGCGTTATTCAACAAACGATCAGTTTCAGCTTTCGCCTTCTTTTTCGCTTCGTCTATAATTGAAGCTTTCGTTTCATTTGCCTCCTTCAGTACATTAGCTCTATCTTCTTGGGCTTTCGCCAAAAGAGCTTTGTGCTCTGCTTCCAAATTAGTGATCTGAGACTTAGCTTCTGCAGCTTTATCCAAGGCACTTTTGATATCCATGTCACGCTTTTTCAATGCGTCCTTGATAGGACCAAAAGCAAATTTTCCGAGCATTCCCCAGAATAGTAGGAAAATGATTGTCGTCCATAGAATTAGTCCTATGTCTGGTTTAATCGGTGAAAATTCTAATAAGTATAGCATGTATTAAAAATTATATCTTTTATATAATCGGACTTTCGTCCAAAATTAATTTTACTCACAATTTTGTGCTTGACACCATATTGAATCAAGCCAATAAAACGTCGGGAGGGCAGCCAATCGCTACACATCCCGACATTATACATCTTAGACTCCTGCTACTAGGAATGCAAGAAGGATTGCAATCAATGCCGCACCCTCGATGAATGCTGCCATCAAGATCATGTTTGATCTGATGTCACCAACCGCTTCTGGTTGTCTTGCAATTGATTCCATAGCTTTTGCACCAATCCAACCGATACCAAGACCAGCTCCGATTACTGCTAAACCCATTCCTATAGCAACTATAGATCCTACCATTTTAAAATGATTTTATGTGTATAAAAAAATAAATTCAATTTCTTTAAATAATCAACCTTCATCAATTACTCTTTATCAACTAGTGATGTTCTACTTCCTCGGTTGCAGCTCCTATGTAAGAAGCCGTCAAAATCGTAAATACAAACGCTTGCACTAGTGCAACGATGAGCTCAATTGCCATCATAAATAAAGTCAGTAATGTAGAACCAACTGATGCACCTAGTGCACCTCCTACATTCTGTCCACTATCTCCAAATATGAAAATCAAACTCACGAATACGACCAATACGATGTGACCCGCTGTAATGTTTGCGAACAAACGCAACATCAATGTCAAAGGCTTTATGAAAATACCCATGATTTCCACTGGAATCAAAATTGGCTTCACAAACCAAGGCACACCCGGAGCAGCTAATAAGTGCTTCCAATAGTGTCCATTACCACTAATATTCGTTACAAGAAATGCAATAATTGCAAGTACCATCGTTACCGCCAAATTACCCGTCACGTTAGATCCGCCGAAGAATGGTATTTGACCAAACAAGTTTAGACCTAAAATGAAGAAGAAGATTGCTAGTAAGAGCGAAAAGTACTTTTCCCACTTATTTCCTAAGAATGGTTTTGCCACTTCATCACGAATAAAGACTACAAAAGTCTCCATGAATGATTGCAACCCTTTTGGTTCCTTTCCTTCTCTTGCTTTGTAAGATTTTGCCACTCTTCTGAATACAAATCCTAGAAACAACGTTACAAGAATCATAGAAACAACATTCTTGGTTGGAGAAAAATCGTAAAACGATGTTATTCCGCCACCAAATAATCCTGCATCCGCAGTACTCTTATTTTCAATTTTGTATAGTTCGTTGAAATCACAAACGTACATCACTTCCTTCTTCTTTCCTTTTGCATCGATTTCTTCTTTTGGAACAAATCCAGCAATTTTTACTTCGCCATTTGGAAAGTTTTGCCCTGGAGCAACGCGTTTCAATGACCCCTCATGAAGTACATAGCCATTGTATGCTGCGTGACCATCACCATGACCTAGAAGATCGGCTTTGAATTTAGAAGTGCTAAATATATCAAGTCCACCATCATTTGAGTATGCGATTACAGGTAGAGGTAATTGAAGCGGTCCTATGCTGTAAACATTTGCGTCACCGATGTGATGCATTGCTGTTTTCCCAACTTCAAAAGAATGATCAACTTCCACTCCGCAGATTACCTCACTATGCCCGTGATGACTATCGCCATGAGCTTCTGCACCATGATTATCATGCGAATCCGCAGTTACTGAATGGGTGCTGTGATCGTCCGTACTATGGTCGTGATTTTCGTGAGTACTGTGGTCGTGCCCTTCGTGTCCGTGATCCTGTGCAAAAACTGCTGATTGAAAGCAGATTACGAAAACGAATAAGAAATTGAATATAATAATCTTACGCATGTATAAATTGCCTTTTCTGAATTTCAGCGCAAAGATAGAGAAATTAATTGTTTATAAAACAGCACAATGTAGCTTTTTGAATTACCTGAAAATATATTTTATGGGCTTAGTTCAAAGTTAAATTCGGACTGACTCAAAAACGGATGTTAATAATTTCGAAATTAGCTTATAACAAAGCAATTGATTAATTGAATTGAGGAGTTTCACAAAATATCTGCTAATAATCTAGTTCATGTATTGGCTAGTGATTTTTTCACGCAAACTTGACAAACGGCCTGTATTAAAACTCTTTGATTTGTGTCTGATCAAGAACTTAAATTCGGTCTAAATATCAACTAAACTAGATACGATTAGTCGCTATCCGATCGCAGCTAAAATTCAGTAATTCAGAAAAAGACTCAAAGTGAAAAGGGGACAAAAAGCCTGGTGATTACACTAATAGGTAGAGAATTATTTTGAAGCCTATCACCAAATACATGAAACGAGTCAAAAAGCTACAAGAAAAAGGTTTCTCCATCCTTGAAGCCAAAAATGCTGCTAACACACACTTTGTTGAAAACGAGCGAGAAGTTGATCAATTCTTAATATTCGCCAACAGTCATTTTCGACAATTTGTAGATATCTACGACTACTGCATTACAACTACTGGAAGGCATCTCTTAATTAAAATCAAGAATTCGTCCACGATTATCAGTGCATATGAAACCATCCAACTTCGCAGGAACAAGACTGCAAGATTCCAGAATGTCAATTTGATTCTTAGCAATCAGGTTAGGATGCTGAGACTTCGCATGACGCGGTGGACAAATAAAAATCGGGGTCGAAAAGGTAACGCCTCCATACAAGTATTTAGGAAGTATATCTTGGACACATTGGAAGAAGGTCTTGAGCATATCCAAAATGTCAGGAATCAAGGAATCAACTTGGAACAACCGTTGAAAAAATATCAGTCATTGGCTGACAACTATGAAATAAAAGATATTGATCAGGTTAAACAAAAAATGAGTAGTAAAAATCGTGTGGGTAAACGTAGTAGCTTTTTGAAATGCTTGCGATTAGGAGATTATGTTACTACGCATTTAGAAAAGTGGATTAAAGCTACGCTGGAAATGCATTCAATGGGTGATGAGAGTGCTTTTGTGATGCGTGTATAACGGAACGTAAGTGGTTGATAATAAGAGAGTATTGGAATTCATGCGATAGATTTACACGAATTAGGTAAATCTACCACCTTGAATCGCAAAACACCCAGCAACCCTCTATTTTTTTAGCCAATCAGCTCGTTCTAGCCCCCGATTTACACTCTTTCCAAAAAGCGCCACCCTTTTCTTCGTGCAAGCAATCAGCAAGACTAGGCCATCTATGACGTCAACGAAACCAACTACATTTAATTCAGACTAAAATCACCTTTTGGGCTTAAACCTAATCTACTTTTCCAACTGTAAGAGACCATCGTTCTGGACGTAGCGTATCTAGCATAACAATTCAACGTCTCAAATAAATACTTTATCAATCCAACTTCTCAGAAAAATCAAAAAACTTCCAAAAAAAGGGAACGAAACTACTCGTTGATTACACTAATAAGTAAAGACAATCATGAAAGAAGAACTCTTACACTATGTATGGAAAACAAAGTCGTTTTCTTCCAGCGATCTTTACACAACAGAAGGTGAATCCTGTAAAATCGAAAATTTTGGAATCTACAATGAAAATGCCGGTCCTGATTTTCTGGAAGGTAAAGTAATCATAGATGGCACAAAGTGGGCAGGACATATAGAAATGCATATTTTGAGCTCAGACTGGATTAAGCATTCTCATTCTGAAGATTCAGCATATGACAATGTGATTCTTCATGTAGTCTGGGAAGAAGATCAGATCATTTATCGTTCTGATGGAAGTAGAATACCTTGTATCGAAATGAAGTTTCATATTTCCGACTTTCTAATTGAAGGCTATCAGCGATTTATGAGCAGATCAAACCAAATCCCTTGCGCTGAAGAAATTCAAAAAGGCGATTATGAGCTTTTCTATTTCCATTTAAACAGAATCTTGATTGAAAGCCTTGAGACGAAAGTCTATCCTCTAGCTCTTGAACTGGAAGATAATAAGATGGATTGGTCTCAGTTGCTCTTTCTACTTATTGCCAAAAGTCTTGGCTTAAAAGTCAATGCTAATGCAATGGAAAGCTTGGCGCGAAAAACACCTTACAAACTCCTCTTAAAGCACCGAGACAATCTGCACCAACTAGAAGCTTTACTTTTTGGACAAGCTGGCATGTTGACTGGTGACTATGATGATGAATATCCACTAGCTTTGAAAAGAGAATACAATTTTCTGTCAAAAAAATATCAATTGAATCCTTTGACAGGTGTACAGTGGAAGCTACTGCGAATGAGACCTGTTGGTTTCCCGACAATTAGAATCGCTCAACTTGCAGATCTTTACTTCCTAAAGGATAATTTACATCAAAACGTGCTAAAGTCAGAATCTATTCAGGATCTAGAAAGACTGCTGACTGCTCAAGCTTCAACGTACTGGGATCAGCATTACCTGTTTGATAAGGAATCGGACTTTCTTAGTAAGCCAATAGGAAAAGACAAGAAGAACAGTATTACAATAAATGCAATCATACCTTTTCTATTCGCTTATGGTCATCATCGATCAGAAGATCAATATATCCACAAAGCTCTTGATCTTCTTAACCAACTAGCTCCTGAGAAGAATGCAATAATTAGACTTTGGAATAAACTCGGAGTAAAACCTGACACCGCTTATCAGTCTCAGGCATTGATACATCTGTACAAATCATATTGCTCACAAGGAAAATGCCTACAATGCCCTTATGGTAACCACGTCCTTAAAAAGATAAGCAATGCGGTATTTCTAGAATCGCAAACAAAATATGCGAGTTAAACAACTAGCTGCCGTCGGTATATCACGAAAATCAAATAGAATTTATCTAAGATAACTGGCAAAACACAAATATGGACTTTGATAGAAACTGCCACTTATCCAAGCATTCTCTAAACTAGTCGTTTTTACCAATTGCTTTGTAGATAAGCTAGCTATTTCAGTGCTTATTTATTGACCTTTACGTTATACTTCTAATTATTTTATATTTTGGCTTTATCATTAAGAACCCATGAAACATATTTTTCTAGGAGTACTCACATTTGTTATGCTTTTGTCTGTTCAATCATGCAATATTGATGCGTGCATAAACAAGAGCTATTTTGTCGCTACTTATAATAATTTCATGAAGGATCTTGAGAAAAATCATGAAAACTACACTGAAGCAGATTGGAAATCGAAAGACTCAAAAATTGAGCAATTTGTCAATGATTGTTATCCAGAACTAAAAATGAGTCTTACAGGTGAGGAAAAGATGAATTTCTGGACAAAGTATGTTAAATATATGATTATCCGACATGGCTCAGGAGCGTTAAAAGAAATTGAACGAGCAGATCAAGCATCAACGGTAGATATTTATGACGAAATAATCGAATCAGTTGATGAAGTCGACCTACAGAATATGCTCAAAGAAATGTACGGTGAAGATATAGAAGAAGCGGTTGATGAAGTTTTGAACCAAATAAACAACTGGGGAGAAAAACTAAAAAACTGGTTAAAAACAAAAGAAAACTAATGTATGACATCATTCTAAGTTTTATTACGGCTTTTGCCTTAACATACTTAGCTATTCCTTCCATAATAAACATCGCCAAAAAGAAAAATCTGGTTGATGTCCCTGGTGATAGAACCAGCCATGACGAGATTACGCCGTCATTGGGAGGTATTGCCATTTTTGCAGGAATGATATTCTCAATCGTCATGTGGACACCTTTCAAAGTCTTCGGTGATTTACAATATATACTTGGTGGCTTTATTATTATATTTCTAGTAGGAGCAAAGGACGATATTTTACCGATGAGCCCAAGTCGGAAAATGCTAGGTCAATTACTTGCTACATTTATTCTTGTTTGTGCAGCTGATATTCGACTGACAAGTTTCTATGGCATTTTTGGAGTATATGATATCCCTTTAGTTTGGAGTATTATTATCACGATATTTACCATTCTTGTTGTAATCAACGCATTTAACTTAATTGACGGAATCAACGGTCTATCTGGCGGAGTTGGTAGTTTGATAGCCCTTGTGCTTGGAACTTGGTTTTTCCTTGTTGACAGTATGGGTCTAGCAACTATCTCATTTTCATTAGTTGGAGCAGTAGTTGCATTCTTACGTTACAATGTCACACCTGCAAAAATATTTATGGGTGATACTGGTTCACTTCTATTGGGGTTAGTCTGCGCAATATTAATTATCCAATTCATAGAAATGCATCGAATAATTCCGGTTAATAAGTACTATTTTAAGGCAGCACCTGCCGCAGCAATTGGGATCATGATCTTACCTCTTTTTGATACATTTCGAGTTTTTATGATACGCGCGATTCGTAGAAGATCACCTTTTAGTCCAGACCGAAATCATATACATCATTTATTGATTGATACGGGACTCACACACATGCAGGCTACGTTTGTCTTGTTAGCTGTAAATTTATTATTTATCGCTATGGTCATGAAATTTCAATTTCTTGGCAATATGAATTTACTTATACTAGTTCTCGGTTCGGCTACTGGATTAACAGCAGTTCTGTACTATATTTCTAAAAGGAAGAAAGCTTAAAAAATTACAAGCTAATGAAGCTTAGTTACTTATTCATTTTTATAGGTGGAGGATTAGGAAGTATGTGTAGATATGCTCTGAGCGATTGGTCAAATCAGAAATTTCAAACTGATTTTCCCATCGGTACTTTTTTAAGCAATATGATTGCAAGTTTGGCCTTTGGCTTAATTGCAGGTTATATGTTTAAGAACTCTATTTCTGAGCAGCTCAGTCTATTTCTACTCGCGGGATTTTGCGGTGGATTCAGTACTTTTAGCACATTCTCAAAAGAAAACTTTTTCTTAATGCAGCAGGGTCAGTATTGGCTGCTTTCAAGTAATCTCTTGCTCAGCATAGCGTTTGGTATATTGTGTTTCTTTGTAGGTTGGATTATTGTGCGATAAGTTATTTTGGAGCTTGCCAGTTATGCTCTTTTTCTACTATGAATCTTGAAAATAGTTCTTCTTTATACCACTTTAGATTTCGAGTCATTTCTATTGCTTTCTTATGTTCCTTAGACTGATAAGCATATTTCTTTACATCCTCAATTGAATTCCAAACACTAAACGTAGCCATCTGTGTCACCGGAACTTCACCTATACCTTTTGTAAAAAGTAGCCCATCTTGATCAGCAATAGGTTTACTGGATGTAGGAACATATTTCCAAAAAGACCTCAACTTGCTCAGTTTTATGGTTGCTCGTGTAATGACCGCTATTGGAAACCGATCTGAAAAAGCGGTGGATGTTTTGCGAAAGGGATTTGATCCTGACCATGTTCCATGAGCATGTAAATTACGTAAGAAATACGTATGGATAGAGCTAGCTTTTGATTGATAATCTTTGAAAACTTCGCTTTCTATAAACTTATCTGCCGAAGCCTCATTTTCCCACACTATAAGCAGTGCATACATTGAGAAATCTGGCCAAGGATTAAAACCATCTCCTTTCCCACTTCCCATCAATTTGTAAAACTCGATTCCTTCAATTTCCCAAATCTTAGCATGTGCAAATTGCATCATTTTGAAGCCCCACCATTTAGGCCCAAAGCCCTCAAATGAAAAGAAAGATAAGCTTGTAACTTGATCTCCCATCTATCTGATCCTAATTACATGTCCGTCAAATTCAACCACATCATTTGCACGGAGTTTTCTTCTCACACGCACCTCAACTTCACCGTTAACTAATGCCTCGCCGTGCAATATTCTAATCTTTGCCTCACCTCCTGAATTTGCTAAATTTTTCAATTTCAACATCGAATTCAATTCGATAAACTCACTTCCATTCAATTCGCAGATAATCTCTTCCATAATCATGTTTGTTGTGACACTTTAACACGTATAAGTCCAAAGTGATTGAAAAAAATCCTAATTTCAGTAATACTTTTCAAAAAGTCAGTGTTAAATCCATATAGATGGTAAATTTGAATGTATGTGTAGTTTACAATTTAGTAAAATAGTTTCAGGAATTGTTGTCCTTATAACAGTTTTTGCTTCTTTGGGTCATGCCCAAAAGGTAACAGTCTCACCTGAACTTCTGCTCAGAGATGATTATTCCTTTACACTACTCGGTCAAGTTGACGACAAAATCGTACTTGTACGGAATAAAGGCTACACTCAAACTCTTTCAATATTTAATAGTGTTCTAGGATTCATTCAAGAAATACCGATGGACTTCGAAGATCGTAAAGTAAACATTATCGGTTTCGTTACTTCTGAACATGATTTCAACTGTTACTATTCCTTCCGAGACGATAGTAAAGAGTACATCAAGTCTGTAAAACTGAGCTCAAGTGGCGAGCAATATTTTCAAGACACGGTCTTTGTGAGAGAAAATGTTTTTCTTTCTGAATATTACCAATTCTCGGGTTCAGACGATGATCGATACATAGCAATTCATAATGTTATCGATGAGAGTACTCTCCAATTAATACTGTATGACAATCAGGAAATGGAGCAATTGTATGAAACAAAATTAATCGTTCAAGATGTTTCCATGCGCAGACATCTATTGGGAATCGAAGTTACAAATTCAGGCAAACTGGCTGTCTTATTCGAAAAAAATAATAATAGCTACAGAAAAGAGCGACATCATTATCGAATGGTAACCCTCGACAAGTCAGGAGAAGTTGTAGACATTCGCATCAACTTACCCGAAAAATTGACAGTTAGCGCTGCTCTGATAAGCAACAATAAAGCAGATAACTTTAATCTAGTAGGTCTATACGGTGAGAAATTTGATAACATTAGCATCGGCTATTTTGTGTACGAAGGTGATAGTGTTCATACTATTCCATTCCCTGACGAAATGCTCGATGCGATCTCCATAGGATCAAAGAAAAAACTAGAGGGAATTGAGGATTATGGACTCCACGAAGTCGTCCTCCGAAATGACGGAGGATACATCTTCGTTATGGAATCGAACAAAGAGTTTTATCGTTCTACATCTGGACCTAGAGGAATGAGAGGGGGCTACCGAGGTGGGATCACGGATTATTATAATGAAGATATCCTTGTAATGAGTATTAATCCTTCAGGAAAATTCAATTGGAATACTATACTTCCTAAAAAGCAATTCAGTCAAGATGACGAAGGTATCTACTCTTCGTTTTTTGTGTTTCAGACACCCTCTCTTTTGCGTTTAGTTTACAACGACGAAATCAAAAATAACAATACGGTCTCAGAATACATCATCAACCCTGCCGGAGTGTATGAACGTAATTCTGTGCTTAGCACGGCTTACCAAAAGCTTAAGCTACGCATTCGATCGTCAATTCAAGTATCGCCAACAAGTTACTTACTTACTAGCGAAAGGAACAATCGATTAAATATCGTTAAGATCGAATATTAGTAAAGGATAAGAAATCTGAAACATGAAAAAAATCGAACACATTGGAATCGCAGTAAAAGATCTTGAAGCCGCAAAAAAAACATACCGTAGCTTACTTGGAGTCGATTCATACAAAGACGAACTTGTTGAAAGTGAAGCAGTGATGACTTCGTTCTTCCGCACTGGACCAAATAAGATTGAGCTCTTAGCTGCTACAGATGAATCTTCAGCTATTCATAAATACTTAGAAAAGAATCGTGAAGGCATTCATCATATTGCATTTGCAGTAGACAACATTCTTGAAGAAATAAAACGCTTGGAAAAAGAAGGCTTTCGACTACTGAATAAAGAACCAAAGAAAGGAGCGGATAACAAATTGATATGCTTTGTGCATCCCAAGGACTCAAATGGTGTCCTAATCGAGTTATGTCAGGACATTCCACCGGAAAATTGATCAATGGCTTGTGGTGTTACTGATTTTATCAGTATTTATGTCGACTTCTTTAATCATCACCCAAGCAATTTCTATGAAATTTCATTCTTTATTAGCATTCCTACTTCTGGTAACTTTTGCAAATAATATAAGCGCTCAAGAGCTCTACCATCGAGTACGTGTAGATCTTCACGATCAAGATATTACGAAACTAGCTGCACTAGGAGTGGAAACTGATCACGGTCATTTAGCTCTTGGTCGCTATCTTGAAAATGATTTTTCAGAGAAAGAGATCCAGTCTATTAAAGATGCTGGATTCAAAACCAAAATTTTGATTTCAGATGTAAGTTCATTCTATGCTAAACAGCTAGGTGAATCTCTGGCCAAAGTTCCAAATGGTCTCTGCTTCGATGATACGGCCTATAGTAATTACGTTACACCTGATAATTTCACCTTGGGGTCAATGGGAGGCTACTATACCTATGAAGAAATGCTCGATATTCTTGACGATATGTATATAAAGTATCCCAACTTAATCTCAGTCAAATCTCAAATTTCAGATTTCGAAACTCATGAAGGAAGGCCAATTTATTCATTGGTAATCTCGGATAATCCAGGCGACCTTTCGGAAGACGAGCCACAGACTTTGTATACGGCTCTTCATCACGCACGAGAGCCAAATTCTCTCATGCAGACGATATACTACATGTGGTATCTTCTCGAGAACTATGAATCTGATCCCGTGATCAAAGAAATTGTTGACAACACTCAACTTCATTTCATTCCTTGCATTAATCCAGACGGATACATTTACAATCAGACTATTGCCCCTGAAGGTGGCGGTCTATGGCGTAAGAATAGAAGAGATAATGGTGATGGTACATTTGGAGTTGATCTCAATCGCAATTATGGTTTTGAATGGGGATTTAATGACATAGGTTCTTCACCTGATTCAGATAATGATACCTATAGAGGTCCCGCTCCTTTCTCTGAACCAGAGACACAAGCTGTAAAATATTATACTGAAAACCATAATTTTCAGTTCGCACTTAATTATCATACGTTTGGAAATCTACTTATTTATCCTTGGGGTTACAATGACTCACCAACCCCAGAGAGCAATTATTTCCAAGCAATAGCAAAAGAACTGACTAAACTTAATAATTACGTTTCTGGAACTGGAATAGAGACGGTAGGATACAATGTTAATGGCGTTTCTGACGACTGGATGTATGGCGAGCAAACTACTAAGAATAGAATTTACTCGATGACGCCAGAAGCCGGTTTGGGTGGATTTTGGCCACCGATGACTGAAATTCTGGATTTTTGTCAGGCCAATGTGCAAGCAAATATCTCCACCGCTGCATTCTTATTGAATTATCCTGTCCTCGATTTTAGCCAGCCTATCTTTGATAATTCATTAGAAGGAAGTTTAACATATTCTGTGACTCAGCTCGGACTTCAAGCAAGTTCTTTTGAGGTTGAACTTTCACCGATTTCTGACAACATAACAGTTGAAAGCACAATAAACTATAACCTTGAGTTGCTTGAAGAAGATGATGCCACCATAAATTTTGAATTAGATAATGATATTAGTTTTGGAGATTTAGTAGAAATCCTAGTTGAAAGCAGTGCACAAGTACCATTTCGATCAGATACTATTAGGTTTACTTACATAGACGGTGCAAATGTAAATGTCATCGTGCAAGAACAGTTTGGAGAAGATCTATTTTGGGAAGCTGATAATATCGATTGGTTTTACTCGGCAGATGAATTTACTAGTCCAGAATTCTCTCTCACAGAATCCAATGGAATTTATCCGCCAGATCAATACAAAGCTCTATTTAGCAAACTCGTAAGTTTACCTGATGAAGATTTTGTTCAACTTTCTTTTAATCTCAAAGTCGATATTGAAAAAGGATATGACTTCGCTCGTCTCAGTATCATCACAAATGGTAGTGAGCCTGCAGCATTATGTGGATCATTTTCATCTGAAGGCACGAATGATCAAATTCCAGGAGAACCAATATACGATGGTGAATTCGGATGGGTTCGTGAGGAAATAGATATCTCCGAATATGCTGATAAAACTGTACGTTTTTTGTGGGAATTCGCTTCAGATGGATTTGTGGAAGGAGATGGATTCTATGTGGATGATTGGTCTATCGCAGCAATAAACAATAGTGTTAGCAGCAAAGACATTTTTCTAGGACAAGTCAGAGCATATCCAAATCCTACTTCGGATGTCATCAAGTTGGACATGCCATATAATCAAATCAAATTAGTGCAACTCGTTAATGCTACTGGTCAAATTGTAAAACAATTGGCTGGAGGAACAAATGAATGGTATGTTGGTGATCTAACTTCAGGACTCTATAGAATGGTTATTTATGAAGATTCTGGCGAAATTTCTATGAGTACGATGATCAAGATGGACTAATAGTCAACTTCGAGAGGACTTACGTCCAAAAGGCAAGAAATAAGGGTTTCCCCAGTCTGACATTTATCTTTATGGAACTACACAGACATTGGTACTTCCATCAATAGTACTTTGGCATCTTTATCAGCTTGAATGCAAATCGAATCAGTATCCCATACTCCATATCCATCGCGGTGCTCCAATGCTTGGTCATCGATTGACACGTTTCCTTCAAGCACAAATACGTACACGCCATTATTAGGCTTTCTAACCTGATATGTCTCTTGATTTCCTGCTTCAAATTTTCCAATATGGAACCAGGCGTCTTGATGTATCCAAACACCTTCATCATCTTTGGAAGGTGACAAGATCTGCGTTAGAGAATTGTTCTTTAGTTTATTCTCTACTCTAATTTGGTCATATCTAGGTTCAACATTTCTCTTATTTGGGAAAAGCCAGATCTGAAGAAACTTGACTGCCTGATCTTGATTCTTGTTGTACTCACTGTGATAAATTCCTGTTCCAGCACTCATCACCTGAACATCTCCTTGCTTAATGACTGCAGTATTTCCCATACTGTCTTTATGTTCTAAATCTCCTTCAAATGGAATCGAAATAATTTCCATGTTATCATGAGGGTGTCTTCCGAATCCCTTTCCAGCTTCTACGATATCATCATTTAGCACACGTAGTACGCCGAAATTCATCCTCTCCGGATTATAATAATTGGCAAAACTGAACGAATGATGTGAGTTTAGCCAACCGTGATTTGCATGCCCCCTTGTGGAAGCTTTATGTAATACAGATTTCATTGTTTTTGATTCTTTATTTGGTAAATGATTAAACCCTACCTGGTCCATCAATTTATCGTAGGTAGATGACGTAGGTGATTTAGCATTGGCTACCACTTTGGAACCCAGTACTCCAGCTGCACCTAAAAGGCTGTTTTTTAAGAAGCTCTTTCGATTCATTGTTTAAACATTGATTTTTATAAATGTGTAACTGTTAGGAGTAAATAATAGTTCAGAAAAGTAAAATAAAAATGCAATTAGGACTTCTAACCCAATAAATCACCAAGTGCAGATCGCACAGGATTATTTGTAAATCTCTTATAGTCGCCTTCAAGAAACAGAGTATTTAGGATAATAAACCTTCGTAAAAAAGGCAGCTTCTGCGATTGAGATCTCATAGTCCAAAAATAATGTCCTCTGCGATATACCGCTTCTTCCACGCGTCCTAAAATCTGTTTGATTAGATTCGCTTCTGCCTGATAATACTCTACTCTGCTTGACGATCCATGAGAATCTTGATTTTGATTTAATCTAATTACTTGATCCTTATGTATCCTGTAATCTACCAATTGTTCATCTATGAACTTTACCGAATCGGGATACAATGCGACAGTAATTGCCAATATAAATCGATCGTGCAATAAATGCTTATTTCCATGAATGAGGGGCTGAATATTCTTCTTCAAACTATTGTGAAAAGCCATGCAACATGCAGAAGCAACATTATGTCTAACCGTAACTAACATTCCTTTGCCTTCCATCATTTGTAAACGTTCAGCTTTGTTAAACCCCATCTGATCCCAAAGATTATAACCTAGAGAATCACCTGAACTATCTATACATCTAGCATCCGAAAAGACCAACTTCGCATCAGTCTCCTTGAATACGTCTTTCATTCTTTCCAACTTCTTTTCTTCCCAAACATCATCTTGATCGCAAAGAAATATCAAGTCACCCGCAGCAACTCCTATTCCCTCTTCATAACGATGAGTAAAACCCGCATTCTTAGACTTAATTAGCAGCTTTACATTCTTATGCTCTCTTTCAAATCGATTTAATATTTCAACTGTTCCATCTGTGGAAGCATCATCAATTATAATGAGTTCATCCCAGCTCACAGACTGCTGAACTAAAGAGTCTAGCTGCCCATCAAGATACTTAGAACCGTTATAAGTGCACAAAACAATCGATATCTGCATAAATTATTCTTTGCGAGACGAAATGAGATTTCTAAAACTTTCGATTATATACCCTTTTCCAAAGAGATAGAAAACCAAAGTTACAACAACATAAACAGCAACAGATAGTGCAAGATGTACCCACGCTGTTTCTATTGAAATTCTTACGGTCAATAGTAGCAAGATACTAGCAAAAATTGGAATTGATACACAAGCTATGAGTGAAAGTGCTCTCAAGTACGGAATTATTGGCAACCATGAGTCAGGAAATAAGACAGTCACGATGCTATCTGCGAAAACAAAACACGTTATAAAAACAGGCACAAAAAACAAGACAATAATTCCATGAGACGTCAAATAGATCGAACTAATGCTCCGTTTGCTCTTAGTATTTGCAGTGTTCTGCATACCTGAAAAAAGCGGAACAATACCTGACTAATCGTTCCAGGAACGAGAGAAACAGGGGTTTTTACCAATGATGATGCTCTGTTGTAATGGCTAAGAACAGCAGCTGGATAATATACACTTATTAAAAACTGATCGAGAAGTTGCACTGCATAGTCTGTTATCATCGAGATAAAAATAAACACACTGAATCCACGAGTTGCTATTAATCTATACCATACAAATTGAAGCTTTGGCATGAAATGACGGTTTGCCCAAAAGAATATAAACTGAAGAACTGATGCACACAATACTTGATAGACAACTGCCATGTAATCAAACCCATTCAATACTAAATAAAGTCCAAGTATTCCGCTGAGTGAAAATGAACTCAACTCAATAAGAGCTAATCTCTTGAATTCCATTGGTCTGTGCAAAAGTGCTTGATGAACTATAATCGATCCTCCAAGAATTACGTTTATGCAGAATAACTTCAACAATAGATTCACTTCTTCTTGGAGGTAGACGGTGCTAATTTGTGCAGAAAGCGAATACAATATCGTAGCCAAAGCAATGGAAACCACAAGAATCCAATAAAAATGCGTGCTTAGCGACTCTGAATCTTCGTACTTCTGTTGAACTATGGATTGCGAATAACCAAAGTCTGGAATTATATTGACAAGACCTAAAATGAGCAACAATTTGGCAATTATACCGTAACCCTCCGGAGAAATATATTGCATAAAAACAATCGTCAACACGATAGAAAGCAGAAATTGAATGATAGTTGAAGTACTCCTCCAACCTATTCCTGCAATTGCAATTTCTTTCATTGATCGATCAGCAACAGACAACCTTTTCCTTTTTCGAAAACCACCTCAAACTTAAGCTCTTTAGCCATTCTTGTACTCAATCTTCTCATTGCGAAACGCTACTAAAAAGAAAATGAACACCACGAAGGCGAATATGGCAGGGAATGTCCAAATATTCAACCAATTGTGTGTTGAATCATCCAACAAATAATTATCCGTGATTTTACCAGTTACCCAAAATCCTACCAGCATCCCGATACCATAAGTAGCCAATGTAATCAGGCCTTGAGCAGCGCTCTTTATCTTTTCACCTGCTTTGGAATCTGTGTAAATCTGCCCACTCACAAAGAAAAAGTCATAACAAATACCATGCAGAGCAATTCCAAGAATTAGCATAAATGCCAAATCTCCAGCATTACCATATGCAAACAGTAAATATCGAATTCCCCATGTCAGCATACCTATAAGGATTGTCCATTTGAAACCCAAACGCTTGAAAAAGAATGGAAGTAACAATAAAAACAGAATCTCTGATCCCTGACCGAGTGTCATTTTAGCAGTCGGATTAGCCATTCCAACTTCAACCAAAAATGGGTTTGTATTTTGATAATAGAAAGCTAGTGGAATGCAGATCAAGATGGATGAAATAAAAAAGACCAAAAAATTCCGATCTGTAAGTAACTTAAGCGCATCCAAACCTAAAATATCAGATACAGTCACTTTATCTGACTTACTAATCTTAGGTGGCGTTTTTGGTAGTGTAAAACTAAATACTCCCAAAACTAAGGACGCAATTGCTGTCATCAAGAATGTATTTTTTAGCAGGCCGTCAGCAATTCCAGTTTCTGAATCCCATCTAAAAGCAAAACTAATAACCAATCCTGCTACAATCCAACCGATAGTACCGAAAACCCGGACTAAAGAGAATTCCTTAGCTGGATCTGTCATCTGATTAAATGAAACTGAATTCACTAGTGCCAATGTAGGCATATAGCATATCATGTAAATCAAAACGTAAGGGTAGAAAGTACTAAAGCTTTCACTTCCGTACATCATGTACATAAGACCAGCACCGAGAAGATGTAAGACCCCTAGAATACGCTCAGCGTTGAAGTACCGATCAGCAATAAGGCCCACAATAAATGGTGCCACTATAGCTCCCCATGATTGAGTTGAAAATGCCATTCCGATCTGGCCTCCAGTTGCTTGAATATTATTCCCCAGAAATGTACCTAATGTCACAAACCATGCTCCCCAAATGAAAAATTCCAAAAACATCATGGTGGATAATCGTGCGTAGGTAGTTGATTTCATTTTCATATTCGTTTAGACTTGATAATGATACATCTGAGATTTACAATTCTCTGATTTTAATATTTTTGAAGAATACTGGGTCTCCGTGATCTTGAAGTGTAACAAAGCCACTTGAAGACTTACCAAAAGCAGGCATGTCTTTGAACTTACTATTCTTAATCATTTCTACCCATTCGTCCGACGTATTATCATATCGAACAACCATGTGGCCATTTTGCCAATGCTCAATGACACCATTATTGGATACCAAGCGGATTTGATTCCACTCACCAGCTGGTTTCACAGTTACATATTTTGTCTCAATCATATCATACAAGTCTCCTGCTCGATGTGTCGGGTACTTCGTATCAGGATGACATGTATTATCCAAAATCTGCATCTCTGGTCCAGTTTGCCATACATAATCATGCTCATCACTTTCAACCACATTGTATATGATTCCTGAATTGCCACAATTTGATATTTTCCATTCCAATTTGAGTTCAAAATCTTCATATGCTTTGTCTGTAATGATTATATCACCGCCATCTGCTGCTTGCCAACCTCCATCATCTTTCTTTTGAGAATCCAAAAACAAAATGCCATCTTCCACTTTCCAACTGGATCCTAGCGTTTGCTTTTTGTAATTTCGAATTCCATCTGTATTTTCACCGTTGAATAACAGTTTCCAACCTGCTGCTTTTTCTGAATTACTTAGGGTGTTATCTCCAGTTTTCGAAGGAGCCTCTTTAACTGCTCCCAAATTGTTCTGAGGTATCTTGTTCATTGTGTACCAAGACTCAGTCGACCAAAAGCCCCGATTCTTTGAACTTACGAAGTGATCCAATAGGGTTAGATGCAGCACATGTCCTTCTTTCATGCCATCCAATTCCAAAAACACACGTTTTCGATCATCACTCACATTCGCTGAAACAACTTTTAAGTCTCTCAAATCAAGTTTTGGTCCACCGTATTCTGCAGTAGGTTTGTAGTAATATTGTTGAACAGAATAACTAGCGGAGTCCCACCCGTCATCGAGGTCGAGAGCTTCCGTAAATTCGACCTCTATACCGTTTGTTTTTGCTCGCACTGCTAGCATTTCAAATACTGATTCTCCCGTGTACTCAAAAGACTGCAATCCATACCAATTTGTACCAGTTTGCTGCCAATTACCAGGATTACCTATGCCACCAACAATTAACGTTTCGTCATCTGCCCATGCAATACGATTTACTCCCGCCTCAAAACCTTGAGTAAAACGAAACAACGCTCCCTGTAATTCACCATCCACTTCTTCAACAAAAACACGCTTGAGTCCTCCATGAGTTACTTCTCCGTGTATCATTTGATTCTTATATGGACCAACATTCAATTTCAGCGGTGTTGAAGGAGAGTTTCCTACTTCGTCTTGTGGCAACCAAACCACGGGAGGTTTAACATCAAGGTTTTTAGTGCCCTCAAAATCAACAGCTCTTGAATTGAAAAAAGCATCTTTTGTCACGTGAAGAATCTTTGAAGCAGGTAACCAATCTCCTTGGTTGTCTGCAACGAATATATCATCATTGTATCCTACTCCAACGCCATTTGGTGTTCTAAAACCATGTGCTAAAAACTCTAGTTCTCCAGTCTTACGATTGACTTTTATTGCCTTACCGCGATCGGAAGGTTGATTCTTTGCAGAAGCTCCCCCTGGCATAATTCCAATCGCGAGCGTTGCATACAAATAATCATCTTTTTCTGCGAGTCCGAATCCGAATTCATGAAAATTAGCACTGACTTTCCAGTCATTAGTCAACACCCTATATTCATCAATAATCTCATCACCGTCATGATCAATTAATTGCGTCATTTCTTGCTTTTGCATGACATAGATATCACCGCCAACAACCTGAAGTCCTAATGGCTCAGCTAAGCCAGCAGCTATCTTCTTACATGTAATATCTTCGGGTTTCTCTGCATTTTGATGGTCAACAATGTACACGGCACCTTCTGGATCCCAAGTTGACAGAATTACTCGGCCATCCTCCAAAACATCCAATCCTCCAACCTTCGGTAAAAAGGTCTCTGGTCTAAGCGAATTTATTGCAAAAGAAGGGTGCGCCCCCATAACCGCCCTTCCATCACCTGGAATCTGAGTCAATGCAGACATTGGCAGAACCAGACCTTTTATAGTGCTATGAGAATCCGCATCATGAGAAATTATAGAACTCGGCACCACCGCCCAAGCCTCCGCACTTTTTGGTTTCCAATTGAAAGATAAAAAGGATCCTCCTACTCCTTGATAGTACTCAATCAAGAACTTATGCATGCCCTTCTTTAGTCCTACATTCTTCTCCTTATACTCAGTTCCGTGATTTCCATCATTATCAACAACTAACTCATCATCAATATAGAGCTTAGAACCATCATCACTCCACATTCTAAAAGTAATCTCTTCATCTTCTTCGATAGACAAGTATCCTTCTACTGTCATTCCAAAAAACACATCAACACCTTCGAATTCAGCGTTGCCTAAATTACCGAATTCAGCCATCACACCTCCCATCTTAGGCTTCATCGTCGTAAAGTCAGGCATCTTATTAGTATTCTTAGGAATATCGTAGATCTTTACTAAGCCTCCTGGAATCGGTGACTCATCAGCGTCGGTCAAAGCCGGCAAGTAATCACTTAAAGCAATCTCTGTTTTGACTGCTGCTCTCTCGTCTTCTTGATCAAGGGACAAAATATATCTGACCATAACTTCAGAGTCCTCTTTTGAAAGCTCTGGATGTGCCGACATGGGAACCTGACCCCAAATTCCAGAACCACCATTCCTAATCTTATTAACGAGATACATGACATTGTTATCTGATGTCGCATACTTCTCAGCAATTGCATTGTAGGAAGGTCCTATAGTTTTGACATAGGTATTATGACATGATTTACAATCGTTCTTGCCAATCAAGTTTTTCCCTTCGTTATCTTTCATCTCTTCAAGAGAAATTAGAGCATTGTTGGGGTTTTCAATAAGTGCTTTATCTGTTAATCTTGCTGCCAGACGAGTTTTTGCGTTCTTATTAAGAGTTAGTTCGCCTTCAATATTATGGACTTCGATTCCTGAGATATCGGTTCTTGTAGACTGATCAATAATTTTCAACTCGCCATCTGTTTCGACATTCTCTGGTAGCAATACTGAGCTAGCATTTGTCATAAAAACTAGATCCACTTCATCAGGCATATTCATTGTTTCAAAAACTCGTTCGAAAACAAGATTGCCATCACGATTGATAACATCTGGCTTTTCTGTTACTTGAAATGATTTCCCATCAACTGTGAAATCATAGGTCATATATGCATGATCTACATCTGTAAATCGATGTCCGCGATATTGAAAATCAAATTCGACTTCTTGACCGTTTCTAATAAGCTTCCATGGCTTATCGTACTTGTTGACAAAATATGCATCACCAAAAGAGATAGGTTGGGGGCCATGCGCTGCATTGTAAACGGCTCCTTCAAAGAGCACATCTCCTTTCCAAACCTTATATAGTGAACCATTCTGCGTCGAATAAGAAGCATATAGATCATTATCTATTGCCCATGTGATCATCCGAGGTCTATTGTCCATCACTGATCGAAAAACCCATGGATTGTAAGGTCTAATGGATTCCTTTATCTTCGTAGGAATATCAGTTGTTTCATCTGAATCATTTGTGCAAGAATTCACGACAAAAATACTTGATACAATTAGTAAGCATAAGATTAACTTGTTCAATAACTTCATATAGATAAGCTGTTTTAGCTGGGTCTACGCCCAAAATAGTACACAATTCTACTGAGCTTTTAGATCAGATTCGATCGTTTTGATCTTAGGATTGTCAACGATATGGCAAGATAATAAAATTCAGAATAATAGTATTTATCTAGAGATACTCCTATTAGTACATTTTGAGTCACATTAATTACCGTCCTAATTATTTCCATATAACTCAAAAAACGATCGATTACCCCAACAAACAAAAAAAGGCCATCTCGTATTGAGACAGCCTAATTTCTTTAGTATCTTTTTGCGCTTTAATGCTGTAATATGTCTTATGACATCTTATTCGCTTACTACTCGTTTATCAATCAAACGAAATCCACTTCCATGGATATTTACGATTTCTAAATGATCATCGATACTTAGGTATTTTCTAAGTTTAGTTACAAAAACATCCATACTACGAGCAGTGAAATAGTTATCGTCACCCCAGATTTTCGTCAGTGCCTCAGAACGTGATAGAACTTCGTTTTGGTTCAAAGCGAATAAACGAAGTAACTGCGCTTCTTTTGGTGACAGCTTCTCTTTTTTACCTTCGCTATGCACTAAGATTCTCAATGGAAAATTGAATTCAAAATCTCCGATCGTAAAGTCTGTTTTAGCATCGTCCTCTTCATCCTCTTTCAATGATCTTCTCAAGATCGCTTGTACACGAAGTAACAATTCTTCAGAATTGAAAGGCTTAGTAATATAATCGTCGGCACCAATTTTAAAACCATCAAGAATGTCTTGTTTCAAAGTCTTAGCAGTCAAGAAAATGATAGGAGTTTGTTTGTCTTTTTCACGTATTTCTTTCGCTAATGTAAAACCATCTTTCTTTGGCATCATCACATCAAAAATACACATGTCATAACCGCCTTTATCAAATTTTAAAGCTCCTGCCTCGCCATCTGTTGCCAAATCTACTTCATATTCGTGCATTTCAAGATAAGATCTTAAAACATCACCAAAATTTCGGTCATCTTCTACTAATAAGATTTTTGTAGCCATTTCCATATTAAATATACGTAGTTTAATATATAGACGATCTATAGTTTTTAAACCACACGTTAAACAAAATAATTTTGCCTCAAAGGCATAGAAAATTGATTAGTAGCAATCACTCAAAATCAAACTTCTATCAAATATATATTTCAAAATCTATGAATCAGTAATTCTAATTCTCTTTATATTTTAAAGGTAAAATTACAGTAAATGTACTTCCTTTTCCTAGTTCACTGTCAACTTTGATCTCTCCTTTATGAGCATCAACCATCGCTTTTACGTAGCTCAACCCCAAACCAAATCCTTTGACATCATGCAGATTACCTGTATGAACTCTAAAGAACTTGTCAAAAATATACTTTTTCGATTCGGGAGAAATTCCGATACCATTATCACAAACTAAAATTCTCACGTTATCTCGAACAATTTCAGCTTTCACAAAAATTTCAGCTTTCTCAGGTGTATACTTGATCGCATTGTCAAGTAAATTATGGACAATACTTGTCAAATGGGTATGGTCAGCTTCAATGGTCTGATCTTCCAACTTTGATTCAACTTTAACAGTTCCTCTTCCCTGCAGCTTCAAATTAGCATGATCAACCGCTTGCTCAATAACTGAATTCAAATCAACATCTGAAATCTTGAGTTCAAAATCTTTCTTCTCTATAGTTGCCATCTGTAATACCTTTTCCACTTGAGCAAGCATCCTTTGATTTTCTTGCTTTATAATGTTGGTAAATCGCATGACCTTTTCAGGATTCTTAGTTATTATTGGATTATTTATAGAGTCCGATGCTAGTGAAATCGTTGCAATAGGCGTTTTGAATTCGTGCGTCATATTGTTAATGAAGTCGGTCTTCATTTCTGAAACTTTCTTCTGCCGGAATATCACAAAGACAACATAATTGAAGCAAAATAAAATTAAACTTGTAAAAAGAATTGACCCTACTAGCCAAGGCAATACCGAGGACCAAACGAAACCTCTTTTGTTGATAAAGTAGAGCGCCAAAAACCCCGGAGAACTGTACTCTGTGCTAAACAACTGTATTTTGTACTCAGATTTATCGAGATTTCTTTGCATGCCCAAATCAGTCGCTTGCTCGGTAGCGCCAAAATCAACAGCATAGTTCTCATTCAGTATAAAATAATCTTTCGACTCATTATTGAATACTCCATATTCATATTCAAGTTCTATCCCTTGATCCTTAAATGCGTTGTCTAGCAAAACTGACACAACAGCTGGTTGTAATTCAAATAATAAATCCTGAACATTCAGCATCTTTGAAATTGAACTAATCTCATAGATTATTCGATTTCGATTGTAATTATCACTTTTGGAAAGTACTGATTCAAATTTCTTATGTAAAAATGACTTATTCTTATCGCCGCGTTTAAGATTCTCTGAAAACAGCGAACTCGAACCTAGTTGTTCCTCTGCATTTTCGTTAATCTGATTTTTAACTTCGTTAAGGGCCATATAAACCTTATCATCGAAGTTTTTCTCATTAAGATTAACAAACCACTTAATCCAGTATAGTTGAATAAAGATGATACCAACGCAAGCGAGGCTCATGAGAATGATTATCATCCATATCGATCGTTTATTCATAAAATTCTAAGCTACAAATGCTATAACATACATCTCAATCAGAAAATTGTCATATTTCCTTATGTTCAACATCCCGAAGATGAAGATAGTTAATTGAAAAGACTTGCTCACAAGCTGTTGCTTATTTAAAGTCAATTTATGTCAATAACTTAGTACAATTAGTATCGCAAGGTCCAGAATGGATTACGTTTACTCTTGAAGCTGTCTTCGATAAACTTTTTGGAAATTTCATTAAATTTAACTCTATCAATTTTCTTACCGCTGATCTTTTTTGGAATCGGAAGGTCAATTTCAGTTTGATTTATTTTAACTTCTGTTGCCGTAATTACTGTTGCTCCATCGTTAATATCGATTTCTAAAATCATACCCGGCAAGCCATAAAACCCTTCAGGGCCGCCTTGAACTGGTATCGCATCTGTAAACCAAGCATGAATAGTCTGATCTTTTACATCATCTGTTGTTTCTGCTTTCATACAGAGATAACCCCCAACCTCTTTAATTTCATTTAGAATTTTCCACTTGTAAGTTGGCAAGCCTTCAATCACATACTTTTTTCCTAGGGTTTCTACAATATCCTCGGATTTCTTCGACTTATAGTCGCGAATGAGTGTATACTCTTCTTGACTTCTTGACCAGCCAGTTGATTCTCCTTCTTTTTCGACCCGTTGATAGACGGATTTGTCACCTATAAAATACAATTCATAGGGAGTAGGTCGTCCCTGATTTTTTCCCCATGTAAGTTGGTTTCTTTCTATATCTTCCGTTGTCATCCAAGGTAATTCAGACATGATCTTGATCCAGTATGATTTTCGATCATATTTAATAATACCACTTGTGTTCTGTGCATATAAGCCCAAAACAAAAACAACAAGTACTGAACTAATCACCAATCTCTTCATTCCTTGGCTAAATATCATTTTCATTATGTTTTCCTTTTATTGCAGCTTTAAACTTGCTATTGTATTAACGATTTCGCTAGACAGACTACTACAGTTTAACGAATCGGTAACGTCTTTTGGGCCTCCGAGCCCATGATACTTTTTGGTCGAACAAAAAGACTAATCTAGTGCCAACGACCACCTTTATCCAAACCGGTCTTCAAACCTTTAATATTGTAAGAAAGACTTACCATAACATATCTACCCAGCGCATTGGTTCTAGACTCCTGAACACTGTTACCCGAAGCAAACTGTGATACATTTCGATTCTGGTTGAAGGCATCATACAAAGAAAGTCTCACTTCGAGCTTGTTACCCGGTAAGAACTGTTTGTATACTGAAGCGTTCAGAATAGGTATCTGCTGGCTTACGCCAAAACGATCATTATTGAAAGTTCGATAGTCGAATGATGTATTAATGAACGTTTTCCACCGAAGCTCTGCGTCGCATGAGATAGAATAACTGTTATTAGTATTTACTTGATCTTGGGAAGTATTAATTTCATAACGCGTGTCAACAATGTTCCAGTTTCCACTAGCAAATAATGATACCTTCTTGTTTGGCGTAAAGGTGATATTCGCTGAAGGATAATATCCCATAGATCTAGTTTTATTCACGAAGTCGTTGACTATCGCATAACTGTTTCCTATAGTTGTACTCATATTGGTTGAGGCCTTCAACTTTCCTTTTATAATCGGAAAACTAAAATCTCCTCTTATATCCCATCGATTCCCGCCTTCGAAGTTCACAGGTGTACTAAACGTAATCAGATTTCTATCCACTTGCTCCTTTGTAATAATATTGTTCTCATAATAGGTATATCCACCTCTTATACCTAATCGAATTTGTGAAATCGCATAGTAGGTTCTCAATCGGGCGTTAGCACTGTGAGCGAGCTCCGGAGTCAATTCAGGATTTCCCTCAAATACAAAAAGTGGATTACTATTATTTACGATAGGTTGTAAATTCTCGATACCAGGTTCTGTTGCATCAAGTCTATAGCCAAAATTCATATATGTTCCTCGCTTCGGAGAAAAATTAAAATCAAAATAAGGCAACCAATTTCGGAATTGTCGATCTACTTCACCGTTGATAGGATCTTGACCCGTTCCCGTGTAAAAACCAAGAAGGTCAAACTGCTGATAAGCAGCACCCACGCTTATGTTCATTCCTTTGTCAGAATATCGAAGTGATGTACCAACTCGATTCAACTGTATAGTATTCTCATAATTTCTACTCAAGAAATCATTCCTTATAAAAATATCGTCTTCAAGTTCATTTACTTCGCGATCACCAGATTCAACTCTATTACTATAATTGTAAAAAACTCTTGAAAAAAGAACTTTACTGAGAGGTTCAACAAAAATTGCGTTCACTTTAAAAAGCGTTTTATCTTCATTGTCTTCATTCAATCGAATAATTGACGCAGTACTGTCAATCGTGGTGCCTCCCGTGTAAAACTGCTGAGCTTGATTCTGATCTTCGTCCTTATCCAATTCAGTAGTCAGATATGAAACATTCGCTCCAAACCTTCTACCCGCTTTCTGAAATTTCTTTCTAAAAAATACGCCTCCATTCAATAAGTACCCATGTGTCTGTCTTAGGTTTTCAAATTCCGAATCGCTTGTTAATTCTCCATCACGCGAAAGGCTTACACTATTGTTAGTCTCATTAATTTCATCAATATACGCGCCTTTAAATTCAATTTTAAAACTGTGTAGAGAATCGATTTCTTGGTCTAAGGTAATCTCTCCACGATGTCCACCTGAAAAATCCATATTCACATTTTCAGAAGCATTTGAGATAGTCGCAGTCGGTAAGAAATTCTGTCTTGTGGACTGAGTAAGCCTATCCAAAGCGACTTGATTATAATAATATATTGAAGACAATTGCGTCTTTTTATGGTCGTAGTTGAAGTTGATACCCCCGTTATAGTTTTCAGGAAACCCACCTTGATTGCTGTTATTAAAGAAAACGCTTTGTATACTATTTTCAATACTGTTACCACTACTACCTCCAAATCTAAAAAACCTCATTCCGCTTCCACCTCCGAAGCCATAATCTCCGTCATCATCGAAGTTAAAAGAATTACTCCCCATAAAGTCTTGATAGTCGTCCCATGACAAACCGTTTCTTCCCGTATTGTTAGCAACACCTACAAGCGAAAACTGAATTTTCTCATTGAATCGGTTTATATTTCCTTTTAACTCGGCTCTAGATTCAGTTCCGATTCCCCCTGTGACTCGACCAAACATGCCTTTCTTGAATTCCTCTTTTAATTCGAGATTCATGGTTTTACTTTCTGCCATACCGGTTGACCCAGCAATCTTATCTTCCTCTGTTTTAGTGTCAAAAACCTGCACTTTGGAAATTCCTTCTGCAGGCAAATTCTTAGTGGCTGCTTTTGGATCAGATCCAAAAAAAGACTTACCATCAACGGTAACTCTATCTACATCCAAGCCATCAGCTTGAATACCTCCATCTTGGTCAATCTCGATACCAGGAAGCCTGCGCAAGAGTTCTTCCACAGATGACCCTTCTGGCACTTGGAAGGTAGATGCGTCATATTCGATTGTATCTCCACGCATCTTAATCGGCGCTTTCGCTGCCTTGATGACAACTTCCATAAGCTCTGCTGCCAATTCAGGCATTTTGATGATACCTAGATCAATATTCTTGCCATCCGAACTTGCATCAACCGTCCTAGGAATATACGCGATGTAGGTTGTTTTTACTAGATATTCACCAGCAGGAATTTTTCTGAAAACAAAACTACCATCTAACTCAGATCTTGTAAATTCTACTAAAGTCGAATCCGACTTTGTCATCAATAAAACTGTTGAGGAAATAAGTGGATTACTCAATGTATCTTCCACAGTTCCCCTAATATTGAAGTTTGATTGTGCAGAAATAGAACTACATAGAAGTAGTAATAATAAAAATTGAAGTGCTTTCATTTGAATTTTTTACAGGGATAGTGGTATCAAAATTTTACAAAACTATGATGCAAGTTACACACTAAAAGCATGTGTACGTGTTAATGAATTACTAAAGTAGATAAAAATTCAATTTTATCAGACTAAATTATTCTGGCTGACCCAGCGTGATAGAAAATATATCTGCCATTGCTGAATAGGGTTTGTGCGATTGAGAATTGAATCAGGTTCACTCCACAGCAAATCAGGAAAAGCTGCTATACAAATATCTAAGGCCTCGGAAACATTTATAATACCGCTATTAATGAGTCGTTCTTCAGGTCTATCATAAGCTAGTTTATCCTTTCTTTCAATAATTTTCTTTGGTAGGATCTCTCTGTAGTTTTCCACTAAAACTCCCTTGCCTTTCAATCCTTGCATCTTAACTTCTATCGCCAAATGATAGGCGTACATATCCCAACAAACCAGCTAATCACGTGCTAAATGGGCATATTTTCGCAATTATTACAGCTATCGAACTATTTCAAATAACAGAAGAGACGTCCTATAAATTCACAGCTGACAATTGGATAAAATCCCTGTTACATCACTTGTCGGAATACCAATACAAGCAATATCTATTACATAATCTGAAGCAGATCAAGTTCAGTAACATTGAATATCAAGGACTGTATGTGAGTCTTTTCAAACACCTTTGACCGATTGACTCAACATCCGATTTTCCACGAATTTTATCTTTTCTACAATGACAGTACAGACTAGGATGATTTGAATCGCTTCTACGGAATCGCAAAGTAATAGCTTTTCAATTCTAGATCCAATGTTGCCTGTCTACCGTGCGTTCTGATTCAATTACGCCAGTATGCTTCGTTTCTTTGGGTTCAAAAAGCATTACCCAAACTTCTTCTTTTGTTTCAGGAAGATGTTCAATGCCACGAGGAACAATCAAAATTTCTCCAGGTTTCGTCTGAACGGTCTTATCACGAAAATGCATGATTAAAGTTCCCCTTAATAACCATGAATAATTCATCTTCATCTTCATGACTATGCCACATGAATTTACCTTCAAGTTTAGCCAATTTCACATACTGACCATTTAATTCTCCGATGATTTTGGGAGTCCATTGATCCTCAAATAACTCAAACTTCTCTGCAAGATTTATTGACTGTATCATAGTAGCTTTATTTATTTCCTAGAATTTTACTTGTTTGCATATCTACAAATGTTTGTATTCCATGCACACGTAAAAGTAGAACATCGATGATGTAACAAACTATTTCAAGCGTTGGAACATAAAAATAGCTCATACTCGATATTAATCGTGTATGAGCTATATCTGTACTGTAAAAATACTACAATGCCTATTTCATATTAGTTTACAAAGTCTAAACTGCTCTTAATAAACTGACTCAGTTCTTCACCTTTCAGCATATTTTGATTTAGTCTTGCTAGGTCATATAAGTACTGAGCAAATCTATCTTTCTTTTCCGCAGATTTCATTCGGACCAATTTGTCTGCAACTAGTGGGTGATTGGTATTAATTACCACATTAAAGAAATCTCCAAATCCGTCTTTGTTTCCCTGAAGAGATTGCATTTCTTGCATTCTTCTCATAAACTCAGGTTTTGTAATTAGGATTGGATGATCTTCAGGGCTAAGAGGCTTCATGTCAATTGTTGTTGCCTTGTTTTCGATAGCAGTTTCAAAAAGAGCTTTAACTTTTTCCTGATCTTTCTCGCTCATTACTGATTCACGAACTTCTTCTTTTTGGATCAATTGATCAACCGTTTCTGAATCGACACGAACAAATCTGATATCTTGATCTTTGAACTCGATATGCTGCATGAAGTG
>CALSOU010000010.1 GCA_943788055.1 uncultured Saprospiraceae bacterium
TCTCCTTGAAATAGGCTGGGTGATTGAGATAAAATATCATACTTAATAGAATCAGACATCGGTTGATAAGTATACTGCGCTTCAAGCTGAATAGCGATAAAAATCAAGCACATGATTAATCCTAATTTATGCTTGTTTCTTTATGTTTTCTGCTTCCTGCATAAACTTCAAATTTATGAAACTTTGATTCAATCGGTCCATTGAACAAACTTATTTTTTTACTCGCTCTTAAGCCTAAATGCTTCAAAGCCTGAAGGTTTCCACTGATTATCCAAGCTTCGGAATCCACAAATGATTGTTTTAATGTATCTCCAATTTTCTTATAGCTATCAATGATGTAGTCATCTACCAATCTCTTATCATAAGGTGGATTGAATACTAAATGATAGTTCTTCAATGGTCCTTGCGTTTCATAGAAATCAGCCTGTTGAATATCAGCATACTGCAATAATCCTGCTTCGGCTAAATTATATTTCGAAGCTTCCACTGAACGTTCATCTATATCTGTACCAAAGACTTTAAAGTCCTTCAATACTTTCTGTTTCTTCATGGCCTCATCAACGACTTCTTCCCACAATTCTGGTTCATAGGTTTTCCAAGTCTGAAAAGAGAATGATCTAGTTATTGCCTGTGGTGGCATATTCATTTTTTGAAGAATTGCTTCTGCTAGAATTGTACCGCTACCGCACATAGGATCAAGAAAAGTCTTTTCTCCATCCCATCCAGATAGTTTCACCAACCCCGCGGGCTAAGACTTCATTGATTGGAGCTTCTACAGAGCTTGTTCTATAACCTCGTTTGTGTAGTGAATCTCCAGAAGTATCTAAAGAAATAGTCAGACTATTTTTATAGATGTGAATATTTACAGATAGATCTGGACGATAAAGATCTACATCAGGCCTTACGCCATTTCTCGCTTTAAACTGATCTACAATCGCGTCCTTCGTCTTTAGCTCAACATAGTGCGAATTAGAAAAATAGTCACTATTGACAGAGGCTCTTACTGCAATTGTTTGTTCTTCGTGAATAAAATCGTTCCAATTGATCCTCTTCACAGAGTTGTACAGATGGTCTTCGTTATGCACACGATCATAGCGAAGTGGTATCAATACCCTCAATGCAAAATAAGAACAAAGGTTGATGCGATATACTGTCTTCAAGTCCGCTTCTGCCTTAACTGCGCGCTTAAGTATTTCAATTTCTGTTGCACCCAGCTTTATTCAGCTCTTCAGCAAGTACTTCTTCTAAGCCCATTACCGTCTTTACTACAATTTCGCGCTTTTGATTTTTATGTTTGAATAACACCTACATTGAATTTTTTGACCGGTGCATGATTAGCTGCTTCGATACCTTGTGAAATAATTTTACGCGTATGCCTTGGATCTATGATCGCATCGACCCATAATCTTGATGCTGCATAGTATGGAGTTGTTTGATTCTCGTAACGTTCTTCTATTTTCTTGATCAACTCTGCCTGATCCTTTTCTGATACTTCCTCTCCTTTAGATTTCAGAGAAGAAACATGGATTTGTGCAAGGACTTTTGCTGCTTGTGCACCGCCCATCACCGCAACCTTTGCTGTTGGCCAAGCAACAATTAGTCTTGGATCGTAGGCTTTACCACACATAGCGTAGTTACCTGCTCCATATGAATTACCAGCTATTATCGTAAACTTAGGTACTGTACTATTGCTTACAGCGCTAACCATCTTAGCTCCATCTTTGATGATTCCACCATGTTCACTCTTTGTTCCAACCATAAATCCAGTTACATCATGTATAAATACAATAGGAATCTTTTTCTGATTGCAATTCATTATAAATCTTGAAGCCTTATCCGCTGAATCAGAATAAATCACACCACCGAATTGCATCTCTCCTTTCGCAGATTTTACAACTTCTCGACTATTTGCCACGATTCCTACTGCCCACCCATCTATTCTAGCGTAAGCAGTCAAGATTGTTTTTCCGTAGTCTTTTTTATAGTATGTAAGAGAGTCAGCGTCTACGATGCAATCTAAAACATCTTCTACTCTATAGGGTTTGGTGCGTAACTCTGGCATAATGCCAGTAATATCATCTGGAGACCTTGAAGGCGACTTTGCTTTAATACGACTAAATCCAGCTAATTCGGGCGCACCTATTTTGTCAACTAGATCCTTAATCGTATCAAGACATGTTTTGTCATCAGGCATCTTGTAATCTGTAACTCCTGAAATATCAGATTGTGTAACTGCTCCACCTAGCGTTTCCTTATCAACAGATTCTCCAATTGCAGCTTTCACCAAATACGGTCCTGCAAGAAAAATACTGCCAGTTCCTTCAACAATCAAGGCTTCATCACTCATTATAGGTAGATAAGCTCCTCCCGCGACACAACTTCCCATGATAGCGGATATTTGGATGATACCCATTGAGGACATCACTGCATTATTTCGGAACATTCTTCCAAAATGCTCCTTATCTGGAAAAATTTCATCTTGCATAGGAAGATAAACTCCGGCACTATCTACTAGATATATGATCGGTAGTCTATTCTCAATGGCAATTTCTTGAGCTCTTAGATTCTTTTTACCAGTGATTGGAAACCAAGCACCAGCTTTTACAGTAGCATCATTTGCAACGATAACGCATGACCTGCCTTTAACTTTTGCCAAAACAACTATCACACCACCAGCTGGACAACCTCCATGCTCTTCATACATTCCTTCTCCCGCAAAAGCACCTACTTCAAATATCTCTTCTTCATCATCAACTAGATAAGAGATACGTTCTCGAGCTGTTAGCTTACCTTTTGCGTGCTGTTTCGCAACCTTTTTATCTCCCCCTCCTTTATAAATTCTATCCAATTTGAAGCTAAGCTGTGAAATTAACAATTTCATAGCGTCTTCATTTTTATTGAATTGTAGATCTTGTTTCATTTATCAAATTTAAGCCTGGTAAAGGTAAAGAAAGGTAATATATATTCAACAAATAGACGCCGTAAACCTAGGCGTTTCGATCTTCCAATCTCTAATTAATCTAAGTAAAATACTACTGATTTAAAGAAACACCTACGATTTTCTAGCAGAAGCTATTAATTGTTAATTATCCTTAAAAAACACGTAGGGAAAATAATCAGGATGATGCTCATAGTATCCTTCTAAAATTACTTGACCCTTTGCATTTTCCAATTCTTCTAATAGAAATTTACGTTCTTAACTGACTTCTTGTTGATTTTTGTAATGATATAACCTGGATCCATATTAGTTCTCCCAATAGTGGAATTTCTATAAACTGATACAACATAAACTCCAGGCTCTTTTACTCGTTTTTTCTCGTCTTGACTTAAATTTCTTAGCTCGAAACCTAAGTTCGTAAAGGCTTGATCTTTCCTTACAGGAACAAATTCAGTCGTATTGAGTTGGTTACGAAGAATTGCTGAGGTACTGATATTTTTCTCCTTCTCTGATATATTCGATATCAATTTCATCTCCTGGCCTAAATCTACCTACCATTTCCATAAAGAGAGGAGTTGAATTAAATGTACTACCATTGACTGAAGTGATCACGTCTCCACTTTCAAGGCCCGCATCATCAGCTGCCCCTCCTTGATTGACAGATACAATGTAGACACCTTGCACATTTTTTAACTCCAATTCTCTAGCTTTCTTATCGTTTATGTCTACCATCGATATTCCTAACCAACCTCTTTGCACGGCGCCATAGTTCCTAAGGTCAAAAAGGATTTTTTCAACGAGATTTGAAGGAATGGCAAAAGAGTAGCCTTCGTATTTCCCTGCACTTGCCATAATCGCAGAATTAATACCTACCAATTCACCTTTTGTGTTGATCAAAGCACCTCCACTGTTTCCAGGATTGACAGCTGCATCAGTTTGTAAAAAACTTTCTATACCTGAATTACCCAACATACTAATGTTCCTTGCTTTTGCACTTACTATTCCTGCAGTCACAGTAAATTGTAGACCGAAAGGATTTCCGACAGCTAGCACCCACTCACCAACTTGAAGCGAATCTGAATTACTAAAAACTGCATAATCTAAACCCTCAGCCTCAATCTTTAGTAATGCTAAATCATT
This sequence comes from uncultured Saprospiraceae bacterium, assembly GCA_943788055.1. Classification (GTDB taxonomy): domain Bacteria; phylum Bacteroidota; class Bacteroidia; order Chitinophagales; family Saprospiraceae; genus JAHDFB01. Next base: position 4,079 of record CALSOU010000010.1, read on the forward strand.
TGTAGGATCAGCTCCTATTAATTTTGCACTGTATTCTCGATTATTGTCAAGTAAAACTTCAATTTCATCAGCATTCTCAATCACATGATTATTCGTTGCTATGTAACCGTCTTCAGAGATTATTACTCCCGAACCAGAAGAAGCTCCTAGCAGTCGTTTAGCTTTGCTGTTTGGAATCGCACGTATGTATACAGAAGATTTTTTACCTGATTTGCTCGCTTCTACAAAGTCATTTGGCCTATTTATCGCAGTATTACTATCTATTCTATCAGTAACTGTTTTTACAACAGGCGATTGTATTACTTGAGGAGCCTGATTGATATAATATACATCTGGACTTTCGAAATACTTGAAAAGACCGATACAAATGATTGAAGTAATTATTGAACTGATTATAATTATACTAAACTTCTGCATATGTATAATTTATATGTTATGATTAAATGTAATATATTGCAAATATAGTGATATTTAGTGAAGCTTTCGCCTGATATCATGGTCATGTATGGTCAACGAAAAACTAAAACACAAAAGAATCAACCTCATTTTGTTTTCGTCGTTCTGCTACTATACCTAATAACCCAAACCATCTGCACATTGAATTAACACATATTAGCTGTTTTCTGTTGTAGACACTCCTAAAGTTGATATAAATATTAACTCTGTAAGATGATCTATAGAAGGTAGCTGCACATCAAAAATATAAAATACTTTCTTGCTATTAAATCCAGTCGCTAGGCTAATTATGCTGCTTTTAAGAAATTCTATCGATCGTATCGGAAGTTCAATCTTAAAAGCTAAAAGAACTTATTATTGATAAATTCTATTACCTTAGTTGAAGCAGTCTTCTAAATGTCAAGATTTATACCACACAAAACCTACTAACTAATTGCATCCGCATAAATATGAATACTGATAAAATTCCATTTGTAAAATACCATGGTACTGGAAATGATTTTGTTATTATCGATCATACGGAAAAACAGTATCTCGATCCTAACAACTACGATCTAATAGCTGCTATTTGCCACAGAAGATTTGGAATAGGTGCAGATGGACTAATGATCATTGAGAAACCATCGAATGAGCTACACAACTTTGAAATGCTATATTTTAATTCTGATGGAAAGCCCTCAACTATGTGTGGAAATGGTGGAAGATGCATTACCGCAGCATTTCTGAAAAGAAGTGAGCATAAAGAGCAATCAAATCTTACATTCAGTTTCCAAAATCAGACGTATCAATCTACTTTCAATAAAGAGAACGGCTGGATCAAATTACAAATGCAAAATGTAAGTTTCATTGAGATTACCAGCGCTGGCTATATTCTGGATACTGGAAGTCCACATCTTGTTCAGTTCAACGATGAGGTGAATTCCATAAATGTCAAAAAGCAGGGTAGTGTACTCAGATACAGTGAACGATTTCAGGAGGAGGGTATTAACGTGAATTTTTGTGCTTGGAATAAGAATGAGCTAAGTGTGAGAACCTACGAACGGGGAGTGGAAAACGAAACCTATTCTTGTGGTACTGGAGTCGTTGCATCGAGCATCTCTTATGCACTCAAAGCTCACCTTCCCAATGGAAACATTACGATACCAATCTCTACTAGAGGTGGGAGGCTATCAGTTAGTTTCCAAAAAAATGGCTCGCGTTTTACTGATATTGCTCTGTCAGGACCGACTGTCAAAATCTGCGAAGGGTATTACTATGTGTGATTTTATTTCAAAACACTAAAGCTCCATCTCCCAATTCATAAAGGCATTCTGCAATTCAGCTTTTGAATGTTGGTCTCCTTGATCGGTAGCTACTTTTATACCTTCTTCATATACAGTCTTAATCTCATCAGCGGGTGCACCTATCTCAGTCATTACAGCAGCAAGATGATAGTACATTCCAACATAATCAGACTTGTTAGAATGAATCCATCTGTATGAATCAACAGCACTCGCCCAATCTTCTTCCTTTTCATGTTCTTTCGCCATTGCAAAATGCAAAAACGGATCATCGGGGGATTCTTTTAACATATCCGAAATCATTTTCTTCCTCATACTACAAAACTGTAGTTAATTCTCGATTATAAAGCATATTTTAAGGGCAATCTGGCAATAATCAAGCTAAAGATTTGTTAATTGACATAGTCGATAGACAGCAAATTGATAGAATCTAGTGTTTATAGAATATTATTAAAAGACACCAACTAAAAACTACACTAAGCTTATGAAAACTATGCGATTGAATTTTACCTATTTATTAAGCCTCTCGATAGCATTTTCACTAACCTTAATTGGAATGACAAGCTGCACTGATGAAGAACCAACCATTGATGAGCAAATATCTGGCACTTGGAAACTAACGCAAGTCACTGGAGGTACTGCTGGTCTTGATTGCCTACTTTCTGATGCAGATGTCAGTCTGGACTTTTCAATCACCAACAATTTCAATTGAAGCAGATAATTTTAGCATATCGCTATGTCCTCTGATTGATAATCAAGATCACACTTATTCTATCATATTTCTTGAGGAAACACCGTTTTTGATCAGGGACAATGAGGACTTTGGGCAAATCACCATTACTGAATCTACCGTGGACGAACAAACGGTCGAAAACCTTTCAATAGATGGCGGAATTTTACCTTCAGGACAAGTAGAAGATGGATTCATTTACAGCTTTACCCGAGATAAGTAATTCCTAAATCTTCCGAAGAAGAAATGTCTCAAGACTCTCTAAGTAAGGTTCTAATCCAAGGATAAAGGGAGTATCTCCATGATTTCCATTTGGAACTTTCTCAGAAAACTTAAACACACCAGAGTGATTGTCGAAAATTGGCTGTCCATGCGTATTCATTGCTAGAAAGTCGTCCGCAATACCGTGTATCCAATAAAGCGGTTGTTCAACAGATTTGATAAGCTCTATATTATTTGTACCCAAATCGGCAAAAAATGAAGCTGGAATTGACAAGCCGCTTCCATCTTCAGCCATCGCATCGATACTTCCTATAGGAGCTTCCAATAAAAGTCTAGCAGGCGTCAAATGTTTTGGATTTGCATTTAATTCAACTGCTGGTATCGAACCTAGTGAAAAGCCATAAACATATAATCTATCACCTGTTAAACCTTGATTTGCAAGCCAATTAACCATTGCATGTGCATCAGCTACCAAAGCAGCTTCAGATGGATTTCCCTCTGACCTCCCATAGCCCTGATAATCAAAAAGTAAAACTCCATAGTGGCTTTTCGCTTTGGTGTTGTACAATAATTTTGTCCGTTGAAAATACCAATCCATAGTTCCAGAATTACCGTGACAATAAAGAATCACAGTATCCTCAGAGATCGTATTGATGTCTCCCAAGTAGGCACCATATATTGTATTTGTAATACCATCAAGTTCCGACTCAACTGTGAACTCGGTCAGTTCACCAGCTAACAAATCATATTCTGCAGGTAGCTGATCTTCGCTGTCTGCATACTCATCGTACAGATATTCGTCAATCTGTGTCGGATTAAACAGGTTTGGTGCTAAATCAAGACAAGAAGTCAAGCAAATAGAGGCTAATAGAAATATCCCAAGAAATAGTTTATTCATCGATTTTTGTTTTTGCTTTATACCCGAAACATTTAGAAGCATTCAGATAAATTCCATGAGCACCAATACCAGATGGTACAATATAACCTACCACCGAGTTTTCAGATGGAACGTTAAAAGCTAATCTTTTATATTCAATTCCAATTTCCCAATCAGCAAGATCTACAGTTTGTCCAAAAGAAATGGCGGGAACAAAAAATCCGCCATAGCCGTAATTTTGTGTACTAAATTTGTAGAAATCAAACCAAGCTTGTAAGCCAGTATATGTCTTCCATCTTCCATACCTCCAATATGGATTCAAGGCAATCTCTGGAAATACACGGGTTGCACCATCCCTTAAACTTACGATCCCATTTACTGCCAATGCTCCAGAAACTGAAGGATAGATTGAGTGACCTACTACCAATTTCTTACGAGCACCTGCTTCTAGTTGAAGAGTTTTAAATGCAAGAGAAGTAATGTGCAAGCCTCCATACAACGTTAAATCATCACTATATCCGTAACCTGCATATACACTGCTCAAAGGCAAGGGTATCGATGAACCTCCAAAATTCAATAAAGGACCTCCTCCATTAGCGCCAATTTCAAGTTCCCCCTTATCTAGTGGTTCAACAAATCTATTTGTAGAACAACTGAAGCTAAACACAGCCATCAAACAAAAGGCTAAAAAATATATTCTAATCATGTACTCCTATATTATTAATGCATTTTGGACGTAAGTCCCTTTAGTATCCAAGTCAGCCAAGATACAGAATTTCCGAAATAAGTGTTCTTCGACCTCGATCCATTTAGCAAACTACACAAACATAAATGTCTTAGGAGCTACTTTGTTTCTCAATTCCTTTCGTACTTTTGTGTTTTCTAACAAAACATTGTCAATGTCTCACGCAATTGCACCCTCAATTTTAGCAGCTGATTTCACTAAATTAGCTAATGATATCAGTATGGTTAACATGAGTGAAGCCGACTATCTGCACGTAGATGTGATGGATGGCGTGTTCGTTCCTGCCATTTCTTTCGGACAAGATATTGTAAAACAGATGAAAAAAGTTTGTGAGAAACCTCTCGATGTCCACTTGATGATTATCGATCCAGATCGCTATATCAAAAGCTTTGTAGAGGCAGGTGCAGAGATTATAACGGTTCATTATGAAGCTTGTACACATCTCCATCGAACGATCCAATTGATACATTCGTATGGCGTTAAGGCCGGTGTCGCGATTAATCCACACACTCCAGCTTCTGTTCTTGATGATGTTTTAGAAGATTTAGATTTAGCCTTAGTGATGAGTGTTAATCCAGGCTTTGGTGGGCAAAAGTTTATTTACAGAGCACTTCACAAAATCGAATATATTGCAGAACAGATTAGACAACGAAATTTAGCTTGTAAGATAGAAGTTGATGGAGGGGTAGGAGAACAAAACATGCAGTCTGTCTTGAAAGCTGGAGCAGATATTCTTGTTGCCGGGAGCGCTGTATTTCGTTCTGAAAATCCACTGGAAACGATTAAGCGAATGAAAGCTGTCGATCTTCATACTTTCACTGCCTAATAGACCGTTATTTTCTGGTGAATATATCCAAATACGCAATAAGCTTTTTGCTTCTTTTACTTTGTAATCTTTCCTTCGCTCAGAAGGATGGGGCTACAGCCCAAAAGGCTATTCTACAAGGTCGAGTACTGGATGTAAATACAATGAAAGGAGTTGAGCTAGCTACCGTTTTCATCGAAGAAACTCAAAAAGCCACGGAGACTGACATTGAAGGTTTCTTCCGAATTGAGATAGAGGCTAACCAAAAAAGTACACTTGTATGCCGACGAATTGGCTATCAAGAATCAAAGCAACGAATTGGAAGTACTCCTCCAGGCATTGTCAGGAAGGTGGAAATCTTATTGATTGATGAAAGTTTGGGGATAGATATTGTTGTGAAGGATTCTCGAATCAAAGATTTGGGAATGATAAGAGAAGAAACATCAGAAATCAAACTTCTACCATCAGTCACAGGAAACCTTGAAAGTGCATTGCCTAGTATAGCTTTAGGAGCCAATGCCGGAAGTGGGGGAGAGCTAACTTCGCAGTATAGTGTTCGAGGTGGTAATTACGATGAGAATCTTATTTATATCAATGATTTTGAGATTTTTCGTCCTCAGCTAATTCGTACCGGCCAACAAGAAGGACTTACTTTTGCTAATATAAATTTGATTAAAGATCTCTCATTTTCTTCCGGAGGTTTTGAAGCCAAGTATGGTGACAAATTAAGCTCAGTGCTAGATATCAGGTATAAACGACCAACCATCAGCAGATCATCATTCATGCTTTCAGCACTAGGTGCTAGTACACATACGGAAGGAAGCAGAAAGCTGTGGGGACGTCCATTCAGATACCTTGTAGGTGCGAGATACAAAACCAACCGCTACTTATTGGGTTCCTTGGAAGTTGTGGGTGAGTATCAACCCAATCATGCAGATGTTCAAACATATCTAACCTATGACCTTTCTGATGCATGGCAAATCGATTTTCTTTCAAACTATAATATTAGCCAATACAACTTCACTCCCGAGAGCGGAAGACAGGCAGTTGGACTTATTGATTTCACAATCAATCTTTTCACAGTTTATGAAGGCCAAGAAAGGAATGAATTCCAAAATGCAATGGCAGGACTGGCACTTACATATCTACCTGAAAGAAGCAAGAACCCATACTTTCTAAAATTCCTAGCATCAGCTTACAATAGTCTAGAAAGAGAATCATTTGACATCTTAGGTTTCTATCGACTCAGTCAAATAGAAACTAGCCTCGGTGCTGAAAATGCAGGCGAAGAAATCGCCGTTTTGGGTGTAGGAACACAACACAATTACGCAAGAAACCGATTGAATAGCAACATTATTAATTTTCAACATAAAGGTGGCTACGAGTATCAATTGAGTCAAAATGGATCAAGGAGCCATTTCATTCAGTGGAGTGCCAAAGTTCAAGAAGAAATCATTCAAGACAATCTGAAAGAGTGGGAACGACTAGACTCAGCAGGTTATTCTATACCATTCTCTGAACAGGCAGTCACTTTACAAGAGTACATTCGATCAAGCAATGATATCTCGACCACTAGAATCAGTGGATCGCTCCAAAACACTTATACCCTCCAAGGAACTGATCATGAATTAAGATTAAATGCAGGCTTGAGGGCTTCGTACTGGACTTTTAACAACGAGTATTTTGTCACTCCTCGAATGCAAGCGCTATACAAACCGCTAAATTGGAAAAGAAACATGTCCTTCAAACTAGCTAGTGGCTACTATTTTCAACCGGCATTTTATCGAGAATTACGAAGACTAGATGGTTCAATCAATGAGAATATCAGAGCTCAGAAATCTGCGCATGTGGTTGCAGGTCTAACCTATGACTTCATGTGGAAAAAGGTAAGCAAGAAACCTTTTAAAATGATATCGGAATTTTACTATAAACAGCTTTGGGACATGGTTTCCTTTGACATTGACAATGTACGTATCAGATATAGTGGAGAAAATGACTCGAGGGGCTATGTCATAGGTTGGGATACACGAATCAACGGTGAATTTGTTCCGGGTTCTGAATCTTGGGTAAATATTTCACTACTTCGCGCAAGAGAGCGACTAGACGGGGTGGAACATCTGACTTTCGGAGATACTTCAGCTGCGGTGACTCAATTTGTTCCACGTCCAACTGATCAGGCTGTATTTCTTAACCTCTTCTTCCAGGACTACTTACCAAAAAATGAAAATTTTAAAGCTCATTTCCTGCTAGCATTTGGTTCAGGTATAGCTTACGGTGTCGAAGGAGACAATGTATCTTTCAGAAACAGCTTCAGGTATCCTCCATACCGAAGAATTGACGTAGGATTTTCATATCAATTATGGAAAGAAGAATGGCTTAAGTTCAAACCAAACCATCCATTGAGATGGACAAAAAATGCATGGATTAGTCTTGAGGTTTTCAACATGCTAGGTATCGAGAACGTAGCTTCGACGACTTGGATCAAAAGCATTTACAATGTTTCATACGGAATCCCAAATAGACTTACATCGAGAAGAATTAACTTGAGATTGCGCGTTGACATGTAATCTCATAAGCTTTTAGAATCTGTAAGGCCAATTAGTGTTATCTTTAAGCTCGTAGACAACATGTGAGTTCTAGTAAACATTCACTCTATGGATAAGTAGAAAGAAAATATTCCAGGTATTATTTCTAAAGTGGTGTCCACAATCCAAGAAGATCATTCAATAGCTTATAAAGACAATGCCAATACCAAGGCTACACCTAAAAAATCTAAGAATCTAGAGAAAGCTAAACCCATAGAAAAAAAATGACCAATTGCAAGGTCTTAACAAAGTGGATATGACAAAATCAAATAAACAGACTAAAAAGAAAGACTCGTCAAACAAGACTAAGAAAAAGAAAACAGAGAAGGCCTTTTTGAAGCCGACCAAACTGAGCAAAAAACGAAACATCAAGAAAGAAGAGAATTCTGTAGTCGATAATCCAGAAAAAAAAGAAAAGAAGATGACAAAGCTGTCCAAAAAGAAATCAAAATCCAAGCAAAAGGAAAAAGAGGCTAAAAAGTCTAAAAAAAATAAGCTATCTAAAAACAGAAAGGCAAAACTTGCTGGAGGAAAAGCTAAGAAAAAAGACAAAAAAGAAAAGAAAAAGAATCTAGCGAAGAAAATTAAGAAGCTTCAGAAGAAGTTAAAATCGCTAATAAAGCGCCAAAAGAAGACAAAAGGCAAGAAAAAGTAAATTCCGCAAAATAAGGTTATATAGCTTCCAGTCTTTTTGAAAGACAATAACCCATAGCAAAACATGCTTGCAGCAAAAAACCGCCAGTAGGTGCATCCCAATCAACCATTTCGCCTATGCAGAAGTGATTATGTTTCTGGACAAGCATTAAATTACTATCTAAGGCTTTAGAAGAAATACCTCCAGTAGTAGATATACATTCTTCTAATGGCCTATGACCGCTAATCGAAAGGGAAAATGACTTTATTTTAGTGCCCAAAAGTCTTGTCGTAGTCCATTCTGTTTTAGTACAGTTTAACTTTAGCATGGCTATTGCAACAGCACTGATTTTCAGTGACTTGAGGGCGGAAGTCACTGACCTTTTATTTACTATTGAAGTATCTAGCTTCGATAGTATTGCTTCGTACGAAAGTTGTGGTTTTAGGTCAATTCCAATTGATACCTCTTTTCTCAGTTTTAATGCTTCAGAAACAACACTAGATATAGGATAAACCGCATTTCCTTCAATTCCATATTTAGTAATCGTAAACTCACCTTTCTTGCCAAAAGAATTATATTCCATGGCAATATTTTTGACGTGCTTGGCTTCATGCTCTTTTATAAAATCCTTATTCCATTTTACTTCTAAACCGCAATTGGCTGCACCAAAATCGTTCACTTTAATCCCTTCCTCACGGAAGATCTTAAGCCAATGACCATCGGATCCAGTCTTTGTCCATGAAGAGCCTCCAAACGCATACACGTGGAAGTCAGCATTACAAACCACTGCTTTTTCTTCTTGCTTGACAATAGGCACACCATCTTCAAAACCTATAAACCTAGAGTTGTGATGAATCTGCACATTTGGGCCCTCGAGCCCTTTCATAATTGCCTGTAAAACTTCAATTGGCTTTATTCCTTTTACGGGAAAGACTCGATTACTACTCCCTACATAAGTACTTATCCCAATACTTTCGAGCCATGCTCGAAATTTGACAGAATCAAATTCTTGTAGATACGAGTCAAGGAATTCTGTAGGCCGATAGTACTTTGAAAGTTCCTTGAACTCCAAATTGTGCGTGAGATTAAAACCGCCTTTTCCAGCAACTAAAAACTTTCTGCCTAAAGCTTTATTTCGTTCAAATATATGTATATCAAACTTTTCAGATTTTGCTAGTTCAAAAGCAAGAATTAGCGCTGCTGATCCACCGCCGTAAATATTTACTGTCCTTTTATTGTGCGAATAATTCATCTATATCTTGAAATGCTTTGAACTCCAATGCGTTACCACTTGGATCCAGGAAAAACATCGTTGCTTGCTCTCCAGGAAGACCTATAAATCTAATGTAAGGTTCGACAATAAACTCTATCCCTTGATTCGTCAAATCCTCTGATAAGTTCGTCCAATCTTCCCACGTCAAGACAATCCCGAAATGCGGAATCGGAACATCGTGTCCATCAACCGCATTTGACTCTAAATTAGTATTTGCTTCGCCAGACATGTGAATGACCAATTGATGTCCAAAAAAATTAAAATCGACCCACAGATCCGAACTACGTCCTTCAGCACATCCTAAAACATCGCGGTAAAAGGACCTTGTTTCATCTAAATCTCGCACTGGAATAGCTAAGTGAAAAGGGGCTAACATATCTATTTTATTGATTGTACGCTAAGATACATTTTTCAAAGATGATCTCTGCACTAAGGCTTTTCAATATAATTCTATAATTTTTCGAAATACTGAAAGAAATCGGTTTAACTTTATCAATCAGCATGCTCCTGTTTTCACCACAGAATATTCATTGAGTGAAACAAGAATTTTGCAACAAAGAAATATTGGTACTTATGTTTTGGAATAGTCTTTTATCTTTCAAACCATTCTTTTTAACGCTCCTGTTTGCAATCCTTGGCTTCGTCTCTTTCGGGCAAGATCTTTTGCCATGTGGTACTGCAGAACCAAATAAAGTGAGGTTTTTTGAACAAAAAGATTTGAATCTAGCCAAAGAAAGTTTGCTTTCCCCTACGAAGAAAGTTCCTCGCAATTTTATGGTTTCACTGCATATAATTAGAAGTACTTTTGGGAGTGGGGGAATAAAGAAGTCACTAGTACTTGGAGCATTAAATGAAATGAATGAAACATATGCCAACGCCGATATTGTTTTTGAACTTTGCGAAGATGTGCACTACATTGATAATGACCTTTATATTGAAACTATTCCCAGTGAAGTAAGTGGTTTAATGAGTAATAACAACGTTGACGGATCGATTAATATCTACTTCATACCACAAGTTATCAATGGTTCAGGTGATGGTATATGCGGAAATGCAACATTCCCTAGCACTACACCTTCTCATCGACGTATACTAATGGATAATAACTGCGTGACCAACGGATCAACACTCATCCACGAAATGGGACATTACTTCGGTTTATTGCATACCCACTCTACTTCCAATGGGATTGAATATGTTGAAAGAGTTAATTGCACATCTGCCGGTGATAGATTCTGCGACACACCGGCTGATCCGAGACTTTCAGGTTCAACTGTCACAAACTGCGTCTACGTCGGAGGTGAAGTAGATCCAAATGGAGTCACCTACGTATCAGATCCTTCGAACTTCATGAGCTATGCACCTAAATCTTGTCGAATTAATTTTAGTCCAGATCAATACGCGCATCTTAGTTTGATTGCTGCAACTGACAATGACTATCATCTGAACACTTGCGATTTACCAGATTTTGAGATAACGAGCAGCCAATCTAGCGAAGTGACCGTATCAAATTTCGCAGATCTTGACTTTGATCTAGATATATCAACTTTGGATCTGAACTCAGCTGAAAACCTGGAATACGTTATTAAACTAACAAACGCAGGGTCTACTGCTACTGTCATTCTTGAAGAAGGAGCTTTAGCCTTTGATCCAGTGAATAGTTCTGCTACACTAAGCTTTAAACTTCCGTTCACAGAAGATTTTTTTTCACTCCAAACCATTCTTGTGGAAATTGACCCAGCAAATAAAATCACGGAACTGAACGAGGAAAACAATAGCTTCAGCTACGAAATCACACATTTATATAGAGAAGATCGAAGCTCATTTATATACCCTAATCCAGCAAAAGATTACATTAACTTGTATCTCAACAATCAATTGACTGGTGAATATAAGATCAGAGTTTTTGATGATTCTGGGAAAATGGTCGTTGAGCACGTCGCTACAAAGAATACTTTGTATGGACTTGAGACAGTAGATATCCTACCTCTTGTTCCTGGTATGTACTATCTTCAATTTGAGTTCGCTCAGGAAGACAAAGAGATATTTAAGTTTATAAGGTTGTAATCACTTAAGAGGCCTAAGTATTATATGGCAATTCATATTCAAAATGAGTCTTTCTTAAAACAGAACCTTGGGGTTCTTTCCCTTATTGCTTGGTTTGTAATTCTTATTCTACAAGCAGTATTGTCACCACTGCACATAGATGAAGCCTACTATCGGTTGTATGGTCAGGCTCTCGATTGGGGCTATTTTGATCATCCTCCAGGCATTGCCTTAGCAACTGCACTGAGCGAGCGAATCTTACCTTGGGGAAACCTTTCAGTTCGATTCGTAGCTATTCTGTTTCATATCCTGAGTTTGGTAATAGGCTGGAATACTTTCAAAAAGATCAGTCCTAATTCCACTTCATTCCGCTTCCCAGTTTTCGCCTTGGTGCTGTTTCTTCCAATGCTTCATGTGTATAGCTTCATAGCTACTCCAGATGTTGTGTTGTTTTTTACTGCCATCTTATTTTGCAACGCATTTGTCATGCTTAAGAAAGATGGTAAGCTCTGGATGTGGATTTGGTGGGGGTTATCTATGGCTTTGCTCATGTATAGCAAATACCACGGTATTTTGATCATTGGGTTTTCGATTCTCTCGGATATCAAGCTCCTTCGTCGACCGAGATTCTATCTCGCAGTAATTGTTGCCCTACTTGCCTTTGTTCCTCATCTAGCCTGGCAATATGCGCATGACTGGGCTTCTATCTATTTTCACCTCTTTGAGCGACACACACGAGTTGAATGGTACTCTCCATTCCTATATCTAGGCATGCTTGGTTCTAGTATTCAACCCTCTATTACTTATGGAAGTTCGGAAGGAAGTTGATTTCTAAACCGACAGACAGTTGGGATAAAATGATGTTGTTTATATTTTGGGGTATTGTAGGATTCTTTTTCCTTCAATCATTTCGAGCGGATGTTCAAGCTCAATGGATTTTACTAGCCTACATTCCATTTATCTACTTCATTATCAAATCATTTACGGGTGCCGAAACATTGAAAACAAATTTCAATTTTGTGTACCTAGCAGCAAATCTAACTCTTGTTATTTTCATACATCTTTGTCTCACGTTCAATCTGCTGCCCACAAACTTGGGAATGTTTGGTCAAAAAGAGTACGCAAAACAAATTAAAGCTGATTCAAAAGGCTTACCAGTAGTATTCTACAATTCATATAAGCGAGCAAGTATATATAGCTGGTATACAGAGGAGTATGCCCATTCCTACAATACAGCGTACTCGCGTAAAAATCAATTTAATATTTGGTTTCGGGACTCTATCATTTACAATGAGGATGTTTATTTTGTTGGGATGCATTTTGAATCCGAGCCAGCTATAAAATATGGAACTTCAGACTACGGAGTCGTAAAGAAATACGCTCCAAGTGACAAAATCAATGTCCATATAATTGATGTTACATATGAGGGCGACAGTATTAAAGCGATGGTGGAAATTGAAAATCCTTACAAAGTATCGCTTCAATATCCGCAAACATATCATTTAGCAATCTACTACTTTTCTGATCTAATGAATGATGCTGAAAGACAGGGTTTCTCTTATGAACCTTTCAAAGTAAATGCTAATAGTAGATTAACAAAGGAATTCAATTGGGTCAAGCCCAAAAACTTAGATGAAAAAATCAGCTTCGGAATGGCAACCTCCCATAATGATTGGCCTGACGGACCACTAATGCGACATCACTCATTTAATGATAATCAATAGTTGAACATAAAAAGAACTGTCCAACTCAATGGACAGCTCTTAAAATCTTTGCTTTCTAATTATTCTAATCGATCTTTACTAATTTCTTTATTTCAGGCAGATTCTCTGATATATGCTAAAGATCCTGTTTAGGTTGTTTTTATAGCTGAAAAAAGTAAAATTTATCCAAAGTTTTCAAATCTCCCTTTCACTTCTAAATCGATAATTTAGAGATCAAGGTGACTCATAACTATATGAAAACTCTATTGTAGGTGCTGAATAGCTTTCCGAATGTATTATGTGGAGACGCTTCCGATGTAAACAACTGATCTACATCTATCTAATTGCCAAAGAATGATTCTACCTCCTGTAAAATTTACTTAGATATGACGTAATATCCACATGTAGTTAGAAAATTCCGTAAATAGGGTATTGAGGCTATCAAGCCGAGTTGCTTTCTAGGTCTTAAATTAAATTTATACTGGTAGATGGGGTTGATAAAAAATAGCTTACGTTTTCTAATCTGAAAAGCTGATTTTTTACAAGTATACTCAAAACGCTCCAATGAAATTCCTGTCTCTTTAATCTCTTCAAGTTCCAGAATCTTTTGATTTGATTCACCTCCTGCTTTTAACAATCCTTTATAAAGCCTCATTGGCAAAAGATGATAATAAGGAAGATAGGATAGAAACTTTGATTCACAAATTTGCTGATGCCCACCAAAAGGCATTTGCCATGGTGGGAATCCGAAAAATATCACTCCATTCTTTTTCAAAAAGTTACCAATTTGGTCCATGAACCTTGCTTGATCAGGAATATGTTCTATTACGTCCTTTAGAATTATCAGATCAAAACGATTTCCAATATCTTTCTCTATATCTATATCATAGATATTCTTATTAATGAAGCGGATCAAGCCTGATTCAAGTTCTGCACTCATAAAATCAGACGCCAACTTTATTCTTGAAGAAAGCAATTCAATGCCTACGCATCTATTTTCTAGCTCGGTAAATGCTTTCAAAACGCCAGATTCAGCGCAACCTATCTCGAGTACATCAAGTTTTTTATCAAGATCTAGTTGATCTGATAAAAATGGAATGATATGTTCTTTAGCAGTTTTATACTGTATATTAAAATATCTTCTCTTATCCTTGTGAAACGCTCTCATAAATGGACTTTCGTAGCCTAAAAGTATTAAGATTTATCATTATATGTACAAAAACATAAAAAAAGGAGCTAACTCTGAGAATTAGCTCCACTATTAATATTCTATTTTTTTCAATCTATCGAAGTAATAGTAAATCACCTTTCCATTCAATTTCAGTTCCATCCGCATATTGCATAACAATTCGGTAGAAATATGTTCCTCCTGGCTGTGCTACATTATTGAATCTTCCATTCCATCCTGTTTCTGTTGCACATTGAAAGTCCTCACATAAATATACGCGTTGGCCCCAACGATTGAAAACACTAAAATCTTTAACTTCTAGCGGAGTCAATCCCTTTCCAAAATCTACAACTCTAAACACATCGTTATTTCCATCATTGTTTCCTGGAGAAAATGCGTTCGGCAACTGGAATCTATTTCGCACACAGACATCAAGTCCTCCTGAACCTGTACAACCCATCATATCTACTATTGTCCAGTAATAATTCAAGAATGTCTCACCAGCATTTGCATCTTCTGATCCAGGTAAGGTAATAGTGATCGGATTATCATTAGTGACCCCTTCAATCTCTCCTTCAGGAGAGAACCATGTCAGTGTACTACCTTCTGGAATATTAGGGAATACATTAGCAGTAAGTATTATCTCATTACCATAGAAATTACAGGCAGTATCTGGCATCGTAGTAATATTACCGGCATAGCTAAGTACTTCGACATTCATTGATGCTGATGTTGGACAACCATCAACATCTCCGTTGATTGTAACAACTGTGTTATCAGTTATATTGGATAGTAGTGGATCTGGACAATCGTCACAAGAGAATTCCCCTGAGTCTGATGACCATTCTATTTCATCCAATTCACCATTTGCCATTACATCATATTGAATGTCTTCTCCTTCGCAAATCAAAGTGTCATTCAACAAGATTTCAATACTTGGATCTATTACGTTTATTGAAATACTATCCTCAACAGAACATGCACCATTAGTAGTTGTACGAATGTATGTAAGTGTTTCTTCTGCTCCAAGGACTATATTGTAATCAGAGGTAGAAGAATTGGGTGCTAATCCTAATGCAGGATCCCATAAGTGCTCAATCAAAGGATATTGAAAGTTCTTATATCCCGGAGATGTAAACGTTATAGTTTCACCTTTACAATATGGATCTCTTACAGGGATAGCTTCAATAGGCATATCAGGTAACGAGTCAACATATACTCTGAACTCTGTAAATGAAGCACAAATTCCATTGTCTGAATTCACGATAAAATCAGTTGTGACATTTGGAAATACCCGTGCAGAACCATCTCCTGTCACTTCTACAAATTCGGAAGGCTCCCAAGTCAACGCAGCATCAAATGGCTGAAATATTGCATTCAAGTCAAGAGTATCTCCAAGACAAAGTCTAAGCGAGTCACCTTGTTGAATAGAAATCTCGTTTGGTATTATTTCTATATTATACTGGAAAGTGTCGGCACAAAACCCACTCGGACTAGTAGCATATTAGCTCGTAGCTTATATCGTCTTCTGGAACCGATGTTGTGAAAGGATCCAAGTGGATCACTTCAGAAAATCTCCGGGATCCCATTCAAATGTATGTCCCATTGAAGGAAAAGCCTGGTTGATTCAATTGTAATTCAGTGTCTTGGCAAATCACCGTGTCAGTTACCAATGGCTGAATAACTGTAAATGGATCAACAAAAACGGTCACTTCATCTTGTGCGATACAACCATTCAATTCAACAGTCACTGTAATTAACTGTTCAAAGCCTACGAAACCAAAATTTGGAACATAGTTAACGGTAGGCCCGGTCTGTCCGTTCAAAAATCCGAAAGGGTCACTCCACGAGATATTACTATCATCAATATTATTGATAGCAGTCAGGGTTATTGTATCAAAAACACAAATCTGCAAACTATCATCGGTCACTATTTCGACCATTGGATCGACATTGTTAATATAAACTGAGTCCAAGCCTATACATGCTGGATCAGTAAATGGATCAATTTTTCCTTCCACGTAGACCCAACCAGTGTACCCTGCTTCTACTGTCGGATTGGAAATAAACGGATTATCGAACACATTAAATGGAGACCATGTGTAAGAAGTTGCCCCGGAAGCTTCAAGACTTACAAAATTACCTTCACAGACAATAATCGTATCCTGTGGTACATCAATTTCCACCTTGATATTCTCTCGTATAAAGACTTCAGTAGACGCGACTTCAACGTCTCCACAACCAAAATCTCGGAATAATTTAATAATTACCGTTTCGTCTCCTTCAACGATAGCATCGTCGAAAACTTCGATAGGGAACTGAGCCTCAACTTGTCCCGCACCAAAAATAATAGTATCTGGAATACCCAAAATAAAATCGTCAGGTTGAGTCGCAGTTCCAGATACAACTACTGTATATTCTGTTGTCTCGTCAACTGGTGTATCCAAAAAGATGATAATTGTATCCGTTGACTCTCCTAGACATTTCTCTACAAAATAGTCTAAACCTGAGGTAAACTTGGTTCCAATTTGTGGCGTACCAGATCTAATTTCTGAAATAAATACACCACTATCAAATGCGCTGTCACCTCTATCTGCAACGGCAAATTTCAAGTGATAAGTTGAACATGGCTGGACTATTGCAGAAGCTGTCAGAGATTTCTTGTTACCCAAGAACCCTGAAGTTAAACCGTCATATTGCAAACTCTGTCCTTCATCATTATTTCTGTAGTACTCCCAATTGGAAAAATTGTTAACTGTATTGATTGAAATGGGTTGATCAGTACCTGGAATGACCGCCATGTTGTCTTTTCCATTTAATTCTGGAATACCTGGAATACCTGGGCCTTCGATCAACAATGCAAAAATATCATTAAAACTATTAACGAATTCTGGATACTCTTCTGAACCGAAGATATACTCAAAATTAAGTTCCTCTGCATACACAGTGACATCTACCTCAATTACGCAAGCGTCATTTGATAGTTGACCATTATCATATAAATCGGAAAGTATGTCAAGGTCTTCATCTCCAGGTGCGAAGAGTAATTCACCTATCCCTCCTTGGTTATTGGGACCTATTACATTGGTTGCTCGTCCTGAAGTAAGAAGAAGTCCTTTGCTCATACCAAGATCAGTATCATCTCCTCCATCAAATGTACCAAAAGCAATCTCGGGACAAATAATTGTATCAACTGTGACTTGTGCTAGTGGAGTTGAGATCGCTGCTTCGATTTCTTCTATGGTAGCCCCTTCATTTACCGCAAGCGGCACATCTTGCGGACATGGATTAATTGAACATTCCCAGTCAGCTTTAAATCCTTCGAAGTTCACATTTGGTCCTGAAGTAAAACGTATGGTCAAGCAAGAATCCGCGCGAACTTGATAGCAAACAGCTCCACCTCCGTCGTCAAAACCTCCTCCGTTGATTTCAGAAATCTGCGGCGAATTAATATCTGGTCCATTGAAAAACTGAATGTTATCACCTCCGAAGCCACCTTCGATATTGTAGTATTCCATATTGAAAGTAACACACTGGTGAAACTCTTGAGGACAAATAACAAATGTAAAATCTTCATTATCACCATAATTTCCGTCTGGTCCTCCAGAATCGTAAAGAGTACCTGTACAATCATTTGAAAAACCTTCGTCAATATTTACATCTGGAGACTTCTCTTCAACGCAGACTAGGAAATCACCCTCAGCGTTATTATCTCCGTAATTATCAACTCTGATGTAGTAGAGTTCACTTGGAGTTAAGTTAACAAGGTCTAGTTCTACTACTTGATCTCCAACAGCCCCAGTCACACAATTATTTAGAAACAAGTTATCCTCTGAACAGAATCCTCTATAAATTGCATACTGTATATTGTCAAGTGGGTCGTTGTCGCCATCCTCCGTCGACGAAATTGTAACGGTGTAGTCTGTTATTACAGCATCAGTAACAAATTGAAACCAGACATCGTTGGATGGAGGATTGGAAATAAAGCATCCTGGTTCGTTGTCGTTTCCTACATCAGTAGGAGTGGAATTTACATTATCGTAAATAGTTGTTGGACAAACAGGCGCAACTCCCAAATCAATCACGCCACTACAGTCGTCATTGGTTGGTTGCGCATATAATACTATTGAGATAAAAACAAAAAGTAAACTATATAAATATTTCATAAATACTTGATAGATTCTAGTTAGATTTTTCCGTTAAATCCTTCTTGAAGAATCGTCCGGATATTGTGTTGATACAAGCACGGCTATAATTGATGCTTAACAGTACAATAATAACGAAAAGTAGAAAATAAACGGGAATAAACGCATCAATTACATTGTTCTAATTGATTTTTTACCTCGGACAGTCCTAGAACGACATTTTTTGAAGTGAATTCGGCTAATATATAATTAACCAAGTTTGTCATATCAACTTCAGAAATTTTGGGGAAACCCGTCATTGGCATAGCGTATACTTTACCTTCGACTACGATCGTATCCTTAATACCGTATCTTATAATACAGGGTAGATACTGACTGTTTTCAAAAAGATAATCAGCGTCTTTTAAAGGTGGGTAAAGGCTTCTCAGTCCTTCACCATCAACACCATGACAATTAGAACACTGTTTCAGATAAATTGCCTCACCCTGATGAAATTGAGGTCTGCAGCTATATGCAACAAATAGAGTAGCTATCAAGAATAGTAGTAATATCAGAGGGTTCTTTATTCTTTTTTGGGCTCCGACCCAAGAACTTTTTGTACGAATAATTCGAAGCATTTTATTTCGAATATTCATTCAACAGTTTATCTATGTCTAATAGAAGCTGACTTACCTCCTCTGGATCAGTTCCATCTGCAAAGGATCTGATTTTTCGATCCTTGTCCACTAAGATGATTTTACCAGTATGGTTTATCCCTCCTGGTGCTTGAGGATCTTCAATGACGATATTCATATAGTCATCAACAATGTTGTGAATATCATCCTTTGGACCAGTCACCAAATGCCACTTCGGTGCCTCAATCTCAAGATTCTCACCATAATTCTTCAAAACACCAATACTATCAATTTTAGGATCTAGAGTATGAGATAATAATCTTACTTGGGGATTGTCCTCATACTTGTCATAAATACGAAGCATCTGACTCATGACTGTAGGGCATATAGTAGGGCAGGTAGTAAAAAAAAAATCAGCTACGTAGATCTTATCTTCGAAATCAGAATTAGTCACGGTATTTCCTAATTGATTTGTAAAGCTAAAATCCGGTATAGTGTGGTCAACTTCTACTCCGTCAACCTTTTTCTTATTGCCTAATACTGGGAGTGGCTTATCTTGTTTACATGCAACAAGCAAAGCAAAACTTGACAAAAGTATTAAAACAAAAAGGCTATTGATCTTAAGCGACATTTCATTGAATTTTATGAACAAAGGTAGATATAATACAAACATATAATAACATCCTTATGTTTAGACTATATTGTTCAAGAAATAGGTGAAAAAGTACATATTTGAAGTCTTGTTTCACAATTGATCGGTAGTCGATCTAATTTAATAATTATGAGAAAGGATATAGCAATTATATGGTTTAGAGCGGATCTCAGACTGCATGATAATGAGGCAATTTGGGAGGCTTGTCATGCTGCTGACAGGGTTATTCCTATATATATATTTGATGAGCGTATTTTCAGTGGCAAAACAAAATTCGGTTTTGAGAAAACAGGTGTGCATAGGGCACAATTCATAATAGAAAGTGTAGAAAATCTTCGGAAGAGCTTTCGCAAAAAAGGTACAGATTTACTAGTTAGAGTAGGAAAACCTGAACAAATTCTTTGGGACCTTGCTAATCAGTTAAATGCCTCTTGGATCTATTGTAATCGAGAACGGACACAAGAAGAACTAGATGTTCAAAATGCTTTGGAGCATAATTTATGGCAAACAGGTAAAGAGTTAAGATATACAAGAGGAAAAATGCTGTATTATACAGCAGATCTGCCATTTCCGATCAATCACACTCCTGATACTTTCACCACATTTAGAAAAGAGGTTGAGAAATTTATTCAAGTTAGGGAACCACTTTCATCAGAGGGACTACCTTTTTACGGTATTCCTCAAGGTCTCGAGAGCGGAGACATCCCAACGATTGATGACTTCAATGTAACATATCCTGAAGGAGGGGAAAAATTGTATCCTGGAGGTGAAACTGAAGGACTTGCAAGACTCCGCTACTTTTTGTGGGAAAGTGATAACATAGCTGAGTATAAAAAAACTAGGAATGGTCTTTTAGGAAAAGATTTTAGTTCGAAATTGTCTCCATATCTGGCTCAAGGATGCATTTCTCCCAAAATAATTTACTCAGAGATCAAAAAATATGAAGAAGAACGAGTTGCAAATGACTCAACTTACTGGCTAGTTTTTGAATTGCTCTGGCGAGACTTTTTTCGGTTGATGGGCAAAAAGCACCAAAATGCTATTTTCAAGATTGATGGACCTCAAAAGCGAACAGATCTTAACTGGAAAAAGGATGAAAAACTTTTTGAAGCATGGACAGAAGGTAAAACAGGGATACCTTTCATCGATGCCAATATGAAAGAAATCAAACGAACTGGTTTCATGTCAAATAGAGGAAGGCAAAATGTAGCCAGTTTTCTGATTAACGACTTACGACTGAATTGGCTATTAGGTGCTGAATATTTTGAAAGTCTACTTATTGATTACGATCCTTGTAGCAATTACGGTAACTGGAACTATTTAGCTGGAGTTGGGTCCGATCCTAGGTCCTACAGATATTTCAATATAATATCTCAGGCAAAACGCTATGATCCTAGTGCTGAATACGTCAAACACTGGCTGCCAGAATTGGATTCACTTGACGAACATGACGCACATGCACCATTTACGATTTCAGCTGGTACATCCAAGAAATATAACTTCGAGTTGGGAATCAATTATCCTAAACCAGTTGTACCAGTAAAACAATGGAGTTAGGTCAATCTAATTAGTTGAAAACCACTCTGATCGTGTCTACCTTGAACTTTTGTTTAAAGTACTTGGGAATCGCCTCGCGGCGCTCTTCGTCCAACTTTTTCTTTTGATCCAATTCGATTAAAAGAGTAGGAAGTTCGATTGCGACTGGCCCAGTTTGCATCAGCATGCTTTCTGCATATGAAATTGAATTTACTTCGGGATAGAGAATTTTGAAGTCTTGGCAGATTTGGCTTATTTCACTGCTGTCTATTGTTGAGGCATTCAAAGCCATAAGCTCAACCTGCCGTTCTCGCTCCCTTTTATTCAATAACTCGATATTATCAATCTTGGACCTTAAACTAGACAAATCGTCGAGATTTACTTCACTTGACTCCAGAATAGTAATATCCCAATTCTCAAGTCCCACTTTTTTCATCTTTTCTAGGTAAACTGGAATCTTCGACTGATTTATTGAGTCACCGTAGACTTTAAGTAGCAGGGTAGAGGTGCTATCAGATACGATATCAACTTTGAAGCCATCTAAATACGGATTTTCCAGGCCGAATGCTTGATCTATAAAAACCTCGATTTGCTGTTGGACTTTTACACTGTCAAGCACATTTCTTAGGATAAAAAATGAAGGTATGACCATAAGCAATGAGAACAATACAACAACTACACGATTTCTAAAACGTTCAACGGGGTTCAAATACCTTCTGTAAGGAAATTTCAAAAAACGAACAATTATATACGTTGAGAGTGTGATAAAACTCGTATTCAGGAGAAAAAGATAAAAGGAATTTAATGCATAGCTCCAGTTATGAGTTGCCAATCCAAAACCAGTAACGCAAAGTGGTGGCATCAATGCGGTAGCAATCGCTACTCCTGGTAGTGTAGTAGATAAATCTTTCCTAGCAATTGAAATAATCCCCGCTAGCCCACCAAAGATTGCCACAAGTACATCTAGTGTTAGTGGCTCTGTTCTAGATGCAATCGACGGTGTAACTTGACCAAAAGGTGTAAAGGAAAAGTATATATAACTCGTAAGGAGTGCAATAACAATTGCTGCAAAGAAATGCACAAAAGATTGCTTAACAACCTCTTTATCATTCACGCCAATTCCCAACCCGATTCCCAGAATAGGAGACATAAGTGGAGAAATAAGCATGGCACCTATTATTACGGCATCAGAATCCCTGTCAAGTCCAATAGATGCTATGATAATTGAGCACATCAGCATCCACGCATTTGCTCCAGACATTGACTTTCGAGACTTTATCTCAGCTATTGTTGCGAGCTTATCTACTCCCTTCCTTAAATCAATAATGTCAAGAATAAAGCCTTTCACGAAGCTCCATTTAAATGGATTAAGTGCTTCGTCGCCCTTTGGCTTTTGTTTTCCATTTGTAGGTGTCTTATTCATTTATTTCAAATGAAGTTTGTAATAAGCTCTAAATAAAGTTACCATCCTGCATGTAAAGCGTTCTGTCGCTCAATGAACCAAGCTCTTGATTGTGAGTAACTATTACAAAGCTTTGATTTAGATCATGCTTTAATTTTATGAACAGATTATGCAATTCGTCCGAGCTTTCTTGGTCAAGGTTTCCTGAAGGTTCATCCGCAAAAACAAGAAGAGGATCGTTAATTAATGCTCTTGCAACTGCAACCCTCTGTTGTTCCCCCCCTGACAACTGTCCAGGTTTATGGTCCAATCGTTCACTCAGTCCTAGGTAGTCAAGCAGTTCCTTTGCTTTGTCATTGGTCAGCTTTGAATTGGTTTGACCAATGTAAGCAGGGATCAATACATTCTCCAATGCGGTAAACTCATTTAATAAATGGTGGAACTGAAAAATGAAACCAATTTTGTCATTTCGGAATCTCGCAATTTCTTGACTTTTGAGCGTCGTGATTTCTACTTTATCAATCTCAACAGTTCCTTTATCTGAATTATCCAAAGTTCCTAGAATTTGAAGAAGAGTCGATTTACCAGAACCTGATTTGCCCATGATTGCTACTATTTCCGATTCATAAACGGTAATATCAATTCCTTTTAGTACCTTAAGTGTTCCAAAAGATTTATGAATATCAACTGCATTTAAAAGAGTATTCTTCAAAATATAAAATTTAGGAAAGCCACCTACAATTTAAATGATCAATGATTGACGAACAAAAACAAGTTAAGTCGAAAATAAATTTTAGAAATAATTAACATATTTGAAAATATTTATTTTCCAAATCAAGTTAGTCCATTGTCTTGCCAAAGGTAAAAAAAAGAATTTAGCTTAGAATATAGCTCGAGTTTAAAGATCTAGGTAGTATCGCTGCGGCTCGAGCATTATTTTCGTTTATAGTACAAATTGATATATTTTTGCAGTCCTTAAAAACAGATTTGACTCCTATGAGGATTCTTCAGCTATGTAAAAAATTTCCTTACCCTTTGAAAGATGGAGAGTCAATTGCAGTGACTTACCTTTCTAAAGCTCTGCACGATCTTGGATGTGAAATGACGCTTCTATGCATGAATACTACTAAGCATTACACAGAACTTAAGACCTTACCAAAGGACTTCAATCATTATAATGAGATTTTAGTAACAAAGCTTGATAACGCCATCAAGCTAGTCGATGCCTTTAAGAATCTTTTCTCCAAAGAATCCTACCATGTTTCTAGGTTCGTTTCAAAAGAATTTGAAGAAGAACTAATACGGTTGTTAGAATGTAAAACCTTTGATGTTATTCAACTAGAAACACTTTATTTGGCTCCATATATTGAAATAATCCGTCAACACAGTGACGCTCTGATTAGTATGAGAGCACATAATGTGGAACATGAAATTTGGGAACGGATCACACAGAACACCAAACATCTCCCTAAAAAATGGTACCTAGGACACCTAGCCAAGAAGTTGAAAAACTTTGAAATAGGCAAACTAAATGACTATGACTATTTAATCACGGTTACAGACAAAGACTTAAAAAAGTTTAAGAAACTTGGCTATAGAAAGGGTGCTGCATCATCACCGATAGGTATAAATGTAAGTGATTACAATCGTAACAAACTGGATCTTAAGCACCCATTATCAATGTGTTTTATAGGCTCTCTTGATTGGATGCCAAATCTTGAAGGATTGGATTGGTTTCTTGAGCATGTTTGGCCTAGGGTAAATGCAACGTATCCCAAAGTAAAAATGCATGTTGCAGGTCGTAATACGCCTGCAAAAATCAAGCAATTGGAAGCTGGAGGACTTCAGATTCATGGTGAAGTTGCTTCTGCAATAGGTTTCATTTCAGATCATCCAATAATGCTTGTCCCACTTTTTAGTGGAAGTGGAATGCGTGTCAAAATCCTCGAAGGGCTGGCTCTTGGCAGAGTTATAATTACTACCTCAATGGGACTGGAAGGAATTAATGCTAGGCATATGCAAGAAGTTATGATAGCTGACACGCCTGAGGAATTCATGCAGTGCATCGAATTTTGCCATAACTACCCATCCAAACTTGAATCTATTTCTGAAAATGCGAAATCATTTGTAAAGCAACACTACGATAATCAAAATAACGCGAGCGAGTTAAAAGATCTCTATCAAAAACTACTGATTAAATACAGAAACAAGAATATTGAAAAGCCCAGTGTGAAAACTAATTAAACTAGTGCTCTTTCCTTCTAATTCTGATAAATTCCAATCACCTTTCGATATCGATTAATGCCTATACCTAAGGTTGTGGACTCTTAATGCTTTTACTTGCATTAACTCTATAAGTTCAGCACTAAATATTAAAGTGGTATTTTGAAATTATTTCTTTTTGGCGAAAGTCAATCATAAACAGAGATTATTCTAGCTTTGCAGCCTGATGCAATTGCCTAAAGAACACAAACCAAAGCTATTAATTCTAAGCCCTCGCTTTCCGTTTCCATTGGACAAGGGAGATAAACTTCGTTTGTTTCACCAGATCAAGAGATTATCAAAAGCCTTTAAGATCAGTTTGGTCGCTCTTTCTGACGAGTCAGTAATAGACTCAAGCGAGAAAGCTTTGGAGAAATATGTTCATTCAATGCATATTCTCTATCAGGGTTCGCTGAGAAATCCTAAAGCTATCATCAAGTCGTTTTTACTCAATCAAGCCATTCAAGTTTCATACTATTATCACTCCTCACTGCAGAAGAAGATCGATCAAATAGTCGAAATTGAATCGCCTGACTTCATGTATGTCCAGCTTATTAGGATGGCTTCCTACACCAAGAACTCCAAGGTTCCCTGCTTCATTGACTTTATGGACGCGATGTCTCTGAATATGGAGAGAGAGTCAAATTATCACAAAGGCTTAATTAGGTGGATCTACAAAAGAGAACATAAGCTTCTTTCAAAGGCAGAAATTGAAAAATCCGAGAATTTTGAAGGAAAATCTATCATTTCTGACCAAGACAAAGCATATCTCCAAAAGCTTGGAGTAAGTAACCTCCATGTTATACAAAATGGCGTTGATCTTGATTATTTCAATCAGAATAACTTGGAAGATGTTCAGAGAAAATATGACATAGTATTTGTAGGTAACATGGGTTATCTGCCCAACGTAGAAGCGGCAGAATATTTGGTTAACACTGTAGCAAAAAGAAATTGGAGTGTGCTTATAGCCGGAAGCAGACCGCACAAAAGAGTAAAAAGACTTGAAAATGAAAACATTGTAGTATCTGGATGGGTTCCTGATATTAGGACTGCTTACCTGTCAGGAGCTATCATGGTTGCTCCGATATTTTCTGGGGCAGGTCAACAAAATAAAGTATTGGAAGCTATGGCTTTGTCCAAAGTTTGCATATCTACAACACAAGTAGCCAAAGGTATTGGTGCGGAGCATAATAAGACGATAATTGTTGCTGATACACCAAATGAGTTTCAAAATCAAATCGAAACACTACTAGAGAACCCAAATTTGGCAGATAGTATTGGTAAAAATGCACGTATCTTTGTGGAAGAAAATTTCCACTGGGATTTGCAGGTTGAAAAATTAAAGAAAGCCTTGCTTTCTATCATTTAGTAAGAAATTTAAGATGAATACATTACAAGAACAAGAAACAAAAATTACGCTTCACTCAATTCCAGAAGCGATCGAGGCGATCAAAAAAGGTGAAATTATAATTGTTGTTGACGATGAAGATCGCGAAAATGAAGGTGATTTCATATGTGCCGCGGAAATGGTCACTCCTGAAATTATTAATTTCATGGCTTCTCACGGTCGTGGGTTAATATGTACTCCTATTATGGATAGTCTTGCAGACAAACTTGATCTTGCACCGATGGTAAGTCAGAATACTGCTTTGCACGAAACAGCATTTACAGTGTCAATTGACTATCTTAAAAAGGACTGCTCAACAGGAATTTCTGCCTACGATAGATCTACTGGCATCAAAGCACTTACTGAACCAAACACTGTAGCAACAGATTATGCTAAACCAGGACACATTTTCCCTTTACGGGCAAAAGATGGTGGTGTATTGAGAAGAACAGGGCACACAGAAGCAGCCGTTGATCTCGCGCATATGGCTGGCTTTTTTCCAGCTGGAGTCTTAGTTGAGATTCTAAATGAAGACGGAACTATGGCCCGCTTACCTCAATTAATAGAGATTTCAAAAAAGCACAATCTGAAGCTCATATCTATAAAAGATTTAGTAGCATATCGAATGGCGACAGAAAGAATTGTTCGTAAGGAATTTGAAACAAATTTGGACACTAAATATGGACATATTCGTGCAGTTGCTTACAAACAGCTAACTACAAATGACACACATCTCGTATTGATCAAAGGCAATATCAGTCAGCAAAAAGAAGTCCTAGTCCGTGCACATTCTAGTAGTGAAACATCTGATATAGTAGCATACTTATTTGGCCAAGGAGGAAAAATTGTGGAAGATTCGTTAAAGAAAATCGAAGAGGAAGGAGCAGGTGTTTTTCTCTATATGAGACAAGGTGAAAAGGGGGACGGAATTGTTAACAAATTGAAAGAAATAGACGACGACCCATCAAATGATCCGTTGAAATCGAAAATACAAAGAGACTTTGGTGTTGGGGCTCAAATCCTTAGAGACTTAGGAATAAGGAAGATCAAACTTTTAACCAACAATCCAAAAAAGCGAATAGCTCTAGATGGTTATGGACTTGAAATAACTGAATTCGTTGCATTGTAGTCCAAACCGAATCTCAGTTATATTTTACCTTGGGACTTAAGATTAGAATTGTGGGCAAAAGGCGCTGTCTTCTACAACTTCGCCGGTATAAGTAATGGAGATTTCTAAGACACCCATACCTTGATATTGATTTGAGAAGTCTCTGGTGTTTATGTCATAACTCAATCCTAACAACATTTCATTAACCTCGAAACCAGCGAAAGGAACTAAATGAGATAAGCCAATGTCTTCAGAAGAGTTTGATAACCTACCGAATCCTCCTACGTGTACTGCAGATTTATTGTTAGTCCCCAAGTCAAATCTCACGGTTGACCCAGCAAATAGCTGAACATGAGGACCTTGAACTTCAGCAATAATGCGAGGTTGTATGCTAATAAAGTAACTTAGTTGATTTTGCGCACTTAGTTGGAAGCTATATAGTAGTGGTATGTTATTAACCTTTACCAAGTCTGGGTCCAAACTTTCACTTCTTCTCCAAAAACTCACATTCGGAGTACTCAAATGAGCGAAAGTGAGTCCTGCATTGATTCGATTCTTTTTATTAATTTCTTGCGAGTAGTTCAATCCCATGGAAAAGTCAGCATAAGCAAAATTATTTGCTTGTAGATCTTCCTCCGTAAAGCCTTCGAAACCATTTACATCGTTAAACTGATCTTCAAAGAATAAATTCTCGTAGTTTAAATTCTTTTGACCTAGACCTACCTCAAGACCAAAGCTAAGTATTTGCTTCCGATATTGACTTAATGACTTATGATATGCAAACAAAGCACTAATAGCATTTGTATTTTGCTCAATAAGAGATGTCCTATCCGAAAAGAACTTGATACCTGCACCTGCGTAATCAGGATTCTTTTTTTTCTCATTTACTTTAAAGCGATATTCACCGTTAAATACATATGTCGTTATTGGTGCTGGTGATGCAATTCTCCAAGCATCTCTGTAAACCCCGCCAACTCTATATGTACCATTGAAAGTGCCAGCTAAAGCCGGGTTTAAACTCAACGGAGTTGCGTAGTGCTGTGAAAAATCAGGATCTTGCCCTTGTAAAAAAAGGCTAGAAAACAGAAGTATTAAAACAACAGAAATAACTCGCATCTATAAAATTTTCAATAAAAATACAAAGCTAGAACGAATAACACTCGATTATAGTTTGCCATTTGGATAAATTACATTTTAACAGTACAAGATTCATAAATCAACTTAGATACAAAACAGAAAGTTGTCGCAGATAGCTGTCCACCGATATATGCAAAGACATTGATCTATCGTTAACAAGTTTGTCATGTTCTTGTATAATTTCTTTGAGCATGTTGTTTTCTGTCAGTACTAATCTTGCAAAGCATTAATTGGTACGATTTATGTATATAGAATACTAATAATATGTTTTATGGCTGCACGTAAAAAGAAAGTGAAAAATTCTTCAAGAGCATCACTACCGTACTTGGTGTGTACTGTTTCAGTTTGTCCAATACGCAAGAAACCCAGTGATACAGCAGAAATTGTCACGCAGCTACTTTTTGGTGAATGCGGAGTCGTTCTGCTAAAGAAGCATAACAACTGGATGAAAATTCGCTGTTGTTACGACAATTATGAAGGATGGATTGATTCCAAACAAATTGTAAGAATTACCGAATCAGAAAAAGACAATTATACTAAAAGTCCATCATACTGCTTGGACTTAGTGCAAAGTGTATCTGGTAAAAATGAAACCTTCCCAATTGTTTTAGGATCGAGCTTACCACAGTTTGATGGATTACATTGTAATATTCATGATGAAAGATATCTTTTCAATGGCCTAGCAATAGATCCCGAAAGATTTGAAGATATCAGCGAGGACTTGGTCGACAGACTAGCTAGAAAATACCTACATGCTCCTTATCTCTGGGGAGGTAAATCTCCCTTTGGGATTGACTGCAGTGGATTCACGCAAATAATTTTCAAAATGTTGGGTATATTTCTTCCAAGAGACGCATCACAGCAAGTTCAACATGGTGAAATTATCGATTTCCATGGAGGGAGTAAAGTAGGAGACTTAGCTTTCTTTGAA
Organism: uncultured Saprospiraceae bacterium; assembly: GCA_943788055.1. Classification (GTDB taxonomy): domain Bacteria; phylum Bacteroidota; class Bacteroidia; order Chitinophagales; family Saprospiraceae; genus JAHDFB01. The sequence continues at coordinate 33,777 of CALSOU010000010.1, forward strand.
AACTCAGATGGCAAAATCATTCATGTAGGTATTATACTTTCAGAAAATAGAATCATCCATGCATCAGGCAGAGTCCGTATTGACGAAATAGATCATCACGGAATATACAATCGTGACTTAAAAAAATATACGCATGTACACAGAGTGACGAAAAGATATTTTGAACTAAATTCTAATAGAGAAGGAATGGAGGAGTTATCAATTTCCAAAGTTTAGCATCTTCTTACTGAAGTACTTCTACATTCATTGTAACACCAAATACGGAAAGTTTTTTTCACGTACCATGGCCGTGCCTCCAACGATCTGTACCGCGTTGAGTCTATTCAAATACTTGATCACTTCCTCCAAGAGCACCAGTCTCGACTGTTCTTAAATTTCTTTCGATCGCTCTTGAGCGAACACCTGCATCATCAATTGTTTTCGAAGCCTGTTGTAATTTCACTTGCACCTTTTCTAGCGTATCTCCAAATTTTCCAAATTCCGTCTTCACCGAGGCTAGTATCTTCCACACTTCGCTGCTCCGCTTCTCTATCGCTATCGACTTAAAACCCAACTGCAATGAATTAAGGAAGGCAGCTAAATTGGTTGGTCCAGCAAGCATGATCCTGTACTTATTTTGCAATTCTGTCATAATACCAGCATGTCTTGCTATCTCCGCATATAAGCCTTCAACTGGTAAAAACAAAACCCCAAAATCAGTAGTATGTGGAGGTGAAATATACTTTGTGTTAATATCCTTGGCCATTGACAGAACCGTTTTCAAAAGCGCTGACTGGGCAATATCGATTTCAGCAGGAGTTCCATTCTCGTAAGCTTCAACCAAAGCTTCGTACTTATCCATAGGAAACTTTGAATCAATAGGTAGCCAGACTTCTTGCGAGTTCTTTCCCGGAAATTTTATCGCAAATTCGACATGCGCTGAAGATCCTGGTATTGTTTTAACATTTAGGCTGTATTGATCCGGGCTTAGAATTTGTTCAAGAATATTTCCCAACAGCATTTCACCCATGACACCTCTAGTTTTGACATTGCTCAAGACACGCTTCAGATCTCCAACTCCTGTTGCTAGGTTCTGCATTTCTCCCAAACCACGTTGCACGGCCTCTAGATGCTGACTTACACGTTCAAATGACTTCCCTAGACGTGTTTCTAATGTTTTCTGAAGTTTCTCATCAACGGTTTCGCGCATCTTATCAAGCTGACTGTGGTTATCTTGTTGTAGTTTTTCAATGCTCAACCTGGTCGAATCACGTAATTTGGTCAACTGTTCTTCTTGCGTTTTACCGAGATGCTGCAGTTGAGTCTGAAATGCCTGGAACCACTGATTTTGATGATTCCCAAACAACTGCATTTGTTCATTCAGAGCACTCTGTTGGATACTAGAAAGCTGTTGATTATCAGTTTTGATTTCCTGGATATCTCTTCGTATCGCCTGCTCTTGTAATTGCTGCTGATTATTAAGCATCTGTTGCAGAGGAGCAGTATCAAGCGAACGTTTCCGAAATAAAAGGACTAAAATCACTAGAAACTGTAATACAACAAGCACCACAATAACCACTAGTAAGTCAGAATCATTCATATACTAAATACATTTAATATGTAAAAATATATAAATCAGATAGTATACGACGAATAAATATAGGTAATAACTAGAATCTAGCTAACAAACTACCTTATCAAATCATCTCTTTCAGCAATCAGTATAAGCTAAGAAAATAGATTAGTCAACTTTTGTAGAATTGATATCTTGACCACTCAAACTTTCTTGAATGACTTTATCCATAGCTTCATGGGCTAGGGGAGTAGCATAATCATTCAATGATGTCATTGCTTGGTTAATTACATCTTTATCTTCGCCTTTCGTGCTTGACTTGAGTTCATCCAACAATCTTACAATTGAGGAGATTTGCTCTTCGCTCAACCAAGACTTATGCTGCTTAACAAAACGATCCGTATTTACGATAACATTCTGAGCTTCATTCTTAGCCTCCAGCAATGCTTTAATCTCCATATCAGACTTCGCATTTTGGATAGAGTCTAACAACATTTTGGCCATTTCTGCTTCACTAATACCATACTGGGATTTGATCGTTATCTGCTGTTCTACGCCACTGCGTAACTCTTTGGCTTTCACCACTAATATCCCATCTGCATCAAGCATAAACTGAACTTCAATTTTAGGAATTCCAGCTGGCCTAGGAGGAATACCTTGAAGAATAAACTCACCCAATTTACGATTGTGGGCCACTAAGTCCCGTTCTCCTTGAAAAACGGATATTTTGAGATTCTTTTGGCCATCAATCGATGTGGTATAATTCCTTGCTAGTGCTGTTGGAATTTTGCTATTTCTACTGATTATGACATCCATCAGGCCACCCATCGTTTCAATCCCGAGAGACAAGGGTGTGATATCTAGTAAAAGAACACCTTTTTGCTTACCAGCAAGAACCGCAGCTTGAACAGCTGCTCCTAGCGCAACCACTTCATCAGGATTCTGCGAAGTATTTAGATCCTTTTCAAAAAAAGCTTTTACCATATCATGCACTAGTGGTACTCGGGTAGATCCACCAACCATAATAACCTCGTCTATATCTTTTGGCGCAAACCCAGCATCCTTCATTGCTTTCTTACAAGACTCAATTGTTCGTTCCACAATTGGCCTGATCATGGACTCGAAATCTTGCTTTCTTATCGTTATTTGAGTGCCTTTGAGCTCAGCACTAAAGCTGTCTTTCTTACTAAGAGCTTTTTTAGCCTTTTCTGCAAGCAATCTAATGGACTGAGAAAATCCTTTATCTTCCTCTAGAAGCACAGTATCCCAATTATTTGCGGTCATCCAATGCTCGATGATGGCGCGATCAAAATCGTCTCCACCCAAAAATGTGTCCCCATGCGTGGACATCACATCAAAAATACCATGTTGAATTTCTAGAATTGAGACATCAAATGTTCCTCCTCCTAAATCGTAAACAACAACCTTTTTTTCTTCGCTTGAATCCAAACCTATTCCATATGCTAAAGCAGCGGCAGTTGGTTCATTGACAATTCTCAACACATCTAAGCCTGCCAACTTTCCAGCATCTCGCGTAGCTTGTCTCTGCGAGTCATTGAAATATGCAGGCACTGTAATTACAGCTTTGCTTACCACTTGCCCTAGGTTGTTTTCTATTCGAGCTTTTAGATGTTTTAATATTTCTGCACTTAGTGTTACAGGTGTATGGTACTTTCCATCTACTTCGATCTTTACTAAAGCTTCGGTATCTTCATTGATAATTCGATATCCCAATAATTTTTGAAAAGAGGCAACGTCATCGTATGACTTCCCCATCAAGCGTTTAACGGAATATATAGTCCTTTCTGGATTTATCTCAAGCTTATTCTTGGCCTCATCCCCGACTACGATTGAGCCTGTCTGATCGAAGTGCACAATTGATGGAACAAGAGTATTTTTACCTTCTTGATCTTTGATTGCACGAGCAGGTTTCCCTTCAGCTGGGACATACGCCACCAAACTGTTGGTAGTACCTAAATCGATACCTATAATTACATCTTCTTGCTTTTGAATATTTCCCTTCTTTAGGTTAATACTAATCTTTGCCATATCAGATGATCTATTTGTTTGTTAGTTATCACATTAAAGTCAAACGAATATTTAAGAAGTAAATCCCGTATTTTAGCACAAATGTACGTACTTTAATGACTTTCTTGTCTTAGCTAAACTTTCATATTCGGAATTAGTTTAGTCTTATGAAGCGAAAGTATCACCAAGCGTTAGATGAATGAATAAAACAACTACCAAACAGGGGAGTAAACCACATTTTCTTGACAACAAAGTAAATGTCCTTTTTCTTATACTAGGAGGTTTCTTTGTTTCAAATGCAATCATCGCAGAATTAATCGGAATCAAATTATTTTCAGTCGAAGGTATCCTCGGAATCCCTTCTTTTGATTGGACTATACTAGGAGTAGAAAATCTTGGTTTGACTATGACAGCTGGTGTCATAATTTGGCCTATCGTATTCATTATGACTGATATCATTAATGAATACTTTGGAATTAGAGGCGTCCGCTTCCTTTCATTTTTGACAGTTGGTCTGATCATTTATGTTTTTATAGCAGTATTCATCGCAATCATCGTAGTCCCAGATCCATGGTGGCAATTTGAGAGTGTAAATTTAGGTTCGAGAGAACCTGTTTTCGATATGCAAGCAGCGTTTGAACGCGTATTTGGACAGGGTCTATGGATAATCGCAGGAAGTGTTTTTGCATTTTTAGTAGGGCAATTTCTTGATGTATTCGTTTTTCATGCTATAAAGAAAAGAACGGGCGAAAAATTAGTGTGGTTGCGAGCAACTGGATCGACTATATTTTCACAGATGGTTGATAGTTTCTTAGTTCTCACAATTGCATTCTATATTGGAGGTGACTGGGATCTTGTCAGAGTTTTAGCCATAGGGAGTGTGAATTTCATGTACAAATTTATTATGGCTATTGTATTAACTCCTTTTATATATTTGGGCCATTATATGATTGACCGCTTTCTAGGCGAAGAAGTATCACAAAAATTAAAGCGTCAAGCTGCACTTTAATAAAAACTAACTATGACACAAACTACGAATCGAATTATCATGGTTAGACCAGCCAACTTTGGTTATAATACTGAAACAGCTGATAGTAATGGATTTCAAAATAAAGAGTTGGGACTTTCGTCCCAAAAGATAATCGAAAATGCTATCACAGAATTTGATGAATTTGTAAAATTATTGCGAGGTCACGGCATTACCGTTCAAGTACTTGAAGATACTACACATCCTATCAAGCCCGATGCAGTTTTTCCAAACAACTGGTTTACAACACACCAAGATGGGTCAATTGTTACATACCCTATGTACGCAGAGAATCGTAGACTCGAGAGACGTGAAGATCTAATTGACATAATAGGATCCAATATTCCAAAAATAAAGAGGTATGGATTTGAGTACTTTGAAGAAGAATCCAAATTCCTTGAGGGAACCGGTAGTATGATTCTCGACCGAACCAATAAGATTGTCTATGCTTGTTTAAGCCCAAGAACTAATATTGAGATTCTAGATAAGTTTAGCATTCTAAAAAGCTACCAAGTAGTGTTTTTTACTGCAGTTGACCGAAAAGGATCTGAAATATATCATACCAATGTACTGATGACTCTCGGAGAGGAATTTGTTGTAATCTGCTTAGAATCCATAAAAGATACTGATGAAAAGAAAGCTCTTCTAGAGCATTTCAAGAGAACTAACAAGGAGGTAATAGAAATAGACTACGATCAGATGGACGACTTTGCTGGAAACATTATCCAATTGAAGAATGGATCGGAAGATCGTTTTATCATAATGTCTGCAAGTGCATTTCAATCTTTAAATTCCAATCAGATCGAAGCACTTGAAAAGCATGGAACAATTATTTGTCCTGATTTAAAGACAATCGAAAAGATTGGCGGCGGATCTTCTCGCTGTATGATCGCCGAAAATTTTCTGCTAGAATAAAAGTGTATTTATCCTCATGTTGCAGATTTCCAACTAAAGCTAAATAGGGATATTACTTTCTTAGTTGAATATCTCTAAATATCACGAGAAATTAAGACTGTTTTTCTAAAAAGAACTGGACTTTAACTACTTTTCCACAATTCTATTGCGTTTTACACATTAATTAAAGTTTAAATAAGAAATAATTAATATTAAAACATAAAATATATATTAATGTGAACTATCTTTGTAGTATCAGAAACAAATAAAAACTATTTATGAAAAAATTTATCTACACTTTTATTTGTGCATTATTGAGTCTTACAATATATGCACAGTCTACAATAACGGGTACTATTCTAGATACTGATACTTCAGAGCCTCTTATTGGTGCTTCAGTATATTTGAAAGGTACAAATACAGGAACTGTTACCGATTTAAAGGGTGCTTTCTCATTAACAACGGACAAAACTGGAAACTCAACTATTGTTGCCTCATATGTCGGTTATCTAGCAACCGAAAAAAATGTCAATCTCAATGGTGGAGACATGGCGATTGGTTCAATAATGTTGTCTAACGACGCCGTAGGAATCGGTGAAGTTGTCGTTACAGGTGTTATGGATATCGTTAGAGATAGAAGGACTCCAGTAGCTGTATCTACGATTGGAATTGAAGAGATACAAAGTAAGGCCGTTGGAAATGTGGAATTTCCTGAACTTATGAAAAATACACCTTCTGTTTACGTTTCAAATCAATTAGGATTTGGTGATTCTCAGATGTTCATGAGAGGTTTTAATCAAACTAATACTGCATTCTTATTAAATGGACAGCCCATTAATGGTATGGAAGATGGAAGAATGTATTGGTCAAACTGGTCTGGAATGTCAGATGTAGCATCAGCTGTACAAATTCAAAGAGGATTAGGATCGTCGAAATTAGCTATTTCATCTGTTGGTGGTACAGTAAATATTGTAACCAAGACTGTTGACAACAAAGAAGGTGGTTTTGCTAGAATGATGGTCGGTAATGACGGATATTTGAAAGGAACTGCTTCATACAGTACAGGCCTCCAAGGTAAGTGGGCTGTGACAGCTCTTGTTGATCACTGGCAAGCAAACAACAAATGGTCAGATGGTACTTTTGGTCAAGGTCAGAACTACTTCTTGAGCGTCGGTTACGTTCCCACTGCTAAGTCAACTTTTAACTTCCTTATTACTGGAGCTCCTCAAAATCACGGTCAAAGATGGTCTCAAAACCTAGAGACTTTAGAGGAAACTCCTAGATTCAACCAACACTGGGGCGAATACAATGGAGACATCATAAGCGAAAGGACTAATTTCTACCACAAGCCTGTAATTAATCTTAGTTGGGATTATGCAATCAATGATATTTCTTCTCTTTCATCTGTGCTTTATGCATCATTTGGTAGAGGCGGAGGAACTGGTAACTACGGTAGCAACAGATTAAGAACTGATGCTGGACAAGTTGACTGGGATGCTATCGAAGCACGTCAATCTCAAGATTCTACTGGTATTGGCGTTTTCAGCGATGACTATGCTTTAAGAGCATCAATGAACAATCACCAGTGGTATGGAAATGTAACAACGTATGAAACTAAGCTTGCAGAAAACTTAAGCTTAAGCGTAGGAGCAGATGTTAGGTTTTACAAAGGTGACCACTTCAGACAGCTAGTAAATACATTCGGATTAGACGGATGGAATGAGTCTTTCAGACATGCTGAGAGAGCATCTGACTATGTTGTAAATGAGACTTTTAGTGTAAATCCATGGTCTACGATATTCAATTTTGCTGACGAAAGTCAAAGAATTGCATACGATTACTCTGAAAACATTAATTATCAAGGTGTTTTCGGTCAAGTTGAGTATTCAACTACTGCATTTTCAACTTTTGTTCAAACAGCAGTCAGTAATCAATCTTACCAAAGAACTGGTAGATGGTCTGACATTGGTCAATCTGACTTAGTAAACAAAATTGGATATAATGTAAAAGGTGGGGCATCATATTCATTTGACCAATCTAATACAATTTTCGCGAATGCTGGATACTACTCCAGACAACCTTATTTGGACAATATCTTCGAAAATATCAGATATTCAAATGATTTTGTACAACCAGAAATTGAAAATGAAAACGTTATCGGTTTAGAGTTAGGATACAAATTATTTTTACAGAATTTTGCTGCTAACGTGAATCTTTATAATACTAGTTGGGGTAACAGAACAAATATTAGCGTATTCAACAATGATAATGGAACGCCAGATGACGAGAGTGATGATTTTGCTCAGAGAAATATTGAAAGAGGAATTTCACAAGTTCACCGAGGTTTTGAATTAGACTTGAGCTATAAGATCATGGATGGTTTTAGAGTAAAAGGTTATACATCATTAGGGGACTGGAAGTTTACCGAAATTGCTAACGTAACAGTCTTTAACGATGATACTGGAGAAGAAATTGGTTCAGAAGACGGAACTGATCTTTCAGACATCCATGTTCCTAATGCACCACAAACATCTTTGGTTTAGGTTTGGACTACAAAATGAAAGGGTTTTCTGCATATGTTGACTTCAACTACTTTGACAGAATATTTAGAAATGATAATTTCAACAGTTCAGAATCATTCCTAAGACAAGAAATTGGAACACTTGATCCTTATTCTTTAGTAGATGCAGGATTAGGATACAAGTTTAACCTTGGTGACCAAGCGATTGAACTGAGAGCTAATGTATACAACGTATTGAACTCGTTCTATATTAACCAATCAGATCCATTTGGATTATTGAATGGTAATGGAAGAACTTGGAACACTTCATTAAAGTACTCTTTCTAAGGTACATGTAAAAAAGTGCATAATATTGAAGAACAAGAGCTTTCCAAAATGGAAGGCTCTTGTTTTTACTGCACATTTGAAGATTTAACGTAACAAATTGATCATTCTTTTATCAAGTTTATATGCATCCTCAAAGAACTTTACAAGCATTGAACTCCTAAAAACTATACTATCATCTTAACACCAACTACAATGACTAAAAAGATCTATCTCCTATCAGCTTTTATCAGCTTTTGCATCTTTGCCAATGCACAGCTACTAATTACTGAAATAAGCTATAATCCACCTGAATCTGGAAGTGATTCACTCGAGTACATTGAGATCGTAAATTCAGGGTCTGAAGTTGACGTGACAGGATACAGCATGACTGGGGTAGATTATACTTTTGATGGTTTGCTAGCAGAAGGTGAAGTTTTGGTCATTGCAGTTAATCCTACTGCGATGAATAATGTTTTTGGCATCACTGCTGAGCCTTTTGGAGGTGCATTGTCAAATGGTGGTGAGACGCTTACTATTCTAGATAATAATAGCACTGAAGTACTAAGTATTCCATTCGATGATGGGTCGCCGTGGCCAACGAGTGGAGATGGTACAGATGGAGAAGGAGCTTCAATTGTTTTGTGTGACACTGATAATCCACAATTGGGCGAATCGTGGAAAGTCAGCGGTGAAAGCACCGGCATTATAATTAATGGATCTACCGTTTTTGGTAGTCCAGGTTTGGTCGAAGACAGTGGATGCGATAGTGGACCTAGCGGAATCATAGTTACAACTGACGGACTAACTTTCGTTCCTGCTGACATCACTATAAATCAAGGTGAAACAATTACTTTCACAAATGGTGGTGGTACTCATAATGCTAACGGAAGTAAAGACGCTTACCCAGACAATCCTGTAGGTTTTACAAGTGGACCACCTTCATCAGATTCATGGGTTTACGAACATACTTTCAATTTACCTGGTTTTTATGAGTACAGATGTGATCTTCATATAGGTGCTGGAATGGAAGGTTCGGTGACAGTAATTCCTGCACAGGACAATTCCGACCTGCGAATTACAGAAGTGTTTTACAATTCTAGTATTATTCCTGATTCACTTGAGTTTATAGAGCTTTTCAATGCCGGAACTAGTGCAGCAAATCTTGAAAACTACAAATTGACATCTTCTTCTATTGATGCAATTTTACCAACTGGACAAGTTTTACCAGGAACTTATATGGTTCTCTGTAAAAATGAAAGTGCATTTACACAAACTTTTGGTAGTGTATCAAATTTGCTAGAGTGGGGTGAAGGTGATTTAAGTAATGATGGTGATAATATTACAATTCTCAATGAAATAGGAACTGAAATAATTAGTGTAAGTTATGACGATAACATGCCCTGGCCAGAAGATGCTGACGGTTCGGGTAGTTCAATATCACTTTGTGACCCTTTGGCACCGTTTATATCCGAAGAGGTAAAAGCGACAACTTATCCTGCAATATCATTCGATGGTAATACATTCTATGCGACGCCTGGTCTACCAAACTATTGTGCCAATACCATAGCTGAGATTTCACAAAATGATGCAGAAGGAGTAAATACAAACAACGGAATGAATACGATCTCGTCAGGACAAGTATATGGTATCAACTATCGGCCAAATGGATTACAATTTACCATCATTGATCGAAAATGGGGATGGTATCGGTGTCTTCTCTGGTGCTGAGAATTATGGATACACAGTTACGGAGGGTGATTTGGTCACTGTACTTGGAAATGTCGGACAATTCAGCGGACTATGCTCAAATCTATACCGACACTCTAATTTTAAATGGTAATGAAGCTATTCAAAGTCCGACTATGGTACTAAACTTAGATGAAGCGACAGAATCTCAACTAGTGAGAATCGAAAATGTCAGCTTGATCGATGCAGATCAATGGACTAATAACCCATTTGGTTTTAATGTAACTCTTACAAATGGAACAACAGAGTTTGACGTTCGTATTGACAATGATGTAACCGATATTATCGGCCAAAACTATCCTACTGGGACTTTTACTATAACTGGCATTGGTGGACAATTTGATCAAAATGCACCATTTGATGAAGGATATCAATTGCTTCCACGTTATATTGAAGATATTGACCCTTTTGTGCCTTTTGTAAATAGCTATCCCCCAAGAACAATCGGAGACGTCAAGAATAATGATTCTGAAGGAGTAGCCTTGGCAGAAGGAGATCAATGCACCTTAGAAGGAACCGTATATGGTATCAATCTACGTCCATCTGGATTACAGTTTACAATCATTGATGAAAATGGCGATGGAATTGCTGTTTTTGCGGGAAGCGAAAACTTTGATTACACAGTCAATGAAGGAGATGAAATACAGATAAAAGGAACGATTGATCAATTTAACGGTTTGACAGAAATCATCCCTGATTCAATTTTCTTCTTGCAAACTGGAAGTATTCAATCACCAACTCTAATTTCATCAGAATTGACAGAAAACGAAGAATCAGCCTATATTGAGATCGCAGAAATATTAACTTTAGTTGATCCCAGTGCTTGGAGTGGAGATGGAACAACATTCTCTGTAGTAGGGACTGATGGCTCAATAGAATACGAAATATTAATTGACAATGATACTGAACTATCTACTCTGATATTTCCAGGACTGCCTTTGACAATCAGAGGAATTGGCAGCCAAAGAGATTTGGAAGCACCATTCGATGAAGGATACAGAATCGTTCCAAACTTTGAAACCGATGTTCAATTTGTCTTAAATACGCTTGTCTTTGAAGACATAGAAGTATCAATCTATCCGAACCCTGCTTCATCTTATATCACCATCGATACTGAAGAACAGTTGGAGTCAGTGGAGATATGGAACAACTTGGGACAAAAAGTACTAAGTTCAGTAAGTTCTAAGGTCTATATTGATGGATTAGAAAGCGGTATTTATCAGCTTAAAGTGACAACAGATCGTGGTCAATCAGTGAAAAGCTTTATTAAGCTCGGAAACTAGATGTTGATTTGTATCAAAAGTCTAAAGTCTTGCTAGAATTTTAGTCGATGATTATTGAGAGTTGGAAGATATTTTGAAAATCTTGAAACTTCTTAGATCAAAAAAACATTAGATAACTGAACAGTAGAAAAGTGGGCATTTATTCAAGAATATAATGGCTGTAACATAATTTAACTATAAAAACAAACAATGAATAAGTTTTTCTCTATCGTAGCAATAGCTACTCTATTTGTAAGCTTTGGTCTTACTGCATTGAATGCTCAGACTTCACTAAGTGAAGGAATGATCAAAATGGAACTTACTGATATCAAATCTGATGATCCTGCAATGGGCGCACAACTTGGGATGATGAAGGGTTCCACTACAACTGTATATTTTGATGATAAGAAATCACTAACTCAAATGGACATGATGGGTGGAATGATGGAGATGTCAGTTATGGCAGATGTGAAAACTAAAGCTGGTTTCCTTCTTTTCAAAATGGACATGCTTGGTCAAAAAGTGAAAGTAAATATTACAGAAGAGGATGTTAAAACGAGAGAAGCAGATAATGCAATGTCAGATATAACAGTTGTATATGATGAAACTGACACTAAAGAAGTTGCGGGTTATAAGTGCTACAAAGCTACAATCACTTCTCCTGGTTTACAGGGAGGTGCAATCACAGCTTATATCACTGACGAGATTACTGCTTCTGCAGACATAATTCAAGGTATTACAGCAGATAAGATCAAGGGTTTTCCATTGGAATACGTGATGGGAGCGCAGGGAATCAGCATGGTTTATACGACAGTAGAGATCAAGACTGACATCGATAAGAGTGTATTTGAGGTTAATACTGACGGATACGAAGAACAAACGATGGAAGAATTTACTAAGACAATGGGAGCTATGGGTGGTATGGGATTCTAGAATCCATACGAAATCCACTTAGGCCTGAGATCCTTTGAATCTCACAAAGAAAAGTAGATATGAAATGGGTAGTCCAATTATTTTGGATTGCCCTTTTTTATTTAACATTGCTCATGCGATCTACATTTTTATAGTACTTTTGGCGAAAGCCATCTAATAAAACAGAATATATGGATCAAAATCAATATGAAGAACTGAAAGCAATTTTAAAGCCATATGTGCAAAATGAAAAAGCTTTTGAAAACCTGACAAATGACACCCACTTTATCGAAGACCTTGAGATAAATTCAGCTAATCTTGTTGATGTCGTTCTGGATGTGGAAGATAAATATGACATTGAAATTGATAATGATAGCATGGAAAAAATGCTAACTATTAACGATGCATTGACAATCATTACCGAAAAGCAGAAGTCCTAGAACACTTGAATAATTTACGTGTTATAGAAGAGTAACATTCGGTAAATTAAAACGAGTCAATGATCACTATTATATCAGGAACAAATAGGAAGAATTCAAAAACAGAAATAGTAGCTAAGCACTATTATGAAACTATAAAAAGCATTACTGACGCACCAGTCAAATACTTTAGCTTGCAAGACATTCCCTTGGATACATTGAACCCTGAAATGTATGAGGAAAATGGTCAGAGTTCAGAGCTACGTAAACTACAAGATGAATATTTGGTAGATGCTCACAAATGGGTAATCATATCACCTGAGTACAATGGCTCATATCCAGGAGTATTAAAGTTGTTTCTAGATGCAGTCTCTATCAGAAAATATAAAGAAACATTCAAGAATAAGAAACTTGGCCTTGTTGGCGTAGCAAGTGGTAGGGGAGGAAACCTAAGAGGTTTAGACCAATTGACAAATTCAATGAATTACTTGGGCTTTTCAGTAATGGCTAATAAACTTCCGCTTTCTCTGATTGACAAGAGTATTTCCAATGAGCAAGTTAGCAACGAAGCAACAGAATCTGCAATCTTCAATCATGCAGAACAATTTATTAAGTTCTAGACCTATGAATAATTTGGTTTCGAGAATCCTATTGATTTTAATTTCTTACGCTCTATTCTCTTGTACCTCAAGTTCTACAAATGATACAAACAATCTTAAACCTGCTGTCTTTCATTATAATCAGCCGAATAAGATAACTTCATTAGATCCTGCTTTTGCAAAAAGTCAAAATAACATGTGGGTTGTGCATCACATATTCAATGGATTAGTGCAGCTAGATAAAGACCTTGAACTTCAAGCTTGTATCGCCAAATCCTGGGAGATCTCAGAAGATGGACTAACATACAAGTTCAATTTAAGATCAGATATCTTATTCCATGATAATCAGTGTTTTAGGCAACATAGTGAAAGGCAATTGACCGCCAAAGATGTGAAGTATAGTTTCGAACGAATCATATCTGATTCTTTAGCAGCTCCAGGGTCATGGATTTTCAAAGGAAAAGTAGACGAACAACAGCCATTTTCAGCACCGAACGATAGTACATTTGTAATTCGGCTTAAGCAACCATTCTTGCCAATGCTGAATATTCTGAGCATGCAGTATTGCTCAATAATTTCACGTAAAGCAATTGAATTCTATGGACCAGATGCACGTTCAAATCCTGTTGGAACTGGCCCTTTTAAATTGAAGAGGTGGCTAGAAAATCAGGGGCTTTACCTAGTCAAAAACCCAGATTACTTTGAAGTAAATAGAGAAGGGGAGAGGTTGCCCTACCTAGATGGTGTGCGAACCAGTTTTATGGAGGATAAAAAAATCGCTTTTTTAGAGTTACTTAATGGAAAGGTCGAGTGCGTTTCGGGGCTAGAAAGTTCTTTTATTAATGAGATGCTAAAACCAAATGGAGCACTAAAGTCAGATAAAACAAGTAAGATAAATCTCTACAAGAGTCCCTATCTGAATCTAGAATACCTTGGTTTCAATATGAAATCGTTAGAGAATACTGCTCTAGCTGACAAACGAGTACGTCAAGCTCTTAACTATGCCATAGATCGAGAAACCATGCTGCAAAGCTTAAGAAACAACATCGGGAAGCCAGCTGATTCCGGAGTTATTCCCAAAGGACTACCATCCTACAATAGTAAAGCTGTTCAAGGTTACAGCTACAAGCCACAAAAAGCTAAGGACTTGCTCAAATCCGCAGGTTTTCCGAATGGAAAGGGTGTTAAACCAATCACCATTTACACGAATAAGGACTATCTTGATCTTACCACCTATGTGGCAAAACAGTGGGAAAACATCGGCGTCAGAACAAATATCAGTTTGATGGAATCTGCTTCACTTCGAGCAGGTATGCGAAAAGGTACAATTGATATTTTCAGAGCTTCGTGGATTGCCGACTATCCAGATGCTGAAAATTTCCTTTGTCTTTTTTATGGAAAAAATGGAGCACCACCTAGATATACAAGATATCAAAACGATGCTTTTGATGATTTATATGAAGCCTCAATCCAACAAACAGACCTTGTTAAACGGACGGCTTTATATCATGAAATGAATCAGATCATCGTTGAAGACGCTCCAATAGTTTTCCTATTTTATGACGAATCCGCACTTTTTACAACTAAAAACGTTGTAAATATCGAAACTAATGGTATCAATCTACTTCAAGTGAAGCAGTTAAAGGAACAGGATGCAGAGTAGCAATTCCAAAATTCAAGTACAAGTCAGACAAATTAGAGATCTAAGCTATCAAGAAGCGTGGGACTATCAGACTGCGGTCCATAATGAAATCAAACAAAGAAAATTAGACAATCGACTTAGACCAGATGGCCAAAAGGAACCTCAAGAGCATGTTTTTATTTTAGCTGATCATCATCATGTCTATACGCTAGGAAAAAGTGGCTCAGAAGATCATCTTTTGATCGATTCCGAGAAAAGAGAAAAAGAAAACATTGAATATTTCAAGATCAATAGAGGAGGTGATATAACGTATCACGGCCCTGGGCAAATAGTCGGTTATCCGATTCTCGATCTGGATGAAATCTTTACAGATATTCATAAGTATGTGAGATTTCTTGAAGAAGCAGTGATTAGAACCTGTAATGATTATGGCTTAATAACTGGAAGAATTGAGGGATACACTGGTGTCTGGCTCTCTGATGGCTCAAAGAATCGAAAGATATGTGCGATTGGTGTCCATCTAAGCAGATGGGTTACTATGCACGGTTTTGCTTTCAATGTCAACACTAATTTAGATTACTTTCATTACATCGTTCCTTGTGGAATAGTTGACGAAGATAAGACCGTTACCTCCTTAGAAAAAGAGCTTGGTCGAAAGGTGGATATAGAGGAAGTTAAAAATCGTTTACTAAATCATTTTGCTGAATTATTTGACGTAGAGATCCTAAAAAGATGAGTACTTTTGCAGTCATTTTTGAGGCAATTCATTTCTGGATAAAAAGTAAAATCACAAACAACATATGAGTGCATTGAAAGGTAAAACAACTGAGCAGTCCAAAACCACTATGACGGAATTGATCATGCCAAATGATACAAATCCGCTAGGAAATCTCATGGGAGGAAATCTGATGCGTTGGATGGATATCTGCGGTGGAATTTGCGCAGCGAAGCACTCAGGCAACCATGTGGTAACCGCTTCCGTTGATCATATCTCATTCACAGCGCCAATCAAATTAGGTGATGCAATTACGATCAATGCTACCGTAACAAGAGCTTTCAGTACTTCTGTGGAAATATATATAGAGGTTTATGCGCGAGACATTACAGGAGACAATCCACGTAAGTCAAATCATGCTTTTATGACCTTTGTAGCGCTCGATCCAATCAAGAAAACACCTTGCCCAGTGCCACCAGTTATTCCTTTGAGTGCCGAAGAACAAAAGCTGTATGAAGCAGCAGTAAGAAGACGAGAATTAAGATTGATTCTAGCAGGAAAGATGAAGCCAGAAGATGCTACAGAAGTAAGAAGTTTCTTCGATAAATTTCCAAAACCTGCAACTGATCAATAATCAATAGCAGTCTGATTCAAGACAATCTATAATATATAGTTCCTATTTAAGCCTTTCTTTTTATGTCAAGATTGTCATCTTAGTTATTCACTATCCTAAAGTGTTACATTGAATTCAAAGGTAGAGTAGGGTGATGGCTATGGGCCCCGGCTCTGAGAAGTTTCACTATGTTCATCCCTCATTCGCAGGCTCTTTCGGGATCGTTCTGTTCAGAACGACTTCTACGATCCGTATCGCATAGATAAACTGTGATTGGTCATTAGTTAAGTACAATATTCTTTCTAACTTTAGGTAAAATCGAAATAATATGAAGCAATTTACTTTAAGTAGCAACGATCTTAAACCTCAGATGGAAAAAAAGCATGTTTTCCATGATTTCGGCGCTGGGGGAGAGAATATATCTCCAGCTCTATCATGGAGTGATGCCCCAGAAGGAACAAAGAGCTTCTTGATCACTTGCCACGATCCTGATGCTCCTTCGCCAAGTGGTTGGTGGCACTGGTGTATATGTAATATTTCGTCAGAATTAAATGAATTGAAAGCTGGCGTCAATCCAGATTCAAATCTTGGAACACAAGCACTAAATGATTACGGTATAGTAGGCTATGGGGGAGCGTGTCCGCCACCAGGAGACCCTTATCATGCATATCACTTTACTATTTATGCCTTGGACACTGAAAAGATTGAGGTTAAAAATGGCGTTATGCCGGCTATGGTAATTTTCCTCGCAAATGCACATGTTTTAGCGAAAGCTACTATTACAAGTTACTATAGACGTGATTAGAAACTAAAAAAGGCCATCTCGTAATGAGACAGCCTTTACTTTGTTCTGCGATCATACTTTACTATGCGAAAACTTCTGTTCCTGCAAAGTGGAAATTTGATTCGATTTCAGCATTTTCGTCAGAATCTGAACCGTGTACTGCATTCTCTCCAATACTAGTTGCGTACAATGCTCTGATTGTTCCTTCAGCAGCGTCAGATGGGTTAGTTGCACCGATTGTTGTTCTAAAATCAGCAACTGCATTGTCTTTCTCTAAGATTGCAGCCACGATAGGACCCGAAGACATAAATTCAACTAGTTCACCATAGAAAGGTCTCTCTTTATGGACAGCGTAAAATTCTCCGGCTTTTTCTGCAGATAGCTTGGTGTATTTCATTGCTACGATTCTAAATCCTGCCTTGTTAATGTGTGAAAAAATAGCGCCAATGTGTCCATTTTTCACAGCATCAGGCTTGATCATTGTAAATGTTCTGTTATTTGCCATTCTTATTTAAATTTTGAATTTCATAATTGCAAGTTACAAGTATCACAAGAGCTTGTAAATCGCCGCAAAAATAGCAAACTTATTTTGATTTGGTAGCTCTGTATTACTATAAAGCATTAAACAGGACTCATTATTAGTTCATTTCGCTTTTGAGATTACAATACCACCAAGATATGAAACTGAAGTAACGTAGGGTACAGTGTCTCATTCTTTAATTTAACATAATATTAATTATAGGAATTAGAATAGTAAAACAGCTTCCAAGTAGCTGAGATAACAGAATTAATATCTTATCACTATGACGTGTGCGTTCGTTAATAATTCTATAGGTCGCAGGGCAGAATTCTAGAATGCCATAAAAACCTCTTCTTTAATATAAAATAAATCCTCCATGATAAGTAAGCTTCTCCAAGTCTCTTTTTATTTGTTTTTTGCCAGCATGGCCGTCTTCAGCCAAGTACCAATAGTCTGCTTGTCTTGGAGCAATTCCAGTTTGCGATGATATGTATTTTGAATTAAAGTCGTACACTGATGAGGGTAAACATGAAAAGAAACTTCACGAGCACTGCGGTGTCGAAGATCAAGTCAATTCAGTCTGCTAGAGATTTGTTCCAACGATCAGCGGTAATTTAGGTTTTAAGATACATCCAAATGACCTTGATGATGATTACGATTGAGTTGTATTTAACATAACATCTGTTCCTTATGAGGATTTAATCAAAAAATTTGATGCCATCGTAAACTGTAACGACAGGTGGTCAAGATAATGGCTTTACCTGCTATGGTATTACTGGAGTGTAGCCTTACTAAATAATAGGACAAGTTTAAAATTAACAAAATTTAATATATTATTAAGAAGAGTAAATTTACAGAAGCGCAGATCATTAAGGTACTAAAAGGGAATTAGGCAGGCCGTAAGGTTGAGGATGTCAGCCGGGGGCTAGGCATCAGCACAGGGACGTTTTACACTTGGAGAAAGAAGTACGGAGGGATGGAAGCGAGTCAAATTAAAGAATTGTAAACGCTGAAAGAAGAAAACAGCAAGCTCAAGAAGATGTACGCAGATCAGGCGATTCAAGTAGAAATCGATGGAATGTCAATTACCGAAACGAGATTGCAGATGATCTCCAAGGACTTTGAAGATCTGAATATATCTGTAAATAACTATAAGTATGATAAGTAACTTCATAAGTGAACTAGCAAAGCTAAATTAATGGAATTCATAGTACGATAATTTACCAAGTCCTGAAACAATACTCGGTTGTTGAATACTTAAACGTGATCCAAGCGTTTCAGGCTTTCTAAAGTATAGTAGTTATATAAGCCGCTGACTCCCACGGTTTTCATCTTTCCAAAATCCAAATCTTCTTTATCGCTCCAATATTTAGCGTTGACATAAACCTTCTTTATCTCGCATACAAGTAAGATAGTTCCATTCTTGATTTTGTGTTCTTCAACAAATCCTAACTGAAGCGACACATTTGACTCTTTAACATAAGGAACTGATTCTAAGCCTCTTAAGACACTCAATCCTACAGCTTCAAACTCTGATTGTTCACTTGGATATTTTGCACTTGTTTGATGAGCCTTATCTAGAATTTCTTTGTGAACTAGATTCATACTAAGCACTTTGCTACCTTTGATATTGTTGTAAGTATGTCGTTCAACAGTAGTTGGTCGCATAACGAAACCTAGAAGTGGTGGATTTGCACCGATATGTACAACAGAATTGAATATAGCGAGGTTGTCTATTTCATCGTTACTTCTGGTGCCGATAAGAAACGGAGTTCTAACTCCAGAAAGCTGATTGAAAAAGTTTACGCGCTTATACTTGTCCCACTCCCCTATTTGCCGCTCGGTTATCTCTACTAATTGATTCATTTTCGCTCTTTTCCAAATTGTCTTGACCTAGATTTAGCTTCCATTGAATCTATTAGGGTAATTGGGTCATCTGTAAATACTATATTTTCTAAAGACCTACTTTTGATAAATCCTTCCTTTACCATGTGCTCTAAGAAAGTCTTTAAATGATCGTAATATCCATTTACATTGTAAAAGCCAACGGGGAATGTATGCAAACTAAGTTGTTCCCATGTTAGAACTTCAAAAACTTCATCTAAAGTACCGAAGCCGCCAGGCATTGCAATGAAACCCTCAGACATATCAACCATGCGTTTTTTACGAATATGCATATCCGCTACGACTTCAAGTCTTGTTAGCATCTCATGACCAACCTCCTTATCCATCAAAAACTGAGGGATCACTCCGAATATCTCACCTCCTCTTTCCAGCACCTCATCTGCCAAAACACCCATCAGACCTACACTTCCAGCACCATAAATCACCTTGATTCTTTGCTTTACCAGCTGTTTTGCAAGCTTTCGCACCGCTTGCTCATATGTTTCGGAAAAGCCTTTTGAAGAACCACAGTATATTGCTATCTTATTCATATATCATCAGATGTAAGATCATCCCACATGTCTGCAAGTGGATCAGAAAAACTAGAACCAGTTCCCAAGAAATCTTTATTAACTACTTCCAATTCAGAAAGACCATAAATCATCAATTCCTTTAAGAACTCGACATCGGCTTTGCTAGCCCCCATATCAGCAACAAGCGTTTCAAGCCCTGCCACTTGATTTAGAGTTTCTTTGAAATCTTTATCTGAAGCATCATTAAGAAGTTCGACCTCATTTCCACCTGCAAAGAATGCCTTTATAACACCGTATGGATCATTTTCAGCACTTTTTTTAAGCTTATTTGGGTTTACAAAAAACCTTAAAAACATATTTTTCACCGCACCTCCGATGAAACTTAGAGCAACTTGATGAGGCCCCTCCTGCTCTCCTTCATAGACTAATTCCACTTTTCCAGTTATAGCTGGTATGATTCCCCATAGATCAGTAATTCGAGCTGTGCTGCTGTTTTCACCATTAATTAGCATTCTTCTTTCAACTGTACTGTAAAGATTTTCCAATGCAGAAATACTTAATCTAGCTGACACGCCACTCTTCTCATCAACAAAATCACTGATTCGAGCTTCGAAACTAACTAGTTCTAAGAGATCTAACATCCATGGATGAATCTTGATAGTGCTTTTCTGCTCCTCTGTAATTTTTGCTTCTTGAGCTGTAATAGCTTTCGACTCCTCTAATTCTTCGGGATAGTGAGTCAAAATTTGTGACTCGATTCTATCTTTTAAAGGTGTAATAATAGAACCTCTATTAGTGTAATCCTCCGGATTTGCAGTGAACACAAATTGAATATCTAGTGGAAGAGCCATCTTAAAACCACGTATTTGAATGTCTCCTTCTTGCAAGATATTAAACAATGCAACCTGAATACGTGCTTGTAAATCTGGTAATTCATTTATTACAAAGATACAACGGTGTGATCTTGGAATGAGTCCAAAATGCAATACTCTTGGATCTGAATATGGTAGTTTTAAGGATGCTGCTTTGATAGGATCAACATCTCCAATCAAGTCTGCTATAGAAACATCTGGAGTAGCTAACTTCTCAACGTACCTTTCGCTCCTATGCAACCAAGAAATAGGTGTTTTATCACCCAATTCGTTAACTAGATCTTGCCCGTGTTTCGTAATAGGTTCAAGTGGATCATCATTCAGTTCATTACCAGAAATATAGGGAATGTATTCGTCTAATATATCTACCATCAAACGAGCCATTCTCGTTTTTGCCTGTCCACGTAATCCTAGAAATAAGATGTTATGTCTAGACAGCAAAGCTCTCTCAACGTCGGGAATTACAGTCTCATCATAGCCAATTACTTCTTTAAAAAGCGGCTCTTTTGCTTGTAATTTCTTACGTAAATTCTCTCTTATTTCAGATTTGATGCTCTGTGGCTTATAGGCAGTTTTTTTAAGATCGCCTAAGGTTTTTATTTTCTCTAAATTCATATCGACTGGTCTTTTATTCTGACCCTTGATTATTAATTATTTTCTTTTTCGTTTATTCTCTTTATAATCCATAAACACGAACTCACCGAGTCCCTCTAGTGAACTATAAAATGCTTTTCCATTATTAGCTTTTGTAAATTGGTCTACAAACTGAACTAAGTAAGGATCTCTTGCAATCATAAAAGTTGTTACTGGAATCTGTAGTTTTCGACATTTTACAGCAAGCGCTAAAGTCCGATTTAGAATCTGCCTATCAATTCCAAAGCTATTTTTGAAATACTTCCTACCTTTCTTGATACATGTAGGCTTACCATCGGTAATCATCATGATCTGCTTATTGTTGTTCTTCCTCTTTCGCAGAATATCCATGGCAAGTTCCAAGCCAGCAACTGTATTTGTATGGTAAGGCCCAACTTCTAAGTACGGCAAATCCTTGATTTGAATCTGCCATGCATCATTTCCAAAAACTATGATATCAAGCGTATCATGAGGGTAACGTGTAGTAATCAACTCTGACAAAGCCATCGCAACTCTTTTTGCCGGAGTGATTCGGTCTTCTCCGTACAAAATCATTGAGTGTGAAATGTCAATCATCAAAACTGTGCTCGTCTGACTTTTGTAGTAAGTATCATTAACGCTTAGGTCTTTCTCAGTAAGTAAAAAGTCATCTATACCATTATTAATTTGAGCATTCCTTAGTGACTCTGAAACATCTATATGATCTAGTTTATCTCCGAATTGATAAGGTTTAGACTCACTAGTAGCTTCATCACCCATTCCAGAAAATCTGGTATTATGTTCCCCTCTCTTTGATTTCTTTAGTTGATCAAAAATATCGTCCAAAGCTTTTTGGCGTAAGGCAATCTCCATCTTGCTCGTAGGAACCTTTCCTATTCCACCACCATTTCTCTCACCATCCTTAATAAATCCTTTGGCTTCAAGATCCTTAATAAAATCTGAAATCCCATAATCTGCAGTTGTTAATTCATATTCCCTATCTAACTGTGTCAACCATGACAAAGCTTCATCGATATTACCTGATGTATAAACCAATAAATCCTGGAATATCTTGAAGAGACGATCAAATGTTGATTGATTTGGACCACCTCCGGTAAACTTTGAAAATCGATAACCTTTCATACTACTATTTATCAAAATGTAACATTAGCTATACAAATTACCATTTAGAAAGTTTTCAATTTTTGTTTATATATATATTGTCTTGCACCTAATTGATTGCTCAAACTCTAATTTTACTTTGATTCCAATCTATTAACTATCTCAAAATCTAAAAGATTGTATAATATTAGATAGCAATATGTGCAATGACTGTCTAGAATATTCTTGCTATTCATCTAATAAATGATGCGATAATGAATTCGTTACTTAGTTTTACAAATGATTAGATGTGTTATCTTTGCAAACTAAAATCAAAATTTTGAGCATACTAATTTTCTTAATCGTTTCATATATACTGCTTTCAATAAGTCTTTTTATGCTTTTCAAGAAGACTGACGTCAATCCTACAAATGGTTTGATTCCCATTGTAAACTTCATCGAATGGGCAAAGCTAATTGGAAGAAAGCCTGTATATGTTTTGTGGTTACTCCTCCCCTTAGTTAATATCTTTATATTCTGTGGAATGGCCGTTGATCTAGTGCGATCATTTGAGAAATTAAAACTGGCTGACTCTGCGTTAGCAGTGATTTACGCACCTGCGGTATTTTTCAAAGTTGCCTTAACTGATTCAGATAAATATGTGGGGCAAACTCTTATCTTGGAAAAACAGTACGCAGATGATATTGCGTCAGCAAAGGAATCAGGAGACGAGTACAAGTACCAAAAGCTGGAAGAAAATAACCCTTACAAGAAATCTGGCTCACGCGAATGGGTGGAATCAATTGTGTTTGCTGTATTTGCGGCAGCTTTTATTCGTATGTTTTTAGTTGAAGCTTATATCATTCCAACACCGTCTATGGAAGGATCTTTACTTGTTGGAGATTTCCTTTTTGTTAGCAAAGCTAGCTATGGAATAAGAACGCCGCAGACAGTTGCTATGTTCCCACTTTTACACAACACCATTCCTAAACTGGGCGTCGAATCATATTTCAAAAATCCAAGTCTACCTTATTACAGACTTCCGAAATTTGGTGATGTAGAAATTAATGACCCAATCGTCTTTAATTGGCCAGCTGGAGATAGTGTTTATCTAACTCCAAGCAGATCCTGGAGTGCTTACCAAGCTACTCTTCCCAATAACCTAGCTGGTGATCCAGGATTAAGAAATGAAATTGCAGCAGGTGACCTTCGAGTTAGACCAGTTGACAAGCGCGATCACTATATAAAAAGGAATATGGCATTGCCTGGCGACAGTCTTGAAATTATTGACGGCCAAGTGTACGTCAACGAGGAAGCGAACCCAAATCCACCTCATATGCAATTTAACTATTCAATCGTTGACCCTACTAATTCGTTCAGTATAAGTCAACTTGATAAATATGGTATTGATCGTAATGACATAAATGGAAATACGATTGCTCTTGATGCAGAGCAAGTCGCAATAATAAAAGAGCAATTTCCAAATGTTCAAGTAGAAAAGCTTAGGACGGGTCCAAGACCAAAAACTCTTTTCCCAAATGATCCAAAAAACTTCAGCACTTGGACGATCGATAATTTTGGGCCTATTTACATTCCAAAAAAGGGAGAAACTGTAGTAATTACTCCTAAGAATATTGCTCTTTACAAAAGAATCATAAGTGCTTACGAAGGCCACAGCCTATCACAGAAGAACGGTAGAATTTATATAGATGGTGTAGTTGCAACCACATACACTTTCGAGCAAGATTATTATTGGGCAATGGGTGATAATAGACATGCCTCAGAAGATAGTAGATTTTGGGGATTCGTCCCATTTGACCACATGGTTGGAAAACCCATTTTCATATGGATGTCTCTTAAAAATGGTAGCCTAGGACAAGGGATTAGATGGAATCGTATTTTTTCCAGTGCTGATCCTGATTAAACCTCAATGATAAGCGATATTGCTGACTTTTGGTATATTTCAGATCTGTCCACAATTGCTGGAAAACTTAATCATTGATAATATGATCCGCGAGACTCTTATTCTTTTTGTTGTGCTTACCTCTGTTGTTTTGCCTACTATTTCTAGTCAACTTCCGGCGACAGACGTTTATAAAATTGAACTGGATGCAAACCAACAGCCAGCGGTGATTTACTTCATGAATGATTATAATGTTGGCAAATACAACAATCAACCTTCGTTCATAAACGATACAGAAGTTTTACTGACAAGCGAATTCAATGATGGTAATACTGACGTGATTAAATGGAATCTTCGTTACAATAGCTATAGGCGTCTAACATCAACAGTTGAAAACGAGTATTCTCCAAAAATTCTAAATAAAAGTTCATTTCTGGTCGTAAGGCAAGAAGAAGATGGCAAGACTCAAAGCTTGTGGTCCTATCCAAATGATTTATCAAACTCTGGTTCAAGACTCTTTAAAGACTTTGACAACATTGGATACTTCCAGCCTTTATCCAATTTTAAGATAGCACTATTCACACTTGAAGGTGAGAATTCCCCCCTTTACATTGGTAATCTCCGAAATGAAACAACGATCAAGATTTCGGATAGCGTTGGTCGATGCTTTCAAAAAAGCAAGAAAGGTGAACTGATCTTTATGGAAAAACAAAAAAGTGGGAAATTCAGGATTAAATCCTACAATACGATAAACCAGCAAATAGATGACTCTGCTCAAGGACTTGATGGCTCTCAAGATTTCTGTCTTTTTGGTCCACGAGAAGACCTATTGATGGCCGTAGGACCTGAAATATTTAGATTTAACCGCAATTCTAATAGCTGGATTTTATGGCAAGATCTTGCGAAATTTGGAATACTTAATATCACTAGAATTTCATCTTTAGATAACACCCTTCTTATTGTAAATAATCGACCATGAATAACTTTCGTGCACTGCTAATCATTCTTACCATTGTATTTTTCAGTGCCTCGTGTGCTACTTTGCAGTATAAAAAAGAAATAAAAGAGCATCGGATAGCATACAAGGAAGACTTTCAAAATTCAGATCACGCTCCACTCAAAGGAAGTCAACTTAACGATATGGCTTTCTACCCAGCTGATGATAAGTACGTAGTGAAAGCAAAAGTCATCAGTAACGAATCTCCTGAAAACTACGATGTTGAAACGTCATCTGGAATGAAGAAATCATTCTACACGTATGGACATGCTGAATTTACTCTAGATGATATCATTATTAAGCTAGAATTGATAAGAAATCTTAAAGTTATCCAAATGCCTCAGTATAAGGATTACCTATTTTTGGCGTTTACAGATCTTACAAATGGAGAAGACACATATGGAGGAGGTCGATATATTGACTTGTACATTAGTGATATTGAAGAAGGACACATTACAATTGACTTCAATAAGGCCTACAATCCCTACTGCGCATATAGTGATGGCTATAACTGCCCTATCCCTCCAGCATCTAATTCTATAAACTTAGAAATAAAAGCTGGCGAAAAAATGTACAAAGGTCCTTATCAAGGAAAACATTAAGTAGTCTGAACAACTTCTACGTGAAATAGAAGCATAAATATACTAATGACACTAAAAGACCAGATTAATCGGAACATAGATCTTAGCGATAACCCTCGAAGAATAATTAGTCTTGTCCCATCCATTTCAGAACTACTTATCGATTTAGGTGTAGGAGATAGATTTGTTGGACGCACAAAATTTTGCGTTTTACCAGAATCAATTACTTCAAGTAACAGCAGAATAGTCGGTGGAACAAAATCCGTTCATTTTGATAGAATCCATGAGTTGCAACCTGACCTAATTATATGCAACAAAGAGGAAAACACAGTCGAAATGGTTGAAGAACTTGAGAAATTATATCCTGTTTATGTTTCCAATATTCAGACAATTCACAGTGCACTTGACATGATAACTGACGTTGGCTTAATGACTAATCTGAAAGAGGAAACAGATAAACTCATAGAAAGAATTGAATCATCGCGTGAAGCATGGCACAATAAGTCACTAAAAACCAGGAAAGTAATTTATCTAATATGGAAAAAACCTTGGATGTCTATTGGACGAGACACGTTCATATTCCATATGTTGGAAGAGGCTAAATTTGAATCAGTGGTCTACGACTTAAGGTACCCAACATTGGAACTGTCGGAAATGGAAAAATCTAGTGCGGACCTCTTATTTCTCTCTAGTGAACCTTTTCCCTTCAAGGAAAAAGATATTCAAGAACTTAGTAATCAAATTGGTAAGATACAGCCTGTACTAGTCGACGGAACGTACTTTTCGTGGTATGGAAGTAGAATGGCTACCGCTTATCAATATTTTGAAGATTTACACAGAATTCTTGGCGAAACTCAATGAGATTGGTAACTCTCGGAAAGGACTCCATTGTGACAAGTCCTTGAATATTAGAAACAATGATCTTATTTTGACCTTAGATATATGTACATTTGTTATTAGAAATATTTTATATGAGTGCCACCCTCTTTAGATACCTAATTCTATTTTTTCTCCTTTCTTATGCTTTTGGGGCTTATGCCCAAAGTGATTACAAGACAGATCAAATAATAGTTGAATTATCTGAAGGTTATGGATATGAAGAGCTAACCTATGTCCTAAGTTCAAATAGAAACTATGTAGCCTCAATCGAACGCAAACTCGCTCAGTCAAGGCATATCTACTTATTGAAATGTAGGAAAGAAGAGCAATCGAGCTTACTTCGAGAATTGGCACTTGATGATATGTTTCATCAAGTTTTTCCACCGCGAATAATCTCTACGAGAAAAAAACCTAATGATCCCAAATACTCTGAACAGTGGACACTTAATAAAATTGGACTTGAAAATGCATGGGATTACACCACCGGGGGACAAACAGCGGACGGAGACGATATTGTTGTTGCTGTGCTAGACGACGGTTTCTTCCTTGATCATCCAGATTTCGAAGGCAATATTTACATTAACCCACATGATTTGGAAGGGGATATGAATGGTGATGGTTGCCCAGGTGACTGTGGTATTGATGACGATGGAGACGGTTTCGTAGATGAAGACTGGCTAGGAAGAGAGCCAGGAGACCCTGGATATGATACTTCTTATAGAAACGATGATGACGAAAACGGTTATAAAGATGATACAAATGGTCTCAACCCAAAAACAGGCAACGACGATCATCCCTCAAGATCGCACGGATCCAGTGTCTCTGGTATTATTGGGGCTAAATCAGACAATGAGATTGGCGTAAGTAGTATCAATTGGAATGTTAAGATCATGCCCTTAAGCGGAGGACTTTCGGAAGCAGACGTAATAGAATCGTACTTCTATTTGATTGATATGCGTCGAAAATACAATGAAAGCAATGGCAAAAAGGGGGCTTTTGTAGTGGCTTGTAATTACTCCTTGGGAATTGATAACGGAGATCCTGACGATTTTAAGATCTGGTGCTCTCTATACGATGACATGGGGGAACAAGGCATTATTAATACTGTAGCAACTAGCAACAGCAACTATAATGTAGATATAGAAGGTGACATACCATCTCTTTGTCCTTCCGAATACATTATAGCGGTGACGTCAACGGACGATCTTGACAACTTTGCGGAGTCAGCATTTGGCCCTCTAAATATAGATATGGCAGCTCCTGGGGAACAGAGTTACACTATAGCCCCAACAAAGGCTGACGGATATGGCACATTTCCCGGCACATCTGCTGCAACCCCACATGTCGCAGGAGCTATAGGTCTACTCTATTCCATACCTTGTCCGGAATTCATAGAGTACTTCAAGAATAATCCTTCGAAAGTTGATAGCTTAGCTCAAATCGTGATTAACTCCGGAGACCAGCTGCCTTCTCTAGCTGGTTTAACTAAATCAGAGAAACGACTTAACGTATTCAACGCTATGCAAGAGCTTAACAGTTTTTGTGGTAGTAATGGAGCTAATAATGAAGTTTTCGATTTATTCCCAAATCCAGCAGACGATTTATTAAATTTTTCGTTCTATGCTGATCCAGTGGAAAAAATATATGTAGAAATTTATAATATTTTAGGTCAAAAAGTGTCAAGTACGCAAGTTCTTTTTCCACTCTTTCAAGAGCCTCAAAGTACTATAAACATTGAAGGGCTAGCTCCCGGTTTATATTATCTCAGCATTAACCAGGGAAAAACAAGAGTAGCAGCTAAGTTCATTAAGGGGTAAAATTTCAAAAATTCTCTTGTTTGTAAGAATTAGATAGCGTATCTTTGCGCATCCAAATCGTGACGTCAGCCCTTTTTGGTGGTTAATGGCCCCGTAGCTCAACTGGATAGAGTACCTGACTACGGATCAGGAGGTTGAAGGTTCGAACCCTTCCGAGGTCACTAAGATTTAAACTTTAAAAAAAAAATAGACATGTCTAGAGTTTGTCAATTAACAGGAAAGAGACCAGTTAGTGGAAACAACGTTTCACACTCAAATAGAAGAACGAAAAGAAGATTTTTACCAAATCTTCACACGAAAAAATTCTATGTTCCTGAAACTGAAGAGTGGATTACATTAAAAGTTTCTTCCACTGCTTTGAGAACCATTAACAAAAATGGCATCTATGAATACCTTTTAGAATGCAAAAGAAAAGGGTTTGATGTTGGTGCTAGTTTATAAGCTAGTTTTCAAAATTGAAATTTAAAAGTTAGAAATTTTCGAAATATATTGTAAAGATGGCAAAGAAATCAAAAGGTAACAGAATACAGGTCATACTTGAGTGCACAGAGCACAAAGAAACAGGTATGCCAGGTACTTCTAGATATGTTACTCAGAAAAATAGAAAGAATACTCCTGACAGACTGGAACTTAAAAAGTTTAATTCTGTTTTAAAGAAGATGACTGTTCATAAAGAAATAAAATAATCATGGCTAAAGTATCGAAAAACTCCCGTGTAGGAAAAAGAGCAGCAAATGCAGGATCTGGTAAAGATTTTGTTAAAGTTGTTACGAGTGTTAAAGACCCAAAAACTGGTAAGTACACTTACAAAAACGTGATGATTCACAAGGACAAAGTAAAAGAATACCTTGCTGAAAATAAGTAATTCGTTTTTGTAATTCAATAGAATTAGAAAGATTGTATGATAGATCAGGGCATGCTACTGTAAGGTAGTATGCCTTTTTTTTGTTAATCAATTAGTCCCCAACTTGAAACAGCTATCCTCTCTTTAACACAGTACATCAGGTGTTTTTTAGTGACTGCTAACATACATAACAGCTTTCAAAAATAACGCTATACACAATAAGAGACCTCTACAATCTAGGCCATTCCGCCATTACCAATGCGCAGCAGTCAGTATACTGGTCAATACCTCCTTCTATACTAGAAATCTAAAACACCTTTGATGATTCGACTAAATATTTTGAATCCATGATGTCAGGGCTACATTAATTCCGTTCGTCAAGTTTATACCGAAATATTGATTGTCATGCAAACAGTTTTTGCGAAAGCTAGTTTAGGCACTAATAAACATTTCTAATTTGGTTAGAACTGAATCATTTCCAGCGAATGAAAATAAAGTAAAAACGCTGAAGAAGATTTGGTTTATGAACCAACTGGGACAAACTGTCAAAATGCGAGAGATTGAAGGACAGTACCAAATGATAAACATGGAAAATCTATTAACTGGAAATTATTTTTTAAGAATTGTAAGCGCTAATAATGCTTCAATTCCAGTAAAGATCTCTAAGATGTAATAGATTCTGAAAAAGCGTAAAAAGTCCCTACCAGTTAATTCTGGTAGGGACTTTTTTTTGAATCTAGTAAAAGCGAAACCAAATCAATGCTAAACTTGCATCCTTACTGTACTTTCTAGCATTATCGCTGTTTAATTCTATCTTTGCGATCAGCACGAAAATAAATTAAGAGAAACAGTAGTATAATTTGCCTTACGTAAATAAATCAAGATGGGATTTTTTAATAAATTTTTTACCAAGAAAAAGCAAGAGGACCTTGACAAAGGACTTGAAAAAACTAAATCAAATATTTTCGGGAAGTTATCTAGAGCTGTTGCCGGAAAAACAACTGTTGATGAAGAAGTTTTAGATGAATTGGAACATATCTTGATTTCATCTGACGTTGGCCTAGATACAACTATCAAGATCATTGAGCGAATTGAAGCAAGAGTAGCGCGAGATAAATATGTAGGAGTAAATGAATTAAATGCTATTCTTCAAGATGAGATTGTTGAATTATTAGCAGAAAATAATTCAGAAGATTATGATTCATACTTACCTTTCGAAGTAAAGAAACCACATGTAATACTTGTCGTAGGTGTAAACGGCGTTGGTAAAACTACTACCATTGGAAAGGTAGCACATGCGCTAAGAAAATCGGGAAAATCAGTTGTGCTCGGAGCAGGTGACACCTATCGTGCGGCAGCAGTTGACCAGCTTAAAATCTGGGCAGATAAGGCTGATACTCACTTTGTTTCCAAAGGAATGAATACTGACCCTGCAGCTGTTGCTTATGAAACCACAGAATATGCAATAAATAGAGGAATTGATGTTGCCATTATTGATACCGCGGGTCGTTTACACACCAAGACTGGTTTAATGCGCGAATTGACAAAAATAAAGAATAGCATCGGAAAAAAAATGGATGGTGCACCGCATGAAATTTTACTTGTTCTGGATGCAACAACTGGACAAAATGCCATAGAACAAGCTACCCATTTTAGTGAAGCGACTGATGTTAGTGCATTGGCGCTGACCAAACTCGATGGAACTGCAAAAGGAGGGGTAGCAATAGGAATTTCTGATCAGTTCAAAATTCCAATCAGATTTATAGGAGTTGGAGAAGGAATTGATCAGCTTCAGATATTCAACAAAAAAGCGTTTGTTGACTCTTTATTCAATCAAGAAGAACGAGTAAAAGAGAAATCTGATTACGAGATCGAAAGTATCAAAAACCTTCCAAAGGACTAAATATGTGAATTGGCTATGACCAATATAACACAGCGGTTTGCGTCTGTGTTCTGCCGCCATTGAAGTACATAATGGATCTACAGAGTAGATGTAAAACTTGAACTATCTAACTTTCTGATGTGTCACAGAACCTGTATATAATTTGTGATATCGTTAGTTGAAAACTCTAAAAGCTCATACCAATATCGATTCCTTTGATTTTACGATATAAGTCAGTTGCATAGTTATCTGTCATTCCAGAAATATAGTCAATAATCCCCATAACTCGTTCATAAGGAGTTCCATCATATGTAAATTGAATAGGCAGAAGTTTTAGAGCCATCTTATCTGCTTTAAGGCGATCAGCCTTCAAGGTTGGTTGCACAAAATGACTTAATAACTCATACATAACATTATAACCGGCGTTTTCAATCTGAATCACAGAACGATTATTATATATTTTCTTGATCGAAATCTTCAATATATCCTGAAGTGCCACAGATTCTTTTCTGATCATATCAAACAATCCTTCAGTATGTGTTCCATCTAAAACGGCTTCAAAGTTCTCCTCATATGACTCGCAAGCTCTCCTGATCAAAGCTCCTATCGATTTAGCTCGTAGGTAGGAGATTCTTTCATTGGCGTCAAGTAGTTTTCCCAAAGTAGCCTTGGTAGAATTAATATCATAATTCAAATCAAGCATTAGCTGAAGCAGATAATTCTCCACACGCGGAGAGTCTAGCAACCCTAGTCTATGCGCATCTTCTAAGTCGATTATATTATAACAGATATCATCAGCAGCTTCAGTTAACCAAACAAAAGGATGGCGTTTAAAAATAATAGGATCTTCAGACTCAGGTAACATTCCAACTGATTTCGCCATACCTAAGAAATTATCCTTCTCTGACTGAAAAAAACCAAATTTCTTTCGATGTGTAAATCTTTTATCTCGCGCAGTTGATTCACAAGGATATTTTGCAATAGCGGATAGAGTTGAAGCCGTCAAACTAAGGCCGTTCGCTAGTTTCCCATTTTGAATCTGGGTAAGTATTCTTATGGCGTTGGCGTTACCTTCAAAATTAACAAGGTCGGACCATTCAGCATCTGAAAAATATGATTTTAAGACAAACTCGTTCCTTGTGAAGTAACTTGCGATAGCATCTTCACCGCTATGACCGAATGCTGGGTTTCCTATATCGTGGCAAAGGCATGCTGAAGCAATTACATTTTGTAAGTTATATTCGTAGAAATAGACACTCTCTTCAGTCAAATCATCTTTATATTTGTCTACGATAAAGCGACCTACCTCATAGGCTATCGATCTGCCAACCGACGCAACTTCCAAGGAATGAGTTAATCTGTTATGCACAAAGACACTACCAGGAAGCGGAAATACCTGCGTCTTATTTTGAAGTCTTCTGAATGCTGATGAAAATATTATTCGATCGTAGTCTCGTAGATAGTCAGTTCTAGTTTCTTGGCTAGAAACAATCTCGTGATTATACAATCGAGCGTTCGAATACAAGTGATTTAGTCGATCCATTAAATGATTTATGGTATATTCTTGATGAGGTAAAGGTACACAAAAGGAATGAACGGTAATTCGAACGAACCACTACTTAATAGCCTTTCATAGGATTGCAAATTTCGATTAGAAACCCATTTTTATCCTTAACATATCCAACTTTTTGACCCCATGGTTTCTCCACTACTGCTTCAACCAGAGTAGCACCAGCTGCTATTGCTCGCTTGAAGTGCGTTTCGATCGAAGTTGTAGTGAATCCTAGTTCAATACAAACAGCTCATCAGAATTAACCTTTTGATACTTTTCCTTAAAATTATAACTGGCGAGATCATGTCTTGCAAATGCGATTGTCGTATCACCAGAGATTAACTCTCCATAGTCCTTTTCAGGTGTCAAAACTTCTCAAGAAAACCAAACGCCTCTTGATAAAATCGCATTGAATCTTTTACAGACTCAACTTATAGAATTGTGTAAGCATAACTAAACATGTCTGAAAGATATTTGTAAAAAAGAAGATATCCTAGTGTAGGTAGGTTATTCCACGATTACTTTGACTACTCTTTTACTGCCGTCACGACTACTCAACTCTAAGAAATACAATCCTATTGGCCATTCTGCAGTATACACCTCCTTTTGGACGAAAGCCCCACTTTCTTTAAGCAAAACAGTACCCATCATATCATAGACAGTGAAAGATTCAAGAAATACATCACTTTGTATCTTAAATGACTCTCTCGCTGGATTTGGATACACTGTGAATGCAAAATCATCCTTTTTATTTATGTCTACTGTTCCTTGTAAATCCATATTACTATCATAAATAGCAAGTCCACCTCTTTGATTACCAATGACCAAATCGAGAAATCCATCATTATCAAGATCTCCTATTGCAATGGTATTCCGCTTCCCCTCGTCCAAGGCAACTACCCTGTCAGAAACAAGCGTGAATGCACCATAAATACTATCTACAACATTTTGATATACTTTCATTCGACCTGACTCAGAACCCGTATATAGGATATAATCACTCCCTGTATCGATGAACGTAGGAGCCGCAGAACCGCTAAATGATTCTTGTATCACTCTGGTCACAACTCCACCTAAAGTTGGCGTATTTGGCAATGCATTCACATCAGCATCGAAAACAGGAGAAGTAACTGAACCCTGATTCTCAAAATAATTGATATTTCCGAGCTTAGCTTCATTAAACGGATTCTCATTTTGGTTGCGTTCACCTATGATAATATCAAGTAAACCATCTCGATTCAGATCTACTAATTGAGGTTTTGCATTATCTCCAACGTCAATATCTGCGTATTCAAAAATTGGAGGTGCAAAAGCATAAGTATTTCCTACACCTGCGGTATTCTGTAGGTAAAGAAGATCTCCATTTTGGGTCCCAACAATTAAATCGTCATCACCGTCTCCGTCAAGATCTCCAAAAGTTGGAGCAAAAGAGAAGTAGCTATTATTGAAGTTTTCGAAATCAAGGTAGTTCTCATCTGTAATTTTGAACTTCAATCCATCTTCGTCTGAGATATTTTCAAGCAATACCAATCTCGCATCGGGATTCATTCCAGCTCTGAATTTGCCAAAAGTACCTACCAAGATATCCTTCTTTCCATCTTGATTAAAATCACAGATGGCCGGATTTGTCAGAGACCCAAATTCAAACATATCGCTATTGAAAGCATCGTCTTGAACAAATTCGAAATCATGCTGTCCATTGGTAGCAGCGTTTCTATAATAATGAACATTATTCATATTGGAAGCGCCACCTTCGTTATTTGGACAGATAAGCAAATCTGAATTTCCATCGCGATCTACATCTATTTCAAAAGCAGCATTGAATATGTACAAAAATAACTCCTGATCGTAAGATGGAAAAGCGGTGTCTTTCGAGGTCATATAGGCACTTTCCGCACTACCTCCATTGTCGAGCCAGATAATATGTTGGTTTGTCAAATCACCGATAAGTGCTTCGTAGACACCATCTCCATCATCATCATAAAGCGTTAAGGTTGAACCTGAATGAATATTAGATTTAGTATTTCCTCCACCCTCTTCGACGAAACCCTCGGCACATTTTGAAGGATCATCGCTCAAAAATATACTTTCGTTGAAACTACTCTCTTTAAACCTCCCCCAACAAACATCTTTCAAAATATATGTAGGTTCGTCCAATGAAATTCCTTCTTCTACACAAATATTTTGATACCAACGTACGCTTGATTCATCTCCTACAAAACTTATGATATCGAGATCACCGTCTCCATCTACATCTATTATCTCCGGAATATCAGTGCTGATCACCTCCATATTGTAATAGAAGTTCTGAAACTTGTAATATATGATCTCAAAGTCACCAAAAGTCTGCGTGTACTTTTCAAATCTCAATTGACCATCTACAAGAACTCCATTGTAGATCTCTACTCCATCCAGTGGTGACTCAAGGTTGTAGCAGAAAATATCAGGAATCCCATCCATATTGTAATCACGAATTCTCACCCAATTCTTAAACCTAGGAAAAATGGTTTTATATTGAGGAGCGTATTGGTACTGACCATTCTTATATAAATATGGTACAATTGCATCTCCATCTCGATCAAAAATCATCAAATCGAGAGTACCATCTTGATCTAGATCAATTTCATTGAATTGAGGAGAGTTTAGACCTCCAGCAAGTGCGTTTGTTAGGAGATTATCTGAAGTATCGAACGCCTGCAAATTCTTGGTAGAGAAGTTTTGTCCTGAAAGTCCCACGGAACACATAACTAGGATTACACTAAAAAATAATATTTTGTTGCTTGTCATGTAATTATTACTTTTATCGATCAAGAAATACTGAACGTATGTACACAAATTTACCAATTTTTAAAGCATTGCGAATTACTTTAGCAGGGCTTTTGCTCGTTGTCTTCAATGTTACAATTGTACATGCACAGATAACAGATTTTAGCGTCCGTGCTTATCAAAATGGTATTATAATCAACAGTTCTGAAGAAAGTGGAACTCTCTTAGTCGATAATTTGGGTCAAGCCCAAAAGGTGAATCTGTCAAATGGAAACGCAGTTGTTCAGGGAGATATTGACAGAAAAGGTAAGTTGATTTGGATTAGAACAGACGAATCCAATACTTCTAAGATGCAAAAACTGTATCATGTATCTAAATTGAAAAACGGCAATATCCGAGTCAAACATATTCCTCTTTGGCTGTCTTTGGTTCCTCCTTTAGTCGCTATTATTCTAGCACTTTTCCTTAAAGAAGTGATTGTTTCCCTTTTCGTGGGAATATGGAGTGGAGCGTTCATCATTGGAGGGATGCGTTTCTCATCACTCTATCATTGGATGCAATCACTGTTTGATGTCGTGCAGAACTTCATGATCGGTGCGCTAAATGATTCCGCCCACCTAAGTGTCCTATTATTCTCACTTTTGATAGGTGGAATGGTATCAATCATTTCCAAAAATGGAGGAATGGCGGGAGTCGTTCGTGCTCTTTCTAAATACGCAAAGACTCCAAAATCAGCCCAATTTATTACATGGCTGCTAGGAGTTGCAATATTCTTCGATGATTATGCAAATACGCTTATTGTTGGAAATACGATGCGATCTGTGACGGACTCCTTCAAGATTTCAAGAGAAAAGCTCGCTTACATTGTAGACTCCACCGCAGCACCAGTA
Organism: uncultured Saprospiraceae bacterium; assembly: GCA_943788055.1. GTDB lineage: Bacteria > Bacteroidota > Bacteroidia > Chitinophagales > Saprospiraceae > JAHDFB01. Next base: position 70,430 of record CALSOU010000010.1, read on the forward strand.
GCTGCCGTTGCTTTCATCACAACTTGGATTGGAGCGGAACTAGGATATATTGACGATGGTATAGCTAGTTTAGGGCTTAGTAATGCCCCTACCGCCTACTCTATCTTCATTAGCTCACTTAGATATTCATTCTATCCGATACTGACTCTGGTTTTTATCTTAATCATCATTTATACACGACGTGATTATGGCCCTATGTGGAAAGCTGAACACCGGTCTTCAACTACTGGTCAAGTTTCATCTGCAAGTACTGAGGACGAGAACGAACCTGATATGGAAGACTTGAGTCCAGTTAAAGGAGCGAGTATAAAGTGGTATAATGCTGTGATTCCTGTCGCGACAGTTATTCTTATGACAATCTACGGCTTGTTGGAAACTGGCTTTGGATCTATATTACAAAGTCTAAACTCAGATGGTGCTACTTATCAAGGTTGGGGACAAGCATGGGCAAATATGGAAGCAATCAGCGGAATTCCAGAAATGGGTTTTTTCACTAAATTAGGAACCGTAATTGGAAACTCAGACTCATACAGTGCTCTGATTTGGGCATCTCTAATAGGAGTACTTGTAGCACTTATTCTTACCTGGAGTCAACGAATAATAAAACTGAAAGACAGTATGCACTGGCTAGTAGTTGGTTTCAAAACCATGATGCCAGCATTGATTATTCTAACGTTGGCGTGGGCATTGGCCATAACGACAAAAGATCTTCATACCGCAGATTACCTTAGCGCAAATCTGGCTAATTCCCTCAACCCTTATGTTCTGCCAGTTGTAATATTTTTATTAGCTGCACTTATATCATTTTCTACAGGTTCATCTTGGAGCACAATGGCTATTCTCTACCCTATTGCCATACCTACAACTTATATAATCTGCCGAAACAACGGATTAAGTACAGACTTGACTTTTGAGTTACTTTACAATGTTATCGCAACTGTTCTAGCTGCGTCGGTTTTAGGCGATCACTGCTCTCCTATTTCTGATACCACAATTCTAAGCTCTCTAGCTAGTGATTGTAATCACATTGATCATGTTCGTACTCAATTGCCATATGCTCTCACAGTTGGAGCTGTATCTTGCGCATGTACTTTCCTTTCCACCTTCTTAGGCGGAGGGTTCCTAATTTCTTTGATCCTAATTATTATCTCTATTGCGCTGCTTTATCTTATTGTGATTAAGCTTGGTAAAAAAGTAGATTGAGCATAGAATTCCATTCGATTAAACTAACTTTGCACCTTACAATCGATACGAAGTCATGGGTAAAATTGTAGCAATTGCAAATCAGAAAGGTGGTGTTGGTAAAACAACGACGGCGATAAACCTTGCCGCAGCGCTTGCTATTCTAGAGAAGAAAGTGCTGCTAATAGATTCTGATCCACAAGCGAATGCCTCAAGTGGTTTGGGTTTTCGGGCGACTGCTGAAGATTATACCATATACGATTGTTTAATCAATGGCGATCATCCAAAAGATACCATTGTTGAAACTGATGTACCATTTCTTAGTCTTATACCATCATCAATTGATCTAGTTGGTGCCGAAATTGAACTTGTTTCGGTTGAAAATCGTGAATTTCAAATGAGTATTGCACTTGAAAAAGTACGTGATGACTATGATTATATTATTATTGATTGTCTACCTTCCTTAGGACTAATTACTGTGAATGCACTCACAGCGGCGGATTCTGTGCTAGTTCCGATACAATGCGAAATCTTCTCTTTAGAAGGGTACAGCAAACTCAGATCGACAATTGGCATGGTTCAGTCAAGTCTTAATGAGGACCTTGAAATCGAAGGGATTGTACTTTCTATGTATGATAAAAGGCTCAAGATGGCCAATTTAGTTGTCTCCGAAGTTAATGAAAACCTATCTGAGTTGGTATACGACACAATTATTCATCGTAACTCTAAGATCGGTGAAGCACCTAGTATGGGAATGCCAGTCATCACGTATGATATTTCTAGCACTGGTGCCTCAAATTACTTGAACCTTGCTTACGAGTTCCTGAAAAGAAACGAAGAAAAACTATCAAGTAGACAGTCTGCAAAACGCATCAAACAGCGTGTAAAAAACTTAAACAGCTGATGTTAGTTTAATAAAAGCTACATAGTAAAATAGAGAATAAGTTTAGTATTATGGCAAAAAAGAAGGATTTGGGTAAAGGGCTCCGAGCTTTATTAAATGACGTCGAAAAAGGACCGATCAAAAAGAAGCGCGAGGTTGTAGATCAATTAGCTGCCACAATAGAGGAAATTGATCTATCTTCAATAGAAACCAATCCGTTTCAACCACGAACAGAATTTGACCAAGAACAACTTGAAGAACTAGCTGACTCAATCAAGCTTCATGGGCTTGTCCAACCAATAACGGTAAGATCTCTAGGCGACGGAAAGTTTCAACTAATTTCTGGTGAACGAAGATTTCGAGCGTCGAAAATTGCACAACTAACTTCAATTCCTGCTTACATTCGATTGGCGAATGATCAGGAAATGCTTGAATTTGCCCTAATTGAGAATATTCAAAGGCAGAATCTAAATACGATGGAAGTTGCCCTATCCTACCAGCGATTGATGACCGAATGTTCTCTTACTCAAGAAGAACTATCTGCGCGCGTTGGAAAGAAACGCTCAACCGTCGCAAATTACATAAGGCTGCTCAAGCTTCCACCTCAGATTCAACAATCTGTCAAGAATGAGGTGCTGACGATGGGACACGCTAGAGTCTTTGCAGGAATAGACCAATTAACAAGACAGCTTGACCTTTTTAGAAAATGTGTAAATCAGCAATGGTCAGTCAGAAGACTCGAAGATGAGGCAAGACTGATTGGATCAAGACCAAAAGTAAATGCTGGCATCGAGGATCCTGAAATCACCAAGATAAAGTCTACTCTCAGTAAAAAAATCGGTGTTAAAATATCTATAAAACGGGATTCAAAAGGTAAAGGTCAAATAGTTATACCGTTTAAGAGTGACGATCAATTAAACGATATAATTGACATTCTACACGACTCATAAAATGAGAGGCCTTTTATGATTAACCGCTCAATATTCACTTGCGTTTGTTTTCTTGCTTGTTTTTCAATGTATGGACAATTCGATACTAGTAATCCAACTGATCTAGTTCCAAGTGATACCATATCAGCGCCCACTGAGAGAGGGACGCTGGAAACACTTAAAGTGGTTTTCGAAGGCAAACCTGGTAAAGCGGCTACCTTCGGCATTCTTATTCCCGCAGGTGGACAATTCTACAACAGACGATATTGGAAAGTACCAATTGTACTTGCGGCAGATGCTGCAGCTATCTATTGGTACATAGATAGCCGCAGCGAATACCGCAATTTTAAAAGTACCTTATCACTTGCTCTATTTGGTGAAAGTGTAAGCTATAGAGGTATATCCACTATAAACCGATTAAGATTCTATCGTGACGACTTTCAGTTACAATCAGAACGCGCTGGAATTACCATTGTAGTTTTGCATCTTGTTTCGATGATCGAAGCTTTTACTGACAGGCACCTTATGGAATTTGACATAGATGAGAACCTTTCTTTCCATCTAGAACAGCAATCGATCCCAATTGCAGGTTCGTATACTAGTTTAGGACTAAAATATCAGTTCTAATCTTGCTTCGTCTTAGCAACCTCCTTTAATGATTATTTCATTGTGAGGAACACTATAAGTGGGATCTACAGTCATTATGATGATAGAGTCACCATTTCCACGATGTTTTAGCATTTCACTTAGGTCAATGCTTTCAATTGCTTTGGAATCTACTCTGTAGATTGTCCCAGTTTTACGATTCTTGATTGCCTATCTAGAAGGCAAAGAAGTTTTCACCAAAGTCTTATCTTCTGATAATAGAACGGCAGACAAGCCAATCTTGCCTTTCATGGAAGCATCTAGCTCACATGTCGTTTAGGGTGAATAAGACTCTACCAGCATTTGATCATTATATACGATTGTCGCGCATTCGCTATACTTTTCTGTGAAGTTCTCGACAAATGGAATTGATGTACCTTGACCAATCAAAGAATTGAGAGCAAAGATCATTAACAAAGTTTGCAGACGTAAAATCATTCGATTTATAGCTAATTTTTTAAATTATAGAATTTATCAAAATTGCACCCTACTAATAGCATGTACCTCTAAATCCCTGTAAAACGATGTAAACGAATTGTAAATCCCTGAAAACGTAAGCAAATAGAATGTAAATTTGCCTCATGTATATCGCAATATTGATCTTGCATATGACGTGTTAATAAGTCGCTGTATCGGAGACTCAATAATCCTAGCTTACGATAGACTCTCATTTGTGAACGCTAACACCCCATGTAAATCACGCCACACGTACTACGATTGCCAAATTCTGAAGATCACTTTTCACGAGGAAGAAAAGAGCTCAGTTGCAGTGCCTTTAATCCTAAGTTTTACTATACTATCTCTTGGTCTCCTAGGATTCATATTTATCAAAAAGAAAGAACCTTCTGAAGGCAATGCCGAGAACGATACTACTGAACGGAATCAACCCAAAGCATATACTCTAGGAAGCACAATCTTTATTCCTGACAATCAACTCCTTAGATATTTAACTGAAGAAAAAACTCTAACTCATAGAGAGTGTAAACTTCTAGAGTACTTAGCAAAAAATCCAAACCTCATTCTTAAGCGAGACGATATCACTGATGCTGTTTGAAAGGAAGATGGTATAATAACCGGTCGTGGTCTCGATGTTTTTGTTTCCAGACTACGGAAATTGCTTTCGCTAGATGACCGACTACAAATAAAGAACATTCATGGTGTTGGTTATAAATTAGAAATATCATCAGATTTAAATATTTAGATTACTTTCTCATGGCTCTCATAAATTTTCAGACTTATTATCAAGTAAGAAATTTACTACCTTTGTGGCTTTAAAAATAAGCCTTTATGATATCTGCACACAACATCTCCCTTCAATACGGAAAAAGAACTCTTTTCGACGAAGTCAACATTACTTTTACTCCTGGAAATTGCTATGGTGTTATCGGTGCAAATGGTGCCGGTAAATCTACCTTTCTCAAGATTTTATCTGGTGAAATCGATGCTAATACGGGTTCGATCTCGATTGAGCCGGGTAAAAGAATGGCAGTTCTTAAGCAAGATCACAATTCCCATGATGAAGATACTGTCTTAAATACGGTCATGATGGGGCATTCTAAGCTTTGGAGTATCATGGCGGAAAAAGATGCGATATATGCAAAGCCTGACTTTGATGATAAGGATGGACTAAAGGCCGCCGAACTAGAAGAAGAATTCGCAGAAATGGACGGTTGGAATGCAGAACCTGAAGCTGCTAGCTTACTTTCAGGTATTGGAATCCATGAGAACCTGCATTACAAAACAATGAGTGAGTTAACTGGTAGCCAGAAAGTACGCGTTCTTTTAGCTCAGGCATTATTTGGCAATCCTGATATTCTTATTTTGGATGAGCCGACCAATGACTTGGATATTCAAACTGTAACTTGGTTGGAAGATTTTTTACTGGACTTCAAAAATACTGTTATTGTAGTTTCTCACGATAGACACTTCCTGGACACAGTCTGTACTCATGTTGTTGATATAGATTTCTCTCGAGTTAATCTATTTACTGGAAATTATACTTTTTGGTATGAATCTTCTCAATTGGCTCTACGCCAAAAGATGAATCAAAATAAAAAGGCAGAAACTAAGAAAGCTGAACTACAAGCCTTTATTGATCGCTTTAGCGCAAACGCCTCAAAAAGTAGACAGGCAACAGCTCGTAAGAAACTACTTGAGAAAATCAATATTGACGAGATTCAGCCAAGTTCACGTAAGTATCCCGGAATCATCTGGACTCCTGAACGCGAAGTTGGCGATCAGATTTTGGAAGTAAAAAACCTAAGCAAAACACTGAATGGCGAACTTCTTTTCTCAAATGTGCATTTCACTATGAATGCTAGCGACAAGATTACGCTCATTTCGAAAAATAGTCTTGTTTCTGACGCGTTTTATGCAATTCTTTCGGGAGACATGGAACCTGACTCTGGTGAGATCAACTGGGGTCAAACAGTAACAATGTCCTATCTGGCAAATGATCACGATCATCTCTTTGAGGTGCCACTAAATCTGATTGACTGGCTTAGACAATACTCCGAGGATAAGGATGAAGCATTCATGCGAGGATTCCTTGGAAAGATGCTTTTCTCCGGACAAGAAAGTCTGAAGATGTCGAACGTTCTTTCAGGAGGAGAAAAGGTTAGGTGTATGTTAGCAAAACTCATGCTGTCAAGTGCGAATTTCTTGTTATTAAATGAACCTACTAACCACCTTGATCTAGAAACAATAACTGCTCTCAACGACTCTCTGATACAGTTTAAAGGCAATACGATCTTTACTTCCCGGGATCACACTTTTACGCATTCAATTGCGAACCGAGTAATAGAATTGCACGAAACCGGCTGTCACGATAGCTTGAAAAGTTTCGATGAATACCTTGCCATGAGGGAAGCTTTAGTATCTTAAAGTAGAAATCAAGTAAATATGAAATTTAGCATAGTAGAATCTGGATTATTCAAACTAGATGGAGGAGCCATGTTTGGCGTAGTTCCTAAAACAATGTGGAACAAGTTGAACCCTGCTGACGAAAATAATATGTGCACCTGGTCTATGCGTCTACTTTTAGTTGAGATAGACGATCGTAAAATATTGATAGACACTGGAATGGGCAACAAACAAGATGAGAGATTTCGATCCTTCTTTCATCCACATGGACCATATTCATTAGATGGTTCATTAAGTTCTTTAGAGGTTAATCCTGAGGAAATCACTGATGTTTTTTTAACCCATTTACATTTCGACCACGATGGTGGAGCTGTCTCAAGAATTAACAATGAACTAGTTCCTAGCTTTAAGAATGCGCAATACTGGTCAAATGAAAATCATTACCAATGGGCTTACAATCCTAACCCGCGTGAAAAAGCATCTTTTCTTAAAGAGAATTTTGTTCCTTTAAAAGAACATGGAGTGCTAAATTTTATTGACGAGCAACAAGATATTCAATGGCTACCAGATATTTCAGTTAGATTTTCATACGGCCACACTGAAGCGATGATGTCTCCGATTATTAAATTACCAAATGGTAAGAGATTAATCTACTGTGCAGACTTGATGCCTTCTGCTTATCATATTCCCATGCCGTACGTAATGTGCTATGACATACGTCCTCTTGAAACATTGAAAGAAAAGACGAGACTACTCGAGGAGGCTGTTGAATTTGGAGACATCCTATTTTTCGAACATGATCCAATCAATCAGTGCGGTACTGTGAAAAGAAATGACCGGGGTAGAATTGTAATTGACAAGGTTTTCCCATTATCAGAATTAGATATTAATGCCTAATAGACAGCTAGATCACCAAGAAGTGATGTCAAAACGTCCTGTGGTCAAACTAGAGGTTGAAATCATTCTTGTTCTAGATCAATTAATCTTTCAAGAGAATATCGCTGGAATCTGTCGAGTCGCTAATTCCATGGGTGTAAAAGAAGTTTGGTTAGTCGCCGAACAGAAACTGATCCAATCAAAGAACTTTCGTTCGATATCAAGACTCAATTCCAAAAGTATAGCCTTACGAACATTCGATAGTGATCATAAGATATACGAGGAAATCAATCATGTCAAAAAGAATAGTTATAAGGTAGTTGCGCTCGAATTTACTGATAAGTCTGATTCAATAGTGAAGTGGAATCCCAGTGGAAAGATCATCTTGATCGCTGGTTCAGAAAGACATGGGATTTCACAAGAATTACTTGACATTAGTGATCAGGCAGTACATATCCCAATGCTTGGAGATGTAAGCTCACTCAATGTTAATCAAGCAGTTTCTATCGCTTTGTATGAAATAAGGAGAAATCAACTTATTTCTTAAATGTAGCTTTCTCTGAAGCCTATTATAACTCTTGTTTTACAACTAAAGATTGCGACTAGCTTCATATAATAACTATCTTGGTAATTCATTTTTCTCTCCGCCGCCAACAATTTTAGATTTTGCTGTTGTAGACTGAGCAGAGGATGCCTTAGCTTTCCTCATGTCTAAAAACCGCAAAATGCGAACTCAAATTGTTGAATCAAATACTAGGCTTTCAGAGAGTATTGTCTGGAAGCTTAATCAATCATTCTACAAGGATAAAGGGATCGATGCATGGCGAGACGATGAAGTTCCTTCTCATATTACAAGTAATTCAATGGTCGGAAAAACCTATGCTGAATTGCTGTTCGGTATTCTTATGGATTTTCGTCACGAAAATTATGATCAACGAATATACTTTTTAGAGATGGGAGCTGGACATGGTAAACTAGCATTCTATATCTTAACTCATCTAGAACGTCTACTAGACAAGAACACAATTCCTCTACCAAAATACACATATATCCTCTCTGACATCGCTGAAAAAAATCTTAGTTTCTTTTCAAAAAACGAGCAACTTAAACCATTCATTAACAATGGCTTACTAGACGTTAGTTACTTTGACGCTTCAAATAATAATCCACTCATCTTAAGGCATTCACAAGTAACAATAGATAGAAAATCTCTTAAATACCCTATTATAGGTATAGGCAATTATTTTATAGATTCTATCCCAACTGATCTTTACAAAGTAGATCGAGGAGAATTGCTTGAAGCTCATACACTTCTAAGTTTAGGCAAGAGTCTATCAGAAGAAAATATGAGTCTCAACGATCTTGAATTTAAATTCGATTATAAACGGGTTGACCAAGAAAGATACAATCAGTACGAATATCTTTTAAGTTTCTACAAAAGGAATCTCGAAAACGGCTATTTCTTTCTACCAACATCTGGAATTACATGTATGGAATATCTCGAAAGCTTCAGTGAGTCAGGTTTGATCATGTTTGTGATGGATAAAGGTTACCACAAAATAGAGCAATTTAGAAATAACAAGGAGCCCGAAATGATCCAACACGGAAGTACTTCAGTCTGGGTCAACTTTCACGCATTAGAATTACAGACAAGAGATAAAGGTGGCACTATCTTACTTCCTTCTCATTCCCACACCCATATTAATGTTGCGGTATTTGGATGGCTCAAAAAACTTAACAATCTTGAACATCTATCTTCAAACTACAAGCGTTCAGTCGATGATTTCGGCCCAAACGAAATAAATTCGCTGATGAAAACTAGTTACGCAAATATAGCTAGCTTGACTTTGCAAGAAATTATAGCAATATTACGAGCTAACCAGTTTGATCCTCATTATTTCGAAAAAGTATTACCTCGCCTTAAACAAATATGTTTGGACATCAGTAAAATTAATCGAGATCTTCTCTATGAAATAATTCCAAAAGTATATGAACTATACTTTTATATGGGCGAGTCAAAAGACTTTTCCTACGAATTGGGAGCTCTCATGTTTGACATGACTTACTACAAGGAAGCTGTATTCTATTTCCAAGAGTCTTACAAGAGAATTGGGCCAAAGCCCGACGTGTATTACAATATGGCCATTTGCTTTTACCAGTTGCGTATGGATGATGCCTTTCTATCGGTTAAAAAAGCAGCAAATCGAGAATTCCCAAACTTTAAACCTTTGAAGCAACTCGACAACTTAGACTTAAACGCGCAATAGCATTTCTAACAGGCTAATGAGAGCCTAGTGAAACATCATTCGTTCTCCCCTAGTCCCTTCTAGTAACTTACCGTCTTCAAATACAATATTACCGTTGACAAAAGTCTTAGCTATTGAAGTGCCGAAATTATACCCTTCAAGCGGAGACCAACCGCACTTGTAAAGTAAGTTATCCTTATTAACCTGATACTTGGCATTTGGGTCAACTAAAACCAAATCGGCCTTATATCCTTCGCGTATATAGCCTCGTTCCCTGATATGGAAACATTGCGCCGGAGCATGACTCATTTTCTCTACGACCCGTTCAAGAGAAATACGATTCTTCTGGCAGAAATCAAGCATAATCTGAAGTGTATGCTGAACAAGGGGCAGTCCACTAGGCGCTTTTGTGTAGACTCCATCTTTCTCGGAAATTGTATGAGGAGCATGATCAGTTGCAATTATATCTAATTTATCGTCAAGTAACGCATCAAATAGTGCAAGTCTATGCTTCTTCTCTTTAATTGCTGGATTACATTTGACTTTAGTTCCAAGTTTCTCGTAGTCTCCCGCATCAAAAAACAAATGGTGTACACAAACCTCGCTAGTAATTCGCTTGTTTTCGATCGGGCCTGATTCAAAGAGCGATAGTTCTTTGTCGGTAGATATATGTAAAATGTGCAACCTTGTATGGTGTTTCTTGGCCAATTCCACAGCCATCGAACTAGACAGATAGCAAGCTTCAACATCTCGGATTATAGGATGAAATTTAATAGGAATGTCATCACCATACTTCTGCACATATAGTTTTGTATTTGCTCTGACTGTTGCCTCATCCTCGCAATGTGTCGCAATCAGCATACTAGATTTTGAGAATATGTTCTCGAGGGTTTTTCGATTATCAACTAACATATTACCAGTGCTACTTCCCATAAACACTTTTACACCGCAGACTGAGTGCTTATCTGTTTTCAAAACTTCTTCTATGTTATCATTACCCGCTCCCATAAAAAAGGAGTAATTGGCAGGGGATGTACCTGCAGCTATATCATATTTATCTTGCAAAAGCTCCTGTGTTAAAGCCGAGGGCTTTTGTGTTAGGCATTTCCATAAATGATGTCACACCACCAGCAACCGCTGCTCTTGACTCAGTTCCAATATTTGCCTTGTGTGTAAGCCCCGGTTCTCTAAAGTGTACTTGATCGTCTATCACACCAGGTAGCAACCACAATCCTTCACCGTCGATTTCTTTCCCTGGTGCACTAATCTGATTATCAATCTTTTCAATGCGTCCGTCTTTGATTGACAAATCACCGTAAATCGACTTACCCTCATTAACAATTCTCACATTTTTTATAACTGTGCGTTCCATTCTATTTATTTTTATATTCGTAAAAATAAGTAAAACGGCTTTAAAAACTTGATATTTGCATACTCCCTTAATACATAAATAAGAAAATGAAAATAGGAATTCTCGGTGGAGGTCAACTCGGCAGAATGATGTTTCAAGAGACGATAGGACTTGATTTAGACTTATCTTTCCTAGATACAAGTCGTTCTTTTCCAGTTGGGAAAATAGCACATTCATTTACAGAAGGTGACTTCACCAATTATGACGATGTCATAGCTTTCGCGAAAGACATGGATGTGATTTCAATTGAAATCGAAAAGGTGAACCTAAAAGCACTTTACGATTTAGAAACTCAAGGAAAAAAGATCCATCCGAAGCCTTCTTCACTGGAAATAATTCAGGACAAAGGGCTTCAAAAGGAGTTTTATAGAAAGCATAGTATACCTTCGTCTGATTTCAAACTATACAATTCAAAAGAAGAGATCCTTAAAGCTATAGAAAATGAGCAAGTAAACTATCCATTTGTGCAAAAAACGAGAAAGGATGGATACGATGGAAAAGGTGTTGCGATTGTACACTCGGAAACGAACCTTAACAAATTATTAGACGGACCATGCCTCATCGAACCCTTAGTGCCAATCTTCAAAGAATTAGCAGTAATCGCTTGTCGAAATGAAAGAGGTGAATGCATTACCTACGAAGTTGTTGAGATGGTTTTTGACCAAGAAGCTAACTTAGTGAAATACCTCTTCTCGCCAGCGGAAATCCTGGAATCAACGTCTGAAACTTGCAGAAATATCGCTGAAAGTCTCATTGAATTATTTGATATTTGTGGCTTGCTTGCGGTTGAGTTTTTTATGGATAAAAAGGGAGAAATATTGGTCAATGAGGTAGCACCACGACCTCACAATAGCGGTCACCATACCATTGACGCAGCTGTTTGCTCGCAATTTGAAAATCATATAAGAGCAATATCAAATCTACCATTGGGAGGCACCAGTCAATATAAAATTGGTGCTATGATTAATATCCTTGGAGAAGAAGGTTTTACTGGACAGAAAAAGTACATGGGACTGGAGGACGTGTTGAAACTTGAAGATGTTCATGTACACCTTTATGGTAAAAAAATAACAAAGCCCAAGCGCAAGATGGGCCACATCAATGTGCTAGGTGATTCCAAAGAAGAAATCGAAGATAAGATTAATACAATTGATAAATTTTTCAAAGTAATAGCATGAGTTCACTTGTAAGTATAATTATGGGATCTGATTCAGACTATCCTATCATGAAAGAAGCAGCGATGATGTTACAGCAGTTTGGTATAGAATATGACGTACATATCGTATCTGCTCATCGTACACCTGAAAAAATGTATGAATTTGCAGCACAAGCTTCTTCCAAGGGCACTAAAGTAATCATTGCTGGTGCTGGAGGTGCAGCGCATCTGCCAGGGATGACAGCTAGCATTACTACCCTACCTGTAATTGGCGTACCTATAAAGTCCAGTAATTCAATTGATGGTTGGGATTCTGTTTTATCTATATTACAGATGCCAGGCGGTATTCCAGTAGCTACCGTTGCTCTAAATGGTGCTAAAAATGCAGGAATTCTAGCAGCAAGTATTATAGGGGCATTTGATCCGGAAGTATCTTCTAGTCTATCAACTTACAAAACTGAATTAAAAGAAATGGTAGCAGAAAAAGAACAAAGACTATTGAATTCGATGTAGAACCTGATTCTAGTGGGACTTTGGTGTGTCCAGTGGCGCTGCAACTTCTGTAAAGACAAACGCAACTTCTAAATCTTTACCCCTCTGTTGGTTTTGTTCTTGTAAAGTACCATTTAGCCTTACAAACAAACCGTCACCAAGATTAGCTTCCATTGTTCCACCTCGTTCCCAAGTTGGGTTTCTCAAAGTGAATTTATTAACCCTACTTTCTATTGTCACTACGACATCAACTTCTATTTCACCTGCTCGGATACAATTAACTCCTTTTGGACAACGAGAATCAGAAACTTTTACTAATTGCATACTTATCCCTTTACCATTTAACTTGACGGCATTTCCTTCCGTAATACCAAATTCTTGATTGATTTCCACAGAGATAGGTGAATCCTGAAATTGGTGTTGATTAGTTACACTTAATTGATTGATTGAATTTCCTTGCATGCTTACAAGTACTAGGAGTAGGTGAATTAAGATATTCATAATTAGGTCTGTTTAATTGATCGATGATAAAAACAAACAATTTACACATCAACACACAACTTAATCTTGAAATACATCGGTCAATATCAACTTAAAACGCTAATGACTCGCACTTCAAAATCGATATTTTATTTGTGCTTTTACCTGTGACCGCACAGGTCCATCGATTAAAGTATTTCCACTGCCGAATCGATTATTTAGTAGATCGCCGTCCTCATCTCTAAATGGTTCAGACAATTGCGTAATTTCGTAACGAGCCTCCGCAATTATACTTCTGGTCACTCGTACACGTGTATTAATATAAAATCTTGATCCTCGGCCATTGTAAGCTGGAATATAATACTCATTTAAGATATCATTCTCGTAGGCATAAAATCCTAGCATCAAAATCATCTATATCAAAAATTACATATCGCCCTACAAAACTGTAGTCCTTACCAATCGGCTTGTACACCAAATCTTGATATAGCATAAATCCCGAGTATTTCGAACTCTGATAAATATCATACCAAGAAAACTCTAATCGATTTCTGAGTGTCCAAGCTTTGGTTAATCTATAGGAGCCATGAAGTCGCAATCTCTGCCGTGTATTATCAACAGGAATATCAATCTGTTGGTCAAGATTTCTTGGTTTTTGCTCGAAAAAATACTGCGCGTATAGTTCCCATTTACGCTTTTTGAAATACTTAAGTCGCAAAAAGTACTCACGGCCTTGACCGGGTCCATCAACTCTAAACTTAGCCCAACGATTCCTCCATTGATCCGCATAAGCGGAAATCACCCACATTTTGGATGGTCTGTACTCCAGCCCCATGTATATTCCACTTTCATTTGTAGCAAGTGGGCTTTCGCCAAAAGCATTGGCTGACAAACTTTGATAATTCTTACTATAATTTCGGTAGGCTACAACTAAATCCAATGTTTTATCAAGTCCAGCTAAAACACCGTGCATATGCGCTGGTCCCAAATCCCGATCAATAGCGGATTCTCCAAAGAAATTAAAATTTCTCCAATTGAATCCATAGTCGATGGAACCATTGACAAAAAGATTTCCCGAAGGAAAGAAATTTTGATATAAGGCTTCTGAAGCAACTAGATTAACATTGAGTCGATCTACAACGGCTTGCGCGGCAACATGTCCTTTTCTAAAACGGTATTTTACCGAGGTTCCAGCTGACTGTTGATTAACGAGATTCTTGCGTTCTATCTGTGCTTCTGTCTGATTGAGACCACCCAATGGTAAAGAGCTGATGAAGTTACCTGCGAAAGGCTCGTCATCCAAAATGATTCGTCCACTATTCCTCCGTTTAGAAGAAATAAAACTGGTAATCTCTAAATTTCTAGCAAGTTTGATAGTTGCTGCACCACCTCTCAGAAAACTAAATTCAGCAACAGATGAATAAGCTCTGATAGCATATCCTCCTTTTCTTATTGAAGTTGTCAATGAGCTTTTTCCCGCACCAAATCCGCTGTGCATTACAAGACCTTGACCTAGACTAATCGAATAGTCCCCTAGTGCGATCGTCTTAATTCTTTCTGTTATGTCTTTTGCAAAAACATGAAAAGAAAAATAATCAGCACCATATATTTTTTCAGGATAGTAAAAAGGCTCTCCGTTGTCCTTCTCGGCAATGAAGCCCATTTTAAAATCATTACCCACAGCCATCTTGTAGCGCAGATACAGATGATCTGGACTTCCAATGAATGGAGCTGGATTCCCATCTCTTGATTCGTATCCACGCTGAGTCTGCACTATTCGCTTCCATTTTATAAAGATCGTGTGATCAGCGGATCCCAGTTGATTTAGAATACCTTTTCTAGATACTTGTACTTGCTTTTTAACTGTAGTTACTTCTTTCAACAATCTTATTGTCGAAATGTCAAATCCGGGAATAGTCTGTAGTTCTAGGATAGATCGAAAATCTCCGAGTTTATTCCTATGCTCAAGCAAATTTGAAACCTGAATTTCATTTAGAAAAAATAAATCCCGTAGCTCAGTACTATTGGCCTTATTGAGACTAATCGGTCGAAGTCTGTAAGCTTCAAACTCCTCATGTAATGTATTAAAATCGAAATCACCCTCTTCTCCACTATTCTCTACGAATGCTGCAATAATCTCTGCAATGAGATCATCGATTCCATTACCAGCCTTTTGGGCTCGAAGCCCAAAAGAAGTTAAAAAGAACAAAAAAACAATAGAAAGCAATTTACTGCGCAAAATGTGTCGCTTAATGAATCTCCAACATAATCGAAAATAAAATTACGGATCTTACTCTTCTTCTCCTAGAGCTTTGTCCATCATTTCTCCCATCTCTTCGACCTTCTTATTTACTTCTGACTGAACTTGGTCGGCAGCATCTTTTGCAATACCTTCGACATCAGTACTTTGATCCTTAATGTCTGTGACAGCTTTGTCAACTGGTCCGACAACATCATCCTCGACAATTATAGCATCATCTACCACTTCATTTCCATCGCCATCCAAATCCTCAAATCCTGCAGCTTTAGCCATTTCTTTTTTTTGCTTATCACCTTCAGGCAATGAAATAGTGGTTTCTCCTACTTTTAATTCCTTCGTCATCTCGTCTGTTTCCTGATCAAATTTCACCTTGTCAGCTTTGCCAGAATAGTTGCCTTCAGCATATTTCTCAGCTTTTGCAAAGAAATCATCGCTATCTTCTAGCAAACTTTCATCTATATCTATTGGTTTATCCGCATATTTACTGTCCCCTTCCAATGCCTCTTCCGCTTCCAACTTCTTAGCTTTTTCATATGTTTCGTCAAACTTATCGCTGATTTTTTCTGAGACTTCTTGAGCCCTATCCATTAGCTTGTCCTTTGCATCAAGCATCTTTTCGCCGACTTTTTCGCTTACATCACCAGCTTTTTCGATTGCGTCTCCTCCCACATCCATTACTTTCTTTCCCACTTTTTCTGCAAACTCTATTGTAGAAGATGCTGCTTTACTTCCTTGCTCAAGCACTTTCTTACCAACATCTTCAGTAAAATCAGCAGCCTTACCAACTGTTTCATTCACAGAGACTAGATCAGAAATATCTGAAATTTTGTCTTTTGCTTTCTCCACAATATCTGAAATCTTATCACTGGCATTCTCTACTGCATCTTCTGCAACATCTTTCCCTTTTGTGTAAGCTTTAGACCCTCTTTCCAATAGCTCTTCTCCCAATTCTTGACTCTTG
Source organism: uncultured Saprospiraceae bacterium (assembly GCA_943788055.1). GTDB lineage: Bacteria > Bacteroidota > Bacteroidia > Chitinophagales > Saprospiraceae > JAHDFB01. The sequence continues at coordinate 86,813 of CALSOU010000010.1, forward strand.
TCAGCTACTTTTCCTGCACCACTCTTTGTTACGGACTTTACACCAAACAACAACTTTCTTATTTCTCCTAAAAATCCCATTTTTTATATTTTTGATTGAAAATTAAAACGATTCAGCTAATAAACTGCTATTTCAATTATTAATTTTCATTAATTTCCGCTTTTCACTCTGATTTTCAAGATGAAAACACCTTTTGATTATTTTTTGAACAATACTATTGAGCATCTATTAAGGCACTACGCATGTTTCGATCTATTTCAGGATCGTTTAAGATTAAAACCAGTAGCAATTGAATACACAAGATAAGATCAATGAAGTTCTAGAGAAACTAGTTGAACTAAAGAAGGTTGAAAAGCATTTTCAACAAACTATGAATCAACTCGATGACTCCTATCAAGAGCTCGACAAACTGCATGATATTCTAGAAAAAGAATATAAAGATGTCAAAGAGTTAGAATCTCTGAGCATGAAATCTCTTTTCCATAGAGTTCTAGGTAGTAAGGAGGAGCAGATTGAAAAAGAAAGGCAAGAGTATCTTCAAGCAACTCTCAAGTACAATGAATTTAGAAAATCTGTTGAATTACTTGAGTTTGAGAGAGACCTCCTGAAGAAAAAAATTACGGATGTAACAATCTACGAAAGTAAACTTGAGCAGCTAAAACTTAAGCGTGAAAAAGAACTCGTCATGAGTGATACAACATTGGGCAAAAAGCTCATGCGAGTTGTGCACATGATGGACCAGATTACCAGTGAACGAAAGGAACTTACCGAAGCACGACAAGCAGGAAGTGATGCGCTTCATCATATTAAAGTCTTAATAACACATCTTAAAAAGGCAAAAGATTGGGGTTCTTGGGACATGATGGGAAATAACAGCAGACATGCTGCCTACTACAAACGAGGAGCAATTGACAATGCTAGAGAAGCTTCGCATCATGCCAAACATCATCTAAATAGGTTTCAGAAAGAACTTTATGATATGGGCGAAAGACAATATAATTTTGATATCAATATCGGTAGCTTCAACAGTTTTTCAGACATATTCTTTGACAACTTGATTAGCGATTGGATCATTCAGCAAAAAATAAAGAATGCCATGCACAATGTAGATGGTGTATACGATAAGATTCAGCGTCTATTGCAATCAATAGATCACAAAATTCTGTCCCTAGAAGGTGAACAAAAATCGCTGCAAGCAACAAAAGACCAGATTATCTTAGAAGGATAATTAAATCTAAAGCCATACGTGCATAACTTTGACGATTGTTAGTCGTTGAATAGCTTATTTTTACACACCTTTACTCTTGACACTAAAAGTACACGCATGCAAAAAATACTTGTTGCCAACCGAGGAGAAATAGCCTGTAGAATTATTCGTTCCATTCATGATATGGGCTTTCAAAGCGTAGCTATTTATTCAGAGGCAGACCGCAATGCAAAACATGTGCGAATGGCGCATGAATCATACCTGATTGGGCCGGCACCATCTAAGGATTCTTACTTACGAATGGATAAAATCATCGATTTATCTAAGAAAATAGGCGTTACGATGATTCATCCTGGTTATGGCTTCCTCAGCGAAAATGCTGAATTTGCAGTTGCATTGAAGGATGCAGGAATTACCTTCATAGGACCTGGTGTCCATGCAATAAAGACAATGGGTTCTAAATTAGCTGCAAAAGCAGCTGTTAGCGCCTATGACATACCAATGGTACCCGGAACCGAAGAGGCAGTAGAAAATGTCGAAGATGCTGTTGAAATTGCAAATAAAATTGGATTTCCAATCCTAATTAAAGCTTCAGCCGGTGGTGGAGGTAAAGGAATGCGATTAGTTGAAGATCAGTCAGATGTGAAAGATCAAATGCAGATGGCCATTAGTGAGGCTGTCAATGCATTTGGTGATGGGTCGGTATTCATCGAAAAGTTTGTCACAAACCCACGACATATAGAAATACAAGTTCTTGCTGATAACCATGGCAATGTCATTCACTTAAATGAGCGAGAATGTAGCATACAGCGTAGACATCAAAAAGTAGTTGAAGAGGCACCTAGCGCGATACTTACCGAAGACCTGCGTCAAAGAATGGGACAAGCAGCAATTGGCGTTGCCAAGGCATGCGATTATAGCGGCGCAGGAACGGTCGAATTCTTGGTTGACGATAAACACAATTTCTACTTCCTTGAAATGAATACTCGTCTACAAGTCGAACATCCAGTAACTGAATTGATCACTGGAATTGATCTTGTAGAACAGCAAATCAAAGTAGCACTTAATGAAACCCTAAAAATAAATCAAAGAGATATTGGTATACAGGGTCATGCCTTGGAATTGAGAGTTTATGCAGAAGACCCAATGAATGATTTCCTTCCAGATGTAGGTACAATCACTAAATATGTGCCTCCTACCCAAGACTTCGTTCGCTTAGACGACTCTTTCATTGAAGGTGATACCATTCCAATCTATTATGACCCGATGATAGCAAAATTGATTGTTTATGGCAAAGATAGAGCAGATGCCATGGATAAAATGAAGAAAGCAATAACTGCATACCAGATAGAAGGAGTAAAAACGACTCTAGATTTCGGTCATTTTGTAATGGATCACCCAGCTTTTAGAAATGGTGATTTTGATACGAACTTTGTTAAATACTACTTTTCAGCAGAAAAGATGAAAAACCACGAAGAGGATAATTTTAAAGCAGCAGCTGCCTTACTTGCGCATCTAAAGCACGACAAAAGTAAATCCATCGTAATTGCAGAATGATCATAATATCAAAATAATATCCAAAAAGAAGTAGATGAAATTAGCATTACATTGGAAGATACTTATAGGAATGGCACTGGGAGCCTTGCTTGGTTACATCATGACCTCTCAAGGATTGGCGCAATTTGTCAAGGACTGGATCGCTCCATTCGGCACAATTTTTATCCGATTATTGAAAATGATTGCGATACCACTCATCATCGCTTCACTAGTCAAAGGAATAAGCGATCTAGAAGACATTGCTAAGTTTTCAAAAATAGGTATAAGAACAATGCTAATTTACATTGGGACTACCTTAGTTGCAATTTCGATTGGACTGGTTCTAGTTCATATCATACAACCAGGAAATAATGTTACAGAGGAAACTCTTACTGAGCTCTTAGCTGAAAATGGTTCGAGTGCAAGTTCTAAAATTAGCAATGCTTCACAACAAATGGAATCAGGCCCACTACAGCCTTTAGTTGATATTGTGCCTGACAACATTTTCAATGCCATGAGTAACAATGGTTTGATGCTACAAGTGATCTTTTTCGTTATCCTATTCGGCATCTGCTTGCTTCTAGTGAGTAAAGAACAAGCGGCACCATTAAAAAAAGTGTTTAGCAGTCTCAACGAGGTTATCCTCAAAATGGTAGACTTAATGATGCTATATGCACCTCTTGGTGTATTTGCTCTCATGGCAAACCTAGTAGCTGACACAAAACGGCCAGATTTGTTCATTGCCCTTCTTTCGTATGCTATGACCGTTTTCGCTGGACTTCTCCTGATGATCGCTTTCTATATTTTAGTTGTTTATTTGTATACAGGTCGAAAGCCAGGATTCTTCTTGAAGGGAATAAGTCCAGCTCAGCTTGTTGCGTTCAGCACAAGTTCTAGTGCAGCAACACTACCAGTTACAATGGAACGCGTTGAGGAACATCTAGGAGTAGAAGAAGAAATAACAAGTTTCGTTTGTCCTGTAGGAGCGACGATTAATATGGATGGGACAAGTTTATATCAAGCTGTGGCGGCAGTCTTCATCTGTCAAGCTTTAGGTGTTCCGCTAGGATTTGGTGAAATTATCATGATCTTGGCTACGGCATTACTTGCCTCCATCGGATCAGCTGCGGTGCCTGGAGCAGGCGTCGTCATGTTGATTATTGTTCTAGAATCGATCGATTTCCCATCAGAATTACTTGGAACTGGGATCGCAATGATTCTCGCTGTCGACCGTCCTTTAGACATGGTCCGCACAATGGTTAACGTTACTGGTGACGCCGCTGTTTCAATGATCGTGGGTCATTCATCAGGACAATTACATTATCCTCAAGCTAGAGAACTAAACGATTACTACAAGAAATAATATATTGAGTGTTAGACAGGGCTTACGCCTAAAAATTAAATACTACTATGCTTAAATCAGTAACCTGTAATAGTGAATTCAATCTGAGCAACGGCTATCTTATTGCTATTTTTTCGCTTCTTTTTTTCTTACAAAGCTGCAGTAATTCCTCATCATACAAATATGAAATGCCTTTGCCAACAAATGGAGAAACGCATGTCAAACTTGATATGGAAGATGAAGAAAAGAGTAATTTAAAAAAGGCTTGGCTTGAAAAGCTCTTTCGCACTCCAGAAGGAATCGATGCTAAATACATTGAAGATCAAAATAGTTATGAACGATTCTTAGAACGAAACCATGCTATTTCAGGTCGCACACCTGAAGAGATCATTGCGGATGGCTTGATTACCGGAGAATGGAAAGAGCGGGGAAGTAAAAACCAATCGGGATCTGTATTTGTCACCGAATACGATCAAGAAAGCAAATATTTGTACTTAGTTTCTGCTGGTGGTCAGTTATGGAAAGGTACTCTAGATGGTCTAGGATGGGAGATCGTCAATCAAAAAGCTCGTTTTCATGACCATTTTTTGGACATGGTAAAATTAGAAGATGGGTCTAATCGTCTATTAGCTGCGATATCAAATATGCCCCATTATAGCGATGATGGTGGTTTGACTTGGACTGCTTCAGAAGGATTTATCCCTCTTGCCAGCGCACGAATGAAAAACATATTTACTACGGATGATTCTCTTCAATACACATACTTCCTAGGCCAGGCAAATTCAAATCAAAATCTTGGATTGTACCAAACAAAAGACAAAGGTGTCACCTATCAAAAGATATTTAGCTTTCTTACCAGTGATCGCAGAAATCTTTCACTCTCAATTACCAAGAATACTCCAAGTGATACGTCTGAAATCTATGTTTTGGAACAGCTTTCTGCTTCAACAAGTAGATTACATAAAATGGATGCTAATCAAGAAAAACTAGAGCTAATTGAACCGTTTAGCCCTATTTCTTATAATCAAGGTGAAGGAAATTTGGTTACCGTAAAATCGGATTCAACTACTATATTCTACGCTCTGAGTAGAGGAGATTCTGCTAAATTACACGTATCAACAGATCAAGGTGAAACTTGGATTGAAAAGTCAACATTACCTACAAGCCCTTGGGGTGTTGGCCTTTTTGTCAGCGCAGAAAATCCAGATTATCTGATGTATGGGGATATCGAATGCTATCGATCATTTGACGGAGGAGGGACGTGGGAGATGACAAACGGCTGGGGTGAGTACTACGGTGATGTCATAAATAAATTGCACGCCGATATGATGTACTTCAGTGACTACAAAGATGTTGACACTGATCAATACTTTATGCTCATCAGTAATCATGGTGGAATCTCTATTATGGAAACCTACGATCAAGAGCCCAAAAACATCGCACTTACAGGCCTAAATGTTTCACAATACTATAGTGTAAGGACTCATCCGAGCGATGAAAAGTACATCTACGCAGGTTCGCAGGATCAAGGTTTCCAGCGAGGGCAAGACAAAAAAGGAGAGATACTTGATCTCGGTCAAGCGATTTCGGGGGACTATGGACATATTGTTTTCACAACGGACGACAAGCTATGGACAGTATATCCTGGTGGCTGGGTAAGCTTTTGGCCAAACCCCACCAATCAAGGAATAGCGATGAGCTACGATCTAGAGAGCACACATGAATCAGTCTGGATTCCACCTTTAGCAAACATCCCAAATTCTCCAATAGATGAAATCTATATGGCGGGAGGTAATATAAATGGAGGCCCTGGTTCTTATTTAATAAAACTAAACGCCCTTGATCAAATTTATACAAGCCAGATTGATTTTGATTTTAGAAGCGCAAGTAACGGAACCGTCTCTGCAATAAGCATTGCAGACGAGTACGAAGAGAAGATGTATGTGGCAACTGACAATGGTAGGTTTTTCTACTCTAAAGACTTCGGGGAAACTTGGACAAAAAGTGCCAACGTGAACGGTGGTCACTACTTGTATGGTTCTGTAATCATCCCTTCCAAATTGAATGAAGAAAAGATCTATACAGCAGGAAATGGTTACAACGGTGTTCCCGTTATGAGATCAATTGACGGAGGAGAATCTTTTGAACCATTTGGTAATGGACTACCGAACACAACTGTACTCGGAATGGTTATGAATTCGGACGAAAGTCTACTTTTTGCAGCTACAACATCTGGACCTTATGTTTGTGTTGTAGGTAATAAAGAATGGCACTCCATGATAGGTGAGGCAGCACCTGATGTAACATATTGGTCTGTTGAACTAGTCAATAATGATAATACAGTGCGTTTTGGAACGTACGGTAGAGGAATTTGGGACTTCGAGATTTCAGAATTTGTTGGTTTGGAAGAAACAAGTATCAGCCAAAAAGATTCGAAATTACTAGTGTATCCTAATCCAGTAGCAGAATATTTAACTATAGAATGGAATGATCGATCTATCCAAGACGCTTCGATTTTTGATTCAAATGGGCGATTTGTAAAGTCTTTGGACGTTCAGTCCCCTACTCAATCATATTCTTTGAGCGATTTGACCATCGGAACGTACTTCTTAAGGTACAATCAAAACGGGATAATTGGCTCTAAAATGATCATTAAACTTTAAAAATACTGTTTATAAAAAGATTAAATAAAATATCAGAATGGCAATAGAAACTTTAGGAATCGGATCACGAGTAAAACACGCTGCCTTTGGTGACGGCGTTATTTTTGCAGTAGATGTCGCAGCCTATAGAGTTAGCTTTATAAAATATGGCGTAAAATTAGTTGGACGTGACTATGCTTCATGGGAGATTATTGAAGCAATACCATATGAAGCATTACAAAGCTTTACAGAAGCGGAGAAATCTTTAGCTAAGATACTGAGGTTCTGGGGCGGTATACAAGAAAGTGTTGAATTGGGCGATCGTTGGGATGGTGGGATGCTCATATTGAAACCTGGTGATGAAGACTTAAAGTCAAAAGAATTACCGATCGATACGTTCTTTCATAAGATTGTTATGGTACGCGATCGAATAAGAGTTATGGAGCAAAGAATAAATTCTAGTAAATTGACGGACGAAGAGAAGGTCAATCTGCAGCAATATATTACAAGAATTTACGGATCGTTGACTACTTTTAACGTTCTTTTCAAGCATAAAGACGATCATTTTAATGGTGATCGAAACAAATAGTGGTGTTATTGATGTTAAATAAAAGACTTGAACAATAATTCACTTTCCAATTATAGAATTTCATTAAATGAAACAAATTCTCGCATTCGTATTTCTTGCTTCTACGCTGTTTACAAGTTGTATCGACATTCCTAACACCTATGATCAATTACCCCCTGGAATTTGGAGGGGAATACTACTGTTGGAGAATCAGAATTTCACTCCAGAAGCCGGAGATGAAGAGGTTATCACTATGATTTCAGACCTGAATGATTCAGAGATACCTTTCAACTTTGAGGTGTCCTATGATGAAAACAATGAAATGGGTGTTACATTTATTAATGGTACAGAGAGAATTCCTGCATCAAAAATTGATTACGGCAAAAATATAAGAACAGCAAAAGATACATTACGAATACATTTTCCTGAATTTGATTCTTACTTACGAGCATCGTATGAGGACAATTCAATGGAAGGGAAATTTGTGATTAATAGTCTCAAAAATTACTTTGTCCCATTTAAAGCTGAATTTGGTCAAGCCCATAGATTTAGTGCTTTAAAGAAGGAGCCAATCACTGACCTTACGGGATTATGGGAGTGTACATTTGAAGAAGGAACTGAAGATGAGTACAAAGCAGTTGGCGAGTTTAAACAGAACGGGAACGAATTGAGAGGAACTTTTCGCACGGAAACCGGAGACTACCGTTTCCTTGAAGGAACGATTCAAGACAACAAAGCCTATCTTTCTGTCTTTGATGGTACGCATGCATTTCTATTCACGATGAAGATTCTTGATCAAGATGAAATGATCGGATCATTTCGCAGTGGTAAAACATACCAAGCTTCATGGAGAGCGAAAAGAAACCCCAAAGCCACTTTGGCAAAGGCATCCGAGCTTACATATGTTGTTAAAGATAGTCCCCCTATCGCCTTCAACTATCCTGATAGAAATGGGAAAATGGTTAACCTCGAAAATCCAATTTTCCAGGATAAGATAAAAGTCATTTCAATAATGGGTACATGGTGCCCAAATTGTAAAGACGAAATGAATTACTTAAAATCAATTCAAGATAAGTTCGAAGATGTACAAGTTGTTGCTATTGCTTACGAACGATATCGAGAGCAAGAGAAAGCCTTAGAATCACTTGATCGATATTCAAAAGTAATGGAACTAAACTTTCCAATGCTACATGGTGGCATGTCTAGTAAGAGTGAAGCTTCAACAGCATGGCCGCAATTCAATGAAATAATCTCTTTCCCTACCCTATTAGTATTGGACAAGCAAAATGAGGTGAAGTATGTCCACACTGGGTTCAATGGTCCTGCTACAAGTAAGTATAAGGAATTTGTTGATGAGTTTGAAGCTGAGATTAACAAGTTAAGAGAGTAACCGACGTTATTGAGATATTAATACATTTTAGATGAAAAAGTATGAGAAAATCGCTTTCATTACAGGAGCTAGTTCAGGGATAGGTAAGGCAACTGCAAAGGAATTTGCAAAATTGGGATACAACATCGTCATTACAGGTAGAAGAAAGTCTCGACTCCTTGAAGTTAAAGAAAAACTGACTTATAAGTATGGTGTTAATGTCAAGGTCTTGGCTTTTGACATCTCTGATTCGGATGCGACACAAAGAGCTTTCAACAGCCTCCCAAAAGAATGGAAAAACAAAATCCATGTCCTTGTCAATAATGCAGGAGGCGCCAAAGGTTTAGACCCTTTCCATGAAGGCAAACTAAATCACTGGGAAACGATGATTGATGCGAATGTAAAAGGCCTTTTGTATATTTCTAGATTCATTACACCAAGCATGGTGAAGCGTAAATCAGGACATATTATCAATGTCTGCTCTACAGCAGGTCATGAGGTTTATCCAAAAGGACATGTCTATTGTGCAACCAAGCATGCTGTAAAGGCTTTAACTCAAGGCATGAGGCAGGATTTACATACTCATGGAATACGTGTGTCTGAAGTAAGCCCTGGACACGTAGAAGAAACTGAATTTGCCCTCAATAGATTTGACGGAGACAAGGCTAAATCCAAGATTTACGAAGATTTCAATCCCTTGACTAGCAAGAATGTTGCTAAAACAATCGTTTTTATTGCTCAGCAACCAAAGCACGTCAATATTCAAGAAATAATTATGATGGGAACTCAGCAAGCCTCAAGTACAATTATTGACAGAAGCGGCAGAAAGTACGATTCCAATAAGAAGTCTAACTCCAAACGACCCTAAGTACTCCTCAATGCTAAGGCCTGTGGAACCCAAATTGATTTCGATCCTTGCGGCGCCTAAGTCGATTAGTGTGTAATGACCTTTGGTTAGTTGAAAGTTTGTTCGTCTTGGAATTTATAAGTACGACTGTAAAATGGGCAATTTGCTCATTAGTACTTTATCTTTTACCTTTGTAGTGAAAAACTATATGGCTTCCATTTCCCATTCGCCTTCGAGAGCCCAGATTTCAAGGCATTCCATAGAACGTTTACATATTGCAATGAGGCACCTGTTTATGAGAGGCACTTACAAGCCACTCGGAATGTCAGGTGAAACTATGATCGAAGCTCTTTTAGATCTATCCCCAGAAATATATGGAACAATAAGTGATCGAGAGCGAGTCGAACTAAATGGTTTGTTGTACATCTTTCAAAGATTACCTCAGGGAATAGAGCAAAGTCGCTATGTGAAGCTAATTACAAAAGAAGGCTTCGAATCATCTAGTTTTGAAATTCTGATTCCTAGTAAAAGACGGAGAAACTGCTATAAGATTGATGAAGAACAGATGTTCATCGAGATGACTAGGGGCTTAAGCGACATCTATGATGTTCTTACCCACTTAACCTTTCTATATATTGAAGCGGAAAAAATTCGAGAGAACGCTCTAGACGGAAAAGACAGAAAGACAAAGCCGTGGATCATGCTTGAACAAATTGTTCAAAAAATCTCTTCGAAACAGAAATTTAATAAAGAAGTTGGATTCACCTACCTATCTAGTATCCTAGGACGAACTTTTGAAGACATAGAGGAGATCTACGATCGCTTTGAAAAAGCTAACAAAGTCAGTAATCTTTTTGAAATTATCTATTGGATGGGTAAAAGGAGCATTGAGGAACATCTGGAACAGAATGATAGAGAAATTAACTTCTCTTCTGCTCTCCGCGAAACACTCGGACATCACGTTTACGGAACGAAATGGGCTCAACAGATAAAGAAAAGCTTGATAGACGATCAGTTATTTGATAAACCAATTCATGTTATTTCAAGTAACATGCATAGTGTTATGAACTGTATATATGCACAGAAAGCACTATCCAAATCATTCCATAATAAAACGATCGAGGAATTAGCTGAAGTATTGAGCAAGAGCACCTCCAAAAAGCTACGAGACACAGTTAGAAAATATGCTTTAAAGAACGGCATGAAGGAGATTCATGATCCATCAGGTACTAATATATCCGTGCAGATATTCAACTTAGAGAAGCTCAATTTAAAAGAAATTCCCTTCTTAGTAGGAATAGAAAAGACTGTTAAGAAGTCAGATATTATCGTCGTTATGGATTATGCCTTTGGACAACAGGCCTTTGAAACCATGGATGAGTTGCTAAAGCCATATGATGGAGATAAAGAGAAAACACCATGGGATGTCAAGAGTGTCAGTATCATGGGTAAAGCAGGAATTCTCACTGGAGTAAAAGGCGATGTCATGATACCAAATGCACATATTTTTGAAGGAAGTGCCGACAATTATCCGTTTGAAAACAAACTCACAAGCGCAGACTTTGAATCGTATGGTGTTTTTGATGTTTTCTCAGGACCAATGATTACCGTTCTAGGTACTAGTCTTCAGAACAAAGACATTCTAAGATACTTTATGAAATCCAGCTGGGGTGCCATCGGCTTAGAAATGGAAGGTGCTCATTATCAGAAAGCGATTCAAGCGGCTGCAAACATTAGGCGTTCCGTAGATTCCAACATTGAAATTAGATATGCATATTATGCGTCTGATAACCCCTTAGAATCAGGCGCCACACTTGCATCAGGTAGCTTAGGTCTTAGATGGTGTTAGCCCTACCTATGCTATTACAAAAGAAATTCTTAAAGGGAATCCTCTCATGACCAGACTCATTACCGAATTCGGTATTTTAGTTCGATACCAAACTGGTCTAGGTTTCTAAGATAGTCAGAATTGTAGCCATGAGCACCTGTCAGATCGAATCTAGCTCTTATCCCCATTTGGAATAAAGAACTTACGTTGTAGTTAATCTTTTGCGAAAGATTCAATTGATAATTAAATACTTGATCTTCGTACACCTCATTTGAAAAGAATTCATTACCGGTATCGAATCTCTTATTTACCGCAAAATTATTTTCGATACCTAATCCAACTTGAAGGCGGTTCATTCTATAACTAAAAAGTAAAGGTATTCCGATATAATCTACAAATACTAATGAACCAATCGACCGTTGTTCAGCATTAGAAACACCCACATTTATAGGCAGCGTCTCTTCATTGGTGGAATCACCAAGAGTAACATCTGCAAATTCTCTATCTGAATTACCAAACAAACTGAATGAAGAAAACCTAACACGCTGATAACTCAATCCTGTTGTCATACTCCATGGACTCTCAGTTGATCCAATTTCTGACAACAGAATTAATCGAAGTGAGAGTTGATCAAAATCGGATAAATAGCTTGTTTCGGCGGCAACGAATGATTGTACTCTTCTCTCTGCAATCGGTTTTTCCAAAGTGCTAAATATGATTGGTTCTGAATTAGTTTCATCGATTTCCAATGTCGTAATTGACGGCAAGCCAGTTGCTTCATGTTGCTGCCAAGTAACATCACTCTTCCTTTTATTCTCACCAAACTTAGGGAAAGTACGACCTACTTCAGAAATATCTCTGGTAGGCTCAACGTCAAGAACTATCGTTTCATCAGTTCCAAAAACAATTGTAGGATCATCTTTCTGCTGAATGCTTGCGATATCTGCAGTACTAGGCTCAATTTTAAATCCTCCTATGTTATAACTTTTAGACTCTTGCACTGTCTCAATTAACTGTAAATTATTTATCTGTTTTGATTCATTTTTAAATTCAGTTTCTCTCGCTTCAACATCCCCAATAGGTGTTACTAAATCTACTTTAGATGCATCTCCAGGCGTTGTTAAGGCCATATCAATATTTTCCTCTAAATCAACTCCCTGCTGGCTACCTATGGCTGTCTGTGCAATAATGGGTGTAACATTTACGATCTCCTTGTCATCGCCACTATCAAAAAAAGAAGTGTATAAAGCAGTAAGATCCTAAAAATAGCAGGAATAAAATGCCAATATATTTCCACCAAGCAATCAGCTTCTTTTCAGGCTTCTCTTTGTCCAAGTGTTCTAGCATTAGTCCCCATGCCTTATCCTCAAATTCCTTATTATCCAACATGGCTATGTAATTTATGCCCTTTTGTATTCTTGAGCTGTGCTTTTAATTTTTTTCGGGCCTCGAACAAATGCCACTTACTAGTGCCATCTGAGAATCCAAGACTCTTTCCTATTTCTTTATGCGTATATCCTTCAATTGCGTACTTCGTGAAAACTTTTGCTGTCGTTTCAGGCAGGTCATCGACCATGACCAGCAAATCAGCATAGAATAAGTCAGCTAACGCTTCCTCCTGTTGTCTTTGTTCAGGAACTTCGAAACTAGTATTCTTGAGATACTTATTCTCTTTCCGGAAATAATCACTAAGCGCATTAAAGGCAGTTCTCCTTATCCATCCTTCAAATGATCCCTTTGACTTATACTTATTGATCCCCTTAAAAACCTTCATAAACCCGTCATTAATAATTGAAATTAAGCGATCTTCCTCTTGGGTGTAACGGAGACAAAGTAACTTGACGACAGGGAAATATCGACGATATAAAGCTTCTTGCGCTTTTCTATCATTTGATTTACACCCTGCAATTAAGTCTTTTTCAGTCATTTTGAAAGGCCGTGTCTGTTAGAATCTTGGTCATTTACCTTATAGACGATAAATGATAAACAAGGGTTGGTCAAAAATGAAGTTTATTTTGCTTTGTTTCTAAAATTCCCAATTTCTCGAATAAAACAAATGTTACTATAACTGCTATCGCGCAATACTTATGTTAAAATGGATTAAAATTGATAACAATATTTCAATTGCTACCACCAAGTTAAATATAAGATTTCAAAGGAATGAATCGGGATTGAATACAAGTAACGCTCGGTACACAAGTCTATTCGTCGCTTTTCCGCAGGCTCATATCAGGTAGCTGCACTTTTCTCGATATCAACACATCCTTTATCGAGATCATATTGAAGGAAGTACGCAAGTGCTCGATTATATATATTCTCTGGTGTGTTTTCTTTCTCAATAATTGCTTGTAGTCGTCTAAAGCGACTTGCAAAGTCGTCCTGCTTCTTCTAGAATTTATTTCCATTCTACTCTCTTCTATTAGATTTAAGAATGGACAGGAGTTGTCTCAAAAGCAAAGAAACGTGGAAATAGTTTGGGCGTCCTAGCGGGCTCTCCGCTCATATCACTTCGCACTGCATGCTTGTGAACCCACTGCGATCCCTGACGTAAAAAAAGTTCTAGTTCCTTCAGAATCTGTTTGCAGGAATTGTAAATGACGAATGAGCACAATCAAATGAAGCTGTATCTATTTTTTTATTCGCAATACGAATTGAAGCGGGTTCCGAGGCACTTTCGCCAAAGGATACGAGTGGAAAGCATGGTACAATTACTTGACAAGAGGAAAGCAATAGTAATCGACCACCACTTTTACCAAATGATACTTCCGTAAAAATCAAGCTGAATCATATAAATACTCAATAAACAAGTAGCAAATAGTAAAAAGACCCATATTAAATAGGATTTTATCGGAAGATACTGGCCAACATGCAATCCATACCGCTTCTTGATGTACAAGATTGTCAGTACTTTATTGAGCAAAAAAGCAACCACTGTTGCAGCTGCTATTCCGTAGAAACCTAAGAACCGCATCAGCACAATACTCAAAACAAAATTGACGAAAAGCTCAATTCCTGAGAATCGTAGTAATGCCTTATTATCATTGTGAGCGTACAAGAGCACTTGTGGCAGTAGAATCCTGCTTGATAATACTAGAATATATATATTGAAAATTACTGCTGACACAATAAACTCAGGATCATAGAATACACTGAAAAGAACTGGTGATAAAAACAAAAGCGCAATAGATACAGGAAATAGAAGATTAATCAAGCGTATAGTCCTTTCACGAAGGACTGTAACTTGGCTAGTATCTTGAGATAATAATGGAATCAAAGCTGCGCTCAAAGCATTGACCAAAACAATCGATATAGGTAGTTCTTTTGCGCCATATCTGTAAAATAGAAAATCTGAATCCGAAAAGAATTGAGAAACGAGGTGACCATCTAGATAGTCCATCCCACTTCCAAGGATAAAATGTCCCATCAGGGGTAAAGAAAAGAAAAACCATTTTCTCTGTTCTAGCCAATCGATATTCCACTTTGGTCTCAATAAATGTAGAGACCAAACAAAACGCAATAGCTGCCAAGCCATATAACCAAGAAAAATATATTCGATCGGTTGGCGAAGAAAAACCAAAATCAAAACAAGCAGTAATTGAATAGCATAGTAGACTACTGCCCAAATCAGTAAAGACTTAGCTTTACGATAAAGTAAATAATAGACTTCAGGAATAATTCCAACAATTAGAAGAAAGCAATAGCCGACGATATACCATTCTTGATTTGCTTCAATAGCTATCCAATTAAAACGGACTGATAATTTAATAACGACTAAAGCAAAAATGCTAATCACTGCAGCAGACATCATCAATTGCCATAGCATTTGTCGCAGCAGTCTAGGCCATTCCAATTGATCTGATTTGGGAATCTTGCTCAAGGCGGCTGAAGTGTATGCAAAGCCGACAAAAAAGGAAAATGTTGAGCTTAGCAAGATTAGGTACTCAAATCTACCAACTTCATCAATCGTAAAATATACGCGCACTAAAATCATACTGATCAGTAAGCTCACACTAAATCTGATGAGCGAAGCCAATTGATTGGCCCTAGTATAGTCTGTCCATATTGATTTGATCGCTCTCATTGCTTCCACAAATAACAGTAAACTCTTTTCAAATTCAACTCTTTAGTATGGATTTTATCACAATAGACTTGTATCTTCGCATAAATACCTTGGATGCGGACAAGTCAATACGATCAGTTAGATAAACAATTACAAGATGCAGTAGACAACTGCATAGAAGCACAATCTCTAGCATATGCTCCTTATTCTCAGTTCTATGTAGGCACATGCATCCTGCTCACAAATGGAGAAATGTACAAGGGAGCAAATCAAGAAAATGCTAGTTATCCTCTTTGTCTATGTGCTGAACGCGTAGCTCTTTCATATGCAGCAATGCACGCTCCTGGCAGCGAAATTAAAGATATTGTAGTAAGTACTTCTGCAAAACTAATTTTGGAAGAAGTTCCTGCTCCTCCATGTGGAGCTTGTAGACAGGTAATTTTAGAGTATCAGACTCGACAATCGCAACCAATCAGAATTATTTTGGTAGGAGCACATAAAAACGTTTGGATATACGAACACATTGAAGAACTCCTACCCTATTCATTTCAGCCTAACTTCTTGAAAAAGAATCGTAAGCTGTAAGCTCTACTCAATAAATCTTACTTGGACATAAAACCGTTTATCGACAGCGCCTAGGGTTTCTGCAACTTTTGGCGAAATAATCAAGTCGACATTTTTCTTGTGTGCTTTTGGAGGTAAATTCCCAACAACTTTAGCTATGACTTTGCGATTTAGCATCGGGTTATAAATTTCAATATAGGAGTTTACTTTCGCTGTTGAATGAAGCGCAAACAAGTTTACTTTGTCTTTACTGGACATATTCCATTCAGCCCTTATTTTGGCATCATGTATCTTAGGTTTTCCGATATAGCTACCTTGGAAGATATTATTACGATTTTCAAATGGATCACTTGAAAGCACTTTAGTAGTCTCTTCCGAAGCTTCTTTGTTATCTTCCAATAATTCTTCTGTTGACTCTTTAACCTTAGTTTCAGTATATACCTTTTCCTTTGATTCCTCCACTGAGGCTGTAGCTTTTTCAGCGTCAACATAATCATTCTGATCCTTCTTATGGTTGGTTTGTAAAGATCTCAGTTTCTTTTGGAAGATAGGAGCATCATTATTTCTCACATTCGAAATATCCTTCTGTGCATCTTCAGTTTGATAACTTCTAACTTCTTGAGAAATGAACGTTGGCGTGGCTTCACCAATTGTTTCAACCTCAATACCCTTCTCTTTCCAAGCTAAACGCTCTTTATATCTTTCATCATACTCATACCATCCCACTAAAATTTTCTGACCAATACTCAAGTCCATTGTTTTCAAATTGTTGATATTCATGACATTTTCAATACTCTGATGAAAAATATACCTTTGAAATTCTAAATAAATTGTCCTTTGCCTTAACTGTGTAAAAAACTGGTATGTAGCTTTTCGTAGGTGAAAGGTTTCTTTCCGATGTAATCATTGCAGTATTAATCGGGATATTTATTCTCTGATTCAACTTAACGGTTCCAAGATTAACTGCAGGATTTGCAGCAGAAATCATATCTAGATCTGTATTAAAAAACTTAGAAAGTCCGAAAATCGTCTGATTCTTCTTTAGTTGATGCGTGTAGATTATACCCAATTTCTCATCCTCTCTAAGAATAATTCGTTGCGGTAAATCTACATCAGTAGTATTACTAGCAGCAAAAGAAGGATTATAGGCGCTTAAGAGAAACAGACAGCACAATAATTTCGTAAATGCGTTCATAAAATCGGGTTTTGTACAAATATATTAAAAAAAAACATCATATATAACTACCTCAAAAATCGAGCCAAGATTTACTTTTAGAAGTTTAGTTTCAACTAATTGTTTACTTTTAGAATTGATACTTACAATAATCAAAAACCATACGTGTCAATTAACGAAAAATTACATCTTACTGGTATATTCTAATCGAACAAATAAACCAACTATGCAACGAATTTGTATCGTAATCCCAGCGCGATATGCATCGAAAAGATTTCCCGGAAAATTGCTAAAGCCATTGGGTGACAAAAGCATATTGGGGCATGTCTATCAAAAATGTCTTGAGGTCAAACTGGCTACAAAAGTTCTTATTGCAACTGACGACAAGCTAATAGCTGACCACTGTGTAGAAAATGACATGGATTACTTGATGACTAGTGTTGATCACGTGAGCGGAACAGATCGAATTGCTGAGGCGATGCGATCACTTGAAAGTAAGTTCGATTACGTAATTAATGTTCAAGGAGATGAACCGTTTGTTAGTGCCAAGGAAATTACAAGTTTGATAAACCTCCTTACTGTGCAAAAAGCAGAGATCGCTACACTTTATCATACAATAAACATAAATCGGGTACATTCAGACCCCAATAAAGTAAAATTGGTAACCGATAACAATAAACGTGTGCTTTATTTTTCTAGATCCCCTATACCTGCAAGTAGAAGCGGAAAATTACCTCTAGAATACAAGATACACCTTGGCCTTTATGGATTCAAATCCACTACTTTGCAAGACCTAACTGCTTTATCTGTATCAAAACTTGAAAAGCTTGAGATGCTCGAACAGTTGCGATGGATAGAGGCTGGATACTCAATTCATGCAAACGAGGTTGATTACAAAGGATTTGGAATCGACACCGAAGCAGACTACTTTGCTGCTCTAGAAATGATTGATTAATAACCTCCTCTAAACTTCTAGATAGCCTGGATAATATCGTATTGCGTTATGATTGCTACATCCCCTTTAGCATCCTTGCTGAGTACTGCTGGT
Organism: uncultured Saprospiraceae bacterium; assembly: GCA_943788055.1. Taxonomy (GTDB): domain Bacteria; phylum Bacteroidota; class Bacteroidia; order Chitinophagales; family Saprospiraceae; genus JAHDFB01. The sequence goes on from CALSOU010000010.1 coordinate 104,998, forward strand.
ACCTCTTTAGAAATGTAACGATTAAGCGTTTTGCATTCCATCTCGGAGTCTACCCAAGGAAATGAATTTCCCATAATCTTCTCTACAATTTCATCAGAGTTTTTCATAGGACTCTCTAGTAGATAATTTAGAACTGAAGATTCTGTAATTGCACCAACAATTTCACCATTTCTCTCCACAGGCATTTGAGAAATATCTCTCTCTTTCATGATCTTCAGTGCTTCTTTGACAGTCGTTTCGGTATTTAAAGACAGAAATTCTGAAGTGTCCTTCATTCGAATAAGGTCCTTGATCTTTAGTTCCCCATCAAGAAACCCTCTTTCTCTCATCCAATCATCATTGTATACCTTACCGACATATCTTGATCCATGATCATGCAAAATAATCACAACTACATCGTCTGGTTTCAGTTGATCTTTCAATTGAAGAAGTCCAGCAATCGCTGAACCTGCCGAGTACCCCATCATCAAACCCTCTTCTACTGCCAAACGACGTGTAAAGACAGCACCGTCTTTATCAGAAACTTTCTCAAAATAATCAATCACATCGAAATCTACATTCTTTGGAAGGATGTCCTCGCCAATTCCCTCTGTTATGTAGGGATATATCTCTTTCTCATCGAAAACCCCTGTCTCTTTGTACTTCTTGAATACAGATCCATAGGTGTCAATTCCCCAAATCTTTACATTGGGATTTTGCTCTTTTAAGTACTTCCCAGTACCACTAATTGTCCCTCCAGTACCAACACCAACAACTAAATGTGTAATCTTTCCTTCAGTTTGTCTCCAAATTTCTGGTCCGGTAGATTCATAGTGAGCTTTCCTATTAGCTAGATTGTCGTACTGATTTAGCCAACAAGAATTCGGTATCTCTTTTGAGAGTTTTTCAGCGATCGAATAGTAAGACCTCGGATCGGTAGGCTCAACATTGGTAGGACAGACAATTACCTCTGCACCCATTGCCTTCAAAATATCAATTTTCTCTTTGGATTGCTTGTCAGAAGTTGTAAAAATACACTTATAACCTTTGACTGCAGCTGCCAATGCAATACCCATTCCAGTGTTTCCCGAGGTACACTCTATAAAAGTTCCTCCAGGTTTGATTCGATTTTCGGCTATAGCCACTTCTACCATCTTAAGCCCCATTCTATCTTTAATCGAATGACCGGGATTGAACGATTCTACTTTAGCCAAAACTGTGCAAGCTAAATCTCTCGTTACTTTATTCAGTTTAACCAATGGCGTGTCACCTATCGTCTCTAAAATATTATTCTTTACGTCCATGAATCTTTATATGTGTATCAGTAATAAACAAGCTCAAAATTACAAAACAAAGACTTAACCAATGTTTTTCTGAAGAAAATTCGCTCTTTTATCATTTAGTTGACATTTTATTTTTACTTGCTAAAACACTGAATAATAGTGGTTTATAATTCGTCTCTCATTTTCACTTTAAGAAAACGATAACATATTTGATTTATTTTCATTTTTCACAAGATATCGTGTAACTAAATTTTGGTGCGTCACGTCATGTAATCAAATAGCTATTTTGGACGAAAGTCCTTTAAAACAAAAGAAAAAACATAACTTAAAGCTTAAAAAAAGCAAGGATGACAAATCAAGAATTTGCAGATATCATAGATGAAGTCAAAGACAAAATGTACCGACTAGCGCTACGTGTTGTTCGTAATCCTACTGAAGCTGAAGATGTTGTGCAAGAGGTTATCATCAAGGTTTGGGACAAAAGAGTGTATTTTGAGTCTATAGAAAATAAAGCTGGATGGTGCATGACCCTAACAAGAAACCTAGCTATTGACAAGACAAGATCAAAGCATCGAAGAACCAATGATATCGACGGTTATAACAATCTTTCAAATAATGCTCCCACCCCGGAAGATATCTTGGAAACAAGTGATCTACTACAAAAAGTTAAAGAACTCTATAATAAGCTACCCGAAATTCAAAGAACAGTGTTACATCTTCGTGATATTGAGGAATATAGTTATGATGAAATATCAGAAATAACGGGGTACACAAGCAATCAGGTGAAAATCAATATTTATAGAGGTCGACAGGCTCTTAAGAGCCAATTGAAAATATTAAAAAATGCATAATGAGCAATCTAGATAGAATCGCGGAAGAGTTACTAGAGAAGTACGAACAAGGTTTATGCTCTGTAGAAGAGAAGGTTCAAGTTGAGAAACACTTGGCTGACATGGAGCAAGATTTTGTTCCAGGTTATGAAGATTTGAAGGAATCTATTGAAGATTCTTCTCTTCATATTGATGTTAAAAGTTTAATCACGAAACGGAATTTAGAAATGAACCAGATGCTCGATCGCTTTGAGCGAGATGAGTGTGATTTGGAAGGAACCAAGACAGTTGAATCTTTTTTGGCTGATCAAAATCGATTGAATATACCTCTTTATCAAAATTTCATTCTTGCTGAACGTCAAATTAGGGCACCATTTAGCTCTACTTCGATTATTGAAAAAATCGAAGTAGAATCACTTCTTGATTCTTATGAAGATGGAACTATTTCAGACAACGACTTGACAACAGTAGAATCAGTAATTGATTCAATTTCAATTGATGACATACCTAGTTATAAGGCTTTTATTGAGCAAGAAAAAGCTATCTCTAGCAATATTAATGTCCTAGACTTAATCGAGCCAGAAGTCAAAGTTGTTCCTTTGGATCCTGATCGTTCATGGAGACTATGGGGTATGATAGCTGCTTCTTTAGTTTTTGTACTAGCAGCAATTTTCGTTTTGAAACCAGACTCTTCAGATGCTACACTTGCAAATCAAGATAATAATACTATAGAGATTGAAGATGCTGCTGAAGCTCTTGAGTTTACCTTAGCTGCTTTGGGCTTAACAAGCAAAAACATGAAAAAAGGTACTGAGAACATGAAGTATCTGAAGGATCTTCGACATACTCAGATTTACAAATAAGAATTAGTGCACTATCTATATATATTTTTTTTTAAACAAAATTATTAATTAATTTAATTTCAAACAATGAAAAAATTAGGCTTAATCTTGCTTTTTGCCACCCTTATTTCAACCTATTCGTTCGGTCAAAAGGATGCGATTGCCACTTTTTTTAGTCAATACATGGAAGATGATCGATTTACATCTGTTTTTGTAAATCCGAAGCTTTTTAAGATGATCTCAAAAGTAGCTCCCGAGGACATGGATCCAGATGTTAAGCATCTGATAGCTAACCTCGACGGCTTACGGATATTATCGTTGGAAGATGGAGATGGAATGTCGCTTTATCGCGAAGCTAAATCAAAGATCAATACCAAGGGATACGAAGAACTGATGTCTGTTCGAAAAGGGAATGGTGAAGAAGTTCTATTTCTTGTAAAGGAGAGCGGAGACATGATCAGCGAGTTACTTATGATTAGTGGCTCTCGTGATGAGTTCAATATGATCTCATTTATGGGTGATATTAATCTCAACGTAATCTCGAGGTTGTCCAAAGACCTTGATATAGATGGTATGGAACATTTTAGAGAGGTCGAAGATAAAAGGAATTAGCAATTCCTTTAAAAATCAAAATAATTCCACAAAAATAGCCATGACTGAACTCACTTGTGGCTATTTTTTTTACAAATAAAAAACAACAAATATTGTAAATTAGTTAATTACTGAAAGTCTCATTTTTGTGAACAAATTTGTCAATCTTAGTTTTATTGATATCAAGGATCTAATATGAAAAGTAGAAGTTTAATCTTAAGTGCGTTTCTCCTTATAACGGCAGGTTTTTTATTTGGACTCTCCTACGACAATTTTTATGGTTCAAATGATAAGAAAAACAAAGAAACACCAGAAGTTATCCGGTCTCAAGTAGTTGATTCTTTCGCAACTGAAAAACTCTCAGAGATAGAAAAATCAACAATAGATCTTTTCGAAACTCATGCTCCTACCGTTGCATACATTACAACTTCAAATCTAGAACGTAACTATTGGAGCCGAAACGTTTCTGAAATCTCACGTGGTTCGGGTTCTGGTTTCATATGGGATCAAGAAGGCCACATCGTAACAAATTTCCACGTTATTCAAGGAGCTGATCGAGCTACAGTTACACTCTTTGATCAAACTACTTACGAAGCAAAGCTTGTGGGTATAGCTCCTAATAAGGATTTAGCAGTTCTGAAGATCGAAGCACCGATTGAAAAACTAATACCAATAAAGAAAGGTGAATCAGAGAATCTTCGCGTTGGACAGAGTGTCTTCGCTATTGGCAACCCTTTCGGTTTAGATTACTCATTGACAACAGGCATAATTTCCGCACTTGGCCGTGAAATCAATTCGGTTGCGGGAATAAAGATTCAAGATGTTATTCAAACTGACGCGGCCATCAATCCTGGAAATTCAGGTGGACCACTCCTAAATTCTTCAGGCGAACTAATTGGTGTTAACACTGCCATTTATAGTCCAAACGGCGCTTCTGCCGGTATCGGATTCTCAATTCCTGTTGATCAAGTAAAGTGGGTTGTCCCAGACTTGATTAAGTACGGAAAAGTCAAAAGAGCTGTGCTTGGCGTAGAACTCGTCAGAGGTACTGAGGCTCAAGACAGGTTCAATTTAGAAGGCGCTCTAATTATGAATGTGATAGAAGGTAAGGGTGCAGAAAAAGCTGGTATTCAAGGTACAATCAGAGATAAACGTGGGCGTATTTCTCTTGGGGATTTAATCGTTCAAATAAATGATGTTTCTGTCAAAAACAATACTGATTTAGTTCTAGCCTTGGAAGACTACGAAGTAGGTGATGAGGTAGAAGTTCAATTCCTACGAAATAATAAGCTGCGGAAAACAACGGTTGTTCTAGGTGAGAATTAATAATTTCTTTTACCTTGGATTCAGATTGCGAAAATAAATGTATGATCCGTAAAAGCATTCCTTCTGTCCTCACTTCTATGAATATCCTCTGCGGGTTTTTAAGTTTACTCGTTGAACCAAAAATTGGAATTATACTAATTCTAGTAGGAGGAATATTTGATGTCTTCGATGGTGCCGTGGCAAGGTTATTAAATGCACAAAGTGAATTTGGTAAGCAACTAGATAGCCTTGCAGATATAGTAAGTTTTGCAGTTGCACCTGCATTCATATTATCGCAATTCATTGAAGAGCCCTATCACTATTTAGTCTGCATCATACCAATACTTGGAGGTATTCGTTTGGCTAAGTATAATCTTGAAGGAGAGAGTAATTATTGGTTTGAAGGAATGCCAACGCCAGCATCTGCAATGCTTTATCTGGGTATCGCTATAGCTCTAATAAATGGGCTAATAATTACTGATGTCTTCTTATTACTAATTATTGTAATTGTCTCTTTATTCAACGTGAGTCCAATTGCAATGTTTTCATTCAAAGGAATAAGGAAAGACAAGTACACTTCCATTTTTATCGGCTTGTGCATTCTTTCGGGACTTTTGGCAAGCTTCTACAATATTAACTTTGCTTTACTCGCAGGTATGATTACGTACGTAGTTCTATGTTTCGCGTATCACCTTTTACTTAGGAACAATTCTAAGGCTTAAGAGTACTTTCGATTCCTGAGTAGATCGATTCCCACATGTGAAAAAACATAGACTGATTTGAAGAACGTGATGCCGAGACATCTCCACGTACAAAATACTGTCCATGAAGATTATTACTTGATACGAGTAGCTTTGTTGCAACAAACTTAAGTAAGTCCATGTCTTTGATACCTTTTTTATTGTTTTGAGCCATCTTAAAATCATCATACTCAAAATCTAGCCAACCCGAAGATCTTGTTGAGTTTGCTGATACATCCCAATCCAGACTTATCAGTTTACCTTCTTTAATCTTCATCCCTTTCATTGCGGTTAGTAAAGGACTTAACTCGGTTAAGTTCATGGCTCCCAGACTTCCACGATACACGTAAGATTCCCGAGGATCTGTCATATCAAAGTTTGCTACCAAAGACAAAGGAACACGTCTAAACAACTTGGAAGTGAGACTAATTGATAAAGTATTATTCTTCTTTAACTTTCGCGTATCGTTTGAGAAATTGGAAAGTACAGCATCGAAATATGAAAATTGTAGAGTATTCCTTGCAAAGCCTGGTTTGTCAATCTGAAGAGCGATTGCTGAATTTACTATATATACTTGACCAATACTCAAACTAATTGGTAGTTCTTTGATGAAGTTATGGACTAATCTCCGTTCTTTCTTTCTTGCTATTCCTAGATCAGTGTAAACCTCCATCTTCATTTGCTTAACTTCAAGAGTTAGAAGATCTAATCTAGAGTCTCTAATAAAGGATAATACATCTTTAAGACCCAAGTTAATACTTGGAACAGTTATATCAAATATTGTATTTCTATCGATCCCTTGTGCCCCCAAATTCTCAGCATTATATTTGGACTTGAACCTCAATCCTGAAAAAGTGACTGCGTTACCAACTATAATTGAACGATCAATTGAAAAGTTGTGTAGTCCATCGATAGAACTTTTGGAGATTCTGTTGGTATTAGCTTCCCATGACTTCACATTAATAGAGTTGTTAATTGAAATGGAATCTGAGTTTATGCTAATTGAGGTGGCAATCAAAATCTCCGATAGTCGCGTGCGATATTCATCAGAAATCTTCGCTCTTTGAATCTCAATCTCTACTCTACCTATTTCAAAAGACTTTATTTGAGTAAATGATGGTACGCTCAAAGAATCAATGATCCATTTCGGAGTATTTATTTCATTTGATCTAGCGAGAATTTTCTTTACTTGAAGTATGCTGTCTAGGTGCAGTTTCTTCCAGTTAATTCCAGAAACCAAAATACTATCGAGGATTAGTGCAACTCCTGCATTCCTTAGGTCTTCCTTACGTTTTCCACTGTACGCTTGCTCAAATAGATCATAATTGTAAAGTACTAGTTCTTGCTCATCGAATGAAACTCTAAAAGAATCAATTGGTAAATTTAATTGATTGATCTGTGCATCTACAGTGTCATCAACGAATTCAGTAACAATCTCATCTATCATCTTAGGTCCGAAAGCGTAGAAATAATACAGTGATCCACCGATGAGACTCAATAGAAACAACCATAAAAATGCGGTCCTTAAGGGCTTTTTCTTCAATATCAGTTATTGTATAACAGTGATCATCTTTACGATCTTTTCGCCAGTCTTTTGATTTATTAATTCAACAAAATATGGACCTGGAACAAGATTATTTGTAGGTAAATAAGTGTAAGATGTAGATCGTTCAAATGTAGAATTAACTATCGGGTTACCTTGAACATTCAACAGTCTTATTGAAACATCACCTAATGATTTTTCGTCAAGATATACATAGAAGCCCTCACTAGATGGATTTGGATAGATTTGAACGTCATTATTTGACCATACGTCAACATCAACAGTTGAGACATCTCCTTTTCCGATTGTATATTCTCCAGGCATCAAGAAATCAAGCGTAAGTAGTCCGTTCCCATCATTTGGGATGATTTTTGTTTTCTTTGCTTCGGGAAGGGGTGCCCATAATGCAGAAGCATCAGGTCTATAAAATAACAGAACGCTATCCTCGTCTTCCGTCAAGCCATTATCTAAATCATAGATTGACCCACCTTTATAAGGCAACCGCAATTCAATTGTGTTATCACTAGGAATCTCTCCTGCAACCCTCCAGTAATGTTGATCAGAAATCTCAAAACCTCCAGCAATAATAGCTTGATCAGGAGAAGCCCAAATATGTTCTACCCTTGCTAAAAATGGCTCTTCTACTTCATCAACAGAAAACCTCGCTCCAGTCCTTGCAAACACAGCATTACCACTATCTTCTATGAAAACATCTTCAGCCATACGAGCTTGATTCAACTTGTTTGACCCGTTAAATACGATTCGTTTCACTTCAAAGTCAGTTACAAAATCCACAGTCGAATACTGATCAGAAACAATTACATCCTGCTCAAATATTTCACCTCCAAAACCAATAGCTTGTAATTGGATAGGAACATTTTTATGATAAAAATCAGTGCCTCTTAATTTTTGCTGCACATACAGTGTATTATTCCATAGATTACCAATCTTTTACTGAACTGATAGAATCATCTACAAAAACTGAAAACCCAGGATTAAAAATCCAAGCATCGAAGAAATCAGTTGCGTCAAAGCCTGTTGACATTGTAATCTCATCACGAAACTCATCTGCATCTAGATGGCTGTACAAATAATTTTCAAGAATTGACTTCATACCAATGGCAAAAAGCTCATCACCAAGGTAACCTCTCAAATTATGAATAACTGAAGCTCCCTTTCGATAAGTATGTGTTCCGTATGTAAACTCATTGGGCATTCCAGACAATGCTCTGAATCCTTCATCGTCCACATGAGCCCTTTCCAAAACATACAGATGATTGTCTTTCACCACCTCTAGGAATTCCTCATAACCATAAATACATTCTGCAGTTTGATGCCAACCGTATTCAGCAGGCCCCTCCTTGATCCACATATCCATGGACGTTGTGAGTGTAATCATATTTCCAAACCAGTTATGCGCAAACTCATGAGATACCAATCTCGTGTTAGAATTTGCATTGCCGTTTATTGAAGATATGGGATAAGCAATATTTGTTGGATGCTCCATGGCACCTACCGTTGTAGCAACGTACCCTACTCTCTCCCAAACATAAGGACCATACCACGACTCCATACAATCTATAGTACCTCCTAAATTTCCAAATGAGGATTTCATTGCAGTAGAATCACCAGGTTTACAAATCAACTTAACTGGAATTGACCCTTCCATACCCTCATGTTCAGACCAGAGTTCAACATAGTTCGAAGCAGCAATACTTGATTGATAGGTCGTAATAGGCTGATCCATAGCATAAGTCGTTGTGATTGAACCATCTCCATTGTTAGTGATATCTATTTCAGTTCCAACACAATGAGCGTTGTAGGCACTGCTGTGAGTTACGATATATTCGTAGGTCGATCTTTCCATAAAATTATCAAAGCAGGGGAACCAACCTCTACCAAAATTGTGTGGATTACTAGCAATCCCTATTCCTAAATTGTAAATATATCCTTGCTCAAATACTAACCCTCCAAAATTGGATGGATCTCTTACTGGGTTACCTTGATAATACACCTGCACATCAAAATCATCCCCAGTCATCATTATTTCTGGTAATGCAATAGAACATTTAAAATCATCATAAATAAAAGTAGTCGGTACCCCCGTCGACAAAAACCGAATCAACTTGTAGCATCAATAGATCCAATACAATTTCATCAATATTATCAACGAGAGCTGATGCAGAAACCACGGTGTTTGCAGATAAAAAACTAGGTACAGTAATGTCTATGTCAATCTTGTAATTTAGTATATCTATCGAATCACTTCTAGTATCGACAATGCCACTTGGAGCTAATTGAAAACCTGGTACTGGTATATCTTTCTTAGAGAAATGATGACAACCGATATGTGGTTCAGGCTGAGCAAGGAGCATCGTTGAAAATACGAATGCAAAAAAAACTGTTAGATAAATTCTCATCTTCATATAAAAATTAGTTTGGCTTACGCCCAAAATATATAATTTGTAAATTTAAAAATACTAAATATTTAATTGACTTTGGACTCCTATGTGAAGGTGGATTAACAAGTCAATTAAAATGTTGTTTACATCATTATAGAATGATGCCTCAATTCCGATTTAGTTGATAAATCGATATATTAGAATTTTTATTTGGAATAAATAGACCTTTTTGTCAGCACAAGTGCATTTGACAACGTTATATGGCAAGAATCACAATCACATCATTCAATTATTGCTCTTGAATTACTCTGCAAATAAAAAAAGGACGAAGACACTCCATGCAATTCTGAAAGCTCTTTTATGTCTTGTCATTTTCAACTCTTGTGCTTTCGAAGACACCTTAGATCCGACTTTCTTAGTAGATCTAAATACAGATATCAGAATAGGTGTCTATCAGAACCTATATCAAGATAATCCACAAAACAATTTCATTTGGAAAGTCTCTCTCAATGATGTTGATGTCTGCGAAAAAAGCCAACTTCTTACAAGCTATTTACCACATGACGATCAAGACCGCCTGTATATAGATGGTTTAGATAATCCTACTGACTGTCAGGAAGGTCACTACGAAATATTTTCCACTCACGAGTTTGGACTTGAGGGAGAAAAGAAAGACGTAGTGGTTTACCTCGCCAACATAGAAAACAAAATCCAATTAGTTGATCGTGGTGATTACTTATCGATAGAACACGGAAGTCTGGAAGGTTTGAAAGTTTCTAGTGATCATCTTCTACCTGTCAATAACAAGCATTTGTGGGGTGGCGTATACACTAGTACCGAACAAGAACAGTTTTTATTTTTCAATCTCTTCCAGCAGATTAGTGAAGAAGTTTTATATACTCCAATTTCTGACGGAAATTACGGGTATTTTATCAAAGGAGAGACGACCGAGGTGATCCATCCCCAGAATTTCAGACAAACAACTCTTGGGTTTGCATTGAAGGTCCAGGAAAATTTTGATTTAGAATCAACTAATGTACAAGAATTTATTTCAAATTTCAGAATGCAACATCCCGAAGTAGACTTCTTTATTGCCGATGGAAAAGGCAAATTATTTTAACAAATTTGGAATAACTTTCAAGAGGTGATTCATCATTTCATCAGTGATATCCATATGCAATACAAAACGCATAGTTTCTCCGCTTATTTGTATCGCTTGTATCTTGTTCTCATCCAACTTTTTGATAAAGGCTTCAGACGTAATTCCTTCTAAATCGAAGACCAAAATGTTAGTATGAACAGGAGCTACAGATTTCACGTATGACTGCTTTTCCAATAAGTCTCCAATTGCCTTGGCTCGATCATTATCTATTTTCAAACGATCAATATTATTTTCAAGAGCATACAACCCACCAGCAGCAATTATACCTGCTTGTCGCATGCCACCTCCCATCACTTTTCTAAACTTCTTTGCTCTTTTGATAAAAGTTGCATCTCCGATTACAAGTGATCCCACAGGAGCTCCCAGACCTTTTGAAAGACAAATTGAAATACTATCAAACTCTTGACCAACAGCTTCAGTGCTTTCTCCAGTTTCTACAAGAACGTTGAACAACCTAGCTCCATCTAAATGTAATGATAATCCTTGTTTTTGAGTAAATTGTCTAATTGGTCTAATCTCGTCTAGCGTGTAAAAACTACCTCCTGCTTTATTACATGAATTTTCAAGAACTACTAATCTTGAGTTAGGTAACCAATCGAAATCTGGTCTGACAGCCGCTTGAATATCATCTACTGTGATCTTACCATGCTTACCGTTCAGAAGTTGGACCCCAACTCTACTATGATATGAATAACCAGCTGTTTCATACTGATAAACATGAGAAGAATAGTCACAGATCAATTCATCTAGTGCTTGTGTATGACATTTTATCGCAAGCTGATTTGTAAGTGTTCCAGAGGTACAGTATAATGCCGCTTCTTTACCAAACATCTTTGCAGCTTTCTCTTGCAAAGCATTGACGGTGGGATCTTGTCCAAATACATCGTCTCCTACTTCTGCTGAGGCCATAAATTGGCGCATTTCCTTACTAGGCTTTGTAACAGTATCACTTACGAGATTAATTATTTCCATGAAAGTAGTTAAGGCGATTGATTACGAATCTGCTGCGTCGTATCCGCTCCGATTATTGATCTCATCTCTAATCTTTGCCGCTCTTTCATAATCTTCTTGCGCCAGTACCTTCTTGAGCAGCACTTCAAGATTTTCCGTGCTCATTGACTTAATTGATTGATTCTCTAGTTTGGACCGAGGTTTCCTCGACCTTTTACTATCTGTCTTTGTCTCTCCCTCAGCTTCATCTAGAACAACACCAGCTTGATCCATAATAAAATCGTAAGTATAAATCGGGCAATTGTATCTTACAGCCATGGCGATTGCGTCAGAAGTTCGAGAATCTACCTCATAAACATCTCCTTCTTTCAAGCAAACCATTCGTGCATAAAAAATACCGTCAAGTAAATTATTAATTACGATTTCCTTTAAATCGATATCGAAAGAATCTAAAGTATTCTTAAACAAATCATGTGTTAATGGTCTATTTGGAGCCATTTTTTCCATTGCTACAGCAATTGCTTGCGCTTCAAACCCTCCAATTATTATAGGTAAACGCCTATTCCCGTCAACCTCTCCAAGCACAACTGCATAGTTGTGAGAATTAGTCACACTATGAGATAAAGCAACAATTTCTAGTTCAACTTTCTTCATTATAGAAGCTATCTTTTTCGCTAATAAAGCTACATTTTTTTGGAAGGCTTACGGCCAAAAAGCGTATTAATTTGCCATCACCTTATTATATGCAGCTGTTAATTTTGGTACAACATCGAATAAATCACCAACGATTCCATAGTCTGCTGCTTTGAAAAATGGTGCTTCTTCATCTTTATTTATCACAACGATAACCTTGGAGTTATTAACACCTGCAAGGTGTTGGATAGCTCCTGAAATACCAATAGCAATATAGAGATTCGGTCGTATTGCAACACCGGTTTGACCAACATGCTCATGATGAGGTCTCCAATCTGCGTCAGCTACTGGTCTTGAGCAAGCAGTAGTAGCTCCCATTGCATCGGCTAATTCTTCAATAACACCCCAATTTTCGGGACCTTTCATACCTCTACCTGCGCTAACAACTAATTCTGCTTCAGGTAAAGGAACAATACCTTCCACTGTTGAAGTCTTGACTACCTTGATTTTTGACTCCTCCAAAGCAATGGATGAATCTTGAATGTTTGGTGTTGCAGATACTTCTTCGATCAGAACTGCATTCCCTACCAAAGTAAGAACTCTTTTATTACCTTCTATTTGATATTTTGCCAAAGCTTTTCCGCTAAATAATGACTTACCTACGGAAAAACCATCTGATATTTCAGGTATAGAATTTACTGCTGATACAAGTCCAGCTTGCATTCTAACAGCTACTCTGCCTGCAACAGACTTACCTTGAGCAGAATGCGCAAAAATTACAGTGCTTGCTTCTAATGCATCGGCTTGAGCAGATATTGCTTTAGCAAATTGTTGTGAATCAAAATCAACAACACTGGATTTAGATATTTGATGAATATTTGTTGCGCCATAGAGTGCCAAATCTTCAAGATTCGTTATTTCGCCTATTGTTAAAACATGCAAGTCTTGTCCTAACGCCGAAGCTAGCTTATTACCATAAAACACAGCTTCGAGAGAAGCTTTTTTACACAAACCCTTAAAATTTTCTGCAAAAACAAGTACAGACATATAATTTCTTTTTTAGTGTTTAATTAATTGGAATGTAATTATCTTTCAAGGTTTATAAAACCTTTTCAACATCCTTGAGCAATCTCACAAGTTCTTCCATATTATCAGCATCAATCAATTTGACTCCTGATTTACTTGGTGGTAAATTGTACTGGGATATAGAAACTTTCTCGTCTACCTGAAAAGGTTCCAATACTTCTAATGGCTTTCTTTTTGACATCATTATCGCCTTCATATTTGGAATTCTTTGCTCAGCCATTCCCTTTGCTGCTGATATGGCAAAAGGAGGAGAAAGTTCAACTGTCTGAATTCCTCCTTCAATATCTCTATCGCAATGAAAAACATCTCCTTGCTTTTCCAATTTGCTTGCAAATGAAATGTATGGAAGGTCGAGCATTTCACTCACCATTGAACCAACTTCAGCGCCATTATAGTCGATTGTCTCTTTTCCGAAGAATACGATATCCTGTGGGTTATTTTTCACATAATTAACAATCTGAGTAGCAACAAACATTGAACTTGTGGGCACTGCATCTACTCTAGCAGCTTTATGAGCACCTATTGATAGAGCTTTTCTAATAATTATATCAGAGCTACTTTCTCCAACGTGAAGAACAGTAACTTCGCCACCATTTGATTCTGCCAATTCAACAGCTCTTACGAGTGCGTACCACTCATCGTAAGGATTCATAATGAATTGAACCCCGTCCGAGTTGAAAGAAGTCCCATCATCGGAAAAAGAAATTTTAGCAGTTGTTTCAGGTGTTTTACTAATACAAACAAGTAATTTCATTTATTATATTTTTTCAATTCTATTTCATCTTAAACAGCAGCACAAATATAGACAGGTCAATAGAAAAAGCTGAACAAATATATGCTTATGTTTTATAATAAGATAGCTGCTAAAAGGTTTTGACATTCTTCTAACATATAATTAGAATAAATTCAACTCGACTTTTCAACTTGTCTTTGAAAGTCATTATGATCTTACAGGATAACGACATAAAATTTAACTAGTTCTTTGCCACAATAGCTCAGTCTCCAATATGAAAGTTCACATAAAACCCAGGCACGACATCACTCACAAACTTAAGAAGCAAGAGTTGTAGTCACTTTCTCTAGATTTCTAATTTCAACAGGTCTTGTCACAGACTTCTCAATATCTTCTCTGCCAATCATTTTGGCAAACAGATTCGCAACTGCTTTTACATCCTGTTCACAATAAAGTCTAATTTTATCTAGGTCTTCTTCATCGTAATAAGTTGTTCCTACTTGAGCTCCATCCATCTTATCTTTAGGGCTAGCAATGTCAAAAAGCTCACACATTAGCGATAAAGATGTATAGTGCTTGTAATCACCAAACTTCCAAAGCTGTAATGTATCCAAGAAATGTTGGAGTTGCCATGATTTTTTACCTGAAATTTGTAAAGTAGAGGGTAATTTAAGCCCATTTACTAGTGCTCTCCTGCAGATATATGGAACATCAAACTCTCGTATATTATGACCACAAAAATAGAAGCGATTTGAATCATTGAACTCTTGTGCTACCAATTGCAAGAAATCTTCTAGCAATTCCTGTTCTGAATCTCCACAAAAGGACTTTCGATACAGTTCTACTTCGCCATTTCTCCTATAAAACATTCCGATGGAAATGCAGATTATCTTACCAAACTCCGCGTAAATTGCGGCTTTTTCGTGATATAGATTCTTTTCAAGATCTAGGGTAAGATTCAAATCTTGATATCGAATAATTGAATTTGCTTTATGACTCCATAGGTTCTTCATAGAAGGTGACAAATCTTCCCAGTCCCTCTTTTGACTCACTGTCTCAATATCGATGAATACAGTGTTAAAAATACGGTTTCTAAATTGATGCATATTGTGAAGTTTAACTTGAACAATCGCGAGAGAATTTCCCCCACTTATTAGTGTAAGTAACTCTACATTTGTCCCCCATTTGAGTCATCTTTTTTTAAAAAAATCGAAAACGCCAGTAAAATCCGAGGTTTTAATGCGCAAGGAGAACGAAATAGATATAGTGAAAAACTATCAAACTCTAAATCTTAGCAAATACTGAGCAATTACATCTAAGTAAAATAGTCATCTTTTTGTGTACTTAGCTTTGTAAGCTCTACACCTTCTTTTAACTGGATAGTCATGCATTATATTTACTCTATGAAATCGCAAACCATATTAGTATTGTATGCTATCTTCCTTTGCACAATTGTGGGCTTAGGAATAAAGTATATCCAGAATAAAGATAGCGATATAGATGAATTTTGCAATAAACTTTCTCCACTTACAGGGATGATTGATGTAGGCTCTTCGATACAAATCTTAAATGAACTAGAACAGGAACTGACCTACAGAGCGGGATTTTGTCTTAGTAAGTCTATAGTAGTAAATAATGAAGGGGAATATTTCATCCAAATTACTTCTGATAGTATAAGACAAGAATTATCAAATAATGATAAATTAACATTTAATATGATTAGTTAGAAGATAGAGGTTTAGTTTACAAAGAAATTGCAGAATCAAAATATTCTACCATCGAATCAAAGCACTACCCCAAGTAAAACCGCTACCAAAAGCAGCTAAACAAATAAGGTCTCCTTTTTTAACCAAACCAGATTCCCAAGCTTCACAAAGTGCAATCGGTATAGATGCGGCGGTTGTATTACCGTATTTCTGAATGTTATTGAAGACCTTTTCAGATGGCAATTTCATTATCCTTTGGACAAACTCACTAATTCGTAGATTAGCTTGGTGTGGTACTAACAAATCAATATCTGTAGGATCATAACCTGTTTTTTTCAGTGCTTCCATAATAACT
Organism: uncultured Saprospiraceae bacterium; assembly: GCA_943788055.1. GTDB lineage: Bacteria > Bacteroidota > Bacteroidia > Chitinophagales > Saprospiraceae > JAHDFB01. The sequence goes on from CALSOU010000010.1 coordinate 121,139, forward strand.
TCTGGAAACTTTCTCACCGCATTCTTAAAAACCAATTGCCCATTCATATTTGGAAAAGTAAGGCCTTCTTTGAGCATCGTTTCAGTGATAAACATACCTCCAAATTCAACGTCAGGAAATTCATACATTTCCTCATTCCCATGATATCCGCCATGCGCTCCAGGGCTAATAAAAGCTAATTCTTCTGCAAAATTTCCATTACTATGTAAATGGGTAGTCAAAATACCCGAACCTTCCTCTTCAGTTGCCTGAAGCACTAACGCTCCTGCTCCGTCACCAAAAATCACACTTATATTACGACCTCTCGTTGAGTAATCCAATCCCATGCTGTGAAATTCAGCTCCAACCAAAAGGATATTTTTATACATTCCAGTCTTGATATACTGATCTGCAATACTGAGACCATAGACAAAGCCTGTGCATTGATTCCTAATATCTAAAGCACCGATCTCAGTGTTAGTGATCCCCAATTCTCTCTGCAAAAGAACTCCGCTACCTGGAAAGTAATAATCTGGACTTAGTGTAGCAAAAATGATAAAATCTATATCAGAGGCTTCGATACCAGCTCGTTCAATTGCAATTTTGCTAGCATTTGCTCCCATGGATGAAGTGCTCTCTTTACCACCTTCGGCATAACGGCGTTCTTTGATACCAGTACGTTCCTGAATCCACTGATCGGAGGTATCCATGTGCCTTGCTAAATCCTCATTGGTCACTACTCTTTCGGGCACATAAAATCCAATACCACCTATTCTTGATTGAAACATAATTGTCTTTTAATTCTCTGAGATATAAGCATTCATTTTTTAAACAACAAGATATGAAACCTATACGAACAGAACAAATCAGATAATATCCATTTTCCGAAGCAAAAAGGAAGCATTCATATTCTTGCATATACCCTCTTTAAGGGTATAGTCAAAGTGCAATTCATCGTCAATTATTTCTGCGTCAAAATAATAGTTCGATACTTCATCATGTTCATCAGCGATTTTGCATAAGGAAAGGTCATGTGTTGCGATAATTCCTGTTGATTGGGTTCCGATCAAGCGCTTGACAAATTTTTTCGAACCAGTTGCCTTATCAACACTATTGGTACCTTTTAGTATTTCATCCAAGATAATTAAGTAATCATCCTGTTCTAGCAAATCGATGATGTATCTCAACCGCGACAGTTCAGCGTAGAAGTACGAAGCTTCATCAGATAAGGAATCTGAAGTCCTCATACTAGTCACTAGTTTGGTCGGGCTGTAAACAATTCTCTGCGCACAAACAGGTAATCCCATATTGCTCATAATTACCGCCAAGGACACTGTTCTCAAAAACGTAGATTTTCCAGCCATATTTGCACCAGTAACTATATAAAAAGCCTCTTTGTCAATCAAAAAGTCATTATCTATCCGCTTGCTTTCATCAAGTAATGGATGCCCTAGCTCTTGTGAATCAAACAGCCCTTTTCTTGCTTGAGTGGAAATTTCTGGGAAGACATAATTTGGGTGATTGAAAGCAAAATTGCCCAAGCTGTTATATGTGTCAAAAAAGTGCACTAGTTCAAACCAATCCTTTACATACTGCCTGTTTTGTTCGATCCAATCTTCAATACGGATTACGATATAAAGATCCCTAAGAAAGAAGCCGTTTGTGAAGATTGAAATCATGATATTCGTCCTTTGGTCTAGACTATTTAGCAATTTACCGAATTGCTTTATGCTAGATGATGCTTGCAATCCTTCAACACTTGTTTCATCGATTTTATCGCCTATCATTTTGGCATTCCATGACCTTGCCTCTATTCGTTCTAATAACTTGCTATACTGCTGAAAAGTACTGAGTGACTTACTTGTGTCATTCTGTAGAGCATTAACTTTCTTGAGAAAAATTCCAGAAATAAAAATTCCAACGAAGAGCCATAGAATAGCAATGCCTTCCGGAATCAAAGTCAATATGTAGAGCAAAATCACTATCAATGAAAGAATCGAAAATCCAATGATAAGTGGTTTCATCCATTTAGGAACAAACCTTTCATACGACTCCATCCATTCCTCGATAGAAGAAACATTCTGTTCAATATCAACAAGTCCAGCTTCTGCACTATAATCGTGTCGCCAAGCAACTAGCTTAGATAATTCCGCTACAACTTCCTGCTTCTCAACTATATTGTCAGTATCATTACTGAGCAAAATCTTAGCTAGCTCACCACTTGCTTTATCCAACCGCGTACGATTAATATAGTGGTAAAAGGATCCCTTACCAAAAAGATCAACATCTTGACAGTAAGCGTGGTCAACAAGAGCAAATTCAGCGCCTGTGGCTTCGTCTTTATAGTTCTTGTCTAATAATCGTATTTCCTCCTCCTGAATATCTTTGCGTTCTACAGATATTCTTTTTCTATAATCAAGATTAAGTTGTCTTCTTACAAGAAACAAAAACAAAACAATTCCAATAACGATTGGAACTAGCAGCCAGCCTTCCCAATTCCAAAAGAAATATAGAACAGCAATAATACTTGCAAAAACACTTATCCTCATTAAGCTATTCTGCCAAATGGCTTGTTCAAGTTTTTCTATTTTTGCTACTTCTTTAATTCGATTGGATTCGTAAAGCTCGAATAATTCTTTTTTAGTCATACTACAAAAGTACATTTTGACCCCGATTACTACTTAATTTCGACTATTTATAGTACCAAAATGACTAGCAATTAACTATAAGTCTACACGTAAAATTTAGTCAGTAAGTATTGAATTCATGGTTCCATACAGATAAAACACATATATTTATACTCTTAATATAAGAAACCACTAGAGAACTCTCCGTTGGTTTATTAATTCGCCTAGCAAACAAATATGGACTTTAAGAAAATTTTACCACATATTGCCGCCATCATTATCTTTCTAACATTAAGCACAGTTTACTTTCTCCCCCAGACTCAGGGCAAAGTATTAAGCCAAACAGATATCATGCAGGTTCGCTCCATGGCTTCGGAGATATACCAGTATAGGAAACAAGGGGACAATATCTTGTGGACGAATTCGCAGTTTAGCGGAATGCCTACTTACCAAATTAGTTTTGATCAAAAGACAAATGTTTCAAAATACATTGAGAAAGTCAGTCAACTTTTTATGCCTCGCCCGATAGGCTACTTCTTAGGTGGAATGATCGTATTCTATCTAGCACTGGTTTTTATGGGTGTTTCTCCATGGTTGTCGATTGTAGGTGCTATCGCATTCGCATTCACAACCAACAACCTAGTGCTATACGAAGCTGGCCATACCAGCAAGGTTCGAGTGTTAATGATGTGTATTCTAATTGTGGTGGGAATGATAAAAGTTTTCAAAAAGGATTACTTGCTTGGCGGGATTGTATTTGCAGTCGGGATGGCTGTGTCAGTTTTTGCAAATCACCCACAAATGGTGTACTATCTCGGTATGGTCATGGCTATTTATGCAGTGATTGCTACAGTCGATATCATAAAAGAGAAAGACTTTGGGCACTTAGCCAAATCAGCAGGAATCCTAGCCGCAGGAGTCATTCTAGCAGTCGCAGCCTCAGCTTCATCTATTTGGACAACTCTAGAATACGCCTCGTCAACCATGCGTGGTAAACCTGTTTTGGAGAAGCAATCTACCGCTGTAGCAACATCAAGCAGTGAAACGGATGGACTGGAATGGAATTACAGTATGAATTGGAGCAATGGGATGATTGATCTTGCGGCTATGTATATTCCTGGAGTTGCAGGAGGAGGAAGCAGCGAGCCTGTAGGAAAATTAAGTACGACCAATAAATACATGAAGAAGAACGGTATGCGACCAATAGATAAAGGTCCATTGTATTGGGGAGAACTACCTTTTACAAGCGGGCCTCAATATATCGGGGCAATCAGCTTCCTGTTGTTTTTTTTGGGACTCATATTTCTACCTGGACGACTACGTTGGTGGGCGCTAGCTGCCTTAATATTGACTGCTATGCTGTCCTTGGGTAAGAACCTTGAATGGTTCAATAGACTACTGTTTGATAATCTCCCGTTACTGAATAAATTTCGAAGCCCTAGTTCGGTGACTTCTATCACTGCCGTTATTGTTCCATTCATAGGAATTCTCGGCTTACACACGATTTTCACAAAATTTAAAGATGCAGAAAAGCGTGAGCAAATCTTAAAACCTTTGTTCATTGTTACTGGAGCACTGTCCGCACTTTGCTTATTCTACATAGCAATTGGACCATCGATTATAGATTTTCAGACTGCTGGAGATGCAAGATACCAACAACAAGCTGGATTGGCCGATGCTTTTGTAGCTGATCGAGCAGCACTGATGCAATCAGATGCTATAAGAACTCTGATCCTTACATTGTCAGGTGCAGTATTGATTTTTGCTTGGGCGAAATCAAAATTATCTCAAGTTGCACTTATATCTATAATGGGTGTTCTCGTCATATTTGATCTTTGGTCTGTTGACAAGCGATATCTTGACTATGATAGTTTCCAAAAATCTCGTGTTGTAAAGGCATCCATGGAAGAAAGACCTGTTGATAAACAGATCAAACAAGATAGTGACTTACATTATCGAGTGCATGATTTGACGCCTGCAGGTGGGCCATTCAATTCGTCTGCTGCATCATATCACCACAAAACAATCGGTGGTTATCACGCCGCTAAATTGCAGAGATATGACGACATTAAAGAAGCATTTCTACAGCAAGGTAACCAAAGCGTACTCGATATGCTTAACACAAAATACTTTATCATAGGACAAGCTGGTGCTGAAGAAGTGAGAAAGAATCCTGGTGCTTTGGGTAATGCGTGGTTTGTAAATAATATTCAATCTGCAAGTACAAACCGAGAAGAATTTGAAAAAATAGCTAATATAAATCCTAGAAACACTGCTATAGTCCATGAATCATTCAGCGATGAAGTGCAAGAACTAGTTGGTAACGGAGGATCCATCAAGCTTGTTGATTACCATCCAGACAGATTGGTTTATCAAGCAAGTTCAAATGGCTCAAATTTAGCAGTTTTCTCTGAAGTATGGTATGGTCCTAACAAGGGATGGAAAGCATATATTGATGGCGAGGAAGCTCCTATAATTCGAGTTAATTATATTCTAAGAGGAGTTGTAATTCCTGAAGGTTCTCACGAAGTTGTTCTTGAGTTTAAACCTAAGTCTTACACAACTGGAAAAATGATCGGAACCCTTGCTTCAATTCTCCTTGTCAGTGCTATTGCTTTTGGATTTTGGCAATCCTTCAAGACTTCACAAGTAGAAAATTAAGCTTAATATAGATTTTTCGGGCGTCCGGGCGCGCGCTCCGCTCATATCCCTTCGCACTTCGTGCTAGTGAACCCGCTTCGATCACTGACGCAGGAACGGACTGGAGTATAATCTGTATGTGTAATTCCTCTGAGTGGACTTGATTTAAGCGCTTGTTGTTGGAAAAGCAAAATAGTGAAATCCAGATTTGTCCGAAATTGTCCTACTATCAATCCTACTGATGCATAAGCTCCAAAAGTTGAGTGATTCAAATAAACCCCTCGCTTCCATTTCTACTATAGTATTCTCGCCTTAGCTTTGATGCACCAGTTGCATAGTTCCAGCTCGATGAATGAATGGCATCATCTATTTCCGATTTTCTACTTCTAATACCATCTACCAAATATTCATTCCTCTCAATTATGTAAGCATACTACAAACCTATACCAATAATCCAATTGGCTTTCCAAATAATTGGATAGCTGTTGAACCAAGCCTAAAAACTGTAAAATGATGAGTAGTAGGCACTTCGATCTTCAACGCCATATCGATAAAGACCTCGTTCATAAGCTATTGAAATATCAAAAAAAACGCCATCTGTAAGAAAATTCTACTCCCAGTGATTGCACTGCATCCTAATTTCCATCTGGAATGAGAATTAATAAACTTGTAAGTGGCCGCACTTCAAAACGAGCGGGATCTATTTGACTAGAAAGTTGGGTAGCAAAAAGTAAACAAGATAGTACCCAGAAATTTGTTATGATGGAACTTACTGTGATTAATGATTTTCCCATAGTAGTACAAACCTACTCTAGTGAAACCACAAACTGCGCTAGTCTTCGTTCTTTTCAGAATTTATTTAAATACAAATCTACTTTTATCAGCACAACCAGCTATTGATCATTACATAGTACACCAAGATTTTTTCGGACTTACTTCTTGTGCTTTAGCACTTTATGATCCAAGTAAATGGTACCGAAAGGAACAAAACTTGAAATGAACAAAGGCAATGTAATTTTCCAAAAACTCCAACTCTTATCAATACTAACTATCAAAGCGTAAAGTATGAAAACTACAAAAAGGCCACCATGTACACTGCCGACATACTTTACCATTCCTGGCATATCCCAGATATACTTCAGAGGCATAGCAATGAATAACAAAATGAGCAGAGAGATTCCTTCGAAAAAGCCGAGTATCCGTAATCTTCCAATTGATGACCACAATAGATTCATAAGAGATTATTTTGCTGGTTTATTTCTACTTAAATCGCTACACGAGCTGTAAGCAAGTTTTGTATTCAAGTAGTACTGTTAAAGCAAGTCTAACATCTACGGAGTTGGCTTAGTTCAAAGACTTGTATAAATTAACAAAGCCCATCAACTACTAGCTGATGGGCTCGATATTTTCGTCAAGAATGACGCAGTCTTAGATTACCTCTACGTTTACTGCATTCAATCCTTTTCTTCCTTCTTCGACATCATATCGCACTTTATCACCTTCTGCGATATTATCATTTAATCCGTTTGCATGCACAAAGATATCTTTGCCTCCATCTTCTGGAACTATGAAACCGAATCCTTTACTCTCATTGAAAAATTTAACTGTACCGTTACTCATTGTATAAATATAAAAATAATTAATAAAAATCGTGGGCTTAAAGAATCTTGAGCATACTTTAATGTTCAAAACCTCCCACATGAATTACAAAGCACAAAGATACGAATAAGTTACATTGATTGCATTTTTATTCGTATTAATTTACATTTTCGATAAATAATACGCTTGCCCTCAACATACATGGTTACCCACGCAAAAAAAAATATTTTAAATTCTGGCTAAAAACCTCTCATATGTTTAAAAACATCATGAATATCGCTCTCAAAAAGTCTAATTCTTGCTATAAGTATCGTTTTCAGGATTCACGTCACCTAACTTTCCAGAAGGATTAATTTCTATTTTGCCTATCTTCTTTTTTGAGGGCTTAATTTTCATCATATATTTTGGGTTAACCCAATTCCAATCATCTAAAACTACATATTCGGTATCCCCATATAATCCAGTGTCTGACTGCTTAGCTCCCCTCATAATATCCAAAGGGATATGATAGATCATTTCAGAGCCGTCTTCTAGAGTAACTCGTACATCAAGAGGCATCGGCATAACCCCAGTTCTTTCAAGAACTATATCGGCTTTACCGAATAATCCTCCTCTTTCTACTGCAACAACTCCATAGTCGATAGTCTTAGTGGTCTCAACAAAATATTCATGATACCAATCAAGTACCATTCCTGATTCTTTTTCCATCACTCTCATGAAGTCCAATGATGTCGGGTGCTTAAACCTCCAATCATTGTAATATCTCAGTAGTGCATCAGCAAAAACCTCTTCACCCAAAATGTATTCCATTTGGCTTAAAAATACACATCCTTTACTGTATGCCGCTGTCCCATAAGCTGCATTCGTGTTAAAATGATCTGCATGCGTTGACAAGGCTTCATCTTGCTTGGCATTAGCTAGATTAATATAACCTAAGTAGGAACGGGCGTGAACATTGTCTCTTGCTTTCCCAGGTAATATCTCGTTTTCAACCAAGTAGTTCATGGTTTCATTTGTACCAAAGCTGGTGAATCCCTCATCCATCCAAGAATATAGTGATTCATTAGTTGCCAGCATAAATTGATACCAACTGTGCATCCATTCATGAACTGAAACACCAACTAAGCTCCCTAGTGAACGTTCGCCAGTAATTAAAGTAGCCATTGGATACTCCATACCACCGTCACCACCCTGAATAAATGAATATTGAGGAAATGGATACGCACCATATCGTGAATTCATAAACCTAAGTGCTTCGTCCATAATCTTCGGTAACTCCGACCAATTTTCAGAAGTGGCTTCCCCAGGCTGGAATAAGAAATAGAGACGAGTTCCGTCGTGCGCTTTTCGATTCATCACAATAAAATCAGGATCTGCCGCCCAAACGAAATCAATCACGTTCTCAGCCTTAAATTTCCAAGTAAGTGTTTTTCCTTCTGGAGGTGCAACTTTTAAGTCTACTGGCTGGTAGCCCTTCCCTATTTGATTTGCGTTTTGCAATACGCCTGTTGCACCAAGTATGTATTCCTTATCAATTGTAATATTAACTTCAAAATCACCCCAAGGACTATGAAATTCTCGTCCTACATATGGATTTGGGTGCCAACCCATATAATCGTACTCAGCAATTTTTGGATACCATTGTGCCATTGAATATCGCACACCTTCCTTATTATCTCTTCCCGATCTTCTTATTTGAACCGGAACCTGAGCTTCAAAATCCATATGAAACACCACGGTGTGACCGGGGTAGATTGATTTAGGTAAATTAACTTCAAGAACGGTACCATTCACAAAGAAATCTGCCTTTTTACCGTCCATTGTAAGCTTCTCTATCTTTTGATAGCCTATTTCTTTTCTTCCCAATTTACCTATCCTACCTGCAACTCTTCGATCAGCATCCGGTAGGACCTTATTCCTTTCATCCATAACAGAACCTGGCTGAAAAGCATTGAAATAAAGGTGATAGAAAACACGATCTAATGTATCTGGTGAATTGTTTGTGTAAGTTAATTTTTGATTACCTTCGAATTGGTTCTTTTTGACATCCATTTTAATGTCCATAACATAATCTACGGACTGCTGCCAATATCCAGACTGAGCAAACAAAAACTGGTATGCTGACATACAAATTACAGCAAGAAGTAACTTTTTATACATAAATATGATATTTGAAATCAAAAAAATAGATGCTTATCTCTACGCATTCAATGGTTTAGGAACAATTCTATTGATTGCAACATAACTACCAAAAAGTACTGCACTAAAAACTAGATCCGCAACAAGGCTTGTCTGATAAAAAGGTAGACCTGCAAGATATGAAGCAATTAAGCCTGATAGTGAATCAGGATAAAGGTTAAGAGGATCAAAAATCCAAGCTCCAGCATTAGTTAACAAGAAAAATATTGTAGAACTAAGAACTGATAAGACAACAATCGGAATAACTTTTATCTTTTTGAGAGTTCTTCCTACAGCAAATATTAAGACGTAACTTAGCATTGTAAAAATCATATACTTGCTAAACCATATCAAACCAGTAGCTTCAGGATAAAATCCTCTAAGAATTGTGTTGTTAAGAGCAAAATCACTTAAGTATAGGAGTCCTAAAACTAACCAAAACGAACCTTTCCTTTGGGAAAAAACCACACCCGCAAATAGAAAAGTCGCAGCAACGGGTGAGAAATTAGGAAGATTTGGCAGCATTCTGTACAATAATGCCGAAATCACAATCACTACACCTATTATATACTTATTAATCTTCATAATAATCATTTTGTGATGACGCGGCTACAATAAAGACGTAAAATTAAGGAATCCATTTGACTTCCGCGATATCTTCAATCAGCGCGAGATAACGCGAAAGTATAAAAAAGTAATCGGACAGTCGATTCATATATTGGATGATTATTGGATCGACCGATTCAAGTTGATCAAGTGCCACAATTGCTCGCTCCGCCCTTCTAGTAACAGTTCTACAAACATGTGCCAGAGAAACAGCTTCGCTGCCGCCTGGCATAACAAAATGCTTGAGAGGCTCTAGTTTGTCATTGATCCTGTCAATTGCCTTCTCCAAATCTTCGATGAACGAATCTTCAATAGTAGGCAACTTGAAATCATGGTCTTTTCCAGCAGCCAAATGCGATCCGATAACAAACAGTTGTTGTTGGACTGATTTCAATAGTTCGTCTTGTTCCGAACTTGGAATTTTTGAAATAAATAATCCTAGAAAGCTATTTAATTCGTCAACATGACCGTAAGAGTCAATCCTCATATGGCTTTTCGAGATTCTTGTCCCGCCATATAATGAGGTCTTACCTGTATCGCCTCCCTTCGTATAAATTTTCATACTACAAAAATACAAATATTGACAATAACAGTTCCATTCCAAAGGGAAGCACTAAGTATATAAGAACCTAAAATCATCACAGGCCATCATAAAATTAATAATAACATAAAATTTATATAATCCATACTGTAAAATTCAGTTTTGGCAGCCTAATATCAGTGTGAGTACCGATGAAATATAAGAAGTAAGACTTTCATTAATCGATAAAATACACCTCGACTCCATAAAATTGTATAAATAAGTTGACGAACAGGCAAAAATTTCGTATCGTTGATGAACAAACAATATAATTCCGTGTTTTTGTAATTTATTATTTAACTAAAATTTAAAAGTTTATGATTCTTCTAGACATTGTAACAATTCCAAAAGATGATGCCGTTGCATTTACTTTTTTTACTGGGTATATGGCTATGATGGCTGCATCAGTTTTCTTTTTCTTCGAAAGAACTCAAGTAAGCGATAAGTGGAAAACTTCCCTTCTTATTTCTGGTTTGATTACTTTCATTGCTGCTGTGCACTATTTTTACATGAGAGATTATTATATGGCAACAGGTGAAAACCCAACTGCTTTAAGATATATCGACTGGACATTAACAGTGCCATTAATGTGTGTTGAATTTTATTTATTGACGAAAGCTGCTGGAGCTAAAAAAGCCTTGCTGTGGAAACTAATCATTGCGTCTGTTTGGATGCTAGTTTTCGGTTACATTGGTGAAGCATTCAATCCAGAAGGTGGAAGCACATCTCACTCAGTTATCTACGGTGTCCTATCAACAATAGGTTACTTGTATATTCTTTATGCTGCATGGATGGGTGAAGTAGCTCAACTAGCAAAAGATTCTAACAATGAGTCAATCCAACGAAGTGTTAGAATACTGGCTTGGTTTGTGCTTGTAGGTTGGGCAATTTATCCAATAGGTTACATGTGTATGCCTGGTGGATGGCTTAATACTGGACTCGGTTGGGAATCTTCAAGCGTAGATTTGTTCTATAACATTGCAGATGCAGTTAACAAGATCGGATTTGGTTTGGTAGTGTACAGTCTTGCTATCAGTGAAACAGCTAAAGCAAAAGCTGCAGCTTAATTGAAGCACAAATAAGATAAGTATTCGTTGATCTTTTTCTAACGAAATACAACTTATAACAAAATTAAGGAGTAGTAATTGGCTTTTCAGTTACTACTCCTTTTTATTAGAACCTAACTATGAAGGCACATATCTTCGCTTACATCGCAGTAAATTTCGTCCTCTTGCACTTAGTTAGTTTACAAAACGCCACACTAGATCAAGTCATTTATGTATTGTGCACTATTGCTATTTTAACATTAGGTATCGCTCATGGAGCTATAGATAATATACTATACGGTACCAAACCAGGAAAGTCCAATATGCAATTCATAGGCAAGTATGTTATTGTAATTTTTCTTTTTGCCGCTCTTTGGATATTATTACCAAATCTGGCATTTATAATTTTTCTGATAGCCTCCGCGTATCACTTTGGACAATCGCAGCTCACAGACTACGTGCAAAAGTCTCGCGTAACCTCCAAATTGCTTTTCTTTTCATGGGGGAGCATTGTAATACTTCTTCTTTTCCATTTTAATAGTCATAGTTTTCTAGGTTTACAAGAGGGGCATTATCAAGTTAACGCTACAACAAATCACCTCATCCAGAATTCAGGATATTATTTGCTAGGATCTGGAACCCTTTGTGCGACAGCGTTCCTATATACCATCAAGAAAAACCAGCTAAACATTCAGGTACTTTTTAAAGAACTATATGTTCTTACTTTGATAACATTTTCAATGTACCTTTTTCCACCTTTCATTGCCTTCTCACTCTTTTTCGTCTTCATACATTCTTATAGAGTAGTGCTTCAAGAATTTGACTACTGCCAAGAGAGCTTAGAAATTAGGTCTTTAGCAGAATTTATCAAGTTGTTTCTTCCACTTACAACTGTTTCTGTTGTTGGTACAATTGCGATAATTCTGTTGGTTTATGGTATTGGTAAAACCGAGGTTATACCATATGTTTTATTGATTCTATTGTCGTGCTTAACCATCCCACATGCCTTGGTAATGGATCGATTCTATAAGTTTGCTAGCAATATATCCAAAATATAATTCTTGTTTGTTGAACTACAAACCAATGAATCACTCTTCTAAATCGAGAAATTCATTAATTACTTAAAGATCTCATCTAATCAAGTCTTTTTTGCTTTTATAACCTTACTATATGTACCATCTGTATAGATCGTAAGAGGTAAAACTACAAAGTCAGCAAATCACCTCGTAACTGATTAATTTTTGATGACTTTAACGCCATAAGGTTCTCCTTGCAATTCGAATCTCATAAAGTAAAGTCCTGTATCCAAATACGAAAGATCATCAAAATACATCTGCCCTTCGTGGATAACATGGGGAATCACAGTGACAAGAGATCCATCGATGGAATATACCTTAACTTCAACTTGCTCGTCTGTATTACCATCGACTTCAATAGTCAGTTCATTTGTAAAAGGCACAGGATAAGCATAGAGTGAATTGTACTCTTTCGTATCAAATGTTGTCACAGGTGATTCCTGATAAACCCTTACATAATCTATATCCATACTGCTCTCCGAAAATGAAGGAGAAATTGAAGGCTGGATAGCAATGTTGAGGAGGATGTACTGATCTTTGTCAAACGGCCAAGTATCTGAATTTAAGTCACTTGGTTGATACGTATAATGGACTACATCATCTACGCTAAAAATCATTCTCTCGGGAGTCCAAGTAACAGAGTAAGTATGAAACTCAGTTGATGCTGTTGGGATATTTTGACCTCCTTTGTTTATTGTCCCACCAAAACTTGATGGTGTATGAAGAGCGCTTTGTACAAAATTCTGATTATCTCCCCAATGTTCCATAATGTCTATTTCACCGCATGCTGGCCATGATGTTGTACCGTATCCTTGCGTCTGCCAATAGGCCCCAGATTCTTGAATATTCTTTCCTAGTGTCCAAATAGCAGGCCAAGTTCCAACTCCAGATGGTAGTTTTGCAAGTACCTCGACCTTCCCATATGTAAATGCAAATTTTGAATTTAGTCTTGCCGAAGTATACTGTTTAGTTTGTCCCTGATCTGTAAACGTTTCTTTAATAGCCTTTAATCGCAAAATCCCATTTTCAACAGAAGCGTTTTCAACACGGTCTGTATAATGTTGGATCTCTCCATTGAACCAACTTCCATTTTGTGGGAGTTTCGTCTGAGCAAACCATTTACTCTGATCTATTGGTCCATTGTCATCAAACTCGTCTGACCACACCAAATAATCATATACTGGATCAGCGGGTATAGTGACAATACCGTTGTACATTACATCATCTAAGTAAGCTAAAACTTCATCGTTATTATTTTCTCCATTTATTTGTATTACTACTCGATTGAAATCGTTTCTAGCAATTGGAGGTACAGAGTTATCATCTAAATTTATGTAGTTATCATTCGCGAAATCAAATGTTATTGTTTGCCATTGATCTAACATTAGAGGCTTTATGATCTCACTTTGAGTTGACCAAGGTTCGTTTAATGATCCATTCTGCAACTTGAGAGAAATCTGATTAGCTTGATTACCAGACAAGCCCATTGAGTTTAAATAAATCTTTAAAGTAAAGGTACTCCCTGAGGATAAATTTAAGTTACTTCCAATACCGAATCTGGCATTAGCCCACATACCACCAACATCATGATATTCCATAACCTTGCTAGAAGTATTAATTCCTTGCAAAAATGGGTTGTCTTGACCGGATAGAAGATTGCAGTCGTCTCCAAACCAACCCTCTATTGTTCCATTTCCTTCGAAATCATCTTCAAGAGTTGTTGATTGAGAACTTAGAATACTTGAAAACGAAAGAATGAGGATGAAAATTTTGTAGAATAAATTCATGATTTATGGGCTTTTATGTTTTTTGCCTAGGCTTCTTTAAAGATATATCTCTATCATCACATTTACAAAGAATAAACACTGCATGTGCTTTAAATGACACAGCTAAGTTTGTTCTTAATTAATGAACAAACACACCCTTTATGAATGTGAAATTTTATGAGATTATCCATTAGTAAGACATCGAAATAAAATTTATGTTTAATGTAGCCTCAGCAAAAGCGCTGTACTTTTTGTACATTTAGACAAACTCTACCCTATGTCCGAAAGAAACACTTGTAAAAATTGCAACGAAGAATTTAGTCAAAACGATACCTACTGTCCTCATTGCGGTCAAAAAGTTGCTGATAGTCTTACTTTCGCTGTACTATTTAGTAAACTTATTGAAAACTACTTTTCCATAGATGGAAGGTTTTTCAAAAGCCTACTGATTCTACTTACTAGACCAGGCGTTATTGCACGAAGGTTTGTCGACGGCCAGAGACAAAAATACTTACATCCCGCACGGTTCTATTTGTTTGTTTCTTTAGTTTTCTTCTTCATATTCTCATTTTCAATTAGGAATGTAGACAATAAATTTTCTGCCTTATTACAAGATAGCTTTGAAGAAGAGGTAAATACCGATTCACTCGCAGTGGCTATCGATTCTATAAATCAAGAATTTGAAGAAAATGTAATTCCCCCGAATTCAATTCAGATTACAGAAGATAATGACGTAGAATTAATAGCTACAGAAGGTGCTGAAAACATGGATTCAAATATCTCTTTTAGCTTTGATCGTGCGCTACTTGATTCGCTGATTGAGATGGACGCCACGTTGGACGAGAAGTACAAGGCAATGGGTATGTCTGATAACCCAAGCAGTATTTCCAGAAAATTCTATGCGCAGTTACTCAAGTTCTACGAAAACCAAGGAGTAGGAATACTGAAAGTACTGTATGAAATGATTCCGCTTGTAATGTTTCTACTGCTTCCCTTATTTGCGCTACTACTAAATGTCTTTCTATGGAAAAAATCAACTTTTGCCCATCATCTGGTCTTCAGTCTTTACTTCTTCACTTTCATTTTTATGTCCCTGAGTATATTAGTCATGCTTAATAGAGTTTTGGAAATACCAACTGGCATTAATGCCCTTATATCCTTTTCTTTTCTTCTTTACCTGATTATAGCAATAAAGCATTTTTATCAAAAGTCATGGATTAGCTGCATTATAAAGGCGAATATAATCTCTTTTCTATACTTCATTATTGGAATCCCACTTGCTGCAGTAGGTGTTCTACTTGCAGGATTCATGTTGTATTAATCAGATATCTTGCTTCACAAATGATTGCAAAAATCGCTAAGAGTAACCATTAAGATATCGTTGCTTACAAGAACGAGGAATGCATTTTATTTCTCAAACACAGAATTTGATATTTTATTAAAAAGCATGTGATAGCCTACTAACCAGAGAATAAATTTACCGATAGCTCTTTTGCAGTCATAGGTTCTATTATTCAGCAAATTTGTCACCATAAAGGATTGCGCTATCATATTCAGAAATGAATAACACTTACATAGAAGACTGTTGAAAGTCTAATTGTAGTTTTATTGAAGAATTTAATGACATAGCTCAAAGGTTTAGCTCACTTGATCAAAGTCCTTGTACCTTTTAGTAATTACAGATATTGCTTCTTCTATTACCGTATCTTTCAGTATTAAATCGGCCTGCTCATAATAAAGACCACGTTTTGCAACTTCGCGTTCAACAAAAGAACTGAATTCTGCGTTTTCCAGATCTGTAATTAACGGTCGCTCAGATCTTCTACTACTCAATCTATCTATCAACTTTCGAGTGGAAACTTTCAAATACACTGAAAAACTACTCTTACTAATCAGCTTCATCGAATCGTAGAAGCACGGAGTTCCTCCTCCCAATGCAATTAAAGCGTTATCTATACTTAGGGCTTCCTCTAAAGCATGCCTCTCTATTTTTCGAAAATGAAAATCACCATACTTTGCGAAAATATGAGATATTGACATCTCATATTTCTGTTCAATATAGGTGTCTAGATCGATTGCAATTCTCAATGTTGCTTCGGCCAGTGGCTTTAGCAAAGTAGATTTTCCCGAGCCCATATATCCTATGAGAACAATGGGTCTGACTTTACTACCTTTCGACATGACTATTCCTGAATAACTAACTTCTTAATAGCAAAACCTTCATCTATTGTGATCGAAAGATAATATGTACCGGACATAAGATTGTCAACACCTAGTTGGAGCCCTGAATTAATCGTTTGTGATGGAACGTCAATCATTCTTCCATCAATTGAGTAGAGCTTCCACTGCGCTTTCTCAAGATTTAGCTGATCAGCAAAAACAAAAACTGTTTCTTTTGCAGGGTTTGGATATAGCTGTACTTCAGTTTCAAAATCAATTTCTTCTTGGTTGACAAATACATCAGCTACAATTTCGATCTCGTCAATAAAAGTCATATCGCCAATGCCATAAGGATCATTTTCTTGACTTGTGAGCGCTGATGTCTCGAAACAAATTTCGATAGGTGCTCCTACATAGTTTCCAAGTGAAAGATTCTGTAGTAAGTATGGATTATTCTCATAGTTACTCGGCTTGTAATTACCTCCAAGCTGTTGTCCATTAATAAGCAATCGAGCTGCTGCTGCATAATTCACATCATTGCCAAATAAATCTTGATAGATAGGCGAAAAACGTTGATTTATTCTGAATTTCAATCTTGCGGTCTGAGTAAAAGTAAGATCAGCACAGAAACAGATTTGTGATCTGTATTCATCATTGATTGACCATACATTTGTAAAATCTGGCAATTCAATGCGATCGTCAGCAAGTTGCTCTAGACCATCGGTTCCTTCTATAGAAAGACCTTTAGTCTCTTTGAAACCAACCCCGTCTTTAATTTGAATATCAGTCTTACTTCCTTCATGCATAAAGAAACTATCTTGCGAAGTTGACCCGTCTCCTTCAAAAGTCATCAGTACTCTGAATAAAAGAGAATCTGGGTGATCAACTATTATGTTATTGATGGCGTCGTTGAAATTAATAGTATCAGGTCCGTAAACTATACGAGCATCTAATGGGTAATTTCTTTTCTCTGTAAAATCAAAAGACTCTTCTAATGGCAAGTAAACCACTTCTCCTCTCAAAAGAGTAGAATCAAGCGTTATCGAAGCATTTGTATTCCAATCCCCGTTATCAATCCTGTAATGCATTTCAATGGTCTCTCCAGCTTGAATCGAATCACAGCCGTCAAATCTAACTCCATAAATAAATTCCTCAACTCCAAGGAAGCAGCCTGAATTTGGACTAACAACTTCAGCCAATGCCACATCAACATTCTGTGCATATATACGTGTAAAGGACTCTCTTATGGCATTATTTGATTCAACATTATCCCCTGGATAAGTTACCGCCAAGTTAATTTCATGATCCCCTACTTCTGCAAACTCAACTAAAGGTTGACTGAAACTAAAGTAAACAGTATCCCCATTTGCCAAAGAGTCAATTAAAATCAAAGTATCCAAATAGAGATCTCCATTATCAACTGAAAATTCTAGCGGGACTTTTGTTCCTTCGTAAAGAACAGTATTACAGTCATTGTAGCGCATTGAAATAGAAAGTATCTCATCAGCAGATGCTCCACACTGATCATTATCAGGACCTGTTATTTCTATGATTTCAAAATCATTTCTAGCATAAAGACCACCTACACCTACCGCATGCCATGCGTTTGTTACCGAGCTTACTGCATCTGAACACTCTCCATAGAGATCACGTGCAGACTGTATTCCACCCATTCTTGCATCTATGTACTGAGAATTAACCATCAAGTAGTAAGCTAGATTCTGATAAGCTATTACAGCAGCAGAATCCATCCCTAAACCTTCCACTTCATAGTACTCAGTATTATCATTTAAACCTGATCCTCCTACTGTCAGGAGGTAGAACCAATAGTTTTGAACACCACTATTTGTATGAACTCCTCCATTGTCACCTGCCCCAGTTACCCAATTTGCACCCAAATAAGTATCAGGATCACCTAGTGATTTTGGATCGTTCATAGAACGAAATCCACCAGTTGCAATAAAATCTTCTCCTATCATCCATTCAGCAGTAGCTGGATCAGCGAAGAACTCAACAGCAGTTCCATATATATCAGAATACGATTCGTTGAGGGCACCTGGCTCGTCCATGTAAACTAGATCTGCTGTAAAATCAGTAAGTCCATGAGTATACTCATGTGCAACTACATCCAAAGCAGTAAGAGGATCATCATTGCCACCTCCGTCACCAAATCTCGCAAACATGCCATTCCAAGTTGCATTAGTCCAGTCATTATCAACATGCACAAAACCGATAAATGGTAAGGTATCCCCATTTAGACCTTCTCTTCCCAATATGTCAAGATAGTAGTCAAAAGTCATTTCTGCACCCCAATGAGCGTCGACTGCAACTTCATCTTCAAACTGATTGAAATTATTCCAATAATTATCGTCATCTAGAAAATCAACAGCCAACTCCATATTTGTCTGACGCATTGCATCGAACGTATATACACCTGCTCCCCTTATTGTGTCCACCAGTCGGTAACTATCAGAAGCAAGAGAGTCAGTGATAATATCAACAGTACCGTGATATTTGGACTCTCCGACACCTGGAGTAGATCCTTCGTGTAAATCATTTATTGTCAATGTAGTTGAACCGTCAGCTGCATTGATAAAGAACCTTCTTTTCAACTCAGGCTCAATACTGTGAATAGTCATATCATAAGCAAGGGTATATTCAGAAGCAATCCTGCTATATTGCGGGCTAACCCAGACAAGTGTTGGGTCTGGATAATTCGTTGCTGTAGGGTCCTTCGAAACCTTCTTGATTAGTCTTTCCGCCCATTCGCTCTCCCACATATATTTGTCAGCTGGTAATTGGCTGATAGCTTTTTTGATAGCGGAATCTTCGTTTATATTCAATATAACTGGATTCATAAGGCCTTTGACCAATGTGCTGTTAACCAAATATACTCGATCATTTCTAGTATGGACCAATAGTTGACTTCCTTCAACCTTGATATTCTTGTGAAAATGTTGAAAACGATGATGCTCTTGCCCTACTTGATCTTGATCCACCCTGATTAGTACCAACTCATCAGAATCACTTAATCCCAATTGACCTTTATAGGATTCTGTTACATCTTCTACAGAGAGTTCAATGTCAGATCGAACTTCCATCCAATCTTCATTACCCTCTTGAAAAATATATACTGATCTTACGTTATCATTGTTAAATAGGCTGAAACTAAACAAACCCGTCACTACAAAAAATAGCATAAAACCCAGAATTTTACCACTGGCAATTCCTTTCCTTCCGATAATCATAGTATTACAATTTATTAAGTGCGAAAATAACCCCTTGCGAAGGATTATACACAAGAAAACCAATATTAAAGTCGTAAAGTTGATGAACGGAGACAAAAAAAATTAAGAAATTGCGTAAAAGCATGCAAAAAGCTTGAATCTACTTATTTGTTTGCAATTAAATTCTAAAGAATAATGGAAAAACAAACCGCTTTGCTCCTGATCGATATACAAATAGGCTTCCTTGATGTTGAATACTGGGGAGGTAATAGAAATAACTTAAACGCCGAGCGTAATTCTGCAAAAATCCTAGAGGTTTGGAGAAGAAATGATTGGCCTATATATCATGTAAAACATAACTCTACAACTCCAGATTCACCTTTATCTCCAAGCAAGAAAGGAAACTATTTCTAACCACTCGTAAAACCTTTGCAGAACGAAAAGACATTTGAAAAAACTGTAAATTCGGCGTTTATTGGCACAAAGCTAGAGCAGGAATTAAAAGAAAAAAAGATAGCTTCAATTGTAATAGTTGGTCTTACAACGGATCATTGCATTTCAACATCAGTAAGAATGTCTGCTAATTTAGGATTTGAAACTACTCTTATTGAAGACGCAACTGCAACATTTGACAAAGTAGATCGTAAAGGACGGCTGTTTACCGCTAACGAAATACAAGCGGTCACTATTGCTAGTTTAGATGGAGAATTTGCGAAGATTAGAACGACTGCTGAATTACTGCAAGAGCTAAACAAATCGAAAAGTACATCATTGTAAATCACCTTAATTGATACTAAGACAGTTTCTGTTCTAGTTTTTTGTGAGACCCATCGCAACTAGGCATTCGTTTCGAAAGTCCACAAACGCAATCATGAAAACCTTTGCCATTTAGAATTCGATCCCGAAACTTTTCAATTCTACTTGCACGTGTTTTTGATTGCTTTGCTCCTCCAAAGTATAGATAATATGCCCTACGTCTGCCAGGTGTCAGTGACTGAAATGCCTGTTTTAATTTCTCGTCTTTCTCAAAAGCGGCCAAAAGTTCATCAGGTATCTGATCATCACTATTCTTTTTAGTTTCAACATTTAACCCCGCCTTTTCGATTTCAATCGCCTCAAACACATAAGCTTTAACCACTTCTGTTAAGTTCTTCACCTCTTCGATACTTCTAAACTTCACTAGCTTCGAAACCTGAGAGTTTTTTCCCGCAAATACCAAGATATTCTCTGGGTCGCTCATCAAGACACCTTTAAAAAAAGCAATGGCACAATAGTCTTTTAGACAATTGATTAAAGCGACATTCTTACCTTGATATGTATAGCAGGGAACTCTCCATTTAAAATCTTCATGGAGCATACAATCACTTAAAACTGTACGTAAGAAAGTGATCTCATTTTTCCACTTTTGTTGACCTTCAACATACTTGTCTACTGCAGGATGCATAGTAAGATTTCTATTTTTCTAAAGGAAGCTTTATTCAAACTTACAAATAAAAAATCCAAATCAAGACAGAGCTTGATTCGGACCTACATACCTAGTTAGCGGCATTGTATTATTCTTCCCACCAATTCTTGCTATTGATATTGTCTCCTCCCATGCGCTGAGAAGCTTCTTGATAATTTACAGAGTTTGTTGCTTGCTCTGACTCCGGATAGAGATATCTCACGGGAAATTTTCCGTTGTTGAGATTGTCTGGACCTGGTTGGAGACTTGGAAACCCAGTTCTTCTCAAATTAAACCAAGCTTCATGACCATTACTGATCAGACTAAGCCACTTCTGTGTCATTATTTTTTCTACCTCGTCTCCACTATCTAAGGTTACTAGATCTTGATTCATGTAATCACTTGGCATTTCAAGCTCCAAATAATCAAAATGCGCTTGTATTGCATTTGTGTATAATTGGTTGGCATCCCCTGAAATATATCCTCGCTGAACAGCTTCTGCGAGAGCAAATAGCAGTTCAGAGTATATCATAAATTGTCCATCGACTCCGTTTGCAACATCGCGATAAATGGAACCAAATAGCGATATATCGTTCAAATCAATTCCCTCAGCGCTGATAGTCTCCCTACTCTGTCCATTTAGTAGTCCTTTGTATTCTGGATTGTTGTCAATTAGACTTTTACCAGTTGGCTTATAAAGAACTTCAACTCGGGGATCGTTCCAATCTGTAAGAATGGTCTCAACCGTCTTCGTCATTCGGTGTTCTTGGTATAAACCTTGGCTCGCTTGAGACATTGGAAACTGGTTCGGGGCAGCACTCAGATATGGGACTACAGCGTTATCTGCATTCGACTCCATCAATAAGCCACTATCTGCAAGTTCTTGAAGTTCTGAAAAATCTGAAAGTCGCTTCGAAATTCGTAGTGTATATCGAACTAAGAGAGAGTTTGCGAAACGTTGCCATTGTTCTAGACTATTTCCGAACATGACGTCTCCATTAATTGAAGCAGTAGTATTTTCGAGTGTGTTGTTCGCTTCTCGTAGTGTTGCAAGAATACCACTAGTAGGATTTGTATAAATATCCTCTTGAGTATCATAAACTGGAGCAGTAATCCCCTCTTTTGCCAAAAGTGCCTGAGTATAAGGGATATCTCCCCAGATATCCGTCAATTGAGAAAATAGATAACATTGCATGATATTGCCCACTGCAATGTAGGCTTCATTTGTGCCTTCTACCGTTTGTATGGACTTTATATCAGTAAGCAGGGCGTAGATCGTATTCCAATACTCTGAGTTTGTACCCATCTCATATCGATCGATTCGTTCAAATTCCACACTTGCAGCAAATTGAGCTAGATAATTGGCTAAGCGAAACCCCTGATCATAGGTATTCGCATTTGCTGCCACAGATACTACATTTGACAAAAGATACTGTGGATCAATATTTTCGGAAGAATTTGGATTCCTATTGATTTCTTCAAAGTTTCTTGTGCAACTTGCTAGCAAGACACAAACCGCAATTAGCAGGAAGGTTTTATTGATTGTATTTATGTTGAAATTATAGTTCATAATTATATTTTAGTCTAATGATAGGATTGATGAAGGTCTAGAATTCAGTTTTGAGGCTTACTCCGATACTTCTAGACGATGGATAGGACATATCTTCTACACCATAGGTTAGATTACGATCTTGTACTCCATTAAGTTCAGGGTCAACATGAGGATTTTCGGTAAATAACAACAAGTTATTTCCTATGATACCTAAGCTCATCCTTTGAAGTCCAATTCGACTGCAAATCTTCTCTGAAAAACCGTAGTAAATACCAACTTGTCGCAGCTTCACATAACTCGCGTCATATACCGCACTTTCTTCATTTCCTCGATCAAAAAAGTTATTATAAAAACGACTTGCTTCTACATTGGTCGTATTTGGAACGTATTCCGGATTGTCAGTTGTGCCAATATTGACTACACCCTCTCCCACTACTCCGTCTTCCCGTCCAATTAGCGTTTCTTGAAGAACTCCTGATGTGCTACCTAGAGCTTTTGTTCTTGAAACTAAGATTCCGCCCTGTCTCCAATCAAAAAGGAAATTTACCGATAGATTTTTATAAGAGAGTTCATTACCCAATCCTAATGCAAAGTCAGGATTGTAATTCCCAAGAAGTCTAAGATTTCCGTCTTGAACAGGCAATCCATTTTCACCGTAGAGTATTTGACCATCTATCTTAAAAAAACCTGTACCATACATATCTCCCACTCGGCCTCCTTCTTTTGCGATGTAGAAAGTTTCATTAGAGCCACCACCTCCACCAAAGAACTTTGCAGATCCTGCTACAAACTGATCAACCCCTTCAGGTAATTCTGTAACAATGCTCCTGAATGTAGAAAAATTGAAGCTAGTGGTCCATTTGAAGTCGTTACTTTTGACAAGCTTAGTCCTCAACAATGCCTCGAGCCCTCTTGTACGAACCTCTCCTCCATTTTCTATCACATTACTAAAGCCAGATGTGTTGGATATTGGAAGACCTATAATCTGATTTACACTCGTATTTTGATAAACGGAAACATCAAATTGAACTCTATCCTTAAAAAACCAGTGCTCTAGACCTAATTCCAGAGCACTTAGACGCTCAGGTTTGAGATTTGCATTTTTCAAAACAGTTTCATTTGTTACCCTAAAGAATGGACCATAGTTTTCATTAAATTGAAAAGTATTATTTAATTGATAGGGATCTGTATCATTTCCAGCGCTTGAGCTGCTAAACCTGAGTTTAGAGTAGGAAATAAATTGTGGTAATTCCACCGCATTAGACAGTACAAAACTTAAACCCGCTGAATAGTAAGCGAAAGAATTATTATCCAATGGCAAAGTACTACTCCAATCATTTCTCACCGCCACATCTGCATAAAGCATACTACGAAATCCAACATCAGCTAAACCATAAACGCTGTTAATTCTCTTTGTGAATACTTCACTTCTTCCTTTAAGCGGATTTCTAGAATTTGCGAGGGAATAAATACCTGGAATGGATAACTGGGATGCCTCAGTGAATTGATAATTAATGTTTTGATCAAATCTATTTGCACCAATCGAAAATCCATATTGTATCTCTTTCGAATCATTATCGTTATATGAAAGTAAAACATCATTATTCAATTCGTAATATCCGATTCTATCTTCCCTATAAGAGCCAAAAGCATTTCTATTCGTACTCACTGCGCGCCTAAACGCTCTATTATCGTTATAATTATCAACACCGGATCTAACTCGCAAACTCAACTTATCTGAAAACTGATAATTGACTGAAGCGTTACCAAAAACACGATTCTTATTGAAGCTGTTTGTGTTTTCAAACATCGTAAAATAAGGGTTTGTAAGCCATAGGTAGTTAATATCGAAATGTTGAAGACCTTCTTGACCTTCTTGCCAATAGTCTTTCATCGACTCAATATTCGCTTGACGTCCGGTCCAATTGAATCCATAAATAGGATTTTCATATCCATAGCCTAGATTTGGTCTATTGTCACTCCTACTGTTTACATAATTTAAAAATCCATCAAACTGTAGACGATTTGTCAATTTCTGATCAACGCTCACAGCGATACCATCCCTTTTAAGATCTGTATTAGGTAGAATCCCCGTATTGCGAATGTTATTGTATGAAACACGTACGCCACCACGATCTGTGCGATTTGTAATTGCGAAAGTATTTTGATTAGTAACTCCTGTCTCAAAAAAGTCGCGAACATTATTTGGGTTCGAGACCCAAGGAGTTGGCGTAATAGTAGTATAAGTACCGTCAGGTAGCAATCTCGACAATACATCTCCCGCTAGTAACTCTGATCCGTCAACTGCTGTAGATGGAGAATCAAACTGAGCTACAAGAAATCCCTGATCAAGTTTTGGGCCGTAACTTGCCAAGCCTCCATCATTAACTCCAGCACCAGCACCATTTTGAAAAGAGTATTCTCCATTGGATCCTCCGCCGTAAACATTCTGATAATCAGGTAAAGTCAGTAAACTTTCAAATGTCATCGAGTTGGACATTGAAAATCCTATTCCTTTCTTGCGCTCTCCTTTCTTTGTTGTGATCACGACTACGCCATTTGCAGCTCTTGATCCGTATAATGCTGCTGATCCGGCTCCTTTCAAGATTGAAACACTTTCAATATCATCTGGATTAATCTCCGAAACCCCATTTCCAAAGTCAACTTCTTGTAATGCTCCATCATTTGTCAAGTCGCTCGTGATCTGCTGATTACTAATGGGTACACCGTCTACGACAAACAGTGGTTCATTTAGTCCGCTAAGTGAGTTTTCTCCTCGAATAATAATACGAGAAGAGGACCCCACCCCTGAAGATCCATTTGTAACTAACACCCCTGAAACCTGACCTGCAAGGTTATTAACAACATTAGGCATCGGAACCTGCGTTAATTGCTGATTGCTTACTAGTCCAACTGCAGATGAAAGTGCTTGTTTTTCGCGTTTAATACCAAGTGCAGTTACAACAACTTCGTCTATGGCCCGGCTATCTTCCACCATGTAGATGATAGCAGGAAAAACTCCATTAACTATTTCAAGGTCTTTTGTTTCAAGACCTAAATAGGATACTCTCGCTGTCATATTCTTCAAATCGCTAGAAAATGAGAATTCTCCATTCACATCCGTGACAGTGGCAATACTTGTTCCCAGAATTTCTACAGTTGCACCAATTATTGGAGTATCATCTTGCAAAAGAACTTTTGCATTGTAATCAACGCCCTGGCCGATCAGGTTAAATGCTATGAAATTTAGCAGTAATAGTATTTTGATTTTGATCATAATTAAATATTAGTAAGCTTTACATTTTGTGTCTAATTAATCGGTAATATAGGCGTACGCCAATTGCAGTAATTCTCTCTTCTGCTCAAGGTCAAGACTAAGAGGCAATTGTGCTAGACCTAAAATTCTTCTCATAATTTCTATTCCTGCGCATTTTTCAGTCAGTTCAATATCTAAAGATGAACGAGACATGTAACTAGCCAAGGCATGATCCAAGATTTCTTCAGATTGGTTTGCTAGCATTAGGTGAGCAATTGTGACCCCAACTTCAAATTCGGGAAATCCGAAAAAGCAAAACTCAGGATCAATAATCTGAATACCATGTTTTGTTTTCAACCAACTTCCAGGAAAATAGTCACCATGAAGTAAAGTGTTGCCGTCAGCTAAATAAAGCTTACCAATTTTTTCAACTTCAGTTTTAAGTAATTCATCAGCACGATAAGGTTTAGCTATTGCCTCAAGACCTTCGTGAATATCATCTAAATTCAGCCCATTGTCATCGATAAAAGGATAAACGAAAATATGCTTATGATTTAATTTTCGCATATCATGGTTTCTTATCACATATTCGGACGTATCAGAGGTATACTCTTTGTGCAACGTAGCTACAAATTGCATTACTTTGCTCAGGTCTTTCTCATCAATTTCTTGGTCCTTTTTATAGAGATATGTAAAATCTGTTCCAGCTCCTAAATCAGCCATGATCATAATGTTCTCTTCCTTATCCACATGGAAAACGCGCGGAACCATAGACCTCAATTTGTTACTTGACTTAAGCAAGGTATAAAACTCCGCTTCTCTTTGACATCGATCTGCTGGCGCCGCAACCTGAGGGTATTTCTCCACATAATCTCTACTCTGCTTTACTATAAAGCTTCGAATATTTGTATTTACCCTTATTGTAAAATTCATATTTCCAGCACCAGGAATACTGACTTTTGTAACTTCTTCGCCTTCTTGAAGAAATCCGATTTTCGCTAAATACTCTGATACTTGCTTTGCTTCTGTTGTAAGTTTCATTTTATCTTTTATTTTGTCTTATTCTGATGAATTCTATTTGAAAGTACCAATCAATTTTTCGTGAAATCCCTGCACAACGTCATAGCAATATTTGACTGGGTAAACCCCTGAATCATCGCACAGTAGGTAGTTTTTGAACACGGTCTTATCATTATCTGGTACAGTATCATTCTCATGTATTTCCAATCTCGCCAAGAGAGGCTCAGAAATAATATCCTCGGGAGCAATCAAATAATGACTGGCAAGCACGTCAAATGGATTGAAGCCATCTGCTCCTGCTTGCTTCCATTGTTCCAGCCAAGCGATTGAGTGATTTGCGATCCACTTGCTCCCTTCACTACGTTTTGAAAGCTGTTCCAAGTGATTATCTGTGATCCAAACCTTACTTGATATCTCAAATGGACACAAAGTCAGTGCGACTTCAGCTTCAAACATCACTCGAAAAGCATCATTATCTAGATCAAAATTCAAATCTCTCGCTCTTGCACCTTGCGTTCCAATTGCAAAATAATCTGTTGACTTTCTGCGGCCAGCTACAAGGACAACTTCCTCGATTTGACTAGCTAATTCTGGATAAAGCAGGATCAAAAGACCAACGTTAGTCGCTGGACCTATCGCCATTATAGTCAATTTCTCAACTTTTAGTGCGCTTGCTAGAGCTTCTACCGCATCATTGGTAACAACATGTTCTAGATTAATCGCTTCCCCTGCGCCTTTATAAACTAGAATTTCGTAGCGAGCGAAATCTGTCGCCATCTCCTTGCATAATCTATATGCGTCATCAATTCTAGTATTTCCAAAAACAGCACTAATTCCACGAATTGTGACCGCATCAGAATGCATCAATTGAAAAATCGCGTATCCATCATCTACATCGCTATAACCTGGACGTGTGTAACGTTTCATACCAGCTGATAGGTCAGTGTCAATCCATACTTGCTTGTTCATTATATATCTTTTTCTTAAGATTATTCCTTTAAATAAATCGGTCTGTGGTTTCGTTATGGTTAAAAAACTAGTCCGACTTGTTGGACGTGAGTCCTCCCCAAAAATCTATTTCATTGGCAACGCCCGTATCCGGATCCGCCAAAAATGCTTGTTGTGATTTATAAATCTTAAGCCGTCCTTCCCTCATCAATCCAATTTCGTCTCCCATCAAGATAGCCTCCTTCATATCATGTGTCACAAACAAAGAAGTGATCTTGTAGGTAGCAGACAAATCTGTAAAAAGCAGCTGCATATCTTTTCTAGTTCCTGCGTCAAGACTACCGAAGGGCTCGTCCAATAACAGAAGCAAGGGATTAGTAATAATTGCTCTTCCAAAAGAGACTCGTTGTCTTTGCCCTCCTGAAATAGCTTCTGGCATTTTATCGGCATGGCCTTCTAGCTGAAGTTCTGCGATCATTCTACGAACCTCTTTATCTATGAATGACTTATCCATTCTTTTAATTCGTAAACCAAAAGCAATGTTCTCGTATACTGACAAGTGAGGAAACAAAAGATCTTCTTGATAGAGGTATACAATTCCCCTCTTGGCTGGTGGTACCGAATTCATCATTGTTCCACCCACCTTTATTGACCCCTCATCTGGTGATTCGAGACCTGCAATCATTTTTAGCATAGTTGTTTTACCGCAACCTGATTTACCCAGAATACTGAGTGTTTTACCCGCTTCAAGATCTATATCTAACTGCTTGACAATTTCCTGATTGCCAAAACTTTTGCCCACTTTCTTAATCTCTAGAAAACTCATAGAATTTTGTTGAATACGTATCTTTTGTTGACATAAATAAATATGACAGGTGGTAACATCAGCAAACAGCAGCTCATCGCACCATAGTAAAAATTTGATTCCTTTATAAATAAAAAGACCTGTATAGTCAGCGTCTGAACCTTCCCTACTCCAATTATTGAACTTAAGCCAAATTCAAACCAGGAGATCAGAAAGGTTTGAAAAAAACAGATAAGTATCAGATTCTTTGAAAGTGGAAATAGAACTTTTGTGAATTTTTGGACGAGGCTTCCGCGCAAAGTCGCGACAAGATTTTCATAATCCTTGGTCTTCTCAGTCCAAAATGGACTAAAAAATATCATCGCATAAGGGAAGGCAATAAAGAACTGAGCCAAAATAACTCCGAAAGTAGTCCCAAGAATACCAAGTCTTAAAAAATAGTAGCTCAGGCAGGCTCCAAAAACTACTGGAGCGAGTACATATGGAAAATAGCTAATGATTGTCCATAAATTTTTCTTCTTGTTGTAGTTTACAATTCTGCTCAGCAAGAACCCACATAGAGTGGAGCTCAGCGCCACTAGTAGGGAGATAAAGAGTGACAAAAAGAAGCTTTTGACAAGGCCTGTTTCTCCTCCTAAGACTGCTGCCCAATTCTTTAAGCCGATATAATTTGGAAGTATACTAGGAAATCTCCAATCAGCCGATAATGACAAGACTAGCAGGTAAAGGAAAGGAAACAATACCCAAATGGCATAGGCTATCATTACAATTGAATTGGACGATCTACGCATGTGATACTGTTTTTGAACGGTGGTATGAAAAGACCACAAGCGTTAATAAACTAATAAGTATGGTATACATCACTGCGACAACATAGCCCTCCGATATTTTTGTCAAGTCATATTGATTCAATTCCCTTACAACCATAACAGAGATCATTTGAGGACTTTCTTGACCGAGAATAAGTGGAATCTCATAAGCCCCCAGTAGAAAAATAAAATACAGTATAATAATCATCCTTGTCCGATGCAGTAAAATCGGAATCTTAATCTTAATGGCTATTTGTAGAGGGCTTGCGCCCAAAGAACTTGCTACATGAGCTAATTCGTCAAGACGTTCCTGCCGATACACGCTGATGAAGAGCAACAGAAAAAATGGCATCACAACACTGACAAAGGCTACGATAATCCCGATAGCAAGAGAATCATTTACCAAGCTAGGAAAAGATTGCAGTTGATCTATTAAACCAATAGAGTATGCCAGTCTAGAAATCCAGCCAGCTTCACTTAGAATCTGAATCAGAAAAAAGGCAACCACAATTCCTGGCATACATAATGGTAGGTAGCTCACAAATGACATGAACGGTTTCTCTAGCTTACTGACATACTTAATTGCAATCAGCATCGCAATGCCAACTGAAAAAACTACTGAAAGTATCGAAATTACAATACTATAGAGCATAGATTGCACAAAAGTATCTTCAACTAAAACTTGCTGCCAAAATTTAGTCGTAAAACCATCATTTGCAATACCCACTATTCCAAAACTGTAAAGCAAGGCATACACTAAAGCTAGACCGAAAGGCAGCAAACCAATCAATAGAAATAAAGCTAAACCGATATATCTAGATTTACTTTTCAATTACTTCCTTTCTAAAATCTTCATAAAGTCGAATCATATATTGTGGGTCAGGCTCTTGTATAGCATATGCTGCAAGTTCCTCTATAGTTGCTCCATATTTCCTCTTTTCACGATTTTCAAACTTCACTTTCCAGTCATCGCTTAGTTTATCTATATCCAATACTGTATTCGCGTCCATCCCTGATGGATCAATTTTACGCAACTGTGCTTCGGGCGAAATCATGTAGTTAATCACGACCATTGCACCGGCCTTATTGGATGCATTATAATGAATACCCAAATAATTTGAATTTCTAATTGTTCCATTTTTCCAAGGGTAAACTCTGGTCGTATTTGGGAACAATCCTTGACGGATTTTATCGTCAATTGACCCTTCACCAAAACCATAACACAAACTAAGTTCTCCATTGGCGTAAAGCTGATCCATCTTTGTTTGTTCTTTTGGAAAAGTCTCCCCTTCCTTCCAAAAATTCTTTTTGTTTCTATTAATCCACTTCCACAACTGACCAGATAGTCGATTATACTTTTGCTCATCAAAGGCTCCATTTAAACCATCTTTATCTCCACTGATCTCAGCAAAAAAACTCTTGAGCAAAGTCATACCAGAAAAATCATTACTTATTGTAAACTGACCTGGATTTTCAGCAATCCAAACCTCTAGATCAGATAGATTTGCAGGTGGGTTCGGCGTTTTCTTTAAGTCGTGAACCATGGCAAACTGTGTAATACTCCAGGGACACTCCATGTAGTTTATAGGCTGCTGAAAATCTATACTGATGTGAGGATTCTCAAAATCAATTAATTGTGAATTTGGCAACGACTCTACGAATGGGCCCCACAAGCCTTTAATCTGTCTTAATTGAAAAAATGTCTCTCCATTAATCCACGACATATCTACTTGTCCTGAATTTGATCCAGCTTGCTTTTCACTCATTACCAATTGAACTATTTCGGGTCCTTGACCACCAACGAGCTTCAATTCAATATCATAAAGTTCTTTGACTTTTGGGATTAAAAAATCATTCATGTAACTATTGATGGCGGGACTACCCTGCCACATCATAAAGTGCACCGTACTTCCTTTTGCCTGCAGCTCAATTTCCTTCCAATCAGTCGCTAAAAGATCAATATTTTGCACAGCTTTCTCGCGCTTACAGGCACTCAGAGATAGCAAGAGCAGCACGAAACCGACAAAACGAAGCATAGAATGCAATTTTTGTTAATTGAAGCAGCAAAAGCCTAATTAGCCTTCGCCTAATATTAATTACGAGAAAAAGATCAAGTTGGATCTAGAAGAAGTAAAACTTGATCAAACAAAATAGATTATGGAGGAAAACATGCTATATAGCTGGTGGGCCTCTAAGTCCCAAATAGGAATATTGGAACCTATTTGAATCCATATTTTTGTCTTCGTGGATTGCTTGAAAGAACAAGCCCAAAAGCTCAATAATAATAGATATAGTAAGCAATAAATTACATGACTCGAGCCCTTTGAGTAGTCTCATAAAGTCTCTCCGTGAATTCAAATCAACCTTTGATTCAAGCAGATACAATGCCACAGAACTTTCAGCTATAAGATATTGTGAAAGATCATCCTGAAGGTTCCCAGTTTGCCAAGATAGTTGTGAGAACTTTTGGTAGTCAAACTGATCTCTATGCATTCCAATTAAATAAGCACCTCTGCGGAAAGAAGGACCCAAAACTGGAACTCCTTGTGTTAGCTTTTCTGCGATATCCTTCCAATGGATGTCCCTGATATCAAGACAATCGTTTCCGACTGTGATGATACTTTCAAAGCCTTTAGCAAACAAATCCTGCATTGCGTTTGCAAGTCGCTCGCCAAAAGTTGACCCAATCTGAATCTCTTCATGATAATGATATACTGGCAAGCCCGAACTAGCTAGAACAGCCAATGTATTGTTTATCAGATGTGTAGCTACTACAGCATTTTGTCTCTTCGATTGTAGCGGACTCCATTTCTTGTGCGCCACTTCTGATTTCGCGGAGCGGCTAAAGAATAAAATTGCTGTCTTGTTGTTGCTTATCACAGGGCGAAAATACACTTTTTATCTTTTCGGAATCGACAAAAATGACTATTTGGTGCCTTCTGTCATCGATAATCCTTTCTAATCTTCAGATGTTAACAAACCATCAGGTTTATCAAAAAAGGTTTCAGGATGTCGGAGAAAGGTTCCTAGCCATAGGACGCTCATTAGAAAGAACCCCGGTACCGGCTTACCGTTTAATGCCTGTTCCCCAACAATAATACCACCTATATAGGCGGTACACATTAAAATTCCAATCTTTCGAGTTGCTGGAATCCCGAGTAGAACTGCACATGTTAACTCCAAAATACCCAGTGCAATAGGATCTGTGAAATTAATCAAACGAATCGTATCAACAACAGTTTGCTCACCAAGTAATTTACCAAAACTACTGCCCAGAAGACCTAAGACAACAAAGTAGATAAGAATATTGCCGGCAACACGAAAAACTAGTTTATCTAGAAATGCGAACATAATTTATTTGTATTGATCACTGATTAAAAAACGATCTTTCAAAAGCACAAATAGTGCAACAGAAAGTAAACATAAGAAAGTTGAGACGATCCATAAAGCATCAAAACTATAACCGTCAATAATAAAGCTTCCTATTAATGGCGCCACAGTAAATGAGAGCGAAAATGTAAATGTCATTAAGCCCATATACGAACCACTATTTCTACGGTTTGATCGAGCAAGCGCTAAACTATTGAAGAAAGGTAAATTTAGTATTTCACCTATGCCTATTGTTAATGTATAAATCAAGAAAGGAATCAACCACAACAAGGAAGACCCTGATGCCGGAATCAAAAGACTGAGATAACCAATAGCCATAAGTAGTCCTCCAAAAATCACAGGCTTATAAAACTTCCTTTGTTTTTCATAGTAGTTCACAATTGGCATTTCAAACACTACAATCAGCAGTCCATTTAAGGTAAAGAAAAAACCTACCATCTGTTCTGTGAAGCCATACACAGTTTTGAAGAACAAAGGAATCGCAAATAGTATCTGCAAAAATGCAACTACCACTAAAAACATGATCAAGATAAGCCAAAGATAATTATAGTCAGTGTATGCGGTTCTAGCAGTAATATTAGTTTCCACTTTAACTTCATCTGGAATTTTTCTTTTTTTCATTGTCGGATGTACACTGATGAAGATAATGAATGTCAATATTGCAGATCCTCCATTTATAATGAATAGCCAATCATACCCAAACTTGGCTGCTAGAAATCCACCTAGTGCTGGTCCTACAGCAATCCCGAGATTAATTGCCATCCTTAATAGACTCACCGCTCTAGTCCTATTCTCTTCTCTACTATAAATTGCAATTGCCGACATGATAGCAGGACGAAGTAAATCGGCTAGTAAAGCCGTAACAAAAATCAAGGAGCAAAATCCAATGAAGGTTTTTGCAGTAACTAAAGACCAAAATGATAGACCGCCAGCCAACAGGCTAAACTTCATGATTCTGGCAAAACCATATTTATCGGTCAAATACCCTCCTAGTAAAGAGGAAAGTAAGGACCCAATCCCAAACCACATACCTGCTGTACCTGCTTGAATGAGTGTAAATTGAAGTTCCTCGGTCAGATATAATGCTAGAAAAGGCACCACCATTAAGCCAGACCGATTTATCAGCATCAAGCCAGACAATATCCAGACTTCCTTCGATAGCCCACTGAGTGACTCTTTATATTGTTTGTAGACTTTGCCTAGCATGTTATAGTAGTAGAATTAGATTAATAGCAGTTTAACTACTACAGGCAAAGGTGGTAAATTCGGTTAAAAAACCATTAAAACTATTTTGAATATGAATTTGTTCAAGAATGGAATCCTTACTTTTACAGCAAAAAGAACATAAGTATGCGTATTTCATTCCTGATTCTTCCTTTTTTACTGTTGATTGGCATAATTAATCCAGCATTCAGTCAAAAAAACACGGTGTCAATTGAATTTGATATCAAGGATTACGATAATGATACACTTTTGATAGGATACTATTACGGAGATCGAACTTTAGTCTACGATACTCTTAGAGCATCGAAACAAGGAAAATTTGAGATAAAGCAAGATTCACTTCTAAAGCCAGGTATATATTTGGCGCTTTATCAGCCGTCAAATGAGTACTTTCAATTCATGGTCAACTCCAACGATCAAATATTCTCATTTAAAGGTAGCCGCAACGATGTTCTACCAAAACCTAAAGGGAGTATAGACAATGAAGTTTTCTTTAATTACCTAAAATTTATCGAAGAAAAGTCTGCTTTACGAAAAAGTTACAATGGCGAGATTGATACCCTTAAAAAGTACGGCAAGGATATTACAGCTTTAAACGATAGGGCAAAACAACTAGATCAAGCTGTCATGTCCAAGCAATTGGAAATTATAGAAAGCCATCCAGAAACCATGACGGCTAGATTACTGAAAAGCAACTTATCTATTGATATTCTATCATATGAAGGTACAGAAAAAGAAATTCAATTACAAAAGTACCTATACTACAGAAGTCATTACTTAGATCATATTGACTTGGGTGATCCAGCCAATTTGCGTACTCCGTATCTAGATCAACGTGTTAAATATTATATGGAGAAGTTGACCCCTCAGCATCCTGATTCAATCATTATTGCGGTGGACTACATTCTCGGTAAAATGGAACCATCTTCAGAGACTTTTCAATTTTATACTTCGAGTTTTCTCAACAAATATGCAAATAGTAATATCATAGGTTACGATGCCATTTACGTGCATATGATTGATAATTATTACTCAGTTGGAAAAGCACCTTGGGTAAAAGAAGAAAATCTCGAGAAATTTATCAAAAATGCGGATAAGCTTCGACCTATCTTAATAGGTGAACAAGCACCACCGATTACTTTCTACGATAAAGAGGGTAATCCAGTGAAATTATATGACATCGAATCTGAATATACAGTCATGATTTTTTGGGCGCCAGATTGTGGGCATTGCAAAAAAGCTATGCCAGGACTAATAAACTTCTATAACAAATTTAAAGACAGAGGAGTCGAGGTACTTGGTGTTTGTACGAAGCACAGAGATAAATATCCATCTTGTTGGGAATTTATAGAAGAGAAAGAAGTACCATGGCTCTCCGTTGGAGACGAATACCACAGATCAAAATTTAGAGATTTGTATAATGTTGTTTCAACTCCGAGACTTTTTATTTTGGATAAAGACAAGAAAATCTTGCTAAAAAGGGTACCTACAGAACAGCTTGACGAAGTTATGGAATCTCTTATCATCGAAATGCAAAATGCCAATCCTCCCAAACAATAGGTTAAATAGTTTTTGGTTTTGGAATTGCGTTGAAAAGCGTTTTTGTGTAGTCATTTTGGGGATCTCTATAGATATCTTCTGACCAGCCGTACTCAACAATCTTACCTGCTTTCATCACTATTAATCTGTCACTGACAAATTTGACTATTGATAAATCGTGTGAAACAAAAAGCAAGCTTAAGTCAAATTGTTCTCTGAGTTCCATGAGTAAGTTCAATACTTGGGCTTGTACCGATACATCAAGTGCACTAACTATTTCATCGCAAACAATAAACTCAGGATTCATGCTCAATGCGCGAGCAATACATATCCGTTGTCTCTGACCTCCTGAAAACTGGTGTGGGTATCTGGAATAGTGCTCGGGAAGAAGTCCGACCAATTCTAGCAGCTCCTCAACTCTTTCCCTACGCTGTTTTTGAGTTGGTAGGATGCGATGGACTGTCATAGGTTCTAGAATAGCATATCCAATAGTATGCCTTGGATTCAAGCTGGAGTAAGGATCTTGAAATATATACTGAATTTCTTTGCGTTTTCTGTTCAGTGTTTTTCGATTCCAATCAGTTACGGACTCTCCTTTGAAAAAAACATCTCCAGCATCAGGCTCAATTAAACGAAGAAGTGCCTTTGAAAGCGTCGACTTACCACATCCACTCTCCCCCACTAGCCCTACGGTTTCACCTTTCTTGACGACAAAATTAACATTATCTACTGCTTTCAAATAAGCTGTGGGTTTACCCCAAAAGTTCGACTTGATTGGATATGATTTAACAAGATTTCTCACCTGTAAAACATTCTCAGCTTCTTCTAACATTTTTCTGCGTAACTCCATGGATGTCGCGGAAATCTGATGCTTCTGGATAAAACGTTCTGTAAAATCATTGAAATCACCATCATCTCCTATTGAAGTTTCAAATGAACGTGGTTTTGGCAGTCTATCTAGCTTTACTCCGAGAGGCGGCTTACTAGCAATGAGTCGCATTGTATATGAATCCTTAGGAGCTTTAAATATCTGTTCTATATTCCCTTGTTCTACAATTCTTCCATCTTTCATTACAATGACTCTATCCGAAATCTGTGAAATGACATCTAGGTCATGAGAAATAAACAATATTGAAATGCCTAAATCCTTATTTAATTGCTTCAATAGGTCCAAAATCTCCTTTTGAACAGTAACATCTAAAGCCGTTGTGCACTCATCTGCAATCAGTAGCAAAGGATTGCAGGAAATAGCCATTGCAATCATGACTCTCTGCAATTGACCTCCACTCAATTCGTGAGGATAAGCTCTGTACGCTCGCTCAGGATCAGGCAGTTGAACTTGTCTAAAGAGAGATAACGTATGTTCTTTAATCTCTAACTTTGACTTTGATGCGTGAATCTCCATCATTTCGTCAACTTGCTTACCACATCTCATTAGTGGATTGAGCGAACTCATCGGTTCTTGAAAAACCATAGCAATTTGCTTGCCTCTAATAGATCGCATTTCCTTTTCGGGAAGTTCTTGAAGTCTTAACTTGCTTTCGCCAAAGGTAATTGATCCAGATTCGATTGACAGCTTTTCGTCAAGAAGCTGTAAAATTGAAAGTGAGGTCAACGATTTTCCGGATCCACTTTCTCCTACGACACCCACAATCTCTGATTTATAAACATCAAAACTAACTCCATGTATTAGCGGAGTACTAGTTTCTCTAGACTGTTCAACAACAATCCTAAGATTTTTTACCTGAAGTAAAGGTTCTTGCTTCAATTTTTACTATCTATCGATTAATTACAAGAATAAGAAGAAAATTAGAATCGAGATATGTTTGAATGTATATCTTTATATCCAATCATAGAAATGTAATTATATGCCAGTATTAGAAATAAATAATCTCACCAAAAGGTACGGAAAGATTACAGCTTTGAATAATCTAAGCCTCACGATCGAAGCTGGTCATGTATACGGAATACTGGGCCCGAATGGAAGTGGTAAAACAACAACACTGGGAATTATTTTAGGAGTATTAGCGCAGGACGATGGCTCCTTTAGCTGGTTTGGAGATAAATACGGTGCAAATCCAAGAAAGGAAATTGGAGCAATTCTTGAAACACCAAATTTCTATCCTTACTTGAATGCAGCAGAAAATCTTG
This sequence comes from uncultured Saprospiraceae bacterium, assembly GCA_943788055.1. Taxonomy (GTDB): domain Bacteria; phylum Bacteroidota; class Bacteroidia; order Chitinophagales; family Saprospiraceae; genus JAHDFB01. Next base: position 158,761 of record CALSOU010000010.1, read on the forward strand.
ACATCGTTCGCGTAATTAAGGGCTTACCCCCTCAAAATTACGATGAGATCTTGAAGATCGTAAATTTATATGAACGACGAAAATCGAAGTTCCGGACTTACTCGCTAGGAATGAAACAGCGATTGGCTATAGGTGCAACTCTTATTGGCTCTCCTCAAGTAGTTATTTTCGATGAGCCTACTAACGGACTTGATCCCGAGGGAATCGCTGAAGTACGAACCATTCTACAAAACGTTGCGTCATCTGGCAAGACCGTTCTAATGGCATCACATATTTTGGATGAGGTCGAAAAAGTTTGCTCACATGTTGCTATAATAAAGAATGGCAATCTTCTTGCAACTGGTACTGTAGGATCTATTTTATCTTCTGACATGACCGTTGAAGTTATGTCAACGGATGCTGAGAAGCTAAGGAATGTGCTTCAAGAGAGCAGTTTTGTGAAGAAAATATACGATCATAAAGACTTCTTGGAATGTGCTGTCGACCAAAGTCTTGACACTGCAACACTTAGCCAACATCTCCATGACAAAGGAGTGATCTTAACGCACTTAGTTTCTAGAAAGAAAAGACTCGAAGAAGAATTCTTAGAGATAACACAAACAAAGTAGATTAACTTCATAATATATACGCTCCCCAACATAAAATAGTATGATAAAATTAATTAATCTTGAATGGATGAAGTTCCGTAAAAACTCAGTAGTACAAATGCTACTCTGGATCTTCATAATATTTTTTCCAACTCTAATTTTTGTCGGTAAAGAGGAGAGTTTAACAGCAAACAACCCCTTGTTGAAATCAGGAGTGTTTTTCAATTTCCCAACCGTGTGGGATTGGTTAGGCTACGATGGGAACTGGATGGTTTTCTTCGCCCTAGGCTTTCTTGTTGTTTATACTATCAGTATAGAGATAAGCTACAAAACAATGAGACAGAATATAATTACAGGTCTAACTAGGACTGAATTCTTTCTTGCGAAGCTATACATTGTATTAATCTTTGTGTTGATCGCAACTGTTTTGTATGCAATTACGGGATTTACTATTGGTTGGTTTCATAGTGCAGATCCCAGTTTTGCAGAAGCAATGGATAATGACTGGGCTATCCCAAGGTTTGCTTTAATGAGTTTGACCTATTTGCTTTTCGCTATGTTTATAGGTTTTGCGATCAAAAATTCTGGATTAGCTGTACTTACATACCTATCTTATGGTATCCTTCTAGAACCGATGATAAGGTGGCTAGGTCATGCACAAATAGTCGAAGAGGGAATCAGTAAGAATCTATATCCCATGAATGCAGCAGAAGATTTAATGCCTATGCCTTTTTATCAAATTACTCAAAACATGCCAAATTCAGATGGTGCAATACTCTTACTAAGTTACAAAGAAGCTGCTGTAACATCCGGTGTGTATTGTGTAATATTTCTAGGATTAACGTATTACATATTCCTAAAAAGAGATATGTAATCTTTTCTTTATCACATATATTTGTTTGTTGAAAGTGTGCAATTTAATAAGTAATCATTACTTTTGCGCTTGATTTATCATACGCTTTAAAGGTAGTCTGATTAATTAATTCTCAAATAACAAGACAAGTTTAAAACTAATGGCAAAAAGAAAGGTAGACCCGAAGAATGACGAAACGATCATTGACATTGTTGAAGCGAGAGATAACATGCAAGATTATATCAATGATAATAAAGGTTTAATTATCGGACTAATTGCGGCATTGCTTCTTTTAGTTGCTGGATATTTCGTTTGGAAATACGCAATTGTGGCTCCTAGAGAGACTGCTGCAATTGAGCAGATTTCAAAACCTCAAGAGCAATTCGCTAAAGATTCTTTTGCACTAGCTTTGACAAACCCTGGAGCTGGCTTTGAAGGCTTTGTTGACATCGTTGAAAATTACGGAGGTACAGCAACTGCTAATACTGCCAAATATTATGCTGGTGTTTCTTACCTTAATCTAGGACGCTACGAGGATGCATTAGAATACTTGACAAGTGTTAAGGCAAAGGGAGACATTCTTCCAGTAATGAAACATGGAAATTTAGGAGATGTGCATTCAGAGCTCGGAGCAATGGACAAAGCACAGTCGTCTTACAAAAAAGCGATTAGCTCAACCGAAAATGCTTATTTGAAGCCTTACTACATGAATAAATTGGCTTTATTACATATGAAAGAAGGAAGAACTACTGATGCTCAGAAATTATTTGCTGAAATCAAGGCCGATTATCCAGAGTCCTCTGTTGCTCAAGAAGTAGATAAATTTTTAATCAAATAGGATTCATAAATACTAGGTATAAAACTTAGTCAAGATATAACCGTTTAAAAGAGGTTAGTGAGTCTTTCGCTAACCTCTTTTTCATTGACATCAAAAAAAAGTATAAGTAAAATGGCGAGTTCAATACAAAATCTTTCTTCTGTAGTATCGAAAGATGTACCATCAGCAAAAGGCATGAAGATGGCAATCATAAGAGCTGAATGGAATACAAAGATAACTTCTGCCTTAGCTGAAGGTTGTAGGTCGTTTCTTATCGAAAATGGCTTAGTTGAGTCAGATCTAGACATGGTTGATGTACCTGGATCTTTTGAGTTACCAATGGGTGCCAAAATAGTATTAGGGCAAGAAAAGTATGACGCTGTAATCTGCATCGGCTGTGTAATTCGCGGTGAAACGAAACACGATGAGTACATTTCAAATGCAGTAGCCACCTCAATATCTCAACTAAGCATTTTGTCAAGTACACCTGTTATTTTTGGCGTACTGACACCAAATAATATAGAGCAAGCAAAAGATCGATCGGGAGGTAAGCATGGAAATAAGGGAGTAGAAGCTGCTGCTACAGCTATAAAAATGGCCGCTTTGAAGAAAAGTAAAAAGCAACAAAAAAAGTCTATTGGATTCTAGCACTCTATTTAGACCATGAAAAAAGGGGATGCACTTAAAAAAGTGCATCCCCTTTTTCTATTCATAAATTAGGTAAAGCTATTTGTCGACTGTTTTCTTACGCCTTGTCTTAAATAGTTCTACTATTTGCTTTTCATTCATAAAACCTAAGTCAAGGAAAGTAGTTTTTACAAATTTCTTGATATCCTGATAGTCTCTTCCACGCTTATCTGTAAAAGTTTTAATTAATTTCTTGATATATTGAAGCGAATAAGTCTTTATGCCTAGATTGAATTTTTGGTTACTGAAAATTCCAATGTAAACTATCATCGTCTTCATGATCTCCATATACTCAAGGTATTCCTTAGGATCAAGTTTAAGCAGAAAATTTGCAAAGTAAGAAAAGATAACTTTTCTAAGACACTCATTTTCGTCAGACAGTCCTTCATGTTGATAGTAGAACGTCCTTACAGCTTCGATAGAATCTTCGTGAACATACCCCTTACTATGCACCTCATGAACAGTCTCGTAGTATTTAGTTAGATCTCCTTTTCCACCTAGCTTATCAACAATTGCAGCTACTCTTGCATCTGCTTCCGCAACGTGTATCTCTGGTATATCATATAATTCATCCAGAACTTCAAAGTATGTTGCTTCAAACTTAGTGTAATTCTCTCTCAACGATTCAAGAGAATCTGTTAACACCTGTAAATCTGCTCTTTTGAGATCAAAAGTCATCGCAATTATCATTAGTAGTTCGAGGTACTTTCGCTCAGTTCTTAGCTCCTTGTTGTTTAAGAACTCCTTGATATGTGCAATTAGGTTATCATTGTTGAAATCTTCATTTGAGCGATACAATAAGAAAGATCGCAACCTTGGAGCTAATATTTTTAGTTCAATTGCACTTTTGGGAAACTCAGCTGTCAAGAAATTCAAAGATTGATATTGTCTCTGATACTTTAAATAGCTCGTTCTCCTATTTTCAAGTACTCTATATTTCTCATTCTTCTTGGACTCGAGAAAATACCTTACAGATTTTAGAGGGATTTCGTCAATAAAGTTAGTAACCCAAATGTCACTACTTAATGCAAATCCAATCTGTAATGTCTGCCCTATCCGTTGCTTTATTACTTCAAAGTTAGACGATTCACAAATACCACGAAGAACATCTTTAAAGTGATTCTGCGGTCTAATGTACTTGTAATGCTCATTAAGCTCACCTCTTAACACACAATAACCGAGAATTCTAGGTAAATACATGCCTTCGTACTGCGGCTCAAGTAGTGCTTTCTCAAAAGCTACCAACTTGAGTGGATGGTTTCGAGCAACGTCCTCATGAATTTCTCCTATCTGCGGCTCAAATTCTTGTACAATCAATTTAAAATCCTCTTCTTCTTCTGTATCGAGGTATGTTTGCAAGGCCTCAGAGCCTTGAATAAGTTCGGCAACTTCCTTCAGTCTTGCCAGGTACTTTTTATCTAAAACTTCCATGTATATCGATGTATATGATTAGTATTTTTCTTTAGAATTTCACACGAAAAATCGAACAATTAAAAAGAAAACCTGATAAAACACTTAAGCTTTATCAGGTTCACAAATTTCGTCTAGCCCAAATATAATAAATAAATACTACAATTGAGTCCCCTATATATATAGAAAATCTAAATATATAATGTCACTTATTCTATTTTCTTTACTCTTCCTCGCTAGATGCTGCTGGTGCGGCTTCCTCAGTTGCTCCTTCAGCTTTAAATGCATCTTGAGCTTCTTGCTCCGCTTCTACAGCAACTGGAGCAGCTTTTGCAGTACCGTCTACAATTTTTCTAAATGCTTCTTGTTCTGCTTCAGTCTTAGCAATACGTTCAGCAATCTTTGAATCTTTTTCAGCTACTTTGTCTTGGTAAAGTTTGTCTGCTTGATCCATTGTAAGTGCACCTTTCTTTACACCTCTTAGTAGATGTAAACGATACATAACACCACGAAACCTCAAGATTGCTCTTGCTGTATCAGTTGGTTGAGCACCTTTTTCAATCCAATCAATCGCTTTATCGCTATCTAATTGAATCGTTGCAGGAACAGTCATCGGATTATAAGAACCGATTTTTTCAATGAATTTACCATCACGCGGAGCTCTTGCGTCTGCCACTACGATGTGATAAAATGGAGCTTTTTTTCTCCCTCTTCTAGCTAGTCTAATTTTTACTGCCATGAAATGTAAAATTTATTTGGTTAAACCATACCTGACTAATTCGTAAATCGAACACCAGGATTTTGACGCCGCAAAGATACACCTTTTAATTATATCTCAATGCATAATACTACTGAATAGTAACAGAATTATACAATACCTCATTTCCTAGTGTAATTCTCAACGTATATTGACCTTTAGCAAAGTCCTGTGCATTGAAAAAATACTTTTGGGCGTAAGCCCTCTTATCACCACCTATCGTTGAATTGCCTCTTTGTTCATCTCCTAACGTCTCTACAACTTGGCCCAACATATTGATCAATTCGATTCTGATTGGCTCATTTGTAAATTGCTCAACTTCAACGCATGTGATAGCGCTAGCTGGATTTGGAAATACGTTGAGGGCAGCTACTACCTCTTCAGCTGTAGAAACGACACCACAGTTAATAAATTCGGTTTTTCGCGGACCGTCTGCTCCAACTAAAGGCCTTAAAATCTCATCACCGTTCTCCAATTCTACCTGAATGAAGTATTCAATTGACGATCCTTCTGCGTAACTTTCTAAATCAATAGAATAAATACCTTCACTTACCATATCCATGGCAATAGGCTCTTCAGAACTATCTTCGACTAGGACAAAATTTACAGCTGCGACACTCTGCATGGTGTTCAATTGAACTTCAAAAACAAAAGTCTCATTAGCGCACCAGCTCTCTTCTTTTTTCATACTTATCAGACTAGACTCAGATACTGCTACCTCTTTAGTAATACAGTGCAAAGCTCCAGAAAGTGGAATTATCTGATTGCAATTGATTCCTTGCACATTGTAGCCCGGCATCAACTCCCTCCAAATCCTTAATGCAGTTGTATCGTATTCTTCCGTGTAGGTCGGTACAATGATGTTACTATTCGCAATAAGTGCATTTGCATAAGTCCGATAATCGTCACCTTGATTTGGATAATTTCCGTCCGGCCCAGGGGGCATTGGGATTCTCTTAATATTAAAAGGTCGACCATAAGCAGTCTCATACTGATCTATAATATACTGAATATTAGCTTCTATCTGCGGGCCATCTGCTATTCCTTCAGGGTACTCCCCTACTAAAATTGTTTCTTCATCGATCAATTTCATGTGCATGTCAATATGATGAATAAGATCATAAGGTAACGCTTCCATCTTAATATACTCATCAATCCCCATATACTGATTCATGATCGAATCAACTGCACCTTCAGTATGATTGGAGGTTCCATATTGGTTATTTATACCATTTTCGTCTAGAACTAGATCAGAGGAAAATGCTGTTCCTAAGCCATCTGCCATAAAATTTCCACCGGTATTTACAAGATCTTCGGGAGCTGCTGATGTTTCATAAACTGGAATATTGAGGAAGGCTCCAAGTTGTTGCGGTACTTGGTCATCTTTATATCTAGGACGATTATAAATCCAATCAATCCAAACTAATTCACCTGTTTCCTCTAAGTATCCTGAATTTGGGCCGTAATCTCTTACCCATAAGCTATTGCTAGGAATCTCATAAAAACTTACGTTTTCACTGTAATCAATACCTTTATTACCTAAGTATGTTTTTCACGTTTACTCATGTTATCGCAAACGATGATAACTTCAACTGTCATCTTTTAGGTACTTCACTATGTCGGGAGAGTATAGAGTTGAAGCCTTGCCAAGTTATGATAACAGATTGCATTGGCTCCCACTCTGCCGGAGTTCTAACAACTCCGGGGAGGAGCAGTGATTTGACTAGATTGGTATGGCTTGTAGAGACCTGTGATCGACAATCTTCCGTTCTTGAGGAGTTAAAAACTTAGGTAGTATTTCTTGCTGGGCCATGGAAAAATGGCTTAGTAAAACAAGACAAAATATTCCAATGGCTAATCTCATGCTATATGTTTGTTTATTTCTAGAACTTATATTTCAAACTTACACTTGGTAGTATGGGTAGCTGATCTACCCTACTATACTGTTATTCTATCGAAGTAGAAAATATTTGCGCGATCGTAAGCATTTGTTACAGATGTATTAATCTCCAATTCACCTGCTCTACCAAAAATCTATACGCTTCATTAAAGATAAATCCAATCTATGAAATGCTGGTAATCTTCCTCCATTTCGAGATGTACTGTAAAGGACTCCTACTTGATCAGGATTCTCAGTTACTACGTTTGTATTACTTCCATTTTTCAAAATTGAAGAAATCATAGAATGCTTGAGTTGTGAGTGAATGGAAAACCCTGACCCAAAATTCCATCTTGCCCCGACTTCCCATGAATTGTTGACTCCAAACTGGTAGTTTCCTAAGATATTTACATTATGCCTTCTATCAAATATTGTCGGGTAAGTCTGTATACCGTCAAACCTGTTTACATATCCAAGAGCGTATGTACCCCAGAGGTAAAGGTTGGGAAGACTATACTTTCAATGATATATCTCCACCATAGGCTACTCCGTCTTCAGATGTATAGTTGGGATCTGTCGCATTGAGTTTATTACGATTCACTACAACTAGTTGATCAAAACTCTTCCAGTATGATTCGATATTGACGGAAAAATTCCGCAACAGGTCAATTTCAAATCCACCTACTGCATGTGTTGCTTTCTGTAAATTACTCGAAGTTCGATTTTCAGTTCCAAGATCAGCCACTCTAGATTGCGGCGAAGTTAAAAAATCCAGAAAAAAGCGCAATTACATCCTGCTCATTTGATGTCGCTAACAAATTCTGTGAGTACAAACCACCCGCAGGACCTTGAATCTCAAATAGTCCGTAATATTATACTTTAACCCTAATCTTGGCTCAGGGAGAAAACTCGGATAGTGCAGAGTAGTAAATAGCTCTAAATCCGGGGTTCGATGACCAAATCTCCGAATTTGTATCTCAATTGTGGCAAAACCAGCAATATCTGGTGATGACTGTACTTCGTCAAGTCGAATGCCAAACGGATTCTGTAAAAGTAAACTCTGTGTTAATTACATTGATCTCCACACCATACTTCACAGAACCCTTTGGCAGATAATAATCAAAATCAAAACGTCCAACAAAGCTACCTACTGAACTCTCTCTCCTATCATCATCCTCATCTTCGCTGAATGAAATGTCATAAGCTGAATACCCAATCAACCCATTCATCACTAGGTCTGAGTTGTCAAGTAGCAGCTTAAAGTTAGCACCCCCACCTTGATTCTTCCATCCAATATCTGCAACATCTGGATTGTTGAACCGATCCAAGTAATTGAAACCAAATAAGGATAGATACGAGCCATTTCCGTTGATGAAAGCTGATCTTTCCATACGTATCGTTCAATGAGTAAGGAAGTCCTATCGAATCATTCAATGCAGCGTGCGGATAGATTGCATTGGGCCTGTTCGATCAATGTAACTGGTCTTCTGTGAGAGATCATAAATGATGTTGATCCCCCACTTTCAGTTTGCTTGACTATTGGTCCTTCAAAGAATGCTTTCGCCATAAAAGGACTCACAGAAACCGCTCCAGACAAATTCTTTTTATTCCCATCCTTGGCCTGAATATCAACGATCGCTGAGATTCTCCCTCCGTGTTCGGCATTAAATCCGCCAGTTAGTACATCAACATTTCTTATTGCATCTGTTTCAAAGGTGGAAAAGAATCCAATGCTATGAAAGGGATTAAATATCGTTAGACCATCGATCAGTATTTTGTTTTGAACTGGAGACCCTCCTCTGATAAATATTTGCCCACCGGCATCACCAGTTGAGACAACTCCAGGAAGAACCTGCAGATACTGGACAATGTCAGGCTCTCCACCAGTAGACGGCATCATCGCAATCTGCTTGGGACTTACTGATAATCTTGAAATCTTGACCTCATTGCGAGCAATCTCTCGTTCTGCAGATATACTGACTTCCTTGATTTTCAATGCACCTTGAACTAGAAAAAGTTGTTGTGTAAACGCATCACCATCTTCAATATCTATTTCAACTCTGGCTGTATCATATCCAATAAACGAGGCTGCCAAAGTATAATTGCCAGCAGGTACTCTCGTAAGGTTGTAGAAACCATTTATATCGGAATTGACACCGTATGTAGTGCCTTCTAAATATACGTTACAAAACCCAACTGGTTCCCCAGATTCTTGATCGTAAACAGTTCCTCTCACAGATCCTTGACCAAACGCTGCACTTGCCCCAATAAGGAGGAATGCCAAAACTATTATTCTATTCACAGAAAGTACTTTAATTTTCACGCAAATGTAAAGAAATTATTGTTCCCACGATCCAACGAGAATGGCAGCCGAATCTGTCGTTGAAAACACATCGTTTACAATATAAACTATCAGCAAGAAAAGGCATTTGTTTTTGAATCCAGCCCTATTAGTTGGTATCTTCAAAATATTCACGTGCTCTACGATTTAGATTATCCTTCATCCTCGTCGCATCAACTCTATTTCCATCAATTTCGTTAACTGCGTCAGAGTACAACTCTAGCTCCCATTGACGATTCTGTTTCTCGTTCCTTGACGTCGAATGCAGCAGTTGAAAATCATAGCCAGCCAAAGAAGGATTGTAGAATAAGAATCTGACGTTGACCTCTCCCGTAAGATCCAATTTGTCATAGAACCAAATTTCGTATGGAGGAGCTGAAGGCTCATTTTCGACCGCAATCATATTATCAGGCCTACCGTACTTCAGAAAAATATAGCCTCGATCAGTTTGGAAGCCTCGACCTACTGCGTTATAAAATTTATTATCGACTGCTTGTGCAATCTTCTCATAGTGTCTGAAAGTCTCCTCAGTTGTAACTGGATCTACAGTCACCCAATAGTTATAGAGAAGAACTTCTGTCCTTTAATATTATTTTCAGAAAGCAAAAGATTAACAGTTACTTGATCACTTGGCGGTAGTCTCGGTGACAGTGCGATTAGGTTGTATTCTAGTTCTTCTGGTGTCAGGCTATTGATGAAATTACCTTCCAAATCATACTCTGAATTAATCAGCAAGTCTCTATCCTTTTGGGGATTACTACGCTGGAAATACCTTTCCTCTTCAAGCATGACTTCTTGAGCTGAATTGACAACTTGAAATATCAACTTATAGTTACCGCTCGACAATTCAACAATTGGTATCATGTCTATGAACACCTCCTTACTCGAACTTTTGAATCTCTTATATTTGACAATGGGAATCTATATCATTATCTAGGTTTTCAATAGACAACTTTACCGCCAGATTCTCTTGACCAGACTGATCTGCGTTATAAATTTCAGAGAACACGTACAATTTATTCATCTGCTGATGAAAGAAATGAAAGGCAGCTGGCTCCATCAAATTACCATACTTGAAAAACGGATTATCTTGCTCTCTTGACGGCTTGACATTTGAGAGAAGGCTAATTGGTGAAACGAACATTTCTTGCTTCCACTCCGCAATAGTGATTTCTTGCTGTAAATTAAACTGGTTGCTCTTCTTGAGTTGATCTACAATTTTGATTTCAACGGTGTAGTTGCCAGGCGGTAAAACGAATCTTCTCAAGTCTATAAAATCAGAGGGATTCTTTGCTAAGGGGGATCTCAGTGCGTACTTTTCAAAATCTACAATTTGCTCATCTGCTTTCACTGTCACTAAAACATTGACTCTTGTTTCAACACCCGCGTTTGTAACGATCTTTTCTTCTAGTGTCGAGCCTACAATATGCAGACTTACCTCTAAGTAAGGTAGTTCGTCTTGGTAATACACACCAAAGTGAACATCGGCATCTATTTCAGCGTGAACTATTGAGCCAATGCACGATAATAAAAGAAGCAGTAATATAATTGTCTTATTTCCCATTTTTCTTCATTAAAAAATTGAAGTTAAACTTACTTATTTTCATTTGAACCTGCAGTGTATCAGCAATCAGTCGCTTTACCTGCATTGTCTTAATCAGCTCATCTTTGACCAACAGTTCACTTCCATCGATTGCATAGTCAACTTGAACAGTATCACCAGTGAGATTGTGTCTCAATGTGCTAGTTTTAAAATCAAAAAAAGCATTCTCAAGGGTCTCTGTTTCCTTTCCGTTTCGCTCAGCATAAAGCATAATCCAATTACCCTCTATCTCTGACATTACAATTTCTTGATCCGAAGAGCTACAAGAAATAATAGTGATCAGAGAACCCAATACGCAGAAAAAAACGATCAAACTACTTTTCACTTATTAAGATTTAAAAATTTGTATAATTTGCAGCACTCCAAGCAGACATAACTGCTTGTACAACAAGTGTTCCCAAAGATACGTCAATTTGACGATAGTTGTAACACGGGAAATAACTTAGCGAAGACATAATCTACACAATAAAAAAGAGCCATCTGTAAACAAATGGCTCTTTATATCTTTTAATTGCACAAAGCTATTTTGCGTTGTGGGCTTTCTCTTTAATTCTTGCTTTCTTACCAACTAGACCTCTTAGGTAGTACAATTTAGCACGTCTAACTTTTCCACGTTTTAGTACTTCAACTGAGGCGATATTTGGAGATGTCATTGGGAATATTCTCTCCACACCTACTCCATTACTCATTTTTCGAACAGTAAAAGTTTTGGTTTTACCTGAACCATTGATCTGAAGCACATCTCCACGATAAATTTGAATTCTTTCTTTATCTCCTTCAATAATACGGTAACTGACAGCTACGTTATCTCCTGCTCTAAAAGTAGGTAACGTATTCTCCTGCGATAGTTGCTCTTCAACAAATTTGATAGCGTCCATTAGAATATATTTCTTTACTTATAATTTAATTTTCAAGTCTAAATAATACTTGAATCGAATTTGAAGCGCAAAGATAATATTATTTATGAATATTTACTTTACCCAAAGTATTTTTTTATCGCACAATAGTTGCAAACCCTTCTTCAACAATTGGAGCTCCCCTTGGACCAGTATAAAATAATTTATATACATAAACACCTGGTGGAGATTCATTTCGAACATTAAGCACTCTTCCATTCCAACCTTCGTCTGGATCTTGAGTCTCAAAGATTTGCTCACCCCATCTGTTGTAGATCCGTAGTTCGTAGTCTTTTACCCCAAAGAAGTTACCTTTAGGTTTAAATAAATCGTTGATCCCATCTCCGTTTGGCGAAAATGCATTTGGCAAAAATATACTAGCCAATGGAATTACGTCAATCAACTGGGTAAGTGTGTCAGGGCAACCACTAGGATGTAATACTACTAATTGTACAACTTGTAATCCTGTATCTTGGAATGTGTAGTTAACATCAGGTTGAAAGACAGATACCTCACCATTAAATATATACTGCCAAGAAATAGCATCTTCAGATCTATCTTTGAAAGCTACAGTTGGGATTGTTAGATGTCACTGGGTCTGGCGAATAGCTAAAATTTGCAATGGGACTTGGTTTGACCTGGATCCAAAACGGATACTCTCGACTGGTGTAACAACCTAGAGGCGAGGTGATTTCCAAACCTACTGAGTATATTCCAGTCTCTTGATATTCATATCTTGGACTAATTACCGTATCTTGACCACCATCACCAAAGTCCCATAAAATGTCGTACGCATCACTAATGGGAATAGACAAATTATTGAATGTGATATTGGCTGGTCTACAGCCTTCGAATGTACTTGGTTCAACTAGTACTTGAGACGGGATAGGAAAGTAAGGTATATCTACAATCTTAGTATCGGTACAATCATTAATATCTGTGACCTTTAGCTTGACCGACTTTATGTCAGGAGTGTCAAATAAATAACTATGGTCAGCATTCTTTATAGTATCCTCTTCATTCATATCCCATTCCCAATCAAGTATGATTCCTGACCCACTAAAACTCAGATCATCAAAGACCACATCTCCAGCGACACAGGTATCATATTCATACTCATAATCAGCTATAATTTCTGGAAATACTTCAATAAACAATTTGGCAGTGTCGCGACAATCGTCGGAGTCCGGATTAATAATGAGTTGTCCAAAATATGAACCAATATCAGGGAATGTTATCGTCGGATTTTCGAGATTAGAAGTTACAGTTTCATTTCCTAAGTCAAATTCCCAAAGGTAAGCTTCAATGAAATTCTTATCCTCACTCAAGTTTTCAAAAGTTATCTCATTTTCCCCGCAGGATCTAATAAGAAACTCTTGTTCCTTGATTACTTCGTCATTCCCAACATCGGCATAAACCAAAATTTGACACTGTGTCACGTTAAACTGAAAATCCCTTTGAACAACACTCAGCAGCTCTCCGTTCCGATATTCTTTAACACAAACACCAACAACAAATTGTCCAGTGATTGTTGGATTTGCTGTAAGTAAGCCACTGAAAGTATTTATGGTAGTTCCTGCAGCAACACCTAATGGATTTTGACTTGAAAAATTAGGTAGCTTAAAGATTACGTCATCATATGTTGGCAGACAAAGCTGAGGATTTGGCGTCACACCAAAACAGCTGTTTGGATCACCAGGATTTTCATTAGTTCCTAATGTACCGCCAGAGGTAATCGGAGTGCATAGTTCATAAACCAATTCATGACCTTCATTATCGCTAGCTTTATGATCAAAAACTAAAGGAGTATTAGCACAAATTACAATTGGCGGGAAATTATCAAATGTAGGTGAATCATTGCAAATCTGCTGTGCCAATGGACTGATCTCTACTTGGAAAACAGCACCAGTTGATTCTGGGTTTTCAATATTTACTATCGTATTATTTCGACAACAACGTTGATAGGTTAATAAATATGATTCATCAATGACGGGGACAGTTATTTCAAAAACATAAACTCCTTTTTCCACGCATACGTCAGTTGGCTCTTCAACGCAAGGATCATCATTTATCGGAAGAAAACTTTCTGAGGTAACTGGAGCAAAAAATGTTTCTTGCCAATTCCAATTCGAACCTGATCCAGAGTAAAGACCAAATCTTGCGGGGTCATCAAAAGCTGCTCCACCACCGAAACAATCTCTGTACATGTTAAAAGTTATCTGAAAAATTGCGAGCTTTTGATTTCCACTTGAATCTATGCCTAAACAATCGTAATAGACCTCACCACCAATAATATGCTTTGCTTGAAGCGTCTCTGGCGTAAGAAACATAATGGCTGTAATAAGCACCATGATAAAGGAGTAAATTCTGGCCTTGATTTTGATCATATTATAAATTTATCACTTTATACCTATACCAACAACGAAGAGGTTAGAAAGTTAACAGTATTCAAACTCTAAATATTCTATTTATTCTATAATAGTGTAACAATTTGTCTCTTGACTTACTTAAATCTTGACAATGAGTTTATTTTTTTGATTTGTCACTCTAAATCTAAATCTTCCAAGAATTTTTTTCGACAAGCCGTCGTTTAGCTTTCACAAAAATTCTTTGTCCTAAAGCAAGGTAAAAAAATCAGCTCAACTCAATTCGTTCCTAAATATGACCCAACAGCAATCGAATTAGCTGCGGCGATTGAAAAAGGTTGTACCATTTTGTCAGCGACTTATACGATTTGGGGAATGATATGTGATCCATTTAACAAGGACGCTTATGACCAAATCTATGCAATAAAGAAAAAACCAAAGGACTAGTCTCTAATTATTTTGGTGAGCAATGTAAGTATGTTAAAACAATTCGTTGAAGACATTCATCCTAGAATTGAGACTCTTTTGGTTTATCACAACCGCCCTCTAACAATTGTATATGATTCTCCCATAAATCTACCTCAGCATCTTCTAGCAAAAGATGGAACTATAGCAATCCGAATTTCTAAAGATGCTCTTTGCAATGAGATAATGGAGCATACGGGCAAACCGCTAGCTACCACTTCAGCAAATATTTTTGGTGAAAACCATGCACTTGATCTTGAAGATTTACCTAAACAACTATTAGCAGATGTCGACTTGGTAGTAAGCAATAATGCTCAAGTCCCAGTAAACCAAAAAGCATCGGTAATAGCTCGATTTGATCAAAAGGGGGAGTTAGAAATACTGCGCGAATAATTAACCTATCGAACTAATGTAATAAACCCTGATTCATCGACAGGATTATCTTCTGCATCCAAATAGAAAAGTTTCAGCACATATACATCAGGAGGAAGATCTTTCCCTACATTACGTATTCTTCCATTCCAACCTTCCTCTATGTCATTGGTAAGAAAAACCTGTTCTCCAGTTCTAGAATAAATTGACATTTTAAAATCTGAAATATATTCGAAGTTGCCTTTACCTTTAAAAACGTCGTTTATTCCATCTCCATTCGGTGAAAAGGCGTTTGGAATAAAGTAACTTGACTGCGGACCTATAAAAAATATCTTTCTAATAGTGTCAGGACAACCACTTGGATGCGTAACTATCAAGTCAACAGAATGTTCCCCTAGGGTATCAAAGACAAAAGTGGGATTAGGTTGATACACTGAACTTTCTTCATCAAAAATATACTGCCAACTAATTGCATCAGTTGACTCGTTAAAAAACTCCATTACAACATCCTCTCCTTTGGGTGCATCTGGTGTAAAAGAAAAGTCTGCAATTGGTTCTGGTAAGACCTCAATCCAGAATGGATATGTTCTACTTACCTCGCAATCTAGCGGGCTTACAATCTGTACACCAACGCTGTAAACGCCAATCTCGCTATACTCATGGATTTCATTAATCTCAGTACCAAAAGTCCCATCTCCAAAATCCCACAATACTTGATATGTAGTATCTATCGGAGAGCTCAGATTATTGAATAAGATTTCAGAAGGAGCACATCCCTCATAGGTATTGGGCTCAACTACGACAACAGGAGGTGCAGGGAAATAATCAAATGATTTTGTTATTGTATCAATACAACCATTCAGATCCCGTGTTTGCAGAAAGACTGACTTTTCTCCAGGAGTATCATAAAAGAATTTGGGGTCCTTCTCTTTACTTTGACTCGTTGTGTTGAACTCCCAGTCCCATTCTAGAATCACTCCAGTTTCTGTGAAAGACTCATCTTTAAATTTGACTGCTTCTGCAACACAAGTATCATATTCTAGAGTAAAGTCTGCTTCCATATCAGGAAAAACATCAATCTCTAAAAAAAGTGTATCTGAGCATCCATTCACATCAGGATTCACAATCATCAGGCCAGTATAGAATCCAGGGTCTGGGAATGGAACATCAACATCTCTAGTATCGTATTCCAAGGTTTCCGTAGAACTTATGTAGAATTGCCATAGGTAACCTTCTATTGTTGCTTCGTCTTGCGACGAATTGATTATCGTTAGGGGGGTCAGAACCACAATGTTTTAGACTTAGATTTTTGGGTGCTGTTTCTTCAGCGTCATCAATTCCCGCCTGAACATTTATCACGCATTGAGTCACATTAAACTGAAAATCCCTTTGAACAGTTCCAAGTAATTCTCCATTAAGATATTCCTTAATACAAACTCCTACTACATATTGGCCAGTATTCATTGGGCTACCAGTCATCAAGCCTGAATTCGCATCAATCAATAGATTTGCTGCTGCCCCCAAGGGAATCTGAGCATTAAAATCTGGTAATTTAAATATAATTGGATCATAAGGTGGAGGACAATTAAAAACGTCTGGATTAACACCTCCGCAATCATTGACATTCCCTGGATTTCCAAATATACCATTGGTACCTCCTCCATCGAGAGGAGCACAAAATTCATATACGATGCTATGTCCGTCTTGGTCTGCAGCGGAATGATCAAACACAAATGGCTTATTTCCGCATATCACTGCAGGGGGTAAATCATTAAATACAGGAGAATTATTACATATGGATTGTGCCAGCGGAGAAATCGTAACCGTAAAAGAGACACCTGTATCCTGAGGGTCTACGATGTTTACGATCGAATTATTACGACAGCATCTTTGATAAACAACCATATAAGACTCATCGCTAACGGGGACTGTAAACTCGAACATGTAGACTCCCTTGTCAAGGCAAACATTAGGTGGTGGTTCAACACAAGGGTCATTTGTTAAGGGGACATCCGGAGAGATCGACACGGCAGCATTTGTGTCATCGACAAATGACCAATCGTTTCCAATGCCATTAAAGATGGAGAAGTCAGCGGGAGAGTCGAAAGCGGCTCCCATTCCTTGGCAATCACGATACATGGTTGCCGTAAATGCCAACGTGATCATTGGAACTCCATTGATCGTGTCAATACCTAAGCACTCATAGGTGATTTCCCCTCCAACCAGATGCGCAGCTTTGACAGGACCAAATCCCGCAAATACAAATAATAATGAAAGTACTGAGAACTTGAATAAATATCTAAGGTTATTTTGATTTATCATGCTCGACGTTTTTTGATAAACATTTGCTAAGATACTGAATCAATGACAATATTCACCTAAAACAAAATTCCATCGGTCAATATTTATCCAACTTGACATTTAGATGGTTATTAAGACTAAGTAGCTGCGGCTAAATGATTAATAATACTTAGAAGCGACAGAATTTCCAGAAATCCTCTTAGACATACTAAATTACTAATTCTCAATTTCGAAGAAATCAGCAAATATATTCTCTTTCTGCAGTGACTGTGTAGCTTGCTGAATGAACACGTCTGTAGAAGCGATTATTTCTATTGCCTTGGTACTCATTCCTAGCTGCTGATAGATTTCAGATTTAAGCATTGCCTCACCTATTTCAAGCGAAGATTTAGAAATTTCTATATTATTTTCAGAGAAAGGACGAACTATAAATTCATTAATGTCATCTTGTAAAATATCTAAATTAACAGAATCAACTGCGAATAGCTGATTAGCTAGAATAAGCTCAAACGCTTTTGAGACAACAGACTGTTGAACAATTTTCCTAGTCTCTTTCTGCTCTTCTGACCAGTTTACAAGAATATCAGGAGTAATTCCACCTTGAGCAATAATCGGTCTATTGAGTAACATAGTACTATATTCCGAACTATCTACTTTTTTGTCAGAATCAAAAGGAGTTTGAATGTATCTGCCCGTCGGTGTAAAGTATCTTCCTATCGTTAAACGTAAAGCACCTCCATTGGATAAGTCGTATTGTTCTTGCACTAATCCTTTTCCGTAGGATTGCTCCCCTACTATTATCGCCTTGTCCCAATCCTGGACCGCCCCAGCAATAATTTCGCTTGCACTTGCCGAATTTTCATTTATAAGCACTGCCAACTTATCAACTTTGTAAAAAGGTCGGCCTGTGGTATTAAACTCACTTTTACGATCATTACGATCTTTGGTGAAAACCAATAGACGTTTGTCCTCTACAAATAGTTGATTCAATATTTTTGTAGCTTCCGGAAGATATCCTCCTGGATTATCTCTCAAATCAATAATAAGCTCGTTAATAATTAGATTCTTTTGAAAAAACTCTAAGGCTTTTACAAGACCTTCATAGGTATTATCACTAAACTTACTGATTTTAATATATGCTATCTTATCTATCCAATAGTACTCGACATTAGGATATAGTATATTCTCTGGTTTGACTTCAATCAATTCCTCTGATTTGTCTAAATGAAGAACTTTAAGATTAAGAACTTCGTCTTGTTGTGCTTTAAGAAAACTCCATTGCTTCTTGATTGGCATGTTCTGCCCTGCCAGTATTGAATCATTACTACTGATTATTGCATCACCAAATTCGAGACCGGACAAAGCAGCAGGACTCTCGTCCATCACTTTTGTTACTCGCAGTGTATCTCTAAAAAGTATCGTTTCAATGCCAATACCTTTATAGTAACCTGACATAGTCTCTTTAACACTCGCAATTGCATCAGGTGTAATATAAACACTATGGGGATCTAATTCATTGATAATAGCATTTGTTGCAGCATCGAGCAATAGTTCCTCATCTATCTCATCAACATATCTAGCATCAATTAATCGTAAAAGCTCTTCAATTCTTCCTATCTGAGAAACTTCTGCATCAAACGACTGGATGAATCTTGATCCGTTGTGACCACCTGTATCTGCTAGTCTATAGCCCACAAGCATACCAAATGCAGTGAAGGACGCAATTAATAAGGGCAACCATGTGTGATAGGAAAACTTAACTCGATTATTCATGTAGGTGGAACAATTATATTGCATTAGGGTTTAGCAAATTCACTTTCTCCCCAAAAAAGAAATAGATATATTTTGACTAGTTCTGTATCAAATGTACTGAATAACTAATTCACTACATTCTGCAAATCTACTCATAACTGCAAGAAATTTGAATCAGAAAACTGAAACAACTATTCGATATTCACAGTCTAGAAAATCTCTATGTTCTAAAAATATTATGAAAAACCATTTGAATCGTGATATTTTATTTCAAAAACATGAAAAATATTAAATGAAAAATCGAGTAAAAATTTGACATAATCGATAATTTATTATTAATTGCTGCAGAATCCATATAAAGATGGATCGAGACTGAATATTTAAAATAATTTACACCATATGAGTAGAGTTAAATTTGACATGGAGTTCCTTTTCCGTGCTTCGCCAGCTATAGTCTATAGATTTATCACTACGCCTTCATGCATTGTGAGATGGTTCTGCGATACCGCTGATATTACTGGCGATATTTATACTTTCACATGGGAAGGTTTTGATGAAGTTGCTGAGTTAATAGACGACATTGAGGAAGAAAGATTGCGATTTCACTGGGAAGATGGAGAAGAAGGCGAATACTTGGAATTTAGGATGTATAAAAGTGAGGTTACAAACGAAACTATACTTGAAATAACTGATTTTGCAGATGATGACGAAGTTGAGGATCAAAAGCAACTGTGGAAATCTCAGCTTGACGTTATGAGATCTGAAATGGGTGGATAAGCTTTAGTAATATTGTCCCAGACCGATCACAAAATGATCTGTTTTAAAATCTGTTAAACTTCTTCCGTAATCAACTCTCAACATAGCATTGTAAATCGGTTTGTATAAAATTCTAACTCCCAACCCTCCTAATGCATGTGATTGACCTCCTGAGAATTGCTCGCCTGACTCTCTTATCCAACCAATATCTATAAAACTGATTGCTTGCAGTTGCCATTTTGGTAAATTAAATCCAATAGCACGAATTTCGCAGTTGACAGTAGAAATTGCAGTTCCTCTTTGGATTCGGTCACCAACACCTCTAATATTTCTATAACTATCAATTACAAATGGGGCAAAAGGTGTGTCATAATTTGATGAAACACCGAGCGACAATCTAGCAGCCCAATAGACTTTTGAATTAATAGGTTCATAATAACTCATATCTGCTTCGGCAATGTGAAAGTACTCCGAAGACTCAAAAGTTACTACACCTTGATACTGGGCAGCCCATCGAAATTCTTTCAGCCTAAAGTCAGTATGTTCGATCTTTTCCTGAGTAAATCTCACTTTCGATAGACTTTTAGTCAAGGTCAAATCAGTTGGAATATCATAGGAATAGATTTGATCCCCTGCCCTTTCGTATTACTCGACAAAAATACCTTGAGATAATTCTACAACTATTGACGGATTTAAACGATAAAGTAATCCCGGTTGAAAAAGAAAATATCATAATTTTAAAATATTCGTTCTTGAAAAAAGTACAATGGCTCAACTGAAGACCATTTCAACAAATTCAAATGGTAACCCCACCTTCTATTGGTTCTTGTTTTTTTGAGATATTGCTGTCCTTTTGGGCGAAAGCCCAAACAGTTAGCAATATAAAAATCAGTGAAAAATTAAATCTCATTTTATCGAATAGAATACCGCAAGCCCAGATTATAAGTGCCAGCTACACCATGAACAGTCGGAAGATACTTGTTTTGAAAATAACTTGATAATAACTCTACTTCAAAATCTGAAGTAATCTGATACTTGGCTCCAATCCCAAATTGATAGAAGTAATCAAACTCCCTTTGCCAAAATGGCGAAAATCCGCCAAGCGAATAAATAGTAGTCATTGGTGTCGGAAAATAACTTAGGATTCCAATAACAGGTGTAGAGGTTCTAAAAGCTCCTTGATCAAGATCAAAGCTAATATCTTCAATGATAATATCGATTTCAGTGAATATTGACCATTTCGAGGATAGCGTAAAGTCATTAAAAAACTGATTTTGAAATACTGCTCCACTCCAATCAATGAATGGCTTATCTCCACTCTCACCTTCGAGTTGTGTACCAATCGGAAAAGTAAATGTAGATTGAATCGAGAAATTTGGCCAACTAGGTACAGGAGCTATGCGAACCTGAAGTCCAAGTGCAGTCAAACCTGTTCTTTCAGAGGTTAGATTACCTCTTGAGAAGAAGTCAATCACTTGACCTGACGGGAAATGATTGGTCACTGTACGGAATCGTCCGGAAACTCCTGCGTTAAATCTATTTGAAACACCATAGAGGGCATTAAAAGCAGAGGTAAAGAACGTTGATCGATTGTTGTTTGTCCGGTCAATTTGAGAATACAGATTGTTAAAAACTTTGAGTTCGTAAGTTCCCTTTGGTATTGCTGCAGACACAATGTATCTATAGGCACTGTTTCCGTCAATCAATGGCAATAATGATACATCTTGATCATTCAGACTCCAATCATAATTGTAATAATTTATCCTCAATGACTCATCTATAATATCTATTCGATAATTGTTGATAAACTGTATTATCTTCTTTGATGATCTGCCAAAATCAGTAGCGTACCAATTGAAAATCTGAGAAATTTGGAAGTCGCTATTGGAGTACTTTATAAACTCTGGATTATTTAGTGCTATGCGAGCTTGTCGATCAAGTTGCTGCTCCAATATTTCTCCTCGATAAACAACTTCTATGATTGGAGGACATCCAATCGCACCGCATACTAGTACAAAATGTAACCTTGGGTCTTCAAAGTGATTTAGAAGCTTTGATTTTTCGTAATTATTTAAGGTAGTCAGTTCTCCCTCAATGAGGATTTTATTTCTATCAAAAAATCCAGAAACCTCTTGAACAGTTGAAATCGGGTAATTTTCCAAGACTTGATTAATCACCATTATATTATAGGCATTGATTCGAAATGCTTTTAAGTCAAACTCACTTACATTAGTTAAATTCGCTTGACTAATGTACGAAACTAGGAAAGAAATATCTGGATCATCTGATAATCCTTTGTAGTCTATTGTTCCTTTTGAGGAAACATGCAACCCAAGTACTTTATCAAGAAGAGTATTGAATTCTTGTAAGCTTTTTACCTGAGCATTGCTAGCCGAAAATATAAATGAAAGGAATAATATAAGAGACCACCTATTACTATGAAGCATTATGTATTGTTTTGATATCCACTTGAAACAGATAGTCAATAGGAAAAGGGATTAGACTTCAAATAAATTGATCGTAAATGACGAGACCCGACAATTAGTTGACTGGAACGATACCACCTTCGGCTAATATCTGATCATAGTACTTCTTTAACCACTTGTTGGACCAACCTTTAATAAAAGTAGTAGACATAATATCCTTCACGTCATCTCGAGTCATTTTTACTTCAGACATGATTACATTGATATTATTTTGGCTTAAGGCCAAAGTCTTAACAGCAAAGAAAAGAGGCCACATACAAGCGAGACGTATACGATGCTGATGCGTAGGAAATGCCGCGATATATTCTAAACCATACCTCAGATGTCGCTCAGCTTTCTCGGTAAGTTTGTTTACAACTTGTAATGCTTTATGTTGATTTTCAGGAAGGAACAACTGATCACGAGAAACTCCAGCTTCATCAAGGAACTCTTGAGGAGTAAAAACCCAACCTCTTTCGTAGTCTTTTTTCATCCCTCTCAAAATATTTACAGTCTGTAATGCGAGACCATATTCTCGAGACAAGGGCATTAATTCTTCTTTTTTCGCCTTGATCTTTGGAGAATGGTAAGCGAAAACGTCAGTAATAAGATATCCCACGCGTCCAGCAACCTCGTGCATGTAGTCATCCATTTCGGCCTCAGTCTGAATATAGGGGCCTTGTACCTGCCAACGAGCCATACCTTCAGTAGTGTCGGATACATGCTTAGTGATCGATTCTTGTATCTCTTTCGGGAAAGTTTGTAAGTGATTCACTAAAACCTCGGCATTCTGTGCAACTTGTACTTCAGGATCATTCCCATCTAGGTCATTCAGTTGATCTGTAAGAACTTTTACGGACTTCTTTCCTGCTAAAATTTCATACCACAGATAAAGTAACCTTACTTTACGATCAGGCTCCATTACCTCATTATCCTCTAAAATATCAGAAACACGCAGTAATAAGTAAGCAAGCATAATGGAATCTTTAACTATTCCAGGAAGCTGCTTGATCGAAAGAGTAAAAGTCCTACTAACAGACTCTAACATCTTTGCATAGTTAGTAATCGAAGAATTCTGTTGATTCAAAAGTGTATAATTTATTTTGTCACATGATCGCCTTAGTCTAGACGAGATGCTAAAATACAAATTTTAGACAACTTAAGCTAAACTGAATAGTAGGCAAGGATAGTACATAATAGTTAAGGGCAGACTACAAAAATAAAAAGCTGATAATTTTTCACAGTGCGCAGTACGGAGCATAAAAAAAAAGCAACTGTTTACACAATTGCTTCCCAATATCTTGGTACCCGAGGCGGGACTTGAACCCGCACGCTCCAAAGAGCACAGGATTTTAAGTCCTGCGTGTCTACCAATTCCACCACTCGGGCGTATTCTAGAAGAACACTTTGTGAGCGAAAGACGGGATTCGAACCCGCGACCCCGACCTTGGCAAGGTCGTGCTCTACCAGCTGAGCTACTTTCGCTTGTGCCTCTTTTACGGCGGGTGCAAATATAATACTATTTAGCTATGTCTAGAAGCATAACAATAAAAAAAGTAAGATTTTTACTAGTTCTGAACGCATTTCATTCGTTTACAATTCATTAGACTTGCAAGATAGTTCCAAAATATTTCTATTAAAATAGATATTTCAAATTCGGATCATCGAGCGATTAAACAATATTGTCAAAGTGCTTACACATTGAGAGATCAAGAACGTCCAACTCTACCACAATTGAAATAGGATTTTGTTCAATCAAATAAAAGTTCGCAGATTATCATTTTCGGCTTAACTTGGTACAAAGTAATATCTATGGATAACCAAGCATCAGTAGTTTCTTTTGCCCCAGGTAGAATCAACCTTATCGGCGAACACACTGACTATAACGACGGCTTTGTTTTACCAGCTGCAATTGATCTAGGGTGTTCATGTCGTATGAGAAAGAATAACAAACGCCTGCTCAACATTTGGGCAGATGACATTGATGAATTCTACAGTTTTGACTTAAAAACAAAACAGAGATTGGAGACCATTCCTACATGGTTCAAGTACTTTTTGGGCGTATTCCAGGAAATGAGTAAACAAGACGAGGATCTTTCCGGCATTGATCTTAACTTTTCCAGTACTATTCCAATCGGTGCTGGACTAAGCTCATCTGCTGCTATGACATGTAGTTTAGCGATCGGGATTAATGAACTGTTCTCGTTAGGTATACCAAAGAAGGAGTTAATGTATATCGCTCAAAAAGCAGAACACAACTGTGTAGGAATCCAATGTGGAATAATGGATCAGTTTGCAAGTATATACTCAAAAGCAGCTCAAGTAAATCTATTAAACTGCAATACTATGACATTCCAACCTATTCCTTTTGAGTTAGGTGCTTTTGAAATTGTATTGGTTAATAGTGGTGTTTCACATGAGCTCGCTTCATCAGAATACAATAAAAGAAGAAAAACTTGTGAGTCTGTTGTTGAAAAAGCAAAAGTTCGAAATATCTCAATCAAAAGTGTAAGTGACTTAAATCTTGATACTCTGAACATGTTAAAACCAGCTTTAACAGATATTGAGTACAAACGTGCTACGCATGTTATTAAAGAAAATAATCGAGTCCTAAAAGCTGCTGCTGCACTTCAAAACAGCAATATCCTTGAACTCGGAAAATTGATATACGATTCTCATAGTAGCTTGAACGAACAATATGAAGTAAGCTGTGATGAACTCAATTTTTTGGTAGACGCAACTAAAGAGTTGGACTATGTTCTAGGAAGTAGAATGATGGGTGGAGGATTCGGAGGGTGTACACTAAATATCGTTGCACAAGAGCACCAGAGATTGTTCCGCCAAAAAATCAGTAGTTCATTTCAAAAGATTTTCAGTACCGAGCCCGAAATATATGATGTAAAAATTTCAGAAGGTGCCCAAATTTTATCAGAATCTAATTAGGCTAAAAACTCTGAACTCTATAGGTTGTTTTTTGGGTGTATGATTCACCTTTTCTTAAAATAGGGCTTGGAAAATGAGCGTGATTTGGCGAGTCAGGAAAATGCTGCGCTTCTAAACAAAATCCCGAATAGGGAGAATACTCCCCACCGTTCTTGTTTGCAATATCAGATAAGCCATTTGCTGTAAAGAACTGTATTCCTGGCTGATCAGTATAGCACTCTAGTCTGAGTCTTGATCTCTCAGAAGTTACAGTCGCAGCTAATCGTTCGGATGTTATTCGACCTATAACATAATTGTGATCATAGCCATTCGTCTTAGCTAGAAGTGGTGTATTGAAATGATCAGAGTTTATTCGTCTACTTTTTCGAAAATCCATGACAGTATTGTCTACCGCTTGAATTACGCCAGTAGGTATGCTTTCATCATCAACTGGCAGAAAATGCTGTGCATTAATTTGAAAACTGTGATCAAGAACAGTACCGTTCGATTCACCATTCAAATTAAAATAACAATGATTTGTCAAATTGCAGATGGTATCTTCGTCAGATTCAGCTTGGTACTCAATAATAAGCTCATTATCGTTGGAAAGGGAATAGCTAACTAAGACAAGCATCTTCCAAGGATATTTATTCTCTCCAGAAGGACTTTCATAACCAAATGTGATGGAATGAGGGTCTTGCTTTACTACATTCCATATTTTGTTTCCGAAACGCTCGATCCCTCCATGTATATGATTAGGACCATTATTGATGTCAAGATGGTATTGAACTCCATTGAGCGTAAATGTACCCTTTGCAATTCGGTTCGCATATCGGCCCACTATGCATCCAAAACTAGGATGTTTCTTTTGATATCTTTGATTTTCATTAAACCCAAGAACAATATCAATTTTATTACCTTGACCGTCCTGCACTAACCATGATTTGATGGTTGCACCCCAATTAAGTAGCTCTACTTTGGAATCACGGTTTTCGAGAAAAAAAGATTTAATCATCACACTGCGTGTAAACAAAAATGGCACGTCTTGAGACGTGCCATTTATTTCTGTAATCTTAATTTTATTTCAATAGTGTTACATTTCCTCTTGTAATGTAAACTTCTCCGTTAGAACAAGTCACAACTAAGGAATATGCGTACACATCCGGAGACAATTCATCTCCATTGTAAGTTCCATCCCATCCAGTATTTAGTTGAGTTGTTTCAAATACCGTTTCTCCCCATCTATTATACACTATGAAGTTCACTTCTTTAATAAAGTTACTTCTTGGTATGAAAATATCATTTACACCATCATTATTTGGACTAAATGCATTTGGTATGAAAACATCGGTTTCATCACAATTTGGTAGAATAACTGGTACTGTCAATGATTCGACATCCGTACAACCATTTTCATCAGTAATTGTGACTGTATAAGTCGATTCCTGCAGGATTGTGTCTGTAATAGATGATCCTGTTTCTCCCGTGTTCCAAACATATGTACAATTGTCATTGTCTGGTGATACAAAAACCTCTATCTCATTGCATTGGTAAGGTTCTGATGGATCCGCAACTACACTCTTATCAATCACACTAATTTCTTGAACAAAAGTTATGAGTGTATCACAATTGTTATCTCCATTTGTCACAAAGACACTAAACTCCTTAGTATCACTGGCAGTCACTACAACTGTATTTGTTCCTTCACCAGAAACAATACAATCTTGTGGTTCCCAATCATAACTGAAGTCATTTCCTGGAGTATCATTAATGACTGTGATCGTAATCTCTTCATCTACACAAGCGATATCTGGCTTTTCAACCGTCAAATCATAAATATATACTTCAACTTCAATAGTATCACTTGCCGTACATCCAAAATCATCTGTGATAGTTGCAACGACCTGTGAAGATGCATCTCCAACATAAATAATCGTACTTCCTTCTCCTAAAGATCCTTCGCTATCAGACCATTCGATAGTACCTTCAGTATTAGTCATTGTAGTTAATAGTACATTATTGCCATAACACAAGAAAACATCACCATTATCAATTTCAATCTCAGGAATGACAGGAACCACTATTTCTTGAACAAGTTGTGTTCCATCACAAGGTCCTCCTACTATAGTAATTGTCACACTATAAACGCCTGGTTCTTCGTATGTATAACAAGGGTTTTCCTCTGTTGATACATCATCCTCGGTCCCTTCAACACCAAAATCCCACATGTAAGAGCTACCTGTAGGAGTAGTTGTATTATTGAAACACATTTCAAGACTTCCACAAGTCACCTCTGCGCTGAAAGACAATTCTGGCTGCTGTTCAGCAGTAATTTCAATAGATCCACTTTCTGTGCAACCAAATTGATTAGTTACTATAAAGTTTATCGTAGTTTCAAAGTTAGCGTCATCTACCAGAATAATTACTGAAGAGTCTGTTGTCGACTGTATAATATCATTTTCATCCCACACGATCATAATTTCGTGATCGGGGTTTTCATTAGTCACGACTATTTCTTCTAGGCTATTCGTACAAGCAACAAAAGATTCGGGATAAGAAATTTCAACAGTTTGATTCGAAATGTCTAAAGTAGCGACATTACTGCAACCAGTACCTTCTTTTACCTGAACATATATTGTTTCATTCTCATCAACCATGGTATAGTTAAGCGTATCTGTCATATCTCCTATAACATTCTCAAATAAAGGATCATTTGACCAAACAAACTGGTTACCTTCTAATCCTCCGTTTACCCACAACTTCAATGTACCATCACAACTAACAGAGTCTAGAGCAATAATAGATAGGTCTGCTTTATCTATCACGTCAGCCATGAAAACAGCTGAATCTGTACAAATTCCATCAGTCACAATAATTGTGTAATTAGTTGAAGATAATGGAGCAATTGAAATCACACAAGGATCCTCTTCATCGTCAAATATCACG
Source organism: uncultured Saprospiraceae bacterium (assembly GCA_943788055.1). Taxonomy (GTDB): domain Bacteria; phylum Bacteroidota; class Bacteroidia; order Chitinophagales; family Saprospiraceae; genus JAHDFB01. The sequence continues at coordinate 186,936 of CALSOU010000010.1, forward strand.
TAGTCCAATGGACTAATTGAATATGTTAGATCACAATTTGGATTCACTAAAACTGCAATAGTGTCACCTTGGCAAATCATCATCGGGCTAGCCGTTAATTCCAAGTCAAGGGGGTCAGCATCTACATCTTGAGTTGCTGAAGCTGTACAATCATTTTCAGAGGTTGCCACTAGCGTTATGCTTACATTATCGTTTTGTGGTACAACTACTGATACCATTTCTCCAGAAGCAGTCGTAGTAAATCCTTCAGATGTAATAACCCATTCCAATGATACGATTTCATAATCTGGATCGGTACTGGTGCTATTTAGTAAAATGGTTGTCGAATCGGTAGCACATGATTCTATTGACGTTTCAAAAGATGCTTCTAAGTTTGAATCATATACTCCTACTGTATCAAACATTACTGTGGAACAGCCATCAATATCTCTGAATGCTTCAAGACCAATTATATAGACTCCATTACCTGGAAAAGTAAAAGTCGGATTTCCGGCATTAGCATCAAAAAGCACATCATCAGAAGGATTAACTGTCCATTCGTAGCTATCAGCATCTGTGGAATTGTTTACGACAGTAATTTCTAAACCTTCGCAAAAAGGATTGCTAGGCACATCAAATGCTGCCATTGGTCCCTCGGTGCATATTCTAGTATTATACTCGAAACTCCTGCCTATGGTAGTAGTTAACTCTCCGTCTCGATATTCTTCAACAGCAACCCCAATCAGCCACTGACCAATAGTATTTGGTAAAGCTGTTAGAACTCCCGTATTAGGATCAATCGTTAATGGTGTTCCTCCCATTGGATCATCAAACGTATATGGAGCCTGATACTCAGATGGGGCATATGGAGGCCCTGCAGGAGGAACAGGCTGTGGATTATCGAAAGTTGCTCCAGTAAAAGGATTAAACAATTTATAAACAAGAGAATCACCTTCAGTATCACTTGCTGAGTGGTCAAAAACTAAAGTCTGGTTAGCACAAATATATACGCGTGGCCAATCGTTGAACGTAGGAGAAGAATTACACTCTTCACCCATAGATTCTTCAAGTAAGCGCACAAAGAACGTTGAACCCGTGTTCAAAGGATCTACTATATTATCTAGTGTAACATTTTTACAACATCTTTGATAAGCAAAGTAGTAACCTGACTGTCTTTTAGGAAGGTTTACAACTCCCACATAGGTTGCCTCTTCAACACATACTGGATTTCCTAGAAAGGAACACCCTTGATCTAAAGAAGTATCTATCGTATCAACTGTTGGGTTTTGAATTTGAATCATACCTCCCGTACCAAACCAAGGTAGCAAATTACCGTAACCATCAAAAATTCCTACATGTGCTGTATTATCAAATGGCTCTTCACCATTTTGACAGTCTCTCCTGACGGTCAATGTGACTTCATAGTCACCAAAACCTAGGCATTTGTAGGTAATGTCTCCACCAACAATATGCGTTGCGTTAAGAGAATTTCCCGACATCAAAAGGAATGCAAACAATGTCCAGGTCAAAAGGCTATTCAGCTTCTTCAATGGATACACTTTTATATGTTTAATAATTATCATGACTATTTTTGTTGGCGGGTTACTTCAATAATTTCCACTCGTCTCTCTTTAGACGCCTGCACACTATATATCGATGCTGGTGTATCTGAACTAGAGTCTGAAATATCTTTTGGAGCAAGTTCCTCTCCATATGATATATCTGTAACTAACAATTGTCCAGATTCTAAATAAGGTATAAGAGCACCATCATTGTACCGACGAATCTCATTCATGATAGCTGAAATTCTTCGCTGTCCTAGAATTAAGTTGTAATCAGTTCTAGATAATGGACTCGCAAAACCTTGTATAGTAATTTCAAAAGAAATACCCTTTTCTAGCGTTGGCACTAATTGGCTTAAAAACAGAGTCAATTTGTTATAACCTCCAACAACATCACTCTCAAAGAACATCTCGATATTATCAGGAGATTTACTTCTTCTCATAAAGCTAGGCTTTCTCTTCAAATACCTTTCGTATGTATTTTTATAAGTCTTACTCGTAGTCTGTGCAACAGTGCGAGGATTTGGATGATCATTATCAAAATACAGCGTCAAAGGCAACATATTGTCAAGCATTCCAACAGGATCCTGCTTCAAGTAGATGTTCTTTGTAATCTTGGTCCCTCCTACTCCACTTGTCACTATATCAATTGAAGCGGGATAATACCCAGGATTAGAAGCTAACACCTTGTAATTATGACCTCGAACCAGGGTGAAATTGAAGTCATTTGCAGTTGCGTTTGTGACAACCACATCTTCAATTCCTGCATCAGTAAGATTTTTCAACACGATTGTTGATTCAACTAATTCCAATTTCGTTTGTTCGTCAAACGTAAAAACATCTAGCTCCAAAAACTCTGGCTCCAAAAATAATTTCTTTGTAATATCTTGACTTTTCTTCAGTCCACAAGTTGAATACTTAAGTGTATCTGATTTATATCCAAGCTTCTCTCCAATGATGAGATAGTTGGTACATCGATCTAGTTTGAACAAGTGCGAATTCCCTTCATCATTCGTAATTTCTCCTACCAACTCACCTGTATCTTCATTGTACAGTTTTACTGTGGCTCCCACCAAATCACCAAGTGATATTTTATCGAATGTCAAAGCATACAAATTCAAATCAAGTTCGTCAAACTTCACTTTATAAATATCAAAACAACATGCTTGCTGAATGTTATCAATAAACTGAGCACCTTCTCGGTTAGTTGAAAAGTAACCAGTCTCTTCATCATCAGAAAGAACAAAATAGATATCGTGATAAGAAGAATTTAACGGGTTATTCAAATGCAAAGGCTCACTGTAACTACCATCATATCTGGTACTATATACATCATAGCCTCCAAAAGAACGATACCCATCCGAGCTAAAATACAGAGTACTACTTGGAATATGAAAAAACGGAGTCAATTCGTCCTCTTTGGTATTTACTGACTCAAGGTTCATTGGCTTCGTAAAGTTATCCTTGTTATCTATGATCGAATACCATAAATCCAATTTCCCTTTTCCTCCGGGTCTATCTGACGAAAAATACAGAATTTCTTTGTCTCGATCTTTATCATAACCTACTGTTGGCTGTGTAGATGTAAAACCCTGTGCATTGACGAAGTCAGGAAGCTTTTTCGCTGCTCCCATCTTACCATTTTCATCAATCATTCGACAATACAAGTCGCATCGAATTTCACTATCATTGAGTCTTTCACAAACAGTGTAAAACAACTTTGATTTGTCCTTATTAAATGCTGTATTGGCAGTGATAGCGATATCGCTATTTAAATCACCTTCGATTACATTAGCAGAGCCAAAATCACCATTAAAGTCTTTTGGTAACTTAGATTTCATAACTTTTGAAATCCTACTTTTTTTGTCATTTTTATCCTCAAATCTCATCGAAGAGAAGTATAATTCATCTTCATTTATAGAAGGAGCCACATCGCTATATACAGTATTAACCTTCTCTCCAGCGTTTCCAACATTAATCGATTCATCTGGCTCTTCAATTTCTGTCATCGCCCACTCGGAAGCTGCTCGCTCTTTATCAGCTTTCATCGTAAAATACTCATCATCACCACTGTTCTCAGAAAGGTATAGGTCATACATATCAATTGCTTCCTGATACTTTCCTTGTCTTTGCATCATTTCAGCAAGATAGTACGTCGCCAATGGATAGCTATTTTCTGAATCGTTCTCTTTGACAAACTGATAATTTTGCTCAGCTAGGCTATAGGACATGAACTTTCGGCTTGACTCAGCTAGATTATATCGTAAATCAATATTGGATTCTTCAAACGCAACTGCCTCTTGGTAGTACACTACGGAAGAATAATAATTCTTAGAAATATAAGCCTCTTTCGCTGCCTCAATAAAGGCCTTTTGAGTTTGCGAGAACGCTCCTAAAGAAAAGAGAAGCAAGGCTAGTATTATCGTAAATTGTTTTTTCATAATCGTGGTCGGTTCCAGTTAAATTAGAATATTGGGCAAGCCTTCTTCTGAGATAAAGGCTGAACGTTGGTAATTATATACCGAATATGTACTTCAGGCCCTCCTGCACGTAGGTCGTGCAAATCTTGGAAATGAGTTAAATTCAAGTCATAACTAGCTCCTACGTACCATTGATTGAAATGTAACGCTGCTAATGGTATTAATGAACTTCCAAATCGATAATTACAACCTAGGTCAATTGCATATTTTTTACCTGCATTCTGATTAAGGTGGAATCTTACAAGACCACCAACAACTGTTTCTGCATAAGGACCTTGGCTATAGTGGTTGGCGTGTAACCCTAAATCAAGTGGATTTGCAACTTTAAATGTACCAGTAAAATTCAAAGCTAATCTACGAGGAAGTTGAGAAGTAATGTTATCGAATGTAGAACTTGGCTGATTTAAGTGCCAAAAGCCAACTCCAAGATTAAAGTTGGTTCTTGCTGATTTTTGAAATCTGTAATTTACACCTACTCCACTTTCTAAGTAAGTAAATCTGTCAGTATTAAAATTCTCATTTGAAGGAAGTGAAGGATCAAATCGATCTCCGGTCCATTGCTCATCCCATCTTAGACCATTCGCAGAATAACCTTCAGAGGCAACTCCTAAAAGTATACCTGCAGTAATAATATTATTGCTGTTGAGTATGCGAGAATATGATCCTGTTAGATTAAGATCAGTCAGATTATAGTTTGCATCTCCAGATTGATCATAATTAAAAATCGCACCTACACCAAAAAAACCTTTATCACGATTCTTCGTGTAAAGCTTCATATCATAATTACCCGTGAAGGTAGTGTACGGTACTTCGACATTTCTCCATTGATCTCGAACGCTTCCAATAACTCTGACATCACCGTTGAATATTCCAGTCAAGGCGGGGTTGATGTTCAGTGGGCTATTATAAAACTGAGAGTAATGAATATCTTGTCCAATCAGGTCATTCTTTCCGAAACAAAAGATCAGAAAAACAACCATTGCTGTGTAAAAATTCTTTCTCAAAGCAGGTTGATTTTAATATTACAAAAAGTAAGCATATATATACACTTAGGGCAGAGATACTTAGAAGCAGCTTCTTCATAAATGCTCTAGTACTCTGATTTTCAGTACACTTACATGACTTACTTACATTCTTAACATCATGGACAAAGATATGATTTCAATTGGAATTATTTGCAGGTAAGGTTACATATAAATATCTTATATAAAAAAAGATACTATATGTTTTTTTGTCTTAATTTCTATTTCTAAAATGCACCAATTACGAATTATAGCGTTTAATTACTTTTACCTACTTGACTTACTCAAAAGAATTTAATTTTGCAAAAAAACTTCAATAAACATGAGAATATATTCAGCTAAACAGATTCTTGAATGGGAAAATTTTCACTTTGGACATTCTGGGAAAGAACCCTACGATCTTATGACCAAGGCTTCTACACTTGTTGCTAATTGGGTTGATAAAAAATTGGTGCGAGACGATATTGACATTTGTATCCTCTGTGGAAAAGGAAATAACGGCGGTGATGGTTATACAGTAGCTAAAATCCTCCGTGAGCGTGGACTTACTCCCAAGGTATATGATTTATCACCTTCAGAAGGTTCTCAACTGCGAGAACACGCAAAGGCGCTTTACCAAGGTAAAATACAGGATGTACATTCTGTTCAAGATTTGCATGATATTAGTGACTTCCAGCTTTGTATAGACGCTATTTTCGGTATAGGTATTGATCGTCCACTGGAAGGTTTAATTTTAGATTTAGTAGAATACATTAATGAACACGCTGTACATATTATGAGTATTGATATTCCCAGTGGTATGTACACCGAAGAACAAACTATCCATACTACCATCAAAGCACAAGAAACGTGTACCTTCACCTCACCAAAAAGAAGTTTTTTCAGCTCGACCAATGAAGATCGCTTGGGACTGTGGGTTACAAGGGATTTAGACCTTGTGCCAAAGTACCACGAACAAGTTGATTGCTCACAGTATTTGATTACGAAGCGAATGGTCAAGCCGCTGGTAAAACCAAGAATTCGGTTTTCACATAAAGGTACTTATGGACATTGCCTTTTAATTGGAAGTTCCGTGGGTATGGCCGGAGCATTGGCCTTGGCTGGAAGATCAGCATTGCGAATGGGAGCGGGCTTGGTAACGCTTGGTAGTGTCGAGTCAAACAGAATTGCCCTTCAATCTTCTCTGCCAGAAGCAATGTTTAAATCTTTAGGTGAACAGGCAGTGACAGAGATCAATTCAAAGTTTGATAATTTTGATGTTATTGGAATAGGACCAGGATTGGGCAGAGAAGACAAAATTAAAAGCGCCATACAAGGTTTTCTATCAAAACAAAAAGTTCCATTGGTCATTGACGCCGATGCCTTAAATTTAATCAGCGAACTAGAAATTTCTGGGCAACTTCCGCCGGAAAGTATTATAACTCCGCATCCTAAGGAATTTGATCGAATATTTGGGCATCACAACAATGATTTTGATCGACGAAGTGTGCAAATAGAAATGAGTGTCAAGCTCAATATATATATTGTATTGAAAGGCGCTTACACAACAATTACGACGCCATCGGGCGATATATATTTCAATCAGACTGGGAATCCTGGAATGGCAGTTGGTGGTTCAGGAGATATCTTAACCGGTATGATTTGTTCGCTAATTGCTCAAGGACACAGCAAACTAAGCGCCTGTATACTTGGTGTTTATATGCACGGTTTAGCGGGTGATTCAGCTGCGAAAGATTTAGGTCAAGAATTTATGATTTCCACAGATATCATTAATTATATATCTGCTGCTTACAAGATGGTTAAATCGTGAAGAAGATTGTAATTTTAACAGGAGCTGGTATTAGTGCGGAAAGCGGGATCAATACATTCAGAGGTTCAAATGGACTTTGGGAAAGACATGATATCTATGAGGTTGCTTCGCCTGAGGGCTGGAAGCGAAATCCGGAACTAGTTTTAGATTTCTATAACAAAAGAAGAGCTCAGTTGCATGAGGTTGTACCCAACGAGGCTCATTTTGCCATTTCGGAATTATCAAAAAGTCATCATGTACATGTCATTACCCAAAATGTAGATGATCTTCATGAAAGAGCAGGCAATCCAAATATTAGCCATCTGCATGGGGAGCTTCGCAAAGTAAGGAGTGAATTTGATCAGTCTTATGTAATTCCTTTTGACGGCGATTTGTTGCTTGGGGACTTATGTCCAAAGGGTCATCAACTTCGACCTCATATTGTTTGGTTTGGAGAAGCAGTTCCACTGATAGACAAGGCAATACAAATCATGCACGATTCTGACGAAGTGTGGATTATTGGAACGAGTATGAAAGTTTATCCTGCGGCGGGCCTTCTCTCGTATGCTCCTCCTAGCTCGCAGATTGTGTATATCGATCCTAATCCTCAAATTAATTATGAGCTTTCAAGGTTTAATGTGAGGGTTATTGAAAATACTGCAGCTAAAGCTACACCACTCCTTGTAGAACAATATTTGTAGACAATTGAGAACCATTCTTGCTTCTTGCTGGAGATCTTTGCACAAGGAACATGAAGGGCTTGTCCTGAGCCATATCCATAGAAAGTGACAAATCATTTTACAAATGATTTCCCCTTATCAAATCTAATATTTTAATCAAATGTGGATCACAGATGATCACGAATGTGATAACCTTAAATACTCCGCTCCAGGTACAATAAAAACTTACTCAAATTCAACTTTATAAGTCTACATTCAAGACGCAGCTTGATCAGTTATGAAACCTGGATGTGCCCAAATATTAAAATGGCAGGCACCTGAGTGATACCCGCCATCAAGCATTTGAGCTAAAGATTTATTTTAAATCTAAAGAGATTTTTCTAGCCTGAACACATGATACATCCCTCATCCATGTTGCAAACTTCTCCTTCGATTACTTCTTCTTCTTTTCTAGCAAACTTCGTTTGATGTTCTGCTTTCAATGTAAATTTGATTGGATCGACTGCTGCTTTTGACCTTAGATAGTACATACCAGTTTTAAGTCCTTTTGTCCATGCGTAAAAATGCATAGAAGATAACTTACTAAAATCTGGATTCTCAACGAACAAATTCAGCGACTGGGATTGACAAATAAAGGCTCCTCGATCAGCAGCCTGATCAATTATGGTTTTCATACTAAGTTCCCAAACTGTCTTATACAGATCCTTCAATTCCTGAGGTATAGGAAGTCCCTGTACACTACCATTGGCAGCCATCAACGCCTGCCTCATATCGTCGTTCCACAATCCTAATTTGATTAAGTCCTTCAATAAGTGCTTGTTCACTACGATATACTCTCCGGACAATGTTCTTCTTGAGTAGATATTGCTTGTGTACGGTTCAAAACACTCATTATTTCCAAGTATTTGGGAAGTAGAAGCTGTTGGCATCGGTGCGAGAAGTAGACTATTTCTAATCCCCGTTTTCATGATTTTCTTCTTCAAAGATTCCCAATCCCACTTATCTGACGGTGTCACGTTCCACATATCAAACTGAAGAATTCCTTCACTAGCTGGAGAACCTGGGAATGTTTTGTAATGCCCATCTCTTTCTGCAATCTTGGCTGAAGCTGTCAATGCTCCAAAGTAAATTGCTTCGAAGATATCTTTGTTGAGCTGACGTGCTTCTTCTGAATCAAATGGCATTCCTAGCATTAAGAATGCATCCGCCAATCCTTGCACACCTATACCTATTGGCCTGTGACGCATGTTACTGTTCTCAGCTTCAATGACAGGGTAATAATTGACATCAATGACTTTATTCAAGTTCTTAGTAACAATCTGAGTTACCTCAACTAGTTTGTCAAAATTAAATTCTCCGTCTATCACAAATTTTGGTAGAGACAGTGAAGCTAGATTACATACTGCAACTTCATCGGGCGATGTATATTCCAATATCTCTGTACACAAGTTACTTGAACGAATTGTTCCTAAATTCTTTTGGTTTGATTTTTTGTTAGCAGCGTCTTTGTAAAGGATATATGGTGTACCCGTTTCAATTTGCGCATCAAGGATTGCAAACCAAAGATCTTGAGCCTTTACAACCTTTCTAGCTCTTCCTTCTTTTTCATATTGGTGATACCTCGCTTCGAATTCTCCTCCGTACATATCACATAGTGATTCTGCCTCATTTGGATCAAAAAGAGACCAATCACCGTTTTCCTGAACTCTTTGCATGAATAAATCTGGAATCCACATAGCATAGAAAAGGTCCCTTGCTCGCATTTCCTCCTTACCGTGATTCTTTTTAAGATCTAGGAATTCAAAAACATCAGAATGCCATGGTTCTAGGTAGATCGCAAATGCGCCTTTACGCTTCCCTCCACCTTGATCAACATATCTAGCAGTGTCATTAAATACTTGAAGCATCGGAACAATTCCGTTAGATGTTCCACCCGTACCCTTAATGTAACTTCCAGTCGCTCTGATATTATGGATACTTAAACCAATTCCACCTGCTGATTGAGATATTTTAGCACATCTTGTGAGCGTTTCAAAAATTCCGCTGATGCTATCATCCGTCATCGTCAATAGGAAACAAGAACTTAATTGCGGTTTTGGTGTAGCAGCATTAAATAAGGTCGGTGTAGCGTGGATAAACCACTTTTCACTCATAAGATGATAAGTCTCAATGGCTGAGTCGATATCTTCACCATGTATACCAACTGCTGCGCGCATTAGCATATGCTGAGGACGTTCAACTACCTTACCATCCATACGAAGCAAATATGATCTTTCAAGAGTCTTGAATCCGAAGAAATCAAAAGTTAAATCACGATCATAAATAATCGCTGAATCCAATTTATCCTTATGAGCCATAATTACATCTAGTGCTTCCTTGCTAATCAGACCAGCTTTCTGAGAAGTTTTTGGATCTATATAATTATATAGAGCTTCCATAGTCGCAGAAAATGACTTATTAGTGCTTTTATGAAGATTAGATACGGCAATTCGGGCTGCAAGTAGTGCATAATCTGGATGATTTGTTGCCATTGTCGCCGCTGTTTCAGCAGCCAAGCTATCTAATTCAGATGTTGTCACACCATCGTAAAGCCCTTGGATCACCTTTTTTGCGATCTCGATAGGATCAACGTATTTCTGGTTTATACCAAAACACATTTTCTTGACACGAGCTGTGATCTTATCGAATGAGACGTCTTCACGCTTGCCATTTCGTTTAATTACTTGCATAGGATTAAATTAACGTAGATGATAGAATTTTGTGTAGTTGCTTATTGTATTTAGTCGTTGACTTACTTACTGCTTCGGACAATCTAGAAGTCTGCATCAATTGTAAAAACTTGCTTATCTTTTTCAATTCCCACTCCCGATTTACGGTAGTCCCCTACTCGTTTCTCGAAAAAGTTTGTTTTACCTTGAATCGAAATCAAGTCCATCCAATCGAATGGGTTCTCTGCATTGTAAATGCGTTCTTCACCAAGCTGTACTAATAGTCTGTCGGCGACAAACTCTATGTATTGACACATAAGGTCGGCATTCATTCCGATAAGACTTACGGGAAGAGAATCAGATACAAACTCCTTCTCGATTTCGACGGCGTCTGCGATGATTTTTGTAATTACGCCATCTGGCAGCTTATTCTCGATATGATTGTTGTACAACAAACATGCAAAATCACAGTGCATTCCTTCATCACGTGAAATTAGTTCATTACTAAAAGTTAAGCCAGGCATTAACCCACGCTTCTTCAACCAAAAGATTGAACAAAATGAACCAGAGAAGAATATACCTTCAACTGCAGCAAATGCGATAAGTCTTTCTGTGAAAGATCCATTGTCAATCCAACGAAGAGCCCAATCAGCTTTTCTTTTCACACTATCCATATGCTCAATCGCATTGAAAAGATAATCTTTCTCTTCATTATCTTTTATATATGTGTCAATTAACAATGAGTAGGTCTCAGAGTGGATGTTCTCCATCATAATCTGGAAGCCGTAAAAGAACTTTGCCTCTGTATACTGAACCTCGTTAACCATATTCTCAGCAAGATTTTCATTGACGATACCATCACTTGCTGCGAAGAAAGCTAATACATTTTTTATGAAGTGTTTTTCGTTATCGTTAAGCTTGTTTTCCCAATCACTTAGATCTTGATGTAAATCTATCTCTTCAGCTGTCCAAAAACTAGCTTCTGTTTTCTTGTAAAAACTCCAAATATCGTCGTGCTGTATCGGGAAAATTACAAAACGGTTCGGGTTGTCTGTTAAAAGTGGTTCGTTCTTATTGCTCATACCTGGGTTAAGTTAAATAATTGTTATCGTTTAATTTGCTCGTTAGGTCTAATAACACATTATAAAAACGAATATATCAAAATTTTTATAATTTGTTATTTTTGCGATAAAATAACCGAAAAAAAACGCATAATTCTTTTTCGGTATACTTAAAATAGTCGGTTTCTGCTGATTGTATATGGAAGATATTTTTATTCCAATTTCTCGTGTTGGTTCTTCCTCAAATCGTGAGTACAAATTAAGGACTTTTTTTCCTTTATATCACATTATAGTTATCCACAATATGTGGATAAAATACATAACTTGCTAATAGCCATGTAAATACAAAATAAAGAAAATATGAAATATGTGTAAAACTTTTAATATGAGAATATTTTCGGGTGTTTCAAGGACAGATAAAGTCACGAAAATTACGATAATATACAGAAAATTTGATACGTGGTTTTTAATTAACAACACAAGGATTGCAGCAGCGCAAAATATATGAATTGAGCTAATGATTAGAGCAGTACGTAGCTACTACCAAAGCGACCTATATACAGAAAAATGTCCTAGATTAATTTCTTCCTTCTAAAGAACCAAACAAGAAAAACAATCAGAATGACGGAAAAGAAAATGATAAAATAAAAAGCATATTCGCTTTCCATGAACGGTAAGTTGACATTCATGCCGTAGAAAGAAGCTACCAAAGTGGGCACCATGAGTATTATCGTAATAAGCGTCAACCTCTGTATAAACTCGTTCAGATTATTGGAAACTACAGAAGCGAAAACCTCTGTAGTACTGCTAAGTATATTAGTATGAACATTCGCCATTTCTAAAGCTTGGGAGTTATCAACTATAACGTCTTCAAATAGATCAGTATGTGCCTCAAACTCTTTAATCCTTAAAAAGTCAGATCTTTTAATTTTCAACTTGAGCAATTCATTACTGCTCAATGAGGTTACGAAATATACTAAGCTTTTTTCAATACGATGTAATTGTCGTAGTTCGGAATTACGTGAACTATTGTATAACTCTTGTTCGATCAGATCCCTGCGAAGATTCAATTTCTTCAGACAATCGAGAAACGCATATACATTCTGCTCGAAAATCTGGAGCACAAACATTTTCTCGTCGCTTGGTTTGAAGTTTTTGATTCGATTTTCAATGAAACTACTTAGGATTGGATTATCTAACAAACTAATCGTCACAATATGATCTGGTGTTAAAATTATACCAATAGGGGCCGTTATATAGATCGGTTTTGTACTGTCTTCGTCTTGATTCAATAAGGGAGTATTCAACACAATTAGTTTTACATCATCTTCAACTTCGTAACGGGAACGTTCATCGATATCCAAAGAAGCTGTCAGGTAATCGAGTGGAATAGATCTTGACTCGCTTAGCTTTGTGAGTTCTTCCGTCACAAACGGCGCAGAAATGTTGATCCAGCTAGCCTCCTCAGCATCCAGAACCTCTGTCACAAGCTTACCTTCTCTCTTGTAGTACCGAATCATACACTATCTAATTTTGCCTCACAAATACTTAGTATCTTGATTGGCCTTTTACACGTAAAATATTGAACTCAACTAAAGTTTGAATTCTTCTGTATTCATTACAGCAAAAACTGTTCCGTAACGGACACTCAACAAGTTTGCAAAATAGTGCATTTCAGTGGAATTAGTCTAAAAATATTTGGAATATGGACCCTTAGCGGAGAAACTTAACTTTTCTCATTTAAATTTAACATCAGATTTAGAGTCTTTTTCTTGGAGTCTCCTAGCAATGAACTATTCGAAACCATTGTGTGCTCATTTCCACAATGATTCATCGCCTAGTATTCAGCGGATAACTGAAACAGTTCATCAAAATAAATAGGAGGTTCGTCAGATTCTGTATTGCTGGGAACAGCCATCGAGACTCCTCCATGTAGTCTTCTGAGCTCTTTTTCAATTAAGAGCAAATCGGAGAAACAGTCTAAAAACGTTTTCATCACTGCACTCATTACATACCAATAGATCGGCATCAAAAAAACAATGGCTGAAGCATCGCTTAACATTCGCTTCGTAAGTGATAAGCGGATTAGATAACTCCATAAAAAGTAGCGAAGAAACTTAAAAAGATGTCTTCCAGATTCAACAACGGTCATATCGTTTAGTTAAACCTAAAAATTCGAACTGGCTTTATACTAGCAATAAGTAAAGACGGAATAAGTAGGAACAACAGTGTTATGCTAAGAACTCCAAGATTAATTAATACAATCGTCCATACATCAAAGAGTACCGGTGCACGGTCAACTAAATAATTTACCTCATCAAGTTTAATCAAATGAAACTGCTGTTGAATCCAACAAAGTCCTAGACCGAGTAAATTCCCTAAAAGCATGCCTCTAGTGATAATATAAAAAGCACAATAAAGGAATATCTTAACGACGTCCCTACTGGTAGCCCCTAGACTTTTTAAAACTCCAATAGTATGAGTTCTCTCTAGAATCAGAATAAGATAGGTTGTAATCATTGTAATAACAGCAACAATAATCATCAACAAGAAAATAACTCGCTCATTGATATCCTGAAGATTGAGCCATCCAAAAATATTGTCAAATTTCTCTCTGATGGTTTCGCAATATAGACTAGCAGGTAATTCTTCTATGTAGATATATTCATTCCAGACGGCCATATCCTCTGGATAGTCCAGAATCACCTCATAACCAGCCACCAGAGTCGAATCCCAGCCCATTGCAGTTTGCAGCAATTTCATGTCGACGATGGCAAACTGCTTATCATACTCTTCGATGCCCGTGTTATAAATACCGACGATCTCCATTCGCTTCCGTATTTGCTGACCTTCCAGAACTAAGTTCACAATAATCATATCTCCCAAGTCCTTTCCGAGCCTATTTGCAGTATTCAAGGATATGACAAGTTCCTTCTGACTTGTGGAATCAGCAAAATCAATCCATCTACCCTCTTTCAAGAAGCCGTCTAAGCGGGCCCATTCGTAATCTGCCGTCAATCCCCTCAGATAAATTCCTTCAAACTCTTTATTGGTGTCGAGTATCGCTGGTGCGATAATAAATGGTGAAACGTTCTTAATACTTCCTTTGGTTTCCTTCTCCGTAAAACCACTTGTTTCCTCTACCAAAAATATTACTCTTGACCGCCTGATATGTTTGCGGTTCCATAGACTCTAGTCGATCAACCATCTCTTGGTCGAAGTCTATTGGTATCGCTTCGAAGGTCCTCTTTGTGTTACTATCAGAAATGTGAATATGTCCCCAAAAGTCAAAAACCTTATTACTGATTTCAGTTTTGAACCCCTTAAATAAACTCGTAGATATAATCATGACGCTGACAGACAGATGCGACGGCTACTATACCAATTTTGATAATCAACTTAGTAAAGCCTTGGCTTTGTTGAAAAGTGATACGACGAGCAATAAAACGACTTATATTCATGAGGTTTAGCCTAAGCGCTCAAATGTATAGAAGAATTCATAAACCTTAGGTGAAGTCAGTCTAAAAATAATACTTTTGCGTCTTGAATTTAAGAATCTAGTTATCATGAATTTTATAGAAGAGTTACGTTGGCGAGGCATGTTGCACGATATGACCCCAGGAATTGAAGAAAGAATTGAAGAAGGTTCTGTCGTTGGCTATATCGGATTCGATCCGACCGCGCCGTCAATGACTATCGGGAATTATGTTCAGATTATGCTATTACACCTGTTTCAAAAAACAGGTAACAAACCTATCGTTCTGATGGGTGGAGCAACAGGGCGTGTAGGTGATCCAAGTGGAAAGGACAAGGAAAGACAACTGAAAAGTGCAGAAGAGTTAGATAGCAATCTGAATTTTCAAATGGAGCAGGTCAAGAAATTATTGGATTTCGAGGGTAAAAATGCTGCAATGATCCGCAATAACTACGAATTCTACAAGGAAATGAATGTTCTTGACTTTCTGAGGGATGTGGGAAAAAACCTCACAGTTAATTACATGATGAGCAAGGATAGTGTGAAGAATCGGCTGGAATCTGGTTTGTCTTACACGGAGTTTAGCTACCAACTACTGCAAGCTTATGATTACTTGTGTTTGCTGCGACAAGACGATTGTGTCGTCCAGATGGGTGGTAGTGACCAATGGGGAAATATTACCAGCGGAACCGAGTTTATCCGAAGAAATACCGATCAGAAAGCCTATGCTGTAACTACCCCACTCTTGACAAAAGCGGATGGGTCCAAATTTGGTAAGTCGGAAGCGGGAAATATCTGG
>CALSOU010000011.1 GCA_943788055.1 uncultured Saprospiraceae bacterium
ATGACTTGGTTGACAAGGGATTTGAATTGACTGATAGCTTGATTTCTTGGTGTAAGCAAAATGAGATGTACGTAGTTCTTGACTTACACGCTGCTCCAGGAGGACAAGGGTATGACGCAGCCATTTCTGATTATGATGATAGTAAGCCTTCCTTATGGGAAAGTAAAGCAAACCGTGACAAAATGGTAGCCCTTATGGAAAAGGCTGGCGGAAAGATATGCCGACGAAGAATGGGTAGCTGGATATGATTTGCTCAATGAACCAAATTGGGACCTACCTGGTGCGTAGCATTAAGGAATCTCTATGAGGAAACAACAGATAGTATCCGAACTGTCGACCCAAACCATATAATTTTTATTGGAGGAAATTGGTTTAATAACGATTTCACAGGACTAACACCTCCTTGGGATGATCAATTAGTATATTCTCCTCACAAATATTGGTCTAATAACGATGTTGCTACCATGCAGTGGGTAATAGATTTACGAAATGAATATGATGTTCCCCTGTACTTAGGAGAGAGCGGAGAAAACTCCAATGTTTGGTTTCGGGATGCTATACCGCTTAATGGAAGATTTAGATATTGGTTGGGCTTGGTGGCCACTGAAGAAAATCGAATCAATTGCTGGACCTGTATCAGTTGTCAAGACCGATGACTATCAAACTCTCTTAGATTATTGGAGCGGCAGCGGTCCCAACGTTTCTGCAGAGTTTGGTAAAGCTACCTTAATGGATATAGCAGAGGGGTTTGAAGATAGAAAACTGTGTTTTTCAAAAAGATGTCATCGATGCGCTGTTCAGACAAGTTTATTCTGATGAAGCAATTCCTTTTACTGAACATAATATTCCAGGTCTAATACATGCGTCAGATTTTGATTTGGGAATTATTGGGGAAGCCTATAATGATATAGATTTTGGTAACTATTCTGTTTCAACTGGGAATTACTCACCTTGGAATAATGGCTGGGTTTATAGAAATGACGGTGTTGATATTGAGATCTGCTCGGACAATGTCAATTCAAATGGATATAACGTGGGGGTTTTTAGAAAATGGAGAATGGATGCAGTATGACGTTGATGTCAAAAGCGGAGTTTATGATATACTTGTCAGAGTTGCTTCTGCAGGATCAGGAGGTAGATTCCACTTCTCTTCAGGCAATGCTGATGTGACACCTACAACATTTGCTCCTCCCACTGGTGATTGGCAAAACTGGGAATCAATAGTCATTTCAAATGTAATTATGGATTCTACTGATACGAAGCTTAGGATGCACGTAGATCAACCTGGTTTCAACATTAGTAGCTTTGAGTTTATTGAAACAGAAATTGAACTATCTTCATTAGCAACTGAATTTGTTGCAGCTGAAACAATAGATGAATACACGATTCAAATGAATGCAAATAAATTCATAGAAGGTCCTTTACCTTCGGCACCTGATGGATTTGAAATCTTCGTTGATGGAAAATAGTATTCCAATTACTGGCTTGTCTGTCAATGCTGAGAATCCAAGAATAATTGAACTATCGCTTGATTATACACTAAAATCCACAGAAATTATTAAGATATCGTACGCGGGGTAATCAAGTGTCTGCAACTGACGAAACAAAGTTAGAAGAATTCGTTTTGGAGGATGTTAAGAATAATCTGAATTTTGTGCACCTAATCCCTGGCAGAATCGAGGCTGAGTCATTTGACTTCCAGATGGGAGTGGCTTTGGAAACAACAACCGACATCGGAGGGGGGAGAGAATATAGGGTTTTTAGATCCAGGAGATTACTTAGATTATGAGATAAATGTTACTGTAGAAGGTGCCTATTCGGCAGATTATAGGACTGCAGCCTTGTTTGGAACTGGAGGTTTAGAACTACAATTGATTGACGCAGCTGGAAATGTCACAGTTACAGCTAATCCGTCTTTTTCATCAACAGGTGACTGGCAAAATTGGGAAACAACAACAGAGACTATCGAATTACCCAAGGGGGAGATATACGATGAGAATCTTAATTACCCAGGCGCCCTTCAATTTGAATTGGGTTGAATTTTCTCTGCCGACCGCAGTAAGTGAACAGGCTGATAACTACTACACAGATCTTGAGATTTTTCCAAACCCATGCCAAGATGTGTTCAATATCCAAGCAGAATTTACTCAAAAGCAAAACGTGTCCCTTGAAATTGTGAATCTTACTGGAGAGATTATTCATGCTAAAAAGCTGACTAATGAGTCTGATATTTCACGAGCTATGGATTTAGGTGATGAACCCGATGGTATATACTTTGTGATACTTAGGCTAGAAGATGGTAGTTCGCTTTCAAACAAACTAGTTAAAATAAGTAGGTAGCCTCTTTTACTTAAGTACTTAATGAAAGGTACAGATAAATACTTTTTTTGAGACTTCTTTGTAACGAGAGATAAGCCTATCCTGTTGATTCTACTATTTCATGTTTTAGCGTAAACTGAACTAGAGTGATTTACTTTTGTTTAAATCGGAAATTTTCGTTGATGATGCAAAGACTTTCTTTTGAGTCAGATTATCCTTTAGAAATTGATATTCCTGACGGCAGGATTGACTATCATAGAGACTTCATGATTCAAGATGAAGCTAAAAGACTTCTACAAATATTAAGGACTGAGCTGTTATGGCGAGAGGACGATATCAAGATGTTTGGTAAAACTTACAAGATTCCTCGTCTTCAAGCTTGGTATGGTGATCCAAAAGCACATTATAAATACTCGGGTATTGATTTACCTTTGAATCCTTGGGATGAAACTCTTTATTCTATTAAAACCAAGATTGAGAATTTGACTGGGGATTCATATAATTCAGTATTGGCGAATTGGTATAGAGACGGGCAGGATAGTAATGGCTGGCACGCTGATGATGAGAAAGAACTCGGTAAAAATCCTATTATTGCGTCCGTAAGTCTAGGTAGCGAACGAGTTTTTCAAATGAAACATCGCACAGAGAAATCACTTCGCAAGAATATTCTTTTAGAGCATGGAAGTTTGCTTATCATGAGAGGTCAAACGCAACACTTTTGGCTTCATCAGATAGCTAAAAGCAAAAAAGTCACGGGAGATCGTATAAACTTGACGTTTAGAAAGGTAATCTTAAAGTCGGAGAAAAATTTTACCTTTTGACTATTGATTCAACAAAAACGTTGATCATTATCAGCTATCTTCAATTCTCCGTGTATATTTATTCCTTCTATCTACAATGATGAGCATGATTAAACGAACCTTTGTATCAATTACTTTAAGTTTTTTATTCGCTTTAAGCTCTTTTGGACAAGAGTCCATAGATGAACAAATCTTATCAGCTCGAGAGCAATCTGGGGTCATTGACGAGATTTTAGAATACCGCTTTGATTCATTGATGCCTGCTCTCATGGATAGAGAAGAGGTCGACATGTGGATTGTAATTAGCCGAGAGTATAATGAAGATCCAGTATTGAAGACTATGCTACCATCTACTTGGTTATCTGCGAGAAGGAGAACAATACTGGTTTTCTCTAAAATCCCAGATTCAAAAGAGATAGAAAAGATAGCTATTGCCCGATATGACGTGGGAAAGCTTATGAAAGGAGAATGGAATCTAGATGTCTATCCCGATCAGTGGAATGCTCTTATGTCGATTATTGAAGTGCGAGATCCTACTACAATCGGATTAAATCTGAGTGGAGATTTTGGTTTGGCTGATGGTCTAGTGTATACAGAATACACGCAGTTTATGGAGCATCTTCCAATTGAATATCAGAGCCGGATTGTTTCAGCAGAGAACCTTGCGATTGCATGGTTAGAAACGCGCACAAAGAAAGAGATTGAATGGCATCAAAAGATTTGTGAGATAGGTCACGCTATTTTGCAAGAAGGCTTGAGTGAGAAAGCTATAACTCCGGGTGAAACAACGACAGAGGATGTTGTTTGGTATTTGAGGCAACGAGTTATTGAGGCCGGATTGGACACATGGTTTCATCCGACAGTCTCCTTGCAACGAAAAGATCCAGCGTCTTTTGACCATCTACGAAGTTTTTCCAATCGACCATCTGGTCAAGTAATTATCGAAGGTGACCTACTGCATGTGGATTTTGGAGTGAGCTATCTTCGTCTTAATTCTGATCAACAGCAACATTTCTACGTTCTTAGAGAAGGTGAAACTGAAGTTCCGCAATATCTGAGAGATGCATTTGTCCAAGGTAATCGATTACAAGATATTCTTACTGGAAACTTTAAGACGGGCAGAACTGGTAACGAAATACTGAAGGCGACATTGGCTCAAGCCAAAGAAGAAGGTATTATTGCTACGATTTATACACACCCTATCGGAGTTCACGGACATGCTGCTGGCCCTACGATTGGTCTTTGGGATCAACAGCAAGGAGTCAAAGGAAAAGGTGACTATCCACTTTATCCAAATACTGCTTACTCTATAGAATTAAATGCTGCTGTCGAATTGCCAGAGTGGAATAAAGTAATTAGAATTATGCTCGAAGAAGACGGTGTCTTCGACGGTAATTCATTTTTCTACTTGGATGGTAGACAAACCTCGATTCTTACAATTCCTCGTCAACCTTAATGCTTACTCTAATCCGATGGTAGTATTATCAGGAATGATAACTCCTTTATTCACAAGTACAATTCCTTTACGTATCGAGTAGGCTACGGTCTGAACCTCTTCTAAATCAGGATGACCAACAATTCTCACATTATTTCCAATATGAGCATGTTTGTCAATAATAGCTCGTTCGATATAACAATTATCTTTTAGCTGAAGGATAACATTCGGAACTCAAAAAATCAATGCGTAAGCTTGACGATATCTATTAAGTTTACAACTAAAAAGTAGTGAAAAAAAGCGTTCTAGCAAAACTAAATATCATTATGGTGCAAGCAAAAGCGAAATATATTCTAAATTTACTAACATGACTAACTTTTATAATTATTCTGGTCAAAGAGAGGCACTACTAAATTAAAAATATAGCTCACTAGTCGATGATTAAATACGTTCCTTTCATAATCGTTTTCATTTTTTCTGTAAAAAGCTTATTGGGTCAGTGCACGAATCCGCCAAATGGAGTTGATTGTACATGTAATACTGCGCAAATTCTATGTACCCCTGATTTACTTGATGGCTTTACCTTTTCAATGTCAACAGCTAATAACCTTGGTGGTTATAATAATGCTGGTAGTGATTTGTGTCCAGGATTACCTGAAGGTGGAGTTCCAAATAATGTGAACTGGTTTTCATTCATAGCTTGGTGTACAGATTTAGATATTGATATTCAGATTTCAAATTGTTCAGCTGGTGGTAATTTTCCATTTGTTTCATATGGTGTTCAAATTGCATTATTTTCAGGTTGTCCTATTGGAGGACCACTCTTTTGCGAAACAGATGGTGGTAGTGCATGCGGAAATGCTGGCAACTATCCGACTTTACAGACACTTTCTGTTTCTGGTTTAACAATCGGGAATCAGTATTATTTTATGCTTGATGGTTGTGCAGGTTCAGCCTGCGATATCACATTAGACGTTATAGGTACTTGTGGAACAGGAACGATTGATCCTTGGACTACTGGATTGACAGGGCCATTGACTACCTGTGTTGGTAACACAGATACCTACATCGCCGAAGATGTAAATGGTGCAGTCCAGTTCTATTACACGCTAGACGGAGTTCCGCTGGTAGATGGAGACGAACTTACAAGCATCAATACAACTTGGAATACAGCAGGAACATACGAATTATGCGTCGACGTAGGAAATGATCCTTGTATTCCAGTTACTGATCCACCAGATCCTTTTTGTATAACAGTAATGGTTTGCGATGAGGCTGAGGCAGGCTCGATAAATGCAGCATCTCCATATTGCCCGGGAGATATTGCCAATCTTACTGTGACAGGTGAGCAACAAGGGCCTGATCACGATCAATATATCATAATAACGGATGCGTCTGGAACAATAGTTGACGTTGTTACAGGAAATAACACTACCTGGACGAGTGATATATGCGAAGAGTTTGTAATATACAGTTATAATTTAAAAATTGGGAACCCTGTTCCCATGGTTGGGATGGCTTTTCCGACAGATTTTCCTTGTGATGACAACTGCTGTGATATTGAAGCATTGCCAATAGCTTTTGAGGATATTATACCACCAGTATTTCCGAACCCACCTGCCTCAGTGACTTTAGACTGCTTTGATGAACTAGTACCTTTGGCGGATCTTGCTTGGACTGATGATTGCATGGGGATGGGGACGGTAGCTGGTTCCGAGTCTGGGGCTGCCGATGCATGCGATGGGGGATCAATTACTAGAACTTGGACGGTGACGGATAGCTGCGGTAATTCTGTAACACACGATCAAGTCGTTACAATCAACCCAACGCCACCTAGTGATTTAGTTAATCCTCCTGCTGATGAGACAATCACATGTGATCTTATTCCAACATCTGTGCCTACTATTGATTACATAAATACTGGAGCAGGGCAGTGTGCATTGAGTGGAACTATCGTCGGAACTGCTTCTGGAACTGCAGATTTTTGTGGAGGAACGATCACGAATACTTGGACAGATACGGATGCTTGTGGTAATAGTTTGTCTCATACGCAGGTTATTACGGTTGATGCTGTTCCCGAGGCGACGTTCATTAATCCCCCTGCCAGTACAACTGTGACTTGTGAAACTGTTCCAATTGTACTTCCGGACTTAGACTACGATAACGGAGAATCTGGAACTTGCAGCATAATGGGGTCAGTATCTCCAGTAGTTACCTCCAATTATGATGTATGTGGAGGGTCCATTTTAGTGGAGTGGAGCTTTACAGACGCATGTGGACGTACAATTGAGGCTAGTCAAACGATAACTGTTGAACCAGCAGCACCAGCAGTTTTCACGTCAATGCTACCGAGCAGTATTACAGTTGATTGCGATGCAGTGCCTGCATCTGCTGGTGCATTGAGCTATAGTAATTCGGAGAGCGGATCTTGCTCAATTGATGGGACAATTGATCCCGTAATAACAGATAACTCTGATCCATGCGGAGGAAGTATTGTATACGAATGGGAATTCACTGATATGTGTGGGCGTAGTTTAAGCCACACTCAAACCATCACAATAAATCCGGCATCAATTCCAACTTTCGACATGACTCCAGTTGATATTACGCTTGATTGTACTCAGTTACCACTTGTAGCTTCGGATCTGAACTATTCAAATGGATTAAGTGGAATTTGTGATTTAAGTGGTATGGTAACAAGTACTTTGACTCCTTTTGATCCTTGTACAGGTGTAGTTACTGAGACTTGGAATGATACAGACGCATGTGGTAATGATTTGAATCTAAGTAGGACAATTACTATCAGTCCGATTGAAAATGTCGTTTTTGACACACCCCCAGCTGATATTACAGTCAGCTGTGAAGCTGTGCCATCTACTTTTCCAGTTTTGAATTACAGTAACGGGAGTTCTAACGCATGCCTCATCAGTGGTTCTTCTACTGCGACTATCCAGGGTAGCTACGACGCTTGTGGTGGTGAACTGACAGTGAATTGGCAAGCAAATGATGGTTGTGGAAATACTATAAATGCTCAACAAGTGATAACTGTAACACCGTCGCCGTCGCCGTCGTTTGCAACTCCTCCCTCTGATGTAACCGTTTCATGCTCGGGAGTTCCTGCACCCTCAAACCTTTCATACTCAAATGGTTTGACAGGAACATGCGGTATTGCTGGTTCAATATTAGCAACGCAGGTGGGTACATATGATTTATGCGGAGGAAACTTCAGCTACGAATGGACATTTATTGATCCTTGTGGAGTTGAAATTACAGCGGTAAGGAATATTACTGTGAACCCAACACCTGAAGCTCAGTTTGTCAATTTACCATCGGACATTACTGTGAATTGTGAAGATGTCGGAGCTTTGCCTTCAATTCTAAATTATACAAATAATCAAAATGGGGCATGCGAGATAAGTGGAATTGCCGTGGCTACTAATTCTGGTGCATTTGATTTTTGTGGAGGTCTCATTACACAATCATGGGAATATACCGATATGTGTGGACGAGTGATTACTTATGAACGAGATGTCACCGTTGATCCTGCAGACGATCCTGTTTTTATAAATCCTCCTGAAGATATTACGCTAGCATGCGGTGAAGATTTTGTAAGTCCTGGCCCATTGATGTATTCAAATGGATCAACAAGTCCTTGTGCTATAGCGGGAAATGCATCAGTATCAACAACTCAAAATGGGATTACATATACCAATACTTGGGAGTTTAATAACCCATGTACAAATACAATTGAAAGTCATGTACAAATTGTAACCTTAAGTCCCATCCCAGAAATCACAATTGACCCTCTTAGCGTGTCAATTTGTCTGGGTGACGAATTTGATCTTTCAAGTATAAATGTCACAGATCAAAATAATACTAGTATAGATCTGGATTATTATTTTGGAAATCCTGCAGTTCCTGGAACTGAGCTTTCAAATTTGATTGTAAGTCCTGGAGCTTCTAGTTTGTATACTATTGTAGCAACAAACGAATTTAATTGTAGTGACGAGGCTGTTTTTACACTTGCAGTAGATGAAGCGCCTTTTGCTGGGAACGACGGCTTGACAAATATTTGTGATAATATAGCTGTCGATTTGTACTCTTTGTTAGGTGGTACATTTGATTTTGGGGGTACTTGGTTGGATCTTGATGGAGCTGGAGTCAATTTAGATAGCCCTTCTAGCGTTCTATTTAGTGGACAACAACCCGGAGTATACACATTCGCATATATTGTAGAATCAGGTAATTCTTGTCCAAATGATACAGCTCTAGTGGATGTTAATTTTAGTCAATTGCCCGAGATTGAGATTGACTCTGTGTACTGCGACAATGGCAACACTACCTATATTGTTGTACTTCAAGCAAATGGTTATGAGATTCTTCCTAGTAGTGGGACTGCAGTTGACCAAGGTGGCGGCACGGTTTTCATAGTAGATATTCCAATTGATCAACAAGTAGTGATAAATTTCTTTGATGGAGAAACATTCTGCGCAGACTTTGTAGTGATAACACCCGCCAGACTGCGACTGCCCGCAAGTTCCACTCGCAATAGCTTCAGATACAACAATATGTCAAGGAGATCTTCCGGCGATACTAACTGCATTAGCACCGGAAGGAACGATCATTAATTGGTACGATGAGGTCGATGCAAATACTGCATTACTATTGAATAGTACTTCATATACTTCACCTGAAAACACGGCCGGTGTTTTTACCTATTATCTTGAGACCGAAAGTATTGAGTTTCCAGGTTGTGTTTCAACACAAAGAGTCCCTATCCAACTAACAATTGTCGCTAGTCCAGTAGTAACAGATTCTCAAATTGAATTTTGCATCGACAACGGTGCCGCTCTTGAAATAGTTTTTGCGGACTACAATTCTGATCTAAATGGCAATTCGAATAATGTATTCAGGTACTTTGGATCACTGACCGATGCGGAAAGTTTGCAAAATGAAATTTTTTGATATTACTCTTACGATGTCTCAAACTTTTTGGGTGGTTGTGTCAAATATTAATGATTGTTCTAGTATCGGAATGATTGAGTACTTGATTTCTAACAATCCTACTTTAGTTACAAGTAGTTTTGACGTAAGTTGCCAAGATAGTTTGGACGGTTCTATTAGTTTGGATATTAGTCCTGCTGGATCATACAGCATTACAGTCAATAATGTCGATTATGCTAGTCCTGTGATTTCAGATTTAGCTCCGGGTACTTATTTTATTTCAGCAGTAGACGATTTGACGGGTTGTTTTGTTTTAGATACGGCAATGATAGAAGAGGGGCAACTGATTTCCGAGAATTTTCTGATTGCAACTTGCCAAAATAATGGCACAGACACAGACGCTACTGACGATTTCTATGAACTCAATCTTACGTTTACGGAATCAACAAACTCAAGTCCAAGTTTTGAACTCTTTGTGGGTGGAACATCTCAAGGCGTGTTTGCCTACGGTTCAAATGAGACAATAACAATTCCAGCGGACGGCAGTGTGCTTGTTGTTGAAGTTGTTGATTTGTCAACTATGTGTAACTACAGCACTACAATTGGACCTTTGAATCCGTGTAGTACAAATTGCTTACTTGAAATCGTACAGTATTCGGAGACTTGCGACGATAATGAAACAGACTCTGATCCGAGTGATGATTTAATTCTTTTCAATCTCGAAATTTCATCAGTTAATGGAAGTGCTGCCAATACCTATGACGTATTGATCAATGGAAATGTTGAATATACATTTATGTACAATGAAGCTGTCTCTTTCGAACTGCCAGCTGATGCAACTACTCCGAATATTATACTCATAGATAGCGATGACAATCAGTGTCTTTTGGCTCTAGACGTTTTGCCTTTGCTACCATGTTCAAATTCATGTGATATCAATATACTTGATGTAGTGGAGGTGTGTTCAGATGGTGGAACCGAGGATGATCCTAGTGACGATATAATAACAATTACTGTCGAAGTAGATGTGGTGAATGGGGGAAGCGATCAAGTCCTTGTTATCATAGATAACCAAGGGGGTATTCAGCAAAACGTAAATTCGATCGAGATTGAACAGCCGGCAGACGGTTTACAGCATTGGTTATATGTACAAGCACTTGATTCACTAGCTTGCATTGATTCAATTCAGATTGGTCCTTTCTTGCCTTGTTCTTCAGATTGCAGCTTAAAACTCGAGTATTGGTCTATTGAGTGCATGGATAATGGAACTGCATTTGATCCGACGGATGACTTTTATAGTATTGCATGGATGATTCAAGCGATTGAAGGTAGCTCAGATAGCATGTACCAAGTAAATCTCGATGGTGGGTTCTTTGGGGACTATTTATACTCAGATACAGTCTTTACATCTCTACCGGCAGACAATTTGAATCACGTTTATAATGCTGTTGATGCTACAAGTTCATTTTGTCAGCAAATCTTTGAAACCGAAATCCTTTCTCCATGCTCAGATAGCTGTATGATAGAGATTAGTCAACCAATAATAACTTGTGATAACAATGGAACAAATAATATTGATGAGGACGATGAGTTTTTTGCAGAGTTTACGGTAGGTGGATTGAATGTTGGCGATTGCTGGATCATAGAGGGTGAAATCGATACCTATCCTTATGATCAAGTCGTCAATTTAGGTCCTTTTCCAATTGTAGATGGGTCAATTAGTTTTACAATCTTGGATTGTGATAACACTCTTTGCCCGATCTCAATATTATTACAAGCACCAAATACTTGTTCGGAGTGTTTACAGATAATTGAAGCAGGCAGCGATGAAATTATAGATTGTGATAATCCCGAAGCAATGCTAATTGGAATTAGCTCTGAAACTGGACAGTATAGTTGGGAAGGACCCACAGGGTTAATTAGTTCAGATTCATTGGCTACAGCCAATTCAGAAGGATGGTATTATTTTTCAGCAGAATACTCAGATGGTTGTAGTTTAATTGATTCTCTTTTTGTTACAGCAAATGGAGTTGTACCGGTTGCAAATGCTGGAGATGATCAACTTCTCACTTGTGACATTGTAGAAGTTGTATTGACGGGGATTAATATGTCAACCGCAACAAATGTAGAGTTCTTTTGGCTGAATGAAGCCGGAGACACAATTAGCCAAGATGCTACAGCACTTATTGATCTTTCGGGACTTTATTATTTCTTTGTCCTTGACTTAGATACTGGTTGCTTATCAGCCGGTGACGAAGTCTTTGTTGGGCTTGATATTGAAGAACCCGACGCTATGATTTTGGCTGACCCCAGCACCGTACTCAATTGTGTAGTGGAAAGTGTAGAACTAAGTTATAATGCGGAAGATAATGTTATCTATCAATGGACTACAGATGGTAGTTCAGAACCTTCAGACGCAGTCGTTTATCTAATTGATAGTACTGGATTTGTCTATCTGACTGCTACTGATACACTAACAGGATGTATAGGAAGAGATACAATTTTCATTGAATCGGTCGAAGAATTTCCAATTATAAGTCTTAGCCAATTAGATACTCTTACATGTGACCAAATTGCCGTATTCTTAGACGCAACAAACACAATTCCTTTGGAAACAAGTCTGTTTTCATGGAGAAATGAGCTTGGCGAATTAGTGAGTAATGCAACGATATTGGAAGTTGTCGATGCGGGAATTTATACGCTCGAAGTGATCGATACCGTCTCGGGATGTCTCAACATAGATACAGTAGAAGTAATCAACCTTCAAAATTTCCCGAGTGTGACAGTAGATGATTCCATTGAATTGTATTGCGAGCAAATTGATACTGTTCTAACGGCGGTTACAATTAGTAACGAAGTTGCAATAAACTGGAATACTAACAACGGAATAATAACCGGAAATGCTTCTTCTGAGACAGTTAATATAGCTGGTGCAGGTACATACATAGTGGAAGTAACGGATGCTTTGACAGGCTGTGTGACGATAGATTCAGTCATAGTTGAAGAGTTGCAGGTGAATCCCTCTCTAGATAATTTAGAAATTACTGATGAAACTTGCTTTCAAGAAGGGGATGGTCAAATTCAATGGAGTTCTATTTCAGGAGGAACGGAGCCATATTCAGTTTTTGTAGACAATACAGAAATCGACCAGATAATTATCGATGACTTGGATCCAGGAACATATGATTTTACAGTAGTTGATATTAATGGATGTCGGTTGGATACCACGATAACGATTTCTGCTGCTCAAGCTATTTCTATCAACGATCTACCGACTTTAATAATTGAAGAAGGTGGATCGGATAGCCTATTTATCACAACCAATATAGAAGCTGATGAGATCGCTTCAATAGTCTGGGATCCAGACACTTATTTATCATGCAGTACATGCTTAAATGTAGAAGTTACACCACTAGAAGATATTCTATACACAATCACCGTAACCGATATCAATGGTTGTGTAACTACAACAACTGTAGAGGTCGAGCTTAGAGAATCTGTTGATATTTATGTTCCTAACATATTTAGTCCAGATGGAGACGGTATAAATGATAATTTCACTTTGTTTTCTCCTGATATTGCCGCAATACAGAAGCTTGCCGTGTATAATAGGTGGGGCGAACTGATGTATCTTGAAGAAAACTTTGAAGCGGGCAATCCAAATATTGGCTGGGATGGTCAATTTAAAGGTCGTGCTTTAAATCCAGGAGTATATGTTTATTTTGCGATTGTTGAATTGAATGACGGAACTATTCAAGAAGTCAATGGAGATGTCACAATAGTTCGATAGGATTCAAATCAGAATCTATAGATCATGCAATATTAATCTGAAACAGTACATTTGTACTTTGGAACATTTATACATGAGTATTTGAGGAAATTGAGTACTTACCGAGAAAATAAATTAAATACACGTGGTCAAAGGATTTTACAATATTTACATTAACGAAGGACAGTTGCAGCTAGTTAACTCTTCTGATATGCCTTTCGTAATCTTGCAAGAAAAAACTCAAACGTCCGTTGAATACAAGAACGATAGTGCTATTCTGCTGCAATCGATCCGAAATTTAGAGAAAGGTAAATACGATCGACTAGTTGTTCATGCAGATGACGTGGAGCGACTTTTCCGAGACTTTAAGAAGTTATTTGTTTGTATTGAAGCTTGTGGTGGATTAGTTGTAAACAATCGTGATGAAATATTGGCAATTTTTAGACGCAAGCATTGGGATTTTCCGAAAGGCAAAATGGAACCTGGAGAAAGTAAAAGGCAGACTGCTATAAGAGAAGTTAAGGAGGAATGTGGACTTAAAAATGTTGAAATCGTAAGTAAATTAGGCACAACTTATCATACTTTTAGCACTTCTGATAAGAGAAAGTTGAAGGTATCTTACTGGTACATTATGGAAAGTTACGACAAAAAGCTTGTTCCGCAGAAAGATGAAGATATCGAAATTGCAAAATGGATGTCAGTCAAAGACTTTTTGGCGAAAGCAAAACCCATCTACAGAAATATTGTCGATGTTTTCGAAGCATACTTGATTAAAGCTTCTGTAAAGAAATCGTAGAATTATTTCTACTTTTGGCGAAAGTCAAAACGTCCTATGTATACACCGCTTGCAGAACGTATGCGTCCCGAAACTTTGGATGATTATCTAGGTCAAGCGCACATTGTTGGGCAAAAGGCGGTTATTCGGAATTTAATAGAAACTGGAAACCTAGGGTCAATGCTCTTTTGGGGTCCACCCGGAGTCGGCAAGACCACACTAGCACGTATAATTGCTAAAAGTCAAGATAGACCATTTATCGAACTAAGCGCTATTAATGCCGGAGTTAAAGATATTCGAGATGCAATCCAAAAGGCTAGCACAAATACCCTTTTTTCGAAACCAAATCCAATACTTTTTATCGATGAAATCCATCGTTTCTCTAAATCTCAGCAGGACGCACTGCTGGGGGCAGTGGAAAAGGGAACGATCATTCTAATAGGCGCTACAACAGAGAATCCTTCATTTGAGGTAATACCTGCATTGCTGAGTCGCTGTAGACTTTATACACTTGAGCATCTTGAGAAAAATCAGTTGGAAGATTTACTTCATAAGGCAATCAAAGAAGATGCACACTTAAAAGATAAAGAGATTAAGCTGGAGGAAACGGACGCCTTATTACGATATTCCGGGGGCGATGCTCGTAAATTACTTAATGGTTTTGAGACAGTAGTAATAGCAGTTAATGAACACTCAATTACAATTACTAATCAGCTGGTTGAGAGCATCATTCAAGAGAATATATCACTTTATGATAAGGGTGGAGAAATGCATTATGATATTACCTCTGCTTTTATCAAAAGTATCAGAGGAAGTGATCCTAATGCTGCAGTCTATTATCTTGCAAGAATGATCGAAGGAGGGGAAGACATTAAGTTTATTTGTAGAAGAATGATTATTCTAGCAGCTGAAGATATTGGCCTAGCCAATCCAAACGCCTTATTGATGGCAAATACAACAATGGATACGTGCCACAAGATAGGTCATCCAGAAGCGAGGATAATTATGTCGCAATGTGCTATTTATCTGTCATGTTCACCAAAAAGTAACGCAGCATATGAAGCCATCGGCAATGCTTTAGAGTATGTTAAGAAAAATCCGAATGAGCCTGTTCCTTTGCATTTAAGAAATGCACCGACAAAGTTGATGAAAGAATTGAATTATGGAAAGGACTATCAATATGCTCATAACTATGAAGATAATCATATAGCGCAGGAGTATTTACCCACAGGGGCGTCTAAAAAAACCTTTTATAAACCACAAGAAAACCCTACTGAATCCAAATTTCGACAGATACTTCAGAAACTTTGGAAAAATCATTACGACTATTAAACTTAAAGGGAAGTCCTTTTGTCTATATTTCTAAGTATAACTACAAATATTTAGTATAGTTACTGTCTAAATCTAATCAAAAAATAAATGCAAGAAATTAATCAGCAGCAGTTATCAACAGAGGAACTGCAGTTCATTGAAGATGCCGCACAGCAATTTGCGGATACTCATATACGACCTCAATTTATGGAATGGGATGAATCTCAGGAATTTCCAAGAGAAGTATTCACAAAGATGGGAGAACTCGGATTTATGGGTGTGCTTGTTCCAGAAGAATATGGCGGATCCGGTCTAGGCTATCAAGAATACATTACGATCGTTGCAACTATAGCAAAAACTTGCGGTTCGATAGGATTGTCGTTAGCAGCTCATAATTCCCTTTGTACAAACCACATTTTAACTTTCGGGAATGAAGAGCAAAAGCAAAAATACTTACCGAAATTAGCATCTGGTGAACACATTGGAGCATGGGGGCTGACCGAAGCAAATACGGGAAGTGACGCCATGAGAATGAAGTGTGTAGCAGTCAAAGATGGCGACCATTATGTCCTCAATGGAACGAAGAATTGGATTACTCATGGAAAGTCTGGAGAAGTTGCAGTCGTTCTTGCTAGAACAGGTGAATTACTTGATTCGCACGGAATTACTACTTTTGTGATCGAAAAAGGGACACATGGATTTTCAGCAGGAAAAAAAGAAAATAAACTTGGAATGAGAGCTTCCGAAACTTGTGAGATGGTTTTCGATAATTGCCGTATTCATAAGGATCAAATTTTAGGGAAGGAAGGCGAAGGTTTCATTCAAGCTATGAAGATTTTGGACGGTGGTAGAATCAGTATTGCCGCACTTTCGCTTGGTATTGCAAAAGGGGCT
Source organism: uncultured Saprospiraceae bacterium (assembly GCA_943788055.1). Lineage (GTDB taxonomy): Bacteria > Bacteroidota > Bacteroidia > Chitinophagales > Saprospiraceae > JAHDFB01. Next base: position 16,248 of record CALSOU010000011.1, read on the forward strand.
TATGAAGCTAGCGTCAAGTATGCACAAGAAAGAGAGCAATTTGGTAAACCCATTGCAAGATTTCAAGCGATATCCTTCAAATTGGCAGATATGGCTACAAAGATTACTGCTGCGGAGCTATTGACTCGTCAAGCTGCTCATGCTAAAGCAACTGGAGGGAATGTCACTAAACTTGGAGCTCAAGCCAAGTACTATGCTTCGGAAATTTGCGTAGAAATCTCCACAGACGCCGTACAAGTATTTGGTGGATATGGTTATACTAAAGATTTTCCAGTAGAGAAGTTTTACCGTGATTCCAAGTTGTGTACAATAGGTGAAGGTACTTCTGAAATTCAGAAACTAGTAATCTCCAGGGAAATATTGAAAGGTAAACGTATAAAGCAACCCATTATTTAGAAATCAAAACCAACAAAAATGTTCAGATATAAATACCTATTGATCTTATTGATTTGCTTTGTCAGTATTAATGCTGCTGAAGCCCAAATATTTAACTTCAAAAAGAAGAAGGAGACACCAACTGAAAAACCCAAGAAGAAATCTAGTATAAAAGAGTACAGTGAAGTTATTACTAGTGAGGCCGTTTCAGACACTGGATTAATTTCTACACATGTGGTTGAGGACAACTACTATTTTGAGATTGGAGACAGCTTGCTTGAACGTGAGATTTTGGTGGTAAGTAGAATTTCTGGTTTTGTAAAAGGCCTAAATTTTGGTGGTGCAGGGACTAAGTCAAGACCACAGCAAGTCATCAGATTTCAAAAGAAGGGAAACCAACTTGTTGCACGGGAGGTTTCTTTTAATAGCGTTGCGAGCGAAGAGTTGCCGATATACCAGTCGGTAAAGAATAACAACTTCGAACCGGTAATCGCTGTGTTTGATATTAAGGCCATAAGCACAGATACGTCGAGTTATGTAATTGATGTAAAAGACTTTTTTACGAGTGACGTACCTATGATCGGCGCGATGTATGACTTTCAAGAAAAGCAGTTTGGAACAAGGGGAGTAGATAAGAAAAGGTCATTTATACAAAGCATGAAGTCTTTTCCAGAAAATGTTGAAGTGAGACATGTTCTGACTTACAATGGTGCCGAAAAACTACCGGACAATCAATTAACAGGTACAATGTCTGTGGAGCTAAACCAGAGTTTTGTTTTGCTACCTGAGAATCCCATGAGACCAAGAATTGCGGATGATAGAGTGGGATATTTCTCAGTATCTCAAACAGACTATGGCTCTGAGGCTCAGAAAGCTGAACGCAAAACTTTCATTACGAGATGGAGACTTGAGCCTAAAGACCCTGAAGCTTACTTTAGAGGTGAACTTGTAGAACCAATCAAGCCTATAGTTTATTACATAGATCCTGCAACACCCGAGGCTTGGAGGAAGTATCTCAAACTAGGAATTGAAGATTGGCAGCCAGCGTTTGAAGCTGCTGGTTTCAAAAATGCCATCATAGCAAAAGATCCTCCTAGCAAAGACGAGGATCCTGATTGGACGCCTGAAGACGTGAGATATTCTGTTATACGCTACGTATCGACGGACATCCAAAATGCTATGGGACCTCATGTACATGATCCTAGGACGGGTGAAATCTTAGAAAGTGATATTATTTGGTACCATAATGTTATGAACTTACTTAGAAACTGGTACTTCATTCAAACTGCAGCAATTAATCCTGCTGCAAGGGGCACCAAATTTGAAGAAGTAATTATGGGACAGCTCATACGGTTTGTTTCTGCGCATGAAGTCGGCCATACGCTCGGATTACCCCACAATATGGGTTCTAGTGTAGCTTATGCTGTTGACTCTTTGAGAAGTCCGTCTTTTACAAAGAAAATGGGTACAGCACCTTCAATTATGGATTATGCAAGATTTAATTATGTTGCACAGCCGGAGGACGGAGATGTTGGATTAATGCCAGGAGTGGGACCTTACGATAAATGGTCTATAAAATTTGGATATCAATTATTTGAAGATACCAATACAGCTGAAGAAGATAAACAAATTCTCAACGGGATGGTACTTGAAAAAGCGGGTGATCCAATTTATAGATTCGGACGTCAGCGTGGCCTACCGCTTGATCCAAGTGCACAAACAGAAGATCTAGGCGATGACTCAATGAAGGCGAGTGACTATGGTATAAGAAACTTAAAGCGTATTATGCCTAAGTTGATTGAGTGGACAGCGGAAGAGGGTAAAGATTTTGATGATTTAGAAGAATTGTATGGTCAAGTATATGGACAGTTTAACCGTTACATGGGGCATGTAACTGCCAATGTTGGAGGGGTTTACGAATTCTATCAGACATACGATGAGAATAAACCAATTTACACGCACGTCGAGAAAGAAAAGCAAAAAGCTGCAGTGATGTTTTTGAATCAACAGCTATTCAAAACACCTAAGTGGTTAATTGATCCTGAGATTATTGCGAGAACTGATGACAAAGCTGCAATTGAGGATATCGGTAGGATTCAGAATCGAACGCTGAATATATTAATGTACACAGATCGACTGAATAGAATGATCGAGAATGAAGCAATCAACGGATCAGAGGCTTATAAAATTGAGTCTATGTTTTCAGATGTTCAAACAGGTATTTTTGACGGTGAAAATGCTTCACCTGATGTTTACGGACGAAACCTTCAGAGAGCCTATGTTGAAAAGCTTATCAGTATGGGGAAAAGTAAAAATCCGAATATTAAGAATTCTGATATATCTGCCGTTTCGCGAGCTGCGTTGATGAAGATCAAGAGAACTTTGGAATCAAAAAGTGACTACAATGGGACTTCATTAAATAGTATGCATTTCCAAGATTTAGTTTCTCGGATTGAGCGCATGGACGAAAAATAAAACTAGTGCATTTCGCACTCACGTAATCTCAAAAGGGTATGATGTTTCGAAGACTTCATACCCTTTTGTATTTTCTTATTTGAAGTGGAGTTGCCGAAATTTCAGAAGTATCATCTGGCAAATATGGATCTGGCAATTTACTCGAGGATGATATGAACACAAGGAATTTCCGAGTTAGTTCGAATGAAAATATGAATAAAGATATGTAAGCATCTATGCAGATTGCTGAGATTGAAGAAAGATCTCAGAATACATTACTAGATTCCGAAAGACAATCCGACAAAAGCCTTCAGAATAGGTCAACTCTTAATCAATTTTCATTGAATGAACTTGATGCAAGTTTAATTGTTAAATAAAATGTTCTAGTCCTTGCATTGCCTAAAACTGTAGATTGTCCTACTTTTGGACGCAATCCATGGGAATTTGAATTGGGTGCTTTAACAGGGTTATCAAACCCAACGAAAGCTTTAGCACCGAAGAATAACCAAGGTATACCGGCATATCCATCTCGGGCTATTAATGAAAAGTCATTGGAGGGCCTTGATCTCGAATTATTTTCAAGTGCTAAACGCGCGAGATGGCCGGTTTTTATAAAGTCTGGAATAAATTATTCTAGATGGTCTGAAAGAATGACCATTGATGAATCCTGTAAAGAGGTTGATACGGTTCAAAGTATAATTTCAACCACTGTCTTGCAGAGTGGAGATACAATCACTTACATCTACGGCGACATCTATGTGGAACGTGATTACCAGATTAATAAGAGTATTCACTATTTTTTACACAGATTTGATATTCCGCTTTCTATCGTGTATGTAGGCTACCTGACAGAGAATCAAAGTCTCCAAGCTGAGGTTGGTACAAGAGTAAATCTCTCAACATTAGCTCGTGGTCGCATTTACAATAATGACTTAGAGTTTTCAAACGCCTCTCTGCCAAATTTCTTTCGTAGGTTTTCTGGTTTGAGCTAGTTTACAAAATTACACTACAGGTATTATCTTTCAGAGCAACACTTTATTGGAGCTTCTGCTTATTTTCAGCACCTTCCTGCAGACTTCTCTACTTCAACAAATCAGATTGAACAACGATATTTGAACTATGGTCTCGTTGTATACTATGGTATGCGGTTTTGATCCCGAATAATTTTCATCTAGTTTAACGGTTGAAAATGAATAATGACGTTTTTAGACATATTCATGATTTATTTCTTCAGTATAGTAATGAAGAACAGGCTAATCAAATGTCAAAGTACATGAAAGGTAAGTTCAGCTTTTATGGCATTCAATCACCGATACGAAGAAAAATTTCAAGAGACATAGTAACTAGTCTTAAGCTACTTCCTATTTCTGAGATCATCGATTTGATTAAAATTCTCTGGTCAGCAGAACATAGAGAGCTTCAGTATCTTGCGATGGATATTATTGACAAAAGAAAAGGGAGCTTAAACGCCTCGCATTTGGAGCTTGGCGAATACTTAGCTCTCAATAAGACTTGGTGGGATAACGTTGATTATTTATCAACGCATTTCTTTGCTCCTTTTCTCATCAATTTGCAGGTGACGGAAAGACATGCATATATTCTTTAGCTAGTTGAACATTCTAGTGTGTGGATGAATCGTGTTGCGATCATTTTTCAGCTAATGCGTAAATCTGAAACTGAAACTGAGTTGTTAGAATTGTCAATTATTCAGCATATTACAAGTAAGAGTTCTTTCACCAAAATGCTATAGGATGGGAACTTCGACAGTGCTCAAAGACTAATCCACTGTGGGTTAGAAATTTTATTGATGTTCATGATATTGCACCATTGAGCAAAAGAGAAGCTAGTAAATATTTGTAGAGTTTAAGTTTGCTATGTCAATGGTTGCTTCAGAATTCTAGACATTTCTGGACCTGTACAGAAGAGTAAATCCAAAATTGACATGTTACTTTGATAACCCATCGACTCTTCAAAAACTTGAGTATAATAACTGGTTGTAAAACTGTGACGAGGCCTTATTTTTTGACGAAAGTCACCTTCAGTGTAACTGCTATTGTATTCAAGCGTTTCGGTGAGTTCAATTCCTAATTTAGAGGCGAAATATTCTAAACACTCCCAATTCAAATCATAGAGGAAGTGATGCTTCTTTTTGATTATAGCCTCAATGTCTTCCCAGTAAAACTCATAGTATGCTGCTCTACCATAAGCGGATTTAATCGACTGGAGATGATTTGTTATCCATGGGTCAACGTAAGATATGCGCACGTCTTTGATAGGCATTTGTTTATTTTTACCTTTTTCCAATGGCACCGATAGCGTAATCGATCCATTTGCGCCATAGATGTTACATTTGTTTCGATAACTTCGCTTTTGATAGTTCTCGTGAGCCTCTATTTCGATTCTTCTGTCAGAGTAGGCTTGCGCCCAAAATGCGATACAAGGAAAATATTGACTTTCAATAATCATTCTACAAAGTTACATGAATTCAAGATTTGACGTCAAAAAAGATTTACCGAAATCACCAAAATCGCTGTATGTTACGATTCCTGCTTTTAAAGAGCCTGATATCATAACAACCCTACGATCAATTTTGAACGCAGACCGGACAGGTTTAGATATTCAGGTGAAGGTATTAATCAATTCCTCTGATACTGAGATTCCAGAGGTAGTTGATATCAATCGTCGTAGTGAAGAGGAGGTAAAAGCTTTTATGCATTCACAAAATTGCGAAACTTGGATGCACGTTGATCACGTATCATTACCTTCAAGGTATGCTGGAGTTGGTTTGGCAAGAAAAACCTTAATGGATGCTGCAGCTTGGTATTTTCAAGATAAGGATGTCAATGGCTTGATCCTTGCATTGGATGCGGATTGTGAGATACAGAGAAATTACTTCCAAGTGATATCCAAGCATTTTAAGACTGCGTCAGACCAAGCGGCAAGTATTTTTTTCGAGCATCCTCTCCAGGGAACGGAGGATGATACTGCAATTATGGAATACGAATGGCATCTAAGATATTTTATCAATTTGCAGAAATGGGCGAAATTTCCATTTGCAATCCATACTGTCGGTAGTAGTATGTGCTGCTACTCTGAAGCCTATTTGCTTCGAGGTGGTATGAATAAACGTAAGGCAGGGGAGGATTTTTATTTTTTACACAAATTTATAAAGGATGAAATATGCGGTGAAATCAACGGAACGACTGTATTCCCATCAGGAAGGATTTCTGATCGTGTCCCTTTTGGAACTGGTAGAGCTGTAGGAAAGTACGAAGATGAGACGTATGTTGCTACTACTTATAATCCGACGATGTTCAAAATTTTAAAATTATGGAATAGTCAAGTTGAATTGTACTATCGAGGATCGAAGCCTCACGAAGTACATCCGGCGTTGGATTTGTATTTAGAGTCAATTGATTTTGATATCAAAATACAGAAGTTGCTCAAACACGTTAAGAGTCTAAAGGCTTTCAAAAAGCGTTTTTATCAGCTTTTCGATGCTTTTCAGTTAATGAAGTGTTTGCATCATATGAGGAGCGATTTCCCTGATGTACCAATTTTGAAAAGCGCTCAGTTTTATTTTGATCAAATTGAGAAAGGCGAATCAACTGAGAACTTAAGTCTCCGCAGAGCACTTCTAAAAATCAGGCAGTTAGATCGACAACGAAATGATTTTAGCTGGTATTTTGAATACTAATGTAAAGCAGCTTTTATTTCTAAACCTTCAATAACTTCACTTTCTAGATCAACCCAATATTCTAATCTATCGTAGACAGCCTTTTCTTCAAAATAATTAAGAGCCATTTTGACAAAAATATGCCCATGTTTTGCTTCAGAAGCCCAAAGGATTTTGTAGAATCGCTTTAGTTCGGGATCATCGAGAGCCTCGGACACAAGCCTGAATCGTTCTGCACCTCGGGTCTCTACAACACTAGCAATTAACAATCGATCCAAAAATCGCTCTGTTTGACCACTATGACATTTCTTAACTAACGCTTGCACATATAGATCTCCTCCAATTGAATGATTTAGCTGCAGTCCCCTTTTTTGCATTAACTCGTAGACTTGCTGAAAATGCTCAAGTTCTTCGATACCTGTGTCTATTAAATCTGGAATGATTTCAACTCGATTAGGATATTTAGCGACTAAACTCATTGCCATAGAACTTGCTTTCCGTTCGCAATCGGCATGATCCTTAAGAAAACTGTCAAAATCAGCCATTACGGCTTCAATCCATTCTTGTTTGCTGGCAACTTTGACATCTAAATTAAGCTTCATAGTCTTTTTTTATGTAAACTTAAACTATCGTTGGTTTGAAATAAAATGCGAATGTAAAATTTATCAACTAGACGTGCACGAGCTTTTACCTTGATTTTGAAGCAGCGATAAATAAATTGTTTTTTAGTTAGAAATACTCATTGGTTGAATATGTCAGATGATCATGTCACTGTGGATCACTCTTCGTACCTTTATTTTCGCTTCAATAAAAAACTGACGTTGTTCAAAGTATGACTGGCAACCCTCATTGTAAAAGACTTTAAATCTGGACTTTACATACAAAATTTAGGAAATACGTAAATAGAAAAATATGTCAAATCTATTATCAAAAGATGATTCATCTGAGAAGTATGTAATTGGCAAGATATTTTTTTGGCAATCCCTTCAATTGTAGTATAATTGTAATAACAATAATGTAGTAGAAAAAGATCTATCATGGCAACATCAAGAAAAAGACAAAGAGCACGAAAAAGGGCAGCTGCAAACGAAAAGAAGTTTTTTAAGTATGCGATTATGATCACTGTAGCTGTGCTAGTGATATTATTCTTTTTTTATCGTAGTTCACTCTAACGATTATTCAAGAAAAACTCAGTAATTCGTCTATCTACAAAGATATCACGAGGTCTAAGTTTCTGCTTTAGTATGATGCCTTCAAGTATTCGACATCTGCTTAAAGCTACATATGCTTGACCACTTTCAAACGCGCCTCTACCCAAGTCAATAATAGCACGATCAAATGTCTTTCCTTGACTTTTGTGAATTGTCACTGCCCATGCTAATCTCAAAGGGTACTGCGTAAATGATCCAATCTCTTCAGTTTTTAGAAGTTTCTGATCAGCCGGATCTGGTTTGTATTTTAGAATTTCCCAAGTGAACTTATCAACATCAACTCGTTGAATTGTACCATCATCTTGGAGAATAGCGACCACTACTTTATTTGTGTCTAGTTCGATTATTTTTCCAATTGTACCGTTGACATACATTTTTTCACTATCATTTTTGATAAACATGACTTGTGCACCTACTCTCAACTTTAATGCAAGCTCTGTTGGAAACAATCGTTCAGAAAAATTGCCTGTAACGCTAGCTAAATAGGTGAATTCCTCAGATTCTACTTCAGCTAGTTTTTCTCTATTAATGCGGTGAACTTGGTCGTTTCTTGCACAAAGTGTGATATACCAGTCATCATCGTAATCTTCGACGTATCTATTATTCAAATCTTCGAGATCATCATAATCTATGTCTTGCGTTCGAACATTGTCTAGAATCCGTATAAAACTGCGGTCAGTTTGGCGATAGACCTCCTGAAGTTCAAATATTTCAAGCGGTGTGTCGTCTTGCCAAACTTTTGCAGAAAAAAAATAGGGTGATTCATAGTGCTCGGCTATATACTCGCGTTCTGCCTGTTTCGCTACAACTGGTGGCAATTGAAACATATCTCCAAAAAAAATAACTTTTACACCTCCGAAAGCTTCTTGATAGTTGTTTCGATTTACTCTTAAAAAATAGTCAATGTTGTCCATCATATCCGCTCTTACCATGGATATTTCATCGATGATAAGAACATCGAGGTTTCTATAAACACGACTATTCCGACGTTCGTAGATATCACTAGGATGAAGTAATTTCGGTGGAAACCCAAAAAATGAGTGGATAGTAGTTCCTTTTACATTCAACGCTGCGATACCTGTTGGCGCAACAACTGCCGTTCTTAATTTGGTCGTTTTTCTAAACAAGCGCAATAAGGTAGATTTCCCAGTACCAGCACGCCCAGTGATAAAGATAGCATGCCTAGTAGTCTCCATCTGTTGAAGGACTTCTTTGAATTCTTTACTTAAGACAATAGGAGAACCGCTTCCTAATTCCATGATGTTGGTACTGGTGACTAAAAGTATTAGTTTGTAAGATACTTCTTTTATGCCCGTATTAAAAAATATGCAACAACAGGGAAATGATCACTGTAGCCGTTGATAAAGACGCCATTACTGAACGTTCTGAATGGGTAGTTTTTGTACCGTCCGCTTGGTTGAAGCATTTTTGGTTCTTTGAAGACTTCTGCTTTGTGGAAGAATAATCCAGACTGTGTCTTATCAAGACATGCCTCACTTACTATTATTTGATCAAATAGACTCCATGAATCTCTATAAGCGTTGGAACCTACCCCTTTTGAAAATTTTGAATACATCGGATTATAAAAACCTCGGGGCTTAACTTGTTTTATTTTTTTCTTGGCATTAAGTATTTTCTTTACAGACTTTGAAGTGGGGTCATCGTTAAGGTCACCCATAATGACGATTTTAGCATCTGGTTCCATTGTATATATTTCAGAAGCAATGGATTTGTTCAATTGAGCAGCGGCTATTCTTCCCGGTGCAGATCTCTTTTCGCCTCCACTTCTTGAAGGCCAGTGGTTTACGAGAACATGCACTACTTCTCCGTTGATTCGACCTTTGACATGTAGTACATCACGTGTAAACTTTCTACTTCCATTGGACTGAATGAGCAGCTCGTGGACTTTTGAGTCAATCAATTCAAAATAACTAGGGTTGTAGATTAAACCAACATCTATACCTCTTTTGTCAGGAGAGTCGTAGTGTACAATTTGATAATTTCTACCTCTTAGCGCATCTTGTATAAGCAGATCTTCAAGTACACTGCGATTTTCAATTTCTGATACTCCCAACAAAACAAGACCATCGGGACTCATGCCAGTGCCAAGTTTAGATATCACAGAAGCCATGTTTTCTTGCTTACGTTCGTATTTGTCAAGTGTCCAAGCATTTCGACCTTCGGGCAGGAACTCTTCATCGTTAATACTTTCGTCGTCATAAACATCAAAGAGATTTTCCAAATTATAAAAACCCATAGGGAAGGCTTGATAAGCAGTTTGTGAGAAGCTTACTTGAGTTAAGATGATAAGCGTCAAAAAGATGTACAATTGTTTCTTGAACATATACTGTTATTTTTTTTGATATCGTCCAACATAAATAGTTGTTTTGCTGACTAGACGATGATTATGTAATATACATTTAACATGAGATCAAACGGTATTAATAATATAAATGTATATTTATAAGCAAAAGTAAATGAGTTTTTTAAAATGTCTTTCCTTTTTATAAAAAACATCTTTTGAACGTGTTCAAAGATAAATTAGGTTGTACATTTGTAGCAAAAATTAAAGTGTTGAAAAAGTCTATTCGATTAGTAAGCTGTATGTTGCTTATGATTTTTAGTTTGCAGAATATAGCTACTGCACAAAACTTATCCATTTCAGTGGTTGACGAAATGACACAAAAGCCAATATCTTCAGCAGTCATAATTTACGAAAAACAAGATTTTTTCACCAATGATAGGGGAGTTGTAGAGCTAAATGTGAGCTATCGAAATCCTATTTACCTAGAAGTATCGAAACCTGGTTATGAAAACTTCGAAGTCACAATTAATGATGCTGAGGGAATGCGTTCATATCGAATAGCGCTTAAAAAGAAGGAATCGTCGAATAATGTGATAATCTTGGATGAGGGACAACTTCAAGAAGATGAAACTGCTGGAGCAATTAGTAGCATTCTGCGGGCATCGAGAGATCCATTTCTTTCTGCAGCTGCATTTAATTTCGGTGCTGCTCGCTTCAGAGTTAGAGGTTATGATAATGAGTATTCTACGACAATGGTTAATAACCTGCCTATGATGACGCTCCACAATTCAAGAGTTCCTTTTAATTATTGGGGCGGATTGAATGATGTGTTTCGTAACAATACGACCAACCTGGGGCTGGATCAAGCTGACTTCACCTTTGGAAATCTCAATGGAGCTAGTAATACTGACATTTCAGCAGGATCTCAAAGAAAACAAACTAGAGTATCGTATGCCGCAGCAAATCGTACTTATAGGAATAGGCTAATGGCAACACATAGCTCTGGAGAACAGGCTAACGGCTGGTCTTACACTTTCAGCGGTTCTAGAAGATGGGCTGATGAAGGTTATGTGCAAGGAACCTTTTATGATGCCTGGTCATATTTTGCGAGTGTAGAAAAGAGAATTAATGATGTACACTCCTTAAGTGTCAGTGTTTTCGGTGCACCAATACAACGAGGTTCGGGAACCGGTTCACTGAATGAAATGTACGATCTAGCAGGTAGTAATTATTACAACCCAAATTGGGGAATACTCAATGGTGAGAAAAAGTCTGCTAGGTTTTGGACTACACATGAACCGATGATTAGTGCTGAACATACTATGGCAGTTTCTGACAAGTTTGATTTCAAACAGTCAGTAGGTGTAATTACTGGGCGTTCTGGTCAAAGTCGTTTGGATTGGTATAATGCACCAGATCCTAGACCAGATTATTATCGCTACTTACCAAGTTTTTATGGCGAGGAAACCGAAGCTTATAATGAAGTCAAGGAATTGTTATCAACCAGTGAAGAAAATCGTCAATTGAATTGGTCTAGAATTTTTGAAACCAATCTCAGTAATTTCGAAACGATCGCAGATGTTAATAGAAATGGTGAAACAGTCAGCGGACTAAGATCACTGTACGCTTTGAAAGAAGATAGACAAGATCTTACAAGATATATGTACAATGGAATAGCCAGATATCAATTAACCGATGAAACAACATTGCATGGAGGATTGACAGCGCAGTATGAAGTAACACATTTCTTTCAGAGTCTCAGAAACTTATTGGGAGGTGATTATTGGTACGATGTCAATCAATTTGTTGAAAGAGAATTTCCCAATGATGCGGACAAGGGTCAAGCAGATTTGAATAACCCGAATCGAGTTGTAAGAGAAGGTGATGCCTATGGATATAATTACAAAAGCAAAATTACCGACATTTCTTTATGGACTTCTTATAATGCAATTTTTCCAAAGGTTGACTTTCACTTCGGAGCCCAGATAAACTACAATAGTTTCAGAAGAGAGGGTTTGTATAAGAATGGCGCCTTTCCAGATAGTTCTTTCGGTAACGCTGATGCCCAAGTATTTATTTCACCATCCGTTAAAGGTGGTATCAATTATAAAATCAATGGTAGAAATTATATCTACGCTAATGCGACATATCAATTGAGAGCTCCAGATTTTCGAAATAGTTATGTTTCTCCAAGATTCCGAAATCAAGTGCTCGAGGATATTAAGCAAGAACATTCTTACTCCGGAGAACTTGCATATGTAATGCGATCCCCATTTCTAAATATAAAGGCCTTGGGCTATCTAACTAGATTTAGGAATTTGGCGGAAGTTCGAAGTGCATTTATAGATGGTTCATCAAGTGCGTTTGTTAATATTATTTCTCAAGGAGAAGGTAGAACACATGTAGGTACGGAGATCTCTGCAAAATATAAGCTCACTACAACTTTGTCTGCTAGTTTTGCTGCTGGAATTGGCCAAAACTACATTGATGTGAGACCAACCGTAGATATCATTCAAGACAACACTGGAATTCAGTTGGTAGAAGATGAGACAATTTATGTTAAGAATTTTAGAGTGCCAGGCCCTCAGTCCGCTTATACTTTAGGTTTGTCTTATAATTCACCAAAGTATTGGTATATAACGGTAAATGCCAATTACTTTGATCATATGTACATGGATTACAATCCGTTGCGTAGGACTGTGGATGCAGTTGATGGTTTAGATCGGACTAGTGAATTCTACTTTGATGTTCTTAGACAAGAACGATTGGATCCTGGATTTACACTTGATTTATTTGGAGGAGGCTCCAAAAAGTTTGGCAAAAAATTCGTTTACTTCAATGTAGGAGTCAATAATATTTTGAATAATACAACAATGGCAACAGGTGGATTTGAGCAGTTACGTTTGGGTACAGCTGATAACAGCAATACAATTGAGGACCTAGGAAGATTCCCGAGTAGATACTTTTATGCTTGGGGGCTTAACTATTTTGTAAACTTATCATTTAGATTTTAATTAGAAAAATACCTGTTAAATCAGGATCTTCATTTATAGAAAATTGTAGAAACAATGAAAAGACTTATTTATTTATTTGTGTGTATAGCAAGCTTGTCAGTGTTTAACTCTTGCGTGGACAACACGATTGATGAGCCCCCAGTTAAAGACACACCCATAGTCGAAACAAATGCAACGGTTGAGGATGTGACTTCGAGATGGATTGCTGGCCAATTTGTTGAAATTACTGACGACTTAGTATTTGACGCTGTAGTGGTAGCAGATGATGAAAGTGGTAATTTTTACAAAAATGTTGTAATTCAAGATGAAACTGGTGGGCTAACTGTAAGGATAGAGGCAAACAACTTATACACTGTGCTACCTGTTGGTCGGAAAGTATATATTCGAGCACAAGGACTTACTCTCAGCGATTATAATGGTTTAGTTCAATTGGGATTTGGAGAAGAGGACGGAAATCTTTTAACAATTCCATTTCCTCTAGTATCTGACGACATTGAAACTGGGGTAATTATTCCAGGTGAAAGAGATCAGCTTGTAACTCCAACAACAGCGGAGATAAATACGCTAGGAAATGCTGCTTTAAACACTTTAATACAGCTTGATGAAGTGCAATTTGCTGATGGTGAATTAGGTCAGACATATGCAGATGCTGAAAATCAATTTTCTGAAAATAGAACTCTTGTTGATTGTGATGGAAATGAAATTGTTGTGAGAACAAGTGGGTTTTCTTCTTTTGCAGGGACTACAATAGCGGAAGGTAAGGGTAGTATGCTAGCAATTTATTCAATTTTTGGAGATACAAAGCAGTTGCTAATACGCGACCTTGAGGACTTAACTCTAACGTCAGAAAGATGCGGTGAAGTTGTTGTTAATCTGCCTACACCGAATGCTACAATTGCTGATCTTATGGCATTGTATAGCGAAGGAAGTGTGACTGCAATTACTAGTGATATTGTTTTTGACGCGGTTGTAGTAGCAGACGATGCTTCGGGCAATTTTTACAAACAAATAGTCGTACAAGATGAAACAGGAGGGATTAATATTCAAATAAATGCGTTTGATCTTTTTGAAGACTTTCCAGTTGGAAGAGACGTAGTTGTAAAGGCACAAGGTTTGGCCATTGGTGATTTTAATGGTCTTCCGCAAATTGGTGTAGACAACGGAGATCAAGTAGGAAGAATTCCCGAGACAACTTATAAAGACATCGTGTTTAGAGGTGCTTTAAGTACCGTTGACTATAAGGAAACTGTCGATATCACTGAATTAGACGATTCCTACTATAATGAGTTGATCCAATTGGATGGGGTAGAGTTTGTTGGGGGATCGTTAGGAAGTACCTATGCTGATGCAGTAAATATGTTTGCAATCAATCACGATGTTGTTGACTGCGATGGTAACACTATTACATTACGAACGAGCGGATTTGCTGACTTTGCAGATTTTCAAGTTGCTGAAGGTAATGGTAGTTTAACGGCGATAATGTCAGTATACCAAGGAACTAAGCAATTGATTATTCGTAAAATCCAAGATGTCAATATGAACGGCACACGTTGCGATGGCGGCGGAGGTGGAGGAAACGCTGTTGATGAATTGATGATGGATTTTGAAGGTCTTGCAATTGGTGTAGATGTAAATATTACAGATTGGGAAAATGAAGTTGTTCAAGGGACACGTAAATGGAGAACAAAGGAGTTTGATAACAATGTTTATGTCCAAGCAACCGCATTCCAGGACGAAGAACCTTCTATGGAAACTTGGTTAGTAACTCCTGCAATTAGCATGAATGGAAATAACAAGCTTTCTTTCCGTTCCGCGGTTGCGTTTTATACGCACAACGGACTAAAGATCATGATTAGCTCTAACTATAATGGCGATGCAAATGCTGCTAACTGGACAGAACTAAATGCCAATTTAGCTGGCTCTTCACAATCAAATTATGAGTGGGTAAATAGCGGAGAAATTGACCTTTCTAGCTATTCTGGTGAAGTACACATAGGATTTCAATATGTCGGAGCTGGAGCAAGTAATACTTGCACATACATTATAGATGATATCTCAGTAACAAAATAGTAAATTTTGTTTTAGAAATTCAAGAATACGAATAAGATAGCCAAGCTCTTTTAGAGTTTGGCTATTTTGATTTTGTTTGTAGAGCATTCGAAGACACTGACAAATGCACCAAATTGTCGTGACTTGTGAAACAAAAAACATTAATAGATGTCTACTATTTATAAACTGTCTAACGCAATAAAAATAATCCATATTTATGAAGATTAATGTTCTAAAACCTCATAGACTTCAGAAATTAGTATCGCTTCTTTTTCTTTTCTTGGGGTGCTTTTTGGCTCAAGCCCAAATATCAATTGAGGAAGCTAGAGTATTGCCTGAAGGCTCAAGCGTACTTATAGAAGGTATAATTCTAGCGGGAGAGGAAACTAGTGACCTTAGGTTTATTCAAGATGAAACCGCTGGAATTGCACTGTACGATGGTAATTCTCAATCTGTAAAAATACAATCCTTGCAGACTGGAGATAGAGTTCGAATCCAAGGCGAAATCGGGAGTTTTCAAGGATTACTAGAACTGGATTTAATTACAAATGTAGAGTATCTAAGTCCTAATAATCCACTACCGGAACCTAAAAACATTGATTACAAGGATGTTGGTACACTTTTCCAGTCGGAATTAGTAGGGTTATCCTGTGTTTCATTTGAAGACAACCAATCAGTATTTACAACCGCAGGTGCCACCATTATTTCAATACAAGGAATGTCAGATTTATCTTTAGTAATCAATCAAGGTAATAGTGCTGTTGGGAAATCAGTTCCTACTGAAAGTGTCGAAATAGTTGGTATAAGCTTTCGAGAAGGTGACGGGGCATTGCTATTAAGATCTTATGATGATATTGCTGGCCAAGAGTGTCTTGGATTTAGCCAATTACCTATACCAACTGTTATTGGAAAAGAATTTGTCGAGATAAATTGGGCATCTACAACAGATGCCAAGCATGAAATATTTGTTGGAGATTCAAAAAATAGTCTTGAAAAAGTAGAAACTAAAGCAGGAAGTTTACAAACGACTGAGTTACAGCTTCTTTCGCCTGGGAATCTCTATTATCTAGAAGTAGTTATTTCGAATGAGACAGACACCGTGTCCTCAGGTACGATACCGTTTGTTACTCAGGCAAATAGTTCAGGCGAAATTGATGTTTATTTTAACAACAGTGTCGATGAGTCATTCTCAGATGGAAGTATCGTTGATGGCGATTCTTCTGCTGAGTTTGATCAACGGCTATTCGAAATTATTGATAATGCTGAAGAAACGATTGATGTAGCAATGTATAATATTAACCGTACGATTATTGTGAATTATTTGATTGATGCACATAATCGAGGAGTTAGAGTACGATATATAGCAGATGATCAAACCTCCAACAATGCATTTAATAGTGTTTCACCTCCTTTCGGACTAGTGTTTGGGAATAGTGGAGACCCGTTAATGCACAATAAGTTTTTAGTTATTGATGAAGGACTAGAAGATGCCAAAGTAATAATGGGCGCAACCAATTTCACTTCAAATCAGATGGCAGTAGATCCTAATCATATGCTAGTCATAAATGATCAATCACTTGCGAAGGCTTATACTCTTGAATTTGAGGAGATGTGGGGTTCTGAAAATGCCTTTCCTGATTTGTTGCAAGCTAGATTTGGATCATCGAAAGAAGACAATACTCCTCATTTTTTTAACATCAATGGAATAGATGTCGAATTATATTTCTCACCTTCAGATCGAGTTACCTCGAAAATACAAAATGAAATAGAGAATGCGGATCAGTCTATTGATATGGCTCTTTTAACTATTACAAAAAATGAGCTAGGAAGTGCTTTGGGGCAGCAGTGGGACGAAGGAAAGAGTATTAGATTAATTGTCGAAAACTTCGATGATAATGGCTCTGAATACGATTTTCTGTTGAGTAAGAACATACCTATTAAGACCCACCCAAATTCTAGGATTTTTCATCATAAGTATGCAATATTTGATGAAGGTGGAAGCGAACCAAGAGTTCTGACCGGTTCTCACAACTGGACCAATAAGGCTGAGTTTCAAAATGATGAGAATACTCTAATAATTAGAGATCAAGAACTTGCAAATCAATTTCGTCAAGAATACGAAGCTAGATGGAGTGAATTGGTAGCTAGCGTGTTGGAATCAAAGTATGAAGTGTCACTCTATCCAAATCCTTCTCGTGATTTTATATTCCTACTAACAAACGAAGATGTTGAGTTTATTCAGGTAACGTCTGTAGGCGGTCAGATCATTGGCCAATTTAGGAACGTTAATGGAATGGATATTTCTAGCTGGAATAATGGGGTGTATTTTCTTAAGATAATGACGGACAAAGGTTTGCAAACAAAAAGTTTGATTAAGCAATGAGATCCGTTTTTCGCTTCAAACAATTCAACCTTGAGCAAGCAGGCGATGTTTTTAAGCTGACAACAGACGCAACACTTTTAGCGGCTCTTCTAGATTTGGATATTGAGAAAGGTTTTTTTAGAAATTGCTTAGAAATCGGAACTGGAACCGGTGTTATTTCACTGATGTTGGCTCAACGATTTCATGAAATGTGGTTTGATTCCATAGACATTAATCCTTCAGCTTGTGTTCTCGCATCACGAAATGTAAGTAATAGTAAGTTTCGGCCGAGAATCAAAGTTTTTCAATCTGATTTCCTAAAATGGAATTCTAGTGACCTTTATGATCTAATTGTCACAAATCCTCCATATTTTGATCAAAGTACAGTAAGTACAAAATCACAAGAAATTGCGATTGCTAGACATCAGATAGGACTTGTTTATTTAGATTTGATCACTAGGTCATCAAATATGCTTCGAAAAGGTGGACTTTTTCATATGATTTTTCCATTTAGATATGAAGATTGTGTGAGATCGATAATTGGGGATACTGGATTAGAGATTTCTAAATCGATCTACATTATGCATCATGAAAAAGCAAAACCCAAGAATATGATCATCACGGCGATGAAGATATCCTCAGGTTCTAAAGAAAAGTCTCTAGCTGAAAAGACAATACAATTTAAATTGCGCAAATCTAGTGGTGAATTTTCAGAAGAGTACAAAACAGTATTAAAAGACTTTTTACTTGCTTTTTGAAAAACTAGTGTAGAAAAGCTAGAGAGGTTGCATTAGTTAGTTGAGTTAGGAGTCGAATTGACTGTTTATTATTTGTTTTGCTGCTTCGAGTATTCGAGTGTCTTGCAAAACTACAAACCCACCGTCTGGTCCTGGTTGAACATGAGCATCAACTATCTGACCATCTTGAAACTTCCTTGCTCCAAAATAATTTCTGACAGTTTGCTCGTTCACATTTAAATCAGTAGCAATTCTACTAACACTTCCAGTAGGCAGCGCGTGCTTGATTCTTCTTAGATTTTGAAAAGTAATATTCATACTAATTTAAGATTTTGATTACGTGAAAGAAGAGGATATGTTCAAGCGGAATAAATGGCACATTTGTCATTTGTGTGATATAAAATTACAAAAACTGATCTAAACTCATAATTTTAAATTGCGATATTTTAAATTTCAGCTTATAATTTTTTCCACATGTTTCTTTTAGGATGTTGATAAATTTCTTGTTTACTAGCTTAAAGCAAAAGGCTACTTGAATTTATCAAGCAGCCTTTCTTCATATTGTTATAATGTAAGACGATTGTCTATACTTTTTTTACGAAAATATCGGACTATAATCTAGGTTGAATGCTTCAGAAACAGATTCGTATACAATGTCTCCACGAACAATATTTAATCCTTTCCTCAAAGCGTCATTTTCGTCGCATGCAACTTGCCATCCTTTATCAGCTAATTCTAGAGCATATGGAAGGGTTGCATTTGTAAGCGCAATCGTTGATGTGTAAGGTACAGCTCCAGGCATATTCGCCACACAATAGTGTACGATGTCGTCAATTACATAGATTGGATTTTCGTGTGTCGTTGGTTTGCAAGTCTCGATACATCCACCTTGATCAACCGCAACATCAACTAAGACCGATCCCGGACGCATTTTCTTAAGCATTTTCTTCGTAATCAAATTTGGAGCTTTTGCACCAGGTATTAAAACGGCACCAATAATAAGGTCATGGTCTTTGATCATCTCCGCGATATTGTAACTATTTGAGTACTGAGTCATTACATTGGCAGGCATTACTTCATCAAGATAACGCAAGCGATCTAAGTTAATATCTAGAATGGTTACTTGTGCACCCATGCCAGCAGCCATTTTTGCAGCTTGAGTACCTACAACACCTCCACCTAGAATCATAACTTTTGCAGGAGGTACACCTGGAACACCACCTAGAAGAATGCCTCGGCCCTTCATAGGTTTCTCAAGGTACTTTGCTCCTTGTTGGACAGGACATTCGTCCGGCTACCTCTGACATGGGCGTCAGAAGAGGTAAAGAACGATCATCTAGTTCAACAGTTTCGTATGCCAAACAAATAGCTCCGCTGTTTATCATAGCCTCAGTAAGTGGGCGATGGCTAGCAAAGTGAAAGTAAGTGAAAACTAGTTGGTCCTGTTGAATTAATTTGTATTCAGCTTTTATTGGTTCTTTTACTTTTATAATCATCTCAGCTATCTTGTAGATATCTTCGATTGTCGGGAGAATCTTGGCTCCAGCTTTAACAAAGTCGTTATCACTGTATCCACTTCCTTCTCCAGCTGTTTTTTGAACATACACTTCATGTCCACGTTTTGTCATTTCAAAGGCCCCTGCAGGAGTTAAGGCAACGCGGTTTTCAGAGGGTTTGATTTCTTTTGGTACACCTATGATCATAAGGCAAATCTTAAATTTGGTTAGGTAAATTGTATTTCTGCATTCTTCCAAAAAAGCTGCAAACATGGCGTAGTAAACAATAAGCCCTCCTGTAAGATTAACCTCTCTAGAAAGGCCAGCCTAGGCAAAAACTCAATGTTGACTCGGCAAACTAGAGCGTATCTTCGTAAGACTCGTTTTCCGCCACCCAAAAATACGGTTTCAGATAGAATACAATCAAAGAAACCACAATTTAATTTGGCGTATTTTAGATAGAAGACTATTGGGAGATTTGAGGCGCAGGCAAAAAAAAGCCCGCGAAAGACGAAAGACACGGGCATTACTCAATTTAATAACCAAAACTCATATTAAGTAAGAGCAAAATCTATGCCAAATATTAAATTAATAATTAATATGTTTTAATTGACTGTAGTAGTAATGCCTCTTGATTCAATCTGATCAAGGCTTTTTATTGGTAATAATCATTCTTATGGTTCATATTACGCTATAAATTTTCACTTCTTTTCTGACTCTAACGCATATAATAATTGGTGAGTAAAGACTGGAATAGAGATAGAATTATAACAAGATAATTATAAAGGAAAAGTAACGTAAGAAGAACTAAATATACTTTGTAGCTTTGTGCTATAACTTCCCGAAAATAAATGTTTATACTAAGTCGCTTTTCGTGCTTGGTCCAACGCAAAACTTTGAAATATGAAAGTTCTATTTGAAGATAATCACTTGATCGCAGTCTATAAACCTAATGGTGTACTATCTCAAGGTGACAGTACTGGCGATAAAAGTATGATAGATGAAGTAAAGGCTTATATCAAGAAGAAGTATAATAAGCCTGGTGATGTTTTCTTGGGTTCTATACATCGTATCGATAGAGTTACAAGTGGAATTTTGATTTTCGCAAGAACATCTAAAGCATTGACACGCATGAATCAAATGTTGAAAGACAGAAAGATCTCAAAGACCTATTTAGCGATCTTGGACGAACGGCCAGATAATCCATCGGGAAAATTAGTTAACTATTTGCGCAAGAATCAAAAAGCAAATTATGTAATTGTAGTTGATAAAGACAAAGAAGGAGCTAAAAAGGCAATTTTGAATTATGAGATGATTGCTGAATTGGAGAGTAAGTGCCTAGTTTCTGTTAACCTAGAAACTGGTCGTCCACATCAAATTCGAACTCAATTTGGTTATATAGGTTGTTCTGTAACTGGCGATACAAAGTATAGAGGGTCAAAAAGAAGTGAGTTGAAAGGTGGTATTTATCTCCATTCTTATGAATTGCAGTTCCTACATCCTGTAGGTAAAGCACCGATTCGTATAACTGTGAAGCCTGACGCAGTAGGATACTGGAAGACGTTCAAAGACTTTATCTAGATAAGGGTCGCAAGTACTGTAGTATGTAGTCTGATAGCTTACGGGCTAGCTTGGCTTTGACTGCGAACGTTTCCCAATGCTTTACTACTTCATAGATTTATTGGATGATGATTTTTGTTTTTTTGATGTTGTTTTCTTTAGTAATTTTCAGGAAATATTCTTCATTTATACCAATATGTTTACCATTGATACTGAGGGTTTGTTGATTTACTCAAACGTTTTGTGGGTCATAAGAAAACCAAATGTCATAAGCTGGTGCAAGTTCCCATTTTTGGTCTTTAACAAGTCTGACTGAAAAGTTTTTCGTGTGATCGTCGCAATTAGTGGCAAGAACATTGAATACCATTCTTCTAAACATTTGCTCTGCATCTGAGTAGGGGAGACGAAGCATTCGCATTGTTTGAAATACTTGTTCGTAGCTATAGCTAAATAGATGATAGTTGTCTTCTCTTGTTGGAATACTGCCGTCGGTGTCCATCCAATGTTTTTACTCTTGTGTCCAAATAGTACTTTTATTTAGTGAATAAAAAGAACTAAACATGTTTGGCAAAAGAAGAATTACTTGTACTTTTGGGGCGTGAGGGGCCTGCGGGCAGCTCCTTCTGAATCCCCCCAGGGCAGAAATGCAGCAAGGGTAGGAGGTTGAGCGCTCGGCAGGTTTCCTCATTTTTTCTTTCTCTTTCTTATAAATTTTAATCATGAAATTTTTCGTTGATACAGCTAATTTGAGTCAAATTCAAGAAGCTCATGACCTTGGGATTCTAGATGGTGTTACAACCAATCCATCATTAATGGCTAAAGAAGGAATCACAGGTGAGCAAGCAGTCTTAGATCATTACGCAAAGATTTGTGATATTGTTGATGGAGACGTAAGTGCTGAAGTGATTTCAACAGATTTTGAGGGAATGATTAAAGAGGGAGAGATATTGAGTGAAATTGCTCCGAATATTGTAGTTAAGGTTCCTATGATCCAGGAAGGAATCAAAGCAATAAGCTATTTTACTAGAAAAGGAATTAGAACGAACTGTACTTTAGTTTTTTCTGCAGGCCAGGCAATACTTGCAGCAAAAGCCGGAGCAACATATGTGTCTCCTTTCATCGGTAGAATTGACGATATATCTTGGGATGGTATGCAATTGATCAAAGACATAGCTGAAATATACGCTGTCCAATTGTTTGATACAGAAATTCTGGCCGCTTCAGTAAGAAATCCACTACATATTGTAGATTCAGCTAAGAATGGAGCTGATGTTGTCACTTGTCCACTCAACGCAATTCTGGGGTTATTGAATCATCCATTAACGGATATTGGACTCGCCAAATTTTTAGCAGATCACAAAAAGGCGAACGGGTAAGCTGTGTTTTAGCTTTCAGACCTTGTTAGTGAATCTATCCTGACAAATAGAACAATCTAGTTCTTTCAATTACATGAATATGTACTTTCTATTGCTTTGAGTTGCTAGTCTTAAATACACAAGCTGATGTCTAAATCATTGAGTGTGTTAGCTCCTGTAGAACACTTCTTATCAAGCGATCAACACTCTCTCCTGGCATTTGGCTAAAGATACCAGTTACTCGATTGGCAAGTATTACATTACATGAGACGGCGTTGTGACCTAATTTCTTTGCTAGCATGTAAAGGGCAGCAGTTTCCATTTCCATGTTAGTTACATCAATTTTACCAACTGATAAACTTGACAAATTGGAAATAAACTTATCGTGATCAACACGATATCGAATGCTTCTTCCCTGAGGTGCGTAAAATCCACCAGCTGTAATTCCAACTCCCTTGATCATCCTTCGGCCGATCGTCTCAACTAGTTGCTGACTTGCCTCACCCGTATAGAGTGGAAGCGGACTATCATGTATTCCCAATTTTTTTGATTCATCAGCTTCACCATAGTAAGAGCCAAGACCGTCCATTCCAATAGCGTGTGTATTAACGACAAAGCTCTCTATATCAATGCCTTCTCTAAGTCCTCCGCTCGTTCCAATACGAATGAAGTTTAAGCTCTTAAGTTCATCTTTTTCGGTTCTAGTTTCAAGGTCGATATTAACCAAAGCATCAAGTTCATTAAGAACAATATCGATATTGTCAGAGCCAATACCCGTTGAGATCACGCTTATGCGCATCCCATTCAGTGTGCCAGTATGCGTTTTGAATTCTCGTTTTTTACGCTTGATGTCGACCGTGTCGAAGTATTGGCTAACCTTTTTTACTCGTTGAGGATCTCCCACAGTTATGATAGTATCAGCAATTTCATTGGGCAGTAGGTTAAGGTGATATACAGCTCCTCTATCATTCAGAATGAGTTCAGACTCTTTAAATACTCGTTTCAATTGATTCAGTTTTATACACTAAATTAGGCATTTAATATCTGAAAATTGAGAAGACTCGAACAATCATTGTCAAATTGAGCTTAGTTGTTTAAAGTCATCTCAATATCTGCCATGGTCGTTAAAATCTTTAATGTAATTAGGAAAAGCGTACGGATTTTTATTGGCAAAGACGCATTTCTGAAGTCCGCTGCTATACCATAGTATACTTTATTTTCCCTACCTGCCTTACTACTCTTAGTATTAAATATTGCGGGTTTTTTTTACAAAGAAAGTGAAGTTAAGACGGCGATAATGACGCAACTCTCAGATTTACTTGGAGAAAGCTCG
This sequence comes from uncultured Saprospiraceae bacterium, assembly GCA_943788055.1. Lineage (GTDB taxonomy): Bacteria > Bacteroidota > Bacteroidia > Chitinophagales > Saprospiraceae > JAHDFB01. The sequence goes on from CALSOU010000011.1 coordinate 40,175, forward strand.
TCACAAGCCATGTTAAGTACTATTGACCAACTACAGATTTTTGAACCCAAATTTTGGGCTTCAGTGATCAGCATTTGTACTATTATATTTACGGCATCTACGGTCTTTGCAACTTTACAGTCAGTTTTAAATGACATGTTTTCCGTCAAAGCAAAATCTGATCAGAATACAATTTCACAATATATCAGATCCAGATTATTTTCACTACGAGTTATTGCTGGTTTCGTTTTTCTGTTATTGATATCGCTTGTTCTATACTCAGTCCTACAGATGGTTGGCAACCTTTTAGATGATTATCTAGGTGTCTTATCGAGCCTAATGCTGAAGTTTGGTGCTATTATAATCCCTATAATTATTAACACCTTACTATTTGCATTGATATTTGTGCTTTAACAGACGTGCTATTGAAATGGAGAAATACTTGGTTTGCGTTAGTAGTTACTGCTATTTTGTTAGGTTTAGTGACAGTAGGAATTTTGTTTTATGTTGGTACAACTGACATTGGAGGAATCTACGGAGCCGCAGGTAGCATCTTGGTTGTGATGGTGTGGGTTTTCTACGCAACATTGATCGTCCTGTTTGGTGCGTCTCTGACAAAAGCAATAATTGAGGAAAATGATGAATTATTTGAGCCATCAAGATTTGCTTCACAAATAGACTAGAGATTTAGTATAACATTTTGAACCTAGTATTGAGTATTCCGTTTCTAATCTTAAATATTCAACAAGAGATTTTTGGCGTTAGCCTGTAAAATATCAAAATATGTCACAAAAAAAGATTTACCACCTTTCTACATGCAATACTTGCCAGCGAATCATTAATGAACTTGGTGGGGAAGAGTTTGAATTGCAAGATATTAAGAAGCAACCTATCGAGGAAGAAACACTTGACCATTTAGCTCAAGAACATGGTAGCTATGAGGCTCTATTTAACAAGAGGGCTATGAAATACAGGTCGCTTGGTCTAAATAAGGTAGAACATACTGAACAAGAGTGGAAAAAGCTAATACTCGAAGAATATACATTTTTGAAAAGACCAGTAGTTTTTATCGGAGATAAATCCTTCATGGGAAATAGTAAAGCTACCGTTTCAGCCGCTAAAGAGGCCCTAGGCAAAAGTCATTAGAGGTAGATTGGCCAGGATTTAGGAGTTGGTAAGCAGAAATCATAAACACTGAAGGTTGATTGCTTCTGTCAGAATTCTATTACTTTCATTACCCGCACGATCTCTCATATAAACCTCAAGAACCATTTCGTTAGATGGTTGCTCAGGATTTGGTTCGCAAGGTACCGTTCCGTCTTCGTAGATACAACATGTTGTGAATATGAGGATTTCGCCTGTACCTTGAATTCCGTTTGATGCTCCCTTCGGTGGAACGTACGGAGCAAAAAACCTATCTAAAATCGTTCCGTTCCTTGTATCTGTTACAATAACATCGAAAGCTGACTCTATTTTATCTTCTGGAGCAATTCCTATATCTCCGTCCCCGTCCGTGAAGCCGAAGAAAATTCGGATTGAATCTTCATTTGCACTTCCTTGAGTCATGGTTGATCTACTTAAACCACTGTAAGTGAGCACTGGTTCATCAGGAAAATCTGGGGCATTGATACAGGATTCCATTGCGAAGATCATTGTCAGCATAGAAGCAAAAAGTAGATTTCTCATTTTACAAATATGATCCTTATATAATTGATACATAAAGAAAACGCAATTTATTTAGTTTTGTTACGATGAACGAGAGGGATGATTTAAGAAAAGAAATAGCAGGTCTTGATAGGACTGATTTTGACAGTGTAGCTTTAAAGGTCTATAGATACCAATATGCAACAAATCCGCTCTACAAGAAATTTGTTGAGTTGTTGAAAAAGTCGGAGGACTTTCGTCCAAAAGGTGTTTCGGAAATTCCTTTTCTCCCGATTTCATTTTTTAAAACACATCAGATTCAGAGTGGGGTTTGGAAGGAGCAAAGTGCTTACAAAAGTAGTGCGACAACTGGAATGACAAGAAGTACCCACTTCGTTAGAGATGATGAATGGTATTTGAGTCTAGCTCAAAAATCGTATGAGCAAGTATATGGACCTCTTAGTAATCAAGTTTTTTTTGCACTCTTACCGGGATATATTGAGAGAGGAGACTCTTCTTTAGTTGCTATGGCGGCTCGTTTCATAAAAGAAACAAGCAATCCCCTGAGCGGTTTTTATCTGCATGATTTCGAAGCGCTACTTGAAGGTATTAAGAAGGCTAGAGAATCACAGAAGCAAATTGTTTTGCTTGGAGTTTCGTATGCGCTATATCAATTGGCAGGTCAAGATCTAGATTTCAGTGACTTAGTAATTATGGAGACTGGGGGGATGAAAGGTATCGGACCGGAAATGCCAAAGCTTGCATTTCACGATTATCTCAGGAAGGGCATGAATTTGAATTCTGTGCATAGTGAGTACGGAATGACTGAATTGTTATCTCAGGCATATTCGGTTGGAAATGGCATTTTTAATCCTAGCGGTCTTATGGATATTTACATTTCAGAATTAACTGATCCGCTTAGTTGGATGCAAGATGAAAGGGGAGGGGTAGTAAATGTGATAGATCTTGCCAATTTTGATACTTGTTCTTTTATTCAGACTGAAGATATGGGTATCCGTTACGATGATGGAAGTTTTCAGCTTCTGGGTAGAGTAGATGCAGCGGAAATCAGGGGTTGTAATTTATTAGCTTCAGATATAGCTCTTTGATAGGTATTTCTTAATAAATGATTAAATCAGCAATTCGTGCCGTCTTTATCATTGTTAGTTATTCCAAAATGCTTAAACAGCTTCAAACAGTCATTAATTATGGACAAGCTCATGGGAATCTTCAGTGATAGCATACAGATATTAATTGGGATTATACTTGCTAGTATAGGTCTTAAGGCTTTTCTCCTTCCAAATGGTTTTTTGGATGGGGGAGCAACAGGAATAGCGATTCTGCTTAGCGAAGTGTACGATGTTAATATTTCGATCTTGCTTATTCTTGTAAGTATCCCATTTTTAGTTTTAGCATGGTATACTCTCAAGAGGAAAATATTTGTAAAATCTGTCTTATCTATTGCAGCTCTTGCTGTTATGATTCACTATGAGAATTTTAGTTCGATAACAGATGATAAGCTGCTTATTGCAATTTTTGGAGGTTTATTCTAGGTGCAGGCATAGGATTAGCAATCAAGAATGGCGCCGTTCTTGATGGCTCAGAAATTCTGGGAATATTTGTACATGAACGTTTTGGTATCAGTATCGGAAAGGTTATTCTATTCTTCAATATTATTGTTTTTGCTATCATGGCCTTGGTTGTTTCAGTGTAAGTAGCTATGTATTCGATTTTAACTTTTCTGATAACAGCGAGAGTAATTGATTTGATAATCGAAGGATTTGAGGATTATGTGGGTTTAATGATTGTTTCTGCCAAGGCGAGCGACATTGAGTCTGCTCTCGTAAATAAAGTTGGCGTTGGTATTACTACTTATAAAGGCACACAGGGACATGGAAATAGAGGTGAACAAAATCATGATCGCATCATACACACTGTTATCAATAGAATTGATATAAGAAGGACATATCAAATGATCGATAAGCATGATTCAAATGCCTTTGTGATCTAACTTGATGTAAATGGCATCAAAAATGGAAAACTCAAGAAGTACCTAAGTAAGTCATAAGCATATTTGAACTCGTAGCGTATGCGTGAGTGATGGCAGTCATTCACGCGAAGCGGGAGACCGAGCGAATAGTGAGCTGACGAACGCAGCAACTCGACAATAGGAGAGACACGCGCAACTTGACCGTCTTATTTATATTCCATTTTGAAATATCCAGACGATAATGAAAAATAGGATCATAGTACCATCGATTATTCCACTGTAGAAATAGTCATTTTTTTGACGTGATGAAAATCTAGTAATTAACTCGAGAGCTAGGTATGTGATTATAAGTACTATTTTTTGTTCTGAATTATATAAAGGATTTACAAGTACAAGCAATGCAGAAAGGATAAATGAAACCAGTATTCCGTAGCTAAGATGTTGAGGTAGAAGGTGAGCGAGTGTTTTAAGACCTGAATCACGATCAACTTCTATATCACGAAGGTCAAAAGGTAATGTTATCGCAAAAATGAAAAGGAACTTCTCCACAGAAAACAACAATAATTCATAGTTGCTAAGTTGAGCTTCCAGCATCGGAAAAGTGCCACATAATAGCGCCCAGCAACTAGCGACAAGAAATATTTTTATGTAGTGAAAGTCTCTTAGCCTTTTTTGTCCTAAAAATAGAGGTGCGATATAAAGTAGGGATAATCCGATGGGTACAACTAGCCACAATTTCATACTAGGAGACAATGAAAGATATGTGTAAACAGAAATTGAAGAGGCAATTGAAGCGTAAACAATGAGGTGTTTATGGAATTTTCGTATCACAAAAAACCTATTTTCAATTCGCGACTCTGATACCTTATAGATTCCTATTATTCGGTGGAGTGAATAGAGAAGCCATGTACTCGAACTCACAAAAACGATATAATTCCAATCCACTTCTATATATGTCAAAAGATAGGTCGACCATGTAAGAAACAAGGCACACAATGCTATGTGCAATGAACTGTAGAGATAGAGGTCTATTATTGCTTTCACCTGTAAAAGATAAAAAAAGCAGGTTAATGAATCAACCTGCTTTACATTTATAAAATATATAATTTGTTTCTAGAAATACTTGAAGTTGTGATTTTCCTCAATTTTCAAAAGACTTTCATAAATCAACTTCACAACATTTTCGATATCTTCTGTATGTGCCATTTCAACTGTTGTGTGCATGTATCGCAATGGCAATGATATCAGAGCAGATGGCACACCACCGTTACTGTAAGCAAAGGCGTCAGTATCTGTCCCAGTGCTTCTTGATGAAGCAGACCTTTGGAAAGGTATTTCTTTGTCTTCCGCCGCATCAAATATCAGATTCAGAAGCTTGTTATGCACTGCAGGTCCAACTGTGAGTGAAGGGCCATTTCCTGCAGAAGTATCTCCTTGAATTTTCTTATCAATAAGAGGAGTATCAGTATCGTGACAAACATCAGTTATGATAGCGACATTAGGCTTTATTTGGTCTGCAACCATTTGTGCGCCTCTGAGTCCAATTTCTTCTTGAACTGCGTTTACAACGTAGAGCGAAAATGGTAGGTCAATCTTGTTTTCTTTGATTAATCGAGCCACTTGTGCAATACAAAAGCCACCCATACGATTATCCAAGGCACGACCTACATAGTACTTTTCATTAAGCTTCATTAATTCATCCTCGAATGTTACAACGCATCCGACGTGAACACCCATTTTCTCTACCTCTTCTTTATCTTTAGCTCCGACATCTATAAAGATGTTTTCCATAGATGGACTCAAGCTTGATTTTTTGCCTTTGCGAGTGTGAATAGCTGGCCAACCAAAAACGCCTTGTACGGGGCCATTCTTGGTATAAATATTTACTCTTTTCGATGGAGCAATAATATGGTCAGAACCTCCATTTCTTATAACTGAAATGAAACCTTTATCAGAAATGTAATTTACAAACCATGCAATCTCATCAGCATGAGCCTCTATTACTACTTTATATGGTTTTCCTGGATTTATGATACCATAAGCTGTACCGTAATTATCTAGATGCCATTCATCTACGTAAGATTGTACATACTCTACCCAAGTTTGTTGACCTGCACTCTCGAATCCTGTAGGAGACGAGCTATTCAAGTAATCAAACATGAATTTTTCCGACTTCTCATTTATTATATCCATTTCAGATCTTTACTTTTTTACTCCACTCTTCAGGAGATTGATTCCAATTTTCTAATAGTTCTTTTTCAGAGCTATTAATAAACCCTAAGTCAACAGCCTCTGTTAATAAGGTTCCATAATGACTCAAGGTTGCGAAAGGACAATCTGCTTCCTGAAAAGCATTTTTTGCCTTATCTAAACCATAACTGAAGAGCGCAATTACACCTGCTACAGTCGCTCCGTTTTCCCTCAGGGCATCTACAGCTACTAAACTGGATCCTCCAGTGGAAATCAAATCTTCAACTACAATGTAACTTTTGGCTTGAGATATATCGCCTTCAATTAAATTTTGACGACCGTAACCTTTTGGCTTTGATCGTACATAAATGAATGGAAGACCAAGTTGGTCTGCTACTAAAGCACCGTGAGCGATTCCTGCAGTAGCGACTCCTGCAACACCATCAAAATCTCCAACGCTGAGCGCCAAAGATGCCAACTCTTTCTTAATGAATTTTCTTATTTCCGCATGGGATAAAGACATTCTATTATCACAATAAATAGGTGATTTTAAGCCGCTTGCCCAAGTGAAAGGCTTGTTTGGTTGTAGTTTGATTGCTTTGATTTCTAGCAAGTGCTTTGCTAGCTTTTTTGCTACAGACATTAGTTTTTTTTAGCTGCCCAAAAGTATATAAATTTAGCAATTTATAAGTTGAAATCTAAAGCTTTTTATAACAACCTACTTTCAGGTCTCCTATCTTGTAATGATCGATTGCTATTCTTACCAATCGTAAAACAGGATGATTAATAGCAGCAAGCATTTTTCGTACTTGGCGTTTTTTTCCTTCAGTAATTCTGATTTCCAACCATTCGGTGGGAATGTTAGCTCGAAATCTCACTGGCGGCTCTCGTTCGGGCAGATTCGGTGGTGTTTTGAACACTCGAACCTGTGCTGGTTTCGTTTTGAATTCCTTCTTATTAATTCGAATTGTTAAACCACGCTTCAATTTATTTAGAGCGATTTCGCTTGGAATATTTTCTACTTGAATCCAGTATTTTTTCCACTTTTCTTTGGAAGGGTGTAATATGCTGTTAACTAGCTTTTTATCATTACTTAGCAAAAGCAAACCTTCACTATCGCGATCTAGACGACCAATGGGGTAGACATCTTTTTCAATGTTCATATAGTCAGCAAGAGTTTGCTGGCCTGGATGTTCTTGAGTGAATTGACTTAAAACCCCATATGGCTTGTGAAACAGATATGTCGAGAACTCTGAGTCACTCATCTTTTTGCTGGATTATACGTTAAACAAGAAATGCATAATGTCGCCGTCATTAACGACATAGTCCTTACCTTCAATGCCCATCTTACCAGCTTCTTTTACTTTGGCTTCGGAACCTAGATTTACGAAGTCTTCGTATTTAATTACTTGTGCACGAATGAAGCCTTTTTCAAAATCCGTATGAATAACACCTGCTGCCTCAGGGCCTTTTGCACCATTTCTGACGGTCCATGCTCTAACTTCTTTTTCTCCAGCTGTGAAGTATGTAATTAGATTCAGCAATTTGTATGAAGCTAAAATTAATCTATTTACTCCGGGTTCATTAAGTCCCATATCTTGGACAAATTCCATGCGCTCTTCATATGTGTCAAGCTCAGCTATATCAGCTTCTATCTGAGCACTGACATATATCGTTTCAGCATTTTCTTCTGCGACACATTTTAGAAATGCTTCCGTGTGTTTGTTACCGGATAATATAGAATCTTCATCTACATTACAAACATAAAGAATCGGCTTTGCCGTAAGTAGCATCATTTCTTTTAGCAAATCAATGCCATCTTCATCCACTTCCAAAGAACGAGCAGGTTTACCTTCCTCCAAATGAGAATAGATTTGCTGACCAATTTCTACCTGACGAAGGGCTGCTTTGTCGCCACCTTTTGCGCCTTTTTTCAATCGTTCTAGTCGCTTTTCAACCGTTTCTAGATCTTTCAATATTAACTCAGTGTCAATGATCTCCTTATCTCTAACAGGATCAACACTTCCATCTACATGAACGACATTGTCATCTTCAAAACATCGAACTACATGTATAATAGCATCTACTTCGCGAATGTTTGCAAGGAATTGATTGCCAAGACCTTCTCCCTTGGATGCGCCTTTTATTAAGCCTGCAATATCAACGATCTCAACGGTCGTTGGAATAGTCTTTTGTGGTTTAACAAGTATTTCCAGTTCGTCCAGACGGTTGTCAGGAACAGTGATTATTCCCACATTGGGTTCTTTCGTCGCAAATGGAAAATTTGCAGCTAGAGCTTTTGCATTTGTCAATGCATTAAACAAGGTTGATTTTCCAACATTTGGAAGTCCGACAATTCCACTTTTTAAAGGCATAGATGTATTTTTTTGCGCCGTAAAGCTACAGTATTTTTATCTATTTTTGTAACCATGAATTACCTTGCTCACATCTATTTTTCGTACAATGATCCCGATATTCTAGTCGGCAATTTTGCTGCCGATTTTATTAGTAATAAACAAGTGAAGTTATTGACAGAAGAACAAGTCAACGGTGTTTTATTGCACAGATTGATAGATGCTTACACGGATGTTAATGAAACTGTCAGAAAGTCGACCAAACGACTCCGTAAGGTACAAGGAAAATATGCGCCGGTAGTAATCGATATAATCTTCGACTACATTCTTGCGAAAGAATGGGAGCGTTTCCATCCTGAAGGTTTTGAAGTTTACAAACAAAATGCATATGGATTGTTACTAAATCACTTGGATGGGTTTCCTGAGAGAGCGAGAGGAAAAGTTCAAGGAATGGCCAATGGAGATTTCATTCGTTCGTATGAGTCTTTAGACGGATTGCATTATGTTTTCGAACGAATGGACAAAAGAACTAAGTTTCCTTCTAGATTCAGAGACGCAACTGAACAGTTGAGGTTAGAGGAAGATCAGTTTGTAGAAGACTTTTTATTATTTTTTCCTCAGATTGAGTCAAAAGTAAAAGCATTTTTAAAGGGACTTGAAGTCCCAAATTCATACAATTAATTTGCTTGAAAGAAATTTATGTTAACCTTCGAAATGGAAAGACAAAGTGAACGTTCGGCTTAATAGAGCTTCGATGACTTGACTTTCGTTTAGTTGATTGTTAAACGAAAGAACATTGCCTATTCCTTGCGACATTTTGATTTCAGGACTCAAAATAAAATAAGGGAAGAAAAACTGCATTCCGGCACCAACTTCTAAGGAAAAATCGTGCGGGACAACTGTGACAAAGTCTTCGGCTCTAGCACTTCTACTGAATCCATTAACATCGTAGGAGTATTTGAGACCAGCCACAGCAAAGACTCGCTTATCTTGGAAAGGTGCTGATTTATACCTAATAAGAAGAGGTATATCCGCGTAAACAAATTCTATCTTTTCAGTAAAATATGGATTTAGTTCACCAGGTTGGTAGAAAGTAAGACTGCGCTCCGAAAGTGAGAATCCAGCGAGTACTCTGAAGTCAAAATATTGTCCCAATTTCAAATTGAAAATACCCTGGAATGTTAAACCAGGACGTGATATTGGTTGATTGACTGAAATAGAGTCGTTTAGTATGAAATTCTTACTGTGATTGATGACAAAAGTAGAGTTGTTGACACCCAAAGAAATTCCATAGTATACGGGCTTGTTCTTGAAATCGAGATAATTATAGCTATTGTTCGAACCTGCTTGCGCAAAAGAAGCAGCATAACCAAAAAGGACGATTAAGGCTACTTGTATCCAGTGTATACTGCGCATATGCCAAAACTTAAACTTTCCCATTCATTATTTTTTAATCCAGCTTTTTCCATGTGCGCCACAAACTTATCGTAATCTGGAAAAGCTTGCACACTTTCGTATAGATATTTATACGCTTTTGGATCTTTCGAAGTTAAACGACCAATTGTCGGTAAAATGTATTTGAAGTAGAGATTAAATCCAAATTTGAATAAGAAGAATCTCGGTTTTGTAAATTCCAAGACAACCATTTTCCCCCCATCTTTAATAACTCTGCGCATCTCAGCCAAACCCCTGTCAAGATCTTGGAAATTTCTCACGCCAAATGCCACCATGGCAGCATCAAATTCCCCATCTTCAAAAGGAAGTGCCTCTGAATCACCATTCAAAAGTAGAATCTTGTCGTTTAGCTTCTTTTTGGTGAGTTTTTTACGACCGACATCTAGCATCTCGTCAGAAATGTCAACGCCAGTAACATGATTTACATCGAGAATGTTATCGGCTGTAATCGCTAGATCGGCAGTGCCAGTAGCAACATCAAGAATTTTCTTTGCTCCTGTACCTTCGAGCTTCTTAATAGCTTTTTTTCTCCACGATCGGTCAATACCTAATGATAGAAAATGATTCAGAAAATCATACGCTGGCGCAATTGCATTAAACATAGTGCGAACTTGTGTTTTCTTTTCTTCCTCTTCAGAATAAGGCTTAACTACTTTGCTCAAGATTTTATTTTTTTTGCAAAATTAATAATAGTTGGTATTGGAACTTACTCATTTATAATATAAATTGTCAATAATAGTTCATGCGCTAATTTCAAATGAATAGACTCCTGCTATTGCAAGAGCTGGAAATGAGGTTTTATAGGGATTGCTATGCTTTAGTTTCACCTATTTTCAGCTAAAATTATTGGTAAAAATTTATATATAAAAACATTTAATTTGATTACATTTGCATTCTATTTTAGAACTAATAGATCAAAAAGATAAATGGCTGATAATCAAAGGATAATATCGATAGATATTGAGGAGGAGATGAAATCGGCATACATCGATTATTCGATGTCTGTTATCGTTTCTCGTGCATTGCCAGACGTGCGCGACGGGATGAAACCTGTTCACAGACGTGTTTTGTATGGAATGTCGGAACTAGGTCTTACAGCAAACAAGTCGCACAAGAAATCTGCAAGGATAGTAGGAGAGGTGCTTGGTAAGTATCATCCACACGGAGATTCTTCCGTGTACGACACAATGGTGCGGATGGCACAAGACTGGTCACTGAGATATCCCTTGGTTGATGGTCAAGGTAACTTTGGCTCGATGGATGGTGATAGTCCAGCAGCAATGAGATATACTGAGGCTAGATTGGAAAAGATTTCAGATGATATTCTTTCTGACTACAAGAAAGAAACTGTTGATTTTCAACTGAATTTTGATGATACGCTAGAAGAGCCCACGGTTCTTCCCACTCGTATTCCTAATCTCCTTGTAAATGGTGCGTCTGGAATTGCCGTAGGTATGGCTACTAATATGTTGCCTCACAACTTGACAGAGGTAGTCAAAGGAATCAAGAGGTATATTCATAACGAAGATGTCACTATTGAGGAATTGATGGAAGATATTAAAGCTCCAGATTTTCCTACAGGTGGTATTATTTATGGCACTTCAGGTGTAAAGCAAGCTTTTGAAACTGGTCGAGGAAAGGTAGTCTTAAGAGGTCGCGCAAATATTGAAACAAATGATAGTGGTCGCGAGAAAATAGTTATCACTGAAATACCATTCCAAGTCAACAAGGCTCAAATGATCATCAAGATCGCGGATTTGGTTAATGATGGCAAGATAGAGGGCGTCAGCAATGTAAATGATGAGAGTGATCGTAATGGTTTGAGGATCGTGGTAGATGTGAAGAGAGAAGCGATGGGTAATGTTGTTTTGAGCAAACTATACAAGTACACGCCACTTCAAACTTCATATGGTGTTAACAACGTATGCCTAGTAGCAGGTCGACCAAAAACTCTTAATCTTAAGCAGTTAATTTCTGAATTTGTAAAATTCCGTATTGAGGTTGTAGTTAAGAGGACAGCTTTCGAATTAAGAAAAGCGGAAGAGCGTGCACATATTCTCGAGGGACTTATCAAGGCGATAGATAACATTGACTTAGTAATCAAATTGATTAGAAGTTCAAAAACAGTCGAGGATGCAAGAAATGCTCTAATGGCAGAATTAGACCTCTCAGAAATTCAAGCAAAGGCAATATTGGAGATGCGTCTTTCTAAGCTTGTAAGTCTAGAAATGGACAAAATTAAAGCTGAATTTGACGAGTTAATGAAGACAATCGAGAGATTGAAAGCAATTCTTGCAAGTGAGGACTTACAGAAAGGAATCGTTTTAGAAGAGTTAGAAGAAGTTAAGGAGAAGTACGGTGACGAGCGTCGAACTGATATCTCTTATGCTGATGGAGAGATTTCTATTGAGGATATGATACCTAACGACGAGGTAATAATTACGATTTCATCTCTTGGTTATGTCAAAAGAACAAATAGTTCACAATACAAAACACAAGGAAGAGGCGGTCGAGGTGCTCGAGGATCTAAGACTCGAAATAGTGATCATATCGAGCACATGTTTGTAGCCAATAATCACAATTATTTGCTATTATTTACTGAGCAAGGAAGATGTTTTTGGATGCGAGTATTCGAATTGCCAGAGGCTACTAAAGGTTCGACAGGTCGGGTTATTCAAAATTTGATTAACATTCCAAAGGACGATAAAGTCAGAGCATATATAAAGATTGAAGATCTTTCAGACATTGACTTTATTAATAATAATTACCTGCTATTTATCACTAAGAAAGGAATCATTAAGAAAACCCTTGTTGAAGCATATTCTCGACCTAGAACAAATGGTATTAATGCCATTACGATACGAGAAGATGATCAATTACTAGAGGTGCTTTTATCAAATGGAAACAATGAGGTAGTAATTGCTAGTAAAAAAGGTAAGGCTATTCGATTCAATGAGCAGGATGTACGTTCCATGGGTAGAAATGCAGCTGGAGTGCGCGGAATGAATCTTGGAGAAGACAATGAAGTCGTAGGTATGTTGAGTATCCGAGAAGAAGATGAGATAGAAGTATTTGTCGTATCTGAAAAAGGATATGGAAAAAGATCAAGTCTTGAGGATTACAGGAAGACCAAGAGAGGTGGAAAAGGAGTTAAGACACTAAAGATAACTGAAAAGATAGGTAATCTAGTAGCAATCAAAAAGGTTACAGATGACGATGAGATGATGATTACCAATAAATCGGGAATAGTGATTAGAGTCGCAATGGAGGATTTCCGAGTGATGGGTCGGGCTACTCAAGGTGTGCGTGTAATCAAGGTTTCAAAAAACGATGCGATTTCAGATGTAGCAGTAATTAAAAGAGGTGAAGAAGATGACGAAGAAGAGTAATTAGTTGACTAACCGCGCTTGCTACACGACTAAAGTCTTATTTCATAACTGTAACTGAAAGAAGTTAAAAAAATAATTTTTTAACATTTTGGCAACACAGTTAGCTAAATTAGAGCGTCATTGAAATGCAAGGATAGCTGAAATTCATTATTTGCAGTTGTCCTTATTAACTAATAACTATTAAAATTTAACTTTTTACGATATGAAAAAATCATTTTTATTGCTTTTTGTGCTTTTTGGATTTGTTGGTATTTCCGTTGGGCAAACAGGAATGAAAGCTATTAATAAAGCAGGACGATTATTGAGTACTTATAATTTGGATCCTTCAGCTAACGCAGATAAATTAAGCCAAGCTTTAGATTTGCTCGAAACTGGTTTCGAAGATTCGGAGGTTCAGTCCAGTGCTGCAGCATACCTGACAAAAGGTGAAATACTCAGCACACAAGCAAATTCTATCATTAACGAAGTTATTCTTAACCCTGAAGCTGGGGAAGGAAAAGACTTTACAGTTGGGTACAAAGCTTATGAAGCATTCACTAAGGCTCATGATATTGCTGAAAAGAAGTTTCGCAAGAGGGAAGCATTGAAAGGTCTAGTCAAACTTGAAAGTATTATAGAAAATATGGGTGTAATTGCTTATCAGAACTCAGCTTGGGAGGCAGCATTTAAGTCTTTTAATTCAGCAATGGACATGTCTGATTACATCACAGCAATTGGCGAAGAATCAGCAGTAACTGCTGAGAAAAAGCAAGATCTCTTGATGAACGCATTGACTGTTGGTTCTCAAGAAGGATCTGGGCTAGATATTACTTCTACAGTTGAGAAAGCGATTGCTATGGATATTCCGAATCCGGCAATATATCAAATTGCTTACTCCACTTTTGAAAAAATTGACCCTGATAAAGCAACAATGTACCTTGAAAAGGGAATAGCTAAATTTCCTGAGGATTCTGGACTTTTATTTGCTCAGATCAACAAGTATATAGCTGAAGGTAAACTTGAAGCATTGATTGATAAATTAAAAGCCGCAATCGCTGCTGAACCAGAGAATGCGACTGTTTATGCAACTCTTGGCAATGTATATGATCAACTATATGTGCAAGCGTCGGATGAAGGTAATGAAGATAAAGCGAACGAATACTTTGATGGAGCCTTGAAGTACTACTTAGGAGCAACAGATATTGATGAGAACTCATTCAATTCCTACTATGGAATAGGTGCACTATATTTCAATAAAGCTGCCAAAGTTGGTAAAGAACTTAATGAATTAAGCAATGATTTCTCGGCTGCAGGGATTAAGAAATATGATGCTAAGAAAGCTGAAATGACATCTATGTACGAAAAGTCTTATCCATATTTGGAAAAGGCGGAAAAAATAAGTCCAGATGAGCCTTTAATACTTCAAGCACTGAAAGAGTATTACGTTCGAACCAACAAAAATGATAAGGCTGCTGAATACAAGGAGAAATTAGAAAAGGTTACAGGAGGAAACTAAAAAATAGAATTTTAGTAGAAAGCGTTTTTGGCGAAAGAGATGTGATCAATATGATTACATCTCTTTTTTTGCTTAAATACAATATATATGGTGTTTTTGATAATGTATAAAGGTTCTCATTGTAATCTATTTATGAAAAAATTAACCTGGCTGTAACTTTTTTTTAATTTTCTTCGTTGTCTAAGCAGCCCTCAATATCTTATCTTCGTGTTTAATTCAAACAGACATTAACAAAGAATGAAAAAACGTCATATATCAACTGCTTTTTTGTGTTTATTCGTTCTAAGCATTTGCTCATTTGTTTTTCTTAACAAAGAAAATCCAGACTTCGCACTTTTTACATTTCCGACAGAACTTCCTACGTTCAATGTAGCTCCCAGTCACTTACCTGATGTTGAAGCTGTAAAAAACACAATACTGTTAATTAAAGAAATTATCTTGTTTGACCTATAGCTTCTTATCTTCTCCTTTCATTTACTTTGTCCTGGAATTCTGGACTTACCAGATCTACTCCTTCGTCCCTTGCTGCCTCATTGATTTTGGATTCTAATCCTTAAGCACTTCAAAATATGACTGCAAAAAATAGCGCTTGAAATATATAATCATTCAGCTTGTGAGAGGTATACCTATAATCAAACCAGGTAAACCGAAGATATAGCTCCAGACACTAAGTGCCAGAACCATAATCCCTGGATTCATACCAATATTTTTTCCATAATCATCGGTGTAAGCAAAAGCTCTTCAACGATACTAGCAACTATAAAAACTACAACGACGATAGTGAAATAGAAAAGAAAACTTAGAGGCGTTTCGACGGATAGGACAAGACAAGATAAGGCCAATGGAATAAGGGTAAAGTATTGGAGGTAAGGAATGTATGATAATATCGTAACCAAAAAAATGATCAGTATCAATCCAGGCATGTCTAGAATGGTAAATGCAATTCCATAGATTAAGGAGAGAAGAAGTACAATGTATGTTCTCAGTTTAAAGTACTTAATGAAAGTCTGACTGAAATCTTCTAAGATTAAATCGAAACCGTTTTTGTTGTTATGAAGTAGATATTGATTTCTAATCGAAATGAAGTAGTCTAGCTGATAAAGTACTAGTACAAAGTAGCCAATAGTTGAAAAAAGTATCAATAGAAAGCCGAAATTACTTTCATCAGCAGGAGTTTTAGAGTCATCGCTATTAAAAACGGATAGAATTTTCGAAAAGCTATCTCTGATTGTTTCAGTATCGATTTTAGAGTAGTCTATATTTTTCAATTTGTTTACTATTGAATCTGATTGAGATTGCAAGGTATTTTGCAGTTCTTCTACATCATAAATTTTGCCCAGGTAATCCTTAACCTTTTTGGCTGTTTTGTCAAGTTGCTCTTGATTGTTTGAAGCCAGTAAGGTAAAACTTTGATTGAAGCGTTTGAAGTCTCGATTGACGTATTGTGTGAAAAACAAGAAGAAGAAAACGATAAAACATAAAGTACCTACGAGGAAGAGGGTAGTTATTTTATCCGTTTTATGACAGAAAAGGAAGTAGTTGTCAAACGCTTTGTTAAGATCTAATTCAGCGAATTCTTAAAAATTTGCTAGAGAAGAAGTTTTTATTTTGAAGATGAACTTTTAAGCTGTAAGCCAAGGCTAGTTTGCACGATAGTATTCTTCAATTCTTTGATTTTCGTTGTTCCCTACGATAATTCTTAGTATGGTTCTATCTAACTTAATAATTTCTCCACGTTTGATTTTGTCTTTCCGATTAACATTGATTTTGATTTGGTTTTCAGTTGAGTTAAGCTCAAAATTATAGGCATTTTTTTCCTCTACCCATGTTCCTCTATTTGAGCTTTTATCAAGCTGAATTCTCATGAAGTCATCTCGAAAGGATGATTCTGGACCTGTTGGTAGTTCGGAGATGTAGTAAATATATGGACCATCGAATATTCCGGATAATTCCTTGATATCCACTATTCCTCTGGCTGATTCTATGTCCGAAAATTTTTGAAATTTTGGTTTGAAGTAGCCGAATTGCGGTTCATCTACATTTTGAGTTGCAGGATAGTAGTCAGCAATTTTGATCTCAAACTGCAGTGTATCTTTACAGCCATATTTGTCTTCACCTATGACCTCTATTCTTCCGTCATCATAAAATCGGCCAATATTCATGACTGTTTGATCATGCCAGTTGCCATTGAAAGACCAATCGTAGTAATCAAAACCCCTATTCATAATAACACTAACTCCTTTTTGCCTTCTGAAGGATTTCTTTTCGACCTTGTCGATCTTTAGTTGCAGGTGCTCATTTCCAACATTCATCTTGTGCTCAAGACGTCTGATTACCATTTGATATGTTGTATCGTAAAGAGTAGAGTAGTACTTCGAGTTGTTTTTAGGCACAAATGGTCTTCCATATCCAGTATAGCCCTTGAAGTCAGTGGAACTATCCCAAATCATGACTAGCCCAGGAAATAGAATCTCCAGGTCAATTTTAGCTTCTTCACCAATACAATAGGTATAGTTGAAAACGGAGTCAAAAGGTATATTGCGATCGAGAGAATCTTGATCATCAGCATTCATAATCCCGTCGCTATCAGTGTCGCGGTCGAGCTGATAGATCTGTGCATCAAGTCCAAATGATATTGTGATTGCCCAAATCAAGGTAACTAGTATTTTACGTCGCAAGTGTAATGTTAGCTGAGTTGAAAATAATGTTGATCGAAATACTGTGTATTGTCAGAATACATGAGTCTATTTTTTTCCTTTTCAGAGATTTAAGAAAAATGCCAATTCACTTGTTGCAAAACTATTATTCAGAAGGGAAATCCCCAGTAATATCTGTAAATAGCTCTTCATTTGATCTGCTTTTCGATGAATAGTAAATCTTTTTGTCGTTGGTTTTTGTGAACAGTATAAGAGGCGATTTTTCTGCGTTGATGATTAGTTTGACAATTTCTCCCGTTCCACTAGTGAAATACCCTTTCCTGATTTCTCCGAGAGAAAAACCATTGGTCCTTATAGTTATTTTGGGAATTCGCTCTACAAGTTCTAAACTCTTGATTTGCTCTCTTCTTACGACTTCTCCATAACTACCGTGAAATTCAATCTTATCACTATCAAAACTAATCGTATTTTCTTTGAAACCGTAAGCTATTATAGAAATAACAAAAACTAATGTGAGCAACAGAATTCCGACACCCATTCTACTCCAAATTGATTTCTTGTTATCATTATACTTGGCACTTGCCAGAATAAAATAACAATAGCCGAGGATAGGGTAGATAGCAAAGAAAATACCCGCTGTGTTTGAACTAATAAGTTGATTTATTAGGATAAAAATGATAAAAAGGGAGATGCCAAGAAATATATGAAATTTGCGAAAGAACGGCAGAAATGATTTGATGTCCAACTGTTTCCTATCCTCTTCGCTCATTGAGTTATAACCTGCCAGCAAATACTTTGCGTTCTTTTCATTAACAATATATCCAATTGCTACGAATAGAAGACTTATCAATGCAAGTATGTAAATCATCCTTTAAATAGTTTATTTGTTAATTAAGTTTCTGATCCTATTGGAGCTGAAATTTTATTACATTGTTATCTTTTCCATGCTGTTGACAGCTATTCTTCTTTTGGGAGCTCGCTCTAATACCTTCTCAAATTGCTCTTGAGCTTCTTCTCTTCTATTTTTTGATGCAAGCCATTCCCCATATATTTCGAATGATGGTTTAACTATATTTGGCGGACCATAAGTATACCTAGTATTATCTTCAGCGTTGGTTGCTTTTTTCATCCATTCTTCAGCTAATTTTTCGTCGTCGTTACTTAAAGCAAGGAATGATCGTAATTCGTATTCTAGCACTTTTATACTTGTAACTTCATTAACCGATGGTGGCTGCAAGTAACTAGAGATTCCGCTACACATTTTTGCATCACCAGCGACCATTAATGATTCTCCTTTTGAAGACATGGTATTCAATTTAGAGATAGCTGCCTCTAATTTTTGTGAGTTATCATGGTGATATGCTGCCATGCCGTGTGCGAAAATTTCAACACCTTGCGTAAGTAGATTTAATTTTTCCAGATCAACTGTATCAATAGCCAAAGAGTCAGACCAGTTACCCGACTGTGTTAGGTAATCAGCTTTCATCATCACATAATGTGCACGTGCTCTGCTTGAAGGTGTTTCAGAAGCGTATTGCTTCATTTCATAGACCATTTCTCTTGCCTTCGCTGTATCTCCTTTTTGTAAATACCCATACATTAACCATTTGAAAGCATGATAACCGCGAGCATCATTATCTAGACCCTTATCTTTCATACGAGTTACACTGGCTTCATAACTTGCAATATTCGATTTGATTACTTCATCCCACATACCCAAAGCCACAAAAATATGTGAAGGCATATGCAGTGCATGTTCTGCATCGGGAGCCACTTGAGCGTAAGCATGTGCAGCATCTAGAGCTAAAGTAGCATGGTCTGGATCATCATAAGAGTGGATAAGATAGTGCAGTGCACCAGGGTGATTTGGGTTCTCATCGATGATACCTTGAACGATCTTGGCACCATGAGCATAATTATCATCTTCGGTTCTACTTTTGGAAGCACCTAGTAGCGACAAAGCGTAAAAGGCAGCAACTTCATGATGTTCGGGATACTTCTTATACAGTTTTTCCATCTGATTCTTGTAAGCCTCATCTTGATCTTTCTTATCACCTTCTGCATAGAGAATCTCAACAGCTGCGAGTAAATATCGCTCGAGATCTGTTTGCGCCATTTTTAAGCGAGTTTCTTTGTTGTTAGCTAACTTGTTCAGTGCAGCACTTCCTTCATCGCTGTATCGTTCCCTCCAAAGTGGGTGATTATACGACATCGCTTCCCCCCAATATGCCATAACGAAGTTGGAATCCAATTCCTGAGCTTGTACAAACTTCTCAGCAGCATCGTCAAATTCGAAACTATGTAGTAACAATAATCCTTCCTGAAAGAACGGTGCAGCTTCTTCTGTACTTGTGACTTCAAAATTGACTTTGCCAAGTTTAACCTCTTCAGAAACTGGAGATTCCGTTGATTTACATTGAATTAATAGAAAAGTAAATAGGAGAAAGTAGATCGGATATTTCATCGTAATAGATTTGTATCTAAAAATAGTAAATTAATCGTGTTTTAATTTATTTGTGATGAAGAGGAATCTGAAGAATATTACTAAAATGTTACTTGTCATCCTTCATTCCGATCTCCCAAGTTGTCTCTTTATATCCATTTAAGAAATCAACAACGGTCATTTTACGTTTTCCTTGCAATTTCACCTCTTTCAAAATTATGTAACCATTGGTACAGGAAATTTTCATCTTCTTAGTTCTTTCGATTACAACTTGTCCGGGAGAAAGAGCTTGATCTGACTCTTTCTTTTTGCATTTGGTAATTTGAAATTGTAGCCCGTCTAAGGTAGTCCAAGCAGTCGGAAAAGGACTCATTCCACGAATGAAATTATAAACAGTAGAGACATCTTGATGCCAGTTGATCTCGCAGGTTTCTCTGTAGATCTTTGGTGCGGAAGTAGCTTCTGAATCATCCTGAGGAATTAGCTTGAATTCGTTACTTTTTATAGCTTTCACTGTGTCATGGATTACATCAGCTCCTAAAAAGCGCATTCGCTCGTATAATTCACCAGCGGTTTCGTCTTCTCCAATGGTGATCTTTCTTTGAAATAAGTAATCGCCGGTATCTATTGCATGCTTGAGTTTGAAACTCGTTACTCCAGTTTCTTTTTCACCTCGCACAACTGCCCAGTTGATAGGAGCGGCACCTCGATATTTAGGTAGTAACGAACCATGTAAATTGTATGTTCCGTGTTGTGGCATATCCCAAACCATGACAGGCAGCATTCTAAAAGCTACAACGATCTGTACATCAGCCTTGTAAGAAGCTAGTTCCTCAATAAATTTTGGGGCTTTCAAATTTTTCGGCTGTAGGACTGGAATACTGTTTTCTTCGGCGTAGACTTTAACAGGTGTCTTGAGGAGTTTTTTACCACCTCGGCCGCCAAATTTGTCTGTTGCTGTAATGACAGCTACGACATCATATCCGTTTTTCACCAGAATATCTAAAGAGGGTACTGCAAAATCGGGCGAACCCATATAGATTATACGCATGAATTTTTATTGTAAAGTTACTATAGTTCAATCTTAAGACGAATTATCTCTCAAATTGTATCAAATCGAAAGATGATCGTTAAGGCAATGTATCATTGGATAAATGAACGTTTAATTTTAGTGATCATGATGTCCTGCATGCAGATTCCATTGTACAGGTATTGTAGGGATAATTTGAGCTTTTGAACTGCCTTCCTGAATTTTATATACTTTGTCAGCTTCTAAGTTTACTAGGTTTTGGATATTTTCTCCTTCTATCGGCCAAAGTATTTGTAATTCTTTCACTACAGTAGCTTTACCGATCCCAATGACCATGTCAAGTGAATTAGCGCCGAAAGAAGCTCCAGAATTCATCGTACGCCACAGTTCGCGTTCTTGTCCATTTTCTTCTATCAATAGACGTATTCTAGCACCAATTCCTTTTCTATTGGATCTAGTGCCCTCTAATCGGATACCGATAAAATGATTGCCAAAACCCGGGTTGTTAAAATATGCATTCTGAAAATTATCTCCCTCATAAGCTCCTCCCATCACGACATATACATCTAAATCGCCGTCTAAATCCATATCAACCATTGAAATCCCATGACCTTTTTGAATATGGCCCATGCCGCTCGCAAAAGTTACATCTTCGATCTTATGGCCTTGGACATTTCGATAAAGTTTATTGGGCACAATCGAGAAGAAACTAGGATTCCCAGTTGCTAAATAGAAATCGATCCAACCGTCATTATCAAGATCACCATAGTTACAACCCATTGTATATATTGCTTCAGTTAGTCCGATCTCTGAACTTATTTCTTCGAATTTACCGCCTCCTTTGTTGATATACAATAATGTTTTTCCACCAGTTTTCCTACCCTTGATATTCATAGATAAATCGGCTGATGGATTATTTAACTTACTACGAAAGGAAGATACCAGAATGTCATTCTTGCCATCATTATTAAAATCAAAAATCATATTAGGAAACGCAACCTTGGGCTCCGTTAGGTTGAGAAACTGGGCTGCCTCATTGAATGTCGGGGTTCCATCTTCAAGTTTACCTGAATGTAAGTACATTAGATTGGCATCACCAAGAACTGAAACATAGATGTCTGGCCAACCATCATTATTAATATCGTCTACACTAACACCTTTGTGATAGCCAGTTTGGGACAAACCAGCTTTTGCCCCTACATCAGTAAATGTTCCATTCTTATTGTTTATCCACAATTGAGTAGGAAAGGTTAATGTGTCAAAGCTTTCGTTCACTACGATAAGGTCTAACCAACCATCTTTGTTGAAATCATTCCAACTGATTGCTTGAGTAGGGGTGTGGGTCATGAGACCTGCTTCTATTGTAACATCGGAAAAAGATCCATCACCATTATTTTTCAATAAGGTATTTGGAATAGTTCCATCCCAGCGCATCCACGCTCCTCGCATAATGTACAGATCTATGAATCCGTCATTGTTATAGTCGGTTTGCTTGATATTTAGTCCACCAATAACGCCATCAAGACCTTTTGCCTTGGCCTGTTCTTCGAACCCACCATTGCCGTCATTGATATAGTAGTGAATCTGATCTGTGATACCCCATGATGAAGCTATGATATCATAATCACCGTCTTGGTCAAAGTCTTCAATAATACTTGCTCCGCTGATTCGATTGTCATCGATTTTAAGGGCTGAGGCAATATTGTCAAAACGAGGAAACCCTGAGTCCGATTGATCAAAATACTTTGGAGACAACAAGAACTTAGAAGGTACGCCATCAGGGTATGATCCTAGAGTCATATGAGCTAGATTTAGAAGCCATATGCAGCTTTGTTCGTTTGGGTTATAACTCAAGATATCTTCTAGGAGTTTAATTGCATTCTTTGATCCCTTTGTCAGGGTATGAATACCATCTTCCCGAATAGGTACAATACATGACTGGTGGTTATGGTTTTGAATGCAATTTTCCTGCTCTCCCATCCGCATATAAGCAATCGCAACTGCTTTTTTAAGATTAGTACCCATGTCGTTGTTGAGATCGATATTATTTATTTCACATGATCTAATAATTCGATCTAGTACTTCCAATGCAATCTTAGTTTCACCGCCGTTCAACATTTCCAAAGCGTACTGAATCAGCAGGTTCGCTTGATTGAGTCCTGTTGCTTTATCGGCTTCCAATTTGATCAAAGCTGCACGCTCTTTATTCAAGGTGTATGTTATATTCATGGGGCCGATTGCTGTATTTGCAGCACGAACGAGCTCTCTAGTATCTTGTGAAGATCCAACTTTGTCAGAGTTAGCTTCCGGTTCAGATACGCAAGAAATAATTGCTAGAGAAAACAAGGCGAAAAAAAAGAATTGCTGTTTCATAAATGTCATGTTGGAAC
Source organism: uncultured Saprospiraceae bacterium (assembly GCA_943788055.1). Taxonomy (GTDB): domain Bacteria; phylum Bacteroidota; class Bacteroidia; order Chitinophagales; family Saprospiraceae; genus JAHDFB01. The sequence continues at coordinate 63,191 of CALSOU010000011.1, forward strand.
TCAAAGATATCAATACTTAAACGATCTATAGGGAAGTATTGTAAGCAATCTTTGATTTGGGCCAGGACCCAAAAGCATGCACTTGAATATTGCTAAAACAGTTTTGTAAGTTGTGATAAGAGACTGAGGAGGGAAGTTGTTGAGTTAAGATATAGAGACTTTGAAAGTTAGGTTTTAGGAATTGTACTTCAACTGATTTTATTGCTTAACTTAAGGTATTTAATCGTGTTTTGATAATGATCAATTTTTCGATGTTGTTGTTATTTATGTCCAAATCCTCGGTCTGATATTCAGATGGCGTTTTTCTTTGTATTCTGGTGATAAAAAAATGATGCCCATCATGTAGAGATCGATAGAAGCATTTACACGTTCATGTGCTTTAATCTTTTTCCAGGCTTTTTGCATACCCAGTGACCAATGGATATCATCCAATACAATGATGCCATCCTCATCTATTATCTTCAAACTCTGCAAGAAATAGTCAATTGTGGCTTGCTCACGATGATTTCCGTCAATAAATATAAAGTCTACCTTAGGACCACTTTGTATAAATTCAGGATATGTCTTATCAAAATTCCCTTCGATCAAATGAAGATTTTCAAAGCCCAAACGAAGGTTTTGCAGCTTTATCAATTTAACAAAATGGGGATTTCCTTCAAAGCTCGTTACCGTATTTTTTGTTGATGTCGCAGCTAAATAGAAACTTGACAATCCAAGTGAAGCACCTAATTCAACAATATTTTCGGCCTCGACCCATTCTATTAGTCGAAATAGCACTCTAAGCTGGTATGGCGAACTTAGTTGTTGTGATGCTACTTCCTTTATTTGCTTACTACTAGCAGATCCGTAGCTTGATCCTGCGCCTAATTCCAGTATATCAATCTTCTCGGAATTTCTCAAAAGCTGATTTCTGTATACTTCAAGCTTTTCGAAAGCATGAAATTTGCGATCATCTCGTATCACGTGCTCGTAAAGTTGAAATAGGCTTGGACTGTGAATACCATGTTGATTGGTCGCTGTGAGCGTAAACCAAACAATATCAAAGGCTCTATTGAGCATATATGCTTATTATATGTTAAATTTGTGTAATATGTCTTAAGGGTTTAGTTTGCCCTCAATACTCAAAAGTCATCTTTTATGTTTAATAAAGCTCCGTTTTTTTCAGTTTGTTTGGCATTGATATTTTCCTTTTCATCTGATGCACAAATTAGTTTTCAAAGGGAGGATTCTCACATTCTGGCCTACGTTTAAGATCTAGAAAATCCTGTGTTGCGTCAGCTCTGGGATCACTCTTTATCTATAATCTAACTTTTCCCTAAGCTATGATTCTCAAATTTGGAGTAAAGTAAATAATAAAAATAGTGTTATTGCAATAAAAGGGATGAGCACGAAGTGCGAACTTGGAAGACTCCGACGACCCACTAGCCCTTTTGTGGAATAGTGGGTCACGCCTAATTGAAATTATATTAATTCATCTAATTTACAACTAGCTTTTGGGTTGCAAAATTCTGCCCATCTGAAATTCTGACAATGTACATTCCTGCTTGCAAGTCATGTTGGATTTCGGTCCATGAATCAATCATTTCCGCGTGGTACATTCGCTGGCCTGAAAGGCTGTAGATTGCAAGTTGCGCTTTGTCTAATGCATGGTTGATTACGATTGTTCCATGTTGTGAAGGATTAGGATAGACCTTAAAGCGAAAAGATTCAAATTTTTCAGTGTCAGTTACATTATTTGGATTCACAATTTTCTTATCCCAATACATTCTATATTCACCAGGTTCGAAATCAATGCTAGTGAGGGATGCATCGACGAAAATAGAATCTCCTGTGAAGTAGTCATACCACCATCCATCGTGCTGAAAACTCGTTGCTACTGCTTGTGCAGTAACTTCAAAATTTCCCATCAAGAAAACATTGTCTTCTTCACTATTTAATCGAATCCGCTTAGTTTTACCTCCCACATCAGTCACAAAATCATCCGTATGCATAACTTCTTCTGTCGCTCTTAATTCCATCATTGCTTGATATATTCTAAGTACATCCGCACGACCTTCTTCTTCTAAATAATCCCATCGAACAGGTTTAGGAGTCAATCGGCAATTATCACTAATGGTACCATTCGTGCACCAATTAATCGAATAATCAAATCCTAACTCACCCATTTGCCAGACCATTTTAGGACCGGGAACACTGAATAGAAAAGCGGTAGCAAGCTCTAATCGATCGTATCCCGTTTCAGGGTCTTTCGTTGAATAAGTCCCGTTACTATTTCCAAATTCTAGGTTCTTATATTGCAGCCTTTCTTCATCGTGACTTTCCATGTATCCTACAGCATGAGGATCGTTCCAACCTTTGTTTTTGTAGGATAGAAATGCAAAGTTTGACTTGCCGTTTGTGTTATAACCCATAGTACCTTCATTGAATGCATAATTTGCATTGGTCCAAAGCATCATTCCTTTGTTTGCTAGGACTTTCTCTTCATCATTAGCTCCAAAATGTTCCAGAATCACCGTAAAATCATCCTTTATAGCCCACAAATGTTCGGCGTATTCTGATAAAATGTCGATTCGGTTTTGATCGTATGCTCTGAATACTCCATCATCAGCAGATATTTTTTGGGTAAATCCCTTACTTAGATCAAATCGGAAACCGTCAATATGAAATTCATCCAGCCAGTACTCAGAGGTTTGCTTTACATAGTGATTTGTTGCTTCGGATTCATGATTGAAATCATAACCTACATTGAATGGATGCGTTGCATCGACGTTGAAAAAGGGTGATTCAGGACTCGGTTTTCCATTTTCCCAATAAAGTCTAACATATGGATTCTGTCCAAATGCGTGATTATAAACTACATCAAGAATTACGGCAATGTCCATTTCATGAGCAGTATTAACGAGCTTCTTGAAAGTTGTTGGATCGCCATAGTACTTATCAAGCGCCATGTGGAACGAAGGATTATATCCCCAGCTATCATTACCCTCAAATTCCTGAACTGGCATTAATTGAAGTGTGTTTATACCCATTTCTTTTAGATACGAAAGACTGTCAATCAATGAGTTATAACTTCTATCCTCTACAAAATCTCTAAGGAGCAACTCATAAATATTCATACGTGATTGCGGCACCGGCTCGAAATTTTCATCCGTCCAGGTGAATGGAGTTGGAGTCAAGTCTAAGTAAGTGACAATTCCACTTGCTTCTTCTGGAAAATCTGGTAAATCAGGGAAGGTAGTCGATGAGATCCAAGGATCATTCCATTCATCTAATACGAGTGTAGAATAGGGGTCAGCAACCTGTAAAGTACCATCAACAAGATATGCATAAGCAACACCGTCCAGCCCAGCGAGACCTTCAATGTCAATCCAGTAATATTCTCCATCTACACTTCTCGTCATTTGGCCTTCTTCTACAGGAGCCCAATCATTGAAATCACCTAAAACGTAAACATATTCCTTTTGTGGCGCAAAAAACTTCAAACGCACCACATCTTCAGTAATAATATTTACTCCATATGGCAAATTATCGGGGTCGTCAGCTATTTCATTAGGCTTGTTGACAATAAATTGGAATGACTCTGTTATTGTTTCATTCCCATCAGTAGCCTCATACCTGATTTCATGCGAACCTAAGGTTATGTCTCCCAGAGTTGTTTGTCCTTCTTTTCCACTTCCTGTTAGAATTGATACATCATTGTCAAAAAGTTCGAAAGTTACTTCTTTTGAAAATGCTAGTGTAATGTCCAAATCTTCACCATCCTCTAAGATGAAATTTTCTGCTCCGGGACTAACAAATTTCCCCAATAGATCAGAATCAGCAGAGTAAATAGGTGTGAAAATATCTCCAAAATCTGAGGTCTTGCCCTCTTTGGAACCATCCACATTTCTAAAAACCATTCCAAGTTCCAGGACTTCATCAGATTCGTCAACACTATAGTATTCCGTTAGGTTGAAGCTTATTGAGTGAATATTATCCCCCTTATTGGTCATCTTTACATTTGGATCATCTGTTCCCCAATTTCCTTGAACATTCATCCATTCGCCAGGGTCTCCGGCAGTAGTAATTATTCCTGTGTGAATATAAACTTGATCTACATCAACCAATCCAGCACTACCTTGAGTGGCGTCATAGTATATCGTGATATCGTCTGAAACAGTAGGAAAAGGCGGGTCTATTGTAACAATTTGCCCGATTACGGTAGTACTGTAAAAACTGCAAAGAAATATTAAGCTAACGAATTTATACATATTAGATATTTTTTATGATTTGGTAAGAGTAGGGAAGTAGCTCGGTACTTGTGTCGGTTAACTCGGTGTTTGAGAATTGGTCAGTCCCTTTCAATAGCTCTGATTGTATAACAATAGGTTCTGAACTCGTGTTTAAGAAAAATGAAATCTGCGAATCGCTATTTTTTCTTGTATAGGCAAGAATACGTTCGTCATTCACTGAAATCCATTCTGCTGCTGCACCAAAAGGTATGTTGTAAAGACAAGAGTTACTTCTCTTGATATCTAAAAGTCGTTTGTAGAAGCTTGAAAGTTTATAAGCTTTAAATGCTATCGTATCCTTTTCAAAGAATTCTAAACTCTTAGTCATAGGCTCTTCCATACCTGAATAAATAAGCGGAATTCCATCTAGAAGTGCCATTGCTGCTGCCCATCCTTTTAGACCTTCACCAAGTCTTTCTGGTGCAGATCCATTCCAAGCATTTTCATCATGATTTGAAGTAAACAGCAAGGTGTTTCCTTCATTGAATTTGTCTCTGTTTTCTTGATGAATGTTCTTAAAATCTTGTACGGTTTTTTCACCTTTCGCAATGTCATTCATAGCATGGAACAAATTCCAGCCATATGTTGCGTGAAAAATACTGTCATTTCTATGTTCAGCAACTTCAGACTCGGCTAGCATAAATATAGGTTTGATCGAGTACAGACGATCTCTTACTTCATGCCAAAAATCTAAGGGCACACCAAATGCGATGTCCATTCTGTAGCCATCGATATCTTTTTCAGTAATCCACCATTCAAGTTGACGAAGCATTTCAGCGCGCATTTCTTTTGAATTGTAGTTCAGGTCCGCAACATCTTTCCAACCGTGGGATTCTCCCTGATCATTATGCGGATCTATAATTTCACCTTTGTCATTTTTTGTATACCAATCTGAATGATCTGAGATCCAATGATGATCCCAGCCCGTGTGATTAGGAACCCAGTCCAAAATGACCTTCATGTCTAGATCGTGAATTTGCTTGATCATGGCGTCCACATCCTCCATCGTTCCAAATTCAGGATTGATCTTTGTGAAATCACTGACACTATAATAAGACCCTAAAGTTCCTTTTTTTTTAGTCGTCGAAATAGGGTATATAGGCATAAACCACAAGATGTCAACACCCATTTCCTTGAGGCGAGGAAGATCTTTTGCAAAAACATTGATTGTTCCTTCTTCCGAATATTGGCGAATGTTGACTTCGTAGATATTGGCTGATTTAGCCCAGTCAGGTAGTGATGTATTCACTTGCATGTTTTTAGTATTCATAGCCTCATTGCTAGATTGACATGCTGCAAGAATAATAATCGATAAAATGCTTAGAACTCTAATCATTGTGAGACTTTTATCGGGTTAAGCAACATTTGAGTATCACTAACAATCACACTTATTGGTTCGCCTTCTTGGAGTTCCAAGTATGTTTCATCTCCTGACATGCGAACTTGAAGCAGTCTACCACGAAAATTGACCATAAATCTGATCGACTTCCAAGCTTTTGGTAGAAATGGCTTAAATTGCAGAAGCCCGTCTCGCACGCGCATCCCTGCAAATCCTTGAACAACACTCATCCAAGTCCCTGCCATAGAAGTTATGTGCAGCCCATCTTCTGTGTCATTATTATAGTCATCTAGATCGAGTCTTGAGGTTCTGAGATACATTTCGTAAGCTTTCTCCTCCATACCTAATTTAGCCGCTAGGATGGAGTGCACACATGGTGATAGGCTCGATTCATGCACTGTTCTTGGTTCGTAAAAGTTGTAATTTGTTCGATGTTGATCTTCCGTAAAGTCATCCTCAAAGAAATACATGCCTTGAAGCACATCCGCCTGTTTGATGAAACAAGATCTCAATATCCGATCCCATGACCAGTTTTGGTTTATTGGCAAATGCTTGGGATCAAGATCCTTTACAAGAATTTGTTCTTTGTCTAGGTAGTTATCCTGCTGTAGAAAAATCCCAAGTTTTTCGTTTACAGGAAAGTACATGTTTTCTATTGTCTCTCTCCACTTTTTGACTTCCGATTGATTAACGGTCAACTTTTTAACTAATGATTCAAATTTATGTGGAGCATTATTTTCAACAAACTCCATCATTCTACTCGTGTAATCAAGACACCATCTTGCTATGTAATTCGTGTACCAGTTGTTATTGACGTTGTTTTCGTACTCATTTGGCCCAGTTACCCCATGCATCATATATTGTCCACTATGGGCGGAATAGTGTACTCTTGATTTCCAAAACCTAGCTATGCCGATCAAAACTTCAAGACCATGATCAACAATATATTGATCGTCACCAGTATAATTGACGTAATTGTAAATAGCATATGCAATCGCCCCGTTACGATGGATTTCTTCCAATGTAATTTCCCATTCGTTGTGACACTCTTCTCCGTTCATTGTAACCATCGGATAGAGGGCTTCTCCACGATGAAATCCAAGTTTAGCAGCGTTTTCATAGGCTTTGTCAAGTTGCTCAAATCGATAGATCAATAACCGTCTCGCTACTTTTTGATCAGCTGTGCTTAAATAGAATGGTATACAATAAGCTTCAGTGTCCCAATAAGTGGAACCACCATATTTCTCGCCTGTAAATCCTTTTGGTCCGATATTGAGTCTTGAATCTTCCCCAGTATAAGTCTGATTCAGATGAAAAATATTAAATCGAATAGCTTGTTGAGCAGCTATATCACCTTCAATTTCAATATCTGCATGCTTCCATTTAAAATCCCAGGCTTTGATATGCGATTTCTTTAGTTCTTCGAAACTGTGGTCTAAGTAACCAAAGACAGCCATTCTTGCGTCATCTTCAATCGTCTCAGTATCATAATCAAGCGAAGAAATTATACTGACAATCTTAAACATTTCAATACTTGAGCCTTCTTTCAAATTGAATTCGTTTTGAAACCCAATGTATTTTTCACGCTGAACCTTGGTTTCTTCATGAGTCGTAGAGAATCCATCGATAAGAAACTCTGTATTCATGGCCGCAGCTACAGCAAAACCTGTTTTTTTAGTGTAAGCCGAATTATATGCTATTTCAGAATCAAAATGAATTTTCTTTTCATCCCAAAATTTCTCATCGTAATTGCTATCCTCATTCTTCACATCAAAATCGAGACCTTGTTCGAGCTTGATTTCAACATCTTTGGAGAAACCTGAAATCGCGTATGATTGCACTGCAATGCGATCATCGGCCATCGAACAAAATCGTTCAGATTCGATATAGAACTCAACTTCGTTAAATAATACCTTACAAGTACGGTATAAAACACCAGTTTGCATATCAATTTCACGATGCCAATCGAGAATTTTGGACTTAGTCAGGTCAAACTGAACACCGTTAATATGAAAATCTATACTTGCCCAATCGACAGCATTTAGCACTTTTGAATAATATTCAGGATAACCGATTTTCCACCATCCTACACGAGTTTTGTCCGGATAGTAAACACCCGCTACATAATTTCCTTTCATGGAATCACCAGAATAATGCTCCTCAATGGATGCACGCTGGCCAAATTTTCCGTTTCCTATGCTACAGATGCTTTCGGTATTTTTATTATAGTGTGGATGGAATCCATTTTCAATGATCTTCCACGCATCTTTAGTTAAGTATTCCTTTGTTAGCTGTTTGGATATGTTTCTTGTCATAATTCTAGCTAGTTGTTTGGTTAAATAGTGAAGATAGCTGTTGAGGGTGTTTTCCATCGAAACCCAAGTAACAATCCTCAGCAAGACTTAATGTTTCTTTATTGCCGATGCCCACCGACTGAAAACCTCCGTTCTTTGCAGCTTTAATTCCCTTTATACTATCCTCAAATACGATACATTCAGAAGGGTCAAGCCCAAAATATTTGCTACACGCTAGAAAGGTTTCCGGATGTGGTTTTCCTTTTTTAACCGAATTACCGTCGCTGATAAAATCAAAAAAATCGAGAAGCTCCAATGTTTCAAGAATAGAGCGTGCATTCTTACTGGCAGAACCTAAAGCAAGAGGAATTTCGTTTTTTACAAGAATCGTGAGGTACCGCAATACTCCTGGTAAAATCTCTCTTTTGTCCATATCTTGTATTAGTCCGAGGTACTCATAATTTTTTTTAATTAGTGCATTGTTGAAATCTTCTTGACTAAGTTCAATTCCTGCAACATCAAGAATGAGAGTTAATGAATCTGCTCGACTTACACCCTTTAATTTTTCATTAAAAGTTTCGTCGAAGCTAAAGCCAAAGCCTTTTGCTAAGTTTCTCCAAGCTTGAAAATGGTACTTAGCGGTATCTACAATGACACCATCTAGGTCAAAAATACAGGCTTTAACGTGCGCTTTCCAGTTCATAGTTTATTACTTAGTGTAAAAGTAACACATTCTAACTATTCATATGGATAATTGTAGATACTTTTGGATGATTATTTGCTTAGACGCGACAAAAGAGAAATTTTATTCTACAGTTAAGGCAACCACTTTTCTTCGAGTTGCTCATGGAATGCTTTCATTTGCTCGATCTGCCCTGATGCAAGTTTGTCGTCATAAATTGCTCTCAAGCCCTGCATGATGTAAATCTGATTTCTCTTAGCAACATCAGAATCAACAAGACATTCGTCCATATACTTTTGTGAGAAAAATCTCACTAAGTCAGCGCTGTAAGCGCCAATTTTTGGAATATACCTGGGAACTTCTTCATACCATTTCTTCTCTATTATGTGAGAAATGATCAAATCATACTCTTGGAGTTTGTCGAGGATTTGAAGATCTTGAGATCCAAGTCGATCTTTATTTAGTAGTAGTTGATAAAGTGACTTAAGTGTATTTTCTGTAAAGGACCCAGGAATACTTAGAAGCTCATCCAAAAAACTAGATTCCTTCGTTCTTTCATACTTAGAGGAAAGTGCTTCTGCTAGGTATTGGTGATCATTATACCGTCTACCGATAATAATTTCAATATCTTCGAATTTGAACTCCTCCAAGTATTCATAATCTTTAATTTCTTTAAGCACTGTCTGAACAAGTTCGCTGTCTTGTGATTGTAAGAGCAGCCGAAAAATTCCGTGGAGATGTTGTACCCGTATTCTACTTCCAATTTTAGAAATAGGTAAGTTGATTGCGTCATGGGTTTTTAGCAAGAGAAAAAACAGAACTGTTCTTTCAGAATCCAATCTGCTGAGTTCGAACTTAATATTGATGGCTTCAATTGCAAGCTTTATCTCAGACTTAGTGCCTAGTTTAAGAAATATGTCTTCAATAATATTGGGTGAAAAGTCAAGTGGGTAGTTAGACTTTTCGAATATCTCCAATAATTTAGAACAAAAAGATTGTCTGAGTTTTGGTGCTATCGAAGATTTAAAAAATAAGGTAATTTCATCGTATAGCTGGTTGATGAAATGCTCTAGCTTTTCATTCTCAACCTTTGTTCTTGTATATGCATGCATTGCTTTGTCTAGCAGAGCATGGAGAATAACACTTGTTTCGATGTAATTTTCAAGAGCAAACGTATCCTTAGCTTGCTCAAGAAGCTCAGAAGCATTCTTAATGAAGTAATTAATAGCGGGAATTGTATAGATCTTTTTCCCTGCAATTGGTTTCAAGATTATTTGAAGAATACCTTTGTATTTGGAGTCAATATCTTCACTTGGGATTTGTCGAGCAAAATGCACTTTGAGTGCAGTGCTGAACTTTGCATCTGAACTAGCATATGAAGCAATAAATTGCCGCATTTGCTGATCAGAGATCGTATCTAAGATGGTCTTGGTGTTAAATGTAGGAGGCTTACTATCCGTTTTTTTTGCTTTCTTTTCCAATAAGTACCCTCTTAAAAACAAAAGGCTTGATGTAACGTGTACGCAAGTTTTTTTCTCTTGATTGTTTTGACAACTGCAGCTTGTCGATTTTATATACTTTGGAGTTACATATAAATATACGACATGTTCCTCTGAGTTTCTCGAGACAACAATCTTCCATTGATATCTTTTGAAATGATCACGAACTACAAAACTAGCTTCAGACAAAAAATTCTCGGTCTTCAGATATTGCTCCTCAGTAAGATCAGATTCTAAGCTATCCAGTTTTGTTAAACGCATACTACTTTTCACCCGGCTTAGATTCCTCTTCTCCCTCTTTTTTTTGCTTGTTTTCTTCATCTGATTTCTCCTCACCTGAGAATCGCTTGTTCATTGACTCTCCCGCTTTTTTGGCTTTTTCTATCGAATCATGTGTGAAGGCTTTGGTTTTCCCAAGTGCATTCTGAACGGATTCATTTTCACTCACGTCGCGAATAACATCTCTTGTTTTTTCTGCTACGGCATCTGTAAAATCTTTCGCTTTTTCCACAGCATTTTTCACAGATTCATTTTCTGAGACATCTTTTGCAAACTCTTTTGTTTTTTTGATTGCATTTTGAACTGCTTCGTTTTCTTTGATGTCTTCGTAGACATCTTTTGCTTTCTCAGCAGTCACTTCGGCCACATCTTCCAATTTTTCGACAAAGTTTTTAACTGATTCATTGTCTGCTATTTCTTGTGATTTTTTTGTTAGTTTATTCAGGAACTTCTTTAGCATAGTCGTAAAATTTAGTATTTGTCATAGTAACCAACATAATTATTTGGACTTATTGCACTCAGTTCTTTTTTAACATCGTCACTGACTTCCAAAGTTTCTATAAACTCAGAAATTTTTGATTTTGTGATACGACTTCCTCGAGTCAATGCTTTTAGCTTTTCATATGGCTTGTCGATCTGTTCCCTTCTGAGGATATTTTGGATAGCTTCTGCTACAACAGCCCAATTGTCTTCTAAATCTGCTACCAACTTATCTTCATTTAGGCTTAGCTTACTTAAGGCCTTTTCTAATGATTTTAGCGCTATAAGCATATGGCCAAATGGAACTCCTACATTTCTTAGAACAGTACTATCTGTCAGGTCACGTTGTAATCGTGAAATTGGTAACTTTTCTGCTAGATGCCCAAAAATAGCATTTGCTAGACCAAGGTTTCCTTCTGCGTTTTCCCAATCAATAGGATTGACTTTATGGGGCATTGCTGACGAACCTACTTCATTTTTGACTATCTTTTGTTTGAAATAGTCCATTGAAATATAGGTCCACATATCTCTGGCGAGATCAATTAAGATCGTATTGATTCTACTAAGTGTATGAAACAGGTTCGCCAAGTCATCATAGTGAGCTATCTGCGTAGTTGTCTGGTGTCTAATTAGGTTAAGTTTATCTTTAACGAATTGGTTCGCAAAATCGATCCAATTGGTATTGGGAAATGAAACTAGGTGCGCGTTTAGATTGCCAGTAGCTCCACCAAACTTAGCAAACAGGTCGAGGTCAAGTAGTTTATCTATTTGATTATCAATTCTTTCTATGTACACATGTATTTCTTTACCTAAAGTAGTAGGAGAAGCAGCTTGACCATGTGTTCGTGCAAGCATTGGTATTCCTTGCCACTGATTTCTTGCAACACTTAATTCATTCATAAAATGTTGGAGAGCTGGAACCAACACCTCATCAAGTGCACCGCCAATCATCAATGGAAAAGCTGTATTGTTTATATCCTGCGAAGTCAAGCCAAAATGAATAAACTCAAGTTCGTCTGTAATGCCGTGAGCTTTCAGCATATCTTTCAAATAGTACTCAACGGCCTTCACATCATGATTAGTGGTCTTCTCTATATTTTTCACCTCTTGCGCTTGCTCCACGGTGAGATTATCTATTTCATTTTCAATTTTGCCAATAGATTCTAGAGAAACATTAGTCAACTGCGGCAATCCAACTTCAACCAAACTGCGGAAATATAGAATTTCAACTTTTAAACGGTACTTTATAAGCGCGTATTCAGAAAAATACGTCTGCAATTCCTTGGTTTTTGAGCCATAGCGGCCATCTATCGGAGATATTAGTTCGAGCATATATTTTATTGAGTTAGTCTTTCTGTTATTCTTTTGATATAATAATATGTTTCTACTTGAGATCGAACAGCCAAATCACCAGTCAATTCTCGATACTTATTAATTTCTTTGTGATGTAATGATCTGGATTTAATGGAATCGTTTATTTGAATTTGTAAAAGTAATTTAATCATGTACTTTAACTCTGGATCATCAATCGGTACCGCAGTTTCGATTCTATGTTCTAGATTTCTAACCATCCAGTCAGCTGATGACAGATAAATCTTTTCATTTCCCTTGTTTTCAAACACGTAAATTCTTGAGTGCTCAAGAAATCGATCTACAATACTGAATGCCGTTATGTTTTCTGAAATACCTAGGACACCTGCTACTAGAGAGCAAATACCTCTGCAAATCAAAGTGATCTTTACTCCTTTTTGACTAGCCTGATATAATGCATTTATCATATCCTGATCTTCAATACTATTGATCTTCAAAATAATTGAGGCTGGGAAGCCATCTATAGCGTTCTGAATTTCTTGAGCGATCAATTTTAGAAGATTCTGCTTAAGGCCAAACTGACCAACAAGTAAGTGTTTAAAAGAAATGTCTCCTCTTTTCTTTGTTTCTAAATAAGAAAAAACTCTCGTTACTTCCGAGTTGATTTTTACTCTGGCTGTAAATAGGCCTAGATCTGTGTAGATTTTTGAAGTGTCTTCGTGGAAGTTTCCAGTGCTTAAATAGCTATATATAATAGGCTTGGTATCTTCAATTCTACGTACCATTGCCATTTTTGAATGCACTTTAAGGCCTGGCATTGAATAGTAGACTTGAACCCCCGCTTTCTCTAAAAACTCTCCCCAAATGAGGTTGTTTTCTTCGTCGAATCTCGCTTTTACTTCGATAAATGCAGTTACACTTTTTCCTTGCTCTACCGCTTTGGAAAGTGCGTTCATAATTCGAGATTTCTTGGAAACTCTATATTGGACAATCTTTATATGGGTAACCTGTGGGTCAACTGCAGCTTTCTCAAAGAAACGAACGACACTTTCGTATGAGTGGTAGGGCTGATTTAGTAGATGATCCTTTTCCCTTATCGCTCCAAAGAAATCAGGAGCCATTTCAAGTGGTTTATATGAAATAGGGGGTAAGTCAATATTTAAAAGGTAGTCTTTCTTGAAACTGGGGAATGAAAAAAAGTCACTGTTATTGTGATAGCGGCCTTCCGGTAAAAGATCGTAGTTAGCAAGTTCCAGAACTTGGGTCAAGAAGTCTAGGAAATGTTTTGGGATATTCCGATCATAAACAAGACGAGAGGCTGGTCCGATATGCCTTTTTGTTAGTGACTTTTTGATCTTTGTTATAAGATCACCGCTAAACTCGTCATCTATATATAGTTCAGCATCACGGGTTAGTTTGATCGAATAGCTGTCGATTATATCATATCCTGGAAATATTAAATTAAGACTATGTCGAACTACATCATCAAGTAGCATAATCGTTTTGATGGATTCGTTCTTGTTGGGTATGATCAAGAAACGACCTAAGTGATCTGAAGGTATCTTTACAATTGCGTAGTCTGGTGGTGGATTATCAACGGCTTTGTCTTTCAGTAAGATTGCAAGATAAAGAGCTCTATTGTTTAGAAAAGGTTTAATCTTATTTCCGTGAAGTAAAACTGGTTGTACGAAGGGTAGCAACTCATCTGCAAAGTAATTTTCAACAAATTCTTTCTGATAATCGTCCAATTCCAATCTACGAATAATATGTATCCCATGATTTGACAATCTTGGAACGATCAACTCTTCGAATATGTAACTGAATTCTTCTTGCTGCTCTTTAACGATTCGCAGAAGTTTTTGAAGAAGTCTTTCTGGTTGAAAATCTAGGACTTTCTTTGTTTTTTTTCCTGCGCGAAGCAAAGTTCGATGGTTTGCAACCCGAACTCGAAAGAATTCATCAAGATTATTGGAATAAATCGCCAAAAACTTTAAACGCTCCATTAGTGGAACAGATGGATCCTTGGCTTCCTGTAAAACTCGGTAGTTGAAAGAGAGCCAACTTATATCGCGATGTATGTATGGTACTTTGTTCACTACGCAAAAATACGATTGTTGTCGCGTTATGCTAAAAAATCATAATTTTAATTAGAAATTTCCTATTAAGACTAGATTTTGAATCTGCATCGTTGGCTATTGAGATTATTGGATGTGTTGCTTTATCTACTTTGCAACAGACAATTAATCGATTAAACAAAGGTGTTTGTAGATTGATAGTTTTGTGGGAAACCAATGATGTGAATTCTTAGTTATATTATTGAATAGCTCTTTGGAGACATCCAAATAAAATAGAAAGGCAATTCAAGCATAAATAATTTGTAAATTATGATAGACAAAATATATAAAAGACTGATCATGCAAGAGAATAAAACTAAGGAAGAAAGAATTGATTCTATAATTCGAAATCATATGGTTTGGAGTATGGGTGCAGGACTTATTCCAGTCCCTATTGCTGACTTTTTTGCTGTGAGTGCAATACAACTTGACATGATTCGTCAGATTGCAAAAATATATGACATTGATTTTTCTGAGCAAGCTGGCAAGGCTTCGATAACGTCACTTACTAGTTCTGGTTTAGCTAGACTTGGCGCTAGAGCGGTAAAGTTTATTCCCGGTGTTGGCACGATTCTAGGTGGAATTACGATGAGTGTGCTTTCTGGGGCGAGTTCATATGCACTAGGTCAGGTATTTTCGAAACATTTTGCGACTGGAGGTACTTTTCTAGATTTTGAACCGTCCAGAGTAAGAAAGTTTTATAATGAGCAATTTGAGAAGGGAAAAATTATTGCGAAAGACATTAAAGAGGAAGAAGGCGTGCCAGAAGATGTAGTTGAACAAATTACAGAAAAACCTGCAGGTAAAGCAACTCAGCCTCTATCAAATACGAAGTCGAAAAGTATTGCTGCTCCCGATCATAATCCCGAGAATCCACTTCAAAAGGAAGCTATGAAAGATCCTTTACCAGATGAAGATGATCCAATCTCAAAAATTCTTAAACTTTCTGAAATGAAAGATAACGGGATTATTACTGATGAAGAGTTTGCAACATTAAAGAGGCAGATTATCGGGTAATTACCAAACCAGGTTGTCATTGCCTCTCAGATCTTCAGTCGAGGATTTGGGGTGACACGTTGGTCAGTAAACATGCCTTTTGTATACTTGTAGTGCCCTGCCATTGCTATCATTGCTGCGTTGTCTGTACAGTACTTGAAATCTGGGATAAATGAATTCCAGCCTTTTTCTATGCAGAGATCGACGAGCCCTTGACGTAAGGCGGAGTTTGCACTGACACCACCTGCTATTGCAAGTTCAGTGATATTATTTTGCTCAGCGGCAAAAACTAGCTTGTCTAGCAGAATTTTGACAATCGAGTCTTGAACAGATCTACATATATCTTCTTTGTTCAGCTCGACAAAGTCTGTGTTTTCTCTTAGATTGTTTATCAAGAAATTTCTAATCGATGTTTTTAGGCCACTAAAACTAAATTCATATGGACCTACCTTAGGTGTTGGAAAAGAGTAGTTTGGATTACCTATTTGAGCAAGTTTGTCAATTATTGGACCGGCAGGATAGGGTAGTCCCATCATCTTACCTGTCTTGTCAAATGCCTCGCCAGCCGCGTCATCTAGTGTTTCTCCAAGAACTACCATTTCAAGTACTTCTTTTACAAGAACTAGTTGGGTATGACCGCCAGAAACTGTTAAACAAATAAAGGGAAACTTTGGTCGTGGCTCTTCAATCATGTGCGCGAGTATGTGAGCCTCCATATGATTGACAGTGATGAGAGGTATATTCTGGGCAAGGGCAAAACCTTTTGCGAAAGACGTGCCTACCAATAAACTACCTAGCAGTCCTGGGCCTTGTGTAAATGCAACTGCATCTATGTCAAATGGCTTTAGATTGGCTTCCTTTAATACGTAGTCAATAATCGGGACGATCTCTTGCTGGTGAGCTCGGCTTGCTAATTCAGGGACCACACCTCCGTATTGTTCATGAATTTTTTGACTTGACACACCAAGACTTAATAAACTTGCATCTTTCATTATGGCGGCCGAAGTATCGTCGCACGAGGACTCTATTGCTAAAATTGTTGGAGGCATCTGTTTTTTAGGCAAATATAGTAGAACTTCAATTTCAAAATTTATAAAAAAAGCGTATTATTACGTCATCTTATATTAATAGAAAAAAGATCAGCAACTAATGAGGATTATATTAAATGTTCTTTTGCTAGCAATTTGTGCTTTTTTGGTTTATCTGATTTATGCAAATATCAAAGAACCTATCGTTTTTGCATCCGCATTAGAGAAAAGAGAAGGTGCTGTTGTCAAGCAGTTGGAGAAGATTCGTACTGCTCAAGAAGTGTACAAACGTATTACAGGAGAGTACGCGGGAAATTTTGACACCCTTAAGCAAGTTTTGAGAGAGGGGCAGATTGAGACGTATAAGATCATTGGTAATTTAGATGATGAAGACTCTGATACTCAAATTGACACCTTATTTACTAGTGCGAAGGATAGCATTAGAAGTTTGGGGATTTCAATTGACTCATTAGATTACGTGCCTTACGGTGATGAGAATGCAACATATATAATCGGCGCCGACACTCTAACTTACCAGAATACATTGGTGAATGTTGTTGAAGTAGGTATTAAGAAAAAAGAATACATGGGTCGGTTTGGAGCAAAGAGATTTCAGAAGTACAATAACTTTTATGATCCGGAATCTCTTCTTAAGTTCGGAGACATGAATTCACCAAATACATCCGGTAATTGGAAGAATTAGAGATATTCTATGATGATAAGGAAGCACTAAAAGCTTCAAGTAATAAAAGGCTTTCAGTGGTTATTTCCGCTGATGGCCTTTGTTCTTTTATTCACAGCCGTAATCAGATTCTTCTCGTGCAACGGGATAAACCCCTGCTATCTGATCAAGCTTTTGGTACTTATCTGCGCAATGCTTACGCTTACTACAAGCTTTCGTCAATCAAAGTGTTTGTAGATGACTACCGTTTTAGTCTAGTGCCTCGACATCTTGGTGATTCACAAGTAATCAAAGCACAATTATCTACTAATTTCAAGTTGGATGAGAGTGATTTTTTAGGAACAACTTTGGTCGATGATGTAGAAATATACTTTGTGAAGTCGAAGTTGTCTTTTGGGGCTCTAGGCCCAAATGTCGCTTATCAATCAAGAAGATCACTTCATTTCTTTAATATTGAGAAAAGGCCTTGCTGAACGAGATATTAATTACTGTTTCTTTCTAAATAAGAGTTTTTACTTCCTTCAA
>CALSOU010000012.1 GCA_943788055.1 uncultured Saprospiraceae bacterium
GTTCCATCTCGATTGGTTTTTGGTCCGATATTGTCATTGATAGCACAACCAACTTTTTTTGCACAAGAAGTAGTTGTCGTTACCGTAAAGCCGACAGAAATGAACAAAGCGATAAGAAATATATTTTTCTTTAAGAATTTTACCATCATTTGGTTTTAAATAGTTGACGTATTTACATCTAAAATCGTTTCAAAAATAGACTTTTCTAGGTCAAAAGTCCAATTATTCTTTGTGCTCTAAGGTTGTTAAGACTATGATTTTACCTACAAAACATTACTTTTCTTGTAATTCCATGATATAAAAGTTGCTTTTTTTTTGACTTTTTTTGAATTAACACTCGTTTGATGTGGACTACTTTAGTTTCGGCACGTATGTGACCTGTAAAAGCTAATATCTATAAGGGTTTCAGCTAGATAGCCTTTGATAATTAGTGTGGTTAATAGCTTAAATTTGTACAAAAATGCTATCTGAAAAGGCTGAAGCTCAATAATTATAGGTGTTTGAGAACGAAAAAAAGAGGATAATATGTTTGTATGAAGGAAATATAGATATATCTTTGTCTGTGTTCAAGATTATTTCACTTAACAAAAATTTATAACATGAACAAAGGAGATCTTATTGATTCAGTAGCAAAATCAGCTGACATTTCTAAAGCACAAGCAGGAGATGCTGTAAACGCTGTATTTTCATCAATTGAAAATTCTTTAAAAGATGGAGATAAAGCATCTTTCGTAGGTTTTGGTACATTCTCTGTAAACCATAGAGCTGCTAGAGATGGAAGAAACCCTGCAACAGGTGCAACTATCAGAATTCCTGCTAAAAAACGTAGTAAAGTTTAAAGCTGGAAAAGGACTTACTGACACAGTAAACTAAACTGGTATATAACACCAATTGAAACATTCTAAAGAAATTTATTTTCTAAGGAAATCAAGTGACTTACATTAGTAGGTCACTTTTTTTTTGCTTTGAACAAACTACAAAATACCGACTCGATTGAAATCTTTATATTTATTTCGACCTTCAACATTTTACTGAACAAAATATTATTCAAATGAAACGTAGGAATTTTCTTAAACACTCAGCTCTTGCTAGTCCAATAGTCTTTACATCATTTTCTGGAGAGCTATCTAAATACCACGGGAATTCCGCACCAGAATTTAATCTAAAGTATGCTCCCCATATTGGAATGTTTAAACATTAGCTGGAGATAACGTGGTTGATCAATTGAGATTTATGGCGGCAGAAGGGTTTAGGGCTTTTGAGGACAACGATATGATGAACAGACCGATAAAGGTTCAACAAGAAATGTCAGAAGTGCTAAAAGATAATAACATAAGTATGGGAGTATTCGTAGCCCATAAGATCGGTTGGCGTGAACCATTTCTAACTAGTGGGAAAACAGAATGGCGCAATGAATTTCTTGACTATATAACAAAGTCAGTTGATGTAGCTAAACGCGTCAACGCAAAATGGATGACAGTTGTACCGGGACATATGGATCTCCATTTGCGAACTGGATATCAAACTGCCAATCTTGTGGAAAGTCTGCGGAGAGCAAGCGAAATACTGGAACCTCATGGTTTAGTGATGGTGCTCGAACCACTTAATTTCGATGGTCATGCGGGTCAGTTTTTACAAGAGATTCCTCAAGCATATGAAATATGCAAAGCAGTGGATAGTCCATCGTGTAAAATTCTTTTCGATGTATACCACCAACAGATCACTGAAGGGAATCTGATTCCAAATATCGATATGGCTTGGGATGAGATTGCCTACTTTCAGGTAGGAGACAATCCAGGTCGAAAAGAACCAACCACTGGTGAAATCAATTATAAAAATCTTTTCAGACATCTACATAAGAAAGGCTATAAGGGCATTATTGGCATGGAACATGGTAATTCGAGAGATGGTGCGGAAGGAGAGCGAATGGTAATAGATGCCTATCGTGAGGTAGACCAGTTTTTTGAATAATGCCGAGTTGTTTCTTTCTGTACCTTTAGTTTTCATTGCTTAATAAGGTCAGTAAAGTGGGTACATATATATTATATTTCATAATATTAAGCTTTATGCTATTTTTGTAGTTCAGATAATCGTGATTAATGAGTGAAGTAAAATATACAGAAGATAATATTAGGTCCTTAGATTGGAAGGAACACATAAGAATCAGACCAGGTATGTATATCGGAAAGCTAGGTGATGGTTCTAGTGTTGATGATGGGATTTATATATTGATTAAAGAGGTGATTGATAACTGTATTGACGAATACGTAATGGGTCATGGTAAAAAGATTGAAATCGATCTCGTGGACGGAAAGATGTCAATTAGAGACTATGGACGTGGGATTCCGCTCGGAAAAGTTGTCGATTGCGTATCGAAAATAAATACGGGTGGAAAATATGACTCCAAAGCATTTAAGAAGTCAGTTGGTCTGAACGGAGTTGGAACGAAAGCGGTGAATGCATTATCGTCTTATTTCAAGGTTGTTGCAACGAGGGAAGGCAAATCTAAATTTGCAGAATTCGAAAAAGGAGAGCTCGTAAACGATTCCAAAATAGTAAAGAGTGATGATGAAAATGGGACTTTAGTAGTTTTTTATCCCGACGAGACGATTTTCAAAAAGTTTAAGTTTCGAACAGAATATATTGAAAACCAACTTTGGAATTATGCTTATTTGAATGCGGGTTTAAGAATAAAATTCAATGGAAAAACATTCTATAGTAAGAATGGATTGCTGGACCTTCTCGAGCGTAAGACTAATCCTGAAGAGATCAGATATGATATCATTCATAAGATGGATGAAGATATCGAATTTGCAATCACTCATGGTAATCAATATGGAGAAGAGTATTATTCATTTGTCAATGGTCAGAATACAACACACGGTGGAACGCACCTAGCAGCATTTCGCGAAGGAATCGTTAAAGGAGCTAGAGAATTTTACAATAAAAGTTTTGAAACAAAAGACATTCTTTCAAGTATAATAGGTGCTGTAAGTGTTCGAGTAGAAGAACCTGTTTTTGAGTCTCAAACCAAAACTAAGTTAGGCTCAATTAATATGGGGCCGAAGAGTCCCACAGTGCGAACTTTTGTAAGTGAGTATGTACGTGAAAAGCTTAGTAATCATTTACACAAAAACCCAAATGTTGCTGAAGCACTTCTAAAGCGAATACAACAAAGTGAAAGAGAGCGAAAGGATATTGCTGGAATCAAAAAGTTAGCAAATCAGAGAGCTAAGAAGGCAAACCTCCACAATAAGAAATTAAGGGACTGCCGTTTGCATCTTGATGACAAGAAGAAAAAGAATGAGGAAGATATTCTTAATACTACCATTTTCATAACAGAGGGAGATTCTGCTTCAGGATCGATTACCAAGGCTCGAAATGTTCAGACCCAAGCAGTTTTTAGTTTGCGTGGCAAACCACTTAATTGCTTCGGATTGACAAAGAAAATAGTCTACGAGAATGAAGAATTGAATCTTTTGCAACACGCGCTCAACATTGAAGATGGTATCGAATTTCTGAGATTCAATAGAGTTGTTATTGCAACAGATGCCGATGTTGACGGAATGCATATTCGGCTACTACTACTTACCTTCTTCTTACAGTTCTTTCCGGACCTAGTAAAGCATGGTCATCTATATATCCTTGCAACACCTTTGTTTAGAGTAAGAGATAAGAAGAAAACTTTTTATTGTTATTCTGAAAATGAAAAGCAAGAAGCAATTCAGAAATTAAGAGGTAAGCCTGAAATAACTAGATTTAAAGGATTGGGAGAGATTTCACCAAATGAATTTGAAGATTTTATAGGTGAGAACATACAGCTAGAACCAGTCTTTTTGCCGGAAGGCGCAAAGATCGATGAAGTACTAAGCTACTACATGGGTAAGAATACACCAGAACGGCAGAAATTTATAATCAATAACCTAAAAGTCGAGGAAGATGTAATTCGCGAAAAGGAGGTTATTGATATGGACGAAGAAGTTGAGGAGCTTATCCCATAGTACGAAAAACATAATTATTTTCTCCATTATAGTTAGTTGTAGTTACTTGTTTTGATCTGTCAGCGATCAATCAATCATGACACTTTGTCGGCTAGATTCTAGATACTCTTACATTTTGACGTGAAATTGTAGTCGATTAGTCGGTGGTACGCTATTTGAATAGTTAATGATACGTGAGGATTTTTGCCTCTCTACACAAGAATAAATATGAGAAAGAAAGATAAAGTACTATTTGACGAAAGTAATGATCAAGACTTTATACCCATGATCAATATTCCAGATGATAACGATGAGAGTGAGGGCTTAATTGATGATCTTGACCCTCAGTTACCTCTGGTAGCGTTAAGAAATACAGTTTTGTTCCCCCAGAACATTATTCCGATAACTGTTGGGCGAGAAGCGTCAGTCCGAGCAATAAAGGCTGCCGCTAAGAAAGATAAGATTTTAGGAGTTTTATCTCAAAAGGATCAAAAAATCGAAGAACCTGCAAGTAAAGATCTTTATAAAGTGGGTACGTATGCGCAGATAGTGAAACAAATTAAAATGCCTGACGGATCTCTTACAGTGATTTTGAAAGGAATTGGAAAGTTTGAATTAGACTCAATTATGAACGAGGAGCCGTATTTGGAGGGGGTTGTTAGTAAAATCCAACAAGAACAGGTTTCAAATCCCATTGAGCTAGAAGCACTTAGCAAGACTATTCGAGAAAAGGCAAGGAAAATAATCGATCTCTCTCCGCATCTTCCCAAAGAAGCGGTAATGATGCTTGACAACGTAAACAACGATAATTTCTTGTTTGATTTTATCGCTGGCAATATGAATATCAACGTGGAGCAAAAGCAAATAATTCTTGAAATTTATCAGCCCACAGATAAGGCCAAAGCTATTTTGGATCACTTAAACGCAGAGCTGCAAGTGTTGCAATTGAAAAATCAAATTGAGAACAAAGTACAAGGTGATATCAATAAGCAGCAACGAGACTTTCTTCTGAATCAACAATTGAAAACAATTCAGGAGGAATTAGGACAGAATCCAAGTCAAGAAGAATTAAACAATCTAGAAAAGCGGGCAAAAAAAATGAAATGGCCTGAAAAGATTGCTATAGCTTTTGATAAAGAGCTCAAGAGAGCACGAAGGACAAACCCACAGGTTGCCGAATACAGTGTGCTTTTGAATTATCTAGAACTGATGTTGGATTTGCCATGGGGAGTTTGCACGGAAGATAATTTCAACCTTAAAAAGGTTGAGCGAGTTCTTGACAAGGATCACTATGGCTTAGAGGAAGTTAAGAAGCGGATTTTAGAGCATTTAGCTGTTCTAAAGTTAAAGGGAAATATGAAAGCACCAATCATCTGCCTAGTTGGTCCTCCAGGTGTTGGTAAGACGAGTCTTGGTAAATCGATTTCTATGGCTTTGAAACGAAATTTTGTGAGAGTTTCTCTAGGTGGATTGCACGATGAAAGTGAAATTAGAGGACATAGAAAGACTTACATTGGTGCAATGCCAGGAAGAATCATTCAGTCCCTTAAGAAAGCGAAATCATCAAATCCAGTCTTCATCTTAGATGAGATAGATAAGATTGGAAATAGCCACAGGGGTGACCCTTCATCTGCATTGTTAGAGGTACTTGATCCAGAGCAAAATGATAGTTTCTACGATAATTATCTAGAGCAAGAATACGATTTGAGTAAGGTGCTTTTTATTGCGACAGCAAATTCATTGAGTACAATTCAAGCTCCTCTGCGAGATCGAATGGAAATCATTCAAATCGACGGTTATAGCGTTGAAGAAAAAGTACAAATTGCAAAACAGCACTTAGTTGTTAAAGAGAAAGATGCGCATGGCTTAGAAAGGTCAGATGTCAAAATCAACCCCAAGATACTAAAGCACATAATACAGAACTACACAAAAGAGAGTGGTGTGCGAAATCTAAGTCGGAAAATTGCGGGTGTTATGCGATCGGTCGCAAAACGAAAGGCATTTGAAGAAGACTATAATGTGTCGGTTACAAAGGAGGACGTTGAAACATATTTAGGACCTACAATTTATGACAATGATATGTATGATGTTCAAAAAGTGCCAGGTGTTGCAGTTGGTTTAGCTTGGACACAAGTTGGAGGAGATATTCTCTTTATTGAAACGAGTTCTAATCAAGGATCCGGAAAGCTTACATTAACAGGTAATCTTGGAGATGTCATGAAAGAATCGGCAACAACGGCACTTTCATATATTAAGGCAAATGCCGAGTCATTAGGTATAGATATCGGAGTTGTGAAAAAGACAGATATCCATATTCACGTCCCTCAAGGAGCGATCCCAAAAGATGGTCCTAGTGCCGGTATTACCATGTTGTCTGCTCTTACTTCACTTTTGACGAAAGTCCCTCTTAAATCTCATCTAGCAATGACTGGAGAAATTACCTTAAGGGGTAAAGTTCTTCCTGTCGGTGGTATAAAGGAGAAAATCCTAGCAGCTAAAAGGGCTGGAATCAAAGAGGTTATTTTATGCAAAGCAAATAAGAAGCATGTCGATAAAATTACCGAGGCTTACATAATAGGGATGAGCTTTCATTATGTTGATAGAATGGATGAAGTCTTAAGGATAGCTCTTGGATAGATTATCTTAGTCTTTTGGGTTCTCGAAATTATTCGTAGTTACTTGGTCGTTAATGTATGGTTAAATATTGAGATTGAATCTAAACATGTTTAACTTCGTGACGTTGAATCATAAATTAGCGGTATGAGTAAGATATTGGGCATTTGCTTTTTCTTGTTGACAGTTGGATTCGCCAATAGAGCATATGCTCAAATGCCAATCGATAGTAATATAGTCATCCAGTTTTCTGGAATTGTAGTAACTGCAGATGAAGATAACCGAATTATACCTTTACCATATACTAATGTTGCTATAAAGGGCTCAACAAGAGGAGCCTCGTCTGATTTAAATGGCTTCTTTTCTTTTGCAGCCTTGCAAGGAGAAGTAGTAACTCTTTCTCGATTGGGATATAAGACTGTTGAATATACTATACCCGACACTCTACATAGCAATCTCTACTCGATAGTACAGATTATGAGCGAAGACACCTTACTTCTTCCTGAAACAGTTATCTTTCCATGGCCTAGTAGAAAGCATTTTGAAATCGAGTTCTTAGCGCTTGACGTATCCGACGTTCAACGAGAAGCGGCGAAAGAAAACATGTCTCCTGAGTTACTTGCTGAACTGAGACAAAATATGCAAGTCGACGGAACTGAAGTAGGTCGTATGGTCATTGCACAGCAAGCCGCAGATTTCCGGTATGAAGGACAATTTAAACCGCAACGAATTTTTGATCCGCTAGCATGGAAACAGTTTATCGAGGCTTGGAAAAATGGAGATTTTAAGAATGATAAAAAGGACTAAAGAATTTCATTGAGTTCATGATAGATATTATGACTAAAACGTTCATCAATCGTTAAATACTCCAAGAGCCATCTGGCACGATTTTTTCTACTTTTGATCTTATAAGAATATCTTAAGAGCTACACGCATAGAATCACAATCAAATTTATTTATCAGTTGAAAGTAACAGATCAATTTCGATTGGCCGTGCATTCTGCAGAACATCAAGACTGTACGATGACTTGCTGGGATTTTACTTGAGAACGAAAAAGTTGCCGTAAAGCCAACGGTTATCCTTCTGGCCGCCCTGATAAACATTGGTACGAGGTGTAAAATAATGCTGCGCAATCTAGGTTTATGTTTACATATCTTATATTTGTGAATTTTTGGGCTAAAGCCCAATTTGACAGCTGTAAAAACCTCGAAGATGCTTGATGTAAAATTGTTCTCTGGATCAAAGTCTAAATACTTAGCAACTCAAATTAGCGATCATTATGGTGATGAACTTGGATCTATAGAGGTCAAGAAATTTAGTGATGGGGAAATGCAGACGATTATCAATGAGTCTGTGCGCGGAAGCTATGTATTTTTTATTCAATCAACTTTTGCGCCAGCAGATAATTTGCTTGAAATGCTATTGATGATTGATTCAGCAAAACGAGCATCAGCGGGTTATATTACTGCCGTTATTCCATATTTTGGATATGCGAGACAAGATCGAAAGGACAAGCCAAGAGTGCCAATTTCAGCTAAGTTGATTGCAGATTTAATACAGGCAGCAGGAGCAAATCGCATCATGACCATGGACTTTCATGCTGATCAGATCCAAGGATTTTTTGATATTCCAGTTGATCACCTAAAAAGTGAGGCGATTTTCATTCCTTTTTTGAAAGACCGTAATTTGGATAACGTAATTTTCGCATCACCAGATGTTGGGGGTGTAAAAAGAGCTCGAAATTTTGCAAAGTACTTCGAAAGGGATTTGGTAATCTGTGATAAAGAGCGAAGAATTGCGAACGAAGTGGCAAATATTACGGTAATCGGTGAAGTAAAGGGAAAAGATGTGATCATGGTTGATGATATTTGCGATACTGCTGGTACGTTGTGTAAAGCAGCTGAAGCTCTTGTTGCAAAAGGAGCGAAGTCTGTTTCTGCTTTGTGCACGCATCCAGTATTATCAGGTAAAGCGTACGAAAATATAGAGAATTCTCAACTAACTGAGCTCATAGTTTCAGACACCATTCCTCTAAAAAAATCACTAAAGAAAATCACAGTATTGTCTTGTTCAAAGCTCTTCGCAAGAGCGATACGCAACACGCACGAATACAAATCAATAGCTGCGCTGTTTGTGGATTAATATGTATTTGCTAAAAATGGAATAAATTAGCAAAAGCATCTTTTCCATTTCAAATAATAAATCTATCTTTGCAGTCCATTTTGAAAAAATCCCTATTGGGTTAAGAAATAATGTTATGGAAAAAGTACAAGTAGTAGGCACCTCCCGCACAGTTATGGGATCTAAATCAGCTAAAGAAGCTCGAAATGCTGGATTAGTGCCATGTGTAATATATGGTCAAGAAGGAACTGAGCACTTTACAACTGATCCTAAGCAGTTAAAGTCGCTTATTTACACGCCTGACTTTAAGACAGTTGACTTAGTACTTGACGGTAAAAGTAAATCTGCAATCATTAAGGATATTCAATTTCATCCTGTAATGGGAAATGTATTGCATGTTGATTTCTTGCAATTGACTCCAGGTGTGGCTGTAAAGGTAGATATTCCATTATCTTCAAAAGGCATTTCTGAAGGTGTAAAACTTGGAGGAAAACTTCTACAGCAATTAAGAAAAATCAGAGTTAAAGTAACTCCTGAAAATTTAGTTGATAGACTTTATGTAGACGTTACCAGTCTTGAATTAGGGCAGTCTGCTAGAGTAAGAGACGTAGAGGTGACTGATGATATGATTGTCATGAATCCTGCTGCTACTCCAGTTGTGATGGTTGAAACTCCAAGAGCACTTCGTTCTGCTTCAGCTGCTGCAGAGGAAGAGGAGACCGCTGTTGAGGAAGAGGCACCAGTTGCTTAAAATTTACAGAAAAAGTATATGTGAAGCCTTGACGATTTTTCGTCAAGGCTTTTTTTTTGCACTTTTGGCAGTAAATGTATAAATCTGATAAATTAGAGATATATGAAAATTGCTTGGTTACAATATGACATAGTCTGGCAAAACCCTGAAAAGAACATGAAAATTCTGGAGGAAATGCTTGAATCTTCAAATGAATCTTGGGATTTACTGATACTCCCAGAGATGTTTGATACGGGATTCTGTATGAATCCTGATGAAATGGAGGGAAGAGAAGTAGAGAAGACCATTGGATGGATGGAGCAAGTTGCAAGGACCTATAAATGCGCTGTTGGCGGTAGTACTAGTGTTCGACTAGATAAAGGTACTTTCGTAAATAGGTTTGTCTATGTAGATAGCAATCAACTTGAAACTTATGATAAGATTCATCTTTTCTCTCTTTCTGGTGAGCATGAAGCATACAATGCTGGAAATAGAATCAGATCTATTAAGCATTCAAGCGGTTTGGTACTCCGACCGCTTATCTGTTATGATCTTCGTTTTCCTTCAATTTCACTACATAGGGGTGAATTGGACTTAATAATCTATGTTGCAAATTGGCCGGAAAGTAGGATTGATCACTGGGATTCGCTCCTTAAGGCAAGAGCAATTGAAAACCAGTGCTTTGTTTTAGGGGTAAATCGGGTAGGCAGAGATGGCAATGGATTGAGTTATAATGGCAGTTCAGCTATTTATTCTTACGATGGAAAAACTTTGCTTGGGTCACAGAATCAATCTGGAGTGTTTGTTCAGAAGATTGATATTTCAGGCATGAAAGAATATAGAAAAAAGCTACCGTTTCTTATAGATAGACGAGTTACAGCAGAAGAAAACTAAGCTCAACGTAACAATATCATAATTGAGATAAATCAACGTAAATAGATACTGACTCGAAGGAAAAAAAAGGAAACGTGAAATTAAGCGTCTCTGAGTATGGCATTATATTTGCACCAGATGTAAACACTTCAAAAAGTGTAAGTAACAAGTATTTTGTATTCAGTACCGGGCAAAAAAATGGTTTCACCGCAAGCAAAACCATTTTTCTAAACGTACAAATTAAACAAGTTATTTAACTTATCTCTAAATGATAGTTATATTACTTAGTACTATGAACGATATCTCGACTAAAACGCTGCTTCAACTGTTTTTTTTGTGCTTGATTTTCTTGAGTTCTTGTAGGAGCCCCTATAGATCTTATAAAATGGCAGGTAGATCTTCTCAGGATTACACAAAAAATAGGTCTCATGAATCAGCATCTAGATCACATAGCTCAGTTGTGAAAGTGCCTAAAGATCAGAGTAAGAGAGTTTCAGGTGATGTATCGACGAGGAAGATTGAACATTCCTTTGCATTAATGTCAAATTCTGAGATTACAGTAAGGAAATCACTTATAGCATATGCAAATTCACTACAAGGGACCCCTTACATATATGGAGGTAAAAATAAATCTGGTTTCGATTGCTCAGGGTTTGTAAGTCATGTTTATTCCAATCAAGGATTAGCCGTTGAAGGAAATAGTAATTATCAAGCAACATTGGGTAAGAAAATACCAGTCAGGAGTGCCAAAGTGGGAGATCTAATTTTCTTTGGAAAAGGCAAAAGAATTTCTCATGTTGCACTAGTAGCAAAGAAGTCTAAAAATCAATTAGTGGTTATCCATTGCACCTCAAGCAGAGGAGTTGTTCAACAGGATATCCAAAACTCTGAGTATTGGCAACCTAAGATTTTATTTGCCCGTGATGTAGTTAGCCAAATGCCTTTGGCAGATTAACATCGATCGGACTGTAAAAAAGTATTTCTAGTAGTCGCTTTGAAAGTGAAATTCAATTTCCGGATGGTTTTCTTGGACAGTCTTCAGACCCCAACCCGATTCAGCAAGGTATACATAATTCCCATCCTTGTCCTTCGCAATATCTTTGTGTCTACGTCTTAAAAATGCATCGAGTTCTTTATCATCTTTCCAACTTATCCAGCACGCTTTATACAAATTCATTGGTTCGTAACTGCACTTAGCACTATATTCATTCAATAATCTATATTGAATAACTTCAAATTGAAGAGCTCCCACTGTACCAATAATTTTTCTTCCATTATCTTGTCTTGTAAATAGCTGTGCTACACCTTCATCCATCAATTGATCCAATCCTTTAGCTAGTTGTTTAGCCTTCATTGGATCAGCATTATCGACATATCGGAACTGTTCAGGAGAAAAGCTAGGAATACCTTTGAAGTGAAGTATCTCACCTTCAGTAAGTGTATCGCCGATCTTGAAATTACCAGAATCGTACAGGCCTACAATATCTCCAGGGTATGCCTCGTCAACAATCTCTTTTTTACTTGCCATAAAAGCAGTAGGGTTGGAAAACTTCATTTTCTTTTCTTGTTGAACATGGTAATAGTTAGTGTTTCTTTTGAATTCTCCACTACAAATTCGCAAAAATGCTATACGATCGCGATGTTTAGGATCCATATTAGCGTGGATCTTAAATACAAATCCAGTGAATTTATCTTCAGTGGGAAAGACCTCTCGTTCTTCTGTTAAACGAGATAATGGGCTTGGTGCTATTTCCACAAAGCAATCAAGCATTTCTTTAACACCAAAATTATTTACTGCGGAACCAAAGAAAACTGGAGATTCCTCTCCAGACTGATAGCTTTCAGGGTTAAAGTCTGGATATACTTCGGTCAGAATCTCAACATCGTCTCTAAGCTCATCAGCAGCCTTCTTTCCAACCAACTCGTCAAGAAGTTCATCATTTAGATCTTCAATACTTGTCACTTCGTCTTCACCTTGTTTGCTATGAGGGCGAAACAAATTCAACTTCTTTTCATACAAGTTGTAAACACCTTGAAAGGTTGCTCCCATGCCCACAGGCCAGCTAAGTGGCACGACTTTTAACTTTAGTTTTTCTTCTACCTCATCTAGCAAATCAAACGCGTCTCTTCCTTCTCGGTCAAGTTTATTGATAAAAACGATCATTGGCGCTTTTCGCATTCTGCACACACCGACTAGATTTTCGGTTTGCATCTCCACACCCTTCGCTACGTCAATTACAACGATTGCACTGTCAACTGCAGTTAAAGTCCTATAAGTATCTTCTGCAAAATCCTTGTGACCAGGAGTGTCTAGAATGTTAATTTGCTTGTCGCGATATTCAAAAGCCATAACAGAAGTAGCAACGGAGATTCCTCTCTGTTTCTCGATTTCCATAAAGTCAGAAGTAGCGTGCTTTTTAATCTTGTTCGATTTCACAGCACCAGCTTCTTGAATCGCACCTCCGAAAAGTAGTAGTTTCTCAGTCAAGGTAGTCTTTCCAGCATCTGGGTGAGATACAATGCCGAAAGTTTTACGCTTGTTGATTTCTTCAATAAGTTTGGACATAGTAATTTAATTGACCGCAAAGATAAGCTATTGCAACTCTTAGGCGGAATGGACTAAACAAGAATTTTCCCATTGGTCTTTTACACAAGAAGAGGCTTAATAAAGATATTAGAACAAAAAGCTATGATTTGGAGTTAACTATAGGGTCTATTCGGGATCGTATTTAATCATATTAAGTCAATTAACTATCTCGCAATCTCGCAGTAAATCTGATGATTTTGGGACAAAGCCTCTAGGAGGACTTTTGGCCCAGCAGGCAATCCCAGCTTCGATTGGTATACTATACTCATCATGTCTGTGTACACAATCGTTGATACTATTTACGTAGGAACATATGTTGGAGCAAACGGTATCGCTGCAATAACAGTGGTAATGCCTGTAAGTTTCCTTATTGGTTCATTAGGGATGTCGGTTGGAGTTGGAGAGGCATCGTTGATAAGTCGTTCTTTGGGAGAGGATAACAAAGACAAGACATTCAAGACCTTTGGAAATATGATTGTGATGACAGTAAGTTTGGCACTTTCTATAGTGGCTCTCGGCTTCTAATTCTGATTTCGTGATATGATACACTCCATCTTCTGCAATCTTGAACTTGTAATACTTTTGGGAAATGTCAATCCACTCGTTTCCGTACATGACTATACTACCGTCAGTGTACTGCGCCATTGCTGAAGATAGGCAGAACATAAAGCAGAAAATAGAAAACAAGAAGTTTTTCATTGCGATGGTATTTTTAATTTTTTTGACAAATTCTATTTAACCTCTTTCAGAGTTTTGAGCTGTCTTAAAAATTCATTGCGATTTTACAAATTTAACACAAACTAGAGCATATTTCTATGATTTTCAAACCTTGACATGACGAACGTATACTTTTTGTCACAGTCATATAGTTTGCCAATCTTTTTATCTTTAGCCAATCATAAACTCAATAGGCTAATCTTTGGCATTCATGCTCAACGTAAATATTTTTCTAAGTTTTTTCTCTTTGCTTTGTTTGTTGCAGATTAGCTATTTCCTTTTTATCGTAAGAGCTTTTCTAAAACATAAGAATACGTTTGATGCAGAAAATGTGAATGATTTAGAACTTGATTTTTTGATTGCCATCAAGGATGAGATTAATAATGTCGAATTAGTAGTCAAATCCCTCCTTAAACAAAGTATTTTTCAAGAATCAAGTTCAGTAAGAATCATTTTTGTAAATGACCATTCTGAAGATGGAACTGCTGCCCTCTCAGGTGAACTTGAAGCAAAATTCCCAAAGAAAATACTTTCACTTGATTTGCCTGATGGAGTATCGGGAAAAAAGGCGGCAATCAATTATGGAATGGAGCATACGAGTAATTATGTGATTCTGCTAGATGCTGATTGTCGACCTGCAACTGTTGATTGGGCCTTAATCATGGCAAAGAAATTAGAGAAATCAGATATTGTGATTGGATACGGGCCTTTCTTCAAAGAGCAGTCACTACTAAACCGTTTGATCAGGTTTGAATGTATGTGGATTGCTACGCAGTATTTTGGTTGGAATCAAAAGAAAAAACCTTACATGGGAGTAGGTCGAAATATGGCGGTAAAAAGAGACGTTCATAGGGATATCTCATCAAAAGTAACGGGATCGAATCTAATATCGGGAGATGATGATCTCTTTATTAAGGCAGCTGCAGGTGAATCTACTGTGGATAGTGTAATCGATACAAGGTCTTTTGTTTATAGTGCTGCGGAAAACTCATATCGAGCTTACATCAACCAGAAACGAAGACAGATTTCAACATCTGTTTATTATAAGTTGTATCATCAGATAGCATTAGCTATCGACGCTGGAGTTAAGATCCTTTGGCCTTTCCTACTAGTTGGTATTTGGTGCATGTTGCCAGCATCAATTGCGATTACTTGTACTCTTGTTTTTGTAGTAATTCAATATGTTGTTCATATATCATTTATCAGAAAATTGGAAGAAAGAGATTTGATTGTATTCATACCTCTACTAGTATTGCTATATGGACTGCATCTTACTATCTTAGCGGCTTATACATTATTCAGCAAGAATATAAGATGGAAATAATTAAAAGCTACTTTAAAGATCTAACGGATGATCAGTTAGACGCTTTGAATCAATTACATGGGCTTTACAGTCATTGGAATGAAAAGATTAATGTCATTTCTAGGAAAGACATTGACAATCTCGAAATTCGTCACATTTTACATTCTTTGGCAATAGCCAAATTTATAGATTTTAGAGCTGGCACAACAGTATTAGATTTGGGAACTGGAGGTGGCTTTCCTACTATCCCACTAGCGATACTTTTTCCTGAAGTTCAGTTCCACGCGATTGATGGTATAGCAAAGAAAATAAAGGTTGTGCAAACAATTATTAATGAGCTTGGATTGAGCAATATTAAGGCTCAACAATTGAGGGCGGAGGAGAATAAGCAACAATATGATTTCGTTGTCACACGTGCCGTCGCAAGGCTAGAGAAACTTATACCATGGTCGGAAAGGCTAATACATAGAAACCAAAAGAATGCTACTCCAAATGGACTGATAGCTTTGAAAGGAGGCTCATTTAAGGAGGAGAAGAAGGATATACGAAAGTATATGGAACACTATCCTTTGAACGGATATTTTAAAGAAGAATTCTTTGAAACTAAGTATCTAGTTTATGTACAGCTGAGCTAAACTGGTAGAGAATGTGAATTATTTCCTATTGTATTGTTACTATTCGATTATTTGCATCAAGAACAGTTTTTGTCGTATTGTTCCCTAGTGTTCCTGATACTTTGATCTTATACCCTTCAATTTCATCAACAAACGCATTGTTAGTGATTGTAAAAGAAGTAACTGGACCTGATTGCTCAGAACTTAAGTTGATTTGATGAAAAATCGCATTTTCTAACGAGGCATCAATGGTAAAGTCGATTTTGTCTCCTCCATTCACTGAAACATCAAGCTTTTCCGAGAGATAGTTTCTTAGACAGAAACTCGTTGAAACACCTGATGCACAGTATTCCTCGTCAGAAATAATGTTTTGCACTTCTTCTAGAGTTATCGTAGCTGCTAAATACACTTTTCCATTTTTTTCATGGAGATTGTAATCGGCGGTATTCTGAGCTATTGATAAGAACCCGAAGAATAGTAGAATTAATGATAGTTGGATTTTCACTTGCAAAGGTAATTTGAGCAAATATAGTAATATTTCATATATAAAAATATTCAACATATGTTTTTGTAATTAATTTTCCTGTATCGTAGTTAAAGTGCGATCTCTCAAACGAAAGTTTATATTTGCCCTATGGATTTTACTTTAGAAAAAACAGATGAGAAGAGTCGCGCAAGAGCAGGTACAATAGAGACCGATCACGGCGCTATTCAGACTCCGATATTTATGCCAGTGGGTACTCAAGCCACTGTAAAGGCTGTGCATCAAGATGCATTGAAAGAGGAAGTTAAAGCACAGATTATACTAGGAAACACTTATCATCTATATCTCAGACCTGGAATGGAAGTAATGGCCGCGGCAGGAGGATTGCACAAGTTTATGAATTGGGACTTGCCGCTCTTGACTGATAGCGGTGGATATCAAGTTTACTCGCTATCACATCGACGTAAAATTACTGAGAAGGGAGTACAGTTTGCTTCTCATATTGACGGCTCAAAGAAGTTTTTCACTCCTGAATACGCCGTTGATGTTCAAAGAATTATAGGTGCAGATATAATTATGGCATTTGATGAATGCACTCCATATCCTTGTGAGTTTAATTATGCTAAGAAGTCTATGCATTTAACGCATCGTTGGCTCAAACGTTGTGTAGATCATTTCAATCAGACTGAGGATTTATATGGACACAAGCAGACATTTGCTCCGATAGTACAAGGTAGTGTTTACCCTGAATTGCGAAAGCAATCTGCCGAAAAGATCGCAAGTCACAATTGTGAAATCAACGCCATTGGTGGCTTATCTGTAGGAGAACCTGCGGAGGATTTGTATCATATGACTTCAATTATCACAGAAATACTACCCGAGGATCGTCCTAGATATCTGATGGGAGTGGGAACCCCTGCCAATTTGCTAGAAAGTATAGCATTGGGAATAGATATGTTTGATTGTGTTTTACCATCGCGAAATGCGCGACATGGTTTACTTTACACCAGTGAGGGGATTATCAATATTAAGAATGCAAAGTGGGCTAAAGATTTCAGTCCAATCGATCCAAATATTAATTGTTCTTTAAGTAGGCAACATTCCAAGGCGTATCTACGTCATTTGTTACGGGTAAAGGAAGTAGTGGGCGCTCAGATCGCTACAACTCATAATCTTACCTTCTATTTATGGCTAGTAAATACTGCGAGAGAAAAGATTTTAGAAGGTACTTTTTCAACTTGGAAAGATGAAATGATGTCAAAACTGGACCGAAGACTATAGATGAAGAAGATCGATATTTACATCATAAAGAAGTTCCTGACCACTTTTGTTTTTACCGTGGCTTTGATTTCAATTGTGTCGATCGCTATTGACCTGAGTGAGAAGGTTTCGAGATTAATGCAAGCTAATGCGCCATTTAAAGAGATTGTTTTTGATTACTATCTAAACTTTATTCCTTGGATTGTAGGTTTGCTAGCACCAGTATTTGTTCTAATTGCAGTGATATTTTTTACTGCACGGATGGCTAAAAACAATGAAATACTATCCATTCTAAATGCTGGAGTATCTTACAATAGACTTTTACTTCCATATCTGATGGGAGCTTTTATCATTGGCTCGTTGCTATGGGTTGGTGGTAATTTTGTAATTCCAAAGTCTACTGCAATAAAAAATGCTTTTGAAAACAAATATATTTCGAGAGGAAACAAACAAGTAAATGTTGATAATGTACACTTCTTCTTGGGTTCAGGTTCAAAGGCATATGTTCGATATTTTCGACTACGAGATACAACGATGCAGGGTTTTCGGATTGAAAAATTTCGGGACGGTAAACTAGTTGAATTGCTAAAGTCCGATAAACTTGAGTACAAAGAGCCACCAAATGTTTGGACACTTGATGGATATACGTTGAGGCAGTTTAATGAAGAAGAAGAAACGTTTCAAATGTATAAATCGAAAAAGGATACGATTTTTCCTTTTACGCCTGAAGACTTCATTCGATATACCAATGAAATGGAAATGATGACAACTCCAGAACTTCGCCAATTTGTTGAATATGAGCGAAGTAGAGGTGTAAGTGATTCGATAAAACATATTACTGAAATTCAGCGTAGAACCGCTGATCCTTTTTCAATTTTCATTCTAACTATGCTTGGGGTAAGTGTTGCTTCGCGCAAAAATCGCGGAGGAATGGGAATGAACCTTGCTATAGGAATTGTGACTGGGGCGCTATTTGTGATGATGCAAAAATTCAGCGCAACTTTTGCACAAGGTAATCTCGTGTCGCCTGAAGTTGGCATGTGGATTCCAAATGTAGTGTTTGCCTTGGTAGCGATCTTCTTTATCTTTAGAGCCCAGAAATAATAGTTGGGCT
This sequence comes from uncultured Saprospiraceae bacterium, assembly GCA_943788055.1. GTDB lineage: Bacteria > Bacteroidota > Bacteroidia > Chitinophagales > Saprospiraceae > JAHDFB01. Next base: position 18,398 of record CALSOU010000012.1, read on the forward strand.
GATGCCCAAAAGATGGGGAGAGGCAAGCAATCGCTGTGACAATTTCAAAACTGGCTTAATATTATTTGTTCCAATCAAAAGTTTCAATCATCCGATCGACATCTTCTTTTACAAATTGATAGATAGGACGTATGCTGTCAGGTGCCACTTTTGAATTGAAATAAAGGCTTGCTCTGAAAAAGTGATCTGTTGTATCTGTCAAAACGAACTGCATGTTAGTTGCAACATCTCCTCCCAGAGAAAAGTATAGACCACCAACTCCATTTGAATTGCTGATGTATTCTTCTTGGCGATAGTTAGCTTTACGGTTATGCTCTTCTACTAGTTTGAAAGACTCGTTGATTAGTTTGTCATAGTGAGTCCTATTATCAATAGGGATATACGAGCAAAATAAGGTGCCGTTTAAGCTTGGAAATTGTATGTTAAACCAGCACGGATCTATCGGGTTTTCATCAAAAAAATATCGATCTTGTTCTACTTTAGCATATGTAGGATATTCAAAAGTCATTTTGCAGTACTCTTCATCAAAAGCTTGATAATCGCGCACAGGGTAGTCTACTTTTGGATACATCCTTGGTTTAGGAATGTATACCTTTTCTTGCTGACAAGACCCGAGTGAAAGCATCGTAAAAACTGCTGATAAAAGTAGATATCTAATTGCCATTATTTCTGAATTGTTAAATTGACTTTCTCAATTCTCTTTTTATTAACGGATACAACTTTCAGTTTAATATTTGAAATGACAACTTCTCGGTCTATTTTCGGGATGAAACCTAATATCTCAAGAATCAGACCAGCTAAACTGTCAGAATCACCTTTCACCTTATCAAATATTGTTGAATCAATATCTATAATACGTGCTACATCTGTCAGGTTTGTTTTGCCTTCGAAAATATAGTTGTGCTCATCAATTTTGACATATTCTAACTCTTCATCTTCATCAAACTCATCCTTAATATCACCGATAACCTCCTCCATAACATCTTCTAGAGTTACTAGCCCAGATACTCCGCCATATTCATCAACCACGATTGCCATGTGAACACGTTCTCTCTGGAAGTCTTTAAGGAGTTCATTGACTTTTTTTGTTTCGGGCACAAACATCAGTTTGTTCCTTATAAGGCGTAACCACGCGAACTCTTCATCTTCAGAAATGTAACTAATCAGATCTTTGACATACAGAATACCCAAAACAGTATCCATGCTTTCTTCGTAAATAGGAATCCTAGAATATCCAGATTCGCGTATAAGTGACAAGAGGTCGTGGTAGCTCTGTGATTTTTCGAATCCAACAATATCTAATCTAGGGCACATAATTTGCTTTACAGAAAGGTCGGAGAATTTGAGTATACCTCTCAGGATGTCCGCTTCATTTTCTTCTTCAGTATGCTGACTAACTGTCAATTCAATTGCATGATCAAGATCTTCTTTTGTTGTGCTCGTATTTGAATTCTTCAGAAGTCTAGTTTCTAAGCCGTTACCCCAAACAACGAGAACGTTACTGAGCGGGCCAAACAATCTATTAAGCAGATGTAGTGCAGGTGCCATAAACTTAGCAAAACGTAGATTATTTAAACTTGCATAGATCTTTGGTGCTACTTCACCAAACAGAACGAGTAGAAAAGTGACAGCAACAATTTTAATTAGAAAACTTATTCCTGTTGCATATACCTCAGGAGTTAGAAAGCCGGGTAATAGGTTTTCCAATCCAGCACCGATCGCGATGAAAGCCTCTTCACTAATAAAATAGTCCAAAACAAAGGCTGATAAAATCACGATACCAATGTTAACGAAATTGTTTGTAATCAAGATCGTAGCCAGTAGTTTTGAAGGGTTTTTTAGTAACAACAGTATTTTTTGCGAAGCTGGGCTACTCTCTTCTTTGAGATTTTCGCTATCTATGGGACTCAAAGAAAAGAATGCAATTTCGCTACCTGAAATAAAGGCAGAGCAGAAAAGCAAGCAAATTAGTATGACTAAAGATGTAGTAATTCCTACAAGTCCTATCTCTAGGAAAAACAACTGTGGGAATAGTTCTAAGATGGTTGAGGGCTCGGGGTCCACGTAATTTTAGTTAGTTATACAATACTAAAAAGGAAGATCATCTTCCTCCTTGTTGTCGTTGAAATTGTCTGTATTTTCTGCAGACGGTTTAGTAGTTGTAGGAAAAGAAGACGGTGCCTCAACACTCGAAGTACTTGCACTATTTCTTTCATCTCTTCCTCCCAGCATTCTTAAAGAGTATGCTACAACTTCTGTTGTCCTGCGATCATTACCATCCTTGTCTTGCCACTTTCGTGTGGTCAACTTCCCTTCTACGTAGACTTGCATACCTTTTTTATAAGACCGCTCTACCATTTCAGCAAGGGCTCTCCAAGCAACTATATTGTGCCATTCTGTTATAGTCTGCCATTCTCCTGATTTATCTTTGTAATTTTCATTTGTTGCGACTGAAAACGTAGCAACAGTGCTGCCAGATTCTAGATGTCTTACTTCAGGATCTTGACCTATGTTTCCAATAAGAATGACTTTGTTGATCATATGATTATCTTTTTTTGACAAAGTTGCTTAAGATTTTTGGATTCTCCAAAAATAAGATGAAGCTTCACTGTTGATATTGATTTATGTTCTAAATGTCAGAAATACTCTAAAAATCAGAGTAAGTAAGTTCAGCACTGATAACTGCAAGTTTGTATTAACGGCTCATGTCAATGCTTCCCTGAGTGTCTGTGAGCAGCGTAGTATCATAATTAATGATTAATTATAGAGTGTACACTTGAGATATTCTCGAATAACTCTCGGGAAAGAGAAATTAGAAATGGTCGTTGCTGTGGCGAATTGAAAAGTTGACATTTTGGAATTATCTTCATACAAGCTTGACGAATCGTTAATTTGCAGAGTATTTTCTGTTGTCTGTAAAGATGCCCGATGGAAATAAGCATGAATATATTGATGACTGAGCGTTTGCTTAAATTCTTCATGAGAAGTTTCGATCAGGTCCAATTTCTGTCCTATCAGCTCTTCCCAACTTGTCCGAGATGGAGCTTTGTGATTGTTAGTTTCAAGCAGAGGGAATTGATAAAGTCCTTGCCAAATATCTTTCGATTCCCTTCTTTCTATTAAGATTTTTGGCTCATATTCAGAATTCTCGTCTGAGGCTGTAATGAGAAAATGAAAGAACCTATTCCTCTTTGGCCTTGATTTCTTTTTTACTGGTCTTTTCAAGACTGTGCCGTTTGCAAATGCTAGGCAATTAGCCTGCAAGGGGCAAAACATACAGTTAGGATTAGCTGGTACACATTGGAGGGCACCAAAGTCCATGATTGCTTGGTTGTAGATTGCAGACTTTCCTTGTACCATTGTTGAGTTTGCCAATTCGGCGAAGGCTTTTTTTCCTTTACTACTTAGGATATCTATATCAATGTCGTAAATCCTCGAAAGAACTCTGAACACATTGCCGTCGAGAACGGCTCTATCTTCGTCAAAAGCAAAACTCGAAATTGCAGCAGCCGTATATGGTCCGATACCACTTAATTTCAACAGGTCGTCATAGTTGTTTGGGAACTTACCATTGAGTGTTCCATTTATATACTTGGCTGTTTTATGTAAATTGCGGGCCCTTGAATAATATCCTAAACCTTCCCATGTTTTAAAAACTTCCTCCTGATTTGCATTAGCTAAATCGTGCACGCTTGGATACTGTTTGATGAATTTCAAATAATATGGCAAACCCTGCTGAACTCTGGTTTGCTGAAGGATTATCTCTGATAGCCAAATAAAATAGGGATCATCCGTTTGTTTCCACGGAAGATCCCTATCAATTTGTTTGTGCCAATCGACAATTTTTGTGCCTATTATGTTCATTAAGCAAGATTAGCGCTTTTTCGATACATGAGACTTATACTCGAAAATTGTTTTTATTATGATGCAAGACGTGTTTGGAACATATCTACATCACCGTATTGGAAATGAATCATCTCTTTAATTGCTTTTCTAGCAAAGAATATTCTACTTTTTACTGTTCCAAGTGGTAATTCAAGTTCGTCAGCAATTTCTTGATATTTGAAACCTTCACAGTGCTTTAAGAAAGGAGTTCGAAGATTGTCTTCTAACTTATCAATCATACCATGAAGCTCTTTCATTAGCATGTTTGTCTCAGCATCATTCTCAACAGTACTTCCACTATTGATAAAGAATTGATTATCTGTATTATCGATAATAGTATTACGCTTTACCTTTTTGCGGTAATTGTTGATAAATATATTCTTCATTATTGTGAAGGACCACGCCTTGAAATTTGTGCCTGGTCTAAATTTGTCTTTATTACTTAGAGCACGTAGCGCAGTTTCCTGATAAAGATCTGCAGCGTCTTCTGAATTCTTTGTTAAGTTGTAAGCAAAAGCGTGCAATAACTTATGTAATTTGTTAAATTGGGTATTGAATTCTAGAATTGACATATCCTCTTTATTTGTTTACTCAAAGTTAAACAAAATGTACAATATAGTTAAACAGTAGTTCTTTTGAGTTCTTAAAATTGTGTTAAATAGTACTTAAGGATTCGCTAAAATTGTTATATCTTGTTGAAGATCAATAAATTGCAAATTTTAGATAAAATTCAAAAAATATTGAATAAAATGTTTGAACATTGAAATTTTTCAGTAAAGCGCAGTAATTCAATACTAATTCGACTTAAGAGACTGAAAAAATTGAATTTCACTTCTGATAGTGCATGATTAGTAGGTCAAAGCTATTGTGAGCAAATTATAAAATGTAGCAGGAAGTCTGTATTGTGTTATTCAAAGATACCTACCATTTACTGACGCATTAGCAGTTTTGATTTTTTCAGCACAGAGGAGCCTTAAGAAGTTTCTCATTAATGTTTAATGGATGAGGTCGATGAGGAGTCATATAGGATGAGAGTTGTTTTCTTTCATTTAAAGTATGCAGTAAACAAAAAAGAGACTTTCGTGAAAGCGAGAATCTCTTTTACTCTAAAATTGTTAGTGATTATTATGAAGCAAGTCTTACCTTGAACATATCTACATCACCATATTGAGCTTGTATTTTACTCTTGAGTGCTTTTCTTGCAAAGAAGATTCTACTTTTTACTGTTCCCAATGGTAGATCAAGCTCTTCAGCAATTTCTTGGTACTTATATCCAGCAAAATGCTTTAGGAAAGGAATTCGCAAACTATCTTCCAAAGAGCTAATCATAGACCCAAGCTCTTTCATGAGGATGTTTACTTCAGCATCGTTTTCAATTTTCACAGCGCTGTTGATGAAATACATATTATCAGTACTATCAATAATTGTATTTCTTTTAACTTTCTTTCTATAGTTATTGATAAAGATGTTCTTCATGATAGTGAAAGACCACGCTTTGAAATTTGTGCCTGGTCTGAACTTATCTTTATTGCTTAGTGCTCTGAGCGCTGTATCTTGATAAAGGTCAGAAGCATCTTCTGAATTCTTTGTCAGGTTGTAAGCAAAAGAATGCAAAAGCGAAGTTAGTTTGTTGAACTGGGTATTGAATTCTAATATTGACATAGCTCTAAATTTGTCTGCTTCCACTAAGTTAAACAAAATGTATGATAAAGTTAAACAAAATGACTTTCCGTTCATCAATATGGGTAAATAAGATAAACAAAACAACGTATAACCTGCGTTGAATCAACATATGTGTACTGGATTATTCATAATTATTTGAAAATTCAAAAAAAATTAAAAGTTTTTTTGTTTTTTATTTGAATTGATGGTTTGCGAGCTATTTCTAGCCATAGAGCTATTATCAAGTCTACTATTTCTTTATGAACTAACATATTGCTAGCCACAAAAGAAAATCCAATTTATTTGTGAAAGAGTAAATTTTGGGCGAAAGCCGAAGTCACTTTAATTTAATAGCAAAAAGATTGGTCTACCTTATACTATTAGACACTCATTAGAAAAGGTGTGGAATACTAACTTATGCAAGACGTATAGCAGTGCAATTCTGAATATTTCCGATTTCGAAATTCTCTACTAGAACTAGACCAGGATTTTTTCCAACAGAAATACTACCTAGAGAATTTTGTAATCCAAGCGCTTCTGCTCCATTGATAGTAGCCCATTTCAGCAGTTCTGTAATTTCTAGATATGAGTTGAATCTATGAATGGTTTTCATTTCTTCCAATATGCTTAATTGCCAGTTACTTGTCAGACTATCTGTACCGATTGTCATTTTAGCATTTTGATTAATAAATGACTGGTAGTTTGGAAGTCTATTTTCAATGTACAAGTTGGCATTCGGACAAGTGCACCAATATATATCTTCATTCCAGTTTTGCGCGGCAGCAATATCATGCTCAGTAGTCTGTGTATTGTGAACGAAAATATATCGATGCTTTGGATCCATGTGTTTCATTATATAATGAATACTCGATTCATAAGTAGCTTGAAAATTATTCAAAGGTAGGTTCAGGTCTTCATAGAAAGTTAGGAAAGCTCCTTTGCCAAGAATAAATAGTTGATCTTCAGCCTCTGTTTCTTGGTTATGAATACTAATAGTGGTCTTTGTGGTATTCGTCTTATTTATTTGCTGAAAGAGATCTTGAGTCACTGTATATGGTGCATGTGGAACTGCTGAAGATCGAAGTTCCTCCGCTTGATATTTGTCGTAGACCTGTCGATATTGTTCGTATGCACGTTCAGTTAACTTAGGACTCAGTAAATCAAACATTTCTATAAAGCTGTGATAAATTATAGAACTCGATTTCTTCTTTTCAATAGTATCGGTCTTATTTGAAATATCACCGACTGCTTGAATCCCATTCTCCCACATATATTGATCTTGATCATGAATAGCCTTGAGAATTTCCTTGTCTTCAGATTCTCGAAGACTCATTACTCCTTTAATGAAAGGAAGAAGTCCGGTACCCGTTGATACTTTATTCTCCATATGCGAGAGTTCAAGGTGGCAATGGGTGTTTACAAAGCCGGGCATAAGCAAACCATCCAATTTTTGATAAGATATTGTGTTGTCCTTTAGTTCGTCAACTTTTCCTACAGCTAAGATTCTACCGTCTGTGTCAACTTCAACAAATGCATTGCTTATTATTTGATTTCCATCAAAAAGGAAGTCGGCTAGAAAATACATATCGAGGATTTATTCGAAAAGTTGAGAAATTATGGCATTCTTTATTCTTGGTTCAAACCAAGTACTTTTTGGAGGTAATGTGTATCCTTTATCCGCAATTTGTTTGAGTTCCTTCTCAGAAACTGGAAACAGAAGAAAAGCGACCGAGTAGTCATCTTTAAACATTCTTGATTTGATACCTTCGATTCCCTCAACACCTCCGATGTATCTGATCCGATTGTCTGTTCGAACGTTCTTGATTTTCATGATCTTGTCAAAAACAAATTTATTTAATAACCTAGCATCTAGTATAACTTCGTCACTTGTAGTTGCAGTTATATACTTCTTCTTCCACTTTAGGGTATAGGCCTCTTCTCCCATCATCATTGTAATCTCGTATTTTTCTTTTGGCTTACGGATATTCTTGATCGACTTAATATGGAATAGTTTCGAAAGTTTAGCCATTAGTTTGACCGAAGATATTTCTTTCAAAATGGAAACAACACGGTTGTAATCATAGATTTGGAGATTTTTAAAGCTGAAATAGATACTCAGTATATCTCCAAATTGTGTCTGTGTGTTTTTTCTTGTTGCGTTAAGCAAGATTCCTGTCGATACTCGATGATGACCATCGGCTATATAAGCAACTGGCACATCTGCTTTGAAAATGTCATTTAGCTTTTGGATTGTGTTCTTATTCTTAACAATCCAAAGTTTATGTTCGCTTTCCTCTTCCTCAAAATTTATCGATAGAAAGAGTTTGCCACTTTTTACCTCAGTATAAATTGCTTCTAGCTTCTTACTGTGCTTATGAGCAAGAAGAACTGGTTTTATCATTGCATGTCGCTGCAATGCTAGATCAACCATTTGTTGCTCTTTCTTTGCAATGGTATTTTCATGTTTGAGAATTTTATGATCATAGATATCCTTAACGGATGTGCTAGCAACAATACCTGTGCATATTTGTCCGCGTTGCTTTATTTGGTATATATAATACCCAGGCTCGCTGGTAAGCTTAAAGAAGCTATTTTTCAAGTATTGCGGAAATTCGAATTTCATGACAGCAAAAAACGAATCTGCAGATGGCACCAAGTCCATGTCTGGGAACAATGCCTTGAAGGGTTTGATTCTCATAGAAGTGATTAGAAATGCGAATTTATGCTATTATCCTTAATAAGAATCGAATTTGGTATACATATATTGTATATGAGCTTAATCGAAATAGTGAAACGTTAGTTAGAAATTTAATGGATCCAAATTCTTGAAGTGTCCATTCAAAGCGGCTTTCAACTGGAGATCCTTCATTTTCTTAACTTCAGGAATAAACTTGAGAAGATGATCTATTACAAATGACTGACGATCGCTTTCAGCTGTTATGGCAAGCAATTGTAATTCTTGTTCAATGCTTAATCCAATTTTGTGCACAACCTTTGAAATTTCAAATTCTTGTGGGCTTGGTACTTTAGCATTGTCGATGTTTAGAAGTTGGTAAAGTTCGGCAACTAATGTGTTAAGTGTTACAGACTTTTCGTAGCTCGAATTCATGATCCATTTGTGAAGACTGACCTTTGCTCCAGGGTATGACTTCCCAGTGAATTTTTTCTGTAATCTGTGAATTTTGAGAACTTGCGTACCTCGTATCGCAATGTCGTATTTGCCATCTGGGTATGTCCGTTCGATGGAATCTATAATAACTTCAGTTCCTAAATGAAATGATTTGCCGTTCATGAATGGAATAAGTGCAAAACCTGAATTGCTCAGACGGAAGTCTTCTACAAGATCTTTGTATCGTGGCTCAAAGATATGCAAGTGTTGTATTTCTCCAGGAAAGCAAACCATACTCAAGGGAAATGCGCCAATGTAGCTCGTCATAGATAATTTTTAGTTACATAATAACATTACTACAGAAAGAATGTTTGCGGAAGTTGTAGCAGCAAAGGAACATTTAGAGTTATTCTGCACCGATTTTTAATGTGATTTCAGCAAGTAGAAATGAGAAAATTTATTTGACTTTTCTAGAGGAATTCTAGAAGTTCAAGGATCATAAAAGATTTAATGTTAATAAAATCAAAAAATGAATTTTAGTAAAACAAAATATTTTATTTCGGCGTTCTAACTCTACGCCAAACAAGAGAGTGAGATGAAGGATAAAATTGCAATAATTGAAGAAAACAAGCATGGTCTTATTATTCTCAATATTTCACGAAAAGTGAAACAATTCGTGACCACTGAAAAATTCGTAAAGCGCGTGAATTGGGGAATATATGAGTTAGTAAATGCCTGTCTGTTACCAAGAAATGAAAAAGTACTTCAACTAACAAGGTGATGAGCGTTGTCTAGTTATCACTAAAGAATTACAAACTGAGAATTGTAAGTAGAGTCAAGCTCCTTGAAGTGCAAGGGGCTTTTTTATTTCATAGTTGAATGAAAATCTAGGATGTTTCCCATTGCGAAGCATGTTCTACATCTTGGCTCATATTTGTCTTTTTCTCCTAGAACAACTGTCTCTTTTTCTATGCTTAATCTATATGAGTGTGTTGCTAGATTTCCACAATGTGGGCAGATTGCATGAACTTTGGTTATGTATTCAGCAACACTTAATAGATGTGGCATAGGCCCAAAAGGTTGTCCTCTAAAGTCCATATCGAGACCTGCAATTACCACCCTTGTTCCTCGCAGCGCCAATTGCTGACAAACTGAAGGTAAATCCATGTCAAAAAACTGTGCTTCGTCCACTGCAACTACTTGGACTTCAGCAATGTGTTGGATAATCTCAGCACTCGACGAAACGGGAATGCTTTCGATCACATTTTCGTCATGTGAAACCACCATTTTTTCATCGTAGCGCACATCTTTTTTTGGTTTGAAGATAATTACCTTTTGATTTGCAAACTGCGCACGCTTGACCCTTCTGATCAATTCTTCTGTTTTACCAGAAAACATGGATCCACAGATTACTTCAATCCAACCGCTACGTTGACCTCTAAATGTTGGTTCCAGGAACATAAACTATGCTATTTTTGAAATTATTAATCCAAAAAACAGAAGCAAATATTTGGCTAAAATCTTCAACTTGTGATATTAGTATGGCTTCTTATTTTTGAGATTTCAAAACTAAGGAATATTTATACATTCGGTCCTATATTACAAAGTTTTGAATTATCTGTTGAGATCTTTTTGCTTTAGTAGTAGGGCTCAAGAAACCATAGAGAACGTTGATTTACGCTAAGCTTTCAAATAAAATGAAGTTTCTCAGAAATTTCAATCTGTTTAAGTATGTTTTGGTATGCTTCTTGCGTTAGCATAAGGATAAAATACAACTATAATGGATTACGGAAAAGCAAAAGTCATTTTAAAGAAATTAAGTACACTAATGGATTCTTTTGAATCATTAGGCGAACCTATTTCAGAAATCGAAAGTGAAATGCTTCATAAATATGTTGATAAACTTAGCCAGTTGATTCCCTCAGAGGGAGAATTTGAAGACCCTGTAGAAAAGCATAAGGAAAAACCAGTTAAGCTAAAACTTGATGCACAGGTTTCAGTAGAAGAAAAGCAAGAGGCACAAGAGCCAAGTCCACCAGAAGAAGCTAAGCCTAAAACGAAGATAACTCAGAAAGAGAGTTCGAAGCAGAATGTTGAGACAGAAGAGCTTTGTAAGGATGTAAAAGAAGAGAAGGTTAAAGTGGAAGAGAAATTGGAGCCCGTCAAGGAAGCACAACCAAAAAAAGAAGTTGCTTCAGAAAAGGTCAAAAAGAAAAGGGTTTTAGTTGCGACTGAAGAAGACGATGACTCAGAAGGAGATACGTCCGATTTATGGTCACCAGTTGAAATCAAGGAACTTAGTCATAAACTGAGTTTTTCACCCATCAAAAATATCTTTAAGGCCATCAGTATTAACGAGCGAATACTCTTGCAGAACGAACTGTTTGGCGGCGACTCAAAAGATTTTAAAGAGACCTTAGATCATCTTGAAAGTTTTAAAAATTTCGAAGATGCTGCTAACTACCTGAAAAGTGGTGTAGCTAAAGAACATAAGTGGGAGGATAGCAAGAAAATCAAGAAAGCAAATAATTTTATGAAAATTGTACAACGAAGGTTCTTATAATTAGTTAGATGTATTATGAATTATAATCCAACAACGAGATCTATACTTAAAGCATTCAAAGTGCCTTTGCTCATAGTATTGTCATTGTGGATTATACATGCCTTCGTAACGGTTTTCGATGTAAATGTTGCGATGTACGCCTTGGCTCCGAGGAGGTCCTATGGATTATGGGGCATTTTGACTTCACCATTGCTTCATAGTGACTGGGGACATTTGTTTAACAATTCATTTCCCATATTAGTCACTGCGTCAATGATGTATTTTTTCTATAGAAAGTCTGCTGTACCAGCGATAACAATAATATATCTTCTGACAGGATTAGCCGTTTGGGTTTTTGGACACAGTGGTTTTCATATTGGAGCAAGTGGGGTAGCCTACGGCATGGTTTCCTTTATTTTTTGGTCTGGAATATTTCGTAGGAACATCGAATCCATCATTCTAGCTTTAATTGTTGTAATGCTTTATAGCGGAATGATAGCTGGAGTTTTTCCAGATGAACCAGGTATCAGTTGGGAATCGCATTTATTTGGAGCAATTACGGGACTATTAACAGCAATTATGTTCAGTGGAGTTGATGTGCCAGAGAAAAAGTCACCAGATTACGGACCTGAGAAAGATCAGTCATTTTTCGCTCCAGACATCTTTGAAAAAACTAAACTTCAACGTAGACAAGAGCAAATCGAAGCAATGCGAAGAAGCCAACTTGATGGAGATCAGTTTGGGAATCAATAATTCGACTCTATTTTGTGCCTTTGAGTTTACGATATTCTTCTACAGCTGTTCGTACGTGACCGAATTCTTCTAGTAGTTCTGCTGCATGATCGAAACTGCAGTTAGTTTCAGAAATGATCATTTGAATACCCCTTGCAATTAGTTTATCGTTACTAAGTTGCATGTCTACCATTTTATTACCTTTCACTCGACCAATCAATATCATGACTGAGGTTGTGATCATATTAAGAATCATTTTCTGTGCCGTTCCAGATTTCATTCGAGTTGATCCTGTAACGTATTCTGGACCTACTTCTGCAAGGATAGGGTAGTCTGCGTAATCAAAAATAGGTGCATCTGGGTTACAAGCTATTGCTCCTGTCTTTATTCCCATTGCTTGACAATCTCGTAAACCTCCTATAACATAGGGCGTAGTTCCACTTGCCGCTATTCCAACAACAATATCATTCTTATTAATATCATATTTTTGAAGGTCAAGGATGGCTTGGTTTGTGTCATCTTCAGCATTTTCAACAGCTTTTCTGATTGCTGTATCTCCACCTGCTATAATACCGATTACTACATTGTGGTCAACTCCAAATGTTGGAGGACATTCGCTTGCATCTAGAATTCCAAGTCGGCCACTTGTACCTGCTCCAATATAGAACAATCGTCCTCCGCGTGATATTTGCTCATAGAGTTGATCAACCAAATCCTTGATAGCGGGAATAGCTAATTTCACTGCTGATGCAACTTTCTGGTCTTCCGCGTTGATTTCTTCTAGTAATTCAAGACTAGATTTTAGCTCAAGATCATTGTAATTCGATGACTGTTCTGTTGTTTTGTGAATCATGCAGTTTGTTATTTGTTCGGACTAGAAATAGCAAAAAGGCCTATGAACATGAGAAGTCCATTGACAGCCAATGTTGTAAATCCAAAAGTAAATCCTCCAAACCACTCTTTACTATTAACATCTAGTTGATAAGTAATCAAAATTGCAAGTAGAGCAACCACTAAAGCTAAAGAATCTTTGAGATTCAGATCGCCTATTTTCCATTCTTTTAGCTGGCGTTTTGTGAGCATTCCAAATGCAAAAAGTCCCATTAGTGGACCGTAGGTATAGCTTGCTGCCTTGAACAGATTGTTAACAATAGCATCATTATTTAAGCTTTTCACTATCAAGATTACGAACAGAAGAAGTATGGAGAAAGCTATATGAACGTAAATTCGCGTTCTTTTCTTTTTAGATTCAGTCCATTGATTTTTATCATAGCCCAAGAAATCGATACAGAAGGATGTTGTTAATGAAGTAAGGGCGGAATCAGCACTAGAATATGCTGCCGCAATCAATCCTAAGACAAAAAGTACACCAACGTATGCAGGAAGCTGAGTCAATGCAATGGTCGGATAGAGCTGATCGGTTCTCGTAGGAATTTCTAAACCGCTTTTGGACGCGTATAGATACAAGAGTGCTCCTAATATCAGAAATAACAGGTTTGCGAATACCAAAATGATGGAAAAGACTTTGATGTTCTTTTGGGCTGAAGCCAATGAATTACATGTCAAGTTCTTTTGCATCATATCCTGGTCCAATCCAGTCATTGCAGTAGCAATGAGTGCACCACTTACAAACTGTTTAAAGAAATTGTTTGGGTCATTCCATCCACCCTCGAAAAAGAACACTTTAGTATAGCCGAGTGACTTGATTTCAGTCCACATTTCTGTTAAATTCAGGTCCAGACTTTTTGTTATAGCTAATACTGTAAATATAACAGCAAGTATCATCGTGACTGTCTGAATGGTATCAGTCCAAACAATAGTCTTGATTCCTCCCTGGAAAGTGTATGCCCAAATCAACAATATTGTTATCGTAACAGTTACAAAAAATGGTACATGGTAGTAATCCATTACAAACTTCTGAAAGACGATGGCCACCAAAAAGAGACGCATAGATGCACCTACAACTCTACTCAAGATGAAGAATCCAGCAGCTGTTTTATGTGACATGAATCCAAGACGCTCACCTAGATATGCATAAATCGATGTAAGTTTCCAACGGTAATAAAGAGGCAGGAGAACATAGGCAATTACTGCGTATCCAACCAAATAGCCAAATACCATTTGCATATACGAAAATGCCTGATTGCCACCGCTTGCTCCGACAAGCCCTGGAATTGAGATAAATGTAACTCCTGAAAGGGAAGCTCCTATCATACCTATGGCAACCAAAAGCCATGGAGAGCTGTTATTAGCTTTGAAAAACGTTTCATTTGTTGCTCCTCGTGAACTGAGGTATGAAACAACAGTCAAAAAACTGAAGTAACATATCACAACAATCATTATTATGGTCGGGGGAAACGAGTTCAGGCATATCTTAAAGTTAATTATATGGAATTTTGGTCAAAAAAAACGTTCTAAGATTTAGCAGAATCTTGGTTTTTGTATCTTTGAACAGAAGGTGAAGTAAATACATGAAAAAGAAATATACTACATATATACAGATTCTTTTATGTATTCTAGTCATGAGGGTAGGTCATGCCCAAAAAACGATCCAACCAAAAGGGCCAGAATACGAGTATAAAGGCATCGTCTACAATTCCGAAAGAGTATACCAGCTTGTCGCTCACACAAATGGATTAACCGCTGCTATTGACTTTGGAAAACTGCGTACTTACTACAAAACAAGATTCTATCATTTTTCAGTAGGTTATTTGACGCATCCACTTGAAGACAGGGAAAATAAAAACTCTAGTTTTGAAGGCTTAGGTTCATCAAATCCCTTTAAGTATGGTAAGCAGAATTATATGTACTTACTTCGAGGAGGTGTCGGAGTAAAACGATATAAATCGGAAAAAGCAAAACGGAGAGGGATTGCAGTAGGCTGGTCTTATCAAGCTGGTCCAGCTGTAGCAATTTTAAGACCAGTAAGAAATATATATTTGGTCGATCTTAATGAAACGGGTATCAAAAGTCCAGTAGAATTATCTTATGATGAAGATCCCGAGACCTTCATGGACTACGATGCCTTATTTGGTAGATCATCTTCACTCGATAGTTGGGCGCAATTAGGCTTGCGACCTGGTATACAAGCAAAGTGTGCCGTTCATTTTTCCATGGGTGCATTTGATGAGTATGTTAGAGCACTTGAAGTTGGGATAATGGCTGACTATTTTGGTTTTAAAATCCCATTAATTGTCGAAAACGAATTTCACAGCAACGATGCTTTATTTCTAAACCTATTTGTAGCTGTTCAATTCGGATCAAGAAAGTAACAATCCATTTACTGGATGAAATGAGTATCGAAGTCTAAAATCAGTTGTTTTGAAATGTCTAAATATCAATCCCTTAATCAGGCAACTTTTTAGTTGTTTTTCTGGTTTACTTTAGCACAGAATTACAATCCACAATAGGAATTCTAAAGAGTAAAAGGGTATTTACTACTTTTGTGTTAAATTCATTAAAAATCTTAAGTCTTGATCGATTTACCTGTAGTTGTCAAAAGTGAAGAGCGTACAAAGAAACCAGATTGGTTGCGTGTTAAATTACCGACTGGTCCAAAGTATAAACATGTGCGTCAGCTTGTTGATCAATATGAATTGAATACCATTTGTCAATCTGGTAATTGCCCAAATATGGGAGAATGTTGGGGGGCTGGAACTGCGACCTTTATGATCTTGGGAGATGTTTGCACAAGGTCTTGCTCTTTTTGTGCAGTGAAAACTGGACGTCCACCAGAATACGATGAAGATGAACCTAGAAGGGTTGCTGAAGCAATTCAATTAATGGAAGTTAAGCATGCTGTACTAACATCAGTGAATAGAGATGAGCTTAAGGATCGAGGAGCAGAGATCTGGTATCAAACGGTGGTTGCAGTTAAGGAAGAATCTCCTACCACAACAATCGAAACATTAATTCCCGATGTACGTGCCAACTGGGAGGCCTTAGAAAGAATGATTAGTGGAGGCCAAGAAGTTGTTTCTCACAATATTGAGACAGTTAGAGATCTGTATCGTAAGGTAAGACCTCAAGCGAAATATGATCGCTCTCTTGAGCAACTACAAAGAATTAAGGACTTTGGCAAAAGGACGAAGACTGGTTTTATGGTTGGACTGGGAGAGACTGATGAGCAGGTGCTACAAACTATGCGAGATCTAAAAGAGTACGGCGTAGATGTTGTTACAATTGGTCAATACTTACAGCCGACGAAAAATCACTTAAAAGTTGAAAAGTTCGTTCATCCTGATACATTTGCTTTCTACAAAGAGGAAGGCGAAAAAATGGGTTTCAGTTTTGTGGAAAGTGGTCCTTTAGTAAGATCAAGCTATCACGCTGAAAGACACTTGTAATTTCTTAATCCTTCCTTATTCTTTTAGCTTAATCATTCGTTCAGATCGCCTTTTCTTAAAGTTTATGTTTTAAAGTCTTCTTTAGCGTAAAAACTAGGCGCTAAGAGCTAGTCGCTCTGATGTGACATTTGCGCTTTATTTTCCTGCTTTCTTTTTCTGGCAGATTTGAAGAATTTAGGATGGATGACAAGCAGTCCAAAAGACTCTGCGTCTTCTTTTCCCTGCGTGGAATGATGAGCGCCGTGCGCTCTTAAAATTGCGCGGCTATATTTGCTGTCAAGTTGCTTAAACCATTTAAATCTGCGATGAATATAAACATCATGAATTAAAAAATAGGTAAGTCCATACAACGAAATTCCAACACCAACATAAAAAAGGAATCCATACTCTGGATACATCGAACCCACAATGTAGCAAATTGCAGAAGGAATAGCATAAACTAAGAAGAAACGGTCATTTCGCTCGAAAAACTTGTCATGTGGTTCGTGATGATCTTCATGCCAGTGCCACAAAAAACCGTGCATTACATATTTGTGGGTAAACCATGCCATGAATTCCATAGCAGTGTAAGCGGCAAGAACAATCAAAAAGTTTATAATCCAATGCATCTTGTTAATTCAATTTTACCTGTAAAATTAACAAACATCTTTAAATAAAGTTGAGTATCGAATGATTCTTAAAATTCAATCTTAAGTCTAGCCATATGACTTCTAATGCGTTATGAAAAAGCAGTAAGGTAATTAATTTATATTACATTATAATTTAATATGTAATTTACTATCTTTGTTGCGGATAGTAAATATATCCAGTAAAACTACGACTAAGGATCTATTCTGTCATTTTGAGAGTTCGACTTCTCAAAACAGAATGAAATTGACTACGATGACATTATTTAAAGTCTCAACAAGAGCCAGTGTGCTGTTGAGTTATATAGCCCTAGCTATTATGACAATGCTCTGCGCATTGTTATCTCGTAATGCCATCGCATATAGTCCTGTTGCACTAGATTTTGAAAATTTATTAGTCTTTTCTACAAAGGCTTATTTCTATTTGGGAGCAGTAATTAGTCTTTCATTTGGGCTCTTTATATATGCTAATTGGCAATCAAATTTTGTTCAAAAGCAAGAAGTAACGGTATTTGATCGACTGATTTACTTAATCATTAGTAATCTGGTTGTCTTTTCTTTTTTGTTCTTTTTTCCCTACGAAAGTAAACCATTGTGGACTTCTCTTGGTATTGCGTCCTTCACATTCTTGGTGGATTTATCTATAAAGCCTAAAGAAAGAAATATTAGTTGGCTTATTGGTTGGTTGATCGTACTCTCAGCCTACCTTTCAATGACTTTATTCGATGGGTACTTGCAATATGACTTGAATGCTCGAAAGACTCTTGCACATGAGTTATATCATGATAAATCTGACAAGGCTATTAATTCGATGCGTAATGTTAGTAAAGAACTAAAGCTAAATCCTAGAATGGATCAGCTCCTTTCAGTTCCTACACCATTTAAGATGCATCGAGAAGAATTTGATCACATCAATAGAGAAATTCTAGATGGTGAGATATCAGAGGGATTCGAGTACCTTTTCAATGCTTACAATCAAGCAGGTGAAAACATGATTTACGAATGTTATACACCAATTTCCTATTATGAGGAGCAAAAGAGAAAAAGTGACACAATTACTGAAAATATATTCTTTGATCCGATAAAGAATGTATATCTCACAAGTTGGATATATGAATCTCCGTCTCAAGAGTTAGGTCCTTTTACAATTTTTCTTGAGCAATATCCAGCTGAAGTAGAAACTTCACAGACTACGGGTACGGCCCTGTTAGGTTACCTTGGCAAGTATGATTATGTGTACTACAAAAAAAATAAAGTTGCTAGCTATTCAAATCCATTTTTAGTTGATCTCGATGATACAAAATTGGCGATTAGTGAAAAAGATTATTTGCTAGATACAGATAGTCAATATAGTAGTCTTTTCTATCAAGTCACACCGGATCGATTAATTAAACTCAGTCGGAAATCAGCACGATTGATCAAGCCAGTAAGCTTGTTTTCATTTTTGTTTCTTTACATCGGATGCTTTCTGTTTATTGCCAATGTCTTAAATCTATTTTATAAATTTTTGCCTTCCTATCTTTCCGTACAGGTAGACGCAATAAATCTACTTAAAAACAAACTTCAGTTTTCAATTATTTCGTTGATCATCTTCTCATTTGTTGTAATTGGATTAGTGACGATTTTATATTTCCAAAATATTTCTCGAGAATACGATAATGATTTGCTCAGGGAAAGTGCTGTTTCGATTGCGCTTGATTTTAATACTCGCCTTTCTGATGCAACTGACGAGACTATGGCAAAGAGGGATCTGAATAGTAGCTTGACAAGTATAGCTAAATTACACCATGTCAATTTAAATATTTTTGACATGAAAGGTAAACTACAGTTGTCCACCTTGCCAAAATTGTATGAAAAGGATCAGTATTCGCCCACTATTGATAATGGGATCTTAGGTGCTTTCGCCCAAAATAGTCTGAAGATTAAGATTGACCCGACGTCATCTTACGCAGGACAGAGTTTTCAACATGCTTACTTTCCTATTGTAAATTCAATTGGACAAGCAAGGTTTATTGTACACTCCCTACATGCTCCTGTAGTAAAGTCGAACAGTAAAGTTTCAGATTTTGTTGGAACCTTGCTTAATATTTATGTATTTCTGTTTCTAATTGCCGCAGCAATTTCACTTGTAGTCTCAAACTATATTACAAAACCTCTGAAGAAACTTGGTGCAAAAATTAAAACACTAAAACTTGGCTCGAAGAACGAGCCCCTTGTTTGGAATTCGAAGGATGAGTTAGGGCATTTGGTAGCGAATTACAATGAAATGCTATCAAAATTGGATGATAGTGCAAAACTTATAGCTCACACAGAGCGCGATATGGCGTGGAGAGAAATGGCAAAACAAGTTGCTCATGAGATAAAAAATCCTCTTACTCCTATGAAGCTAAGCATTCAATATCTACAAAGAGCTATCGATCAGCAACCAGATAATATGCCATCATTGGTAGATAGAGTATCTCGTACATTGATTGAGCAAATAGATAGTTTGAGTAATATTGCTGGGGCTTTCAGCAACTTTGGGAAGATGCCTCAAGCTAGCAATGAGAAAGTAGTATTGAATGAAGTAGTAGAGGCTATACATGATTTATTTCGAAAACGAAACGACATGGAAATCAACATGTATGAACCCATTGATGAGCTATTCGTATTTGCTGACAAAAATGCACTTTTAAGAATCCTGAACAACATTGTGAAAAATGCTATTCAAGCTATTCCAACCGATCGTCGAGGACACATTGATGTGAAACTCTACAAAAAAGATGCAGTGGCGATCGTTCAGATTACAGATAATGGGGTGGGCATACCTGACGAGCGGAAGGACAAAGTCTTTTTGCCAAATTTTACAACCAAGAGCTCTGGAACTGGCTTAGGTTTGGCTATTTGCGCCAATATGGTTGAATCCTTTAATGGTAGATTGTACTTTGAATCAACTGAAGGTGTGGGAACGGACTTTTTCGTTGAAATTCCTTTAATGCACTTGAACGATAACTTCGTGCAAGAAGAGCGCGTAATTCTCGAGTAAGTCAATTTGCCATCAATATTTTTTCTAGAGAGTACTTCTGTTAATGCTATTATCTACAGATTCACCTAAGTAATCACAATAATAACTAGCTTTGCAAGTGATAGAATAGTTCATCGCTATGCATGCATAGAGGAAAGTCCGGACAACGTAGAGCACTGTACCATTTAACAAGTGGGTGCCTTTTGGCAACAGATAGTATCGCAGAAAATAACCGCCACCATGTGGTAAGGGTGAAAACGAGAGGTAAGAGCTCCCGATGAAGACATGCAAATGTTTTTGTGGATAAACCTTGCAGGTTGAAATGTCATGTACATTATGGATTGAAGGCTGCTCGCCTGAGCAATGCCATAAGGGGTAGGCAGATTAGATAAATGATGAACGCGCGCAAGCGAACAGAATCCGGCTTATTTTCTATCATTTTACTACAACTGCTTGAGCAGTAAATACAAAAAAGCTCCATCGATGAAATCGATGGAGCTTTTATTATTTTCTATTAAATCCCTTATTACTCGGCTACCTCTCCCAAGTTAAATACTACACCAAATCTCAATGTATTATCCAAAGGACTTCGACGTATTGTAGTAGGAACGAGATATGATATATTCATATTTAGCGTACTATACTTCAATCCCAGTCCAAGTGTGAGGAATCTTCTATCTCCTTTTCTTGGATGTTCATAATAGTAACCAGCTCTAACCGCAAATTGCTGATCGTACCAATATTCTATCCCTGTACTATAGTAAATTTCTAATAGTTCTTCACCAAAACCTCCTGGAGCGTCAAAGAAAGAACTCGTTATACCTTCGATCAGGTTTTGCTCTCTGAAATCTGCTACTCCATTTTCATCCAAATCAAATCGAGTAGAATCTAATGGACTGATTGGAGTAGGAACTAATAACTTGTTAACATCCAATGCAAATGTAATCATGTTGTAATCATCAATGTTCAGATCAAGTGCAACACCAACACCTAGATTGCTAGGTAAGAAGTCCCTTACATCTAACTCTCTTGTATATGTAACTCGTGAACCAAGATTTGTTACTGCAAGACCGTAATTAATCCTTGCATCGTAATCTCCTAGTACGATATCGTTGTAATAATTTAAACCAAAATCTACTGAAAATGCGTTTGCAGCAGTAATGTTTACATTGTCAATAGATTGACCAGAAGCAAGATTTGAATAGATATACTTGGCAGACAGTGAAGCTGAAAAAGTTTCAGCAAGTTTTCTTGCATATGCAAATGACAATGAAAACTCACGTGGTCTTCCTGAACCTCGAGACTCGCCTTGTGGACCTGTAAAGTCAATCTGACCCAGGGAGAAAAATCGGAGGTCAAATCCGATTGTTTGAAGATCATTTATTCGCTTGTATCCTGATAGATATGCTAAGTATACGTCTTTTAAACCAATACCTTGTAACCAAGGTGAATACGTCGCACTAACTCCGAGATCGTTTTGAGCAAAAGCTAATTTTGATGCATTAAAGTGCATAGCGTTTGGATCAGCTGAAGTCGCTAAACCAACATCTCCCATTGCTCCCGCCCTCGCATCAGGATTAATTCTCAAAAATGGAACCGCAGACAAAAGCGTGTTTGGGAGACAAGGACCGCCTGGACTTTCAGTTAGACAGCCTTTCTCAGCGTCCCATATTTGGGCGTCAGCCGAACTTGAAAAACCAAAAAGGCATACTAAGCCAAGTATAAGTGAGTGTATATTTTTCATTCGATATCTAGTAAAATCTAAATTTGTAAGATGTAAATATATAACCATTCGTATGATCGAAGCATATAACTTCTAGGATATGTTAATTATTTTGCAACATGATGTTTTTTTTCTGCTTATGTCAGCATCTGACTTTGAGGTGTAATTCTAGTTACTACTAGAGACTCTACTCAGGCTTACTTTAGAATCACCAATTTCTCAAATTGACTTTCCTTGATCACATTTTGAGAATTAGATCTAACTTTGATTCTGTAGAGGTATACTCCACGAGCTAATTTTGAACCAAAGTCATCTAGACCATCCCACTTAATATCATTTACGCGATATCCAGATGTTACAGTATTATGTGAAATTGTCTTGACAACTTTACCAGTGCTCGTATAGATATTTATTTCAACATCAAGTACATCTGAACCGAAGTTGTGTTCAAACATGAAACAGGTATTATCAGTAAATGGGTTAGGATAGTTTAAAACATGAGAAAGTCCATCTTTCGGATTGTCACTTACTACAAATTCTGTGAAACCCTCACCTACATTATTGGCAATGTCCCAAGCTCTGACGGTAATCTTGTGCTCTCCATTCTCAAGTTTTGCTAAAGGATATCTAACAACGCCCTGTGAGAAATTATTTAGTTCACTTTCATAAAAGTCGTTTAAGAAGTAAGTCTTTTCGCTTGTGCCGTCAAGTGTACCTGTCAAGTCGTGTCCGACACTTGATCCGCTTAAATTTATTCCTAAATCATCGGATATTTTTGCAAATATTATGGGATTTTCGTCAGTCTGACCTCCTGAAACAAAATTTTCATCATTCATGAAGACTTGAACATATGGTGGGATGTCATCTTCAACTGGATTGTTACTAGAACCTCCTACTAGGAAATCATTATAAGAGCCTCTCGCGTCATCTCCACCATCGCTTGCATAGTAGCTAATTTTGCCTTGTCCAATCTGAAATAGTATATCTTTCGGAACAATGAATGCTAGTTCGAATTGACCAGCTGTTACTTTAGCTTTTCCTTTAAACAGGAGGTTACGTTGCTCTTTAAAGTTTTTTGACAAACTTCTAGGGTCTTGTGCTAGAGTGGAACGCGTTGTTCGTTTGTCGAATACGGTTACCCAGATTTCTCCATCAAAGCCAGAAATAATGGATCCATTACTACCCACGTAACCTTTAATTTTCATTTCACTAAGTGCACTTATTGTATCTGTAAATGCTTGAGAAGCTAGCTCAACATCGTTAATGTGTGTTGTGTATACTTCATTTTGAGGATAAAGTAGATTCATACTCGGATCACCCAGAAGTAAGAATTTTCTTGCATTTACATCTACAGTATCTGTCGGACTATTATTTTTTGCTCTTCGAAGTATTTCTCCTAATGTCAGAAGTTTTCCGTTTGAATCCTCAGCAGTCATGAAATCAAATACAGCTGTCGTAAGTCTTGTATTATCTGAGCTATATACAGCACGGCAAGTTGTGAACAGCCCAATCCCACCATGTTCGCTGACTAAAACCTTCTCACCTGCTGAGAAAACCTCAGGATCATCGATAGATGCAAACGAACAAGTTGCAGTTACAAAAAGTGGAAAGCTTCTTTCATTAGACCAATTATCTATATCCTTCACTTGAAGAACGCGTTCTTGAGCCCAACCAGAGGGTCCACCATGTCCCAAGTAACAAAAAGTCAATGCACCATTAAATATCGATCCATTGATCTCCTCGGTTACTGATGGATAACGCTCTCCACCAGGAGTGGACACTTGCGTAAATGCATCCCAATAAATCTTCGAAAGATTAATGTCTTCATTTTGGGATAGAAAATCTTCTCCAATATCGTCCGCAGGATTTATATGTGCATTACCATCTTCGTCATCTGCAGCAAATACAGACCTTAGATTCCATGGCCCTCTCAGGCTAGGATCAGTATCATATTTTATAATCTTATCGACAACTGTTGCAGCTTGTGTGCTATTAGCAGCTGGAATTCGACCTACAGCTAGGTCTAATTCGCCAATTAGATCGCCACCATCTTGCAGGCTCAAAAGACCGTAGAAGTCATCACTCGGAAAGTCTTTAATCGGGTTTAGTCCTTGTCGAGTTTCGTAGATTGGAACTAGATTTGTTTTGTCTTTTTCAAACCGAATTCCTTTGTAATCATATGAGCCATTCCCAAAAAGTAGGGCATACTTAAAAAGGTTATCTCGATCGTAGATCATTCTTAGAAAATCACGGATTGCGGTCGGTTCCATTCTTCCAGATCCAAATTCGTTATAAACATCCTCTACATCGACTACCTCGATGCTAATTCCGCTATGATTCCTTCGATGATCTGCAAGTCTATTTGCTTCGTCGAGTAAGGTTTTATGAGCAATGATTACCATATCTGTCCGGTCGATTCCATGAAGATTCTGATTATCTAGCTGTCCTACAAATTCTGGAGTAAGTAGAGAAGAAGACGGGTCAAAAATTACAAACTTACGTTGTTCCCCACCGTTACAAGTGAAGCTCGTCACAGTATTGTCTGATAGAAGATTCTGGTTGAAGTAATTACCTTCATTTGTAATATCCCAAACCAGATTGCCTGACTTAGAGTTCGATATTGTCAAATTGAATTGGGAACTTGTACTGCTATTAATGGAATTAAATTCTAATTGCCCTGATCTAAGTGTCAACTCTTTAGACATTTGAAGCTCTATATAGTCAAGCCACCCGACAGCACTTGCGTTTTGACTATAGTCTAACTGCACTTCTGGATTCGCTTCAATTTCAAATAGTTCATCAATAATGCCAAGTCTAGCATAATCCGAGGTATATGAACTAAGACTAACAGAACTCATAGTCCTGCTAAAAAGTTGGGAGCCGACAGAAAGATCAAGTTGATTAGAACTAGAAGCTCTGCCTGCGAAAACTGTTTTTATGCGTGCTTCAGTTCCAGCTATAAGATCTTGAAAGTCGAATCTATTGCTGAAATTCTGAACTTTGTTAATATCAAAGTATTCACCGAACCATACTTGGCCACTCCCTAAAGTCCCAAAATTACTTTGAAGTAAGTTTGTTTCATTTCTTTCGTACCGCTGAACATCTAGATATTCAGAAACTGTGCTTAGATCGCTCACATTAGTTCCAATGGAATTAAGCCGTTTACCACTTTCTACATTTATCCTTAGAAATATGTAGTTGTCTAAATCAAATGGATTGTCATTATAATCCATATAATCTTCGCCAGTGAGATTCCAGCTTTCAGCGCCT
This sequence comes from uncultured Saprospiraceae bacterium, assembly GCA_943788055.1. Taxonomy (GTDB): domain Bacteria; phylum Bacteroidota; class Bacteroidia; order Chitinophagales; family Saprospiraceae; genus JAHDFB01. Next base: position 43,297 of record CALSOU010000012.1, read on the forward strand.
TCGGTATAGAAGTAAACTGCATCATTGCCAGAAAGCTGTCCATCATCTTCTCCGACAACAAGAATTGGAATTTCATTGAGATCGTCTACACGTTCGTCTTCATTTCGAAAAGCAATTTTTCCACCTTCATTGCCAAAAACTTGGATGGTTGAAGGCTGCAGATCTTGAAGATTGATACCAAGGGTTGATTGAAAAAAGTCAGTAGTAAGTTTATGGACACCTGTCTTTTCGATTCTCAATTTGTAAATACTTCCGTCTGCTAATACAGATTTTGTAACAGGAGGCTTTTTCTGTACTATATCATTGGTTTTCTTGAAAATAACGCGATAGCTGATTGACTTGACGTATAAAATCTCCCCTTGGCTGTTCTTTCCGTAAGGTTTAATGAAAACTTTTCCGTAGTATTTGTCTCTATTCTGATCAACGCGTGTGGTAAAGCTTGGCAATTTAGAAATATCCTCCCTTATTGCATTCTCGTAAGAATTCTTGTTGAGTTCTAGATACGGACTTACGTCCAAATACTCTACAGATTCTATCTCCACCCTTAAGTCACCGTTCTCTAAAACATTGAACCTATTTGAAAAAGTGGCTATCAAAGGATTATCTGATTCGAAAATAGCTTGATCAAAGGTGATTCTTCGATCATTCTTTTCAGTTACATAGTTTGACACATAGGTTTGCTCCGACCATTCAAAATCATGCTGAAAAACATAATCGTTTTGACCGAAGGCTGCAAGACTAAAAAACAGAAAAGTGACAAAATGGATAACTTTGATCTCCATAGTTGGTTTCTAGTTATGAGAAATGACTTTTAACAATACTAACAGACAGTTTGCCTAAGAAGTAAAGTATAAACGAGGCAAAAATGTTCTTATTGTCAGCTAGGGTTACATTAAAACGTAAAATTAGTTTATCGATAAGATAATTTTTACCTTAATTTACAAGTTCATTAATAAAAGATATCCTATCCGACAAAAATACCTTTATATAATCCTAATTCTTTGGACGAATTTTCAGATTGCTGGCACTCAGGATCCTGTTTTCTCTCAGTTTTACAATGCACCATTGCATTTAAATCCTGCATTCACTGGGAACACTTTTGGACCTAAGGTTGCCTTAAATTATCGTAATCAGTGGCCAAATTTGCCTCAGGCGTATGTAACTTATGCTGTATCCTATGATCAGTTCTTCAAGAAGTATAATTCTGGCTTTGGTATGTCTATTCTCTCTGATAATGCAGGACGAGGCATCTTTACAACTAATAAGATCGCTTTAGACTATGCATATGCCATCAATCTTGGCAAGGATAATTATGTAAAGATTGGGATTGAACCTTCAATAACTCAATCTCGATTGAATTGGAACAAACTAGTATTTGGAGATCAGATAAATGGTGAAAATGGTACTATTACTCCTGGAGGTAGCAATCTTCCTGGGTTTGAAAATGAACCAGATAATACAAATATGGTATTTTTTGATTTTGGGGTAGGCGGGTTGTACTATAATAAAACATTTTATGTTGGAGGATCGGTTAAGCATCTTACAGCACCGGATGTTCAGCTCATAGAATCGGGGAAATCTGCTTCAATCAGGGGTGTACCTTTGCGAGTTACTGCACACGCAGGAGCACAATTTTACGTTCCATCTTTGAATATTAAAAGAAATAAAGCTTATTTTGCGCCTCAGTTCATGTATATGCATCAAGGACCGTTTGACCAATTTATTTTAGGGGGAAGCCTTGATATTGGTGTTATAAGTTTTGGAACTTGGTTCAGACACGCAATTGCAAACTCAGATGCTCTAATTGGAACCGTCGGTTATGAGCAAGATTTTTTTAGAATCGAATATAGTTTCGATTTTACGGTAAGTGGTTTAGGTAATCAAGGTGGCGCACATGAAATAGGAATTGTGATGACCTTTGAGGATCAAAATAGGCCAGTTTCGTACAATGATTGCTTTGAGATTTTTAGATAATTTTCTGGTATAATTTGTGCTCAAAAAGTATAATGTTGAATCAAAATTTATTATTTATGAAATATTTCATAAATAGTAGCGTTATTTGATTCGTGAATATATAATTGTTCAATCTAAATTAATACGTGCAAGTATGTTAAAATTTTTGAAATTGTCTTTCGTATTCACTGCTGTGTCAGTAATGCTATCCTCATGTGGAGGATCAAAAGAAAGTTCAGCAGCAACTGGTTGGGATTACAATAGCCAGGAGTGGGGTGGATTTGAGAAATTAGACTATGAAGGTCAAATCACTGGTCCTAATTTAGTTCCAGTAGAAGGGGGTACTTTTTTGATGGGGCAGTCTCTTGAAGATGTTACTTATGAATGGAATAATGTCCCGAGACGTGTGACAGTTTCTTCATTCTACATGGATGAAACAGAGGTTACAAATAGTTTCTACAAGGAATATATGTACTGGACAAGAAGGGTATACAAGTCTTACCCAGAGGTTTGGCAAAATTCACTTCCTGACACTTTAGTATGGAGAGAGGAGTTGTCTTACAACGAGCCGTTTGTAGAAACATACTTTCGCCATCCGTCATTTGACGATTATCCGGTTGTTGGTGTGAATTGGAATCAAGCCAATGAATATTCTAAATGGAGATCTGATCGTGTTAATGAGATGATCCTTATTAGGCAAGGTGTTATCAATCCTTCTCCAGAGCAGATTGACAGAGAAAGTTTCAATACTGACGCTTATCTAGCAGGACAATACACTCCAAATGTGAGAAAGAACCTTCCCGATCCTGCAACGGGCGGTGAAAGGCAAGTTCGCTTTGAGGACGGTATTTTGCTACCTGAGTATAGACTACCAACCGAAGCAGAATGGGAGTATGCTGCTTTAGCATTGCAGGGAAATCAGGCTGCATCCAAGGATGAACTGATTACTGATAAAAGATGGTTCCCTTGGGATGGCAATACTGCTAGATACAAAGTAAGAGATAAGTACCAAGGTAAAATGCTTGCCAATTTTAAAAGAGGTCGAGGTGATTATATGGGTATGGCTGGTGCATTGAACGATAAAGGGCACATTACTGTAGATGTAAGAAGTAACTATCCAAATGATTTCGGATTGTATAACATGGCAGGTAATGTTAGTGAATGGACTGCCGATGTGTACCGTCCTATGACTTCTACAACTTTGCGCGATGCAGAAAACCATGATTTGAATCCTTTTAGAGGTAATGAGTACAAAGAGCTAATTTTGGACGAAGATGGAAGACCAGTTGATAAGGATAGTTTAGGTCGTTTGAAAGAAAGAATGGTCGAAGATACATTAGTAGCTGGAAGAGAGAATTATAAAAAAGGAGATCTTAAGAATTACCGAGATGGTGATGACGCAATCGTAAAATACGTATTTGGAAAGTACACTTTGATCAACGACAAGTCTCGAGTAATCAAGGGAGGTTCTTGGGCAGATCGTTTGTTCTGGTTGTCACCAGGTACAAGAAGATTCATGGACGAAGAAACTTCAAGTAAGACCGTGGGTTTCAGATGTGCCATGACAAGGGTTGGTGGACCAACTGGTAATGAAGACACAGCTGGAAATCAGTTTAAGGAAGGAAAACAGACTAGACGTAGGTACTAGAAAATATAAGTTAAGATTTAAGAAGAAGCCTTTCACTTTCAAGTGTTAGGCTTTTTTTTTGTTTTTTTGCTCAAGTTTTAGCTATTGACTATAAATTCAGATGACATGGTAGATCAGCTTTTGAATGAAGTTTATGAATATTACCTCAATTCGAATGGTATTTCGATAGACACAAGAACTATTGAAAAGGGCGAAATATTTTTTGCTATTAAAGGGGATAATTTTGATGGAAATGAATACGCCATGCTGGCCCTGGAAAAGGGAGCTGCGAAAGTAGTAGTTTCAAGCTCATCTATTGATCACTTTAATGCTATAAAGGTCGATGATACTTTAGTGTTTCTGCAGAAGCTTGCAAAACATCATAGAAATGAGAGTAAGATGACACTTCTTGCACTAACTGGTTCAAATGGAAAAACCACGACCAAAGAGTTAATTGCTCAAGTCCTAAAAAAGCAGTATCGAATTGACTTTACTAAAGGTAATTTGAATAATCATCTAGGTGTTCCGTTGACACTTTTAAATTTTCGCAAAGATTTGGATATCGGAATTGTTGAGATGGGTGCAAATCACGTAGGAGAGATCGAAGATTTATCAAGAATTGCTTCTCCAAATTATGGATTAATCACGAATATTGGCAAGGCGCATATAGGTGAGTTTGGTGGGCAGGAGAATATTCTAATAGCGAAAACAGAATTGTATCGAAATATTATATCTAATTCAGGTGTCATATTTTGCAATCGGAAAGACCCTGTTTTACCTAGGCAATTAGAAGGTTACGAGAATACTGTGTTTTTTGATAGTAGGTTTCAAGGTGGAGTCAAAAGTGTAGTTGATGAATATGAACCAAAAATCGTTTTGACAGTCGATGCGGAAGGACGAGAATACTCCGCAACCTTGAACATTGGAGGAAGGCATAATTTTATGAATGTACAATCCGCTATTGCGATAGGACTCTATTTTGGGATCACTCCGAATGAAATAGTAGATCAGCTTCAGACCTTTCAAGCGCCGGACAATCGATCGCAATGGATAGAGACAGAACGCAATAAAGTATTCCTAGACGCATATAACGCAAATCCTGATAGTGTTTCAGCGGCAATCGAATATTTTATAGAGTTAGATATACCTCGGAAACTTATAATTGTTGGAGATATGCGAGAACTGGGTGAATATAGTCTTATTGAACACCAGAATATTTTTGACCGATTGAAGAAAAGTAATATACCTTTCTACCTCGTCGGTGAAGAATTCAGTTCAGCGGTGAATGATGATAGAGTTTTCCTAAGTAAAGAAGATCTCTTAGAACATGTAAACCTTGGGGATGTTAAAGATATGTCTGTACTGGTGAAAGCTTCAAGAGGAATAAAGCTAGAATCCCTTCTAAGCGAATTCTAGTTAAAATGATAATCTAGCCAATTTTTCCGGAATCTCATTTTGACAAGCGACGAGATAATCTTTGTGAGTACAAGGTATCATTTCAGCTGCACCTGCTTCTTTGATCCACCATCTTCCTGATTTTTTTGCTTTTAGGAACACAAGAGGTTCAGTCAGTCCATCAATATCAACTAGAAATTCGTTGAATTCTTCAGAATGATCCAGATTGTCAAGAATACATTGATTCCTTGCTTCTGTGAAATACCACAGTCCTTGGGCAATTAGTTGAGCGGTTTGGCGATTGAAATCGTACTCAGAATTGTAGTTGTAAATAAACAAGCATTTTAGGCGCTCATTGAATCCAAAAAATCTGAATAACTGAGTAAACTCTTGCGCATTTAGTCCATTTGGAGAGGCATCTTTGTGGCCAGGGATATCAGAATGTTGCATGATATTCAGATCAAAACAAATTGTATCAGTTATTCGTGTATAGGGTTCTGCCTCTTCAATTTGGCTTGATACTTGCGCTAGTCGCACTATATCGCTTTGATTAAGTTTGCTAAGCGGATTAAGATGCCCTTGAGCTCCCAAGGAAGTGACTCTTTTGCATAGACCAAAATCATTCTGTGAATAGAAAGAAGTCCTTTTTCCGCAATATAAACTTTCAAAAGATTTTTCAAAGGCATTTAGGGCAAAGTGAAATGTGTTTATGATTTTTGGATCAGAAGTTATCAAAACTGGCAATAACTTGCTTTCTAAAAGTTCGGTAAATAGTGAAATAATGAAGTTTACATCATTATTTCTAAGATGACCTAAATCAGCCAGATATAAATTATCTAAATGGTGATACATTTCGTAAAATTGCAGTCGAATTTGGTCCATGTGCTCGTGATTGTCACTGAATAAAACAATTTGACAATCTTCGATATCTGGGAAAATCGATTTATGAACTTTTATTCCTTGACCAATAGAATCTGGAGACAAATTTGGAATTTGACTTGTGATCTCTGGGTTTACTTTGCTTAACCAATTTTCTAACATAACACATTAAACTTTTTACAAATATAAAAAGTATTGATTAAAAGTGCTTTAGTGTGATAACATATTTTAATTCCAATTGTAATGAAGAATTTAGAGGACTTACTAGAAGCATATAAAGCCAAGGAACCAGAAGTAGTTTTTGAGTGGAACGATCCTGAAACATATGCAAAGGGTTGGATTGTGATAAATTCACTAAAAAATGGTGCTGCAGGTGGTGGAACAAGAATGAGGAGAGGCTTGACTAAAGATGAGGTAGTTTCTTTAGCAAAAGTTATGGAAATAAAGTTTTCCGTTTGTGGACCACCGATAGGTGGAGCTAAATCAGGAATAGATTTTGATCCTGTAGATCCAAGAAGAGAGGATGTTTTAAAAAGATGGTACAAGGTTGCTTATCCGATATTGAAGAGCTACTATGGAACTGGAGGTGACCTAAATGTGGATGAATTGAAAGATGTAATTCCTATCACAGAAGACTTAGGGCTTTGGCACCCGCAAGAAGGAGTCGTAAACGGGCACCTCAAAAGTGCTAAGGGTGAAAAAATTAACTTGATTGGTCAGCTTCGATACGGCTGTGCGAAAATTGTTGAAGACAATCGATATATTCCAGAAAATGGCCAGAAGTATGCAGTAGCAGATATGATTACTGGTTATGGAGTTAGTGAATCCGTAAAGCATTTTTATGAAATCTTCAAGTCAACGAGTTTAGAAGGTAAGCGCACGATAATTCAAGGTTGGGGAAATGTTGCCTCGGCAGCTGCTTATTATCTTGCACTCAATGGAGCCAAAATAGTTGGAATTATAGATCGCGATGGCGGAATAATTGATCAAGATGGATTGAGTTTGAGACAGGTAGAAGAGCTTTTCAGCGACAAAAAAGGTAATAAATTGAACGCGGAAGAAATGATAAGCTTCGACGAGGCAAATGTTAAGATTTGGGACCTCGAAGCAGAAATCTTTATTCCCGGGGCAGCATCTAAGATAGTTTCGCGATCTCAAATAATAAGGTTGATGGACAAAGGTCTTGAAACAATTTCGTGCGGAGCAAACGTACCATTTGTTGATGATAAGGTGTTTTTTGGAAAAACTGCTTCAGAATTGGATCTGGAAATTTCTATTATTCCTGATTTTGTTGCCAATTGTGGTATGGCAAGAGTTTTTGCATATTTAATGCAAAAAGATATTGAACTTACAGACCAAGCAATCTTTAGCGATGTTTCGCAGACCATTAAGTTATACTTGGAAAGTCTTTATGAAGAAAGCAGTAGTCCAAAAGAAATATCTAGTAGATCTCTTCGCAAGTCAATTTTAAGTTAAATATAAAAAAAGCAGTATATATTGCTTTGTAGTGATTAAATAGATAAATTTACGTATTATTAAGTCAATTAAAATAAAAATATGTTACATCGAATCAGTTTAATTTTTACCTTATTGTTATTTGTGGGGTATTCAATTCAAGCACAAGAAGATGGTTGGTCAAAACCAAGCATTACAGACGAAATGACCATTTCACCTGACCAGAATAAGAAGTGGAAGATGGGAGAATATGGTTATTCTGCAAAACCAAACAGTGCACTTGAAGTTGGTTTACATGCTGGCTTTTTTCAAATAAATGGTGATATTCCATCTCAAATCCCGGCGGGATTTGGATTAGGTCTGCACCTTCGTAAAGCTATCAATTATTCACTTTCGTGGAGAGTAGGTGCACAATACAGTACTGCATCAGGTCTTGACGGACGAGAAAGTAGCGTTGCCGTTTTGAAACTAGATAATCGATCTGTAGATTTTTCTGCATATGATGATAGTGATAGATTGTATAGAAATTTTACTGCTGTTAATTTCCAAGGTACGTTTGAATTGATTGCAAATGTTGGAAATTTACTTTTTCACCAACCGCGAAATAAGTGGAATTTGTATGCTGGTCTAGGTGTAGGAATTACATCTGTTAGTGTTAATATGGATTACTTTAGTGGTGAAAATACTCCATATGATTTTTCAAGTGTTTTGGGTGAAGAAAACAACGCTGATAAAAGAAATGCTATTAAAGACATTTTAGATGGCGAGACAGAGTCTGGATTTGAGAATGATCGGGGAGTTGGTTTTCTTGATAACAATGGAAGTATTTTCCCTTCGCTTGTAGGATCCATCGCATTATCAAGAAAAATTAATAAACGAGTCAATGTTTCTTTTGAGCAACAGTTTTGGCTTCAAAGCTTTGACAAATGGGATGGACACATTTACAGAAGTTCATTTGATCAGTCCAATAATAGTGACAACGCATCCTATAGTAGCCTACGCTTTGGTATTAATATCGGTAATTTCGATAAGGTTACAGAACCGCTTTATTGGTTGAACCCAATTGATGCAGCATTTAATGATATTGCAGCATTAAAGCAAAGACCAGTACTTGACCTTACTGATGCAGACGCAGATGGCGTTGTTGATATGTTAGATCAAGAATTAGGTTCTGAAGCTGGTTGTCCGGTTGATACAAGAGGTGTAACACTTGACAGTGACGGAGACGGAGTCGCAGATTGTAAAGACAAAGAACCATACTCACCTCCAGGATACGATGTCGATAATAATGGTGTATCTTCCGCTCCAAGTCCGTTAAATGAGTCAGATGTAAACACAATCGTTGATTCTAAAATGAATGCTCTTAGATCTTCTTTAGTAAATACAGGTTGTGGAGAGTGGTTTTTACCAATGATTCACTTCGATCTAGATAAATACTATATTAAGCCTGAGTATTTCGGTCAGTTACACCATGTAGCTGAGGTTCTTGAGAAGTGTCCAGATTTGTGTGTAACTGTAGTTGGTCACACAGATTCAAGTAGTTCAAATGATTACAACAAGGTCCTTTCTTACAATAGAGGAAAAGCAGCAGTAGATTATTTAGTTATGAACTACGGTGTTTCAAGAGATAGATTAAAATTGATGTATGGAGGAGAAGAAGATCCCCTTGTAAAGAACGTTTCAAGTTCTGGCGGTAGAGAAGTTGAATCTCAACAGTATATGAATAGACGTGTAGAATTTAGAGTGTGTGATGATTCTGATTTTGACATGGATATGCCTGAGGCAGGAAGTAGGAAGAATAGTGGTATGAAGAGTTCCAGCAATAGTGGAAATAAGAACAGTGGTTATTAATTGACATAATAATATTATTATTGGGAGCCGGATTGATTTCAATCCGGCTTTTTTTTTATGGATCACTTAAACTTTATACTAATAGAAATGGGGTCCTCTTGAGGATGGGATTTCTTCACTTTATCCTTTTCCGGTTCTACTTTTGTCTGTGAAATCGCTAGATTAATCTGATTTTAGTGACTAGCGAAACTTTTGTTTGATTTATTGAATTCTAATAGTATATTTAGGTTGATACATCAAGGTTGCTATGGTTTGGATTTCATTTTATTCCTTTCAGAACTTTGATGTATATCATTCACTTTTGCTTGCTTTAAACCACAGTAGGTTTTGGCTGAAAGATTAGCTTCATTTAAAACAAACTTCAGATGTCGGAGATTATTATCGGTGCCATGATACTAGGACTTTTAGTATTATTTAGCTCTTTTTTTACAGTTAAACAGCAGACTGCCGCAATTGTAGAGCGATTTGGGAAATTTCAGAGTATAAGACTTCCGGGCTTGCAATTGAAAGTTCCATTGGTAGATCGAATAGCAGGCAAAGTAACTATGAAGATCCAGCAATTAGATGTCAATGTTGAAACTAAAACTCGAGATGATGTTTTCGTTAAAATGAAAGTTTCCGTCCAATACGTCATTCTGAAGGATAACATCTACGATGCCTTTTATAAATTAGAGAATCCAGATGCTCAGATAACATCATATGTATTTGATACCGTACGTGCTGAAGTTCCTAAGTTGAAATTAGATGATGTTTTTGTAAGAAAAGATGATATAGCTATTGCCATTCGAAGAGAACTCGAAGAAGCGATGAATACATATGGGTATGGAATCATTAAAGCTTTGGTAACAGATATAGATCCTGACGCTGCTGTCAAGAATGCAATGAATCGAATTAATGCAGCGGAAAGAGAGAAAGTTGCCGCGGAGTATGACGGTGAAGCAGAACGAATAAGAATTGTAGCGAAGGCGAAAGCAGAAGCTGAAAGCAAGCGTTTACAAGGTCAAGGAACAGCTGATCAGCGTCGTGAAATAGCAAAAGGGCTTGAAGATTCTGTAGAAGTTTTGAATAAAGTTGGAATCAATTCTCAAGAGGCAAGTGCATTAATTGTTATTACACAGCACTATGACACCTTACAAGCTATGGGAGAGACTAATAATAGCAATCTTATTCTCCTTCCAAATTCACCTTCGCAGGCAAGTGATATGCTTTCTCAAATGATAACATCTTTTACGGCAGCAAATCAGATGGGTGAGGACATGAAGCTAGCAAATAAAGAGGAAGAAATATTGAAATTAAAGTCGAATAAATAAATTTTAGCTTTTTGTGAAAACATAGTTTGCACTAGTAAGTTTATGATATAGACCACGTGGTCAAATAAGAATCAATTTAATTAATGACGTTGTAGATTAACCTACAACAACTAAATACTTTAAAAGATGGCTTTTTACATTACCTGATTTACCTTATGCATTTGAAGCACTTGAACCACATATTGACGCTCGTACTATGGAGATTCATCATGACAGACATCATGCTGGATATACATCAAAATTAAATGCTGCTATCGAGGGTACTGATCTTGCAGACAAAGCAATAGGTGATATCCTAAGTAACCTTGACATGTCAAATAAAGCTGTTCGAAATAATGGCGGTGGATACTACAACCACGATCTATTTTGGAAAGTTATGTCTCCAAATGGGGGTGGAAATCCAACTGGTGATATAGCGAAGGCTATAGATGCTGATTTAGGATCATTCGAGGACTTCAAAGAAGCCTTTAGTAATGCTGCAAAAACACAGTTCGGTTCAGGTTGGGCTTGGTTGTGTGTCAAACACGGTAAATTGGAAGTTTGTAGCTCAGCAAATCAAGATAATCCAATGATGCCAGGTATTGGATGTGGAGGTACACCGATTTTGGGGTTGGATGTATGGGAACATGCATACTACTTGAATTATCAGAATAAAAGACCAGATTATGTTAATGCATTTTTCAATGTTATTAACTGGGATGAAGTAAATAAAAGATACAAGGATGCACTCTAAGCAGTGCATGCTATCATGATAAACGCGCTTTGTAATGAAAATTACAAAGCGCGTTCCTTTTTGTTGACTCTTGATTATTCAATGAGAGCGAAGTCTCGCTGTCATCTATTTTTACTTAAATTAACAATTTCTTAGTACTGTTTTTAGTTTGTAATGAGTTAAAGATTTGAGGGACGCATTGACAATCTCTTTAATGAAATGTAAATCAATTATGAGAACACTTATTTTATTTCTTTTAGTAACTACTGGGCTAAATTCTCAAACTTCAATAGATCAGGATGCTAAGAATTTACTAGACAGAGTTTCACAGTCTTTTGAGGCTGCAAAAAGACTGTCAATTGATTTCGAATTGATTATCAGGTTTTCGGAAAGCAATCAGGAGATCCAGAAAGGAAAACTCCTGCAGGATCAGGAACGATTTAGGATTCAGATCGGCAATCAAGAAATTATAAATAATGGAGAAGACATTTATATGATCTTAAAAGATCAGAATATCGCTCAACTAAATTCAGCAATTAGTTCTATTGAGAGTTCTGAAGCTGATCTGATGAATCCCCGAGAACTGATGAAAATGTACAAGTCGGGGGACTATGAATATGGGATTGTAGGAGAAGAGGATGTTGATGGAAAGCGGGTAGTTCTTGTAGAATTCAAACCTCTAGATCGCTATGCTGAGTATAGTAAGATGCGGATTGCAATAGAGAAGACGAACGAACAGCCTGTGTACTGTAAGATTTTCAATAAGGATGGCACGCAATATACATTGATGATGACCAAACTAGATTTTCGTCCTACGATATCTGATACTTCTTTCAAGTTTAATCAAAGTGAATATCCTGGAATTACTCTGGAAGACCTCCGAATTGACTAGCTTCTGAATTTTGACAGGAAATTTCTTTAGGGCTTAAAGCCCTATCATATAGAGAATAATTCCATAAAGAGCGCTGATTCCAATCCAAACGATCATATTTACTTTGAACTTATAAAGAGCTATCAGACTTGTAACAAGCCAAGCGATAGCTGTCCAATTCATGTATCTGAAGGAAAAAACTTCTGGGAAAAGCACCGCTCTACCTAGATAGATAGTTAAGTTTAGTATAACACCCACAACGGCTGCGGTTACCCAGTTCAAAGCTTCCTTAATGAGTTTATTATCCCTTGTTTTTTCAATGAGAGGAGCTCCTGCAAAAATAAAAAAGAAGCAAGGCAGAAAAGTATAAAATGTAGTTGTAATCAAGCCAAGAGCCCCCATGCTCAATAGGCCACCACTACTATTAAATCCAGCCATAAATCCCACAAAAACTAATACCATTACAAGTGGGCCAGGCGTTGTTTCTCCAAGAGCCAATCCATCGATCATTTGTAATTCCGTCAACCAATGCAATTTTTCGACGCTTACTTGAGCAACATATGGCAATACCGCATACGCCCCTCCAAATGTGACAAAAGCAGCTTTTGTAAAAAAAAGTATAAGGTCTTTCCAAAAATCAAAGTGGCTTGAGAGGAAATAGAAGGCAACCAATGGAATACACCATAGTATAGTTGAGATCAATATTTGCTTGAGTAGTTTTGTCCACGAAAAATACCCTTTTGATGCTGTGCTGTTACTGTTTATGTAGTAGGTCGCTTCATTGGCTTCTGCTTGCGAGTTCTGTTGAACTGTAGATTCTTTATCTGTCGATAAAAACTGTATTAAGAAGCCAATAAATAATGCGCCTAGTACGATCGCTGGAAATGGTACACTGAAGAAGAACAGTAAAATAAATGCCAAAATTGCAAAGACTAAATGCAGCAAGGTTTTAAGGGACCTTCTGCCAATCTTAATGAGCGCCAAAATAATGATTGCAATAATAGCTGGTTTTAACCCCTGAAATATCGAGTAGACAACTGGTACTTCTTCATAAACAGCATAGATTGATGAAAGAACAAGGAGAATAAACATGGAAGGTAAAACGAAGAAAATACCGGCTACCAAACCACCACGCGTTCCATGAATTAGCCAACCTGTGTAGGTAGCTAACTGTTGAGCTTCTGGTCCAGGGAGAATCATGGAATAATTTAGGGCATGAAGAAATCTACTTTCTGAAATCCACTTCTTTTTCTCTACTAGAAATTCATGCATAATAGCAATCTGCCCAGCTGGACCACCAAAACTGATAAATCCAAGTTTTAACCAAAACCAAAATGCTTCTTTGAATGAGGGTTTCCGCTGCAAATCGTAAAAGTTGTTTCAAGGAAAGGCAAAAAAAAGTTAGTCGATTGGGTCGACTAACTTTGCAAATTATAATCCCATGAACATATCCAAATTTATATCGGTTTTATACGGATAACTATATTTATTTACTCAATCTAATTAATTCTAGTCTAAAAGTATAGATATTCAAACTCATAAGAATATTTATACTCTCTTGTTAGTTGTTCTCCTCAACTATGACTATTTCTGATGTTTTGGATAATTCTCTGGATCACTTCTGTCCTAATTACAATGTAAATATAGAACCGTTTATCGTTCATAACCAATACAAAAATGAAATATTGTAGAAAAAAAATATAACTCCTAATTGTTGAAAGCACTGTAAAAAATAAGTTTTTTATTTTTTTTGTAGTAAAAAAGTGCACAATTGTAGTAGAAAAAAGATAAAAATTAGTAGCAATTTTGAGATATAATCCACCCAGTAGTCCATGCTGATTGGAAATTGAATCCACCAGTCAATGCGTCAATGTCTAGAATTTCTCCAGCAAAAAATAGATTTCTGATGTTTTTTGATTCCATCGTTTTGAAGTTGACTTGATTAAGAACAATGCCGCCACTTGTGACAAATTCGTCTTTATTTGTGCTTTTTCCTGATACCTTAAACGCGCAACTTCTGACTGTATCAATTAATTTTTGAATTTCTACCTTTGATAGATCTGCCCAGTTTTTAGTATTTATTTTTAAGTGCAGCGTAATGTTCTTCCACAATCTTTTTGGAAGGTAAAAAATATTGTCAGTAACGGTTTTATTTGCGCCATGCTTCTTTTTCTGCCTGAGAATGAGTCGCATTGCTTCTGCTATCTTTATTTGCTTCCAAGCCACCCTGATAGTAAATTCGTAGTCTTTTTGGTTAAGCCATCTTGCGGCCCAAGCTGAAAGCTTGAGGATTCCTGGCCCACTAAGGCCCCAATGCGTAATCATAATTGGCCCTGTTGTCTTCATTTTAAAGCCATTGATTTCCACTTCCGCATATTCAACACTTACACCTGGCAGATCTTTTATGATAGGATTGTCGATGTTGAATGTAAAAAGAGAAGGTACTGGAGGGTTGATTCTAACATTTTTGGCTTGTAGTAGCTTCCAAATAGATTTACTACCTCCTGTTGCAATTACTAGCTTGTCACAAAGATAGTTCTGATCTTTGGTTGTACTCACTGTAAAAGTGTGATCTACATTCTGCGTAAAATCTTTCATTCCCTCGCTCAACTTCATTGTTACCCCTAAATTTTGGGCTTGACCCAAAAAACAGTCTAGAATTGTTTGAGAAGTATTACTTGCTGGAAAAATACGACCATCAGATTCAATCTTAGTTTCTACACCGTGATCGTCCAACCAAGACAACATGTCTCCACTCATAAACCTGTGAAAAGGACCAAGTAATTCTTTACTTCCTCTAGGATAATACCTAACAAGTTCCTTCGGTTCCCAACACGCATATGTGACATTACATCTGCCGCCTCCAGATATTCTGACCTTATCGAGAAATTTTCCCGATTTTTCAAGGATGAGTATATGCTTCTCAGGATTTATCTCGGCTATATTAATTGCGGTGAAGAAGCCTGCGGCTCCTCCACCAATAATAATAAAGTCGTATTTATTAATCTCCAATCTTTAGTTTTGTGTAAAAGTATAAAAAAAGGGAGTACAACATAAAGTAGGTCTAGTATTAAGCGGAGGAGGGATAAAGGGAGCTGCTCATATAGGCATGTTAAAGGCATTGAAAGAGCGTAATATAGAACCAACGATTGTAGCAGGAACAAGCGCTGGTGCAATTGTGGGAGCAATGTATGCTGCCAATTTAGATGAAGAAACTATGCTTGATTATTTTACAAGCACAAGTATTTTCAATCCAGCAAATTATACTTGGAAAAAGCCGGGATTAATTAATACTGACGCATTAGAAAAATTATTACTTAAGATTTTTCCAGAGAACTCATTTGAAGCATTGCATCGTCCCTTGCACATTGTTGCTACTGATATAACGCTCGCTCGACAAAAGGTTTTTTCAAGTGGAGAGTTGGTGAAACCCTTACTTGCATCAGCTTGTTTTCCAGTTGTTTTTTCTCCTGTAGAAATAGGTGATAGTATCTACGCTGATGGGGGCATTTTGAATAATTTTCCAACTGAACCAATCAGACAAAGATGTGATAAGCTTATTGGAATAAATGTGCAACATATTGAAGCAACTAAAAAGAAGTCATTGAAGAGTACCTTGAGTGTTTTTCAGAGAATTTATTTCATTTCAACACGTTTCGCTTCTGTTGCGAAATATCAAGATTGTGACTTAGTTTTTGCTCCAGAATCACTGAATTCCTACAACACTTTCGATATGTTTAAGATCAAGGAAGTTTATGAGAAAGGCTACGAAGATGCTTTGAAAGTTTTGTCAAAGGTTGAAGATCTTTCGCAGTTTCAATTGGATGATAAGAATGTTGGGTAGAAGCAACAATAATACCCTAAAATTAAGCTGATTACATACACAAATCATTTTTTGATTCGTTAGTTAAAAGTACTATCTTTGCGCTCCTATGAAGAAAAGCATCTACTTTCTGTCTTTAATAGTAATATTACTAAGTGTTTCATGCAAAACTGAATATGAGCGGGTTCGTGCTAGTGGGGATCCTGAATTGGTTGCGAAAACGGCTGATCAGTATTTCGAAGATGGTAAGTATTTACAAGCTCAGACTTTATACGAAATAGTAATTCCATTCTATAGAGGTAAAGCAGAAGCGGCCGCTATATTTTTTAAGTATGCATATACGCACTATTATTTGAAAGAGTATATTCTCGCAAATCATTACTTTACCAATTTTGCTAGTACGTATTATTCTAGTGAGAATAAAGAAGAGGCTCAGTATATGGCTGCCTATAGCAATTATGAGTTATCTCCTAATGCTAAGTTAGATCAGAGTTATTCTGAAGTAGCAATTCAGGAATTTCAATTGTTTATAAACACGTATCCAAATTCTCCAAGAGCAGAGGAGGCCAATAAATTAATTGATGATATGCGTGACAAGGCTGAAAAGAAAGCCTTTATGCAGGGTAAATTGTATCAAGATATTCGTCAATATGAATCTGCGTTAGTGGCTTTTGAGAATATGCTACAAGAGTTTCCTGATTCAAATTTGGCGGAAGAAGCGCGTTTTAGGATTGTGCAAGCGTCTTTTGATTTGGCAAAAAATAGTATTTTTAGCAAGCAAGTTGAACGCTACGAAGATACACTAAAGTATATAGAAAAATTCAGAAAAAAACATCCACGATCGAAGTTCGGAAAGGAACTAAAAGTGATTAAAAAGAATTCTCAAGATAATATCAAGTCTATTATTTAGTAAGTATTACAATAACATTAATTATGCCAGATATAAAGAGCAAAGTACAAGGTTTAGATCCGAACGTTTCACCTAGAGACGTGCGTGGTATTTCTGAAATGACAGGAAATATTTACGAGGTTATGTCCATTATTACGAAGCGTGCAAACCAGCTTTCGGTTGATCTTAAGAATGAGTTACATTCTAAGCTTGAAGAATTTGCAGTAGTTTCTGAAACTATCGAGGAAGTGCAGGAAAACAAAGAACAAATCGAAATTTCTAAGTTCTATGAGCGTTTACCTAATCCTGTTCTAATTGCGATGAATGAGTTCCTAAATGATGAACTTGATTACGAATATCGCAATTCTGATAAGTCAGAGTAATCTAAATGAAAATACTAGAGGGAAAGAATGTTCTACTTGCTGTATCCGGTTCTATTGCTGCTTACAAGAGTTTATTTCTTACTCGTCAATTAATTAAAAAAGGGGCCAATGTCAGAGTAATCATGACGAAGGCCTCTTGTGATTTTGTAAGGCCTCTTAGTTTTTCAACACTGTCCAAGAATGAAGTTTTTACTGATGTCAGTAGTGAATCCTCATGGAATAACCATGTAGAGCTAGGATTGTGGGCAGATGTCATGCTAGTTGCTCCTTGTACAGCTACCACCTTAGCTAAGATGGCAAATGGGATAGCTGATAATATGGTAGTGGCCTGCTATTTATCGGCAAAATGTCCAGTTTATGTTGCTCCAGCTATGGATCTAGATATGTGGAAGCACCCATCAACAAAACGTAATTTGGCACTTTTAGAGTCTTATGGAAATGAGATTATTTCTGTAGGTACAGGTGAATTGGCAAGTGGCCTTACGGGGGAGGGGAGAATGGAAGAGCCTGAAAATATTACTGAAATTCTTGAGAAAAATCTTGCAGACAGTACCGAATATTCAAAGGTACTAAGTGGAAAAACAGTACTGATTACAGCTGGACCAACTTATGAAGATTTGGATCCTGTTCGGTATATTGGTAATAGAAGTTCTGGAAAAATGGGAATCGCTTTAGCTTCGGCTTGTAAACAAATGGGTGCGAGAGTCCATCTTATCTTGGGACCAAGTGCAGAATCCATACCTGTTGAGATCCAGAACACAGTCAGAGTACTTTCAGCTCAAGAAATGATGGAAGCATGCTCAGAAGTCCATGGCGATTGTGATGTGGCTATTTTTGCTGCTGCAGTTGCTGATTATCGACCAGCAGAAATAAATAGACAGAAAATCAAAAAGAAGGCTGGAGATATGTCGATTGAATTAGAGCGGACACCTGATATCGCAGCTACGCTCGGAAATTCTAAGAAAGAGCATCAAATTCATATCGGTTTTGCATTGGAAACAGAGCATGAAGAGGATAATGCCAAAAGAAAACTAGAAAAGAAGAATTTTGATTTGATTGTATTGAATTCTTTAAATGATCCTGGTGCTGGTTTTGCTCATGATACTAACAAGATCAAGATTTATGCGCATGAAGGGTTGATTGCAAATATTCCCTTACAGTCAAAGAAAAAAACGGCTTTTGATATAATAGAAACGGCTGTTCAGCAGTTTAATTGGGAATAGAACACATCAATATATAAATACTAGAATATGCGGATTGATTGGATCTTTTATAGCGTCTTGGTATCCTTTTTTCTTGGGGCTTTCGCCCAAAAGGGTATATCACAAGAATTGAATATTTCTGTTACCGTTCAAGCGCCAAATAGCAGTATTACTGATCCTAGGGTTTTCAAGACGATGGAGAGTCAGATTGAAGAGTTTCTCAATACTACACAATGGACATCCGATGAATTTGAAGCGGAAGAGCGAATTGAAGGTAATTTGTTGATAACGGTAACACGGGAAATTGATGCAAGTAATTTCATTGCTGACTTTACGATTCAGTCTATAAGGCCGGTGTTTAACTCCACTTATAGATCAAAACTTCTTAATTATAAGGATCCAGGTATAAGTTTTACCTACATAGAGAATCAACCTATTCAGAACAGTAGTCAAAAATATTTTGATAATCTTTCTTCCGTTTTAACTTTTTACGCCTATGTTATTTTAGGGCTTGATTATGATACCTTTAGTAAATTGGGCGGTGAAAAGTATTATTCAATTGCAAATAATATGATACAGGCTTTACCAAGCAACGTTGCATTATCAGGCGGTTGGTCACCAGCCCAAGGGGTTGCAACTAAAAGGGGGCGATATTACATAATCGAGAATGTATTTAATCCTAGGATGAGAGGTATGCGAGAAGCAATGTATATCTATCACCGTAAAGGACTTGATGCGATGTACGAAGATGTTGGGAAAGGAAAAGCTGTCTTGCTGTCTGCATTAAAGTCCGTAGAAAAAGCCAATAATGCATATCCAAATTCCATGATGGTTCAATTATTTACTGATAGTAAAAACGATGAATTAATTGAGATTTTTTTGGGAGCAGATCGAGCAGAAAAATTAAGAGTCTATGATATCTTAGTATCAATTGATCCTTATCGAGCAAGTAAATTTGCCGTACTTAAGCAGAACTAATGAAGCGAATTGCCATATTTGCTAGCGGCTCTGGTTCCAATGCAGAGAATATCATAAATTACTTTGAGAAGGTTGAGAAGGTTGAGGTTTGTCTGATTATCAGTAATAAGTCAGATGCTTTTGTATTTCAAAGGGCAAAAAGACTTGGAATTCCTTTTTTACATATCACTAGGAAGCAGTTTTACAAGTCAGATGATGTCATTAGCATTCTCAAATCATTATCAGTAGATCTGATAGTGCTTGCAGGCTTCTTATGGTTAGTACCTTCAAGTCTTGTTGAATCCTTTCCAAAACGAATTGTTAATGTGCATCCTGCATTATTACCCAAATATGGAGGGAAGGGTATGTATGGAAATCATGTTCATACGGCGGTAAAAGAAAATCGAGAAACTGAGACTGGAATAACGATTCACTATGTTAATGATGCATATGATGAGGGAGCAATCATTTTTCAAACAAAAGTAGGGCTAAGTTCTGATGATCAAGTAGAGGATATAGTAACAAAAATTCATAAATTAGAATTTGAGTATTTCCCAAATGTGATCCATGGAGTCTTGAAGAAACTCTAAACCTCGTTTGCCATTATTTTGAATATTTCAGGTAATTGGTCTTTCAACGCAGGGAATCGGTAGAAGTAACCCTTCCACGCTTGTAATCCACCTGTATGAATCAAAACTACATTACTACCTTTTTCAATATTCGATATTTTTGACTTGAGCATTCGCCAAGCTTTACTTGTGTAGATAGGGTCCAAAAGAATACCAGTTTCCTTGAGGAAAGACTCTACTTCGAGGAAGAGTTGTAGATCTTTTTTAGCGTAAGCTCGGTCTTCCTTATGATAAATGATTTTAACATGATCTTTTGGGAAATTGCTTTTATAAATACTGTGATGAGCTTTCACAATAGCGACACTTGTGAATTGCTTTATCGCTGGACTTATCCATACCTGCGAATCTTTTCTGTTTTGAACAACTCCGCTAGCTGTACATCCTGTACCAAGGCTTACAACAAATAAATCAGGATTTATCTTGGAGTGAATTTCTGCCATCATTTCACTCAGACCCTCTATCGCATTTGGGTGAAAACCTCCCTCTGGAATAAGGAGTGAACGTGGATTGGTCTCATGTAGCGCAGCGAGAAAGTCATCATCCCTTTTTTTTGAGTATGTATTTCTATCAAGAGGGAATAGTTTCATTCCGTATTTGAGACAAAGAGCTAATGTTGGATTCTGTAGATCGATCGAATCTGTTCTCACGTATGCTGAACAGTTAATACCATGAAGCGAACACGCTACAGCTGTGGCTACAAGATGATTTGAGAACGCTCCTCCAAAGGTTACAATTTTATCGTATTTGTTGGTATTGAAATTGACAACAGTTTTCTGTAATTTTCGCCATTTGTTACCTGAGATATGTGTGTGAATCAAGTCATCTCTTTTTATATATAGATTGATATCTTCAAAGCCGCTCGGATATATCTTTTGTAAAGGAGAAGGTAGGTTTAGTTCGGGATGCGCCATTATAGATAATAAATTTGTGGATGTGTAAAAATCGTAAAAAAGTAATTATCTTTCCGATATTACAAATTAGGTGATTTGCTGAACGAAGAAAAGGGATTGTTAGAACGTATAAGGCGCTCGAGTAATATCGATGCCAAAGGCCTGGAAGATAGAAATGATTCAGGTTTTGGCGACTCGTTTACCTCTTCCGATATTCGTTTGATGAATCGAGATGGTTCGCTAAATATACGAATGAAGGGCATCACGAGATTGAAACACTTCAATCTCTTTACGCAGTTAATCTCTTTATCAACACCTACGTTCTACCTTTCAATGTTGTTACTGTACATTTTTATCAATGTCATCTTTGCCTGCTTCTATTATGCCATTGGTCTTGATGGATTGACCGCTGATTCAGGTGAGATTAGTATGTTGGATGCGTTTTTTTTCAGCACTCAGACATTTACAACAGTTGGGTATGGACATATTAGTCCAAGTTCGATCTTTGCTAGCACCGTAGCCAGTGTAGAAGCATTTGCAGGTCTTTTGTATTTTGCATTAGTAACTGGTCTTGTTTACGGTCGATTTAGCACTTCGAGAGCAGATATTCGCTTCAGTAGTAAGATGTTGTTTTCCAATTTTGATGGCCAAGATGTTCTGATGTTGAGAATGGCTAATGTAAGTCCTACAGAATTGAGCGATCTGGATGCGCAGATTATCATGTCATGGATTGAAGAATCCAAGTTTGGTAGGCCGATAAGGAGGTACAGAAGCTTGCCATTAGAGCTAGACCATATCAACTTGCTTACAACATCTTGGACTGTTGTACATGACATAGATGATGACTCCCCTTGTAATATTCTAAATAATGACTCAGCATTTACAGGCCTTGAGTTTCTGGTTTTTGTTTCGGCTTTCGATGAAATATTTGATCAAAAGATCAAGGTTCGAACCTCTTACGTAGAAACTGATATAATTCAAGGAGCTAAGTTTGTTCCTATAACATCTTTCGAACAATATTCAACAGTGGTCGATCTAGATAGCCTGAATGAATATGTCCTGGAGGATAATAATTCCGGGGCCTAATTGAACTCTAATGTCCAATTATTGATGTTTTATCGATAAAAATTGTCAGTCCATCTGCTTTCCAAGTATTTCTGAAACTTCATATGCAACCCTCTCGTCAAGATTGTATCTTTAACATGTATTCAGAAACCTAGAGCCATTATCAAATCTGAGCCTTCTAAATTTTCACAGACCTGACAACAACCTACCCAAAGAAACTCTTTGGAATATCAAAAAGATATTATGGGGTTATTTTTTATCTAAAAAATACTTAACAATATGAAAAAGACATTACTATTATTCGCTTTATTTATGATGACTTCAACGATGCTAGTTTTTGGCCAAAAAGACGAGACTATTTTTGGAAATAGTGGCCTTCAACTTACTGGTTAATGGTAGGATATATGCAAAACATAAGTACTTTTCAAGATGACTTTTTCATGTCACGAAATAGCTTCTTTGTTTTTGAAATAAACAAAAAAGTACTGATTGGATGGGCTAAATGCGCAGTACAATACTAGTACTATGGGAGACCTTGATTTGAATTCAAATGGCTTCACTTTTGGATATTCTCCTTTAGCAGGCAAGCCTATTCATCCCGTAATCAATCTATATGGAGGAAGAGGTAAAATTACAAATGACGATATAGACGATACCATATATGTATGGCAACCTAGTGTGACACTTGAAGCGAATATTTTCAGATGGTTTAAGCTCGGGTTTGATGGAGGTTATCGATTTGTTACAGAGAGTAATCTTACAGGAATTACTTCTCAAGATTTATCTCGCGCTTATGCCGGACTAAAGTTGAAATTTGGGTGGTCTTGGGGTAGATAGACTTATCTAATCTCAAGTATCAGAGGTTCAGCATTTAGTTGCTGAACCTTTTTTATTTTGTACAATATCCTATCGTCAATAGATTTAGTAATCCTGTAGAATTTATTTGATTGTTGCCGATGAATCTAGCCTTGAATACGTTTTTCTATAATTATTGTACCTAGAACACCTGCCCTTTCATTGGTTTTGTCGGCAACTTTAAAAAAAACATCGTATAGAAAGTAGTCAGATTATACTAGAGTTGAAATTTTTCCCTGAAGACAATCTTCTATCGTAGCAGAGCTAACGACAATTTATTTTATCTATAAAGTCTACGTTGGAAACGTATTAGCTGAATAAAAAAACGCTAGGGGTTAATGATCACAAGTCGTTTAGTTGCTATTTTTTTTCCTAAAGGATCGTATACTGAGTACAGGTAGGTACCTTTTGTCAGCATAGATAAATCCTCTTCTATTGGTTTCTGATTCTGTTTTATCTGATACTCCTTACTCCAGATTTTGTAACCGAGAATATTATGTATTTGAACATTGTAAGTGCCAGCTCGACAGTTATCAAATTTAAATGAGGTGATCCCGTAGCTGGGATTAGGGTACGTAGATACCTCAGGCTTTCGTAGAGCTGTAGCATTGAATATTTCCGTAATCTCGGAGCCTTGTTTGTATTCGATGCTATTTGCTTCTCCATTTTGTTCGGATAATTGAATAGCAGCTAAAACTTCTATAGCTTCATCGGTATAGAAGTTTACGGAATACGAAGTATCTGGTTGAAGAGCATCAGCAAAATCACCTAAGAAAGCTTCGAGTAAAGATACCGGCGCTTCAATCCACGTCCCAAGAAAAAATACATCTATTGTGACAAATCGCTCAAGATTTGATTCTTCTTTCAAAGCAGGCCAGGAGGCATCAGGTAAAATTACAGTACCCCAACCGGTAATCTCATCTGTGCGAACCCAGTTAGTATTGAATCGTATTGAGTCTAATTGCAAACCTATACCTCCAGTCAGAGTATCAGGTAAATCATCCCAAGCAAAAGGAGCTTCTATACGACCTTCATAAGCGTAACTCTGCCCAAAGATTATAGTTCCTTTTCGATACATGGGATTCTTTGCATATGAATTTGATATTTCAAACGAGTTGAATATAGGATCGAGAGTCTTTATATATGTCTCTTCTATAAACTCTCCTGTATTTTTATAATACTGCTCCACAAAATCTGTTGTCTTGATTATGAATGTAGCATTTGAGACATCAACACTACCTTCGGAAGGATCGAGTAATTCAACTTCATTTGGATTTGTTTTGCTAAGATTACTGAAATCCCAGGTCTGTGGTCCTCCGTTTGCAGAGAAATCAATTTCAGGGGAAATGTTTACGTAAGTCTTGAGAGTAGCACCTTTATAGGGAAGCGAGAATTTCGAAATAGAAATCTGACCAAAAAGTCCGGTGCATAGTGGAAAAAGTAGATATAGTAAAATTTGCTTCATAGATCTCATCTTTTAGCAGCTCATTATTGTAAAAGAACAAGCAGCCTACATTCTTTTTACTGATATGTTTTATAAAAGTACCATTTCTGATGAGTAAATCGATAAAATTTTGAAGAATTATCTACAAAACTAGACAAGTGGTATCGATATACTTGATCAAATCTTAGTAGTGATTTATTGAAGTTCTTGCAATTGCACAAAGCGATAGTACTCGCCATTTTCTTCAATCAGAGAGTCATGAGTACCTTGCTCAACAACTTGACCATCTCTTAAAACGTAGATATGATCGGCCTTTTTTATAGTACTTAATCTATGTGCAATGGCGATTGTTGTTCGGTTTTGCATGAATTTGTCAAGAGCGGCTTGTACTAGTTTTTCTGATTCCGCATCTAGAGCTGATGTAGCTTCATCAAGGATCAGTATAGGAGCGTTTTGGAGTATCGCTCTTGCAAGTGTTATTCTCTGCCGTTGCCCTCCGCTGAGTTTAACACCACGATCACCAATGATTGTTTCCAATCCATGCTCACTCTCTTTTATAAAGCTAGCGGCGTGTGCAGCTTGCAACGCATTCTCTAGGTCTTGACCGCTGACATCAGACATGCCAAAGATTACATTATTCTTTATGGTATCATTAAACAAAATAGGTTCTTGTGTAACCAGTCCGATACTCTTTCTTAAAGACTCGATCGAGTATTCTTGAATCATTCTATTATCAAGCAAAATTGTTCCGTCCGTTATATCATAAAAGCGAGGTATTAGATCGACTAAGCTAGTTTTTCCAGCACCGGACAAACCAACTAAAGCAGTTACCTTATTTGCAGGGATCTTAAGTGTGATATCAGAGAGGACATCAGTCTCTGAACCAGGGTATCTAAAAGAAACTTTTTTGAAATCTATGCCATTTTTCAGTTCGCCCAGTTTTGCAGATCCTTGAATATCTGAAATGTCATTATTGATATCCTGTATTTGCTGAATTCTATCAACTGATGCCATACCTTTTTGCACATTATAATATGCATTTGCTATGAGCTTAGATGGCTCAATTATGGAGTAGAACGCAAATATGAAGGCAAAGAATGTACCAGGATTCAATGCGTCTGAGAACACAAGTCTTGATCCGTAATACAGTAAAACAGCCACAACGGATACTCCTAGGAATTCTGACATTGGAGATGATAGATCTCTTCTACGAAGAATTGATGTAAGCTTATCTCGATAGTAGATATTTTCTTTATTAAATCGATCTAATTGAAAGCTTTCACCTTGGAAAGCTTTAATGACTTTCATTCCACCAATACTTTCTTCTAGATGAGATATGATTCTAGAAACCGATTCTTGTGCTTCTCCACTATGCTTTCTGAGTGTTCTTGAAATTGATCCGATTACAAAAACAACAACAAATAGTAATCCGAAAACAAATAGAGTTAAATGGGGACTAACATAGATCATGAATGCAAGACAACCAATCATAATGAATGGTGCTTTGATTGCTCCTTCTAATACATTGAGTATTGAATGTTCAATTTCAGTTACATCATTACTCATCCGCGCTATCAAATTACCTTTCTTCTCGTCAGTAAAGAAAGACATTGGAAGTGAAAGGTACTTTTTAAATAGTCCTTTCCTAATATCCGCTACAAGACTATTTCTCACTGGAGTGATAAAATAGCTTGCCAAATAGCGAAATAGGTTTTTGAAAAAGAACACCACAATGATAGCTAGACAGACTATCAGCAGTGCATCTTGTTTATCATAGGTATTGAGAATATTGGCAAAGTAATACTTTAGGTGGCCATCAATATCCATTGCGGAAGTGGGTTGCTCAACAACAGTTTCTTGAACGTCGAAAAGTATTTGAAAAAACGGAATGATAAGTGGCAAACTAACGACAGTAAATACTGCGGATAGGGAATGCGATAGAATCGTCATCCAAACCTGGTATCGGTAAGCAGAAACGTACTGCATCAATGACCAGAATCTTTTCATAGGCTACTGCTTGTGCTTAGTCCTCGTTCATATCAAATGAAGCCAAGAATCCAGTATTAAAGTCACCTTCGATAAATTTTTTGTCGTTCATCAGTTTTTGATGGAACGGAACGGTTGTTTTTACTCCTTCGATTATAAACTCATCTAAAGCGCGTTCCATCTTTAAAATACACTCTTCTCTAGTTCTTGCTCTACAGATAAGTTTTGCTATCATTGAATCATAGTAAGGTGGCACACTGTATCCAGCGTAAACATGTGTATCAACTCTTACACCATAGCCTTTTGGACTGTGAAATGTTGTTATGTTTCCGGGACTAGGTCGAAAATCATTAAATACATCTTCAGCATTAATTCTGCACTCGATAGCATGCATGGACGGAAAATAATTTCCACCTTCTATTTTTTCTCCAGCAGCAACTTTAATTTGTTCCTTGATAAGATCGTGATCAATAACTTCTTCAGTAACACAATGTTCAACTTGAATTCTTGTGTTCATTTCCATGAAATAGAAATTTCTGAATTTGTCTACTAGAAACTCAACTGTTCCAACTCCCTCGTACTTAATAGCCTCACCAGCTCGTATTGCTGCTGCTCCCATTTGGTCTCGTAACTCATCTGTCATGAAAGGAGACGGAGACTCTTCAACTAATTTTTGGTGGCGACGCTGGATTGAACAATCTCTTTCAGATAAGTGAACAACTTTTCCAAATTGATCCCCAACAATCTGTATTTCAATATGGCGAGGTTCTTCGATGAATTTTTCGACATATATACCATCATTGCTGAAAGACGCACGTGCTTCTTTTTGTGCATTATTATAATTAGACTCAAACTCGTCTTCACTCCACACAATACGCATTCCTTTTCCACCTCCACCTGCAGTCGCTTTGAGCATTACTGGGTAACCGATCGTTTCAGCTGTTTTCTTGCCATCTGGAATATCTTTGATAAGCCCACCAGAACCAGGTACTACGGGTACATTTGCCTTAATCATAGTTTCCTTAGCAGTAATTTTATCACCCATTTTCCTAATCATGTCAGGTGCTGGACCGATAAACTTAACATTATATTCAGCGCAAACTTCTGCGAAATCTGCATTTTCCGCAAGAAAACCATAACCAGGATGGACTGCATCCGCATTGGTGATTTCTACAGCAGCCATTATCTTTGGAATACTGAGATATGATTCTGAACTAGAAGGAGGCCCTATACAGACTGCTTCGTCTGCAAATCGAACGTGAAGACTGTCTTTATCAGCTGTGCTGTAAACCGCAACAGTAAGAATACCCATTTCTTTACATGTACGGATTATACGAAGAGCTATTTCGCCACGATTAGCGATTAATATCTTATTGAACATAAAATCTTGATTTGTCTAAACCTAAGCAGGTTCTACTAAAAATAAAACTTGATCATACTGCACTGGAGATGCATCCTCCACCATTACCTTCACAATCTTTCCTGCAACTTCTGATTCAATTTCGTTGAAAAGCTTCATAGCTTCCACAATGCATACGACGTCACCCACTTTAACTTCGTCATCTACCTTCATGAATGCAGGTTTATCCGGAGAAGAAGATCGATAGAATGTACCTACGATAGGGCTTTTAATTTCAATCAGATTACTTGCTGGAGCAGGAGCTGGTGCTTTTACTTTAGCTGGTTTGCTTTCAGCAGGTGCTGGCGCTGGTTCCGGTTGACTTGATTGTTGAGGTGCCGTTACAGACATTATCGGAGGCGTCTCGTAGCTAATTTTTTTCTGCTTGCTGAAATCCTTTGTACGAAGCGAGATTTCGAAATCTCCATTCTTTATTTTTAGTTCAGTAATGTTCGACTTGTTCACTAACTTGACCAGGTCTTGAATTTCCTTATTATTCATAATTAGTTTTTTGCACGTTCTACATAAGACCCTGTTCGGGTATCAATTTTTATTAAGTCACCTTGATTAATAAACAAAGGCACTCTTACTTCTGCGCCGGTTTCAACCGTCGCTGGTTTATTCGCATTTGTTGCAGTATCACCTTTCAAACCTGGTTCTGTGTAAGTAACTTCTAGTACGATGTACTGTGGCATTTCGACTGTCAATGGTTGATCGTCATCTGCATTGAAGAGAACTTCAATGTTTGAACCTTCTTTCATTAGTTCCGCTTTGTCAAGAAGCTCTGCTGGCAGGTTAATTTGAGCATATGTTTCTGTATTCATGAAATGGTAGCCCATGTCATCTTTGTACAAGTATTGAAATACTCTCCTTTCAACCCGAACAGCTTCTAACTTGTGACCAGAAGGAAAAGTATTGTCAATAACTTTGCCTGTGGTTAAAGATTTCATTTTGGTACGAACGAAAGCTGGTCCTTTTCCTGGTTTTACATGCAAAAACTCAATGACAGTGTAAATGTCATGGTTATGCTTGAAACAGAAGCCGTTCTTGATATCAGATGTACTTGCCATTCAATTACTTTTTTTGGAACACAAATATACCTCTAAAGATACATTATGCAAGTGATTTTATTTTCTTGATTAAGGAATTGACCGTGAAAATCTTATTCTGCCGCCCCGTATCCCCATTTGATATATGTTGCACCCCATGTAAATCCACCTCCAAATGCTGTCAGTATGACATTGTCACCTTTTTTGAGCTTTGACTCATAGTCCCATAAACATAGTGGTAACGTTGCAGCGGTAGTGTTTCCGTATTTAGCTATGTTTAACATGACTCGTTCCATTGGAAAGTCCATCATGTCTGCCACAGACTGGATGATTCTGATGTTAGCTTGATGAGGTACAACCCAGGTAACATCATCAGCACTTAAGTTGTTACGTTTCATTACAGCTTGAACGGTACTTACCATTCCTTTTACTGCGCTCTTAAAAACTGTACGGCCTTCTTGATAAACAAAGTGCTCTCTATTGTCTAGAGACTCTTGTGAGGTCGGTTTCAAAGATCCACCTGCTTTCATATGTAGAAATTCTCTACCCGAACCATCGCCTTTGAATACGGAATCAATAACCCCATAATCAGTAGAGGCTTCCAAAAGCACAGCTCCACAACCGTCACCAAATATTATACAAGTTGCGCGATCTGAGTAGTCAATTATGGAGCTCATAATGTCAACACCAACAACGATTACCTTTTTTAACCTTCCCGTTTCAATATATTGAGCACCAGTAGTTAGGGCGAATAAAAAGCCGGAGCACGCGGCATTGATATCAAATCCAAACGCATTCTTGATGCCAACTTTATCGCAAGTGATATTCGCAG
Organism: uncultured Saprospiraceae bacterium; assembly: GCA_943788055.1. Classification (GTDB taxonomy): domain Bacteria; phylum Bacteroidota; class Bacteroidia; order Chitinophagales; family Saprospiraceae; genus JAHDFB01. Next base: position 72,753 of record CALSOU010000012.1, read on the forward strand.
TGTCGGGAAATACCTGGTCTCCGGTAACTGTAGCGACAATGACTAATTCGATCTCATCTTTGGGAGTGCCAGTTTTCGCCAAAAGCTTTTCGACCGCCTCTGCCGCCAAATCTGAAGCAGCTTTGTCAGTTTCTTTGAGAATTCGTCTTTCTTGGATTCCAGTCCGTGACGTAATCCATTCGTCATTCGTATCCACCATTGTTTCGAGCTCGCTATTTGTCAAAACGTAAGACGGTAGTGCTCCTTGAACACCTGTTATTGCTGCATATTTTTTGGACATATCTGCATTTTTGAAACTTACTTAATTCAATGTATTAGCCAATTCTTTACAAATTGACTTGTCTTAGAATTGATTACAAACGGCGAAGGTATGAAAATAGTCAAATAATTCTTTGGGCTTCAAGCCCAAATCTTCGAAAAAGATAAACTTATTAAAAAAAAGTAAAAAATAAATTAGTTCAGTAATGTAAGTGTTTCATGCTGTAGCATATATTAATATATATTAGCTAATAATTACATATGTATATTTTGGCATATGTTGTTAGCTAATTCGGGCATGTTGGTACTCTTTTTGCATTTGTCATAATGATGGTAATTAAACCTCGTGGAGAAATCCGCTTTACTGTATTCAAAATCTTGAAGCTATGAGAACGAAGAAGTTTCTACTGCCTCTATGTTTATTATTTACAATAAATATGTTGACGGCAAACAATGGAGGCACTGCAGCAATCGACTTTTATAATGGAAGTTTGACTGACGCAAAAGCGAAGGCAAAATCTGAAGGAAAGCTGTTTTTTGTAGATTTTTATGCCAAATGGTGTGCTCCCTGCAAATGGATGGATGAAATGACCTTCTCAGATGCGGAGGTTACTGCCATGCTTAATGCAAATTTTGTGTCGATGAAAGTTGATATTGATGACTTCGACGGTTTTTCATTGAAGCAACAATATAAGATAAAATATCTACCTACGATCTTAATATTCAATTCCAAAGGTGAATTGATCGATCGGATGGAAGAGACTATGTCACCTCGTAAGATGCTTGAATTTCTTGAGGGACATCACAGTAAGAATGCCGGTACAAAGAAAGTAACAAAGGTAAATCAATCACCTTCCAAGACTCGCACTCCATACAGAATGACAGCTTCCGAAGAGAAGATGATTCCTACCAAAGATAGCTACAGAGTACAAGTTGGTACTTACACTGATTTTAAGAATACCTTTAACTATGTGAATGAACTAAAGGAAATTTTTGCTGAGCCAATAATCGTTTTAAATGATTATGCCGAGGGTAAAATTGTCTATCGAATAATGATGGGTGAGTTCAAAACTAAAAATGAAGCATCAAATTTTGTAGAAATATTGAAACAAGAGTTTGGCATTTCTGCAATAGTAAAGTAATTTGCATCCAAAATAAAAGGATGCGCACTAGATATAGCAATATTGGCAAACTATATGGAACATATAATGGTCCTCCAGCTTTGAGAAAAGGGGAGGACTTGTCATTTTTACCTCATATTGAAGAGGCTTTTCTACTAGAGGAAGATGGAATAATTGTTGAAATTGGGAGAATGGCGGATCTTCAAGGCACCGTCGATCGCGAGATAGATTGCGAAGGTAACCTTGTACTTCCAGCTTGGTGTGATTCACATACTCATGTCGTCTTTGCCGAGTCAAGGTATCAAGAATTCAGGATGCGTTTGCAAGGTAAGTTATATGAAGAAATAGCTAAAGCAGGTGGTGGTATTTTGAATTCGGCAGCAAAGCTAGGTGTAGCATCAGAGGACGATTTGTATTTGTCAGCTGCTGAACGTGTCAAAGAACTTATTCACAATGGAGTAGGAGCATTGGAAATTAAAAGTGGTTACGGGCTTACGCCCAAAAGTGAATACAAAATGCTGCGTGTGATACAGCGTTTGAAATCGAACTTCCCAATTGATATAAAAGCAACTTTTCTAGGGGCGCATGCGATCCCAAAAGCATTTAAGAATAATCGAACTGGATATATAGACCAGATTATAAATGAAATGATTCCGCATGTTTCTAAGGAGGGACTGGCAGATTATTGCGATGTGTTTTGCGATAAGGGATTTTTCACAATCGAAGAATCTCGAAGAATTCTTGAAGCAGCTTACAAATATGGCATGAAAGCAAAAATTCATGCCAATGAACTTGCGGTAAGTGGAGGTGTCCAGCTTGCTTGTGACATGAATGCTATTTCTTGTGATCATCTCGAATCTGTTACTCCGGTTGAAATCGAATACTTAAAACGGCATAATACAATTCCAACACTACTTCCCGGTACATCTTTCTTTCTTGGTATACCTTATGCACCAGCCAGAAAAATGATTGATGCCGGATTGGGAATTTGTCTTGCAAGTGACTACAACCCAGGTTCAACACCCTCAGGTAATATTCCATTCCTACTTTCACTTGCTTGCATACGGATGAAGTTACTCCCTGAAGAGGCAATTCAAGCTGTCACAATCAATGGAGCTTGCGCCTTGGAGCTAGAAGACACCGTTGGTGCTCTACAAGTAGGATTCAAAAGTAACTTTATAGTACTTGATGGATTACGCGACCTGAGTGAGATAATGTACTTCTATGGAAAATCTCCCATCAAGCAGGTCGTGATTGGAACAAATATTTTTTGAGTTTGAAGCATCGTCTTGCATCAATATTGTGTCTTATTTGCTGATTTCGAAAGCTTACAATTTTAGTCGATTCTACAGCTATATAACTAATTGAGAATTTGCTCAAGTAACTTTTGAAGATAAACAGCAAGCGGAAGATTATAATTATTTTACTTAACATACAAAGCAATAATTTACGATCAATACTCATTAGTAGAGTGGTCTTAAGTTGTGTTTTGCCTTCAGTAATCACATTCGTTGTATGTATATAAATTGTAATATATTTGCGACCTTAAATAAGACAAGTGCAAGGGAATAATCAAAACATGGATTTGTCTCCTGTTCAAATAATAATCCATTTGCAGACAGACAAAAGATTTGAACCTGCAATTAGTGAAAGATTCGAATGATCAAACATTTAGTTTATACAGCTTTTTTTAGTTTACTTTTCATCAGTCAGTCCATAGGGCAAGTTGCTGAAATTATTCAAGTTGATTCTGAAATAAAGACATTGTCAAGCATGGCATGTGCTGATCAGTTTGCGGGAAATGTTTCCATAGGAGAGGTTGATGCGCAAAGTTCGACTGTAAGTTTACCTGGTCCCATATTTTTGTGCTATCTGGACCGTTTTGTGGTTGAAAATAGTAACGCTGATCTGACAGGAGACCCAGATGCGACAACGCAGCCTGGAGTAGGATATGCATTTTTTGATTGTCCGCCGATTGCTACTGGTCCTATGCTTAGTGCTATAGAATCAGATCCTTGTGTGCTTGATAATCCAGCACCGCCTGCGACAGCAGCTTATGATGTATGGGTTTATACAGGCCAACCAAATGGGAGTGCGTTGTTTCAGAATTCAAATCAGCTTGGTGGACAAACAATACCTGAGTTTTTTAATGGAGGAGATCCAGTTCAGATTTATTTTGCTCCAATAACATTCGATGATTTTGGTAATAATCTAGACGAAGACGGAGGTGATTGTGTGAATATGAATGCTGATGAGGCATTTCCAGTAGTTTATTTGAATCCCATTGAGATTACAAACTGTCAAGTCGATTTTGTAAATAATCAATTTGAAGGTTCATTTACGATTACAGGTGGTATTTCTGAGTATAATGGTTCAACTTATCCAAGTGTCTCTGTTGTGAGAAATAATAATTTCAACAACCAAGCTGAAATTATAAATGGACCTTTCATGCACGGTGATGTAGTGAATTTTGTGACTTCAACACCTGGCAACTATTCACTTCTAGTTGAGGATGCAGTTAGTTGTGGTGGATCAAAAATTCTACCTATTCTACAAGAAGACAAAGAGATGTCGATTAGCGTAAATATTCCGCCAGGTCCTTTCAATCCTGGAGACAATGTTTGTGCTTCATTTTGTGTAGCGGATTTTGATAGTATCACTAGTATGGAGTTTACGATCAATTTTGATCCAACGGTATTGGAATACGATGCCTCGGTTATTGGACCTTTAGAAGATCTTTCGACTGGAAATATTGTGACAGTCTTTGCCGATGCGGGTCAAATGCCATTTTCGTGGTTTCAAAATGCGGCTACAGGAGTTGATCTTGTAGATGGGACATGCATCTTTGATATATGTTTCACCGTCGTTGGAAATCCAGGCGAGTGTAGCGATGTATTTCTAGATGGTACTCCAACTGCGATTAATGTCGGCTGCTGCGAGCAGGACCTCCCTGTAGAACTAATTTATACGAACGGAGAGATATGTATCGAAGAACCATCTGATATTGAGATTTATGCAGGCTCTTGCGGAGCCAACAATGGTGATGAAGGCTCTATCAATTTTACAATAGTAGGAGGTTCACCACCTTATCAGTATGGCAGTAATTGTTTTGCTAATGGGACAATTAGCACTTCTGGACAGCAAGTCAATATTGGCGGGTTAACTGCTGGAGCTTGTACAATTGATGTTTTCGATGCAGCGGGAAATACGGCAAGCATCATGATTGACGTAAATAACGATGCTCCTATTGAATATGAAGTTTTCACCAAGGATCCAACATGTTACGGTCAACCTAATGCAAGAATTGCCATTCGAGATATAAATGGAGGTGATCCAGATTATTATTTAAGTTGGTCAAATGGTTTTTATGGTGTAGATAGTATCATGAGCCTACCTGGCGGAATCTATTTCGTAACCATAGAGGATGAAAACGGTTGTGAAGTTGAAGAGGTTGTGGTAGTGGGTACTGATCCAATTTTAGTTGATATTAATATCGTTGATACGACATCATGCGTGACTTCAAACGACGGAATAATTACTGCCGATGCCTCAGGAGGTACTCCAGTGAATGGAAATAGATATACTTACCAATGGAGTAGCCCAAGTTTGATAGAGTCGAATGTTGTTATTTCCGAGAATGTTGATATTCCAACAGGCCTTGGGACCGTAAGAGTTACAGATGATAATGGATGTTCAGTGACTATTGAATATGATATGCCTTTTGAAAAAGAAGTAACTGCTGACATTACGGTCGTTCAGCCGCAATGTGCGGACAGTTTAGGAAGTATTGTTGTAACGGGTGGAACTACAAATGGTACATGTGGTCAATTTACTTTTGATTGGTCTGGAGGCATCGTCACGGCAAATAATCAAACAACTAGTTTTGCAAATGATTTGATGCCTGGTGATTATACGGTAACGATAACAGATTGTGATGGATGCTTCATTGATACATTAATAACTATTGACAGTCCTGCGCCACTTACTTTGCCTACAATAGTAGATTTCGATTGTAGCAGCCCAACTGGTTGTATAACGGTTTTTCCCGGAGGTGGTCAAAATCCAATTACTCTTTCTTGGAGCGATGATGCGACTGCTACGAATTCTATAAGATGCGGTTTATTGCCAGGAACTTATGGTATTACTGCAACTGATGCAAATGGATGTACGACTTCAGTGTCAGTAGATTTAGGTGAAGGTACGGCAGTTGTCATTGATTCACTTTTTGTAACGCCAGTTGAATGTGCTGGTGATGAAAATGGAATAATTACAGCCGATGTTATAGGTGGTGGTCCATACACTTATTTATGGGATGGTCCGTTCGGTATGATTTACCCAGATACTGAAACAATTACTGATTTAGGGGCAGGATGGTATTATGTTACAGTGGAAGATAATTCTAACTGTTTGGCGATTGATTCCGTTGAAATTATAGCACCCGACACCATATTACTAAGTCCTGATATTACATTACCGGTCTGTAATGGTGAAAGTAACGGAACTATAGCCCTCGTAGTGAGTGGCGGAGACAATTCGATTGGGTACGTGTACTCCTGGAATAATTTTCCCACTGTTTTTGGGCCAGTACTAAACAATGTTGGTCCTGGAAGCTATGATGTTCGTGTCTTTGATTCGGCTGGGTGTAGTAAGGATACTACGATCGTGATGCCTGATCAAGAAGTGATCGATATAAATGTGAATATCTTGCAGGAGATTCTCTGTAATGGCGAGAACAATGCTATCGTTGAGGTAGAGTTCGGCGGAGGAAAAGTGGATAATGGAAATTATGGTACAGTATGGTCAAGTGGCGAAACCGAGGGGTTAGGTACAATAGCAACAGATACCTCATTTTTGACGGGAGCTGGAACGAATAGTGTTATTATCTTTGATCAAGAGTGCGCTGATACTCTAGAATTTCAAGTGATGGAGCCTTCGCCAATAACTCTTGATATCAATAACACAGTAGTCACTCCAGCTTCGTGTTTTGGAGTCTGTGACGGAACTGCAGAGGTGTCAGCTAGCGGTGGGACAGGAGTTCTTGACTTCACGTGGGTTGATTCAGGAGTTAATAATGCTCTGATAACTAATTTGTGTAATGGTTTCCATGTTGTTGAAATAATCGATGAAAACGGATGTATCGTAGCAGATAGTGTATTTGTTTCTGAGCCTGATTCTCTAGATTTATTTGTAGATATATTTAATACTTTTAATCCTGCTTGTAGTAACGAAGGAGACGGGGTAATCACAGTTGACTACATAGGTGGTAATGCAGGTCCTGTGACTTATACATGGACAGATGGAGTAAGTGATGATGCGACGGCGATTGATCTTTCAAACGGAACTTACGGTATTACGATTACGGACATCAATGGATGTACGGATACGACAAGTTATTCGTTACTTTCGGCTCCTCCCGTTTTTGGCGACGTACCTAGTCCAGTTGAGCCACTTTGTTTTGGTGACCAGACATGTATTTCAGTTGAGAACCCTTCTGGTGGTACTGGCACTGGTTATCGTTTTAGTATTAATAATAGTAACCTCTTTCCAATTGATTCATGTGTACAAGTCTTTGCAGGACAATACACGATATCAATTTTTGACTCAGATGGTTGCGCTTACGATACAACAATACTTATTAATCAACCAAGTGAATATCTCGTAAGTTTGGGCGGAGATTTGTTGGTAGGATTGGGAGATAGCACAACAGTAGTTGGAGTTCAATTGAACTCAGATTTTGTTGTTGATACACTTATCTGGAGTGGAACTCAACCTTATGAGTGTTTTGATGATGATTGTGACCAAATCTATGTTTATCCCGCAGTTGATGCAGTTTACACTGTAACTGCAGTTAGTGTTGAAGGTTGTGCCGTAACAGATGAAGTAGTTGTTAGAATTGATGACGAGCGACGCGTTTTTATACCGAATGCATTTACACCCAACGGTGATGGAATAAATGATGTATTTCAGCTTTTTACAGGTCGTGGTGTCGAAGAGATAGTTATCTTCCAAGTTTACGATCGTTGGGGTAATAAAATGTTTGAAGCAGTCGACGTTGCACCGAATCCTGGAGGTACACTTGGCTGGGACGGTAAGTTTAATGGTCAAGGTCTCGATCCTGGTGTTTATACTTATCGTGCGGAGATTAGTTTTATTGATGGTAAGACAGTTCCGTATTCAGGATCAATTACGTTGATACGTTAAGACTTCTGAAAATCTTTGATCCTCATTGATGTTGATTCATTTAGAACCTTCTAAATACAGTTTTCAGAGTATTTCCTATTGACTTAAATGCTGCAAGAAGTATAAGAGATTGTAATTTTGTTGTAAAAACAACAAGATGGCAAAATACAGAAAAGAAAAAGACAGTATTGGTTATATCGATGTACCAGCAGATAAATACTGGGCAGCTCAAACTCAGCGTTCTTCAGAAAATTTTAAAATAGGTGGTCAGAGAATGCCAAACGAAGTTATCGAGGCATTTGCTATATTGAAAATGGCTGCAGCGAGAACAAATGCCGAGGCAGGTGTTCTTTCCAAAAAGAAAGCTCAACTAATTGAAAAAGTGTGCAATGAGATCTTGAAAGGAAAACTTGAAGATCAATTCCCTCTCGTTGTTTGGCAGACAGGTTCTGGTACACAGTCCAACATGAATGTCAATGAGGTTATTGCTAATAGAGGTCACGTACTTGCAGGTGGCAGTTTAGAAGACGAGATTAAAGAGCTTCATCCAAATGATGATGTAAATAAGTCGCAATCTTCAAATGATACTTTTCCAACTGCAATGCATATTGCAGCATACAAGAAACTTATTGATCTTACACTTCCAGCCGTTACAAATCTAAGGGATACACTTGATGCTAAGGCAAAGTCTTTTAAGGAGATAGTAAAAATCGGACGGACACACTTCATGGATGCAACTCCTTTGACTTTAGGACAAGAGTTTTCTGGTTATGTTAGTCAGTTGGACCATGGTGTCCAGGCAATTAAGAATTCTTTGAAACACCTTGGTGAGCTAGCTTTAGGTGGAACAGCAGTGGGAACAGGGTTGAATACTCCGAAAGGCTACGCTAAGAATGTTGCACAAGAAATTGCTAAAATAAGTGGGTTGCCTTTTGTTACAGGTAAGAACAAATTTGAAGGTTTAGCGGCACACGATGCGATTGTTGAAGCGCACGGGGCACTAAAGACTGTTGCAGTTTCTTTAAGCAAAATTGGTAATGATATTCGTATGCTTTCATCTGGCCCGAGATGTGGAATAGGAGAGATTATTATTCCTGCCAATGAGCCAGGTAGTAGTATTATGCCGGGAAAGGTTAATCCAACGCAATCAGAGGCATTGACTATGGCAATGGCACAAGTTCTAGGTAACGATGTCGCAATAAATATCGGTGGTATGAACGGTCATTTTGAGCTAAATGTATTTAAGCCAATGATGATTTTTAACTTCCTAATGTCAGCTCAATTAATTGGAGATGCGTGCAATAGCTTTAATGATAATTGCGCCAAAGGAATCGAGCCAAATAAGCAGCGAATTAAGGATAACTTGAATAATTCGCTGATGCTTGTTACTGCTCTCAACACTAAGATAGGTTACGATAAAGCTGCCGATATTGCTAAGACTGCTTATAAAGAGGGTACGACTCTAAAAGAGGCAGCTTTGAAATTAAAATACTTAACAGATCAAGAATTCGATGCTTGGGTTCGTCCTGAAGATATGATATAGGTTGTATGGTAAGTTGCGGTTTTAGAAATTATTACTCTGAATAAAATTCAGAATTTTATAGTCCTAAATGACTATCAAAATAAGAGAGCATATTACCAGATAGTATGCTCTCTTATTTTGAATTTATAGTTTATTCTATTTTGGGCCTAGAGCCCACTTTACCTTGTTCTTAATTCGCGCATTCTAATGAGCAGCATACTCTCTGAGTAGTTCCAGGGGCACAATCTTCAAAGCATTCTCATGAGATGACTTAAGTTTAACAGGAGGTGCAAAACCAGCTTTGTGAGCATCATACCAGCGAGATGCACAAAGACACCAGCTATCTCCTGGCTTCAAGCCTGGAAAGTGGTACCTAGGATTGGGAGTGCAAAGGTCGTTACCACAAGCAAGCGTATAGTCAAGAAATTCTTGGGTTACAACAGCACAAACTACATGAATGCCAGTGTCAGTGGGTCCAGTATGGCAAAAACCATCTCTATAGAATCCTGTCAGCGGATCGGTACAACAAGACTCTAAGCTTGTTCCAAGAACATTTTTTACTTGTGAATTGTCTTGATTCATTTCTCCAACTATTAATAATGATAAAATAAAGAAAACATAATATCGCATGCTCTAAGGTTTATTAAGTGAATGCTCTATCGAAGTTCAAAACCAGCTTTCCAAAAGACGTATGTTTGTGCTAAACTTCTTCCTAATAAATATACTGCTAGTGCGCACAGCAGGCCGTGGTATCCCCAAGATGAAACTGTAAGGTAATGGGTCGCTATAAAGATAATAAATGCAATAATCATTGTATTTCTCATAGCGCGTGAAGCCGTAAGTCCTACGAATATACCATCCCAAATATATGAGGCAAATCCTAAAATCGGGAAGAAGATGATCCAGTATTTGTAGTTTTGGATAGATTGCTGTACCTCTATTCTATCTGTGAATAGAGCTGTGATTTCGTCTAACCAAACACCGTATACTAAGCTAAATATCCCTGCAAAAACAGCCCCAGAAATGAAGCAAGCTCGGATCGTAACAGTATTTTTCAATTTATCTTGCGCTCCCTTATATTTTCCAACCAAAGCTTCAGCCGCGTATGCAAATCCATCAATCGCATAGGACATCCAGTTCGTGAACTGAAGAACTATCACATTGGTAGCTAAGATAATTGTACCAAATTGTGCAGCTTGACTATACAAGAATGCAAAAGTGATTGAGAGTAGGAAGGTTCTTAGGAATATATCTCGATTGACAGCAAAGAACTTAGAGTAATCTGTTTTAAGATCTTGCCACTTCATCCGTATTAGTGGGTATCTATACCACATAAAAATCAATCCGATCGTAACGCCGATGTAGTTGGCTATAACACTACCTAATGCTACTCCATGTATACCCATATCCATTTGTTTCACAAATAGTATACTTAGGGAAATATTGCTGATATTGATACAAACTGTTAGGATGAGGGGAATTATGGCATTTTGATTGCCAAAAAACCAAGCCATCATGATGTAGAGCAAAAGTGTCGCTGGCGCATCCCATATCCGAGTGTTAAAGTAAGAGGATGCAAGACTCTGAAGCTCGCCGTCGAGATTTAAAAGTTGAAAGGATAATTGGGATAAAGGGCTTTGAAGAATCAACAGGAAAAGACTTATTACCATTGCTACAATTGCTGCTTGCATGAAACTTTTTGTCATGCCTTCCTTATCATTTCGACCATACTCTTGAGCCACAAAGCCCGTCGTGCCCATACGAAGGAAACCGAAATTCCAATAAAGAAAATTGAAGATCATCGCTGAAGAACCTACTGCTGCAAGGTGAGCAGATGATAAGTGTCCCATTAATCCAGTATCGACTGATGCGATCAGTGGAACAGATATGTTACTTAGGATGTTTGGAATGGCAAGTCTAAAGACTTCACGGTATCTTTTCATTGGTGTAAAATTCTACTTATTGTGGTTGAGTAACGAATCCAATAAAGTTTAATTTAAGAGGTATTATGATTAAAAGTAGGTAATGTTGTAAATCACAGATAATCACATCTTCATAAATTATGTTTTATCTTAATATGAAATTCTTATCTTTGTCTATTGGTAGATATCCGTAAAGATGGCTTGCCTAAAAAACATTTTGTACTCATGTACCAAAATGTTTTATGTCTAATTGCTGTTATAGCATACATAAATAAAGATTAATACAAGTATGAAAGTTGGAATTCTGTTTGGTGGCCCTTCACGTGAGCGAGAGATTTCCTTCGCAGGTGGTCGCACGGTGTATGATAATCTAAACAAGTCTTTATTCACTCCGATTCCAGTGTTTATTGATAGTTTGAAACAGTTTATATTATTGGATTGGGAGTACGTTTACAAGGGAACTATCCGTGATTTCTATCCACCAATAGAATCTCATCCTAAATCTGATCATGATTTCCAGATATATATCGAATCCTTGGCAAATCAAACTGATGAAGAATTAGGTAAGATTGCTGACTCCGTGGGTAAAAGAATTGAACCTGCAGATTTTCATAAATACTTTGATGTTGCCTTTCTTGCTTTGCATGGTCAGTATGGTGAGGATGGTTTGATTCAGGGAATTCTGGACAATATATCCATGCCATATACTGGAAGTGGTATTCGTTCGAGTGCTTTGGGAATGGATAAATCTATCCAGAAGAAAATGATGTCTGCTGCAGGATTTCATGTCCCTAAAATGGTGTCAATAAAGAGAAGGAATTGGGAGAAGGAGAATGAACATATTTTTTATAGACAAGTAAAAGAGGAGATTGGTTTTCCTCTTGTTGTTAGGCCAGCCAATCAAGGGTCTTCTATTGGTGTTTCGATTCTTATGAAAGACGAAGGAGAAAGGACTTTCGTCCAAAAGATTGATGCTGCCTTTTTTAAACGGACTATCAAAGCTTCAGAATGGAATAATCTGGATGCGCAAGAGCGTCGTGAAGAAGTCCGAGATATGGCGGACATCCGCAGTGGATTAGGCTTCCCTCTATTTGCCAATGAAGAGAAAATATATCATCCAGAGAGCTTATGGAGATTTCTTGATAGCCAGTGCATTGATGGTAAAGATGTATTGATGGAAAGTGTTCAAAGTGAGTGTACTGTGGTTGTTGAGTCATTCATCCATGGAAAAGAATTTTCTTGTATTGTTTTAAGGCAAGAAGATGGACGAGTTACAGCTCTTCCTCCCACAGAAATCGTCAAGCAAACGAATCTTTACGACTATAAATCCAAATACCTTCCCGGAAGATCTAGAAAAATAACACCGATTGAGTTGCCAGATAAACAAATCAATGCAATACTAGAGGAAACAGAAAGACTCTTTGATTTCTTGGATTTTCAAACGTATGCGCGTATTGATGGATTTTATAGCGACGATGGACTAATTTACTTGAATGATCCCAACACTACTTCGGGTATGCTGCCTTCTTCTTTCTTCTTTCATCAAGCAGCTGAGATAGGGTTGAATCCTTCTCAATTTCTAACATTTATTCTACGAAATAGCTTACAAGAACGGCTTGATAACTTATTGTATTTGGGGCAAACCCAACACTTGCTTAATCAATTGGACAGTAGTATTGAAGCATTAAGAAGAGAAAGTTCAACTAAGGTTAAAGTGGCTGTTATTTTTGGAGGATATTCTTTTGAACGTCATATCAGCGTTGAAAGTGGTAGGAATATTTATGAAAAACTAAGTTCTTCATATAAGTATGAACCTATTCCTGTATTCCTATATGGTGATGAAACTAGTTATGAATTGGTTCAAGTACCGATTCCACTACTCTTAAAGGATAATGCAGACGACATAAAGGAAAAGATAAGTGAGTATAAAAAGCACACTGTTGTTGAGCAAATTCAAGAAAGATGCACAGATATTACAAATAAGTACGTTTCCCAAGACTCAACAAGCATTCCTTTAGTTCTTAGTTTAGAAACACTAGCTGAAAAAGTAGACGTTGCGTTTATAGCTTTACATGGAAGACCGGGCGAGGATGGAAGTTTGCAAGAAGAGCTGAAGCGCGTAAACTTACCCTACAACGGATCAGATTGGGAATCAAGTCATATTACAATAGATAAGTTCGCAACCTTACAAAAATTAAAGAAACACGGATTCTCAGTTGCGGATCAGCATATTCTTGAGCGTAAAGAGGAGGATGTAGCGATAAATGAACTAGAGCAAAGGTATAAGTATCCATTTATATTGAAACCAATTGATGATGGTTGTAGTTCTGCCGTTAAGTTGATTAAAAATAGAGACTATCTAACAGCATATCTAGAAGGGATTTTTAGGTCTGAAGATGATACGTCATCGAATTGGCGAGAAAAACTATCTCTAGCTCAGAATGAAGAATTTCCTTCAAAGTCAAGAGTGCTAGCGGAGTCTTTGATTTCTCGAGAAGGTTCCTCACATTTCCTTGAAGTGACTGGTGGACTTCTGACTCATATCGATGAGAGTGGTAACATTCAATACGAAATGTTTGAACCGTCTGAAGCCCTTGCGAGTGGTGAGATCTTATCATTGGAAGAGAAGTTTCTTGCTGGTGAAGGACAAAACATTACTCCAGCAAGGTTTGCGCCTCGCAAAGAGGATTATGAAATAATTGCAAGCCGCGTCAAGAATGATCTTGAGCGAGCAGCGCGAATATTAGAAGTTAAAGGATATGCGAGGATTGATGCATTTGTTAGGATATTCAAGGATAATCAAGTAGAAACTATTATAATTGAGGTGAACTCACTACCTGGAATGACACCGGCAACTTGCATCTTTCACCAATGTGCGATAAATGGCTATAAGCCATATGAATTTATAGATCAGATCATACAATTTGCAATGAATGAGCAAGAAGCAACCAAGTACTGAACCAAATTTTGTTATTAAACTATTTCGATTTTTGACTAATAAGATATTCTTTAAGAACCTGCTCTTCATGGGCATCTTTCTGTTGATTCTGTTGATCGCATTGAATATCTATTTACGGAGTTATACTAACCACGGTCAAAAGTTGACATTGCCAGATTTCAATGATATGCACCTTCGTGATGCATCAAAATTAGCTACTGAAAAAACATTCCAAATCATTGTAAATGATTCTACACACATAGTAGGGATGCCTGGAGGAGTTGTTATAAATCAAAATCCAAAAGCTGGATCTCAAGTCAAAGAAAATCGAAAGATTTACGTTACCACAACGAAGTATCAATCGGATTTGATAAGGATGAAGTCATTGCCCGAACTATATGGTCGAGAGTATGAGCAGAAAAGAAAAGAGTTGTCGCATTTAAAAATAAATACAAGAGTTAAAGATTATAAATATGATCCTGGCGAACCAGATCATGTTTTAGAAGTATACTATAAAGATAAGTTGATTATAAGCGGAGAGGGGAGAGATAATGATTTGAAGATTGAAAAAGGAGGTACATTAGACTTTGTTCTAAGTAAACGATCTGGACTTTCTATTCAGATTCCTGACTTAAGATGTCAAACTTTAGCTGCTGCTCAATTTCTATTGGAAGATGGGGCAAGGCTTCGCGTTGGAGTAGTTCGCGAAGAAGGAGAAATAGACGATGTTTCTTCTGCTTACATTATTCAGCAGTATCCTCCATATGAGGAGAATGTGACAATGCAGATAGGGAATGCAATCGATTTGATAGTCACTGCTGAAAAACCAAAGGATTGTCAATGATGGTCTTTAGTAAATAAATTATTAATAAAAAGAGAGTACCCGATATGGATATTATGGTTGATGAGCTCCAAGAACGATTGGAGGTGAAAGAGCAAGTTTTTTTGTGCGATGTGCGAGAGCCTTATGAGCATGAAGAATTTAATATAGGCGGAGAGTTAATACCACTTGGAAGTCTACCGGCAAATATATCAAAGATGCCATCTGATAAAGATGAAGAGATTGTTGTGTACTGTCGCAGTGGAGGTAGAAGTGGCATGGCTAAACAATTTCTCGAGCAGCATGGCTACACAAATGTGAGAAATCTTGTTGGTGGGATGTTAGAGTGGCAAAGAAGATTTGTTTCTTCGAAATAAGGAGATTGCAGAATTAGGGTAATAAAGTGGGCGATTAGAACTTGTTTTTCCACATCATGGACTCAACTGGTTTTTCAGTTCTAGTGTTATACTTTGCGTTGGCCTTTTTATTGTAGTAGTTTTCAATATCTCCATCTACCATGAAATAGATTAGTTGTCCAATTGGCATACCTGGGTAAACACGTACTGGTTGCGTGCAGGAGATCTCTAAAGTCCAAGTATTACAAAAACCTACATCACCTTTTCCTGCGGTAGCATGAATGTCAATTCCCAGTCTCCCTACAGAAGATTTACCTTCCAAGAAAGGGACGCTATTGTGCGTTTCAGTATATTCTTCAGTAACCCCTAGATAAAGCACACCAGGTTGTAGAACGTAGCCCTCTTCCGGCATAACAATTTCCCTTATTGTATTGTGTTTTTTTGCATCAAGAACTTCGTCATTGTACACAGCGAGATACTTACTTAGATGTACATCGTACGAATTTGTCCCGAGACATGAGCGGTCATATGGCTCAATAACTATGTCACCCGCTTGAATTGCTGCTAGTATTTTTTTATCAGAAAGTATCATGTTGTTCGTCATTATGGAGAAGCGCAAATGTAGTCATAGTAATTGAAAGCAGCAGACAGGTTTGCTTTTGGCAGCAAAAAAAGTCTAGAACCAACTGTAACTCGTATATTTACATGTCTGACTAGACACTTACTTTTTAGATATTTCATTCATTATTGTAGACGAAGATGCCACTAATAGATCATATTGCTTTAAAGCCTGAAGGAGAAATTGGGATATGGCACATCACTGAAGATAAAAGTGAACTGGAAACACTACTGTCCATGGAAGAGGTAGAACTGGAGAATATGCAGCGTATGACTGAGCGTCGACAAAAAGAGTGGATGGCAGCGAGGTGGTTAATACACCAACTCTCCGGAAGAACTAAGCGTGCAAAATGCCTCAAGGATGAATTTGGAAAGCCATACTTGGAGGATTCAAAGTTCAATATCAGTATTAGTCATTCACTTGATATGACAGCGTGTGTGGCATCTCCATACAATGTAGGTATAGATATTCAGGAGATTGTGGGTAAAATGCAGCGTATCGCCAAAAAATTTATATCGGACGAAGAATGGAGTCATATTCCAGATGAAGATTCACTGGAATATTTACATGTTATTTGGGGCGCTAAGGAAGCCATGTATAAAGCATGGGGCAGAAAAAAAATTGATTTTCGTAAAGAAATGCAGACTGAAGAATTTCGATGGGTAAATGATGTAACTCAGTTTAAGGGTGTTCTACGAAAGGGCAATATCGAAATGGTTTTTGACGTCATAGCAAGGAAGTTAGATACTTTTATTTTAGTATACGCAAAAGAAAAACTAAGAAATGTATATCCTTAGATTATTGACAGTGTTCATGGGTGTTGCTTTGTTTTCTTGCAAAGGTCCAACAACCGAAGTGCAAGGCGAGATTCTACAATCCGATGAAGTTGTAGAATTGGACAGTACATTTATAAAATTCTATAATCGTTTTCACAGTGACTCGCTCTATCAACTCGCGCACGTTCAATTTCCTATTGATAAAAATAGTCAGGGACTAAGCGGTGACAAATGGGATAAGGAAAACTGGATAATTCACAATCAATTTACGGACATGGGAGGTATGTTCAAGAGAGATCTGACGCCGATAGGTTCCATGGTAGTAGAGAAGATTATTGATGCAAACGGCTTTTTCGAAATGGAGAGACGATTTGCTGAGCTATCAGATGGATGGAAACTGATTTATTATGATGTGCGAAATCCTAGCCAACAGAATAAGAATGAGGAGCAGAATTAGTATTAGCTAAAGATTATATTGTTTGAGCTAATTTGTGACTTCTTTCGTTTTCATATAAGGCTAATAACCAATCTATTACGACTAGTGTGCCATATGTTTATTATTAATGATTAATTCAAGTAAAACGACCACGAATAACTAAGCATTACTTCCTTAACTCTTCAATAAGCTGCCATATGTTTGCCTGCTCATTTTGGAGTTGAGTAAGATGAGATTGCACTAGATTTTGTGTGTTCATATCTGCAACAAAGTTTTGCCATGCAACTTCTTTTAATGCCGCTTCATACCACTGAAGGCTTTGTTTTCGACGATGTAAGCTAATCCATGAAGCTTGATTTTCGGCGCTTTTCTTTTGGGCGAAAGCCCCAAAGGCATCAATGGACTTCCAGACTTTGTCCATATTCTTTCCAGTTTCAGAGGATGTGTTAATCACTGTAATTTCCCATCCGGGATACTTTGTTCTAAAGAGATGTAATGCGTTCTTGTACGATTGCCTTGAACTTCTAGCTAATTTCTCCCTGTCTCCATCTGTTTTAGTGATACAAATCATATCGGCAAGTTCCACAATCCCACGTTTAATGCCTTGTACTTCATCACCGGAACCAGGTAATATCAGTAACAAGAAGAAATCAACCATCTGAGAAACTGCAGTTTCAGATTGTCCAACACCCACTGTTTCTACAAATATTCTATCGAAACCCGCTGCCTCGCACAATCGGATTGTTTCACGAGTTTTGGCAGTCACACCTCCAAGAGTTTTACCTGCTGGTGAAGGTCTTATAAAGGCATTTTCGCGTTGTACAAGTTGTTCCATGCGCGTCTTGTCGCCAAGGATGCTACCATGTGATTCTCCTGATGAAGGGTCAACAGCTAAGACAGCCATGGATTGCTCGGGTCGATATTTTGATAAGGCTTCAATAAAAGTACTTTTACCCACACCTGGAGATCCTGAAATGCCGATACGCAAACTGGAATTCTTTCTTGCTGCAGGTTCTACTAAAGTCAACAATCTTCTACTTAGTGTTCGATGCTCAGACAATTCACTTTCTATCAGAGTGATTGATACCGATAATGCATTCCTATCTCCTTCGACGAGCTGCATGGCTAGCTGTTCAATGTCTAGAGTAGACTGCTTGAGTGATCGTTTTTGAAGATTTGGGTTTATAAATTTCTTGCTCACTTGACTAAATTTTATAAGACTAAATCCATTGGGTAGTTACTGAAAACCATATCAAATTTTCCAAAGAATCTTAACACTTGCAAGGTTTTATCATAAGGTTTGTTTAAACCAATATTAATTCCGTGTTATTATTGGCATTCCTTTCGATCTTCATGCACAGATAGTAACACATAAATACAAAATTATGAAACAGTACACTAGTAAGATATTCATATTACTTGGGATATATGTGCTTGTTTTAGGCGCTTGTAGTGACTATGACGAAAAGGCAATTGCAGTATCTGGAGTATATGATAGTTATGTCGTCAATGGAAATTATGATTTTGAATTGACGATATCACTCGACAGAAATGACGATGTCACGATAGAGGGACTTTGGGATGATTACGATTGGGAGTTTGTTCGAGCAGACCTTGATGATAGAGGACATGGAACAATAGATTTTGACATTCGTTCTCAGCAGGTTTATGGTGGTCCAAGATTATGGGGTGAAGGTATATGGATCAACGGTTACTTCCAGCTAGACTATAAAATTGATTGGGGGCCAGAAACTATCCGCTATAGAATGATCGCCAATCAATACTAGCGCACGCTGTAAAAAAATAAACTTTAAGGAAAAAGAACCCCGCACCACCCATTTGACACTTTGAAAAACTAGCGTGGTTAATGTAGGCCGGGATGATCACATTTTTTAGAAAATGACTCTCTCGATCAAACCTGGCCTACTTTTTTCCACGCTGTTGAAGCTATTTCTTCACCTATTCTAGATATCTGATGACTTCCCAAATAGGCATGGCGATAATTTTCCATTAGACTTTCCATCTTCAGTAGGTGCTGAATATTTCTGCTTATTCTTCTGTGAAAACGATTATTCTCGGTATCTGCCGGTCCGATATGGACTAAATCATAGCTTGCTGTCACAGCTGTAAGACCTTTGCTCGCTAGCGCAATGTATTGACGCTCTAGCGTTTCATCTGCGATAATATTACACTTTGCGTGTACTTTAAGGGGGATTGCTTCCAATGAAAATCCCTCAATAATTTGTTCCCAAATAATATCTAGTGCTTGCTTTATTGCGATTTCTCGAATAATGTCTGTGGATAATTTTCTATTGATCACAATTTTTTCAGCTGCCTTTTGACGTTGCAAATTGCTATTGAGACTATCGAGATAATCGACGATCTTATTCGTGATATTGCTTAATTGTTCAACAACATGGTGAGCATCAAGATTGTAATATCTAAGAAGTGGAATTTCTTGTTCATTCAGTTGGCTGATCTGTGCCGAACTGAGCTTATCAGTTGAAATATAGAAATGTTGTTTTCCTTTATGCTCAAGGAACTTTAGCAAATTTTCCAACTGATTTTCAGTAGGTTGAATCGAAAAGTGAAAATAAGTCTTGAGATATTCAAAGAAGACACCTTCAAAAATAGAACCATCATGCAATTCTTCGGCGTGATCCAAAATCAGACCATCAATACCTCCATTTAGGGCTTCCAAAATATCAGCCTGGTCGTGCTCTTTTAGGGAAAATCGGTCGGCAACTGTCCAAGAACTAGTTGCTCTTCTACCAGTTTCATGTTTTAATCTTCGCTCAAAAAATGGATCGGTATGAAGATTCTCGTCGATCTTCACGTACTTTTCCAATAAAATGCTTGTTTTTAGCTCTTTCTGAAGTTGATCTAACCAAGATTCATATGAAATGTCTGGAAAATCTTGCATTATATCATCTTTTTGAATCTAGGACGTTTTGGAGCTTGATCTCCCAGTCGTTCTTTTTTGTTTTTTTCATAATCTGAGAAGTTTCCTTCAAAAAATACGACTTGAGAATCGTCCTCGTAGGCTAATATATGCGTAGCAAGTCGATCAATAAACCATCTATCATGTGAAATTACAAGCACACAACCAGCAAAAGATTCTATTGCTTCCTCAAGTGCTCTTAGAGTATTGACATCGATATCATTAGTGGGCTCATCCAAAAGCAGAACATTTCCACCAGATTTTAGTGTGATTGCTAGATGAACCCGATTACGTTCTCCACCAGATAAGACACCTATTTTCTTTTGTTGGTCTCCACCTGCAAAATTGAATCGACTGATGTACGCTCTCGCGTTAAGCTCTTTGTTACCTATAGTTATAAGCTCATTTCCACCACTTATTACTTCATATATTGTTTTGTCTGGCACTAAGTCTTCGTGTGATTGATCAACATATGCTATTTGAACAGTTTCACCAATTGATACACTACCTGAGTCGGGCTGTTCTTTACCCATGATCATTCTGAAAAGGGTAGACTTACCAACTCCATTTGGTCCTACGATACCAACAATTGCATTTTTAGGAATTGAGCAGGTGAGATTATCAATGAGAATGCGATCACCATAACCTTTTGTAACCCCTTCGATTTCTATTACTTTATCACCCAATCGAGGGCCTGGTGGTATAAAAAGCTCTAGTTTAGCTTCGCGCTCTTTTGACTCTTGTGAAGCCATTTTATCGTATGCGTTAAGACGTGCTTTACCTTTGGACTGCCGGGCTTTTTGCCCCATACGTATCCATTCAAGTTCGCGATCTAGCGCTTTTTTTCGTTTGGACTCCGTCTTTTCTTCTTGAGCCAAACGTTTCGTTTTTTGCTCTAGCCAACTACTGTAGTTTCCTTCATAAGGGATCCCCTCTCCTCGATCAAGTTCCAGTATCCATCCGGCAACATTGTCCAAGAAATAACGATCGTGTGTAACTGCGATAACTGTTCCAGGAAAGTTTGCCAAATATTGCTCTAGCCAATGCACACTTTCAGCATCCAAATGGTTGGTTGGCTCATCAAGAAGCAATATATCGGGTTGGCTTAGAAGTAGTCTACATAATGCAACTCTTCTTCGCTCTCCACCTGATAAGACTTTTATTTTAGCATCTTCTGGTGGACAACGCAGTGATTCCATAGCCGTACCTAATTTATGGTCTAGTTCCCATGCATTGAAGTGGTCCATTTTTTCCATCAATGCTCCTTGAACCTCAATGGTTTTCATCATTTCGTCATCACTCATCGGTTCAGCTAGCTTCAAGTTGATAGCATCGTATTCCTTGATTACATCAACTATGTGCTGAACTCCTTCCTCGACTACTTCTCTGACAGTCTTTGATTCATCTAATTCTGGTTCTTGTTCGAGAAATCCAATCTTATATTCTCCATCAAAAAAGACTTTTCCTTGATAGTTGTTATCTAATCCCGCAATGATCTTTAGCAAACTCGATTTTCCAGAGCCATTAAGACCTAAAACACCAATTTTTGCTCCGTAGTAAAAGGAGAGCCATATATTCTTGAGAACAGTTTTTGAAGGAGGAAAGGTCTTAGTAACGCCCTCCATTGCAAAAATCACTTTGTTATCTGACATGTTTAATTTTGTTTAGAACGTAAAAATAAAGGAAAAAGAGTAACTATCAAGTTTTGCTTATTCCTCTTTATCCCATTTGTTTTTTCTAGTATGCTAGAGTGGAAGCCCTTCATAGAAGTAAGAGTTTACCGCATTTAGTAAGCTTATTTTATTCTTAGAACCGAGTTGGGGATAATACCGGTCTTATAACTTACCTTCTCATTACCGTTTTGGTCTAGAACATAAAGGGTTCCTTGGCTTTGGTAGTCTAAAGCATCGCACACAAAAATATCACCAGTAAATTCATCTATATCCAGACCATAAGGAGATGTTGCTTCGCTGAATATTTTATTAACTTCTTGGGTATTTGGATCATAGGTATATAATCCATCCGCCAATAGAAACAGTTGCCCATCATTAGCTCGTATTTTTGGTCCAAAACCCGAGATTTCTGAAATTGGAAGAGAATTTACTTCTACATTAAAGTCCGCAAGATTGATCGAGCCAATTTGAATTGGTTCATTGAATCCTCCCCCTCCTACAACATATAGTTTATCGCCGCTTATCGCAACTGAATTGGGAGAATCCACAATTTCAATTTCTTGTGTTCTTTCTCGGGTTTCAATATCGTAAACGTAGACTTTATTGTCGGGAGCTGAGAATTCTCCGCTATGTGCAACAAATACTTTGTCGTGATAATGTGACAATTCAGTAGTAGGGCCAGTTGAGTCTATTCGTTCGATGGTGTTGTCAACGAGGTTCAATAGATGTAGACCGTTGAAAGCGTCGTTTATCCACATTTCAGTCCCTATGATGATCCCATTTTTTGGATTCCCAGCAATATCTATCGTGGTAGTTCTTTGCAGGTCTATGGTGTTGAGAATTTTAACTGATCCTGGTAAGTTTGTAAGCATAAAAATTTTGTCATCTTTTTGGATGAGCTGCTGTAATACATCGCCGACAGGTTCGGAGTTATAGCGCGTATACGCTTGGAGATCGGTTGTATCTGTGTCGGTATTTATATAAGTGATATTGCCATTTGCGTTTTGGAACTGCCCCTCACATGAAACCAATAGATCTCGATCGGCAAGGGTTTTAAATTTAACTTGTTCCATGGGCTCAGGGTCACAAGAAGTAATAAAAAGTACTGTTACCAAAAACAGTAAAGGGTACATAACAGGAATTTTCATCGTTTATTTTTTATAATTGGGATGATAAGCCAATTTCCATCTGTCTCTGAGGCTGATAGAATCCGGCTTGATGTTGGTAAATGGCATTAGTTATATTTTGGATGGTAAAAGTGGCTAATAATTTTCGATTGCCCTTGTTGGAAAGTTCATATCTGAATTGACTATCCAATAGAAAGAAGGAATTCAACGATTGCGAGTTATCTTGGTTGGTGAATCGGGCACTTGAGATTATTCCTGAGTTGGTCCAACTCCACTTTAAGCCTTTGAGGGTTATTGAAGTTGTGATTTTATGGATGGGTGTGTATATAAGTTGTTTTCCAAAAAATGGGCTAGTAGAATTATAATTGATCGAGCGATTGAAATAGTAGTGTTGGGAAAGCTTCAGTCCTAGGTTTTTGGTAAGTTCTAAATGGTAGTCAAGTATAAATTGTGCTCCATATGACCGAACTCGTGATACATTTCGGGGTCCCCAGAAGCTACCTTGTTGAACCCATTGAATAAAATTTTCAGTCTGTCTGTAATATGAAAGAGACCTAAAATCAATCATACCAATTCTTATACCATATCCACTTACGACTTTCCAAGCGTCTTCAGGAAGTAGATTACTATTTCCACCTGGAGACCAATACAGATCATTTAAAGTTGGAAACCTCAAAGCTCTTTGAAGTTGAAAATGAAAATTGTATTTAGTTGATTGGTATTTCCACTCTATCGATGGTAAAAAGCTATGTTTTTGGCTAAAGGTATTTTGATAAACATAATTACCACCAAGGATGAACTGATGATATTTATATCGAAACTTGAGAGTATTAGTGAGATTTGATTGTGTTAATGCCGCAGCAGG
This sequence comes from uncultured Saprospiraceae bacterium, assembly GCA_943788055.1. GTDB lineage: Bacteria > Bacteroidota > Bacteroidia > Chitinophagales > Saprospiraceae > JAHDFB01. The sequence goes on from CALSOU010000012.1 coordinate 96,307, forward strand.
TTCCACAAAATTAGGATGAGATCCGTTTGTTGATTTCAGTTGCCACCAGATGTGAAAGCTAAGGCTTTTGGATAATTTCATTTCAGTAGTTGTTTGGGAAATCAAGCTATGGGCAAGACCAAGATCGTCGACAAAGGTGTTGGTGAATTTTATTTCATCAAGTAGGTAGGCAAATTGCTGACGGAAATCAATGCCTTGGAAACTTCTTTCTAGACCAAGTTGAGTTCGTAGTTGCCGATCATTTTGAACATCATTGTTTCCATTTCCACCAAAAGATGCAGGTATTTCACGGAATGACTCCACATACCAAACGGATGGCTGAATATACCACTTGTTAGCTTGAAAGAACCCATCGTAGATTACTTGTCCACAGTTCTGTCGAGCGTATTGCATGTTGTAGTTTGACCATCCTAAATCGACTTTATACTTATTTTGTGCAGTGAGCCCAACCCAAGATATTTTATGACTATATTTTTTTTGGACTTCCGTCCAAGAACCAGAAAACTCATGGTTATGCAAGCTGTTATATCGATATGTAGTTCTCAACTGTTGTTCCTCTGGAATCTTATTTTTTAAAGAGATTTGACCTCCTATCGCCGTCTGCTCGAGAGAGGAGATATAGAGAATGTGACTTTCGTCAAAAAGTGGTAATGCCAACAGTGAGATGTCTGATATACCAAGCATGGGATTAGAGATTTGTACTCCCTTCCACAGGACGCTCGATTGATTTGAAGTCGCACCCATTATTTGCATGGTGGAAGATTGACCTGGGGCATAGTTTCGAACATATGCGCCACTGTTTAGCAGCAGAGTGGCTTCGGTGCTAATTCCTAGTTGGTCACGTGCCACATCTGAAAAAGGAGAAGATTCTCCTATTCTTGATGCTGCAATTTCTATCGTATCGACATCATAGTTCTTTAGCTTTTGACCACTTAAAGGCATTAAACTTAGGCGTAGTACCATACAGATAATGGCTATATTGGCGACTTTCATGGCGCAAAGGTAGAGCTAATATTGAGATCTCTTACATTATATTGAATAACAACAAGCTGTACTTTTCCACCGATGCAGATTTTCGCGAAACGCTGGTGATCCGAAGCCTTTTGGCAACTTCTAAAATTCAATTAATACTTGTACATTTGTTTCTTTACTCCCGAGTAGTGAGTAGCTTTTGATATGAAGAAATATTGGGAAAAATACAAGTCGCTGTTGATCAAATTGTTGTGGATAGGGATGCTATCTGGAATAGCCATTCTTGCGTTTTTTTTAGTAGCTGCTAGTTGGGATATTCCCTCTTTTGAAACGCTCGAGAATCCGGAATATGATTCAGCATCGGTCATTTATTCAAATGATGAGACCATATTTGGAACTTATTATATAGAGAACAGACTTCCTGTAGAGTACGATGATTTGCCAACATCAATGATTTCGGCGCTCGTATCAACAGAAGATGCGAGATTTCATGAGCATAATGGAATTGATATTCGAGCACTTGGTCGTGTTGCGATAAAAACAGTTCTACTTGGGCAAGATTCAGGTGGCGGAGGTTCTACAATCACTCAGCAGCTTGCTAAACTACTATTTAAACGCCCCAATCTTCGCGGCAAGAATAAATTTAGTAGAATAATAGCTTTGGTCCAAGTAAAATTTAAGGAATGGCTCACGGCTGTAAGGCTGGAAAAGCAGTACACGAAAGAGGAGATCATGACAATGTATCTCAATAAGTTCGAATTTATCAACGGAGCACACGGTGTTTACGCAGCTGCTGAAACATATTTCAATAAGCCCCTTGATTCAATGAGAGTAGAGGAGAACGCAGTTCTTGTTGGAATGCTAAAAAACCCGAGTCTGTACAACCCGATAAGATTTCCAGAGAAAGCTCAAAAGCGACGTAATGTTGTGCTGAAGCAAATGGAAAGATATGGTGAGCTCACTACTGCTGAATATGATTCCTTAAAGTTGATAGAAATTGACATGTCTGATTTCAATCGCGAGACTCAATCTGAAGGTGTAGGTCCTTATTTTCGATCTGAGTTGACAAAATGGTTGAAAAGTCTACTAGCTAAAGAAGAGTACCGTAAAATAGACGGAACCGAATATAATATATATACAGACGGCTTAAAGATATACACTACAATAGATCTTGATTATCAACAAGCTGCTGAAGAGGCTGTAAATGAGCATATGAAAGGATTGCAGGAAAGATACTTCGAACGGTGGAAAGGGAAAAATATCTTCACTTATGATGCGGAGGACAATCAAGAAGAAATAAGGAGGGAATCATTTGATAGACATGTGCGAAATTCACAGAGATATAAGAAGTTATATTTTAGAATGATGAAGCCTTCCCTAGATGCGCTAAAGAATAAGTATCCTGATATTAGGACTGGACCGCTAATGATAAGATCACTAGTCCAAGTCAAAAATCCAGATAGAGACTTAAGGAGATTGGTACGAAAGACGATTGTTAACACTAGTGAAATAGACTTTCTAAAAAGTGTTCTTGATTCAAAACAGTTTGCGAAAGTGAAAGAAGATTATACTCTTTTTGATGCAAAATATGAAGAGGAGTTTAATACTCCGATCAAAATGAAAGTATTTGCATACAATGATGCAGGGGAGGAAGAACGGGAAATGACACCTTTAGATAGTGTTCTATATCACTATCAACATATGCAAATTGGGATGGTAAGTATGGAGCCCGGAACTGGATATGTGAAGTCATGGGTTGGTGGAGTTAATCATAGGTATTTCAAGTACGACCATGTCAACTCTAGACGACAGGTTGGTTCCACAATTAAGCCTTTTGTCTACGCTTCAGCAATCGCATTTTCTAATGTTTCACCGTGTCAAACTTTCGAGGATATTCAATATACCATTGCACCAGGAGATGATGATTTTGATGTCACAGACGAATGGTCACCAGGAAATGCAAATGAGAAATTCTCAGGTAATCCTTATAATTTGTATCAAGGACTGCTTTACTCTAAGAACAGCATATCCGTTCGAATACTGAAAGAGATGGGGACTGTTACTCTGGTGCGGGATTTATTAGATAATGTCGGAATCGATAAAGAGAAGAAACATCCTAATGGCGAAGCGATTGTTCCCTACGTTCCTTCTTTATGTTTGGGAGCACTGGATCTTACCGTGATGGAAATGGTAGGAGCATATGGAACGTGGGCAAATAATGGAACATATGTCGAACCAGTTTTCATGCAACGGATAGAAGATAAGAATGGTAAGGTGCTTTATTCGGCTGCACCGAAGAAGAAATTGGCAATCAATCCTACTTACAATCAAGTTATGGTTGATATGCTGCAGAACAATGTAGGTGGAAATTACAAGCTTGGTATAAAAAGCCAAGCTGGTGGAAAAACTGGAACGACCAATGACTATGCAGATGGTTGGTTTATGGGTATCACTCCCAGTTTAGTTGTGGGAACTTGGGTAGGAGGAGATGATAAGTGGATTCGATTCTTTACATTACAAGAAGGGCAAGGATTCGTGATGGCAAGACCAGTTTTTCAGAAATTTATACAGAAGCTAGAAGTTGATCCTGAGATTGACTACGATGATGAGAAACAATTTCCAGAAAAGAATATGGCGGTCTTTGATCTAATAAACTGCGATAGGTATAAACAACTTAAACCAGAAGAAGAAGCTAACGAAAGGCAGCAAGAGGAAGTAGAGGTGCTGTTTGACGAAGACGAATTTGATGAAGAGTTTGACGAGGAATTTGAGTAAAGTAATGATATTTAATATGGAACAAAAGGAAGGAATTCATAGAGTTGCAAGAAAGAAATTTCTTTTTGGGTACTTTTGGGCTGTTATGTTTTTTGGACTTGCCCTGAGCTCGTGTGTGCCGCCAAGTGGAGAGAATAACTATCACGATCCAGTACAGGACTTCTCTGTTCCACTGACAGAAGTCATTTATAATCTTCAAAACAGACAAGATCTTGATAGTCTAAAATACTATATTGCTCACCCAGATCCGATGGCACGTTTTTGTGCAACTAGAGCATTTGGTTCAATAATTGATGAAGAGGCAGTATCTCCGATTGCTCAGGCATTACAAGATTCAATTTTTGAAATTAGAACAGAGGCAGCTTATGTTGCTGGACAGCAAAGGGATAGCAGTTTAGTAGATGCTCTGCTTGATGCATTTGAGACAAATAAAAGTAAAGAGGTTGACCATCTTTTGAATAGAAATATTCTAGAAGCTGTAGGTAAAATTGGTTCGGAAGTTCATCTGAATTATTTGACTAATTCCAGTCCCTATCCCAAAAAGTACGTGCTTCTTAACGAAGGAAAGGCACATGCAATTTATCAGTTTGCTTTGAGAGGTATGACAACTGAAAAAGGCACTGCTGAAATGGTCCGTTTTCTAACGGAAGAATACGGCGGTTCCGCAACGCTGATAGCTGCACATTATATTCAACGAGCCAAGGACATAGATATTGAATCTCACAAATTTCAACTTCTACAGGCAATGATTAGGTCTGAAGATCCGAATGTAAGGATGTGCTTAGCTTCAGCTTTGGGAAAGTCCGGTTCTACCGATGTACTTTCAACATACATAGGTTTCTTGAAAAAAGAATCAGATCCTCGTGTAATCATTAACGGTCTTAGACAATCCAATGATTTTCCTTATATCGAAATGATCGATCATATCTTAGCTTTACTTAATCATAAAAATGATCAAGTTGCTATTGAGGCTGCCAATTGGATTGGTCGAAATGGAAAACCTGCCGATTATCGTTTTTATTTAGACTACGTGGATAACGTAAGTGATTCAGGTGTCCAAATTGCCATTAAGGGTTCAGTCCTTAAACTACTAGGAGAAAATTATCCAAAAACAAGGGGTAAAATTGTGAGTGAACTCAAGACTGCTTTTGAAAGTACGAGTAATCCTTACGAGAAGGCATTTATTTTACAATCTTTAGGGGCAAACCCCTATCTCTATCAAACAGTTCATGATCTTGCTTTTACCGATTCTGCGCTTGTAGTAAAAAGTAAAGGCGTTGAGATTCTTGGCTCTATTTTAACAGATTATTTGCCTTCGAAATCGAGAGGAGTACAGCGTTACTACGCTTCGATTATTATGAACTTCTTGAATGAAGCTCTTCAATCTCGGGATATAGGAATGATAGCAGCAAGTGCATATTCAATATACGCTGCCGATAATGAGCTAGTCAAGTCTAGAATTGACAGTGCTCTGCTTGCTCAGGCATATAGTGAATTGTCAATGCCAGCAGATATAGAGGCTATCAACTATTGTATTCAGGCGATCAATAAGCATATTCCTGGGGCTGCAATACCTTTGAAAATTTCTGATAATTTGAGAACATTTGATATGAATACACTCGAAGTTTTAGGCAGAGACCCCATTGCCGTAATATCAACTTCTCAAGGTGATATACGAGTGAAGTTATTTACAAATCATGCTCCTGCGACAGTGATGAATTTTGTTGATCTAGCTCAGCAAGGCTATTTTGTCGATAAGGTAGTTCATCGAGTCGTGCCTAATTTTGTTATTCAGACAGGTTGTCCAAGAGGAGATGGCTACGGAAGTGAAGATTATACAATTCGAAGTGAATTATCTCCCCTATATTATTTAGAATCTGGCTATATTGGTATGGCTTCCGCAGGAAAGCACACAGAAAGCACTCAGTGGTTTATAACACACAGTCCGGCACCGCATCTTAGTGGAAATTATACGATTTTTGGTAAAGTAGAGGGCGGGATGAATGTAGTTAATTCTATACGGATAGGAGATAATATTCAAGGAATAAACATTATCAAAGATATGGTTAATGTGCCATTAGAAACAGAACAAGAAAAAGATGAAAATAACTAGTTTGACGAAAATGCATCATGAACTTGGTGCGAAAATGGCTGAATTTGCTGGCTATGAAATGCCGATTGTTTATTCTTCTATCAAGGAAGAGCATATGGCTGTGCGTGAAAATGCAGGAATTTTTGATGTTTCTCACATGGGAGAATTTTTGGTCAGAGGCGCTGATGCACTTCATTTTCTGCAAAAGATTAGTAGCAATGATGTTTCAAAATTAGAGATAGGGCAAGCTCAATATTCTTGTATTCCAAATGAAAGCGGTGGGGTCGTAGATGATTTTTTGGTCTACAGACTAGATGAAGAAGAATATATGCTAGTAGTAAATGCTAGTAATATCGAGAAAGATTGGAATTGGATATCCAAATATAAACCAGATGATGTTCACATGGCCGATGTTTCCGATAGCTCAGGTTTGTTGGCGGTCCAAGGGCCAAAGGCTTCAGAAATTCTGCAGTCTTTGACAGATATTAATCTTAAAGAGATTAGTTTCTATCATTTTAAGGTAGGCACTTTTGCGGGAATCGAAGATGTTATTATTTCTGCGACTGGCTATACTGGTAGTGGTGGATTCGAATTGTATGTTGATAATGTTTATTTGATTGATTTGTGGGAAAAGATAATGGAAGTAGGTGCTCCTAAAGGGCTTGTACCTGCGGGATTAGGTGCAAGAGATACACTTCGACTAGAAATGGGCTATTGCCTTTATGGAAACGATATTACGGACGAGACCTCTCCCATTGAGGCTGGTTTAGGATGGATTACAAAGACAAAAAAGGGAGAGTTCAACTCATCGAAAATTTTCAAAAAGCAACGATCTGAAGGTGTAACTCGAAAATTAGTTGGTTTTAAAGTTGAAGATCGTCGAGTGCCAAGACATGACTATGAAATTCTCAATGAAAAAGAAGAAAAGATCGGGTTTGTGACATCTGGCACCTTGTCACCTTGTCTAGAGGAGCCCATTGGTATGGGATATGTTGAGAAAGAATATGCGACTTTAGGTACTTCGATATTGATCAATACTGGTCGAAAAAATCTTAAGGCAACTGTAACTCGGACACCTTTCTATTTGAGAGAGGAGTAGTAAAAGAAAGTTGGATTATCAAAGAAAGTGGATTAAATTTTGTTGATAAGAAAGGAGCTCTATTTTTTTACCTCCTTCACTTAACTTTCTCCAGTGCGTTAAATAATACTGTAGAATAACTGGTCTATCAAATTGATTGGCTTCAACCATATTTCTTTTCTTTGCGATATCTTTTGAAAAGCGAAAAATGCGAGGTAGAATGTCACTGTCAGTGAATTTTGTATTGATATCAGTCCTAAATTTGAGATAAATTGAAACCACTAGCTTGATTTGTAGCCATTACAAATCCCCAATTTCCAAAAGAAGGTATATTGATTTGGAATGGCCTAACATGTTTTAATCCTGCTTCTTGAACGGACTTTTCTACGCTCCAAAATGCCAATGGAGATAGATCGGGACCGGTGCCTTGGGTGCAGAAAACCTAAATCCATTTGAAGCCATCGAATATTTACGTAGTAAATTGAAAGCCAAGAAAGTAGAAACAAATACAATTAATAGGGACGCTCTAAAGCACATTGCAGCATTAAAAGAGTAACAAAAGTTCTTTTTGCTGAAATTTATGTACGCAATTGATTTTTTTTAATTTAGATATATAAGATTTTAAATAAATCCTTACCTTTGCGCTCCAAATACGAAGAAGTTCTTTGTCATGAATCTTTTAAGATCATTTATAATACCGGTTAAAGGCTTAAAGATAGGTCAGCATGAATTTAGTTGGAAACTAGAAGCTGATTTTTTTAAAGCTGTTAATACGGAAAGTAATATTAATGCTGATCTCGAAGCTTTCGTTATTTTTGATAAACGTTCATCTATGTATATCTTAAACATTGAAATCAAAGGTAATCTCATCGACACTTGCGATCGCTGCTTAGAGACAATTCCTATTCCTATTGAGGGTAAATATGAATTCTTTATTAAGCAAGGTACGAGTGAAGATGAAGCTGATCTGATATTCCTGGAGTCATTTGATGACGAGTTGAATATCGCGACTTATATATATGAGTATGCAGTTTTGTCTTTTCCATTGATCAAGACAGTAGAGTGTGATGATCTCGAGCCTAAACCTTGCAACACTGAATTATTGAAGAAGTGGGAGCAGGAAACTAAGCTAATTGAAAGAGAAGAAGACAAGAAAAGCGTTTGGGACGCATTAAATAAATTGAATTTAGATAAGTAAAAATAGTCCATTATGGCACATCCGAAGAGTCGTATATCAAAGCAAAGAAAGCGCAAGAGAAGAACGCATAAAAAAGCGACTCCTGCTCAAATTTCTATTTGTAAAACTACTGGTGTAGCTCACCAAATGCATCGCGCATACTGGCATGAAGGTAATATGTATTACAAAGGCCAAGTTGTGATAGAAGCTGAGGCAGAAGAGTTCGAGTAAGTAGATTTCTCAAAAATAAAATAAGTAAGCTCCTCACATGATAACTCAAGTGATGGAGCTTTTCTTATTACTATCTATTTCATTAGTTAATCTTAGAAAGATTTATGAAAACAATCATTTCAACTAGCAAAGCTCCTAGTGCTGTAGGAGCCTATAATCAGGCTGTTTTGGCCGCGGGAACACTCTACGTTTCTGGACAGATAGCTATCGATCCTATTGCTGGTTCTTTGGTTTTAGATTCAATTGAGGATGAGACCAATCAAGTGATGAAGAACTTGGGGTCTGTGCTTGAGGAAGCGGGAATGAGCTACGAAAATATAGTCAAGTGCTCTGTTTTTGTTTCTGATATGGAAATGTATAGTAGGATTAATACTGTTTACGCTTCTTATTTTGACGAAAAAACTGCTCCTGCTAGAGAATTAGTCGAAGTGGCAAATTTGCCCAAGTATGTAAATGTTGAAATAAGTTGTATATCCGTAAAGTAAAAAGTTATGAGTCAACCAACTAAAACCGTTTTATCATGTATTCAGCCAACTGGATACATGCATTTTGGCAACTATTTCGGTGCCATCAAGAATTGGGTAAGTTTACAGGAGTCATATGACTGCGTCTATGGCGTTGTAGATTATCACGCAATGACGATGCCGTTTGATATCAAGAAGCTAAGAAACAATAGCTGGGAACTAATTTATAATTTGATGGCTGTAGGTGTAAAACCTGAAAATCTATTTGTTCAGTCATTAATACCTGAACATACAGAGCTTTCTTGGATATTTAACTGCTTTTGTTCATATGGCCATCTAAGTCGAATGACTCAGTTTAAGGATAAAGGTAAGGATGTGAAGGAAAAAGGTGCTGAGAGTTTTATTTCAGCGGGCTTGTTTGACTACCCAGTATTACAAGCAGCAGATATTTTAATATACAAGGCTGATTTTGTACCTGTGGGAAAAGATCAAGATCAACATCTCGAGCTATCTAGAGCAATTGCACAGAGATTCAATCATGTAGTAGGGAAGGAGTATTTTAAAATGCCAGAAACCCTGCACACTGAGACACCAAAGATTAAATCAACTGCTGATCCTTCCAAGAAAATGAGTAAGTCAGCTGGTGAGAAGCACTACATTAATATTTTCGAAGAAGAAGCACGACTTCGTAAGCAAGTAAAATCTGCAGTTACGGACGTAGGAAGAGAGGAAGGTAAAATGAGTGACGGAGTCGCAAATTTATTTGAACTTCTCAAAGCTTGCGAAAAAATGGAAGCTCATGATAGTCTAGTTGATTCATTCAATCAAGGTACACTCAAGTATGTGGATTTGAAAGAAGCAACTGCGGATGCACTAGTTGAGCTGTCTCAGGCATTCATTGAAAAGCGCAATGAAATCACGGCCGATAAGCGAGCGGTGAAATATCAAATTAAGCAGTCTTCAGCAGAGATTAGAAAGAAGGCACAAGAGACCTTGAGAGAGGTAAAGGAATTGATAGGACTTATGAATGTTAAGTAGTAGCGAATCCGAAGGGCTAATACGCAAATTATAAATACAAATCCATGTTTACTTTATTTGGCAAGTGAACATGGATTTTTTTTGTAGAAAGCCTTCTAGTTTGTCTCCAATCTTTATTGGACCAACCCCAGCTGGGGTTCCAGTGTAGATTAAGTCACCAGTTTGTAATGTAAAGTACCGCGATAGATGACAAATCAATGTGTCTATGTTAAACAGCATATCCTTTGAGGTTCCAACTTGCACTTCTTTGCCATTCTTTTCAAGATGGAACTCAATTCCACTTTCTAAAGCTGATGTTTCAAGAGGAATGAAATCGGATATCACTGCTGAAAAATCAAATGCCTTGGCTTTTTCCCATGGATGTCCTTTTTCTTTGGCTTTTTCCTGAATATCTCGTGCTGTAAAATCAATACCTAAACCTATTTCATCATAATATCCTCCTGCAAATTGCTGTTGTATCGATCGGCCGTTCTTCTTAATCTTTATTACTAACTCAACTTCAAAGTGAATATTTTTACTGAAAGTAGGATAGTAGAAATCTTTATTGTTTTTAAGTAGAGCTGTTGGTGGCTTCATGAAAACAAGAGGCTCCGAAGGAACTTGATTTCCTAGTTCCTTTGCGTGATCAACATAATTTCTTCCGATACAGAATATTTTCATGACATACTTTTTAGACTTCAAAGCTAAGATTTCTAATCATTTCACCCAATAGATCGATGCCTACTGTCTATATCCTAATTTGACTTTTCTGGCTGAGTCTATTTGTTCCGTTTATAAATATCTAATAGTTTAAGCACTACGAATATAAAAAAATCGATATGATTCAAGACTTGGTATGATTCATGCAGTAGTAGAACTGTGTGGTGATTTTACATATGCCATGAAACTATAATATATTGATTAACAGGGTCTTGTGTTTGTAGAATATTCTACAGAAGTTGACAAGAAGTAGATGAAAGAATAGTAAGTATGAGAATTTTACTAATATTTTTGGGAATGTTCAGCATAAATTTTATGCTAAATGGACAAGTGAATTGTAATGAGACACTCATGGTAGATGGAGACCCAACTACTTGCGTAGCTATTGATATGGATTTAGTCAGCTACGAAACGATTCTAGGTAGTTGTGTTCCAGAGGCTAGTAATCATAATGCATGGCTAGCCTTTACCGCAGATGGTCCTGATATCGACATCATTAGCACACACGCATCAAATGCAAATGTACTCTTCACACTTGTCAGATTTACTGGCCAAGATTGTGATCCAGTAAAGTATGAAGAAATAGCTTGTGGAATAAATCAGATTAATGAAGTTGATATTCTGACCGTAGGAGAGCTTTATCACGTAATTGTGCATGTAGAAGATAATGTAGGAGGAGACACTGAAGTATGCGTATATAATCCAGACAGTACACCAGCACCAGCAAATAATTTGCCTTGTGCAGCTATACAACTTGTTCCAGATAGCACCTGCATTTCTGGAACCACGACATATGCTGAATCAGACGACAATCTATTGCATTGCGGACCTGAAATGCGAAATGAGGTTTGGTATAAATTTACTACTGGTGATTCACTTGTTTTTGGTGTGCAAGTATTTTTGCATAATATTAGTATGACTGGCGACTTCCGAGTGAAGCTTATAGAATTCGGTTTTCAAGACTGCAGTCAAGAATCAGTTATTCGACAGCAATATTGTGGAAGTGAATTTGGCTTAGCTTTAGAGTACGTTGCTTTGGAGCCAAATCATGAATATTATGTAGCTGTCGCCTCAGATGAGGAAACACAGGGTGATTTTGAGATTTGTCTAAAGCAAATGTATGCCGATCCCAATACAGATCCTTGTCAAGCGACGGAAATTTCACCAAATCAGGAATGTATCACGTTTGACACATACTATAGCCTATTTGAGTATGACCTACCATCATGTGATTTTTCTAATCAAAAAATTTGGTACCAGTTTTATTCAGGTGAGCATCTTGATGATATAGACATTTCTCTATCTAAACTAGAAGATGATGAGAGTGTATTTATTGGCCTAGGTTATTTTCAGGGAAATTTCTGTGAAAATAACTTTGTTTGGGTCGACTCGTACTGTGGAAATGTGCAAGATGCATCTTTAGTTTATGATGATTTACTTCCGTTCCAAATCTATCATATTGTCATCGGTACCAATTTTGGTTTTACAGGTGAATTTGAACTTTGTGTTAATGGAGATTATAATTCACCATATACAAATGGTTCACCCTGTACCGCTTATCAGATTGATGATTTTGCTGGTTGTGTTAGTGGGTCGAATATTTATGGACAGACGAATTTACAAGATACTTTTTGCTATGGAATTACCCCAATCACTGAGAATTGGTATAAAGTACCACTGGAAAGATATGACCATAGTATTGATGTCGGCTATACCGCTATCAATACTATTCCTGTTCATCGAATTCAAATAGGGTATTTCGAAAATGGTTGTTTGGATTCTTTCCAAGTCCAAAGTGAATTTTGTGATATTCCACAAGAGTCAAGCCTGTCAGCAAGTTTTCCTGACTCAATAGAGTTTGCGTACATAAATCTTGGACTACCAGCAAATCAGGAATACTTCTTCTCGCTTTGTATTAATCCACTCGATTTGTCACAGCTTTGTTTTGATGGTGATTTCTGTCAAACTGCATTAGATCAAGGTGAGATTGAGCTAGAATCTGCAAACTGTTGGGAAGCTTGTACATTTGGCGCAACTCGAGAAAATTCTACTAACAGCTTCACTTCTAGGTACCCTACTTCTTGGTATTCGTTTACTACTGGGGAGGAGGTGGAAATGCTAAAGTTAAATCTTGAGCAACCAACGTTTCCCAGCTTTTTCATAGGCCTTAAAAAAGCAGATGAATGCGACCGCGATACATTCGATATATTTCGTTATATTCAAATCACAGATTTATCAGAGTGGAGTCTAGGCGTTGATGCTAATTCAGAGTATTTGTTAGCAATCTGCGCGATCTCTGAACTAGGTGCGACTGCTGATATTTGTATTGAAGGACTTTCGTCAAATAGATGTCCTATAGATGATAAATTGTCGGTTGTCAATACTTCTATGGGGTCTCCTTTTTTTGGACCTTTTCAAGAAGGAGAGCAGGTTAGTTTTTGCTATACTATAGAATCATTCGATGTAATATCTGAATTTAGTTGTCAATGGCTGCAAGGAATTGTTCCCACTTTTGGACATTCTTGGAATCAAATTTCTTTTGATTCTTTGGGTAAACCAATTTCTAGTTCCAACATAGTTTCTCTCAATAGTGAAGCTGAATGGGGTTGGAGAAATGATGTTCATTCAAAAATGGATAGTGATTATCGAAGATTATCTATGAGTAATCAAGGTCTCCAAATTTGTCACAGTGATCAATCAGAATGTGAAGGCGTAGGGTTACACGCAGGTGATGAATTGCCGGCTGGTTGGTATGCATGGAATTACAGCCAAGGTTTTATGCATCCAGATAGCACATATGGCGATGGTATATTTTGCGATCAAAATAATGGTCCTTGGAACGTTTGTTTCGACCTGTTAGTGGGAAATCTCTCTGACGATGTTGATTTATCGGTAGATATCCATACTTTTTCGGATGGTGAAATTGGTTTAGGAGGTACTCCCGATACATCTTGTATGGCAGATTTACCCTTGGTAAACTCATACTACATGCAGTGTGATCAAACTCCTTTAGATAGTTTGATGCAGATTTCAACTTGTTCTGGTAATACAACAACAATTAATCTTCCAGAAGATCAACTCTTCTTCTGGTTTTACATAGACAACCCACGAGTTCAAGGAGAAACCACAGGTTCTGGAACTGAACTTACGATTTCATTGTCGACAGATGATTTAGCCGTTTCCACTGCACAGTATTTTGTACAAGGATATAGCAGTAATGGTTGTCATCTTGCCAATTATGAAATTCTGATAGATGTTTATCCAGCGTTGGATATTCCGAGGCCGGATTTATTTACAATATGTCAACGTGATAGTATTTCGATGCAAGATATTCTGCCTCTTCAAGACTATATAATTGGGGATTTTTATGTGGATTGGGATAGTCCTATACTCGAAGATTTACCAAATGCTTTCTGGGCAGGTAATACTGATACGATTATACCATATCAAGTCATTTCAGCAGCTGGGTGTTATTTTCAAGACACGATAGCAATACACGTTGAAGATGTAATTGTCGAGGGTGAATTTTTTCCTTATACGGTATGTCGCGACGACCAGCTAAATCTGCAAGATGTGATTGACTTGAATAGCCTAATTGAAGACCCATTTACAGTTGATTGGGACTATGGTAATCTAGAAGATGTTCCGAATCCCGACACCTCCTTTATGGCTTCGACCGAAATTCCTTTCGTCCTAACTGGGGAGAATGGTTGTCAATACGTCGATGTTCTAGAGATTACAGTTCCATTTATTGACGTAATAGTTTTGGGCAAAAATCGCTATTGTTCAACAGACACGGTTTCTATTTCGGCAGGCTACAGTTTCGATCTTCCACATGAGAAATTTTGGATATATCCAAACGGCGATACACTTTATTCAGCGGGAATTGCAAGGCCAGCTGAATTATTTCAGGATGGGACAAATTACCTTGAATTTCATTTGCTTACAGAAGATGGATGCCCTTTTTATGACTATGATACAATCGAGATTTACAGAGTGCCAGAATTTACTTTTAACCAAGATACTTTTGGCCTAGGCGTATGTTCATATGATAGTTTATTATTGGAAGTAGAATTGAGCACAGATATATATGATCCCGTTTGGTCTACACCAGAAGGCACTATTGTATCAGAGTCTTATTTTATTTCTACGCCTGGAATTTATACAATATTATCAGGATATCAAGATACTACTTTAGATTGCAGTAATACAGAAACTTTCGATCTTAGTCACTATCCTGAAGTAGATACCGATCTAACTTATGACGAAATTGTTTGTGAAGGAGATTCTTCCGTAGTTGCTTTCAGTAATTCTAATAATATTTTTGCTTGGTCTACTGGGAATTTTAGTTCAGATGAAAAGCTTCCTGCAGGCGAATATCAAGTCACGGTTAGTAATCCTGACGGATGTAAAGACTTTTTTGAGATATCAGTAGATAGTCAAGCTTTGCCGAATCCTACCTTTAGTTTCGTAGATATGATCTGCGATGGCGACTCAGTTTGGATTGATACTGCAGAAGATGATTCTTACAACTATCTATGGACGGATTCATCTGACAGTTCTGCTTATTTGAGTTACGGTGGAGTAGAAAATGTTTACGTTACCGATAATCTAGGATGCCTCGACAGCTTTAGTTTTGAAATTGAAGTGATAGAGGTTCCAGAAGTAGACTTTAGTTACAGTACCACACAAGATACTTTGTTTCTCTTTGATAATTCGACAGATATCGGAGATTGCCAGTGGATGATCAACGATGATTTACTAGGTATCGCAGGTGATACAGTTCTCATTTTACCCGAAGGCGATTACATAGTTTCACTTACTTGCGATAATCAAGGTTGTACTGATTTTCAGTTAGAAAATATTACTGTCGAGGTTGTTATTGTTATCTCCAACAAAGAATTTGAGGATATGCCTTGGCAATTATTCCCAAATCCAAATTCGGGATTATTTGACGTTGAATTTGAAAGTGAAAGATTTATTGAAGAAGTGGAAGTTTTTGACTTGCAAGGAAGATTACACTACTTCCAAAAGGTTGAAAGTAGGAAGAAACAACTTGAATTTGATGCACAACTTGTTGCGGGAACATATTTTCTTAGAGTTCAGAGCTCAAAAGGAAGTGAAGTTAAAGTTTTTGTAGTTCGCTAATTTACATTGAATGAATTGTTCTCAATCAAGGTCGGAAGAATCTACAAGCAGCAAATTACTAAAACACGGGTCTTTTATGTAGTGGGAATTGTTTCGGGAAAGCGAAAATACAGATAACATATGCAACATATTAATAATATTTAACATATTATTGACAAACATTTTGTAGAATTATTTTTCTTTTCTTTGCCCTATTATAGTTAACTTAGATGCATTAAACAACCTAATCTAGTTAGATTATAGAATGTGGCTCGTTTCTGTAAGGAAATTTGTCATCCAAAATCAGTATTCTTTTATATGTTTTCTCTTGGCTACTTGTTTTGTGGTCAGTTATTTACATATATATCTTATTCAAATTGTATCAGGTTGCACTGATTGTTTGACGAGTAACATGTAAGAGTTTCCTGATAGTTATATGTTATTAATATTTCGATCTACGCTTACAATTGAAGATGAAATCTAGTCAGTTTTTCTGTACTGAGAATCATTCTAGGGTAAAAGGAACTTGAGTTTTTAAGACCTTTTAACAAGAATGAATAAGTTAAGTAATACATCACAGGCTAGTTAGTCAATCTGCGGATTTTGATATTTTCTTAGAAGGCATATTAGCACTTTAGTTTGTGCGTTTTGGATTGGATACCTTACTTTTTACGATCACGTTTAGATAAAGCTCGAAGATTACACTTTTAAGTATTAATGTTATGTCCAAGTATTGTCGGATATTGCTTGTAATTACTTTAGCTTTTATGGTAAGTGACGTATTTGCGCAAGTACCATATTACCTTATTGATGGACACAACTGCTCTTCATCAGGGACCTCTCCAGAATGGACTAGCCCTCCTATAGATGATCCTACTAATGATTCTGCAGCAGCAGGGACCGATTTGGTGAATTATTGGTTTGACTATGATCCTGACTCAGATAATTTTTGCTTTGCATTCGAAAGATTTTCCGCACAGACTAGTGGGCCAAGTGCTACATACGTAATTTTCTTTGATCTTGATTGTGATGCTAATACTGGTTACGATGGTTTTGGTCAAGGAGGAGATGTTGCCATTGGATTAGAATGGAAGGTTAATGGGCCATGGGATGTCATTAAGTTTACGTTCGGTCAAAATAATCCTGAAATTTTGGGTCAGGCATTTGTTGGTCAATCCGACTGTAATGATCCAGCTACTCAGGGAAGATTCGCTGAGTTTTGTTTTAATCTTTCGGATATCATCGCTTCAGGATATGATCCGTGCTCATGTAGTGCTATTTCAACTCCAGGCGTAATCACTTTAGCAGGAGGTAGTATAAATTCTGAACCAAAGGACATTTTAGAAGGTCTAGTTGATGTTGAAATCGAAGTAAACAATCCTCCAGTTGCAGACGGTTCAGTTACGCCAGATATAATTTGTTTGGGGACACCTATCAATTACGATGCTTCTTTATCTACAGATGATTTACCTGCAAATGATGTGTTATCTTATGTTTGGGATTTCGATTACAATGGAAGTACTATTAATGAAATGAGCACTTCCGTTTCAGGAACTTATGTGTTTAATACAGGTGGGTCTTATGATGTTTTACTTGAAATAACTGATTCATATGGTTGCCCAGATACCTTGGTTTTTCCTGTTGACGTCTTTGAAGCACCCATCGCGGTGTTAGATTTAGAATTTGACGCTTGCGATTTTACGATGTTTTATGATGGTTCTCAATCGATTGAGAACAACTTGCCGCAAAACCTTGAGTATTTTTGGGATTTTGGTGATGGTCAGACTTCCAATCAACAAATAGGAACCGTTACTTATGCTAGTTGTGGGACTTATACAGTTACCCTAACGGTAACTGACCCAGATGCCCCCACTGAATGTAATACTGATTTTGTAAGCCAAGTAGTTACATTCGATGATAGTCCACCAACTCTGAGCTGCCCAACTCTAGTAACTGGAAGTTGCAGTGTTGATTCAATTGCACCTTACACAACTATAGAAGAATTTATTGATGCAGGCGGAACTGCAACTGATAATTGTCCATTAAATTCAATTCAGTTGCTTGTAGAGATATTTGATAACAATACATGCGGAGGATCACTGCTTAGAATTTATCAGGTTACTGACTTTTGTGGTCAAACGGCGACTTGTGAGCAAAGTATTGAGGTAAATGATGATATTGCGCCTACGTTTGAGTGTCCCCCGAATGCTACTACAAATTGCAGTATAGTAGATTTTCCAGCGTACGGTAGTTTGGCAGATTTCATTGCAGCAGGAGGTTCAGTTAGTGATAATTGTGATATTAATCCTGCAAGTTTTACAATAGTATCAGAACTGTCAGACGGGAGTTCTTGTCCCGAAATTATCTCAAGAGTTTATCAAATTGCTGATATATGTGGAAATACCGCAGAGTGCACACAGATTGTTGAGGTAAATGATGTGCTACCTCCTGACATGATTGCACCAGCTCCTATTTCTGCTATATGCGATTTCAATGAAGTTTCAGCTTACAGTACTATAGAAGATTTTCTTACTGCCGGTGGATCCATAACTGACAATTGTCAAATAGATTCTTCAAGTTTTGTATTTGTAATGGATACTACTGACAATAACACTTGTCCTGAGATAGTCCAAATGATATATTCAGTCGCGGATGTTTGCGGAAATGTTAGCACGGTAGCTCAATTGATTGAAGTCAATGATCAGATATTTCCAATGATTTCTTGTCCAAATATATATGTTACAGATTGTAATATTAGTCAGATTCCCGCCATTACAACTTTCGTTCAATTTCAAAATGAAGGAGGAACGGCCTCAGATAATTGTCAAATTGATGAAACAACATTCACGCTACAGAGTGAAACGAGCGACGGAAATAGCTGTCCACAGACAATAACGAGGGTATACTATGTAGAAGATCTATGTGGCAATGGCGTAACATGTGAACAGATTATAACGGTTGATGATGATATAGATCCAATGATGAGTTGTCCAGGAGACCTTGTGGCGGTGTGCGACATTTCGGAGCAGCCGGTATATTCTGATTACAGTTCATTTCTGTCAGCAGGAGGTACAGCATCGGATAATTGCCAAATTGATGAAGCTACGTTTATGCTTCAAAGTGAAGTAAGTGATGGAAATAGCTGTCCAGAAACGGTAATACGGGTATACTATGTGGAAGATTTATGTGGAAATGGAGCAACGTGTGAGCAAGTGATCACAATTAATGATGAAATTGATCCGATAATGAGTTGTCCTGGTGATTTGACAGCTATATGCGATATCACAGAACAACCAGCGTATAATGATTTTGCTTCCTTTGTATCAGCAGGAGGCTCTGCATCGGACAACTGCGCCATTAACGAAAGTAGTTTTACACTACAGAGTGAGATCAGTGATGGCAATAGTTGTCCTGAAACAATCACACGCACCTACTCTGTAGAAGATTTATGTGGCAATGGGGTGACATGTGAGCAAGTAATAGTAGTAAACGATACAGAGGCACCAATTTTTGTTGGGCCAGGAGATTTGACGGGGATATGTGCACTAACAGAACATCCTGTGTATACAGATTACAGTGCCTTTATTTCAGCAGGTGGTTCAGCATCTGATAACTGTACATTGGTAGAATCATCTTTTGGGTTGCAGAGTGAATTGAGTGATGGCAATAGTTGCCCAGAGATAGTGACGAGGATATATGAGATAAGTGATCAATGTGGCAACGTGTCGACATTTGAACAAATCATAACAATAGATGACCAGATATTCCCTGAGATCAATTGTCCAGGAGATTTGACAGTAGTATGTGACATCAGTGAAGTGATGCCGTATATAGACTTAGCAAGTTTTCAAGCAGCAGGAGGAACGGTTTCGGATAACTGTGATATAGTAGTTTTGTCATTCGGCTTACAAAGTGAAACGAGTGACGCAAATAGCTGTCCAGAGACAGTGACGCGCATATATGAGATATCGGATGCATGTGG
Source organism: uncultured Saprospiraceae bacterium (assembly GCA_943788055.1). Taxonomy (GTDB): domain Bacteria; phylum Bacteroidota; class Bacteroidia; order Chitinophagales; family Saprospiraceae; genus JAHDFB01. The sequence continues at coordinate 115,942 of CALSOU010000012.1, forward strand.
GAATATATCAACCTGTACTCAATTGGTGATAGTTGATGATGAAGAAGACCCAGTTATGAGTTGTCCAGATGAATTGACCGCGGTATGCGATGCATCGGAACAACCCGCCTACGCAGATTTTGCATCCTTTGTTGGAGCAGGAGGTTCTGCCTCAGATAATTGTCAAATTGATGAAACAACATTCACGCTACAGAGTGAAACGAGCGACGGAAATAGCTGTCCACAGACAATAACGAGGGTATACTATGTAGAAGATTTATGTGGCAATGGGGTGACATGTGAGCAGATAGTCACAGTAGCTGATGATATGGATCCTGTTATGAGTTGTCCGGGTGATCTAGAGGCAGTATGTGATATTGGAGAGCAACCGGCCTATGCCGATTATGCATCGTTTATATCAGCAGGAGGCTCCGCATCAGACAATTGCCAAATAGATGAGTCTTCCTTCATGCTTCAAAGTGAAGTGAGTGATGGCAATAGTTGTCCAGAAACGGTAATACGGATATACTATGTAGCAGATTTATGTGGCAATGGGGTGACATGTGAGCAAGTGATTACGATTGATGATGAAATTGATCCGATGATGAGTTGTCCGAGTGAATTGACAGCGGTGTGTGATATATCGGAACAGCCAGCGTACGCAGATTTTGCATCTTTTGTAGGAGCAGGAGGGTCAGCTTCAGATAACTGCGCCATTAACGAAAGTAGTTTTACACTACAGAGTGAGATCAGTGATGGTAATAGTTGTCCTGAAACAATCACACGCACCTACTATGTAGAAGATTTATGTGGCAATCAGGTGACATGTGAGCAAGTAATAGTAGTAAACGATACAGAGGCACCAATTTTTGTTGGGCCAGGAGATTTGACGGGGATATGTGCACTAACAGAACATCCTGTGTATACAGATTACAGTGCCTTTATTTCAGCAGGTGGTTCAGCATCTGATAACTGTACATTGGTAGAATCATCTTTTGGGTTGCAGAGTGAATTGAGTGATGGCAATAGTTGCCCAGAGATAGTGACGAGGATATATGAGATAAGTGATCAATGTGGCAACGTGTCGACATTTGAACAAATCATAACAATAGATGACCAGATATTCCCTGAGATCAATTGTCCAGGAGATTTGACAGTGGTATGTGACATCAGTGAAGTAATGCCGTATATAGACTTAGCAAGTTTTCAAGCAGCAGGAGGAACGGTTTCAGATAACTGTGATGTAGTAGTTTCGTCATTCGGATTACAAAGTGAAACGAGTGATGCAAATAGCTGTCCTGAGACAGTGACCCGCATATATGAGATATCGGATGCATGTGGGAATATATCAACCTGTACTCAATTGGTGATAGTTGATGATGAAGAAGACCCAGTTATGAGTTGTCCGGATGAATTGACCGCGGTATGCGATGCATCGGAACAACCCGCCTACGCAGATTTTGCATCCTTTGTTGGAGCAGGAGGCTCCGCGTCGGATAATTGTGCAATTAATGAATCGAGTTTTGTGCTTCAGAGTGAGCAGAGTGATGGGAATACTTGTCCAGAGATAATAACAAGAATATACTATGTAGAAGATTTATGTGGCAATGGGGTGACATGTGAGCAGATAGTCACAGTAGCTGATGATATGGATCCTGTTATGAGTTGTCCGGGTGATCTAGAGGCAGTATGTGATATTGGAGAGCAACCGGCCTATGCCGATTATGCATCGTTTATATCAGCAGGAGGCTCCGCATCAGACAATTGCCAAATAGATGAGTCTTCCTTCATGCTTCAAAGTGAAGTGAGTGATGGCAATAGTTGTCCAGAAACGGTAATACGGATATACTATGTAGCAGATTTATGTGGCAATGGGGTGACATGTGAGCAAGTGATTACGATTGATGATGAAATTGATCCGATGATGAGTTGTCCGAGTGAATTGACAGCGGTGTGTGATATATCGGAACAGCCAGCGTACGCAGATTTTGCATCTTTTGTAGGAGCAGGAGGGTCAGCTTCAGATAACTGCGCCATTAACGAAAGTAGTTTTACACTACAGAGTGAGATCAGTGATGGTAATAGTTGTCCTGAAACAATCACACGCACCTACTCTGTAGAAGATTTATGTGGCAATGGGGTGACATGTGAGCAAGTAATAGTAGTAAACGATACAGAGGCACCAATTTTTGTTGGGCCAGGAGATTTGACGGGGATATGTGCACTAACAGAACATCCTGTGTATACAGATTACAGTGCCTTTATTTCAGCAGGTGGTTCAGCATCTGATAACTGTACATTGGTAGAATCATCTTTTGGGTTGCAGAGTGAATTGAGTGATGGCAATAGTTGCCCAGAGATAGTGACGAGGATATATGAGATAAGTGATCAATGTGGCAACGTGTCGACATTTGAACAAATCATAACAATAGATGACCAGATATTCCCTGAGATCAATTGTCCAGGAGATTTGACAGTGGTATGTGACATCAGTGAAGTGATGCCGTATATAGACTTAGCAAGTTTTCAAGCAGCAGGAGGAACGGTTTCGGATAACTGTGATATAGTAGTTTTGTCATTCGGCTTACAAAGTGAAACGAGTGACGCAAATAGCTGTCCAGAGACAGTGACGCGCATATATGAGATATCGGATGCATGTGGGAATATATCAACCTGTACTCAATTGGTGATAGTTGATGATGAAGAAGACCCAGTTATGAGTTGTCCAGATGAATTGACCGCGGTATGCGATGCATCGGAACAACCCGCCTACGCAGATTTTGCATCCTTTGTTGGAGCAGGAGGCTCCGCCTCGGATAATTGTGCAAATTGATGAATCGACTTTCGCGCTTCAGAGTGAGCACGAGCGACGGGAATAGCTTGTCCACAGACAATAACGAGGGTATACTATGTAGAAGATTTATGTGGCAATGGGGTGACATGTGAGCAGATAGTCACAGTAGCTGATGATATGGATCCTGTTATGAGTTGTCCGGGTGATCTAGAGGCAGTATGTGATATTGGAGAGCAACCGGCCTATGCCGATTATGCATCGTTTATATCAGCAGGAGGCTCCGCATCAGACAATTGCCAAATAGATGAGTCTTCCTTCATGCTTCAAAGTGAAGTGAGTGATGGCAATAGTTGTCCAGAAACGGTAATACGGATATACTATGTAGCAGATTTATGTGGCAATGGGGTGACATGTGAGCAAGTGATTACGATTGATGATGAAATTGATCCGATGATGAGTTGTCCGAGTGAATTGACAGCGGTGTGTGATATATCGGAACAGCCAGCGTACGCAGATTTTGCATCTTTTGTAGGAGCAGGAGGGTCAGCTTCAGATAACTGCGCCATTAACGAAAGTAGTTTTACACTACAGAGTGAGATCAGTGATGGTAATAGTTGTCCTGAAACAATCACACGCACCTACTATGTAGAAGATTTATGTGGCAATCAGGTGACATGTGAGCAGCTTATTGTTATCAATGACATTGAGGCACCAATAATAGATGGACCTAATGAAGTCCTTGGTACTTGTACAATAGGTGAATTTCCTCCATATCAAGATTATGCCGATTTTATTGCTGATGGTGGCGACGCAACTGATAATTGTACATTAGTAGAATCTTCTTTTGCACTACAAAGTGAAAGTAGCGACGGCAATCTCTGCCCCGAAATATTTACTAGAATTTATCAAATTTCAGATCAATGTGGTAATGTTTCGACTTTTGAACAAGAAATCATAATTGATGATGATGAAGATCCCATCCTTTTGTGTCCAAATAATGAGTCAGCAGTTTGTGATGCAAGTGAAATTCCAGTATTTACTTCTTTTGATAGTTTCCAAGCAGCTGGTGGAAGTGCAAGTGATAACTGTGGCTTAGATATTTCAAGTTTTACATTGCAAAGCGAAGTCAGTAATGGAAATACTTGTCCTGAAATTGTTTTGAGAACCTACTTCATATCAGATAATTGCGGCAATGGAGCTACTTGTGTCCAGGAGATAATAGTAAGTGATGATATATTGCCAGAGATGACTTGTCCTCCCAATCTATCAGCAATTTGCGACGCAAGTGAACATCCAGCTTATACAAGTTTGGCACAGTTTATTGGAGCAGGTGGGACAGCGTCGGATAATTGTGGAATTAATGAAAGTTCTTTCTTTTTGCAAAGTCAAGAGAGCGATGGGAATACATGTCCTGAAACCATCACTAGAACTTATTATATAGAGGATTTATGCGGAAATCCGACGAGTTGTACTCAAACTGTGGTCATCAACGATGATGTTAATCCAGAAATGACTTGTCCAGGAGATCTGACAGGAGTATGCTCTATCGATGAAATCCCAGCATATAAGAACTATCAAGACTTTATAAATAATGGCGGTAGTGCTTCAGATAATTGTGAAATTAATCAGTTTTCATTTGACTTGCTTAGCGAAGTGTCCGATGGTAACTCATGTCCTGAAACTATTACGCGAACATACTATATTGAGGATCTTTGCGGAAATAGTGCCTCTTGTACTCAAGTGATAGTAATCAAAGATGATGAAGCTCCATCTTTTGAGTCTATTCCTGATCTTACCTTCAATTGTTCTATCGATGAATATCCCCCATTTACTTCCCTAGATGAGTACATAAATGCTGGTTTTAACGTGGATGACAATTGTCAGATTGATCCTGCAAGCTTTACTTTAGTAAGCGAAAATGCTGATGGCGCTTCATGTCCTGAAACTTATACGAGAATTTACTCCGTTGCAGATCTTTGTGGAAATCAAAGTACTGTGTCACAAAATATATTAGTAAGTGACATAATTCCGCCTACAATTAATGCACCTGAAGGGGCAACTTTTTCCTGTCCTGAAGAGCTTGAGGCTCCTTTTATTTCATTCGATGAATTTATAAGTGCGGGTGGCGATGCTGATGACAACTGCTCCATAAACCCAACCACTTTTGCATTAATCAGTGAATCAAATGACGGGTTAACATGCCCTACGACAATTACCAGAATCTATGTTATTTATGATTACTGTGGAAATTCCGCAACAACAGAGCAATTGATCACGATTAATGATAAAATAAGTCCAGAGATGTTCTGTCCTCCTGAAAGGACGGGAATTTGTAGTATTTCCGAAGTTTCAGCTTATCAGAATTATGCACAATTTCTGGCAGCTGGAGGATCGGCTGAGGATAACTGTGGTATAAATGAATCTACTTTTACATTGATTAATCAATCCTCAAATGGAGAAAAGTGTCCTGAAGTAATAACTAGGACTTATCAGATTGCAGACAACTGCGGCAATACCGCTACTTGTACTGTAGAAGTTACCATTTTAGACGATATAGCTCCAGTAATTACTTGTCCAAGTGACCTAACTGGAATCTGTTCGCCAAATGAGCAGCCAGCCTACCTAAATTTGACGCAGTTCATAAACGCAGGTGGTTCAGTTTCGGATAATTGCGAAATTCTCAACGGAAGTTTTCAATTAATAGAAGAGACGTCTGATGGAAATACATGTCCAGAGATAATAACTAGAGTATATCAGATAAGTGATATTTGTGGTAACACTGCTTCATGTTCGCAGAATGTAACAATTAATGATGAAGTACCACCAATTTTCACTTCAAATCCTGATATCACAACTAGCTGTTTACTGGGAGATATTTCACCTTTCGAGAGCATCAATGATTACAAGTCGTACGGAGGCAATATAAGCGATAATTGCGGATTAGATCCAAATTCTTTCATGATGCTTACTGAAGAAAGTGATGGAAATACATGTCCAGAAACTATTACAAGAATTTATATTGTCAGTGATTACTGTGGAAATACAGCTACAATTGACCATAATATCACGATTGATGACTTAATTAGCCCCATTTTGACCTGCCCACCAACTGAATATGGAATATGCAGTAGCGATGAAGCACCCGTATACTTAGATTTAGAGAGTTTTATACAAGCTGGTGGTACTGCAAGCGATAATTGCTCCTTAGATGAATCAAGTTTCACACTATTAGCTGAAGATACCAATGGATCAACGTGCCCAGAAATATTGACTAGGACTTACTCAATTAAGGACCAATGTGGAAACGAAGCAATATGTACACAAATGATTATAGTCAATGATCTTGTACCACCAATTTTTACAAATACAAATATTCTTGAGGGGCAATGCTCTATTGACGATTTTCCTCCTTATGAAGATATTCAGGATTTCATTGATCAAGGTGGAATCTTAGAAGATAACTGTGGTATTGATCCATTTTCATTTTCTTTGGATCAAGAACTCGAAGCACCTGATTCTTGTCCAAAATTGTATGGACGTGTTTATAGTGTGTCAGATCTTTGTGGAAACATTACTACATTCACGCAAAGTATACTCATTGATGATACTATTGCTCCTGAGATGAATTGTCCAAACACGGCCACAGGGGTTTGTAGTTCAGAGGAGATAGATATTCTTTCCACGTATGAAGAATATCTCGAAGCAGGAGGTACAGTTGATGAAAACTGTGTATTAGATGAATCAAGTTTCGCATACGATGGTGACATCATTGTATCAAATACATGTCCACAAATCATTAATAGGATCTATAGTATCTCTGATGTTTGCGGTAATATCGGAACCTGCGTGCAGGAAATTGTTGTAAATGATGAAATTGCCCCAGAAATAAATAGTCCAAATAATAATCATGGAGATTGCGATGTTGCGGAATATCCTCCCTACACAAGTTTCGAAGATTGGGTGGCAGATGGTGGAGGAGCCGATGATAATTGTGCTGTAGATCCGAATACTTTTGCATTGGTGCAAGAGTCTACCTCTAGTTCAACATGTCCTCTTATAGTAACTAGAATTTACGTAATTGCTGATTATTGCGGGAATACAGCAACTAGCAATCACACAGTTACCATCAATGATGACACCCCACCTAGTATTACTTGTCCACCTGATATCAATGGAATTTGTTCTATTGATGAAAATGAAGCTGCGACAACACTTGATCAGTTTATACTATTCGGTGGTTCTGTATCAGATAACTGTTCTATTGACCCAACAAGTTTTTTATTAGTTGAAGAAATAGCATCACAAACTGCTTGTCCTACCATTATAGAAAGGATCTATCAGATTTCTGATATGTGTGGAAATACCGCTACTTGTTCTCAGACGATTGTTGCCAATGATGAAGAGGCACCTCAGATTGTGCTTTGTCCAACTGATATCACGCTCCAGTGTGATATGGAAACGAACCAAGCGGCCATTGATTCATGGTTATCGAATTTTGAAGTAATAGATAATTGTACGATTCAGTCAATCGAAAATAATTATCAAGTACCAAATGGTCCTTGTGAAGGTGTTGGTGTCACCGTTGTAGAGTTTACGGCTATTGATGAATGTAACAATGTTACTTCTTGCACAGCCTCATTAACAATAATAGATACGATCCCGCCTATTGCTGACGATCTAGTGGATATGATTATTGATTCTTTAAGTGAACTACCTCCGATCGACGTAACTGTGGTAACGGGCGTTTCAGACTTGTGTGATGCATCACCTACAATTATTTGGAGCTCTGATGAATTTGAAACAAATAGTTCATGCAGTGGTAACAGTATGACTATTACAAGAACCTATCAAGTAATTGACTGTAGCGGAAATATCACAGAAGTTGTCCAGACTTTTATTATGGACGATGATCCTATACTAATTGCAGTTGAGAAGGTAAATGTGACTTGCTTTGGTGGAGATGACGGTAGTATTGATATTTCGGTTACTGGAGGTTTACCACCATATACATACGATTGGAGTAATGATATCTATGATGGAGAGGTCTCTTTAGAAAACCTTGTTGCGGGCACCTATAGTGTAACAGTAACGGATGATAATAATTGTACGCAAGAGAAAGTCATTCAAATCACCCAGCCTACCCAGGATATTGATGTCAGTATTTCACCGGCAGCTCCAATTATTTGCGAAGGGTCTAGTATTACTCTGTCGGCAAATATAGCTTTTGGAAACGCTCCTTTTGATTATGAATGGATATTTGGTAATAGTTCAGTTGGGACAACAACTCTTGTCGCATCAGATCCTGGTATTTACACTGTAATTATAACAGATGTGACAGGTTGTTCTGCAACAGATGAAATAGAACTACAAGTCATTCCAAACGTTGTTATAGATCCGATTGGCCCATTATCAGGATGTGAGTATGTTGTTCTTGATTCAATAACTGGAAGTAATTTGTCAGGTAGCCAAGCCTATTTCACGCAGTCAAATGGGAATGGAAGCATGTTTAATCATGGAGATACGATATGGTCTGCAACCACATTATATGTGTATGATGCAACAGGAACGACTCCAAACTGTACGGATGAGGTTGAAGTAGAAATTCAATTGAATGAAGGACCAAGTATAAATAATCCGGGAGATCAATTTGTTTGCGAGAGTTACTTTCTACCAGCAATAAATGGAACGAATTTATCTCAAGACGTGGCGTATTACACCCTTCCAAATGGACAAGGAAATGTTTTACAAGAAGGTGATGAAATTACCGAGAATTCTACGATATATATTTATGATCCAGGGGTAGACTGTGCGGCTCAGGAATTCTTTACAATTACGATAATAGTCAGGCCAGAAATTGATCCAATTGACGATGTTATAGCATGTGATAGTTTTATATTACCTATAATCACAGGACAAAATTTAACAGGTAATGAAATGTATTACTCTGGGCCGAATGGTTCAGGAACTGCTTTCAGCGCTGGCACAGAAATTACGAACTCTATTGATTTATATATTTTTGATGGAGGGACTTCATGTAACGATGAAGAGTTTGTATCTATAGTGATCCATGACACACCAATTTTGACGGATCCTTCCGATATTTTGGTCTGTAATTATTATATCTTACCTATCATACAAGGTTCAAACCTAACTGGGTCTGAGGGCTACTTTACGGAGTCAAATGGGGCTGGTGTGCAATATTTTGCTGGAGATACCATTTTCGAAGACTTAACACTATTTATCTATGATATTAATGAGAATTGTATTGCAGAAGTTGACGTTGCTATAAGTATTGTAGAGACACCAATTTTAGAACCACTTGATGATGTTGTGACTTGCGATTTCTATGTCCTGCCGGAAATTATGGGTGATAACTTGACTGGAAATGAGGGATATTTTAATGCTCCATCTGGACTAGGAACAGCTTTTCAACCTGGAGATACAATCTTCTCGACGATAATACTTTATTTGTTTGATCAAGCTGGAACGTGTACCGATCAAGATCAATTTACTGTCACTGTTGGAGGAGCTCCAGATATATTTCCTCCTGCGCCTATCACTGCATGTGGATATGCAGTACTACCTGAAATTCTAGGTGTAAACCTAGGTGGTAATGCAGCATATTTTACGGAACCTTTAGGTGGAGGAACGGTCTATTTTTCAGGAGATACTGTTATCTCTAGTTCTCAGCTTTACATCTATATTGAAGCGGGTAGTTGCGCTGATGAAGAATTAATCGATATCACGATTCTACCTGAACCACTTCTAGATGAACCAGCAGATGTAAGTGCTTGTGATGAGTATATTTTGCTAGAAATTACTGGATCCGAGTTGACTGGTAATGAAGCATATTATACAGGGATTGAAGGTAGTGGAATTAGTTTGCAACCTGGCGATACAATTACTTCTTCACTATTGTTATATATCTACGATGCGAACACATTATGTTCAAATCAAGTTGATATGATGATTAATATTTCTCCTACTCCAATATTAGATGATATAGCAAATGTCGAATCCTGCGAATCTTATGTGCTTCCAGAGATTTCTGGAAGCTTTCTAAACACGGCGAAGTATTTTTCTTCAGCAGACGGTCAAGGAGATATATATTTGCCAGGTGATATAATTACATCTTCACAGACACTTTTTGTCTATGATATTAATAATGGCTGTAGTGACGAAATTAGTTTCGATATAATAATTCTTGAAACTCCACAACTCAATGATATTGAAGATGTTATAGTGTGTGATGAATTTATTTTGCCAGAAATAACAGGAACCAATTTATCAGGAGACCAAAGCTATTCAGACGAGCTTGGAGGAAATGGAAATACTTATTATGAAGGAGATACTGTAAAAGAATCTATTGAATTATTTGTTTACGACTCGAATGGGCCCTGTGTTGATGAGATTACATTCAATATCACGATAGATCTAACACCTGAGCTTGACCAACCACAAGATGTTTCCGCTTGTGATGCGTTTGTTTTACCTGAGATTACGGGTGAAAATCTCACTGGTAATGAGGGTTATTTTCAATTCCAAAATGGTCAGGGATTAACTTATCAGCCAGGTGACATAGTAACTACCAATTCCACAATTTTTGTCTTTGACGAAAATGGCAATTGCTATGATGAGAAGTCGTTTGTAGTAGAAATTACATTAACGCCAGAACTTAACTTGCCACTAGATGAGACAGTTTGTGCATTTTATATTCTCCCAGAAATAGTGGGCGTTAATCTTTCTGAAAATGTATCATATTATACGAGTCCTCAAGGCTCGGGAATGCAATACAATCCAGGTGATACATTGTTTAATTCAATAGAACTATATATATATGATGAAGTTAACGGATGTGTAGATGAGATACAGTTTTCTATTGAAATTTTAGATGGACCAAATGTAAATGATTTACCTGATGTAGAAGTTTGTGTTTCATATGTTCTACCTGAAATTGAAGGTATAAATCTTACTAGTTCTGCAGGATATTTTTCAAGCCCTAATGGAATGGGAATCGAATATGAGGTAGGAGATGTTATTTCTGCAAATTCAACTATATATATTTATGACGCAGTGGCAACATGTTTTGATGAAGAAATTTTCAATATTTTAATTACTGGTGTCCCTGTATTAAATCCAATACCAGATGTCACAGCGTGTGATTATTTCGTACTTACTGCTATTAATGGTTCTAATCTTAGTGGCAACGAACATTATTATAGTCAACAACAAGGACTTGGTGATACGTTGTATGTTGGTGATACAATTTTTTCTAACACGGTATTATATGCCTTTGATTATTATTCAGATTGTAATGATGAGGAAGAATTAAATATTGAAATCCTTTCAACACCAATTCTTGAACCTCTAGATGACGTGGTGGTATGTGATTATTACGTTCTTCCAGAGATTATAGGTAATAATCTTTTTGATCCAGGCTATTTCACAGGACCACAAGGAAGCGGTGAACAACTGCAAGAAAGTGACACAATTTGGTCTTCATCTGAAATTTTTATTTATGATGAAAATGCAATTTGCTCAGACGAAGTCAGTTTTGAAGTAAACTTCACACCAGCACCTTCGATAAACCCCATAGATCCCTTGATTTCTTGTGAATTTGTCATTGTTCCGATCATAATTGGTCAAAATCTTAGTGGAGCACAAGCATACTACACAGAGTCTGATGGAAATGGTTCGATAATAGAAGTTGGAGATACGATTTTTGAGTCAATAAATCTGTTTGCATATGATGCAGCAGGGGGGTGTACGACAGAGGTGCTTCTTGAGATAGAGGTTCTTGCAACACCTATCATTGACCCCCTATTTGACGTAATTGTTTGTGACTTCTATGTACTTCCTGAAATTACAGGGACTAATATTGATTCTTATATTTATTCCTCATTACCTTTTGGAAATGGAGAAACATTCCTCGTTGGTGATACAATTTGGTCTCCAATAACAATCTATATTGAGGCGCAGAATGGAATTTGTACAGATAATGAAGAAATAACCATTGATTTTTCTGGTGTTCCAGATATTGACCCTATGGATGACGTTGAGAGCTGTGATTATTATATTCTACCAGAAATAACAGGCTCGAATCTGACTGGAAATGAATCGTATTTCAGTGAGGCAGGTGGCTTAGGGACTTTATATGAAGCAGGAGATACAATTTTCTTAACGACTAATCTATTTATTTATGATGTGGCTGGAAGTTGCGATGATGAAGTTCAATTCACAGTTACAATCAACAATACACCTGAGTTTTTTGATATTTCAAACGTAGAAATCTGCGACTTTTATGTGCTTCCCGTAATTCAAGGTGAAAATCTAAATAACCCGATTTACTCATCGAATCCAGGTGGAGCAGGAACGATATATTCTGCAGGTGACACGATTTGGAACGTATCCACAATTTTCATTTCAGATGCAAATGGAGATTGTGTAGCAACAGCGTCCTTTAATATTTTACAAGGAGCTAATCCAATGGGAACAATCGAAGGTGATAGCTCTGTCTGTTTTGATGAAGGACTGCAAGCAGAATTGACAATTGTAGTAAGTGGCTCTTTTCCAATCATGGTTGACTTATATAAGAATGGAGAATTTGCAGAAGCTATCGAAATTCTCAGTAGTCCAATTGTTCTACTAGTAGGAGAGCCTGGAGTTTATACTATTGAAAATATGAGTACATCGGATGATTGTTCGGGTATCACGATCGGCAGTGCAACGGTTATCGGATTAGAATCTATCAATGTATCAGATCCACTAGTGGAATGTTCTATAGATGGTTTAAGTTATACAGTCAGTTTTGAAATTACAGGAGGTGTACCAAGCTCATTTATGGTTAATGATGTGTTAGTAAATGTCCAAGGAGTAGATCCATATATTTATTCAGAAACATTTGTAGTTGGTTCAGGAAGCTATTCTTATACAATTTTTGATGAAAACATGTGTAATACGGTCATAATTTCGGGAGATGAACCCAATTGTGAATGTGAAACACAGATTGGAGAGATGGATCCTAGTCTGATAGAATTTTGTGATACAGATCAAGTAGCGGTTGGTATATATGATGATACAAATCAAGTTCTTGAGGACGATGATGGCCTAGTGTTTATCTTACATGACGGTACAGCAGATGAAATCGGAAGCATAATAGAGACTAATACGGTACCAGAATTTGGGTTTGATCCATCAAGTATGAGCTTAGATGTAGTTTATTATATTTCGGCGGTAGTAGGAAATGCTGGGAATCCGATTGACTTTAATGATCCATGTTTAGGGATATCTTCAACACCTGTCATATATCATTCTACCCCAACAGCATTAATTGATGGTAATCTGGAGGATTGTGAAGGTTCTTTAATATCTGTACCAGTAAATCTGACAGGGGTTGGACCATGGACACTTGTTTATGAGATAAATGGGAGTGAATTTATTGAGGTAGGAATAACTCAATCTCCGTTCTTCATAACATTTACGGTGACAGAAACTACTGATATAACATTAGTGTCGGTGTCGAATGATTTGTGTGCTGGTGAGGCTACTGGAGCGGTAAACGTCAACATAGTAGATGAGTTATCCGCTGAAGTTTTACCAGAGGTTGAGATTTGTAATTTGGCTCTGAAAGGATCGACCGTAAACTTTGCAGAGTTGGTACTTGGAGGAGATACAAATGGTATTTGGTCAGATATTGATAACTCTGGCGCTAGTGGAATTTTTCCAATTCTAGATTTTGACGGAGTAACTCCAGGAGATTACATTTTTGAATATACGATTGGAGTTAACTCTGATTGTGGTTCAATAACATATTCAGTGGTCGTTACAGTAATTGAATGTGTCTGTCCAGTTGTTGCTGTTGAAGCGCCGGATGATTTCTGTGTAGGACTAGCAATTAACTTAAATGATTATGTAATTGGGGACCCTGGAAGCTGGCAATTAATAGGTAATTCAAATATGAATATATCAATTGATGGAAACAATCAATTAATAACTTCGGGTAGCGAAGGTGGGACTTTTGAACTATATTTCGTTTTAGATGACATAGACCCAGATTGTCCATCTGATACAACCATATTTATTAATATTGATGAACCAGTCACAGCAGGTGATGATCTTGAATTACTATTTTGCGAAACACAAGGTGCAGATGTTGATTTGAATGGGCTATTAATAAATGCTGACTTGGGCGGGAGTTGGTCCTTGCCTGATGATTTGCAAGATTATTATGATGTGACGTCTAATGTGCTAGAACTGAGCGATATTCCAGAAGGTTCTTATACACTTGAATACTCTGTGGTTAGTGATTATGAAATATGTGGAGATGATACAGCTGAAATTAGTCTGGTGATAGCTTCGCTGCCGAGTGGAGTAATTGATCCAGTTGATTCATTGAATTGTGAGACTCCGAATGTCGTTATCTCTGTAAGTGAGGGAAGTGGGAATGATGAAATCTCATTTTTCTGGTCTACTATTGATGGAAATATTATTACCACACCTGATACATCGGTGATTATAGTCAATGCACCTGGAGATTATTATGTATTAATTACTGATAATACAACAAATTGCAGTACGATTGAAACGGTAACGGTGATAGGAACACCTGACTTTATTGTAGCAGATGCTGGAGAAGATCAAACATTAACTTGCGCTCAAGTTGTAGTAATGCTTGATGGATCTGGATCCTCTGAAGGGGATTATGTGTATCAGTGGTTAGACGGAGATGGCAATGTTATTTCTGGTGCAAATGGTATGTATTATGAAACTGGTACAGGAGGGGAATACATCATTATGGTCCTCAATGAGGAGACGGGTTGTATGAACAGTGATACAGTGTTCGTTTCAGAAATCATTAACTATCCACTAGCTGAGATTGTAGATCCTTCTATGCTAAACTGCGAGATTGATGAAGTTCTAATAGATGGAAGTAATTCTACAGTAAATGAGTTTGTCCACTATAACTGGTTTAATCAGAATGGTGAATTGGTTGCGGAGGATACCTTAGAATTTTCAACTGCTCAAGGAGGGTACTATTATCTTCAGGTGGTTGATTCAACTAATATGTGTGAATCCTTTGATACGATTTTTGTTGATGAAAATTATGATCTCCCAGAAGTACTTATATCCCCTGATTTTGTTTTAGATTGTATAACAACAGAAGGAACTATTGAAGCGAATATCTTAACAAATAATACAGAATATCAATGGTTTGACGAAAACGGACAAGAGCTTCCAATAGCGGACTTAAGTTTTGAAATCGATAGTGCAGGAACATATGTTATTGAGGTTATCGATAACCTTAATGGTTGTATAACTGAAAAAGCTATCTCCGTTGGGATTGATACTATTCCTGTAGGAATCGAACTTGAAGTGGTAAATCCATGCGATAATCCATTTGGTGGTTCGATAATTATTACAGCTGAAGGTAATTCTGATAATCTTAATTATGAATTAAGTAATGGAAATACTAGTTCTACAGGGTTATTCTCAAATCTGCAAGCAGGTGACTACAGTGTTACAGTGACTGGGGAGAATGGTTGTGAAGCAAGCGAAGAAGCAACTTTATACGCAACCTTAGTATTGGATTTATATGCGGGTGGAGATATTGATATTGATTTAGGAGAAAGTGTGCAACTGAATGCAGAAACAAGTGTACCAGAGGATGAAGTATTTAGTATTTATTGGTATCCAGAAAATGGGACCCTCAGTTGCATAGAATGCTACGATCCGCTAGCTACGCCTTATTATACAACTGAGTATGTAGTCACTATGGAGGATATCTATGGATGTGTCATAGAGGATGAAATTATTATACGAGTTGATCGGACGACAAAGCTTTATGCTCCAAACATCTTTACTCCAGATGATGATGGAATAAATGATAAATGGATTTTATACTCCGCGGAGAACGTTGATTTAATTAATGAAATATATGTCTACAACAGATGGGGAGAAAAGGTTTGGGAGAATTTTAACGTAAATACAGGTGATGAATCTGAAGGATGGGATGGTACTTTCAAAGGAGAAGCTGTTAATCCAGCAGTATTTGCTTGGTATGCTATAGTGACGCTGATTGATGGAAGTAAGGTAACAGTGAAAGGTGATGTAACTGTAATGAGATAATTTTTAAATTAAAAGTTGTATCGTTTTTCCATGATATCAATAGATCAAAATTCGCTTGTTGTCTCGAAATTTGACAATTATCCTCTTAAGGTAAGGCCTCAGATGGACAACTTATGAAATCTAATTCTTGAAACAGCAGATGAGATAGATTGTATTTCCGAGATGGAGGAGACGCTTAAATGGGGAGAGCCTAGTTATTTGGTCAAGAAAGGTAGCACAATAAGGATTGATTGGAAATCTAAAGCTCCAAATCAGTATGCCATCTATTTCAAATGCACTTCTAGTCTTGTGGAAACTTTCAAAGTCATATTTGGTGACCTATTCAAATACGAAAAGACGAGGGCAATCGTTTTTGAGCTCGACGAGCAAGTAGTAGCGACTGAGGAATTGAAAATATGTATCGCAATGGCTCTACAGTATCATAATCTAAAGAACAAGCTACTGTTGGGATATTAATTTTACTTCTATTTTATTTCATTGAAATGAATCACTTGTTCACAAATACCTCACTAATCACCTGACCTTCATATTCATATTGCAAGAAATACTTCCCCGTCTCATAATCGTGGACATCGACTATAATGAAGTGATTAGGATCGTTAGTTGTCCACTCCTTCATCAATTGGATAGTATTGGAGAATATGCAAATCGACCCTCGGAGATATACCGATCACTTCGGAACTGAATATTCAGTAGATGATCTACAGAATTCATATATATAAGTAGCGCCTGCGCATGTAACACGGCAATTTCAGAAGTTGAGGTCACACAATTTGGTAATAAGTAACCCATACTATCCAACGCTAGCAACCAGCTTTCTTGCGGAGGCCTAATTTGAATAGCTATGAGTATACGTTCTTCAAGTTGTAATTCCGTTTTGCAGTTTGTGTTTTGGTATTTATTTGGAGAGGATTTGTCCAAGAGAATAAACACCAAAATATTCGTATTTTGCATCTAACGCTTCGTGCACAATGAAGTGTAATTAGCGAAATCCAAAACCAACTAAAATGACTAGACTAAACTTACTAAATTTCCTATTGTGCCTTCTCGTTCTGCAGCAATTTGCATTTTGCCAAAGCAATCAAGATTTTCAATTCTTATCGAAAATTGGTATCGGAGATAGTATTTATTCAAAGGTCCTCGAGGAATCTAGGCAATTTTATGTTCAGCTGCCTGAAGATTACGACAGAGAAGATACGAAGAAATATCCAGTAGTCTACATATTAGATGGAGATGTACTTTTACCCACTCTTAGCATTGTTCAAGATTATTACAGCGGTGGTTTTACACCAGAAATGATTCTAGTCGGTATATCGAATGCAGAAAATAGGACTCGTGACTTAACTACCTCAAAAGATGAGCAACCGGTAAGAATTCAGTCCACAACTCAGAATGGAGAAGGTAACAATTTTGTTAGATTTATTCAAGAGGAGCTGATTCCAATTGTGGAGAGTAAATATCGGGTGACTAGCTACAGAACCTTGATAGGTCATTCATATGGCGGGCTATTTGCAATGCATGTGCTGATTCATTATCCAGATTTATTTGATAACTACATTGCAATAGATCCTAGTTTGGATTGGGATAATCGACAGTTGTTGAGTGAAGCAAAGGAAATATTACCTTTTGTAGACTACAGCAATAAATCGTTATTCATTTCTTTAAACGGTCAACTACATATGCAAAAGCCAGAAATGACGATCGCAAACGTAATGAAAGACTCGACTGATTTTACATCATTTTCACGAGCTAATCTTGCCTTTTCAGATCTTATAAAAGAGCATGCAGATAATGGATTAGCATATGAATGGAAGTTTTATCCTAGAGACTTACATGGCACGATTCCATTTCCATCCATGATGGATGGGTTAATTTCAGTTTTTGAATGGTTTCAAATGGAAGATGTTCACAAGTTTAATAATCCGGAATCTACTATAAATGAACTGAGGTCGTTGATGCAATATAGAGCTAATAAACTTGAGGAGCATTTCGGCAATGTTGTACCTCCCTATCCCGATTTTCTGCTAAACGTTTTGGGCTATATGAGTATGGACATTGGTCAGATGGCGAAGGCTAAAATGTTCTTCGAATTTGTAATTGAGTTTTATCCTGACAGCGCAAATGCTTATGATTCAATGGCTGATTACTATGAAAGAAATGGCGATTTTGTTAGCGCACTAGCAAATGTCCAAAAAGCCTACAATATTAAACAAGAAGACTATTACAAAGAGAGAATTGAAATGCTTAAGAAAAAGTAACTCTACAATTGAACTGTGCAGCAGTGCATGATTTGCGATACTGATGCGCCTATGTTTTCTTGCACTACATTGATGGTTGGTGCCTTAGGATGTAGTGAAGGACCTTCTAGATAACAAAGTAGAGATTTAAGCAAAGAAAGTCTATATTGATGAGCGAAAACGGAGCATGGAAACCTAACGCAGGTCATGTACTTTAGTAAAGATGCTGGTTAATTAGTAAAAGGTTGAAACGAAAGGATTTTAAAACTAATAGATGGGTTAATCACCCAAAATCTGATAGAATAAATTTTCTAGTCTTTAGCTTGAATTAAGAATAAGGTTTGTGAACCACCTCTAACACATATTTTACCTACTACATCCGTATCTAGTGGTATTTCGTATTTCGCAGTGTCAAGAATCGTGACTCCTGGATTTTGAATTTTTAAGGATCTGGGAGTGATCTTGTTCCGCTCCCTTGTGATATAAACTGAGCTTGTCAAATCGATATTTGAAAACCCGTAAATATTAATGGGAATATCTTGATATTCTTTGCCGAGAGCAATTGCTTGCTCCTTACAAACTAGTGGCTTAGATGTTTGATGTCTTTCAGGTATAACAAACCAATTGAATAGAATTCGAAGCACGAGAATTGCACATACAAAAGTAATCAATCGAACATTCCGATATTTTGTGAAAAAGTAAAATATGACAGATAAAGCTATTATTCCGCTAAACATCTTGATATAGCGATAAGGGATATCGATATGCATCGTTTGACGCAGGGCAATAAGACACGTAAGTATAATCCCTATCAGTAAGAATTGATGTGTTCTGAAGTATATCTTATATAGATAGCTATTCTTTCTGTAGTGAATTTGATGAAGATAGAGGAAGATGCTAAAAACAAGTGGAATCAACATGAGGATATATCTCGGATAGACTTCCACACTCACCCAATAAATGACGATGTTGGCAAGAAATGTCAGACTACAAAATACGAGAAATGGTTGATTGCTGATAAGCTTGGCCGATTTCGAACTCAGCAAGTAAATAGCCATGATTGACCATGGAAGAAAATGGTAAATATTTTCAAACGGATAGGTAATCAAGTGTTGAAAAAACTGCAAGTAATCATATTGTTCATGCAACGCCGTGCGCCTAGTTGATTGATCAAGCAAACCTGCAACGGTAGTCCAACCATCAGCTTGGTTGAAGTAAGCCAGATAGTACGAACCTACAATTGCAACGAAAATCCCGATTCCGACAAAGTGCGGAAGCGAGAATAGCTTTTTCCAAGATCTACGATAAATAAAGTAAGTCAGTAAAGTGATTCCCTGAAAAGCTAAGGTTGGAAATCCTTTTAGGAGGAATCCTAAAGAACAAAGTATATAGGAGAAAATAAATAGTCGCCAAAAACGCTCCTTTTTGAACTCATGATAAATCAACATGAAGCTCGTATAAGTGATCATGGAATATAGAATGTCTATATAGGCCAACATGCTATCCCAAAACAGAATTCGACCACAAGTGACAAATAG
This sequence comes from uncultured Saprospiraceae bacterium, assembly GCA_943788055.1. Classification (GTDB taxonomy): domain Bacteria; phylum Bacteroidota; class Bacteroidia; order Chitinophagales; family Saprospiraceae; genus JAHDFB01. Next base: position 135,615 of record CALSOU010000012.1, read on the forward strand.
TAAGGCACTTAAGACACTGTATTCTTTTGAGAGTTGTTTCTTGGAGTAGTGAAATATTATAAATCCGAATGCACCTAGAAAAAGAATATTTGGTATTCTCGCCGCAAACTCAGAAACACCACCAAACAATCGAAATGATTGAATCAGTATCCAATTAAATAATGGAGGCTTGGCCCGATAAAGTTCTCCGTTTAGAGTTGGAACAATGTAGTTTCCTGACAGCTCCATTTCCATAGCAACAAGAGTTCTAATTGCCTCGTCATCATTGAGTGTGATCAAATTCAAATTGATCAAAAAAGCAGGAAGTAAAAGCAGACCTGCTATCCAATACCAGATTCTTGGATTATTGAATTTCATCCATCACAGGTTCATATACCAGTACAGAACAATTGGCTTCAGTTAGTAATTTGGCTGTAATTTCACGAATTTCTGCCGGTGTTATAGATTGATAAACTTCCATCTGCGTGTTAATCATTTTGGGGTCACCCAAATAGGTATAATAAGCAAGATTCAAAGCTTTATTTAAAACACTAATTTCACCGTAGACATGCGCACTTTCAAGCTTGTTTATCAATTTAGTCAATTCCTTTTCATCGATTTCAGTTTCTTTAAGTCGATTTAGCTCAGTCCAAATAGACTCTTTTGCAAGGTTTAGATCAGCATCTTGATGTAATTTTGCTTCTATTAGCAATAAACCTGGGTCAAGTGTTCCACTGATGTACGCGTCAATCGTCGAGAAGAGTTTTGTTTTTTTGTACAATTGTTGATAAAATCGAGAAGAACGACCGTTGCTAAGTATGTCTGTAATTAAATCAGCAACGTAATACTCTCTATCCATTCTGTCCGCCATGTGAAAACCAAGATAAATAGCTTTTGCTGGTACCTTGGCGTGCAATCGCTTTACGGCAACTTCAATCTGCGGTGGTTCGGTTTGAATTAGCTCATTCTCGATCGAGCTTGGCGTATTTTCAATCCATCCGAAATATTTTTCAACAAGCCGATGCGCTTCATCTGGACGTATATTTCCGGCAATAGTGATAATGGCATTTTCTGGATTATAGAAACGATTGTAAAACCCTTTTACCTGTTTTAGATCAGCCTTCTCAATATGAGAAAAGTCTTTACCAATCGTGGGCCATCTATATGAGTGCACTTTGTAAGCAAGATCGCTCATGTGGTGCCACATATCACCATACGGTTGGTTTAAGCAAACTTCCTTGAACTCTTCTACGACAACCTTCTTCTGGATATCTAAGCTTTCCTGATTAATATCAAGGTAAGCCATGCGATCTGATTCAAGCCAGAACACTGTTTCTATATTTTCACGAGGGACAACATTGTAGAAATTGGTCATATCTGAATTGGTGAAAGCATTATTTTCGCCACCCGCCATTTGAATCGGTATGTCAAAGTCTTTGACATGCTTGCTACCACTAAACATCAAATGCTCAAAAAGATGCGCAAACCCGGTATTATCTTCGTGCTCATGCTTTGACCCAACTTTGTAAAGAACGTTCATTGCAACTAGAGGAGTAGACTCATCTTGATGCACGATCAATTGAAGGCCATTAGGCAAATCGAATGTCGAAAATTCTATCATTCCGCAAAGGTAAGTAGTAGACCTTAAAGTCTCACTATGTTATTTGTCGTCAGATGAAGATATCAAGCGTTTCAGAGTCGGATCGATTAGCTATCTTGATACCAAATTGCTGCATTTGGACAAAGAATCAACCAAATCCCATATTTTTCATATATAAGTATTACTTATTATAAAAATCAGAATATCTTCGTGCATTAATTTTCACTATGCGTCAATTTGAAAGAATTCTTGTCACTTCAGCGCTTCCATACGCTAATGGTCCGTTACACATAGGTCATCTTTCAGGTGCTTATTTGTCAGCTGATATCTATGTTAGATTTTTACGATTGATGGACAAAGATGTTTTGTTTGTCTGCGGGTCTGATGAAAATGGAGCTGCGATCACTATTCGAGCTAAGAAAGATCGGGTAGAGCCACAAGAAATCGTTGATAAGTATCACAGTCTTTTTGAGGACACCTTTCGTAAAGTAGGTCTATCATTTGACGTTTATCATAGAACATCTTCTGATTTACACCATGCAACAGCACAGGAGTTTTTTAAGGACTTATATGACAAAGGTGCATTTAGAGAAAGAGAGTCTGAGCAATATTATGATGTATCAGCTGACCAGTTCTTAGCTGATAGATATATTGTTGGAACTTGTCCAAAGTGTGGACATGAAGAAGCCTATGGTGACCAGTGCGAAAACTGTGGTTCGAGTTTAAGTCCTACTGAACTAATTGATCCAAAGTCGACATTATCTGGAAATATACCAGAGCTGAGAAAAACAAAGCATTGGTATCTACCTCTCAATGAACATGAGGAGTGGCTCAAAGAATGGATTGAAAATGGGAGGATAGAAGGTGAAGAATTACATGACCCGCGTGAATGGAAAAACCATGTTGTTGGGCAGTGTAAATCATGGTTAGATAATGGTTTGAACGAGCGATCAATGACACGAGACCTGTCGTGGGGTGTCGATGTGCCACAGGATATAGAAGGAAGTGAGGGTAAGAAATTGTACGTCTGGATGGATGCTCCTATTGGTTATATTTCAGCGACCAAAAAATGGGCTACCGATAAGGAAGAATCTTGGGAGCAATATTGGAAGTCCGATGATACGAAGCTTGTTCATTTTATCGGTAAAGATAATATCGTTTTTCACTGTATTATTTTTCCAGCCATATTGAAGACGCATGGTGCTTATATCTTACCTGAAAATGTACCTGCAAACCAATTTATGAATTTGGAGGGAAGAAAGATATCGACTTCTAAAAATTGGGCAGTTTGGGTTCATGAATATCTTCAAGATTTTCCTGGAATGGAAGATGAACTTCGCTACTACATGATTAAATGCATGCCTGAAAGTAAGGATAGTGAGTTTACTTGGAAGGGTTTTCAGGATGCTAATAATAATGAGTTAGTTAATAATCTGGCCAATTTCATTAATCGAGTGGTGGTTCTGACCAATAAGTACTACGAAGGTGTTGTACCTGAATTTGATGAGTCGATTGATTTTGAGACGCCTGATGAAGAGGGATTTCCGGGTTTTCATGATTCAGAATTGATGGCTTTGCACGATTTAGTTCAAGAATTGTCACAGCATATTCGATCTTATAATTTCCGTGATGGCTTGAAAACACTGATGGATATCTCAACTAGAGGTAATCAAATTTTGCAGTTCAATGAGCCGTGGAAAGCGATTAAGGAAGACGAAGAGCTTGTCAAAGTTGTTATGAATCTTTCTCTCCAGATTGTTGCAGCTATTCGAGTAGTCTGCAGACCATTTCTACCTTTTACATCAGGTAAGATTAGTAATCTTCTAGGTTTACCAGCTTTGGAAGATAAAGACGAATTATTGACTATGCTTGATAATCTAGCGGAAGGATTTCCGGTCATAGAAGCGGGTCACAAAATTGGAAAGTCTGCCCATATTTTTAGTCGAATTGATGATAAAGTTATCGAGAAACAGATTGAAAAGCTCCATGAAATAGCCTTTGTTGATAAATCACCCAAAAAGGAAAATAAGAAGGAAACTGATTTTATCGGATTTGATGATTTTCAAAAATTAAAGATTCAGACCGCTACAATAACTTCTGCTGAGGCAGTACCTAAAGCAGACAAACTACTCAAATTGGAGGTAGACTTGGGCGATCATAAAAGAACTGTAGTAAGTGGAATTGCTGAGCACTATGTTCCTGCCGATGTTGTAGGTAAGCAAGTCAGTATGGTTACGAATCTTGAGCCTCGTAAGATAAGAGGTGTACTGTCGCAAGGTATGATCCTGATGGCAGAAGACAAATTGGGAAAACTCTGTTTTGTGAGTCCTGAAAAAACTTGGGACAATGGTGCCACAATTCGCTAAGAAACTTCACAAGCACCCTCGCTTCTATATTCTAGTTAATTTCTTGTTAGCTGTTATTGCTCTTTTTGGTGTTTTTTACACTGGAAATGCTATGTTGGATATGGATTTATGGGGATATTATCCTTTGTATTTCTTCCTTTCATGTTGGCTATTAGGTCAGGTTATAGTGGGCTCGTTGGCCAAAAAAACGAGGTCAAGGAAGTATCTTTTACTTTCTAGTTTGTCAGGAGTGTTATTCCATTTGTCATTTCCAGATCCGTCGATTACACCCTTGATATTTACGGCGTTTCTACCGCTACTCTATATTGCTGAAAAGGAGCTTAAAAAACAGGGAGGCGCTTGGAGAGTCTTCAGATACTCTTATTCTGGGTTTTTATTATGGAATATACTTACAACCTTCTGGGTTGCCAATACATCATTTGCACCAGCAACGGTAGCATTTAGCTTGAATAGTCTTTTTATGACGATACCGTTTGTGCTCTATTTTCATTTTCGGAAACGCTTTCCAATTGTGATAAGTTTAGTTGCATTTGCTGCGTTTTGGTTAAGCTTCGAGATGATTCACTTGCGTTGGGAAATCTCATGGCCGTGGCTCACCCTTGGAAATGCATTCTCTAGTAGAAGTCTTTGGATACAATGGTATGAATTCACTGGACACTTGGGAGGAAGTGCATGGGTTTTGATTATGAATGCACTAATTTTTTTCGTGCTTATGGAGGTAAGGAAAGAAATGCAAATGAAAGTCAGCACACTTTTATTCCCTATGTTTGGATTGGTGATTCCTTTGTTTGCCTCTTTCTTCGTTTTCTTCGGATATCAAGAAAAAGGCGAGATAATTGACGTTTCCATCATCCAACCTAATTTCGAACCACATTACGAAAAATTTGATATTCCGTCACAAGTACAATTAGATCGATTTCTGCGTCTAGCATCGGAATCAGTAGGAGATAGCACTGATTATCTAGTTTTTCCCGAAACTAGTTTTGGCGCCTTCCCAATCGATGATCTAGAATCATCTAGGACAATCGGAAAACTAAACATGTTTCTAGATTCGTTTCCAGATTTGAGTCTTGTAACAGGTTTGGTAAGTTACAAAATTTACGACGAGAAGGAAGCAGGAGTGAACAATCTAAGAGAAATCAATAAGGAAGGAGAGAAAAAGTATATGGTTGTTCAGAATTCGGCTGTTCAACTTCAAGGTGGTGGAATGCCCTATGATGTTCATGTTAAAGGTAAATTGGTTCCTGGAGCAGAAATCTTTCCATATTCGAAATTGCTATTCTTCCTTGAGCCTATTGTCAAGAAGGCTGGCGGTTCGACAGCTGGACATCAACGAAGCAAAGATCCCTCAGTTTTCAAAAGTTCAAAAGCTAATATTGCTACTTCTATTTGCTACGAATCGATTTATGGTTACTGGATGAGAAAGTATATGCAAAAAGGGGCAGATCTTATTTTTGTAATTACTAATGATGGATGGTGGGATAACACACCAGGTCATCGTCAACATTTGGCCTACTCAATACTTCGAGCTATCGAACTTCGTAAGTCAATCGCTCGTTCTGCCAACACCGGAATTAGTTGTGTCATTGACCAGCATGGTCGAGTTTTTAACACGCTAGAATATGAAACTGAAGGATTTATCAATTCGAAAATTCAAGCTAATCCCGAACTGACATTTTATGCTAGAAATGGAGACCTGCTCGGTAGGCTAGGATATCTCCTGAGCGCAATATTTTTAGCTTTCATGCTAAGGAAGAACTTCAAAAGAAAAAGTGGATGGAAAGATAAAGAAGCTAAGTCTACTTAAGGCTTCAAAGTCTAGTCGTCTGTTGGGTGTTGTTGTAACCTCAGTTAGTGATATTTTATACTCTGTTTTTAGTCTTTATTTCTTCTTTCGTCATTTTTATCATAAATAAGTCAAAAGGCGCTAGAATATAGCCATTAATCATATGTTTTCTGTTTGTATTTAATACCTTTGACCTGTTTTAATTTATTTGTGAAAGAGGGGTTTTTAAGCCTTAGAAAATAAACAGAATATGTCTTATTTATTTACTTCAGAATCTGTCTCAGAAGGACATCCAGATAAAATAGCGGATCAGATTTCTGATGCTTTGGTTGATCACTTTTTAGCTTTTGACCCAACTTCAAAAATCGCATGCGAAACGCTAGTTACTACGGGTCAAGTTGTGCTTGCTGGAGAGGTTAAAACTAAAACATATCTCGACGTTCAGAAGATCGCGCGTGACGTTATTTCTAAGATTGGATATACTAAGTCAGAATATATGTTTGACGCAAATTCTTGCGGTGTACTTTCTGCAATTCACGAACAATCTCCAGATATCAATCAAGGAGTTGAACGTGCTAATCTCGAAGATCAGGGAGCAGGAGATCAAGGTATGATGTTTGGTTATGCAACAAATGAAACAGCAAATTATATGCCTTTGGCATTGGATTTGTCTCATAAGATTCTTCAAGAACTTGCTGAGGTTCGCAGAGGTGGGCAGCAAATGGCATATCTAAGACCGGATTCAAAGGCTCAAGTTACCATCGAATATAATGATGACGGAAAGCCTTCTCGTATAGATACAATCGTAGTGTCAACTCAACACGATGATTTTGACGAAGATGAAAAAATGCTCGCTAAGATTAAGCAAGATGTCATCGAGATTGTAGTACCAACAGTAAAGGCTAAAATGCCAGCTAGTATTCAGGCACTATTCAACGATGAGATCACATATCATGTAAATCCTACAGGAAAATTCGTAATAGGAGGACCGCACGGTGATGCTGGTTTGACAGGACGAAAAATTATTGTTGATACTTATGGTGGTAAGGGTGCACATGGTGGTGGAGCATTTTCAGGTAAAGATCCTTCAAAAGTAGATCGATCAGCTGCATATGCAACGCGGCATATAGCCAAAAACTTAGTCGCTGCTGGAGTTTGTGACGAGGTATTAGTACAGGTTTCATACGCTATCGGTGTAGCAGAACCTACCAATATTTACGTACAGACTTATAACACATCAAAAGTTGATATGACGGATGCCCAGATTGCCGATAAAGTCAAAGAGCTATTTGATTTGCGACCGTATCATATTGAACAGTCTTTAAACTTAAGAACTCCTATTTATTCCGACGCAGCTGCATATGGGCACATGGGTAGGGATTCTGAGAAGAAAACGGTGACATTCACCGATGGAGCAGGTAATGAAAAGTCTATCGAAGTTGAAACTTTTCCATGGGAAAAGCTCAACAGACAAGACGATATTAAAAGAGCTTTCGGAATATAACTATACTGCATCTATCGGATGTATTTCTACTATCTGTTCGATTAGGAAAACTACACAATCATAAAAGAGAAGATAGTTAACTTTTTTATAGTTTTTTGGTTTTATTTTTTTTGAATGTTCGTTTCATTCTTTTGGATGGACGAATTTACCTTAACTTAATCATTATCAACGTATGTTTACATTTGAACAACGGCATATTGGTATTTCTGAAGAAGAATTGACGGAAATGCTAAAAGTAGTCAACGCTGGTAGCCTTGACGAATTGATCGATCAAACTGTTCCTAATGATATCAAGAGGACTTCAGAAATGAACGTTCCTCCGGCATTAAGTGAATATGAGTACCATCGAATGCTTGCTAAGATTGCAGCAAAGAATAAAGAGTATCGTTCATACATCGGTCGAGGATATTCAGGGACAATTACTCCTGCAGTAATATCTAGAAATATTTTTCAGAATCCAGGTTGGTACACGCAGTATACACCTTATCAAGCAGAAATAGCACAAGGTCGATTAGAAGCACTATTGAACTACCAAACAATGGTTTCAGACCTTACTGGAATGCCTATAGCAAATGCTTCACTTTTGGATGAAGCTACAGCTGCAGCGGAGGCGATGACTATGTTTTATGCTCAAAAGAATAAAAGAGCGAAGAACAACCCTGCCTCGAAGTTTTTCGTCGACAATCATGTATACGATCACACAGTTGCTGTACTTGAGACTAGAGCTACCCCCCTAAACATCGAAATCGTAAGAGGTGACTGGAAAGCAGTGGATCTAGATGGGACAGAATATTGTGGAGTGTTGGTCCAATTTCCAAATACTACTGGTGAGGTCGAAGACTACAAAACATGGTTTGACGACTTAAAGGAAAAGAATATATTTATTACTGTTGCTGCTGATTTATTGAGTTTAGCTCTATTTACGCCTCCAGGAGAAATCGGTGCCCACGCTGTTGTAGGAAATACACAACGATTTGGTGTACCTATGGGATATGGTGGTCCGCACGCTGCATATTTTGCAACCTTAGAGAATTTTAAGCGACAGATCCCAGGCAGAATCATCGGATTATCAGTTGATTCACAAGGAGAAAGAGCATTAAGAATGGCTCTACAGACTCGAGAGCAGCATATTAGAAGAGAGAAAGCAACTTCAAACATTTGTACAGCGCAAGCACTACTTGCAATAATGGCAGGTATGTATGCTGTTTATCACGGACCAAAGGGAATACAGTCTATCGCTCAGTCCATCCAAAGCAAGTCAAATACTTTAGTGAATGGGTTGAAGAAAGGTGGCTATAATGTCACTAACAAGCACTTTTTTGATACAATCACAGTAGAAATTGGAAGTCAAAAGATTCAAGACTTGAAGCCAAAAGCCTTAAATCTTGGGATAAATTTCTTCTACGGGGAAGACTACGTGAGAATTTCACTAGACGAGACTGTGTCAGATACTGATCTTCAAGATGTGGCATCCGTTTTTGGCTTAGAAATTACTTTCGACGAAAGTCTTCCATCTAATCCGGTTCCAAGATCTTCCGATTTCCTTACTCATGAAGTGTTTAATAGCTATCATACTGAAACTAATATGATGCGCTATATTAAGCGTTTAGAAAATAAAGATTTGTCATTGACTCATTCAATGATTGCCTTAGGTTCGTGTACAATGAAACTTAATGCGGCCGCTGAGCTTATGCCTGTTTCTTGGCCAGAATTTGCAAATATTCACCCGTTTGTTCCCGTCGATCAAGCGGAAGGCTATTTACAAATGATCAGTGAGCTAGAAGATTATCTGAGCGATATTACTGGTTTTGCAGCTTGCTCGTTGCAACCGAATTCAGGAGCGCAAGGGGAGTATTCTGGACTGTTGACGATAATGGCTTATCACAAAGCTAACAATGGAAGTCACAGAGATAAGATTTTGATTCCTACTTCAGCACACGGTACAAACCCAGCGTCAGCAGTAATGGCGGGAACTAAAGTTGTACTAGTGAAATGTGATGACGAAGGCAATATTGATGTGGAAGATCTCAGAGAGCAATGCAAAAAGCACTCTGAGACACTAGCAGGATTGATGATCACATATCCATCTACACATGGTGTGTTTGAAACTGCGATCAAGGAGATTTGCCAGATTATCCACGATAATGGTGGATTGGTGTACATGGATGGTGCCAATATGAATGCTCAGGTAGGTTTGACGAGTCCTGGACATATTGATGCGGATGTCTGTCACCTTAACTTACACAAGACATTTGCTATACCACATGGTGGTGGCGGCCCAGGAATGGGACCAATCTGTGTAAATGAAAGATTGAAGCCTTACCTTCCTTCACATCCGATATTGGGTAATGTAGACGGTATTAGAGCTGGAGCTGTTTCTGCTGCACCATATGGAAGTGCTTCTATTCTGTTGATTTCTTATGGATATATAAGAATGTTGGGTCATAAAGGAATGCTTAATTCTACAAAGTATGCAATCTTGAATGCTAATTACATGAAAAGTATACTCGAAACAAAGTATGACATTCTATATACAGGAGAAAAGGGTAGGTCAGCACATGAGTTAATTCTTGATTTGAGAAAGTTCAAAGCCCTTGATATTTCAGCAGAAGATATCGCAAAGCGACTTATTGATTATGGATTTCACTCTCCTACTTTATCATTTCCGGTAGCTGGAACTTTGATGATCGAACCTACAGAGAGTGAAAGTAAAGATGAACTTGACAGATTCTGTGAAGCTATGCTTTCAATACATGATGAAATTGATGAAATCGCAAGAGGTGAGGCTGATGCTGAGAATAATGTGCTACATAATGCACCTCATAGTCTTGCTTTATTAACTAAGAATAAATGGGATTTCCCTTACAGCCGTGAGAAAGCTGCTTATCCATTGCCATATCTTAAGTTAGGATCTAAATTCTGGAGTAGTGTTGGACGAGTTGATAATGCATTTGGCGATAGGAACCTAATCTGTACTTGTCCGCCTATTGAGTCTTACGCGACTGAAGAATAGAAATGTTTTACATTTCTGATAAATAGTAAATTTGAAAGCCAGTTTGCAGTTGTAAGCTGGCTTTTTTTGAATTAGTTTAAGTAACTCTATTTAAAAAACTACTCGGAGCAATTCTTCGCTGTAGCTAAGACTACTAAGGTAGTTTACTTGTGAAATTGAAATAAAAAAGGCTTTCAGAGTTATGTTTCTGAAAGCCTTTCTTACTTTTTATAACAATAAAGCTATCCTTTACTGTATCGATACTTTGTAGACTTTACTACTCTCATCGACAATCACTCTGAAGAAGTAGTTTCCTTTCGGATATGATTGCATATCCATAGAAATCGAATTTGTTGATTTATATGTTTCTTGAGCAATTACCTGCCCTAGGACGTCTGTAACTTGCAGTGAAAAAGATGGAACGTCTAGATTATTAATCTGAACGTTGACTAAGTCTTTTGAAGGATTAGGAAATATTGCCACATCGTATGCAAAATCTTCAGTCTCACCAACACCATTTGCGATATCTAGTTCGATTTCGAATGTAGTTAAATCAACCCATCCACCTTCGCCATCGTCTACAACAAAAACGAATTTATCTACAACAGGACCACCATCAGCTCCACTTTCATAGAAAATGTCATTTCCATTCAAGTCCGCTTGTGTAAAAGTTGAGCCAACTTCCAAGACATCTTGAAATAGTAGTAGGTTTCCATATTGAGGAGCCTCGACCATCGTGTAAATCAATTCATCTGCGTCAGAATCGTCATCTCCAACTAGCAATCTACCTTGATTAATCAGTCGAATTTGATTTGGACCGGTTTTTAGACCTGTATTCGTTACTAAGTAAGGAGCACTTAATGAAGCGTTTGAGCAAATGTCCAAAACGTACTCATTCACTTTTCCACCATTTCCAGAAGCAGAGTCATCAATTTTAAGGACCCATGTTCCTATCAGATCTTCACCGTTGAACACACTAAGGTCTCCTTCTGGATTAAACATTGTTCCGTTTGTGATCGGACACTGAATGTCAATCGGCGACTCACTGTCAAAACCACCATTAAAACTGGTGGCACCTGCACATCTTTTATCGAATAAGACGACTTCAGTTCCAGCAGGGCTAACAAGGGTAGCAGTCAATTCTTTAAAGTTGTTGTGCGTGCCTCTTAATCTTCTAACATTAATATCTGAAACCTGACCTCCTGTCACAACGACTGAGTTTAATTCCGTAGTTGGTGTTCCAGAACTCGGTAAGTTGATAGGAACAGTATTTTCCTCATATTCTCTACAGCTAAGAGCTTCCGTAGCAAACGTTGAAAGTGCGGTAGTGAAACCTACTCCACATCTATTTACTCCAGTTACTCTCCAGAAATATACTTTGTTTTTAAACAATGGCTCATCTGTTGTAAACGAATTGCTTGTAAGGTCGTCTTCATATACATTTGTATCTCCATTTCCAGAAAATGAAGGATCATCACTTAATTCGAAAATATAGCTCTCAGCATCATTATCCAGAGCCCATTCGAATAATGGAGAAGCCGGTATTGAACTTTCACCTTTTGCAGGATATACAACCGCTAGGTCAGAGTAATCACTGCTTGTCATATCAATTTTAGTATTAAACAACACAGTATCTTCTCCAGCAACGCCTCGTATTTGTATCTCGTAAACTCCAGATTCAACTACATTATCTCCGTTGATCACAAGTTCTGTAATTTCGCCAGGTTGGATGTTGTTACTAGTAAAACTTGCTACCGCTCCCGCTGGTAAACCTTCTAAAACTTCGAATTCAATACTTTCGCTATATCCTAAATACTGTTCGGTCGAAATTTCTACGATTGCATCGTTGGGCAAACAAACTTGTTGGTATCCTGGGTTCGCTACAGCAGAATATCCTGCTTCAGTAGCTTCTGATATCTTGAAATTAGTATTGCTGATATCCAAGAAGATATTATCCGCTGAACGTACCATAATACGCGCAAAAGAAGTAATAGAATTTGGTATTACTACCTCCTCGATACCATCATTCTCAGTAAATGATTTAAGTACTTTTGGATATGTCAAACCACCGTCCGTGGATAGTAGTATCGTTACATATTGAGAATTCACTAAACCTTGATCGGTATTGGCTACGTCCCATTCAATATTATATTTCTGTCCAGCAACGAAATCCTCAGTTGAATTTGGATACATTACTAAGAATGGCCCAGCTGTTGTTGTTGAGAAGAATTGTACTTCTTCCCAATCACTTCCTCCAGCCTCGTCATTATTATCTCTGACAGTTAATCTGAAGTTAAATTCTCTATCGTAAAATGGTAGCACTTCAGTCTTGTCGTACTGATTCTGTAAAATTTTCGTTAATGCGGGCAAGAATCTTTCAGGGGTTTCATTAGGAACTTCTGAAACAAATTGTGGTGCTTCTAGAACAGGTTCTCCTGGTATTGTCAATGGACCTATATCAAACTGTTCCCAAGAATAAGTTAGAGCATCATTTTCCGCATCTTCAGCTGTAGCCTCTAACAACAAAGGCGTTGAAATTGGAACGTAGAATCCATCCGTATAAGGAAGTGTGATTACTGGGTGTGTGTTTGAAGTTTCAATATAACTTGCACATTGGTCTCCATTTCCTTCCTGTGAGAAATTCACCATTCTCATCACACTATGACCATGAAAGTAAGGATAAGGAGCATCTGCAACATTCAATGCTTGACCACACCCACCTGCATAAGACATAATAGTATGACCACTACCAGGCTCGTATCCAGATGATGTTGATTCGTTTTCACCATCACAGTGATTGAATGTATGTGGAGCACTGAACTGATGACCCATTTCATGACAAGCTACTCTAATTGATATCAAGTCGATATTTGAGCTGTAATGACATGTAACACCGTTCCCTTTACCAGCTCCACAGACACTTGAAAGGGAAGCAATACCTCCTACATCAGAACATCCTACAGTATATACGTGACCAATATCAAAACTACCAAATCCAATTATTTGACTTACAGCGGCAGTATTTTGTCCAATTAGTTCTGCTCCTTGTGTTGGATTTTGATAAGGATCTGTCGCTCCATTTAGGTGCATTAATTTATCATTGTCTTCGACAAGTACCATCCGTATAGCTACTTCGTACTCAAAAATCTCATTGATTTTCGAGACCGATTGATTAACTGCAGCTAAAGCAGATTCTACTGTACCCCCTTTTACAGTTCCCCATTCTCCCGTACAAGCAATTGCACATCTGTATGTTCTTAGAGTTACTTCACCTTCGGGTGTTCGCGTTCTAATTTGCGCACTCTCTGCTTCAATATTATCTAGATCAAATTCTTCCAAGTATTTTTCAGACTCCGTTCCACTTACACCGCAAGCAGGAAGAGAAGATTGGTCTTTTGTGTAATTTTTTGTGTAATAAACCGCATACTCGCTATTACTATCGGAAGAATATCTATCGATATAGAATCTTCCTTCCGGAGTATTTATACTTGCATGGAAACCGCTGATGCTTACTCCAATTCTACCTTGTAATTTCGGATTATCTATACCGATTACTTTGTAGTTTCTCATATTTGGATACTTCGCTTGTAATCCCGGTTCCATAATTGGAGAGTGATACACATGGAATCCTTCGATGTCACCATTGGGCATTGGAAATGCCACATATTTTCCAGTTTTTTTGCTAAATTCCTCTGGCGTATTCTTTAAAGCCTTCTGAATGTTCTCATAATCCAACTGGAAAAGGCTGTATTCACTTATGTAAGGAATGATCTCATCAGGTGTCTGGTTGGATTTCTCTGGACTACTTTGAGACCAGAAATTTTGGGCTTGAAGCCCAAAAGAAATGAAACCCAAGAATACTAATAGGAAACATTGCAAAATTCGTTTGTTAATCATATGCTATATTTTTAAAGATAGATTTATTACATAGTAGTTTGCGATAGCACAAACTCGATTCCAAATATAAGGTTTCGCAAGGCATTTAGTTTACTGAATAGCTCCCATAATCTTGTATCCTTCCCGACTTATCAAGTTAGATACTTGTAAAAAAAGGTAGGGCTTACAGAAAGATAGGCCTTGCTGGTAAGAATACAATAAATAAATGCTAGGCCAAGATTTTCTGCCGCTTTATGGATTAACGGGATGATTTCTATGACAAAACAAGCTGATCGAGGAGATGATTGGAGTTGCAAAAGTTGCTTAGAAAGTCGCTCGAATTTGAGCACTTCCTATATGTACGGTCCTGATATCAGGTGTTTTCCTTCCGTTATAATTAATACTGAGGTCGAAGTTATTAATCAGACGTTTTGTAAAGCGTAATTCCCATAAAAAGTTCTTTCCATTACGAAGCCCTTCTAACATGATTAGCTCTATGGTAGGGTTATCTGAGGATTGATAAAGTATGCGATTGTAACGCAAACTAGCGTCAATTCTAAACTTTGATTTTCCTGCATATCCTACACTAGTTTCAAGATCAATAAATTGAGCTCGTTCATCTCCGAGTAAATTATTTTTGCCACCGTAACTACTTGCTAATCGGTATTGGAGGTTTTGCTTTAGTCTATATTCTAGACCTGCTGTACTTTCCCAACCAGAAATGTAATAATCATTATTTGGGAAATTAACGTTTCTATTACCTCGATTTTTACTAGCTACTTCTATTTCAACATCAGCTTTCTTCTGAATATTTATTCGACCTCTTAGACTGATCTGTTCATCGTTTCGAATATCATTACCTGTAGTTAGTAAGATGCTGGAATTGTTGAGCAGATAGTTCAATTGAATATCATAAGCAGGGTTTCCTCTATTCCAAAATAGATTTTGATTTACACTTGATAAGAAACTTACAAGTTGTGGGTTTTGATCGTCAATTCCGAAGAATTCAAAGGTGGGAAAGCCGTCATCTTGCAAGTCTTTTCTGCTGAGTTTCCAACTAGTTTGAGAGGAAAGTGGAGACAAGAATTTTTTCCATTTAATCTTGCTGATTTTCCATTTGATCGGTTCTATTCGCAGTGTTTGAAGATAGTCTTGCTGATATACTTGGATAAATTCGTTATTGAATAAGCTTACTTGGATGAAGTTACCTTGGTCAGCGAACGGAGCAGGTTGAAATTCATTCTTTTCCTTCACACCATCGCCATCATCTAGCCATATGAAATTACCTTCTCCTGGAGCAACTTCTCTATAGTTAAATTCTCGCTGTGGTTCTTGTCCTGTATTGAAGTTGAAATTACTAACACCTCGCACAATTCCATTCCAGAGACTATACTGGTAATCCAGTCCTCCAAGTAAGTTCACCGCATCTTTTACGTCACTTCGCAAATTTTGATCAACCTGTAACCGGCGGTAATTTACAGTAAAATTGACTGATTGGGTCTTACCTTGCCATTCCAAATTTGAACCATAATTGCCTGCATTACCGTATGTTGCTAAGATATCTTCAGAGGCGATCCGGTCAAATCTTTTTGAGTAATATACAGATCCTTTTATTGGTCTTGAGTCGTCTGTTTTGATGTATGCTTTGATAACATCGTAGGCATTACTGATTGCAAGTAAGCTGTCAGCTATAATGTCATTTCTTGCGTTAAGCTCGCCATCATATTCGATGCCAGTATGAATTTGTTGTAAGAAATCCCAGCGTTTTTCTATACTTCCTCTCGGTCTCAAAAACTGGGTGGAAATGGTGCTAGATGAACTGCTAAGAAAACTACTATTTGTCTTGAATTGAATTCCTTTGAAATATAAACTACTTAAAATATTATGTCTATTTCCTTGATAAATTGTGCCTCTTCTGAAGGTACTAAATTCATACAGAAAAGTGTTCTGTTTTCCTGGACATATGTCACATTTTTCACGCCAATTGATGGATGATCCAGCAAGGATTTCTTGCGCCCTTTCTAGATTTTGATCTAGGTTCCAATCTCTTATGAATTCAGCGTTTCGATAGGGATTTAAGAAGCGAAAATCTGTTGAAAGTAATTCAGCGTAGGCTCCAAGTTTAACGCTATGATTGCTTTTGCTGCCTATTTCAAGATTATGTCCCCAGTCTAGTCTACCAGCCAGACCTAAATCGTCTGCAGCATCTACATTTGAGAAGAGATTTCTATCGAAGTTACTTAACGAAACTTCAGCCGTAACTTCGCCATTTTTACTGTAGTTGAACCTGTCAGACAGACTGTACATCTGCTTGCTTTCTGGAGGTAGAAGTTTGCGTATGGGCAAGTATCTTCCATTTCCTTCTCCGACATATTCATACACCCTTCCATTTGTGTTAACATCTGCAGCAATATTGTAACTCCCATTATTGCTTCCCAAATCCGTAAAGAAAGCCTGATATTGAGCTAATGCCGGATCGGTTGAGTAATCTAAAATGCTATCGCCATCTGGGCTTATCTCCAATTGGTAGAATATGTCAGAAGGGTCGTATTCAGTATTAAGGAATATTGCTGATTGAAACTGGGTACTTGTTTGATCTCCAACCTCCGCTAAGAACTCTCTATCTTCTGCTGTCAGTTCAAACAATCCAGCTGAATTTTTCTGATCACCTTCTTGATATAAACGTAAGGCAATTTCATGCTTACTTAGCTTCCAGTCTGCATTTGCGGTAGTTATTGTTCGTGCGTAATTTTGAGCTAGATATTCAAATTCTACAATAACTCTTATATCTTTTGTTATAGGTCGTTTCTCTGTAAACTGAAGTTCCGCTCGATCGTACAAAATAATATAGTCTTGGGTTTCTCCTCGAACAAGTAACTCTCCGTCTATATATATCTTTTCGGTACCGCTTTGGACGATTATAAATTGTTCATTATCTGCTCCTTGTAACTTATATGGCCCTTGGTTTCCTTCAGTAATATCAAGGATTTGTCTAGAAAATTTTCCTCCAGATATTGCAAAGGAGCCATTAACAGAGAGCTTTCCAGTTTGATTTGATATATCTGTATTCGAATACTGTATTCCTTTTAGTTTTTTTGAGTAGTTCAAAAAGTGTCCCGTTGGTCGCTCTAATCGAAAATCACCTGCTACCAGTTTCTGTTCGT
The DNA here is from genome assembly GCA_943788055.1 of uncultured Saprospiraceae bacterium. GTDB lineage: Bacteria > Bacteroidota > Bacteroidia > Chitinophagales > Saprospiraceae > JAHDFB01. The sequence goes on from CALSOU010000012.1 coordinate 152,882, forward strand.
TCTTTGATAATTCAATAAAAACCTGATCAAATTCTCGGAGTTGCTGTGTAGTTCCTTCCGCTTGAATAGGGATGTTAGCATCGGAGAGAACTGCACGGATTCCAATGTTATTTCCGATCTGTCCACCAAGCTGCATGTTGAATGTTGAGTTCAAAACTAAAGATTGACTATTTCCAGCTGTAAGACCTCTACCGAAAGAGCCATTATAATTTAAGCCTCGAGGCAAAAGAGCGGTGTTTTCCTCCGACTTGGGAATGTCTAGGGAGATATAGACAACTTTATTTTCAATGCCTGTTTTGTAGCTGCGACCAATACTATCAGGGTAGTTATCTGCATAGTAACGGTATCTAGCGACGTAGAAGGAATCGTTGCTTGTTGTAGAGTCAATGAGTAAGGCAATCAATTGATTACTGCTGTCAATTCGAAATGCTACATTACGTCTGCTTGGAAATCCTTTTATTTCCAGACTGCCAGGGATGTAAAATGCTTCGCTTAGAGAAAAATTTGTACGAAAACCTGTTAGCGTATCACTTTTTACTCGCGCTATTGTATCGGATTGTGATAACCCATTTGCTGCATAGATTAAACACAAAATAAAAACTAAAGTAAAATTACTCTTTATCACTTTTTAATGTGGCACTTTGTACTACTTGGAATTGTTTTGAAAGAGCTATGATAAACAGCTCGTAATACGCGTTAACGTACAAAAATACTCAATTACAACTTGAAAGTGGACTACAGCATTATAGGCTTCCAATTCCTAAAATTCAATTTAACAGAAGCTACTATTTGAGATAAATCTTACATTTCACGTATTAAGTAAATCCTTTGAACGTATCCTTACGATTTTTTCGTGTTCCGAGACAGTGAAGACTCAAATCTTCCGTGATTTTTGTTTAAAATTCTAATTCAAAAGACAAGGTTGTTTATTTTTTTCCATATTATAAAATATATATACATGCTATCATGATATGTACTAATGTGGTTGTCAATATAGTAATTGTTAATTGGTATATTTTTTTGAGAAATCTATATGAATCTTGAAGGTTTAGGATGTTTTTACCGTCTAACTATTGGAATCTTTGCTTAACTTTGCTTTTAGCTTTGCCGAGATAATTTCTACTCATGAACCATTTAAGGAATATATTTTTATTTATTCTCTTAGGTCTTCCTTGTTTGATTACAGCACAGGAATACAGATCAATAGATGGAAGAAGTAATAACATCTCGAATCCTGAATGGGGTGCCACTAATACACCTCTTGCACGATTAACAACAGTCGATTACACCGATGGAATATCTTCTCCAGCTGGACAAGATAGACTCAATCCAAGAGAAGTCAGTAATATACTTTTCGAACAGCAAGATCGAATTGACGATAAACTTGCGCTAAGTGATTTTGTGTGGGTTTTTGGACAATTCATTGACCATGATATCACGCTTGTTGAGAACTTTAGCTTTGACGAAAACCCAGAGGAAGCATTAATTATTGTGCCACCGGTTGGCGACCCATTTTATGGACCGGGAGACTTCATTCCGATGATGCGCTCACTTGAGAGTCCTGATAGTGGGACAGACATTGATAATCCAAGACAGCATGACAATGCAATAACTTCGTTTATAGATGCTTCCAATATCTATGGAAGTGATGAAAGTAGAGCTTTGTGGCTTAGGTCTTTTCAAGACGGTAAACTTAGGACTTCAAGTGGTGATATGTTACCATGGAATACGATAGATGGTGAGTTCAATAGTCCGATTGATCAGGATGTACCATTTATGGAAACTTCTGGTTTGACGACGAAATTCTATGTAGCAGGCGATACTAGAGCTAACGAGAATCCACTCTTGATTTCAATGCATACGATTTTTGTACGTGAGCATAATCTTGTTTGTGACGAAATTATTGCTCAAGATTCAAATTTGTCAGACGAAGAGATTTATCAAGAAGCGCGAAAGATTGTAAATGGCAAATTACAAGCGATAGTCTATAATGAATGGTTGCCTTCGATGAATCTGAGCATTCCAGAATACTCGGGATATGTAGATCAAATTAATCCTGCAATTTCAAATGTTTTTTCTGCAGCCGCATTCAGAATCGGGCATACTCTGATTAATAGCAATATCATTCGGATGAAAAATGATGGCGAACTTATTGCTGCTGGAAATATATCGCTCAGAGATGCTTTCTTTAATCCTATCGCAGTTAATCTTGCTGGCGGAGTAGATCCTTTCATTAAAGGTATGGGTACTCAAATTCAGCAAGATTTTGATTGTAAGGTAGTGAACGACGTACGAAATTTCTTATTTGGTATACCTGGTGCTGGCGGACTTGACTTAGCAGCGATTAATATCAATCGTGGACGAGAAAGAGGATTGCCAGATTATAACACAGTAAGAGCTGATTTTGGGTTGCCGAGAATTTCAGAGTTCTCAGATCTCTGTTCGATTCCAGAGATCGGCAATCTTCTTGAAGAGATTTATGGTTCTACAGATAATATTGATCCATGGGTTGGTATGCTAGCCGAAGATCATCTGCCGAATTCGTTATTTGGAGAGCTCGTCATGAAAATTCTAGAATCACAATTCCGTGTATTGAGAGATGGTGACAGATTCTACTTCGAAAATGATAATAATTTGTCGGAAGAGTGGAAAGGTATAGTTAGAAATTCCACATTGAATAGTATTGTAATGAGGAATTCATCTATTGACCTAATGCAAAATAATCTATTTGTTGCGATGGATCATGATGATATACCAACTGGCCCGGAAGTAGCCTACGAAAATCTGAACATGGCTGTTTATCCAAATCCTATTGTTGACCACTTTTATCTTAAAGTTTTTAGCGAGGAAGCATCCGAAGCGAACCTGCGTGTCTACGATATGAGTGGGCAAATAGTCAAAGAGTTGAATTTCGAATTGAATGAAGGAATCAACAATGAGTTGATCTATCTCGACGAAAACTTAGAAACTGGTATATATCAGATTTATGTGGAGTCAGGATCCAACTACTCGATTTCGCGATTGGTCAAAATATAATCCGTACAATAAATTGAACAACTGATTAGTCTTAGTCGCTTAATATTGCATTTCTTCGCTCAAATGCTCGATCAGCGTGTTTCCATCTTCTATGAGACCATAGCCAACTTTCTGGATTAATTTCGATTCTTTTTTCAAGCTTTTTCATGAAGGACTTGGTAATCTCGCCTTTCTCAACTTCGATTGAAATGTCCTCATGTACCCACTCTAAGCTAATTGCGTAGTAGCCTCTATCTACCCTTTGAATATCGCAATAAATCACAGGTAGTTTGTATTGTTGATAATACTTTTCAATGCCGTGAAGACAAGGTGTCTCAACGCCTAGAAATGTCGTCCAGATAGCTAATTCAGGTTTTGTAGGTGATTGATCGGCCGCCATTAAAAAAATAGCATTTTTGTCATGGTAATTCTTGAAGTATTGAGACGTGTCATTGATGTTTGCAAGCACGGTCCCTGACGAAGCTCTCTTTCGCAACATATATCTATTGATATATTCGTTAGTCAAAGGCTTGTATAAACCAATGATCTTATGCTTTAAGAAATAATTGGGTGAAAATGCCCCCCATTCCCAATTGTTGAAGTGTCCAGTTACTAGTATGACACTTTTTTGTTGCTTAAAAGTGTCTTCTAGAATTTCAGGATTTACCCATTTATGTCGCTTCTGAAGTGTCTCTTTGGACATTGAAAATCCCTTGATACTCTCCAGCATGATGTCCGCGAGATTTCTGTATATTTCTCTGATGTCAGGCCCACCTTTTTCTGTTAAAATTGGGATGTTAATTAGATTTAGATTTTCTTTTATTACTTGATAACGGTATCTTAGCACTCGATGAAGCAGAAATGCTATAAAGTTACTTAGCCTGTAAATCATCCAAAATGGCACAAACTTGAATCCAAATACAAAAAACCGAAAGAAAAAGTAGTTAATTATCTTCATTGCGGATGCAAATATATAAGTAATATGAATAGAAGAGGATTTATAGGAAAATTGAGCACGGTTACCGCGGTAGCAGCAGCAGTTAATCTCGAAGATTACACTAAACCTACTCCAAAGTCATTTTTTATTGCTACTTGGAATAATCAAGAAGCCGTTAAGACCGCTCAAAACTATTATTCTGAATCTTTACCTCTTTTGGATTCAATTGTCAAAGGAATCAATACGGTTGAAGATAATCCTCTCGATCAATCGGTCGGATATGGTGGAAGACCTGATAGGGAAGGTAAAGTTACATTAGATGCTTGTGTGATGGATCATGAAGGGAATGCCGGTTCTGTGGTATTTCTTCAAAATATTAAATATGCTATTTCACTTGCACATGATGTTTTGAAGTACACACCACATGTTATTCTGGCGGGGGAAGGAGCTAGACAGTTTGCACTTTCTCGAGGTTATAGTGAAACTCAAATGTTGACAGATTTATCTAAGAAGCAGTATGAAACTTGGCTAAAGGAAAAGGAATATAAACCGATTATAAATATTGAGAATCACGATACTATAGGAATGCTTGGTTTATCTGATGATGGCAGGCTCAGTGGAGGTTGTTCAACAAGTGGTCTCTCATATAAAATGCATGGTAGAGTAGGAGACTCTCCCATAATTGGCGCGGGATTGTACGTGGATAATGAAGTGGGTGCTTGCGTTGCAACTGGGCTAGGTGAAAAGGTCTTGACTTCGCTTTCAGCATTTCTAGTGGTAGAGTTCATTAGACAAGGTTTAAGCCCATCAGCTGCATGCAAAAAAGCTTTGGAGAGAATAATTCAGAAAGAAGTTGCTAAACCGGACTTTCAGGTTGGCTTAATTGCTATTGATAAGAAGGGTGGTCATGGAGGATATTCTATATTTAATGGCTTTCAATATGCGCATGCAGATCAGAAGAATACTTCGCTCTACGAATGCGATTATTTTTATAAATACGAATAGCTTATTTTAAGATTGGCATTTTTTTTGCAGTTAGAAAGCTATTAACAAACCATAATGTAATATATGTTAGTTAAAACCATTCTGGCAGATCGGGAAACGATTTTTTTAGATGGTCTCGAGTCGTTGCTGACTTCAGGCGAGCAATTCTTCTACAGAATAGTTGGCAGGTGCAACTCGAGTAGTGAACTGATGGAGAAGTTGGACTATACTGACGTCAACCTGCTCATAACTGAGATTAACCTCGGTGATAATGAATCAACAGACTTTTTGAAGGAAATACGAAAGAATCATAAGGATTTAAGCATATGTGTATTAAGCTCTTACACGGCTGATAAATTTGTACGTGGAGCATTTGTTAGTGGTGCTGACGGATTTGTATCGAAGTACAATGATATAAAAGAACTTCTCAGGGCACTAGCTACGATATCAAATGGCAAGACTTTTCTATCAGAGGGGCTTCAAATGACGCCATCTCTACAAAAGAATCAGTCCAATGACGATCAAAATAAGAATTCATTTATCGACGAATTTCAGTTGATAGAAAAACTGACAAAAAGAGAAATGCAGGTACTTCAACAGATTGCACAAGCGAAAACGAATGGAGAGATCGGTAAACAACTATTCATTTCAGATCAAACAGTTGGCGTACATAGAAAAAATATTATGCGGAAACTTTCTTTGAGAAATACGAATGCCTTAATAAAGTTTGCATACGATAATGGCTTAGTCTAGAAGAAGGGCCTTCGCCCAAAAGATTTGTTTTGTAAAAGACTAACAGAATGCTGACTAGTCTGATAGCATTTGTTTAAACTGAAATCGAGTTACAAATAAATAGTGCTAATTAGCTAATATTATTTGTTTTGCATAAGCTAGCTCAAGCAGCCTTTTGAGTCAAACTGTACTCATTGTGTTAGATTGAGTCTGCAGTGCCTACGATTCGTGCTATCTGTTTGCTAGCAATTGATTTAAACCCTCAAGTTGATTCAACTTGAAGAGCAAAGGTACTTTTGCGGTCTGCCATTTGATATAGTTCAAGAGGCAGATCGTTTTTGTGTTTTGGTGTATTATATATATTATTTTAATACATTCATCACAACCGCTTATTTATTATTAAATTTGATCTTTGGACTGCCTTGCATTTTGGCATGGCGATAACCATATAGCTCATAACGAATTTTTGTATGAAAAAACTAAGTACGTTCATTTTTGGAATCTTTATGTTCCAAATGGCCTTCTCGCAAGTGCAATTTAATATTTCCGATGATTCAGGAGATAGTGGTCAGACCGTCTCTGTAGATGTAAGAGTCTCGGATTTTGTTGATATATCTTCAATGCAGTTTTCTATAAACTGGGATCCCACCGTAATGGAGTATTCATCTATCGAGAACATTTCTACTGTTGTGCCTCAATTCAACATCAATTTCTTTGGAACCCCAGATCAACCTAGTATCGATGAAGGAGAGCTTTCTCTTACTTGGAATCAAACCAGTACGGAAGGGTTTACTATACCGGAGCAAAACCACTTGCTTTTTACATTAGTTTGTGATTTAACTGGAAGCCCATGTGATGAAACTGATGTCTTTCTTAGCGATGTGCCAAGGGTAATAGAATTCATTGATGGTGATGGTAACTTAGTCAGTACAGCTTCAAATGATGGGAATGCTTCAATCAATGGTTCTAATTGTGGTAACACGGACGGTGAAATTGATATCATGATATCAAATGAAAGTACAACTTCAGGAGGATCTGTTTGTTTTGAAGTGACTGTTGACGATTTTCTGAATGTTAACTCAGCAGAAATTCCAATTCAATGGAATACGGCACAGCTAACGAATGCCTCTGTTGAGAATGAGGCGTTAAATGGTGCAATTGCGGCGATTAATGATGCTGAAGGAACCATCCGTTATTTGTGGCAAGATTTCACATTTGAAAATCCTGCTAACCTTGGTAATGGTGCCAAGTTGTTTGATGTTTGTTTCGATGTTACTGCAAATTCTGGAGTAAGTGCATGCATGACCATAGAAGATATTGTAGATGTACCGCCTAATTTCTCAACTGCCTTCCTCAATGAAGATGAAGAGTCTATTCCGTTTACTATTGATAATGGTGGATGCGCTTTTGTACAAGGTGGATCATCAGATGTAACTTTCTACTTCGAAGATACTCAGTTGGTTCTCGGAGCCAATGTATGTATACCAGTTAAAGTTAGAAATTTTGACGACATTCAGTCTTTCCAGTACGCGATGGATTTTAATGCGTCGGATTTAACATATACTGGTGTTAGTGATCTCAATAGTGACTTGTCAATATCCCAAGGAGACTTCAATCTTAACGACGTAGATAATTTTAGAGTAAGTTGGGCAGACTTAAGCGGAGCTGGAGTTGATCTCGCCAACGAGGGTAACAGCATTTTCCGTATGTTTTGATGTAGGGGGAGACTGTGACCAAACAACAGATTTAGATTTCACTGACAATGTACCAAATGGAATTGAGGTAACAGATATAACAAACGCAATTTTACCAGTTGTTTTTGAATCTGGAACTTTGACTATTATCTGTCCTTGTAATATCATGCAAGTAGATGCTGAATCAAATAATGTATCTTGTTTTGGAGGTAGTGATGGAAACGTAACGGTTATTGCAGATGGTGGAAATGGTAATTATACTTACATGTGGGGTAACAATCAATCAGGTGCAACGCTTTCAAATGTTCCTGCAGGAACTTATACTGTCACAGTATCAGACGGAGAGAATTGTAACACGTCCGCTACATATGAGGTTGCACAGCCAGATGAAATAGTAATCACTGGAACAGCAACAGATGAATCTGTGAATTGTGACGGATCGATTTCTTCTATGGCTACCGGTGGTACAGGTAATCTCACTTTTTCTTGGTCTGATGATGGAAATATCACTAGTCCAAATAGATCTAACTTATGTAAAGGAGATTATACTGTGACTGTTACAGATGCTAATGGATGCACTCAGACTAATACTTTTATAATTGAGGCCGCACCTCTACAAGTTGTTGATGTTGTGATAAATGATGTATCGTGTTTTGGAGGAAATGACGGATCAATCATGCTAACAATACAAGGAGGATGTGCTCCGTACACCTCTGCTTGGTCTGCAGGACCTACTAATCTTTCAGCAGGCTCATATGCTGTTACCATAACTGATTCGACAGTACCAAATCCAAACGTAATCACTCAAACATATCCCATCAATCAACCAGATGAGCTTCTTATAGTTTCTCCTATAATTGTTGCGTCTGATGGTAGTAATGGTTCAATTGATGTCACTGTGCAAGGAGGTACAGAACAGTACACATATATGTGGACTCCTGGTAATCTAGCAACGCAGGATATTAATATGCTGTTTCCTGGAACTTATACACTCGTTGTTACGGATGCGAATGGTTGCATAACAAGTCAAGATTTTGTTGTACCAACTTTATTCATCGAAGTAATGCTAGAATCTAATCCTGACAATTTGTACAATGGGTTTGATGTTGCATGTGCAGGTGATTGTAATGGGATTATTGGTGGTGAAATAATAGCAGCAAACGGAGAAGTTACATTTACTTTGGATGGAAGTCCTACTTCTTTACCTATAACGGACTTGTGCCCTGGAACTTACGAAGTTGCTTTTACCGACGAAGACGGTCTGACAGGTGCACAAACAATCACAATTTTTGATGCAGATCCGATCACCGCTTCCGTTGAAAATACTACTGAGTGTAGCGAAGACAGTGATGGTGGAGCTCTTGTTACCGCAACTGGAGGAACTGGAAGTTTTGAGTACGCATGGAGTACAACTAACGAGACAAGTGTGGAAGTTGCAAACCTAGAGAGCGGTCCATACACCGTTGTATTGACTGACGACAATGATTGTCAGTTTATGCTGAATGGTACCATGGATGAATGTGCTCCTGATGGTCCTTGTTATGAGGCAAGTCCAGTCTTGACACCTAATGGTGATAATAAAAATGATGTGTTTATTATTTCTTGTATTGATAACACCAATAACACTTTGTTTATTTATGACAGATATGGACGAGGTGTTTATGAGCAGTCTAATTACGACAATACGTGGATGGGTACAAATAATTCTGGATCGGATTTGATTGAGAATGGATACATGTGGGTCCTTGAAGTAATTACTAATGATGGTGCAAGGGAGATTTACAAGGGGACCGTTACAATTTTGAGATCAACATACTAATTACGAGAAACACTAATCCTAGCGTTCTTACATAACTTTATAAAGTAAGTGATGAAAAAACTATACATATTACTAACATTTTGCTTTTTTGCTTTAATCGCTCAAGCACAAGAAGAGTACATTTTTACACAGTATTTCCTTAATCCTGCAACCATTAATCCTGGAGCAACAGGTTTTGAAGGTACACACAAGATCCTTTTCAATTATCGAAACAATTGGAGTGGTTTTCAAGATTCACCACAATCTTACCAAGCCAACTATAATGGAGAAGTGGCATCTAATGTTGGACTGGGTGCGAACCTACTGAGCGATCAATACGCTAACTTAGGATCAGTGCGAGCTGACTTATCCTTTGCTTATATGATTAAGGGAGAAAGTTATAAGATAGGTGCTGGTTTATCAACTAGGTTTCAGCAATATCGTGTAACAGGAGTAGACCTTGGAAATCCATTAGTTGACGTAAGTGACGAAATGTTACTAAATCGTTTGAATGATGGTCAGTTTTTTGAAACAAGTCTTGGTTTTCATGGATTATTGAGTAATGGTTTGTTTTTTGATTTAGCTTTTCCAAGTTTAGTAAGATCACAACTTAATAATCTTGATGACATTGTGGAGAGCAGTGCTTCTTTCAATTACTTTTTCGGCCTAGGGTACCCAGTTCAGATTCGCGACTATGACATGGTCATAGAGCCTAGCTTTTATGTAAAGAAATTCAGAAACGTGCCATTGCACGTTGATTTCAATGCGCTCATGAAGTTTATGGATGGAAAGTTACTCAGTGGTATTACTTATTCTAATGGCGCGGATAATAGATTGGGCTTTTTAATAGGAACTCAGATTAATACCTTGGCATTTAACTACTCATATAACATATCATTTCATGATTTTCAGCAATTCAATAATGGAGGCCATGAAATAGGTCTAGCGCTCAAGATTGGGCAAGAACAAAAGGCTGAAAAAATGCCAGCAGAAAAATAAACTTGCCTAGTATTATAAGATGTTCTAACGGTATATTTTAAATATTAATACTTTATATAATATAAAAAATACCATTTGTTTAGTATATAGACACAAATGCTAAAACGTATATTTGTGTCGTTGGAGACTCTTGCAATTAATAAGACAAATTGAAATTAGATAGAGTAAATCCAACGGAATAAGAAACTCTGGGACTCTACGGCCCAAATACAACTACACAGACAAGCGCTTAAGAAACGCTGGTCATTTCTTTCGACATGAGGTTATATTATTCCCTTTGCGTATTGCAAGGGGTTACTAGTTTGATTTTTTATAATTGAAACTATATTTATTTATTAACCTAAACTCAATCTCATGATGAAGATGAAATTTTCTTTTATCAAGAATGCAGTTCTCTCTGCTTTCTTACTTCTTTTCTTCGTATGCGTTGGTAGTAATGTGTCTGCACAGTCATTCAATACGGATGGTGCGCAGAGTATACCTGCCCTTAAAGAGTACTCTGGTTCATTTCTAGACAAAGCTGATGCAGTCATTGCATTTCAAGCTGACTTCGATGGATTGAATTCAAGTGTTCCTAACGGTGGTATCGCAGAAGCTACTCACTCTGTGAAGAAAGAATTCATTTTAAGTGCAGTAATGACACTTAAGATGGATGGTACTGTTGAAACTGCATTAACAACAGCTTATTACAAAGCTGTAGCTGTAAGCTCAAACATGGCTGTTAGTGTGGACAACGATGCTATTCTTACTTATTATGCTGACATGCTTAGCAACTAATTAATCCAATAACTCAGTTTTAAAATTAAAACTCAATCTTATGAAAAAATTTTTTCCTAAATATTCTTACCTACTTGTATTAGCGATCGCTATGTTCTCTGTACAGGTTGGTATGAGTCAAACAACCGTCACGGTGGATTACACTACGGGTGGATTCAACGGTGAGAACGGTTGGAAACTTGTCGATGTTACCGCTGGTACAGAGATTGCATGTTTTAACAACCCTCCAGGCGTTGCTAATACATACACAATCACAGATGGTAACGAATTTGAACTTCAAGGTTATGAAACTTTTGGAGACGGATGGTGTCCTCCTGCTAATATCAATTTGTCTTTGAATCTACCAGGTGGTGGTTCAATCGAATTGTATGACGGCAATACAGGCGCATCAGGTAATGGTGCAGCCTCATGTGGAAATGCAGCAGCAGGACAAGGCGCTGTTGCCTTTTCTGGCGTAATTGCTCTTCCAAATTGTATGCTGACTGTTCCTGCGGATATAACAGCTTCGACTCTACCTGGAACATGTGAAGGTGGTTTCGTGGAATTCGCGTTGCCTACAGCTAATGAGGATTGTCTTGGTGTCCCGGCATGTCTTGTTGATGTGTCTTCTGGAGTTCAGCAATTAAATATGCAGACAACTCTGGCGCAAACAGATTTCGATATTACAGGTGTTCCTACTTTTGCAGCTGCAGAAGTAGCAATTACTGGTAATTGGAATTCTGATAATAGTTTCCAAACAGAAACTCCTGATGTTTTTGTTGATGGTATCTTTATCGGAACGCTGAATTTTGGTGGTGCTGATTGTGCTGCAACAGATATTTGCTTGTCAATGAGTGCTGCTGATTACAATACAGCTGCAGCAGATGGTACACTTAGTATCACAATTGGTGCTGATACTGATGTAAACAACTTCTGTGCTTCAAATACTATCGAAATGAATTTTGCTGTGCCTGAGTGTACGGCACTTGCAATTAATGATTATAATGGTACTGAAGATGCATCAGACATTTATCCATTGGGTGAGACTGTAGTATGCTGGACTTCTGCAGATGTCTCTGGTTTAGAGGTAACTGAATGTCATACAGTAACGATAGAAGACCTTGAAGGTCCTGTATTTGCTCAATGTCTTAGTGATTTGACAATCACATTAGATCCAGGTGATTGTAACTATACATTAAATTTTGATACTACTGCAACTGACAACTGTCCTCCAACGGTAGGAACAGTAGCAGGTCCTTATTGTGATCCATGTGCTGATCCAACAGGTGGTTCTGCATTAGCATGTAGTGGTGGTACTAACTCATTCATTCAAGCAATTACTTTGCCAAATGCAGGTATAATAAGTGGATTTGTTTTTAATCAAGAATCTTTTGGTTCGGCTCCAAATGCAACTATCAATGTGTACGAAAATGATGGTTCTGGTAATGTTCCTTACGAAGGTGGTGGATTTACTCCTTTATACTCAGAGACTTTTGCACTGGATGCAGGTAATGATGGATCTTGTGTAACTCTTGAGTTCGCTGAAGATGTTGAAGTTACTGTAGCAAGTGTATGGGTAGAGGTTTATACTACATTTGGTAGAGCTGTGCAAACACCTCCTACGTGCGATGGTAACTCTGCAACAGGTATGTTGTCTTACTTAGTAGGACCTGCATGTGGCATTTCAACACCTACATTAGCATCAGGAATTGGATTTGCTTTAGATGCTTCTTTCGCAGTATTATTTGCTGGAGGAGGAACTGAAGTTGTGCAAGATTCTGAACTAGGTAATGGAGATGCATTCCCAATCGGAACTACAGTTGTTCAATATACTGCTATTGACGGTTCTGGTAACACTACTGTATGTTCTTTCAACGTAACTGTTGAAGAATACCCAGAAGAATTACAAACTAGTGTTCTTGCTTGTAACGGTGGAATTAACTTCTCTGTTGATGCATCTTGTACTGCAATAATTACTGCTGATATGGTATTAGAAGGTGGACCTTACGGATGTTACGAAGATTTCGTTCTTCAAATTTCTGGAATTCCTGCAGGTGCTATGACTGGCAACGGAACAAATGCTGTTGAGATCAGTGCTGATCTAATTGCTGAATTCGTTGCAAACGGTGTGTATGGACCTTTCGAAATATCTGTTTTTGATCCAGAAGCAATGAATAATTCTTGCTGGCATGGAGATTTCATGTTAGAAGATAAGTTAGCTCCTGTATTTGAATGTGATAATGATGTAACAATTGCTTGTACTACTGATAATGCGCCGTCAACGGCTACAAACCCTTCAGGTGCTTTAAGCTTGGGTGCAGAACCTGGTACGGCTATCGTTAGTAATGCTCCGGCATTCACAACTGATCCTATTAGTATAGCTGGTTTACCTGCTGGTGCAGTAATTACAGAGATCTCTTTAGATCTTGATATTTCACATACTTGGATTGGAGATTTAAATGTAACTCTAAACACTCCAGCTGGAGATTTCGTAGTTATTCCTCAGTCTTTCGGTTGTGCAAGTGACAATATTGATGCAACTTTCATTGATGGAGGAGATCCTTTGGCATGTACAGCAAATAATCCTTCTGTATCTGGTACAGTTGAGCCTGCTGATCCTTTTGCTGCTTTAGTTGGATCTTCTGCAGTTGGAGATTTCTCTTTAACTGTTGGTGATGATGTTGGAGGTGATGAAGGTACATTGAACTCTTTTGCAATTAATGTTGCATGGGAAGTTGTACTACCTAGTACTCCTGCTATTGTTTCTGACGAATGTTCAGGCGTTACTGTTGAGTACTCTGACGAAGTTGTTGATGGAGACTGTACTTCTGATTTTGCAAGTGTAATTACTAGAACATGGACTGCGGTTGATGCTGCAGGTAATGTTGCTGAATCATGTGTTCAAACTATAGCTGTAACAAGAGAAACTCTTGCTACAATCACTCTTCCTTCAAATTGGGATGGACTACCTGGTAATAACCCAGTAATCGAATGTGATGCTACAGTGTTGAATGGTGCTGGTGAATTGGATCCAGGATTCTATGGTTCTCCATCAGGAGCTGGTGCATGTGGAACAATTATATCTTACTATACTGATGTAGTTTTACCAATTTGTGACGATGCTTGCTCTTATAGCAATAGCACTTATAAAGTAGTTAGAAAATGGACTATTTTAGACTGGTGTACAGGAGAAATTCTTGAGCCAACTCAAATCTTGAAAGTTGTTGATACAACTGCTCCAGTATTGAGTGAATTGAATGATATTACAGTATCTACTGATATTTGGGGTTGCGGTGCAACTATCGAATTACCAGTTGCTGCTGCTACTGATAACTGTACTGCTGATGAAAGCATTTCATATGTTTGGTCTTCTTCTGCTGGTACATACAATGCACAAAACAATACTTTCGTATTAGCTGATCCTGCACAAACTGCACCTGGTGCTCCAGTTGTAATTACTGCTACAGCTTCTGATTGTTGTGGAAATAGTTCAACAACTTCTTTCGAAGTAACTGTTGCTGATTTAGTACCACCAGTTGTTGTTGCTGAAACTACAAGAACAGTTTCTTTAACAACTGACGGAACTGCTAAGATTTTTGCTGAAAGTTTTGATGATGGATCTCACGATGGATGTGGACCAATCGGATTCTCTGTTAAGAGAATGGATAACGGTTCTCCATGTACGTCTGTTTATACATCTGCTGAGAATTTTGATAATGCAAACTTTACAGATAAAGTATTTTTCTGTTGTGCTGATACAGATCCAGTAATGGTTCAGTTCAGAGTTTGTGATGATGCTGATATGAATGGAATCACTGGCTCATTCGGTGACAACTGTAATACTGCAATGGTAGAAGTAGTTGTTCAGGATAAGTTGGCTCCAGTTATCGTATGTCCTCCAAACACAGAGATCTCTTGTATCGATCTTGCTGGAATTGATTTAACTGACACTGATTTACTAGATGGTTTATTTGGTGCTGCACAAGGTGCAGGAACTTGTGATGTTGAAATCACTCAAGTTGCTGTTGGTAATGAAAACTGTGGAGCTGGAGTAATCTTCAGAAACTTTACAGCTACAAATGCTGCTGGAAGTAGTTCTTGTCAACAAATTATTACTGTAACTGCAGGTACTACAAACACTTTGACTTGTGACAGAATTAGTTTTGCTGGTTTGAACAACGGTACTTACAACTGGTGTGCTGTGAATGACGGTATCAATGATAATGATGACGATCTTCCTGCTGTTCAGATTGAATGTCAAGGTAGTCTTGATGTACCTGTATTGGATATTGACATCAATGGTCTTTGTACTGAAGCTGGTGTAAGTATTGAAGTTGACACATTCCAGTTCGCTGGTGGTGCATGTCAGAAGTACTTAGTACACTACGAAGTTATCGATCAGTGTTTATTTGATGAGAACTATGTTGATCCAGTAACAGGTCAGACTGATCCTTACAACTCAGATAACGGATACTTCGAGTTCTACTTGGAAATCGATGCATTCGATAATGAAGATCCAGTTCCAGCATGTGAAGATATCACTGTTGCTGCTGGTAGTTGTACTGGTATTAATGCTGAAATTACAGTTACTGCTACAGATAATTGTACAGATCCTGAATTCTTTGGTTTCCAATGGAGACTGGATGTAGGAGCTAACAACACTATTGACTTCCCTGCTTCAGGATGGTATGCTTCTTCTAGCGTTACTCCTGGTCAAGTTGGTCTTTCTGAGTTCCCTATCGGAACACACAGAGTTTTCTGGATCATCTCTGATGGTTGTGGAAACGATGCGACTTGTAGCCAATTAGTTACAATTACTGCGAATGAAAAGGAACCTACACCTTATTGCTTTGATGGTTTAGCTACTGCAGTTATGCCAAGTACTGGAACAGTTGCTCTTTGGGCAAATGATTTCGATGCAGGTTCTTTCGACAATTGTCCTGGTGAATTAGTATTCTCTATGGTTCCTGAGCAAGATGTAGTTGATTTAACTGCAGACGAAGCTTATGGCCTATCTTTCACAGGTACTCAGCAGCCAAATGGCGACTACGGTTGGGAATTTGACTGTTCTTATATTGAAAACGGTATTAGTGCTGTTATCGAAGTAAGAGTTTATGTAACTGATGTTGATGGTAACTGGGATTACTGTACTGCAAGCTTGAGATTAGATGATAATTTCGATGCATGTGAGGACGGCGCAGGTACTGTTACATACAACGTAACTGGTAAATTACAAACTGAATCTGGTGATGATGTTGCTGATACTGACGTAACTGTTGAAGCTAATTTCCCTGAGTTCCCTATGACGGAAACTGTAACAGGAGGTTATTCTTTCGATCTAGTTGAGTTAGTTGATTACAGCATAATTCCAGCTAAGAATGATAATCACTTGAACGGTGTTACTACACTAGATATCGTTATGATTCAGAAGCATATCTTAGGATTGGATCTATTAGATTCTCCTTACCAATTGATTGCTGCTGATGTGAACAACGATTGTAATGTAACTGGTTCTGACCTAGTACAAGTTAGAAAGTTGATCTTAGGTAAATATCCAAACGAGCAATTCCCAAGTAATGACTCTTGGAGATTTGTTGAGGGTGATTACAACTTCACTAACCCTGAAGCTCCATGTAACTTCTCTGAAGTTGCTGAGATCTTTAACTTAAGTGCTGAGGAAATCAATGATTTCGTTGCTATCAAAGTTGCTGATGTAAATGCTACTGCAGTTGCTAATGCTACAATGACAGCTGAAACAAGATCTGCTGATAACCTTGATTTTGTAGTTGTTGATCAAACTTTATCTGCTGGAACTAACAGAGTTGATGTACTTGCAAAAGACTTCAATGAAGTATACGGATTCCAATACACAATGAGCTTCAGCGGTGCTGAGTTTGTAAGTGTTGAGGCAGGCGCACTAAACGTAACGGAGAATAACTTTGGTCTTAATGCAAATGGAAACTTACTTGTAAGCTTCGATAATGCTAACGGTGTTAGTGTTGCTGATGATGCAGTATTGTTTACAATTGTTGTTAATGCTTCTAATAACACATTAGTTAGCGATGCAATTTCTATGAATTCAAATGGTGTAGCTGCTGAAGCTTACATCGGAAGAAACTTAGAAGTTCTAGGTTCTGACATCGTGTTTAGAACGAACGAAGGTGATGTTGCTGCAAACGCATTCTCATTATTCCAAAACGAGCCGAATCCATTTAATGGAGCGACTGTAATTGGATTTGAATTGCCTGCAACTGCAGAAGCGACTCTAAGCGTTTATGACGTAACTGGTAAAGTACTATACACAAGAGTTAACACTTTCTCTAAAGGTTACAATACTGTAACTCTTACGAGAGATGAGTTGGCTTCAACTGGTGTTCTTTACTACAAGCTAGAAAGCGGAAATAATGTCGCTACGATGAAGATGATCATTATTGACTAGTCAATAGATCAAATTCTAAGTAGCCGAAAATAAAATCGGTTTTTGGGATGGCCTCTCTCCAAGTTATTTGGAGGGGGGCTTTTTTATTGTCATTATCGCTGCACAGCAGGTGACTCACAATTGGTGATATTCTTAGGATATATTTAGGTATTACACCCTTTCTGGTTAACTACATTGGTAGCATTGTGTCTCGTAGTCTGTAAATTACATAACTGTTGCCTGTATTTACCTTTTAAGTTTTAGACCCCTATCTAGTTTACTAGATAGGGGTTTTGTTATATGAGTACTGTGTAAGAGTTCTAGTCTTGACAGTTGTGATTAAGTAGATGATATTTAGCTTAGGTATTTCTATTATTAGGACTTAGTATAAGTCAATTAAGCTTATCTGGGAAGGTAGGCATTAGTCTAATTCAGCTTAGACGAGTGTGCAGTATTCCTGGGATTGTGGAGTAAAAGACATGCACAAATAGGTAGTCTTCAGGTGGATAGGTGATAGTTATTCTGTAAGCCGTCACCAGCCTCGAAGGAAGAAACGTCAATCGGTATTGGTCAGAATTATTGTATTCATTTTAAGACCTAGTCATTGTTGATCTTCTTCATTTATGGGGGCATCATATGATATTTGAGACATCCACAAGTTATTCTTTATAATCTTCTTAAAGGAGTGAAATCTTGTTTAATACGTTGTTCAATAAGGAGATACTGCTTTCATTAAATGATTAACGTCCTTATAATATGCAAGAAGTTAAAAATTTTATATTTAAATATATAGTATTTTTATAAGTAAAAATCTGAATATCAATAAGTTATAATGTATTTAAAATTTTATATTTTTAAAATACCAAAAAATAGGTATATGAACATATTAAAAGAAAGTCTTATATTTGAGGCAATCTGTATAAAGTAACCAAAATCGTGCCAAAAATTGAACCATTTGGCATTATGGACTTCTTAACCAGAAGTTCCTCCTGAACCATCCAAGTAGTAATAGATCCAATGCACCGATCTCGGCGCAAGTAATTTGAAATCAGTATTAATTTTTATAACAAGGGATTTGACAAGACTCATATTCCCCAAACAGTATTTTAAATCTAAAAGATGGATCTTATGGAAAAATCAAATCTTAAATTAAATTATGCAATCAAAAGTTTGAGCAGCTTATTGTTTTTGTTCCTTTTGGTTGGTAACTCGAGCATTTATGCTCAATGTGCCCTTGGTGTCAATCTAGAAACACAAGTATCGCTTGACCAAGAGTGTGAGGCAGAAATAACACCTGAAATGGTATTAAACGATCAAAGTACCTCTTGCCCTGGAGGGGTTTTTAGTGCAGTGGTTACAGACCTTGACGAGGTGCCAATTCCGTCTTCACCAATTGTTACTAGCGATTACATCGATCAGACACTTATTGTGGAAATCACTGATGAGGTTAGTGGTAATACAGCATGGGGCTATCTTCTAATCGAGGATAAACTTGCTCCAGTATTTGATTGTGTGGACGTTACGGTTGGTTGCTCTGACGTTGCAAGTTTTGTACCAAGTGTTAGTGACGGATGTGACCCTAACCCGACAGTAATGTTATTATCACAGTCGGAAGTTGTTTTAAATTGTGACCCTGACTATATCAAGGAAATTACACGCGTGTATCAGGCAACTGATGCAAGTGGTAATGTTTCAGCGACTTGTTCTCAAGTTATTACAGTGGAGAGAGTTGACTTTACAACATTAGCTTTTCCTGATGATTTGTCGCAAGGTGGCGGTAATCCAATACAATGTGACGAATCTTATCCTGTCGATTCAGAAGGAAATCCTGATCCGTCGTTTACTGGAGTTCCCACTATAAATGGTGCAAGTATATTTCCTAATACCGACTTATCTTGTAACACTGTGGTATCATATAATGATTTAGTATTACCTACAATTGAGGGTGTTCAAAAAATTATGAGAGAGTGGATTGTGAATGAGTGGTTTTGTAATACCAGTAATATGGTTACATATATTCAAATAATTGAGATTGTTGATGATGAAGGCCCCGTTGTATCTGATTGTCCAGATGATTATACGGTTTCAACATCAGCCGGGACGAATTGTGAGGCAATCATTATTCTTCCATCTCTTACTGCAACAGATGCTTGTGGTACTGTAAGCGCTGTGGATGTAGTCTATCCTGGTGGATTTCTAAATAATAGTAATGGCGGGTTAGTTGCCTTGCCTCTCGGTGTGAATGCGGTTACTTACACATTGTATGATAACCATAATAATACTTCGACTTGCACGTTCAATGTTACTGTTGAAGACAATACTCCACCCGTTGTAGTTTGTGATCAAAATACAGTTGTGAGTCTTTCGATTGACGGTACAGCGATTGTTAACGCTTTTTCTTTTGATGATGGTTCTTATGATGATTGTACGGACGTTGAGTTTTCTGTAAGAAGAATGGACAATGGCGGCTCTTGTGATTTTGATGATACATTTAGCCCAACGGTAACGTTTTGCTGTGCTGACATTGGATCAGATGTTATGGTTATCTTACGAGTAGTTGATGAGTATGGTAACCTGAATGAATGTATGGTAAACGTTGAGGTACAAGATAAATTACCTCCAGCAATTACTTGTCCACCGAACCTTACAGTAGACTGTGGTACTCCTTTTGATCCTGAAGATTTAGCAATTGATTTTGGATCTGCGGATGCAGCGGATAATTGTTCTTTCACCATGACTGAAACTTCATCTATCAATCTTGATCAATGTGGTGTTGGTACGATTGTCAGAATATTTACAGCAACTGATCCTAGTGGTTCTGTACAATGTACACAAATTATAACATTTGTAAACAATGAGCCTTTTGTTGAATCTGATATAACATGGCCAAGTGATGTAACGATTAACGATTGTGTTGATCCTTCTACTCTTCATCCAGATCAGACAGGTTATCCTGCATTTACAGAAGATGCTTGCGATGCTGTAGGTTTCGATTGGGATGATAAGACATTTATAGTTGTTAATGGGGACAATGCATGCTTTAAAATAATCAGAACTTGGGAAGTACTTGACTGGTGTCAAAATTACAATGGTAATTACCAAACTTGGACTTACCAGCAGACAATTAAAGTTATTAATACGGATGATCCTGTATTTACTGGTACATATGAAGATTTAATGGAGTGTACATTTGATGAAGAATGTCTTGACGGATTCATCGCACTAGGTGCAGAAGCAGGTGATGCATGTACAGATGAATTGATTTGGTCTTATCAAATTGACGCATTCAATGACGGAAGTTTTGATATCATCTCAGATGTTTCAATTGGAGAGTCAGTTGATGCTTCGGGTACATATCCAATAGGAAATCACAGAATTGTATATATAGCTGAAGATGGATGTGGAAATCAAGTTTCACAAACTCAGTTGTTCTCTATAGTAAATTGTTTAACACCTACACCATTCTGCCTTGATGGTTTAGCTATCGAGCTTATGCCAGTTGACACAGATGATGACGGTGAAGCTGATTTTGGAATGGTTGATGTGTTGGCAAGTGATTTTGATGCTGGTTCTTTCCACCAGTGTGGACTTCCAGTGACAGTTTCTTTCTCAGCTGAACCATTGGATACGAGTAGAACCTACACGTGTGATGATTTAGGTGAGAATACAGTTGAAATTTGGGCGCATGCATTTTTACCAAACGGAGATATCTTACAAGATTTCTGTATTGCATCACTTGATATTCAAGCGAATAATGGAATTTGTGACGGTGCCACAAGTAGTACAGTAGTTGTAATAGAAGGAGATATTGAAAATGAAATGAGTGAGAAGGCTAGCGATGTAAATCTTTCTTTGATAGGAAGCGAGTTTGTTACTACCACAAATACAGATGGTGCTTACTCTTTCCCTGCAATGCCAATTGGTGGAGCATATGAATTGATTCCTAACAAGTCAGAAGATGATCACCTAAATGGTATCACGACTTTGGATATCATAGTAATTCAGAAGCATATCTTAGGATTGGATCTATTAGATTCTCCTTATAAGGTGATTGCAGCTGATGTAAATAACGATGAGAAAGTATCTGGTGCAGATATAATCGGACTAAGAAAGCTAATCTTAGGAGTATACGAACAGTTCCCTGCCAATGATGATTGGAGATTTGTTGACAAGGCATATACTTTCCTTAATTCAGAGAATCCTTTGAATGAGGACTTCACTGAAACTTATGAGATTCAGTCACTTAATGCAGACATGGAAATTGATTTTGTTTCTATTAAAGTGGGAGATGTAAATAGCACTGCGAAAGTGAATTTCGATAGTCAGAATGCTGACACTAGATCAGCTGAAGTATTTACTATGAGTGCAAATGACAAGGCATTTGAAGTAAATGAAGAAGTTGTATTGGAATTGATTGCTTCAGAAGCTTCTGAGCTGTATGGAATGCAATATACTATGAAGTTCAATGATATGTACTTAGCATTTGATCGTATTGAATCTACAAGATTTGATATGACACCAAACGTGAACGTTGGATTGAATAGAATCGATCAAGGTATTGTTTCTGTATCTGTTTCAGATTCTAGATTGATGGATATTGATTCTGATGAAGTATTGTTTAATGTATACTTTACAGCTAATAGAGCTGGACAATTGAGTGGAAACGTTACATTGAACTCAGATGTTACTATCGCAGAAGCTTATGATGAAAATCTAGAAGTAATGGACATGAGTGTTGAATTCAGAAACAATGAAGGTGAAGAAGTTACGTCATCTCCGTTTGTACTGTATCAAAACGTACCGAATCCATTTGGTGTAACTACAAACATCAGCTTTAATTTACCTAAGTCTACAACTGTGAATTTCTCAGTATTTGATGTAGCAGGTAAGTTAGTATACAATACAACAGGACTTTATTCGAAAGGAATGAATTCAATTGAATTGAATGTAGCTGATTTAGCAACAACTGGAGTACTTTACTACCAGATAGAAACAAAAGAGCAAACAGCAACTCGTAAAATGGTTGTCTTAAAATAATACCTAATAGGTAAAAGATTGTTTACTGTTTTTGGGATGGGATCCCGATCCATAAAGTTGGATCGGGTCCTTTTTTTTTGTCTAAATGGGATTAGGCTTTGTATCTCAACAACACTATTGAGTACTCGATTTTGCCTGAAGCTAGAGGTAGAGACTCTCCAGTCAGTGCTTTTTGTACTTATTACTTGACAAAGATTGACAATATCATTATCTGTGATGAAAATCTAGATTATATGGGAAAGTCAGCAGCCAGAGTGGGAGATTCAGTTGCACATCCATTACCTCCTGTATTGACCGGAATGGGAAGTTTGAATGTTTTTATAGGAAAAAAACCAGCTTGGAAGGGAATTCCGGCAGCTGGGATCCCAGGATTACAAACTGCCAAAAGGTTAGTGATGGTGTCGTAAAGGGCCTTGAATCTGCGTCTAAGGCAGCATCAGGTACTCCTGCAGCGCGAGCCGCAATTGCGGCAGAAAATGCTGGTAAGGCAGCTGCTTTAGCAAGCATGGGAAGTACGATTTCCAGATTGGGAGCAATGGTGAGTATTCACATGTGCAGCACTCCACTTCCTATACCACCACATGGGCCTGGGGTTGAATTGTCGAAGAATTTGCAAAGTCCAAAGACCGTCAGCTTATAGTCAAAATGGTAAAATTACAAAATGATCCTTTTTTTGTGGAGTGTAATAAGGTTGAAACATTCAAAGCAGAAATGGATAAGATTAGAGATAAGTTGGACGCTGCTATGGAACAAGAATAGCAGAAAGATGAAATATATTCTTGGACACACTATACGTGATTTAAGTTACGATCATAAGATTGAAGAAGCACTAAGCATTGATTTTCTGGTATTGATCAATACAGAAAGAGATTATGTGTGCACTAATGATGAAGCAGTGTTCTATCTTGTTGCAATGAATATGAACGTCGCGATCAGGGTTGGGAATCTCCTCAAAAAGTATGAGAACAAGGCAATGCCAGAAGTGCAATTACTCATACCTGATTAATCAGATATCAAAAGACATCTCAATAAGATTCCTGGAGATGTTCAGAATCTTGGAGGTAAATTTGTTTTGGAACATGGTGGGACTAAGATTACAAGGGACGGCATGCGCAAATTCTCGTATGCTGTCGGTAGATCGTGTCTTTTGAGAAATATATAAGGAATGGAGAAGAATCCACAGGGAATCAAGGAGGCATATTTACAACCACCTGGATTAGAATGGGATTACTCTGGTGTAACAGAGTAGTGGAAAAGTGTCATTTTGAGAGCTGATCCAAAGCTTTATTCTTTTTCTTTGTTTAAGCTGATAAATTATAGCAGATTTGCGCTCCTGAGATATGGAAACGGAGGATTGGCCGAGTGGCTTAAGGCGCACGCTTGGAAAGCGTGTATGCGTGAGAAACGTATCGAGGGTTCGAATCCCTCATCCTCCGCAACAAATCATCTAAGCCGCGCAAGCGGCTTTTTTGTTGCTACCTAGCTTCACAAAACGAAGTTGTGATGAAGGTGGTAGTTGCAAAAAAGAAATAGATGATTTGTTGCGCTTTACCGCCATCTGGGATGGCCGTAGTACCCCGGTCTTCATCAACTTAAGATTACTTTTGACTGTCAGCAATTACAGACGAATACTACCTTTTCGACCTTGCGACCTTGAGCTTATAGTCTGCGCTCACATTTCCTTTTCGAATCGCATCAAGTTTACGTTGAACCATTCGTTTCTTTATGGGCTTAAGTTTCTCAGTGAATAAAACGCCCTCTATATGATCGTATTCATGTTGTATAACTCGCGCGTTGATCCCTGAGTAAGTTTCAATAAATTCATTAAAATTTTCATCCTGATAGCGAATCTTAATCGACTCGTGCCTTTCCACATCTCCGCGAACCTGAGGGATACTTAAGCAACCTTCTTCGTAAGCCCATTCTTCACCATCTTCTTCCAAAATCTCGGCGTTTATAAAAACCTTCTTAAACCCTGTTTCTTCTGAATCTTCTTGCAAAATCTGTTCAGAATCAATTACAAAAAGTCTTATACTTTTTCCTACTTGTGGAGCAGCAATACCAACACCGCTTGCTTGATACATAGTCTCCCACATGTTAGATATTAGATCCTGAAGTTCTGGATAATTAGGAGATATTTCTTGACATTTTTTACGTAGTACTGGTTGTCCGTATGTGTAAACTGGTAAAATCATAATTTTCTTGATGTTATTCATGTCCTAGATAACGACGCAAAATTACAACAGCGCTGTACATATCTAGGTTGCCTTTTTCTTGTCGTTTTTTACGACTTTTTATTGATTGTTGCATCAAATGCATCGCATCCCTTGAAGAGAATTCCTCGTCACAGGTATCGATTCTAATTGCGGGGTAAAGTTTCTGCAAGTTCCCAATTACGGCGTCAATTTCAGCGCAAAGATAAGTGTTGTTTCCATCTTTATGACGCGGATAGCCAAATACGATTTTCTCGACAGAATTCGTTGAGAGATACGTCTCAACATATTGAAGTAAATCAGAGGTGGAAACTTTATCCAAAGGAGAAACGATAATTTGCATTTCATCGGTAACCGCCAAGCCAGTGCGTTTCCCTCCGTAGTCTATTCCTAGTATCCTTGCCAAAGTTCTTATTGATGGGTGTTAGTTAGTAATTCACATTTACTAACTCAAATCTGCTTAGAATAATTCAATTTGCAGGAATCATAGCGAAGAAAGTCTTTAAAAAACAGATATAGTTTTGAGTGTTGAATGCTTATTGCTAGTTTAAATTTTTGGTTTGGGGGGTGACCCTGCATGTCGGGCTATCCGGCACTCTCTTCACTGCGTTCGTTCAAACAGCACCTACTATCCCTCACCCCGTAAATAGCAAGGTTTAATACTTTTGATGATAGAAGTTTCTTTTGAGTTTCTAGTGAACACTAAGTGTATGAAAAAGACTATTTACTTTTAAATTCTTACAATTCTTCGACCGTGTAGAGCTTGAAATCTCTTTGTTAATATGAATGTGTCACAGTCTTTCCAAGTGATTGAACCTCCAGGCATGATTGTCTTGCTACTAGTGGATTGCATTGCCGACAAAGTATTAAGGCCGTCATGTGCCTTTTCTTGCCCTCCAGAGCTCAGGATGGTATCTATCTGTTTGTGCGGCTCCAAAGATTTCGTGGCCTCCAGTATATCTCGAGTGCTGTCAATCGCTTTATGAAAGGTCCATTTTTTTGTTGGAGCCAACGCTAGGATCTTTTTAGTTGCTTTGATATCGATGGTATTGTCAGCATTCAAATAACCGAAGACAAAACCTTCGATATTTAGATTTGTAAATGAATCAATACTCTTCTTAATAGATTTAAAGTCTTCTTTGGTTAATTTAAATGAATTAGTAGGTCGTAAAATAACTCGTACCGGAATTTTAATTGTGTTCAGGAGATTGCTGACAATTTCCACATTTGGAGTTAGGCCACCTTCATCTAGATTGGTGCATAATTCAATTCTATTTGCTCCATTGCTTTCTGCTTTTTCTGCATCTACAATCGATTCTGTACAAAATTCTATAATCACGATTTCTTATTTACTTTGAATAGTAATTCAGCGTTTTGAGTTGTAAGTTTAGAAACTTGATCAAGCGTCACATTTTGAACTTCGGCAATTTTATGTGCAATTATTGGAATGTAAGAAGGCTCATTTCTTTTTCCTCGGTGAGGAGTCGGTGCCAAGTAAGGTGCATCTGTCTCAAGAATCAGATGTTCTAGAGGTATATCAGCTACTACTTTATCTACGCCTGCTTTCTTAAATGTCGCAACTCCACCTATTCCCATCTTAAAACCGACATCAGCAATTCGCAATGCTTGCTCAGAGGTGCCATTAAAACAATGGAAAACACCAGTCAGACTGCCATTTTGATATTTTTCTACTATTTCGATAGTTATGTCCAATGAATCTCTACTATGTATAGCGATAGGAATTCCAAGGTCAAGAGCCCATTGTATCTGAGTTGCAAAAGCAGTTTTTTGAATTTCAAAGGTAGTCTGGTCCCAGTAAAGATCAATTCCGATTTCTCCTACCGCAATGTAATCTCGATCCTTTAAGTGTTGCTCAATTATATTAAGTTCTTCTTGCATATTGTCTTTGACATAACATGGATGCAACCCCATCATGGAATGACAACTTACAGGATAACGGCGCTCTACCTCTAGCATGGCGTTTATAGTCGAAGAATCAATATTGGGCATATAAATTTTCTCAACTCCCACCTTTTGGGCTTGACCCAAAATTTCATCAAGATCTTCTTGAAATTCTGGTAGATAAATATGGGCATGTGTATCGATAAATCTCATTAAAATATTTTTGGATTCGAGCACAAAGTTACTAAATAGAATAAATTATACTTGTAGATGATGAATCTCTGGAGTTTAGCTAGTTTGAAAAATATTATGTTTGCGATAGATAATGGAAAATGGCAAAGAAGAAAAAATGGTATGTGGTCTGGGTAGGAGCTAATCCTGGAATTTATGAGACGTGGGCTGAGTGTAAGGCCCAAATTCAAGGATATCCAAATGCCAAGTACAAATCTTTTGAGACGATGCAGGAAGCTCAAACAGCTTTCAGGGGAGGAGCGAAGCTTGTGTCTTATACGCAGAAGAAATCGAAACCCCCTGCTATTTCAAGAAGTAATATTATTTCGAACTCATTAAGTGTCGACGCTGCTTGCAGCGGCAATCCAGGTATCATGGAATATCGGGGTGTAAGAACTTCCGATGGTAAAGAACTGTTTCGAAAAGGTCCTTTCAGAGATGGGACGAATAATATCGGTGAGTTTCTGGCATTAGTGCATGGCTTGGCATTTCTCAAGCAGCTTAATTTACCTACTCTGCCAATATATAGCGATTCTAGAACAGCTATTTCATGGGTCCGTAAAAAGAAGGTTAAAACAACTTTAGTGCGGAATGATCAGAATGAAATTCTATTTGAATTGATGGAGAGGGGAGAGAATTGGCTTCATGCTAATCCAGTTACAAACCCTATTATTAAATGGGAAACAAAAAGCTGGGGAGAGATACCAGCAGACTTTGGTAGAAAGTGATTTACACCAAATTCTAAGGAATCTGCATCTAAGCTAAGTGAAATGTTTTATTATTGCGCAGAACATAGTTTGATTCAAGTAGTTTCGAAAGCGGAAACACTAAGTAGTTCAAAGAAGTTTCTCTTATACTCGTCATTGTATATTGTAAAAATATCTAATAGAAACTAGTTTGTCTTCTAACTATCTATGTATAAAAATTGATATATTTTTCATCACAATAAAAGGAGCTGATGAAGCTAAAAACTAATGAAATAGGGTATTGTCAATGAGAAGTACTCAACATTAAAAAAATGAATATAACCTTTGTACTTCTGTATATTTTCATAATTTTAGCATCTAATTAGACTTCAAAAATTAGTAAACCAACAAATTTTCTAAATTATGCGGAAATTTTTTCTACGCTTCGTAGTATTTGCAGTTGTTTCCATAGTAGGAGCAACAAGTGTTATGGCTCAAGAACCTGAAGCATCACAAAGTGGACTTCAAGTTTTGAAAAAGAACTTCATCGATGGTGATTGGCGATTCATGACGCTCGTTTTGATCTGCCTTATTATCGGATTAGCTCTTTGTATCGAGCGAATCATTACATTAAATATAGCTTCAACCAATACGGATAAGCTCTTAACTAGTATTGACGATCGTTTAGCTGACGGTGATGTTGATGGTGCAGTTGAGGTTGCTAAATCTACACCTGGTCCAACGGCAAGTGTAATCCACGAAGGATTGAAACACCTGAGTGAAGGTCCAGCTGCAGTGGAAAAAGCGATTATATCAAATGGATCAGTCCAGATGGGACTTCTTGAAAAAGGCCTTGTATGGATATCCCTATTTATCGCAATTGCTCCGATGCTAGGATTTATGGGAACGGTAATCGGTATGATTGGTGCCTTTAATGATATTCAGGCGGCGGGAGATTTATCTCCATCAGTTGTTGCAGGTGGTATTAAGGTAGCACTACTAACAACGGTATTCGGTCTTATTACGGCGATTATTCTTCAAATATTTTACAACTATATTGTTGCTAAAATTGATTCAATTACTAACAGAATGGAAGAATCCTCGTTGGCAATTATCGATATCTTAAGTAAGAATAAAGCTTTTAAATAAACCTTTAAATCCGATTATATATGTATAATTTTTTATTAAGAAATGGTACTACTATCGCTTTCGTTGTCGGGTTTATAGCTGCCGTTATACTTGTAGTAGCAGTAGTAGGCGGTGGAGGTGAATATGCTTATGATGATCACGTAAATCTTTATGGTGTAGGTGCCTTTGATACCGCTGTGAAAATTGGAGTAGCTTTTGTCGTCTTAGGTCTTATAGCGATTGCTGTTGGTGGCGTATACGGGTTGGTTACAAACCCAAAGTCAGCAATAAAGTTTGTTATTGGCGGGGCAGTTTTGGCTGTCATGGTCGGTATTCTTTTTACAATCTCACCTGAAGAAACTTCAGGTCCGGTAAGAGCTCTAAATGAGCAATATGACATTCAAGGTACTACAACAAGATTGATAAGCGGTGGTATACTAGCAACTGTAATTCTTTTGGGACTTGCATTTGCAACAGTATTACTTGCTGAAATTAGAAATGCATTCAAATAAATAAGAAATGCCAAGAAGTTTAAGACAAGCACCAGAGATTAACGCGGGTTCGATGGCTGATATAGCTTTCTTACTTTTGATTTTCTTCCTTGTAACAACAACAATTTCTGAAGATAAAGGTGTGTTGGTGAAATTACCACCGTGGTCTAATGAGCCACCACCAGAACTTAGATTGAATGAACGTAATGTTTATTCGGTATTGGTTAATGCGCAGAATCAGTTGTTGGTGCGCAAGACGCCTATGGATATTTCTAGATTGCGTGATGACGCTAAGGATTTTATTATGAATCCAACAGGTCGTCCAGATATGGCAGAAAATCCAAAAAAAGCAATTATCTCATTGAAAAATGATAGAGGTACAGAGTATAAAACCTATATCGAAGTTTACAATGAGTTGAAAGCTGCATATAACGAGTTGAGGGAAGAGGAAGCTAGGAAGAGACACAATAAATCTTTCGAGTTTTTAACTAAAGATCAACAACGTGCTATCAGAAGTTCTATACCATTGGTAATCTCTGAAGCAGAGCCAACAGATTTAGCTAACGAATAAAAAATAGATAGAATATGTCAATGTTTGCAAAAAAACGTGGAAAAGCAAAGCCAGAGGTGTCCACAGCGTCACTTCCAGACATTATTTTCATGCTTCTATTCTTCTTTATGGTTGTTACTAAATTGAGGGATTCCGAGTTGAAAGTTAATGTTAACACCCCTTCTGCGAGTGAGCTTACTAAGCTAGAGAAAAAGTCATTAGTTAACTATATTTTTATTGGTACACCAACTAAGAAGTATCAAGCGATTTATGGAACTTCTCCTAGAATACAGCTCGGTGATAAGTTTGCAGAGGCGGAAGAGATTCCAAAGTTTGTTGAAGAACATCGCTTAACAGTTTCAGAGAAGGAACGTCCTGCTGTTATTTCATCTTTGAAAGTAGATGGAAAAACCACCATGGGAATCATTACTGATGTTAAAACGCAACTAAGAAAGGCAAATCAACTAAAAGTCAATTACTCTACAAAACCTTCGGTTATGAAGTAATTGCAAATGATTTGCATCAATACTATACGGCATTTTCTCTTATTGGGAAAGTGCCTTTTTTGTTTTTTGAGAAATATCTGATCTGAATATCCATTAAATTCGAATTGTGAAATTATTACCGTGGTTATGTTATCTTTTGGCTCTAGTAGTTTTACTGCAATGCAAATCTGATATACAGAGGTCTAATGAGGAAATTAAACAGCTGACTGGAAAAGAGTTATCAAAGAGATACTGTGCTAGTTGTCATTTATATCCCCAGCCAGATCAGTTAGATAAGAATACTTGGCATCAATTTGTTTTACCTAGGATGGCTGCTTTTATGGGGATTTATACAGATGGTCGCCAGTACTTTGATACAATGCCAGATCAATGGATTGAGCCAGGAGAAGGAGGAGAACGAGTAAGGAGAGCGCATATCTATCCAAAGAAGCCGATCTTGAGCAGAGAGGAATGGACTAAGATTTTTGATTACTATGTACAAAAAGCACCTAGTAAGTTATCAAGAACTTATAGATCAGAAATTAAGCTCGGAATTCCTGGATTTGAAAGTAAACCCTTCCTAACTAATTCTGTCATATCACCACTGATACAGTCAGTAACTTTTGATTCCAAATCCAAGCGGATATATTTAGCTGAAATGGAAGGTGGTTTATTTACCTACAGTTCCGAAGGACGTTTAGTAAATACTTTTAGAGGAGAGCGATTCATTGTTGATATGCGAGTAGAAGGTACCACCTTAAAAGCACTTGACATGGGATCTAGAATTGCATCAGATAATCCAAAAGGTAGTTACCTTGATTACGACTTGGAAGGAAAGGTTATGACGGAAGAGAGTCGAATTAGCAGTTTAATGCGACCGGTTGCAGCCGTTGA
The DNA here is from genome assembly GCA_943788055.1 of uncultured Saprospiraceae bacterium. Classification (GTDB taxonomy): domain Bacteria; phylum Bacteroidota; class Bacteroidia; order Chitinophagales; family Saprospiraceae; genus JAHDFB01. Next base: position 183,832 of record CALSOU010000012.1, read on the forward strand.
AGGTCAGCTTGATGATGACGATGATCAAGAAATCGTTATTTGTGAGTTTGGTAATTTGCTAGGTCAGATTTCAGTATATGATCCTGAGCAAGACTCTTTAAAGCTTATCAGTTTAAATATCGACGATGGTTATGTTTCCGTTGAATTGGCAGATATGAATCAAGATGGAACGGCAGACATCGTTGCATTGCAAGGTAATAGCAACGAAGGAATTGATATTTTTTGGAATGAAGGAGATTTGCAATTCCGAAGAGAACGTGTTTTGACATTTCAACCGACTAGTGGCTCGACCCATATGAATCTAGTTGATTACAATCAAGATGGAAAGTTGGATATACTTTACTGTAGTGGTGACAATGGAGATTACACACCAATTAACAAACCCTATCATGGTATCTACATCTATCTCTCTGAAGGACTGGCATTTAAGCAATCTCTTTTCCTACCAATGAACGGAGTTTATCAAGCCGAAGCTCAAGATTTTGATCAAGACGGAGATTTGGATATTGTAGCAGTTGCTTTTCATCCTGACTTTATTAATTCTCCGCGAAGTAGTTTCCAATACTTTGAAAATAAACAAAATCAATTTGAAAGTTATACAGTGAGTCAGTACAATCATGCTCGGTGGATGAGATTCATGGTAGAAGATATCGATATGGATGACGATATGGACATCCTGTTAACGGCCATGAATATAAAAACTCCTGATGTGCCAGCAGATGTTGCGAGTGTTTGGAGATCAAAAGACCTTCCTGTTCTTTTAATAGAAAATCAGCTAAACAAGTAAAATTACCGAAGTCGGTCCATACTCTTTACCAATTTATTATCCTTTTTGATAAATCGGTTTGCCAAAGCAGTGAAGATAATGGCTAAGATAGGCATAGCTAATCCGAAATAGTTCTCTTGAATACCTATGTCACCTGACGTTTCACCTCCACCTTGAAATACTAATAAAATAGCAATAAGTGGTAGTAATATACTCAGCGTGATTACTAAATAATCAAGTCGCATCTGAAGTGGACGATTTTTAAATAGGAATATGTTTACTAAAGCAAGTACACCTCCTAATCCAACTACTACCATCAATATCGGATTGTCAAAAACATCAAATACTTTATCTGCAAAAAGGTTTGTATCAGCTGTCGTACTAGTTGCAAATGGAATGACAAAAAGAGCCAGTAGAGAAAGACTAGCTAGAAGTAAGAAAATGGATTGAATACGTTGTATCATAATTGTTTATTTCTAATTCCAGAGTGACTAAAGCTTGTAGTTCATTAGGATTCCAGAACAAATTTAAGAGATTTGGAAAAAGAAGTTGATATTTATGCTTCTAAGTTCTAAAAATGAAAATACCATTAAGTTTTTGGGAAGATTCTTTTTTCAATGAAATATTTGATTTAGCGGTAGTGGGGGCTGGCTTCGTAGGATTGTCCGCGGCACTAGAGTACAAAAGATCACTACCACAAGCAAAGGTTATAATACTAGAGAAAGGAATTGTCGGTCAAGGAGCAAGTACCAAAAATGCTGGTTTTAGTTGCTTTGGATCCGTTGGCGAATTGGAAGATGATGCATTAACAAATCCAATTGATTCAGTTGTAGAAACCGTAAAAAGAAGGTGGGAAGGCCTTGGTATCTTACGAGCTAATATTCCAGATACAGAAATGGACTACATAGAGACAGGCGGATGGGAAGTGTTTCAAGATAAAGATGAATATGAGGCTGCAGCTCTGAGTATCGAGAAGTGGAATAATTTGCTCCGACCAATTATAGGCAAAGGTGTTTTTCAAGTTCAAGCAATTGACAAAATGAATTTCCAACCAATGTCAATTTATAATCCGTACGAAGGCCAATTGAACCCAATGAAAGCAATACAATATCTCTATCGGAAAGCTATTTCAGAGGGAATAATTATATTGAAAGGTATTGATGTCGACACATGGTCAAAGAAGAACGATGTGTTTGAGGTTTTAGACCGAGATTCGCACACTTTTTGTTCAAAAAAAATTCTGGTCGCAACCAATGGTTTCACAGGTAGATTACTTTCTGACTTGGATGTAAAGCCAGCTCGAAATCAAGTGCTTGTCACTAAGCCAATACATGAGCTTCAGATAAGGGGTAATTATCATTATAAAAAAGGATATATATACTTCCGCCATGTGGATAATCGATTATTGCTAGGTGGAGCTCGTTTTATTTCAGACAAAGAAAATACCTCATCCTACGGTCAAACCAGTGAGATTCAAGAATACTTATCAAATTTGTTAAAAGAGCGCATTTTAATTGATCAATCATATGATATTGATCAATGGTGGAGTGGTATTCTTGGAGTAGGGAATGCAAAAGGGCCAATTGTCAAGGAAATAGAACGGGGATTATTTGTTGCAGTACGCCTCGGTGGTATGGGTGTTGCTATTGGCATGGAGGTAGGACAAAAGAGTGCCCAACAAATTCTCAATTCGAAGTAGGTTAATTGAACCAGTAAAGAAATCTCAGAATACTATAATATTCGATATTTTTGAATCAATTTCGCAGTTGGTTTCGTTAAGTCATTGAATCCATTGATTCGGATAGCTTAGTAAAGTTTTATGAAGAATTTCATCGCTACATTATTATTGGTATTTGTCTTGCCCTTTTTGGCGAAAGCCCAAGATGTGGATACCTCAGCTTCCGAAAAAATCAAAATCGTTTATGCCGATCTACAGAGAACTATAAAGACTGATTCTGGATTTCTTCGATATCTAGAGGGGAGGGTACAGATAATAAAAGATTCGAGCTACTTCTATTGTGATACAGCTCGAATAAATGATGATTTTTTGAAAGGCTGGGGCGATGTGAGTATGCTAAAAAACGATAGTTTAGAAGTATTTGCAGATAGTATGGTCTATGACCTTGAAACAGAAGAAGCAGATATTTATGGATCAGTTTACGTACAGAGTAAGGATGAGATTTTATTTTCTGATTATATACATTATAAGGATCGAACGGACATTGCATACTACACAGATAAGGCAATCCTAAGAAGCAAGGAGGTTGAACTTAAAAGTAAACGCGGTGAATTTCGAACCACAGAGGACCTTGCTATTTTCTCGCAAAAAGTAAGCGTTGTTGATTCGGCTTTTCAGCTATTTGCCGATACACTTTTGTATCGAACAGATTTGAACAAGGCAATTTTTAAAGGGCCTACTAATATCGTTCTTGATTCCGCAGACGTATATTGTGAAGCGGGATACTTTCTTTTAGATGTAGATTACGGCGTCTTTAAGAAGAATGCAAGATATGTGGGGGAGAAAGATACCGCAATTGCTGATACAATTAAAGCTGACGGAGTTGGTAAGATCGTTGAATTAATTGGGAATGCTTATTATCAGGGCGAAACGGCCCACGCGGAAGGAGACTACATCAAGTACAACCAAAGAAATGGTGACGTAGAAGTTAGAGGCAATGCATTTGTTCTTGATGGAGAGCAGCGTCTTCGTTCAGATGTCATTTTCTACAACAAGAAGACAAAGCTTTTTAGTAGCGAAGGTAGATCGACGATTAATAGTGCTTCTAATCAACTACAAGCTGATAACATCGAATCTTTGGATAAGACAGGAAGGGCAACAGGTGAAGTGATTTTTCAAGACACATCGGGAGGTGTGCGAATAGATTCTGATATACTAGAGTTTGATCAGGCCCAAAGTTCTTATAATAAAGCATACAATCTAGAAGGACCTGCCTTGCTGCGAGCAAAGATGGACGGAAGTGATAGCTTATACATTGTAGCAGATACTCTTTATAGTTTTCAAGATATTACATTTGACACATTGAGCAGTTATGATCAAGACTCAGTTCTTTCTTATACCTACCTCTCTGATACAATTGACTATTTGACTGCATATTATAAAGTGAGCGTCTATAACGCTGATTTTCAGGCAGTATGTGATTCACTAGCTTATAATACAAAGGACTCGATACTGACTTTATATAAGGATCCTATCATGTGGAGCGATACAAGCCAATTTAAGGGTGATACAATTGTCATGTATTTCAATGGCGAATCATTAGACCGTCTAGATCTCTTTCCGAAGAGTTTTATTATCAATAGTACCGACGAAGTCTTTTACAATCAGATACGAGGTAAACGCACAAATGCTTTCTTTACTGACGGAAAGATTGATTCAATGATCGTATCGGGAAATGCTCAATCTATCTATTATTTACAGGATGACAACAAAGGATATATAGGTGTAAATAAAACCGACTGCACGGCCATGGTTTTTATTTTTGAAGAACAACTCGACCATATCAAGTTTTTGACCGAACCTGTTGCCCATCTTTACCCAATGGAAAAAGTTAACCATGATGAGATAAAATTGGAGGGCTTTTCATGGGATGCTGAGTTAAGACCTAATGACAAGTCAGAACTACATCCTAAACTACGTACTCTTTCCGAAATCGAAGCGAAACCAAGTGAAGTGCCTCAAGAAGAAGGAGAGGATTTTCCACCTTCTGAAATAATCGACGAGAAATAGGTTTAGTTATCAACAAGCTCTTTTTGAGGATGCACAAGCTCATTTACTATTTGACCAACCGGTCGGATAGAATGCACATCTTCAATAGTTGGTCCTGCACACCAAACAGTTTTATAAGTCGTGCTAAATGCCGCTTTTCTGAGAGAATCAATACCTCTTTTTGAAATCAACATCTTAATGTACTTTTTGAGCTTCTTGTTCTTGTTCGTGATACGCTCAAGGAAGTTTTGTTTTGTACCTACTTCTTCGACATAAGGTGTCTTGATTACAGTGCATGGTGTGCCTGATAGCTTAGTTGTATGGATTATATCTTTGGCTCCATAGTCTACGCAAGCTTGTTTATAATCATTGCTAACAGGAGCCTCTTCTGAAGCGATGAATATTGTTCCTATAGAACAACCTGCAACTCCCATATTCATGCGCTCATTATATTGTTCATAGGTGGCAACTCCACCTGCTGAAATTACAGGGATGTCAACAGACTTTGAAAGTAGAGGAATCAACTCATGACCCGGTATATTACCGCTATGCCCGCCTGCTTCCGAATTAACAGCAATAATAGCGTCGCAGCCCATCGCTTCCACCTTTTGAGCCATCGCAACATTTATAACGTCACAAAATACTTTGATTCCATGTTTTCTGCTTACTTCAATCACCTCTTTAGGCGAGCCAAGTGATGTAATGAAATAATCAACATGTTCCTCTACGCAAGCCTTAAGTTGTTTTTTGTAATAGATGTTTGATTTGTTAACAATTAGGTTGACACCAAAAGGCTTGTCACTATGTGCCTTAATTTCTTTGATAGCAGCTCGCAGTTCGTCAATCGTTCTGTAATTGAGCGCAGGAAAACAACCAGTAATTCCATGATCTAGCGCAGCTTTTACCATAGCAGTATTGGAAACCAAAAACATAGGCGCCATAATAATCGGATGCTGGATATCTAAAATGTTAGTCAATAATAATTTGGACATATTTAACTGGTATTGTTGATGTAAAAGTAGAATTATGAACAATTAGTTAGGCGCAGATCTTTAAAATATATACATTCTCATTTCGTTTATTTAAAAATAGATATTTTTTTGACTTTAAGTCAAAAAAACTTTTTTTATTATAAAAACTAATTACCTTTAAGAGTCTGAGTAATAGAATAAAGTTGAAGATATATCAATTTTGTGGAATGCTGAAAAATCACTAAAGGTGATCAAGACAAAAGGAATAGTTCGAATACGTTTGTAAAAACTGAAAAATATGAGTAGAAAAGTAAATAAGGTAGCTGTTTTGGGATCAGGGGTGATGGGTACTGGCATAGCCTGTCATCTTGCAAATGTTGGCATGGATGTATTAATGCTAGATATCGTACCTCGCGATATTGCGGATGACGCACCAAAAGCTAAGCGGGATTCGATAGCTGCGGCTTCTTTGCAAGCTGCATTAAAATCAAAGCCTGCTCCCTTGTATATAAAAGACTATGCTAAGCGAATTACTGTAGGAAATCTAGATGATGATTTACATAAGATAAAAGATTACGATTGGATATTGGAAGTTGTAATCGAAAGACTTGACATCAAGCAATCGCTCTTCGCTAAAGTGGATGAACACAGAAGTAAAGGATCTCTAGTTACGAGCAATACATCTGGTATACCAATCCACATGATGGCAGAGGGACGTTCTGATGATTTTCGAGCGCATTTTTGCGGAACACACTTTTTTAATCCGCCTAGATATCTTAGGTTATTGGAGATGATCCCTACTTCTTACACTTCTTCTGAAGTGACAGATTTCTTTATGCACTTTGGAGATGTAGTATTGGGAAAGAAAACAGTCCTCTGTAAGGATACACCTGGATTTCTAGCCAATAGAGTAGGGGTATTCGGACTAGCTAAGATACTTGAATTAACAGAGGAACTTGGCTTGACTATCTCTGAAGTTGACAAGATTACTGGACCACCAGTCGGAAGGCCCAAAACTGGTACATTCAGATTAGCAGACCTCGTTGGTATCGATGTAATTGATAAGGTAATGAAAGGTTTGAAGGCTAATGCTCCAGACGATACGATGGTGCAAGAGGTGCGCATACCTGACTACTTTAATTACTTGGTTGAACAAAATTATCTAGGGGATAAGACTGGCAAGGGTTTCTACCATAAGACCAAAGAACGCGATGAAAATGGACGGTCAATTATCAATGGCCTCAACTTAGAATCGAAAGAACATGAGCCTACTTCGAAACCAAAACTGCCTTCCTTAAGTCTTGCCAAACAAGTTGATGATTTGCGGAGAAGATTTAAAGTGATCTTCAATGCAGAAGATAAAGGTGGTGAATTGGTTAGACGTAGCACACTATCGATGTTTGCGTATGTTTCTCACAGAGTTCCAGAGATTTCAGATTTTGTCTATCCGGTAGACGATGCACTAAAAGCAGGGTTTGCTTGGGAATTAGGTCCATTTGAGTATTGGGATGTGATTGGAGTTAAAGAGGGAGTAGAAAAAGCCGAAGCTGCAGGAGAGCAAGTATCGGATTGGGTGAAGGAAATGGTCGAAGCAGGTCATGATCAATTCTACAAATTGCAAGATGGACTGCGACTTTGTTATAACCCACACACTAAGGACTACGAAGTCATTCCTGGCTCAGAATCAAATGTAGTACTAGATGCTTACCGCGAAAAAGCTGCTGTATTTCAAAATGATGAGGTAACACTTCATGATATTGGAGATGGTGTGCTTTGTTTGGAGTTCACTTCCAAAATGAACTCAATTGGAGAAGGGGTATTGAGAGGAATGGAAGCATGTATTGAGATCATGGAAGAAGGTGATTGGACCGGAATGGTGATTGGAAACAATGCACAGCATTTTACAGTTGGGGCTAATTTGATGTTGATTGGGATGATGGCATTCCAACAGCAATGGAATCAGCTTAATATGGCTGTGAAATTATTCCAAGATACAACTATGAGATGTCGATATTCATCGAAGCCAGTAGTCGTTGCAACTCAAGGATATGTATTCGGAGGAGGTTGTGAGACTCTAATGCATTGTGATGCTGCGGTTGTGTCCGCTGAGTCTTATATCGGACTAGTAGAGGTTGGAGTAGGTCTTATCCCTGGTGGAGGTGGAACCAAAGAATTTGCCTTGCGAGCTAGTGATGGCTTTTTTGAGGGTGACGTAATGATACCGTCACTTATTGAACGTTTCAAGACTATTGCGATGGCAAGTTTTGCGACTTCTGGTCCTGAAGCATATGGATTAGGTTACCTAACTAAAGGTCGTGATCGCATCGTAACAAATGTTGATCGCAATATTTCTGAAGCAAAGAAGGATGTTATTAGACTATCCGAAGGATATGTCCAAGCAACACCTAGAAAAGATGTAACTGTCCTTGGACAGGGAGGTATGGCAGCGTTATATGCAGCTGCTCATAGCTTGAAGCTCGGTAACTACGCAAGTGAACATGATATACTAATCGCAAAAAAGGTAGCGTCTGTTCTGTGCGGTGGTGACCTGTCAGGAAAGCAACAAGTAAGCGAGCAATATTTACTTGACATCGAACGAGAAGCTTTCTTAAGTCTATGTGGGGAAGTAAAAACTATGGAGCGCATTCAACATATGTTGGAAAAGAACAAACCATTGAGAAATTAGAGATAGAATAGCATCCTAATTTATTTCAAAAACTTTAAAAAGAGCAAACATGTATATAGTAAAGGCATATAGATCCGCAGTTGGAAAAGCTAATCGTGGATCTTTCAAGAACTTCAGATCAGATGATCTTGCGGTGCGGGTAATAAAACATTTAGTAGAACAAACGCCAGGGCTAGATCCAGCAATGGTGGATGACGTTATAGTTGGCTGTGCAAACCCAGAGGGGGAGCAAGGTTTACAAATTGGTAGACAGATATCGGCGAGAGCTTTAGGTAAGTCAGTGCCTGGAATGACTGTAAATAGATATTGTGCTTCAGGTCTTGAAACCATTTCAATCGCTGCAGGTAAAATAGCTGCCGGAATGGGAGATATCTATATCGCAGGAGGTACTGAGACCATGTCAATGATTCCAATGACAGGATATAAATTGGCTCCGAGTTACGAGGTAGCTGTAGAGAATCCCAATTATCTGATAGGTATGGGTCTGACAGCTGAAGCAGTAGCCAATAAATACAAGGTTTCTCGAGAAGATCAAGATACGTTTGCATTCAATTCTCATCAGAAAGCAGCAAATGCTATTAACCAAGGATACTTCCAAAAAAGTATTGTGCCGATAGAGGTACATGAAATATTTGTTGAAGATGATCAGCGGAAGGAGAAAAAGTGGATTATGGATACAGATGAAGGAGTGCGAGAAGACACCTCAATCGAAGCATTAAGTCGATTGAGAGCAGTTTTTGCAGCTGGAGGAAGCGTTACTGCAGGAAATTCATCACAGACATCAGATGGTGCAGCTTTTGCTTTGGTCATGAGCGAGAAAGCAGTAAAGCAGTTAAATCTCGAGCCAGTAGCGAGATTAGTATCTTGCGCAGTTGCTGGGGTCGATCCGCTTTATATGGGAATTGGCCCATGTGCTGCTATTCCGAAGGCACTAAGTCAAGCGGGGATGAAGCTAAATGAAATCGACCTTATAGAATTAAATGAAGCATTTGCTTCTCAATCTTTAGCAGTTGTTCGTGAAGCTGGATTGAATCCTGATATCGTAAATGTGAATGGAGGTGCAATTGCACTTGGTCATCCTTTGGGCTGTACTGGAGCCAAATTAACAACGCAAGTTATGGATGAACTCGAAAGACGTGATAAGAAGTACGGAATGGTAACGGCTTGTGTTGGAGGTGGTCAAGGAATTGCAGGAATTATAGAACGTTTATAGTAAAAGTGAGAGAGTCCCTTTTTGCGAAAGTGGTAGTAGCTGGCCATTATTGTGAACACCTTATGAAGAATAATAGGCTCCCGAACTTTGAGAGAGGGATGAGCCTAGCGAAACAGCGAATGACGCGGTATTATCTATGACAGCTTTGGCATAGATAATATTCGCCATTATTTGATAATTGTTAAATTTTTGGAAATACGGACTATGTTTGATCTGCCAAGATAGCTTTAGCGTAGTTCTCCCAACTCATGTCTTTCGTCTTGACGCTCACATTTTCTGGGTCAAGAGGTTTGTCTAGATAATTCTCCATAACAGCTGCCATATCATCGACGTCCTCAGCTTTCGCTAAATAACCATTGAAACCATCGTCAATTGTTTCTGGGAAGTGTCCTACCGCAGTTGCTAGTAATGGTTTCTTGAAATTATAAGATAGAGACTCGATTCCTGAAGGTGTTGCGTATTCATAAAACAATACTACCGCATCACTTACTTGAAAATACTGAGGTACTTCTTCGTTAGGTACAAATTTATTCACAAGCATAGTACGGTCGGCAATCCCTAATTCATCAATAAGTGCAAGCGGATTGTACTCACCTTCATCATCCTTTTTCTTTAAAAATGCACCTTTAGCTAGTGAGAATAAGAAGGACTTGACCTTGGTAGATAGTTTCTTATTATCAAGTGTGTTCCAAAAGGATTCTCCACAGATTAGCAAACTTACGTCGTCTCGTTTTTCTGCTACTTTAGCAAACGCTCGAATAGTGTGATGTAGGCCTTTATACTTCCTTATAAATCCGAAAAATAAAAACACATGTTTTTTTAGATTGTGCTCTTTCTTGAAAGCTACAGGATCAAACGTAGGGTCTGGTTTGAATAAATCATAAATTGGGTGATACAACTTTATGACCAGCTTCTCTTGAAAGTTACCTACCCGTTCTCCAGTTTCATTCAACTTGAAAGTTTTGTCGGGGAAGAGTTCATCAAGCTCGTACTTTGTTTTTAGTGCATGTACGAGATATGTATCAGCATGCTTGATAGCAAGCTTGGTAAAGTATCGATCAATATTTGAGTTTTCTTTTTGGATTACAAAGTGTAGATCGAAAATTACCTCGATGTCAGAGTACTTGTTAAGCTTTTTAGCTATACGTGAGAGTGGTAAACCTTGAATTGCAATTGCCCATTGTATGATGACGATTTCAGGTTTTAGATCTGCTATGTACCTAGCTGTAGCATTCCAACTGGCTGGATTATTATAATTAGTAATGTACTTGACTTGGATATTGGTGCCTTCAAGAAGATCTGTCTTACTAGATTTATCTACAAATTCACGAGGAATAATCGCTGGATATTGGTTGGTCCATGAAACTATATGGACTTCACAGTCTCCTCTCTTGTCAAGTGCTTTTGCAAGAGATGTATTGTAATTTGATATACCACCTTTGAACTTAGGGCCAGGGCCAAAACAAACAATTCTTCTCATTTAAGCATTTTTTCACGAACTAACGCTGCTTCATACATTCTACGCATGCCTTCTTCCATAGAGATCTTAGCTGTCCACCCCAGCTTGTTATGTACATAGTCCATGTTGGAATATCTTGAGTGAACACCTACTGGTTTGTCTAGAAGACACTTGATCTCGGGTTTGTAACCAGCAATATCTGTCAAGACATCTATAATTTCAATAAAACTTGTCAGACGTCCCATACCGATATTTATTGCCGAGCCATCAGAAATATGATCCATTGCTAGGAAAATACAATCCATCACGTCTTCGATGTGGACAAAATCTCTACCTTGTTTTCCAGTTCCCCAAACTTCCATAGGAGCTTCTCGTCTTGCCACACGTTGCGCAATTGCAGGAATAGGATAAGTGAGATCTTGATCTTCTCCGTAGCCGCTGAATGGACGAATGCAAAGGACTGAAACGCCATAATATTCTGCTGCAATTTTAGCTAGAAATTCTCCTGTAAGTTTTGACCAACCATATGTCATATCAGGCTGCCCCATGTTATTGAAATCAATATCTGACTCGCTTAATGCAATTGAGTGAGATTCGGTCTGCAGATTAATTGGGTAAGCGGCACTTGAACTAGGGTAGAGCGCTCTGCCAGGTTTGTGTCTACAAATCCAGTAGAAGAATTCCGCGTCTATAGCTAAATCTTGTGCTACCATCATCGGGTCACCGTCTATTACAGCTCGGCCACCTACGATAGCAGCAAAGTGGAATACATCACTAAATTTGTCAAATTCAAAACCGTATGTTTTCTGAAGATAGCGATCATCTTCAGTCATTTTTTTTAAAAGATTTCGGAAATCGTCCTTTATAAAAAACAGTCTATGATCATCTCCAAAAATTTCAATATCCTCGATATTTCCAGTCTTTTCCTGAGGAAGCCATTCACTAGGATGCTTGCCGACTAGAAGATTGTCTATGAAGATTATGCGATCTTCAGTTGTGTTATAGAGTCGCTTGACCATATTTCTACCCACAAATCCGCAGCCTCCAGAAATCAGATGATATTTCATTTTATATTAGTATAAGTTGAATGATCAAAGCAACAGAATATTGAAAGACTGACGTTGATCAGAATGTTGTTTGTCTAAAGTATTAAATAAAAATACTATATGACAAATGTACGAAAATCAACTATTAACCCGACCTAATACAAGAGGAACATATGCAAAAATATGACAACTATTATTTTAAGTATTTTTTAGAGTCTTTCCTCAACGTGGTACTTATTTCTGTCTCCTGAATTTCGGGCAATTAATTCACCTAAAAATCCCGCAAGAAAAAGCATAGTTCCTAGAACAATCGAAGTTAGGGAAATGTAGAAAAAGGGATTGTCAGTAACTAGTGTAGTTAGGTTGCCTTGGTTTAAACGAATGATTTTCATTAATCCGATAAAAAGTGCACTACAAAATCCTAGAGCGAAAAGGATAGTGCCTATAGCACCGAAAAAGTGCATGGGTCTCTTTCCAAACTTTCCGATAAAGAATATTGAAACGAGATCCAAGAATCCATTTATGAATCTTGATAAACCAAATTTTGTTGTTCCGTATTTACGAGCTTGATGTTGAACAACTTTTTCACCAATATTCTTAAAGCCTGACCATTTAGCGATAACAGGTACGTATCGATGCATTTCTCCGTATACTTCAATACTTTTTAACAACTTTCTTTTTGTATACTTTTAATCCACAATTGAAATCATTCAGTTCTATACCGCTCATTTTGCGAGTCACAGCATTGAATAATTTAGTAGGAAGTGTCTTTGTGATCGGGTCAAATCTTTTCTGTTTCCAGCCAGAAACCAAGTCAAAATCATCCTCGGTAATCATTCGATATAACTCAGGAATCTCATCGGGACTGTCTTGTAAATCAGCATCCATTGTAATAACGACATCACCATTACATTCAAGGAAACCTTGATTTAGTGCTGCAGATTTACCGTAATTTCGTCGAAATTTAATTCCTCGTACAGTTGAATATTTCTCTTGTAATGATTTAATTACTTCCCACGAGTTATCAGTGCTTCCGTCGTCAACGAAAAGCGTCTCATACGTAAACTGATTGGCTTGCATAACATGATCAATCCAGGCTTGTAGCTCGGGCAATGACTCTTCTTCGTTGAGTAATGGAATGATAAGAAGAAATTTGCATATTCTAGCCTTTTTTAAGTGCTGCTGCAGCTATAATTGCAATGATTGCTCCTGGAAAAATGAGAGAGATCAGGAATCCAATCACCATCTGAAAAGGACTGATTGTAGGAGGATTAACTTTTAATTCTGCAATCGCTTTTTCCTGTTCTTCTTCAGGAATATTAGTATACTGAAATACTTTCTGCATCGTTTTTTTCAGGCCATCTCCCATTGATATTCTTTTCTCCGTCAGCCTTGAATTTTTCATCATTGAACATATGAATACCTTGGACCGCAAAATAAAGAAGTGCACCTATAAAATAGACGAGAATTCCAGCAACAAATCCTTCTCCCAAGCTTAGTACACCCTCGGTTGATTTCTCTCTCTCTCTAAATATCGCTTTACGAATAAAGTAAATTGGTATCAAGAGAGGAAATAGCAAAGCTTATTCCTGTATTGAATAGCAGTTCAGGATTAATGAAATACATTACTGCATACACCACAATCCATACAGCAGCTAATAGGAGTCCGTTCTTTACAGCTGGTTTCTCAAGCATTTCTTTAAATTTTAGTTAGATGTACAACTTTTTTCTTCTGAAAAACGGCATGTACGATTCCGTTTAAAGTCTTACCAATGTAGGGATTATTCTTCGATTTTGAAAAAATACTGGACGTAGTAACTTCCCAACTAGATGAAGGGTCGAAAACAACCAAGTCTGCAACTTCACCAACTTCGATTTTTGGGATTGCCAATCCCAAAACTTTTCGACTACCATAGGATAGTTTTTCGACTAACTTACTCAGCGAAATTTCTTCCGCTACAAAAGTTAGAAGGCTGGAAAATACGGTATCTAAAGTACTAGCCCCAAAAGATGACCTTAGAAACTCGAGATCTTTATGTTCTAGGTCTACAGGCTGGTGATTACTTGCAATGAAATCAATTCTGTCAGTATTTACAGCTTTTACTAGTGCTTTTCGATCCTTCCTACCCCTTACAGGAGGAATTACTTTTAGGTTCGTATCAAAATCGTGTAGCTCTTCGTCGATATGAATGAGGTTCATGGCGGGCACTGAAGCGTAAACGAACTTACCTTTTTTATTGGCATCCTTGACACTCTGCACTGAATCTTTACACGAAATATTATGAAGGCAAATATCTGCTTCTGCATATTTAGCAAGGTCTATATCACGTTTGACCATTATTGCCTCAGCATCTGAAGGCATCCCAGCTAACCCCAGGGATGTCGATGTCGCACCCTCGTGCATGTATGTATCTTTAGACAAAGCTTGCTCCTCTGAGCATTGAATTATGGGAGTGTTTATCTTTTTTGCGTATTGTAAGGCACGAAGTAATAGGCCTGTATTTTGTATGCTTTGATTTCCATCAGAAAAAGCAATGGCACCATGCTCATGCATATCAAGAATCTCGGCGATATCTTGCCCTTTTGAACCTTTGCTGACCGCACCAATAGGGTATACTTCGAGATGACTATCCACATAGCATTCCCTCACAAAACGTACAGATGACTTGTTGTCGATCACTGGCTGTAGATTTGGGAAAGGAGCTAATACCGTGTAGCCACCTTTTGCCGCTGAATGAGAGATTGAGTCGGAAGATTCCCGCTCTTCCAGTCCTGGTTCTCCCACAAATGTACCTACATCGCAAAATCCAATAGCAACGTGCAGATTTTTCGAACTGATAACAAGTGCTTTGGTATCTTCGATATTCCTTGCAATTTGCTGGATTACTCCGTTGACAATTAGAATATCTTTTCGCTGACTCACTTTCTCTGGAGTGACAATTTTTGCATTTTTGATCAAGTATCGCATGAGCTTTGTTAGTCTAGTCGTTATTGTTTTTAGTCAAGTAATTTTAAGACATCTATTTTAGCAGTCTGATGAATAGTTGTTCCAAAAGTAAGAATAGTAAGCAAGCTAACAAAAACCAACGCCATAATCGAACACCCGATTCTTTTTCATTGATTAATTGCGTAAAATCGGCATTTGAACCTGCGCTATATATATTCACCTGTCCGCTATATTGATCTTTTAGTTCATCAATTGAATAATAATCTAAGGCCGACTCCTGGAGGTCGTAGTTGAATGCAAAGAGACCTTTACTTTGACCATCAAGTTCCAATTGGTAGAACCCTGATTCCTTGATTTGATTTCCAAGGTCGAGCATTGTCTGTTTACCATTATTAAACTGTCCAGGTATAAATTCACGGGGTCCGGTCATTAAAAAATTTTGCTCTGCAGATTTTCTAACGGCATCAGTCATAAGTACTTGATCCCTACCTACTGTATATGCTAATCTAGATCTGTCGGCTCTTGATAGAGCCATTTTGTAGATCATTGGAACAAATATTTCGGCGTTATTAACTAAGTCATTCTTAGATGGATCCAAAGGCGCAGCGCATAAATATACATACCCAAGATCTAGTTGAGACTTGGTAATATAGTCAGTACCATCTCGATAGCTTAAAAGGGCTGTCTTCAATGTGTTCTGAAAGCTGCTAAGATTATACTGGCCATTGGTAATCGGAAGCCTCAGGTTTGATGATTGTCGACTTTCGAACACACCATCAAAAACAAATTCATTAGTGTTTATTGTCTTTACTTCTTTTCGAGCGGTAGTGAATTCCTTTAAAGTGTTCGTTTTTAATGATGCCAGCAAGTTATTAAATGAGGTTTTGTCAGCATTAGCTGAAGGGAATATCAGTAGATTTCCACCATTGTTGACAAACTGTTTTAACTCATTATTGATTCCCGAGGAAATCTTCTGCACGTCATTTAAAATGATAAGATCTTGCTCAGTAAAAACATCGTATTTTATTTGTCCAATCGACATATTTCGAAGGTTGAAATACGTTATGTTTCTTAATGCTGCTTCGACGTATCTGTTTTGACCAGATTGGTTGATGGAAAGAATGTTGACGTTATCATTCACGTAATAGCTAAAATTGTACGTGTCGTCGAACACAATAGGGAAGTCTGTGATTTTAAGTGCTCCCTCTTGCCATCCTGCCTTGTTTGGAGAGAAACTTGCATTAACTACTATTTTCCTGTTTGCCTTTAAATCATACGAACCCATTGGTTTTTCCTGCCCATCAATATTCATAGTAAGCCGAACATTTTCTGCATCTTCATCGCTATGATTGTTCAAGACCACTTTCATCAAGTTGGCTTGGTTCGTAATAGCTACACCTGATTCAATATATGCAGAATCTATACTTACGTTTGACTCTTTAACAGCTTGTAGAGGAATGAGATTGATTGTATAGGCAGAATCGGATTCCCAAGTATCAGAAATCGAAGTCTGGAAATCTGAAATCAAATAGATTATTTTGTTGTCAAAGGCCTCTGTTTTCATCGCCTGTTTGGCCCGATTTACTGCTGATGACAGATTTCGAACAGAAGGAGAACTTGATATCTGATCGATGAAACCACGTGCTTCTTCTTGAGATACAAACCGTTGATGCTGACCCTCGAAATCAGAAGTGAACACTTGGATTTTATCTGTTTCTCCGCAAGCTTCAGAAATCTGTATAGCTTTTTTCTTAGCTAATTGTAGGATGGATTCGTCATCTGATTCAGCACTCATCGAAAAGGAGTTGTCGACATATATAGAAACGCCTTTGGTACCACTTTTTGCTTTAGAGTTACTAGCTATGAAAGGTTGTGCAAATGCAAAGATCAAACATGCAATTGCTAGCAACCGCATCAATAGAATAAGGAGATTCTTAATTTTATTTCTGCTGCTAGTTTCTTGCTTGATTTCTTGTAGAAAACGAATATTAGAGAAGTAGACCTTCTTGAATCTTCGAAAGTAAAAAAGATGTATAATGATAGGGATGACTAACAAGCCAAGAGCCCATAATAATTGAGGATATATGAAATGCATAGATCGCAAAATTAGCAAAATTCACGTATTGCATCTATCTTCTTTCTAATATGATTGACAAAGAAAGATGATACTTGTTTTTACACGGATTTTTTATTAGTCAATTGTCCGTTCTTATTGAGTCAGAGAGCTCTTTTTACAATGTGTACAATCCAAATAAGCTCTACATTCATGAGCATAACGGCGGTAATTGCTTGAATATTTTGACAGATTTTTATTGCATCCGTAGCTTTTGTCCATTAGATAGGGTTCTATGCCTTATCTTTGCGGCAGAAAATTGCTTAAGATTGGCTTATAAAATCAAAGAAATTTATTACACTTTGCAAGGCGAGGGGTTTCACACTGGTCATGCGGCGGTATTTTGTCGATTTACTGGTTGTAACCTATGGAGTGGTAGAGAGGAAGACAGACACAAGGCTATTTGTCAGTTTTGTGATACAGATTTTGTCGGAACAGACGGGGAACTTGGTGGTAAATATAGCGGAGAAGAGCTTGTGAAGCAGATTCGTTCGTTATGGCCTGACGACTCAACATGTTTTATTGTATTTACAGGTGGAGAACCAGCGTTACAGCTGGATAAAGAACTGGTTGATATCTTGCATAAAGAAAACTGTTACATTGCTATTGAAACCAATGGAACAATAGAATTACCTGAAGGTATAGATTGGGTTTGCATGAGTCCAAAAGCTGGCACCAATCTGATAGTTCAGTCTGGGAATGAACTGAAATTAGTTTATCCACAGGTTGGTATGGAGCCAGAAAGATTTGCTGACTGGGCATTCGATTATCACTTTTTACAACCTATGGATTGCGAGGAAGTTGAAGACTATACCTCTTCTGCTATCCGTTATATAAGGGCCAATCCGAAATGGAAATTGTCTGTGCAGACTCATAAGGTGCTAGGAATTCAATAATGGAGAGATTTTTTTTAGAAGGTAAAAGGTTTAGGCGTCGGGGCGTTACGTTCCGCAGTTCGAAAGTCTGCTCAGCCCTATCGGGCCAGGCTACATACTTTCGCCTGCTGCTGCACATCACTGACGCAAGGTATCGAGTTCGATTAATTATGAGCGTAGTTTGTTGGATAATTTTTAGCAAATCGCTTTTACTTTTATTATCAAAATCAATGAGTCTATGATTGTAAAACGAATAGAGGAACATCAAGCGATGGTCAATAATCTGCTTTATGATGTTGAATTGATGGCTGAAGTCAAAGCAGTGATCTCACTTGTAGTCGAGCGGTTTCAATCCGGCAAAAAACTTCTGCTCTGCGGTAATGGAGGAAGCGCAGCTGATGCTCAGCATTTATCTGCAGAATTCTCGGGACGATTCTATCTCAATCGTAAACCTTTAGACGCAGAAGCACTTCATGTCAATACATCATATTTGACCGCTGTAGGAAACGATTATGATTTCGATACAATCTACGAACGAGCTGTGGAAGCCAAAGGACATTCTGGTGATGTACTTTTCGCTATGTCGACGAGTGGGACTTCTCAAAACGTAATTAATGCGTGTCAACGGGCCAAAGCGATGGGTATAATCTGCGTGGGATTTACAGGCAGTAAAGAATCGCCTTTGGAAGAACTTTGTGATCATATGATCAAGGTACCTTCTGCGGATACTCCGAGAATACAAGAAGGACACATGTTGATTGGTCATATAATATGCGAATTAGTAGAACAAGAGATTTTCGGTGAACAATAGATCGCAAATACGGGAGTGGGGCATTGATCCTAGTTGGACCTTATTCTTGGATAGGGACGGGACCATCAATGAGCGTGCTGTAGGCTACATCGAAAAGTGGGAGTCGTTTCGTTTTTTGGCGCAAGCCATTGAAGCAATACATGGATTCACCAAGCTTTTTGGACGACTGATAATAGTGACGAACCAGCAAGGGATAGATAAGGAGTTAATTACACACGAAGATCTGAAGGATATTCATTATAGAATGATTGATGTGTTGGAGTATTATGATGGGAAGATCGATGCGGTATATTATGAACCTTCACTAGCAGTGTATGAATCACCCCGAAGAAAACCAAATATAGGAATGGCGCTTGATGCACAGAATGATTTTCCAGAAATCGAATTTCGAAAGTCGGTTATGATCGGCGATACACTTTCTGACATTGAATTTGGAAGAAATCTAGGTATGAAGACGGTGTGGATAGATAATCCCATGGAGAATCATAACCGAGAAAGAATTCTGGAAATTTGTGATGTTAAAGTTGACTCAATGTTCACTTTCTTAAGTCTAATAAACGTAGATTAGTTTTTGTAGAAAACTAACATGTAATATGAATTTCAACCTTATACCATATAGTTTAGTATTAGTTGTGACAATGTGTTTCATAGGTAGTATTCGAGCACAGAAATCATCTTTTTTCAAGGTTGAATTTGATGCTTTCAGTCCGCCGACAAAAGATATGATTATGTCTTTTGAGGACAAAGAGCCTATGCCATTTCTAGCAAATGATATCGATGGAAGCTAGCATTTTCTGCAAAATTACAAAGGCAAGGTAGTCTTTGTTTACTTGTAGAATGGTGACTGTCCTAGCTGTCTGGCGTAAATAGCTTCTTTAAATCTTTTGCACAACGAAGAATCGGATAGATTGCAGATTATCAGTTTTGCAGACGAAGGAAAGACTGATGCAAAAGTGCTTGCAGAAGCAAAGGGCATTGAATTTCCAGCGTTGACTAACGGACGTATGTTGGGAGAAGCAGCATATGGAATAGAACTAGGTTATGCACGCCTATTTGCTCTTAATCGAGACGGTGTTGTCGCTCACGTGATACCTCAAGAGCTTCTTGAAGGGAAATCTGATATATCTTGAACTGAAAAATTTGCTCGAAAAGGTAGCGCGTCGGTAAGTAGTAACTCCTACCGTGTTTCTGTGCTATGGAATTCAATGATACTCATTGAAATTATCTTACTACCTTTTAGATAAAACTAAATCCCTTGAATTAAGGTTTAGATTTACATCAAGTGTCATTAACCGTCATTCCTTTTTTATCAAAGCTTACATTTATCATGTCAGAAATAGCGCAATCCCCAACTCAAAAAGATCACAATACGAATGCAAGTAAGTTTCCAGAACTTGATCGTATATATTCACTTCAGAAGAATAATCTGCAAACATTAAAGAATCGTTCTGCGCGAGAGCGAATAAAGGCTATCGATAGAATTAGAGTGTATTTATCAAACGAAGAGAATCAAGAACTTTTATGTAAAGCGATGTACCAAGACTTTGGTAAACCCACCGCTGAAGTTAGAGTGACTGAACTAGTGCCAACACTTTCGCATATTACAGAGATAAAGCGAAATTTGCATCGGTGGATGCGAAACTCTTCGCACCCTGTTCCAATTCAATTCATTGGTCTAAATGCGAAATCCAAATTTGAACCCAAAGGGCAAGCTCTAGTAATTGCTCCGTGGAACTATCCGTTTTTCCTTTCAATATATCCTGCTTTGTATGCTATTGCAGCTGGCTGTTCAGTGATTTTGAAACCTAGTGAGTTAACTCCTACAACTTCCGCTTTTATTGAAAAGATGTTTCACGAGTTGTTTGAGCCAGCAGAAGTCAGAGTTTTTCAAGGTGAAATATCTATAACGACTGCAATGCTTAATAAGAAATGGGGGCATATTTTCTTTACTGGTTCGCCCGCTGTAGGAAAGATCGTAATGGAAGCAGCCAGCAAGACATTGTCGTCCGTTTCCCTTGAACTAGGAGGAAAGTCTCCTTGTGTGCTAGATGAATCAGCCAATGTGCCCAAAATGGTCGAAAGGCTTGCATGGGGGAAATTTGTCAATGCGGGACAAACTTGTATCGCACCTGACTATGTCATGGTTCATGAAAGTAAGCGTGCTGATTTTGAAAAAGAGATTAAACGTGTGATTGAGAAATTTTACGGAGAAAAACCAAAACAATCAGAGGATTTAGCTCGGATTATTTCTACAAAACATACTCAGCGACTTGAGGAGTTGATAAATGAGTCCGTGACTCAAGGAGCCAAAGTTATCGTCGGAGGGAAAGTTGATGTTGAGTCAAAATACGTTAGTCCAACAATCGTTATTAATGTAGATAGTAACATGAAGCTGATGCAAGAAGAGATTTTTGGACCCATCCTCCCTGTAATTTACTACTCGAGTAACGACGAAGTGATTCAACAGATCAATAGACTTGAGAAGCCACTGAGTATGTATATCCTTAGTTCCAAGAGAAAAAATATCGAGTACTTCACCAATAATACATCGGCTGGAGGTACGCTCGTAAATGAATTTCTGCTAGGTGCGGCCATACCTAGTGTTCCATTTGGAGGTGTAAATAATAGTGGAATTGGTAAAGCTTACAGTTTGCACGGGTTCTTAGAATTTAGCAATGAACGAGCTGTAGTCAAGCGTAGCTTTATGTCAATAAAATTCATTTATCCACCGTATAGTCCTCGCGTTCAAAAAATTATTGGATGGTTGAAACGCTTTTCATAGTTTCGACATAAATAATGCGGGATATATGATGACAATAAAAAAGCCCTTTTGAAAATTAATTCAAAAGGGCTTTGTATCTCTAGTGAAATATATTTTACTCCTCTTCTTGTTTAGCTGCCTTAGGAGCTGGAGCTGCTTCTGCTTTTGGTGCCTTAGCTGCTTTTGGAGCAGTTGCAACACCGCCTTCTGCAGGAACGATATTCACGATTGTTCTGTTCTTTTTACCTTTAGAAAACTGTACCATACCATCTACTTTTGCGTGGATTGTGTGATCTTTTCCCATGTAAGTATTGAAACCAGAGTGGTATTTTGTACCTCTTTGACGAACAAGAATGTTTCCAGCTATTGCTGCTTGTCCTCCAAAAAGCTTCACTCCAAGTCTATTACTGTTACTGTCCCTTCCGTTATCCGAACTACCTACACCTTTCTTATGTGCCATGATTTAACGATTTTAATATTTAATAATGGTAAACTGTAACAGCTTACGCTGAAATTGAATCAATTTTAATTTGTGTAAAAGACTGTCTGTGACCGTTTTTCACTTTGTAACCTTTTCTTCTTTTCTTCTTGAAAACAACAACCTTGTCTCCTTTTTGCTTACCCATTACTGTAGCAGAAACGCTAGCTTTTAGAGTTGGAGCACCGACTTGTGTTTTTTTACCGTCAGCGATTAGATGTACTTGGTCAAATGTAACCTTTGCACCATCTTCCGCATCTAACTGGTGGACGAAGAGTTCTTGACCTTCCTCAACTTTAAATTGTTGACCAGCTATTGATACTATTGCAAACATGTTTATATGTGTTAAAATTAATAAAAAATGTGAGCGCAAAATTAGGAACTCTTTGACGTTCAAACAAATAATTTCAGTCCTTTTTCAGCTTGAGGTGCCATTATTCAGACTTCCTCAACTAATTTTCGTTATTCACGATCCTTGATTTATCAATTTTGCGCTGGTTTAACTTAAATTTCATTTTTTCTCGTTTGCCACTCCTATTGACTATCAGCTTGATTTTTTTGCCTTCTTTTGCAGTCACAATACGATTGATCACCCCAATATTCAAAAAGAAGTGTGGAACCCAATTAATCCGACGTATCACATCTCCGGCTTGTACTCCTCCTTCTGCACCTTTTGAACCTTCAAATACTTGCTTTACAATATATTCATCCAACTCATGCCCTACTGCAAATACAACCAATCCGCTTTTGTTGAATCTGTAAGGCTTATTCATTCTCTTTCGTGATCTATAGTATAATTTGGATTCATTGTAGTCGATTATCAGTTTATTCCTTTCCCAAAAGAGATTCCCAATAATTCCATTTCTACTGTTAAGGACGTAATCGTTTGCTAGCGCAATTGAATCCGTTTTTTGAAAATAGACGGGTAATTCTCAGAATCTATAATCAGGAAAGTCAATTTGATCTATAGCGCCTTAGAATCCACCAAGCTCACCTCCTAGAACTGTTCCTATCCTTCCGTCAATGACTGTGTCCGGCATTATTAGATCAGGATGTGAGTAATCGTCAATTAGCAGATGAATAGATGCTCCTGTATCCAGCAAGAGATTAATATCCACTGGCTCGCTTTCGTTGAGACAGATTTTTTGCTTCTATGAACGGCCTTTGACGAACAATACTAGAATCTTGTTTTTTGAAGCTCCGAGGTTTCTTAAAGAAATCTGGTCGAATATATACGTAGTACTTTTCCCACATAATCTATTTGAACTAACGCACCTAAAAGAAAGTTTGCACCTAAGATTCCGTCAATATCTTCATCAATTAGGTTGTCGAATTCTGTATTCAGGTCATCTAGAATTATTAGATCCATAGCTGTTTTTTGGACCCTTTTCAAACTGAAGTGGGACACGTCTCGCGATGTGACCAAGCTCATATGAATTTTGATCAGCACCCAGAATTAGTATAGTCCCATTCAATGGAATATCCAAGAGATCAAACATAATACGATCAAAGATTACTGTATTTTCCGCTCTTGTGTCAAAAATCAGGTTAAGGGGAATAACACCGTCAAGAAATACTTTAGCAATTATGAATCTTTGCTCATATTTCATTGGGAGTTCAACCTCTTTCTGGTCACCTAGTAGATCTATTGTCTGAAACTGTGTATTTGTGACTTAGCAAAAGCATAGAAAAGCTAGGCTAGTGTAAATAAAATTCAGTAGTTTGGAGCAGCAATTTCTATTTTTCATCTGTAAATTAAATAGAAATGTAAGGCAATAAGATTTGTCCAAATCCAAGTTTGTTGGTATTGTAGAATCTTATCAAAATAGACTATTTCTCAGAACTAACAAACTAAACAAATCTCTAGATGTCCGAATTAAAGAAGAAATTAAGTCTGTACGGATTGACAATGATTGCAATCGGTTCGTGTATAGGTTCAGGTATTTTCTTGACTCCAAATGTGGTTACTCAGAATATGCCCCATGTCGGCTTAATTCTTGGTGTATGGCTACTTGGTGGTATAATTTCAATTTTCGGAGCTTTGACTTTCGCTGAGCTTGGTAGTGAGTTTCCCAAAAGCGGTGGTGTATATGTTTACATTAAAGAAGCTTTTGGAGATCTACCAGCTTTTCTGTATGGATGGGTGATCCTGTTAGTGATAAACACAGGAGCTTTAGCTGCACTTTCGATAGCGATGGTGAATTTTCTTGGATTATTTTTCGACATTGGAGATGGGTTTCAAACGGTCCTAGCTGCCATATTGGTGGTCTTTTTGACAATTCTCAATATTTTCGGGATAGCTGTAAGCGAATGGCTAGCAAATTTATTTACTGGAGCTAAACTAGTCGCAATAATATTGATCATTCTAATAGCCTTTGCGACGACTACACAATTGGAAATGAAAGAATTGATTGATCTTCAAGAGTCAACAATTCCCACCAACTTATTTAGTGCATTCTTTCTTTCCCTCATTGGTGTTTTTTGGTCTTTCGGGGGTTGGCATCATACAAGTTATCTTTCTGAAGAGGCAAAGAATGCTTCTAGGAATATACCACTTGCGATGATTATTGGTACCGGAATAGTTACTGTAGCCTACGTTCTTGTTAATTATGCATATATGCAAGCCTTGCCGCTTTCAGAAATTGCGAGAAGTGAGCGGGTTGCGGGCGATGCACTTGAAGCGTACTTTCCTGGAGGAGGAAAATACATTGCTATATTGGTGATTATATCAATCACAGGTACTGTTGCCATATATACGATGTCTGCTCCCAGGATTTACTTTGCAATGGCAAGGGATGGACTTTTTTTTAAGGGATTAAGCAAAGTACACCCAAGATTTCGTACACCGGTAAATGCTATGATTTTACAGGCTGTCTGGGCAGTAATTTTAATATTCATTTGGAAGAAATTTGTGACTATTATCACATTTGTGACTTTTATGGATATTCTTTTTATGATGCTTGGAGCGAGTTGTATTTTTGTTTTTAGACGTCGAAAGGTTGATGCACCAATCAAAGCATGGGGCTATCCAATTCTTCCCGCTTTGTATGTACTGATAACAGGGATTTTTGTAGTGAATACAGCAATTTCCTTACCTAGTGAGTCATGGGCAGGTCTAATTATTTTACTTGGTGGTATCCCGGTTTATTATTGGTTTAAGGGTCGAGATTACTAGGAATTTAGTCTATGCATGCAATACGCTTATTCCGTTGAGGTTTTTAAGAATGATCAAGACGAACAAATAATCATGAAAAATAGAGTAATGAGTATTCTGAAAACTAGTGCAATCCTTGGCTTCATTTTGATCGTACTTTTTGGATTTAGACCGATCACAGATGTAGCAAATGAACCAACTTCCACAATTATATCGAAGTTAAATAGCGCATTGGTAGACGCAACCACATTGGATATTCGGATGGGTCTAAAAGGTTCAAAATTGGACTATTATATCAATAGAGGTGGACAGCATCATACTTTGTCTAGCGTTTTAGATGCTCAAGAAGGAAAAGCTATTACAGTAACATATGTGGATAGACGTAGTTTGGTAAACTGGCTCACGAACAAAAGACATATTTGCAAAGTTGCATTGTCCGACACTGTAGTTTATTCCGAGTTTAATGAGGAGTATCGCAAGTAACTCCTGGTTGTATGATGTGTTTTTTGTGAAATATTATTTGGCATAATTCTCAATTTGTCCATTCAAGAACGAATATATTGATCAACTTTGGTTTTTTAATTTGTCATTTTCGCGCCATTCCAATAATTATTCGCTTTTTTAGTAGTTAGCGCAGCATTCATTAGATTGCTTATGTCATACTTTTGTAAAAAGCACAAACCTCTAGGATGTTTTGAGCGTCTAATCATACAAAAGTTGAAACTATGCTAAAGAAACTAACTCCGATATTACTCATATCTGCATCCGTCCTATTTTTCATCAGTATGGCGTATGATGAAGAAAGTAAAACGCAATCTCGCAATTTTATTTTCACCATATTTAACGATCAGCCTGATCTACCTGAAGAGCCATTTGCTTATTCAGACATAACTTTTCCTAGTCACTTTAGTAATGATACTATTGAAACCGGATACGACGGAGAAACTGATACGACGATTCTTGATTTTGTGACAGATGACAAATCAACTCTTGGTCGAGTTTTATTCTATGACAAGACCTTATCTGCCATGGAGAACATTTCTTGCGCTTCTTGCCACAAACAAGAAAACTCTTTTGCTGAGAACAAAGCGTTTAGCGAAGGAATAAGTTCATTGACAAAACGAAATTCAATGAGTTTAAATGATTTAGGTTGGTCCAATAACGTAGGATTTTTCTGGGATATGTCGTTTGGTGATATGACAGAAATGATAGGACTTCCCCTGAAGGATGAAAATGAAGTAGGAGCTGTAATTGAGGATGTTGTAGTGAAAATGAGTATGACGGACTACTACCCGGATCTGTTTATTAAAGCTTATGGAGATTATGAAATTACAGAAGAGCGAATTGTAGAATCTTTAGTTCATTTTATAAGCAGTATGGTGACGTTTGAAAGTAAATTCGATAAGGCTGCAGATTCCAATTTCAGCACTTTTACACAACAAGAGTTTGATGGCTTGCAATTATTTCAACAGTCGTGTGCGACATGTCATGTAGAAGGAAATTTATTTGGAATGAATGGCCCAGGAAATCCTACATCAAATCAGATTGTAATGGAGCTTCCTTTTTTATTCAATAATGGTCTTGAAGTTGAGCCCATTGATAAGGGAGTTGGTGACTGGCTGGAGGGAATGGACGGGTTGTACAAACTTCCGACAATGAGAAATATTGCGTTAACTGCGCCTTACATGCATGATGGAAGATTTGAAACACTGGATGATGTGATTGATTTCTACTCTGAAGACGTTGTTGAAACAGATTGGAACTTTTTGATTCCTGCTGATGGATTCAATTTCAATAGCTATGAGAAAGACGCACTGAAAGCGTTCTTGATGACCTTAACAGATGAGTCATTTATTGTTGATGAAAAATGGAGTGATCCTTTTGAATCTCCAGTAAACAACACAAACATAGAAATTCAAGAAATTAGCTTAGCAGTTAGTCCGAATCCTATGAGTACATCTGCAATTATTGATATTCAAAACCCGTCAAACGAAACACTGCAATTAAAAGTCTACAACGAGTTGGGACAATTGCTTAAGTCTGATAACATTCGAGGTGAGAGGTATGAAATGGATAAGATTGGTTTAATTCCTGGAGTTTATTCAATCCAAATTTCTGGGATCAATAAAATGAGTACAATCAAATTGATAGTCCAATAAGTAAATATAGTAAGACTCCGATTTTGATCTTTAACAATCATAGTTGAAGATCAAAATTAGTTAAAGGGTTTGAGAAAGAAGTTCCTAGAAAGGGGAACTTCTTTTTTATTTCCTTGGAGCTTCAAAATTGAAAATTACACATTAGCATAGTGTTCTTCGAGGTAATTAACGGTTCTATCAACAACCTCGGGTGAACGCAGTTTATGTCCGAATCCCTCTGTTTCAATATAGTTACTATTAGACCAATTCTTAGCTAAGGATTCTGCGTAGTGAATAGGAGCTTCTTTGTCGTTTCTATCGTGAATAATCAAGCCGGGAAAACGCACTTTGCTGACAAACCTTGCCGAAGTGAAGTAGTCAGGTGTTTGGTCGTATAAGGTTTTAAATCGTTCTGTAATAAGATACATAGTTTTCTTCGAAAGTCCAAGCATGTTTTGATACACATCGACGAAATCTTGCGCATTACCAGGACAGCCCAGAATTACAAGTCCTTTGGCATGTTTTATGGTGCCAGTGTAGCAAGCATACAGAAGTGTAAAGGCTCCTAAGGAATGACCTCCATAGAAGTCCATTGGTCCGTAGTTTGCGGTAAAGCCTTTGAGAGTCTTCTCGTATAAGGGTACATTAACTATTTTACCTGATGTATTTCCATGAGCAGGGGCATCGTAGCAGTAGACTGTGTAGTCAAGATCCTTCAATGCAAAAATATATTTGATCCATCGGAATGTATGACTTTGCCAACCGTGTAGCAGTAGTAGCTTTTTTGATCCGTTACCCCACTTGTAAACCTGTATATGCTCAACTCCTTCCGCTGAAAAACTAGATTTATCCGCTGTTTCAAGAAATTCTTCTTGCTTAGGTTTTAATTTGATCTTGAATGGCGAGCAGAAAACTTCGAATCCCTTTTTTGCCGCATATTTAGGAACAATGATAGACATCAGATTAAGGTATCTACCCATTAACCAAATAAAGAATTTTATGAACATTTATAAGTATTTAGATAGCAAACGGGATTATATAGATAATCTAGAAGTTGTCTTTAGGTTGTAATACTGGGAAGCAAATAATTGGTAATTGCTATGTTGCTAAATTAGACCTTTATGAATACACAAAAAATCAATTTAATTTACTTCGGTTCCTCTACGGTTCCGTCAGCATGTAATGCAAATCTACCTTTTTCCTTAGAATGGACCATTTCATCTTCCGGCCATGGCCAGCCTCCAAATCCAGTTTGCCGATAATCGTCAAAAGCTTTTTCGATTTCCGCTTTTGTATTCATAACAAAAGGTCCGTATTGAGCTACGGGTTCATTAATAGGTTTTCCTTGTAGAATCAGTACTTTACACGACTCAGCACCAGCCGTAAGCTGAATTTCTTGATTAGCACTTGTTACGACAGCATGATAGAAAGGTATATTTTGATCATCGATTTTTAGGCCAGAACCATGATAGAAATAGACTGTTCGTTTAATACCTTCTGACGCAGCAGGTAGCGTGTAGTTTGCGCCTGCCTCCATGTCAAGTCTCGCAACTAGAACTTGGTTTTTTGGATCAGCGGCCCAACTTGATGGGGTTGGCTTTAGTGCACTGTTATCTCCCAATGTTCCCGCAATTAGTTTAATTGAAGCTGTCTTTTCATTTTCGTCATGGTGCTTGATAGCAGGAATCTTTTCGTTCCACAGCATTTTGAAATGGGGTTCAACCATTTTGCTTTTTGCTGGAAGATTAAGCCATATTTGAAAAATCTCAAGCGTGTTTTTGTGATCTTCTCGCAATAGGGGGAACATCTCAGAGTGCAAGACTCCTTTGCCTGCTGTCATCCATTGAACATCACCTTCACTGAATCGCCCAGCTGCACCAAGTGAATCGGAATGATCCACGAAACCCTCCTCGGCAATCGTTATAGTCTCAAATCCTCTGTGAGGATGGTGTGGAAATCCAGGTACTTTTCGTCCATGATACATTCTCCAACCATCTTTTACAACAAAATCATTACCCATGACGCGTCCAGTTAGTGACGCGTCCGGTGACATGTCTGGCTTAGCTTTTGGATATTCATCCCTGTGATGTACACAAAATAAAAATGGATCCTCCGTTTGCCAAGGAAATTGAAGTGGTATTATACGTTTGATTGCTGTGCTCATACAAAAGAAACGGCTGTGTTTCTAAATGGTTCTTCGACTTTGACCAAAAATCAAAATGAAGAATTCCAAGCTTATTGATCAAAAAGACCGGATGTCCGTTCACTGATTATTGACTACATTCTTGCTAGTGCTTATTTGCAACCAAGATCAATCTGACTCTGAATATCGTTGTTGGGAAAACAGTTGCCAGAAGGTAATTCTGACGGTACATAACGCACCAAATCTGGATCATATAGTCCATTAAGGATAAAATCTTCGAGTTGCAGTATCTCCTCGTGGGTTAGTCCTAAAGGGCTAAATTCCTCAGCTAATTGCTGTCTGTCCACTTCTGAGTTTTCAGGAATTCCTTTGTTTTTGTACCATAAAAGATCAGTCAAACTCTCAAATGATGCGCCGTGTCCATAAAACGTTACATCACGAAGGTTATAAAGCTGCGGAGTTTTGAATTTGTATTTATCAGATTCAACTTTTGTAAATGAATATCTACCTAGTTTTGTAGGATCTTCTGTATTGTATGTGAATACTTCACTAGGTTCAAATTCTTTCATTCCAAGTGCATGAAATTCCATTCCATTTAAGGCTGGCCCCGAATGACATGAAACACAGCCTGCTTCGCCGAAGAATAGTAATGCCCCTTTCTTTTGATTGTCAGTTAGAGCAGTTCGATCACCTTCCAGATATCTTTGAAATGGAGCTTGATTAGAAAATAGTGTTCTTTCATATGCAGCGATCGCAAGTCCAGCTGTAGTGTTAGTGTATCTTTCTTCTTGGTTAACTTCTAAAAAGGCATCATCAAATAATGCTTTGTAACCATATTCTTCGATGGCGGTTTGATCAACTTTAAGCCGGTGTACACCCATTCCGGCAATCGCTTGCGTTTCAATTCCTTGGAATCCAAGATTATTGAACTCTTTGGGAGTGTCATCTGTCCATTGCGCTTCGGTACCTGAATTTAGTCCTCCGACTCCAAACTGCCCATTCCAAAGCATTAGCTCTTGATAGGCGGTGTTCATCGCCGTAGATGTTCTGATTGGTTGAACATCAATTAATTCAAGTTCACATTGCATATTCCTGGTTCTTAGATCTCCATTATTACCAAAACCTTGGCCTCCGTCACCTATACCTTGCCTTAAACCCGATTGAAATCCAGCTTCAGAATGATGGCAGGTTGCGCAAGAATAAGTTCCTTGGGTTATAGGGAATTCCCCTTCGTTTGCAAATGCTGTTTCGTGAAAAAGTAATTTTCCTAGTTCGATTTTTTCAATCGTTAGTGGATTCAGTGGATCTTGAGGGATTGCTTCTAGATCATCTGATTTTGGAAACTGAAAGAAGGATAAAGATTGGTTGTCTGCATTACTTATTAATCTAGATTCTAGAGTAGTGTCTAATTCGATGTCGGATTCAGGCTGACATGAAATTACAAACAAAACCAGTAAGAGACTGATAGGTAATGGTTTCATTGTAGGAGAGTTATTTTGAGTATTAAATACCTTCAACAATAAAGTAAATTAATAATTTTAATTTGATTTTTAACCCTTGTTGTAATACTTTTTTTGAATAAATTCAATACATAGAAAGATTGCAATATGTTTTTCTAAAAAATTGTGCTGTACAATGAGCGTTGAAAGCTTCCAAATAAGACCTAGATTTGAATTGACCGTCAGTGGCAATATTCAAGATATTCAAGATCATATAACAGCGCATCAGAAGAATTTTTCTAGTACTATCACAAGTAGCTTCAGACCAGTATCTTTCATTGCGTCCTGCAGATGAGGATTTACATTACTGGTCACCTTACTTAAGATTAGTATTAGATGAAATGAATGAAAATGAAACGTTTATCAGAGGATATTTCGGCCCGAGTCCCAATATTTGGACTATGTTTTTTTATGCATTGATTGTTTTTGCTTGAGGTATCATTTCAATTATTGGTATGGCTAATTGGTTTGTGGGGAACTCCTACGGAATATTATGGTTGGTTCCACTATGTGTTTTGTTGTTTTCAACATTATATTTGATTTCCTATTTAGGGCAGCGAAGAGGAAATAGACAGATGCGTATGTTAAAGAACTTCTTGAAGCAGGCTATTGCAGCAAGAGAAATCGCTGAGTAATTCATTGACAAATAAAGTATTAAGTGTATGATTCAAAATGAGGTGGAAAGAGACTGTTCGGAACGGATGAAAGAGAAATTTGAATTTCTTTTTGAGCCTGGATTCATAAAAAGTATCTGTCATCATGGTAGAATTAGGACAATTGAGGCGGATAAGCAAATTATCGGAATAGGGGATGATATCAAGCATATGCCTATAGTACTATCTGGCTCATTAAAAGTCATGACGGAGGATGTAGAAGGGGATGAGTTGTTGCTTTATTACCTAGAGTTTGGGGAAACCTGCGCAGTAACACTCAATTGCTGTACGAAGAAAACTAAATCTACGATCAGAGCAATAACAGAAACAACTTGTGAAATCATCATGGTACCAGTGGAGTTTATGGAGAAGTGGATGATTGAATTTTCTAGTTGGAGAAATTTTGTTCTCGATACATACAATAATCGTGTCAACGAGTTGCTCAAATCGATTGACCTTTTAGTTTTCAATAGTCTTGAAGCTCGCATCGAGAAGTATTTGCAAGACAAGGCCTGGGTTACAAATGATTCTATTCTTAATGTATCTCATTCTGATATTGCAAATGAATTGCACTCGTCGAGGGTCGTGATATCTCGCATTTTGAAGAAACTTGAAAAGCAAGGTCTGATTAAACAAGGGAGGAATAAGGTAGAGCTATTGAAGATCAAATTAGGATAGTCCAATTATATAGGGAGATTCATTGTTTAGTCAATGAAGAATAGAATGAATCTATCAACAAAAGAGGCTTATGTAAGCTTTGGGATGCTTTTGACGCTCATGCTGTCAATGTGGTTACCGACACCAACTACAATATATTGCTATGCTAAGTGGCGACCTGCTAATGATTGTTTTAGTAGTAAGCGTGCTGAAAGGTTCCGCTAACAACTATCCAGAATTACCAGAACATGCAGAGGGTGACTATTTGAAAGACTAGATAAGTCTTATAACTTTCTAAGTGACCGCGGTTACCTTCATTTCCTATTTTTGATAGATATTTGTGGTACATTACGCAAAATTATAAATTAGAATGATGAATTTAGATGAACAGATTGAACAGATATACACAAGTTGTCTTGCTCAAGGTTCTTATTTTATAGAGTCGCAGGGAGAAGCTGTGGTAATTGATCCTATACGAGAACCAGATCCATACATTGAAAGAGCAAAAGCTAGTGGTGTAAAAATTAAATATATTTTAGAAACTCATTTTCATGCGGATTTCGTTTCGGGACATGTTGATCTGGCAAAAGAGACAGGCGCCACAATTGTTTTCGGTCCTGGTGCTGAAACATATTTCAAGAAGCATGAAGCCAAGGACGGGGAGATTCTTAAAGTAGGTGCCTTATCCATAAAAGTACTGCATACACCTGGTCACACTCCTGAAAGTACTACATATCTTTTGTTTGACGAAGCTGGAAGAGAACATTCAATTTATACTGGTGACACATTATTTATTGGCGACGTTGGAAGACCTGATTTAGCTCAGAAAGCCACTGGTCTAACACAAGAAGATTTAGCTGGTTGGTTGTATGATAGTTTACGAAACAAAATCATGACATTGCCAGATGATGTTATTGTTTATCCCGCACATGGTGCTGGTTCATCTTGCGGAAAAAACATGAGTGCAGAAACATTTGATACTTTAGGAAATCAAAAAGCAACAAACTATGCCTTGCGAGCAGACATGACGCGAGACGAGTTTATTGATGAGGTTACTGCTGGGCTGCAAGAGCCACCGCAATACTTTGCTTTGAACGCTTCAATGAATAAGAAGGGATATGAAGCCTTTGATGAAGTTATGTCTCAAGGATTAAATGCTTTTAGTCTTGAAGACTTTAAGAATCTAAGCAAGCAATCTGACGTGCTAATAATTGATGTACGTGATAAAGGAGAATTTGCAAAATCTCACATACCTGGATCTATGTTTATTGGTCTTAACGGTAGTTTTGCACCGTGGGTAGGAGCATTGATAGAGAATATAAATCAAAAAATAGCGATTGTTGCGCCTACTGGAAAAGAAGAAGAGTCTGTACGGAGGTTGGCGAGAGTCGGATATGACAACTGCATAGGATACCTTGAAGGTGGATTTGAATCATGGTTAAGCGCTGGTCAAGACATAGATTCACTGAAAACTATAACAGTAGAACAATTCATACAAGGAGATAAGGATGCTCAGGTAATAGATGTGAGAAAGCCATCTGAATATGAATCTAGTCATCTTACGCAAGCACTGAATTTACCTCTAGACTTTTTTCTATCTGGAAGTACAGATGATCTTAAGCCTTCGGTAAAGTATTTTCTACATTGCAAAAGTGGGTATAGAGCGACCGTGGCTTCTTCATTTTTGAAGCAAAAAGGTATTCATGATATAACTACTATTATTGGCCAATTTGATGATCTAAAAGTGTCAGGACTTTTAGTTGAAGGTTCGTGCCCATCACTTCAGGTTTTAACTTAAATTAGGTGTTCTCCATAAATAGAACGAATTTAAATATAAGGTCAGTTTCTACTGACCTTACTGCTGGGCTTACAGTTGCTGTGATACTAATTCCGCAGGCGATGGCTTATGCTGTCTTGGCAGGTATGCCTGCCGTTTACGGATTATATGCTTCCTTGATTCCATTGATTGTTTATCCGATTTTTGCAAGTTCTATTTCGCTATCGATAGGACCAGTCGCTTTAATTTCTATCATTTTATTGGCTGGTATTTCTGTCTATGCAACTCCATTCTCAGAAGAGTATATTAGCCTTGTACTTTTGACTGGACTATTTGCGGGACTTTTTCAAGTCCTTTATGCCGTTCTGCGTTTGGGAAGACTTTCTCACTTTCTTTCGAAACCTGTGCTTTCGGGA
This sequence comes from uncultured Saprospiraceae bacterium, assembly GCA_943788055.1. GTDB lineage: Bacteria > Bacteroidota > Bacteroidia > Chitinophagales > Saprospiraceae > JAHDFB01. The sequence goes on from CALSOU010000012.1 coordinate 218,122, forward strand.
TTTATTTCTGCAGCTGGATTGATTATTGCTATCAGCCAATTGAAGCACCTTTTGGGAATTCAATTGGAAAGAAGAGATAATCTATTCCTTACGTTAGTAGATGTATTTCAGAAGATTCAGGAAGTAAACCGCTATTCATTGGGGATTGGTATTGCTGCAATCGGGATGATTTACTTTTTAAAGTTCTTACATAAAGCGATTCCAGCGCATTTGATTGTGACAATTTTAGCAATTCTCGCCTTTTATTTTCTTGGTCTTGAAAAGTATTCTGTTGCCACAATCGGAGAAATCCAAGCCGGACTTTCTGCATTTGATATAAGCTTTCTTCAAGATCTGAGTTTTTCCAAAATCCGCGCTGTCATACCTACAGCGTTCATCGTTAGTATAATCTGTTTTATTAGTTCCTATGCGATCGCTTTTTCATTTCAGTATTCTCAGCAAAATAAAGTATTGGCAAATAAAGAGCTTCTGTCACTAGGTCTGGCGAAGATCGTAGGTAGTTTTTTTCTCGCTTATCCTAGCTCCGGTAGTTTTTCTCGCTCTGCGGTTAATAATCAGAGCGGCGCTAAAACAGGTATGTCAAGTGTATTTACAGCTATTGTCGTAGGAATCTGCCTTATTTTCTTTACAGGTTTGTTTTCTCAACTAGCAATGTCGGTGCTCTCAGCTATTATTTTGAGCTCGGTTATCGGTTTCGTTGACATTAAGGAGATGAAACGCTTATGGAAAATAAATCGCCGAGATTTCTGGACCTTAATTGTAACCTTTTTTCTCACGCTGATTTTAGGTATAGTGCCAGGTATAATGGGTGGGATAATCCTTTCTCTATTGTCGGTTGTCATCAGATCTTCAAATCCACACTTTGCAATTTTAGGTAAGTTACCGAAAGCGGAATCATATCGAAATATCAAAAGGTACCCCGAGGCCTCTACGATTGCAGGTACATTTATACTTAGATATGATATGGATCTATTTTTTGCAAACGCTGACCATTTCTACAATGTCGTCATTGAAGGCTTAGAGAATAGCCAAGATGTAGATACTTGTATTCTACATTTGGGTCCAGTAAATTATATCGACTCATCAGCGATGGTCAAAATACATGATCTTATAAGCTATTGTAATCTTGAGGGCATTACCCTGCATTTTACAAATCTTATAGGTGTAGTTAGAGACCAATTTGCCAATGAAGGTATTTTTGAGAAGATTAGTCCAAAGCAAGTTCATCTATCTATCAATGATGCACTTAGTTCAGATAAGGTGAAATCAGATACCGGTTACTCAACCCAAGTAAATTGCTAAGAGAAATCTTCTAGCCCGATTACTTCTATTTTTGCAGCCTTACCGAAGTTTTAGAGTTTGTATTTAGTGTCCATTCTAAAACCAAGTTGCTGAATATTCTCTTCTAAACTATGCACATCTTTTGTCGTTGAATTCAGACTTCGACCATATCTTATTCCGCAGTCAATACCAGCTCTCCGATTTAGTTTGTAGACTAACATAGCGGCTAGAGATGCTTGATTTGCAAAGTTTAATCGATAGATATCTCCTTTACTTACTACTGCATTGTTTCATCCAGAATTGAACCCTCAAACCAATGGAACAAGTTAATTTGGATACCAGCCTCCATATAAGTATTCCGTCTGCCAATTGGTTTGCTTACTCCAAGGTAGAGTGGCATGTTAAACTGATTAAGATGCTGATGTCTTGTCCAATTACGATTGACGTTTTCTTCTGATGACATGAGCTCTGAAGTAGTAATCGTGTCTCCGAAATAGGTGACTTTAATATCTGTCACTATATCCTTTTCGACCGTTTGCGTAAAGTTTTCTTGGTAACTCAATGATCGGTTATATCTATTGTATTGTATACCGGATTTTAAGTAAAGAAAGTTTGATATGTTGTATTGGAAAAGTGCTTCATTACTAAATCCTTCAAGAGGATTCTCCAAATTACTTCTGAGTTGAGCATAATCAGTTTCGTTTATGCTTTTGCTCACCAAGCCGTTACTGAAAGCGAAGACTTCCGACGAAAATTCAAAAGATCATTTCGTATGTCTTTTCTACTCTAGTCTTGTAATTACTTGTTGTAATTGTTGATCGGGTCTTCAAGTGTCGTCTCAGTTAGCAGCATATCGACAATTTCTGATACATCTAGGTCCTTGAAAGTGTTGTATTCGACAGGAGAGATGCCGGGTTTGACTCTTTTAATAGATGGAGTAATTGCGCATCAGTTAGAACTGCCTTTGATTTTGAAAGTGGCTTACGACTGTTCTCTTTTCTCCTGTAATTAGGACCTTTTACTGCTTCAATGTTGGTAGGATTGTCGTAGAAGTTGAAGGCATCAGGATATCTTGACTCTAAATCTGATTTGATCTTAGCAAGATATGCGTCACGATCTTTAATCAATTGCTCCCTCTTCATATGCGAATGTTTTGTTTATTATACTGTAACTCAAAATGGTCGAGATCATTGTGGATTTACTTGTTTCCACTTCTAGTCAAATATAAAATACAGGATTTTTCTCAGAAGTTCAAGTGATCGCGGTCGAAATGCTCGATTTACTTAATGGAAGGGTTCTATCTTTCTATCTGACAATCGGTCTATATTTTTCAAAAACTAGGCATCAAAAAATATGTTCTATTTTTAATATTTATCAAGTGCATATTGCTTTTTTTATTACTACTTTTGTGCACGAACTAAAAAACCCCCGTCAAGATAATTATAATATAATGAGCGAAGCAAAAAAATCAAAAGGATTATACTGGATCATATCTTTAGTTTCATTGATCGTTATGGTTGGTTTTCTACTTATAAAACCTGAGTGGTTTTGGGTTTGTCTTCCATTCTTCTTGACATCCACTGTTTTGGCCATGGATATCATGTAAGATAATACTATCTGTATTCTTTTAACTTTCCATGAGTTCCGTTGTAGGAGCTCCTTTTCCATTCTGTTGTTTATTGTTTTTGAGCTTCGTGCTAGAACTTGATTCGTCGATCATGAATACATCACTCTTGATCTAATTACGCTAGCTTCTCAACTTATTATTGCAACCAAGCAGTCATTTTTTACTTTTCACTCTATTATCCCTACGATTATTGTTGTTTTTTATTAGCTTAGACTTTTTGTCATTCAATGCTTTTGTTAGCAGAAATAGTAAGTTTACATGGAACAAGTCTTTAAAAAAATTTTGGTTTTTGCATTCTTAACGTTATTATGTGGAGGAGCTTCATTCTCCCAAAATTTAGATTCAGAACTTCTTGAATCATTCAATGCTAGAAACATCGGTCCTGCAGGAATGAGCGGTAGAATAACTGCAATTGATGTTAATCCTAGAAATGATGATCATATTTATGTAGGATCTGCAAGTGGCGGTGTATGGGAATCCAAAAATGGCGGCATCTCATGGGAACCGATATTTGACGAAACTGCTGTGCTTTCAATCGGAGCGATAGAAATAAATGCCTCCAATCCGGCTGAAATATGGGTTGGTACTGGCGAAGGAAATCCTAGGAATTCACATAATTCTGGTGCAGGCATTTTCTTCAGTAATGATGCTGGTAATTCATGGACATTCAAGGGTTTAAAAGAAACGAGATTAATTCATCGTATAATCGTTGATCCTACAAATTCCAAAAATATTTACGTAGGCGCTTTGGGAAATGCATGGGGTGCAAGTCCTGATCGTGGTGTTTTTCGCTCTACTGATGGCGGCGAAACGTGGGCAAAATCTTTGTATATCAATGAGGAAACTGGTGTTGCCGATATGGTCATGGACCCTTCCAATCCGAAAAAGATTATTGCAGCTTTATGGGAATTTGGGCGTAAGCCATGGACATTTAACTCAGGAGGTGAAGGCTCAGGAATGTATATAACCTATGATGGTGGTGATAACTGGGAAGAAATAACGGAAGAGGAAGGTCTACCAGAGGGAGATTTGGGGCGAATAGGACTTGCTTTTGCAACCAACAAACCGAATATAGTCTATGCGCTAGTAGAAGCAACTGAAAACGGACTTTATAAGTCTACAGATGGCGGGGCAAATTGGGTTTTGGTTTCGACGGAGAACATCGGAAACAGACCATTTTATTATGCAGAACTGTATGTAGACCCTCAAAATGAGAATAGAATTTATAATGTATATACGTATTTATCCAAGAGTGAAGACGGCGGAAAAACATTCAGACAAATAGCTGATTATGGTAATGATGTGCATCCTGATCATCACGCCTTTTGGATCCATCCAACAAACCCAGACTATCTAATTGATGGAAATGACGGTGGACTAAATATTAGTCGAGATGGAGGAGAGACATGGAGATTTATTACAAATATCCCAGTAGGACAGTTTTATCATGTAAATTACGATTTAGACTTCCCATATAATGTATACGGTGGTATGCAAGATAATGGTAGTTGGGGTGGTCCGCACACAGTTTTTAGGAGAGGAGGCATTAACAACTATGATTGGCAAGAACTCTTTTTTGGAGATGGCTTCGATGTAGTACCTGATGCAACGAACTCTCGCTATGGTTATGCTATGTCGCAAGGAGGGAATGTAGCTAGGTATGACCGAGAAACTGGCCGAACTCAAATGGTCAAACCAGTGCATCCCGATGGAATTCCACTTAGATTTAACTGGAATGCGGCAATTTCACAAGATCCTTTTGATCCATGTGGCTTGTATTTTGGAAGCCAGTTTGTACATTACAGTAGTGATTGCGGTGTTAGCTGGGATGTCATTTCTCCAGACTTAACAACGAATGATACGACTAAGCAAAAACAAGATATAAGTGGTGGTCTAACGATTGATGCGACGAATGCTGAAAACTATACCACGTTGATTTCGGTTGCTCCGAGTCCAGTTGATCAATCTGTCGTATGGGCTAGTTCAGATGATGGACGATTACACATCACTAGAGACTCTGGAAAGACATGGGTCGATGTTTCGTCGAGATTAACCGGAATGCCAAAAGGTGCATGGCTTCCACAGATTGAGGTTTCAGCTAAGAATGTTGGTGAAGCTTTTGTTGTAGCTAATGACTATCGAAGAAATAATTGGAAAGCATATGCTTTTCATACTACTGATTATGGTCAGTCATGGAAGCAGATTATAGATGATAGTAAAATTGGGAGTTTTATATGTTCAATAGTTCAAGACGAAGAAGCAGAGAATTTGCTTTTTGCAGGAGCGGATAATGGTTTATATGTTTCGATTGACAAAGGTATGAATTGGACTAAATGGTCGGATGACGTGCCTCCAGTTCAGATTAGAGATATTAAAATTCACCCTTCGGAACATGATTTGATACTAGGTACTTTTGGACGAGCACTCTGGGTGGTGGATGATATAAGACCTCTACAAGCTCTTGCAAAGGATAAGGATCTGATTAAACAGGAATTTACTTTATTGCCAAGTCCTGCAGGAATTCAAATAGTAACGGCATCTTATCAAGGAGTACGTTTCGGTGGTCAAGGTGATTTCCGAGCTCCGACAAAACGTATGTCTGCGCGGATCAATTATTATATTCCTAAATTAGCCGATAAGGAGGATGAAGATGTTGAGCCGAAGAAAGATATGAAGGACAAGAAAAAGTCCAAAAAGAAGAAGTCTAAACAGGCTAAAAAGAAGTCAGAAAAGCAACAATCTGATGCCGAAGTTGCTGTGAAAGATACATTGCAAGAAAAGGATTACGATAATAAGATTCGTTATTATGTGCTTGATCAAAAAGGTGACACTTTGAGAACACAATCGGTAAAAGCGAAAGAGGGTTTTAATTATTTTGGATGGAGAATGGATATGAAAGGCGTTGATTGGCCTAGTGTTCGCGATCGGAAACGAGATGCAGATTCCGAACCAGGAGGTCCAGACGTTCTACCTGGATCATATAAGCTGGTTGCGACATACAAACAGCATAAAGACTCCATTATGGTAACAGTTAAGTCTGATCCGAGACTTGAAGTTGACAATGCAAAGGCAAGTGCCCTTGTAAATCGATACCAGGAGTTTAGTCAGCGAGTTGAAGCTGGCAGCTAGTGCTTTGGATATGCTAAAAGCTGCTAAGAAGACTGTGCAGACTTTGGAAGGATTAAGTTTTGGCTTGGAAGATGATGCCAAGGAGGAATTAGATTCTCTGAATACGGAAATGTTTAAGCAAGTTCAAGAACTGATCGAATTGTATGTTATGCCTGAAGGCTTAAAAGGAATTCAACGAAATCCCAAAAAGCTTAATAGCCAATTGGGCACAGCGTCATGGTATCTAGGATCTAGGTGGGATGAAGTAGGAGAAAATACGGAGAATATTCTGCGCACAAACATCAGACGCAGTTGAAGAGACCGTCGCTAAGGTCAATGAATTCCTCACTGGACCATTTGCAGAATACCAAGAAAAAGTGGAATCTCTGGAGTTCGACCTGTTTAAGAAAATGAAAGAAGAAAAGTAAGAACGGAATTTCATGTTGCTATTAAGAAAAGCTTAAGTCGACTTAGGATTTAAATCTTTTTGCTTAGTAATGCGTTCTTTTGATGTTATCGTGAAATTATGAAGATATCTAGATTTTTATTTCTTGCTGCATTTGTAGCTTTAGTCAGCACTAGTTTTTCGCAAAAGCCTAGTTTAACACTTGCTTTATTGAAATATCAGGGTGGTGGAGATTGGTACGCAAATCCGACTGCCATACCGAATCTGGCGAAGTTTTGTAATAATCAGATAGGAACAGATTTTGACTCAGATTATGCAACGGTTGAAGTCGGATCGGTTGAACTTTTCCAATACCCATTTTTGCATATGACGGGACATGGAAATGTTATCTTTTCCGATCTAGAGGCAGAAAATTTAAGAAATTACTTGATTGGTGGCGGGTTCTTACATATAGACGATAATTTCGGTATGGATCCATATGTCAGAGTGGCAATGAAGAAGGTATTCCCCGAGCTTGAGTTTATTGAATTACCTTTTGAGCATCCTATCTATAATCAGAATTTTGAATTTAAAACCGGCTTACCAAAAATTCATAAACATGATGATAAGCCTGCTCAAGGTTTTGGACTACTTTGGGAAGGCAGAGTGGTTTGTTTTTACAGCTTTGAGTCGGATCTCGGTGACGGATGGGAAGATCAAGAAGTTCATAATGATCCACAAGAAATTCGTCTTAAAGCCCTACGCATGGGAGCTAATCTTATACAGTACGTTTTTACAGAGTCCTAGAAAATTTTCAATACATGCTTTTACATTATTTTTATGACCCGCTCTGTAGCTGGTGTTATGGTTTTTCGCCTGTTATCAAGGCATTTCAAGAGAAGTATAAATCGGAAATGGATTTCGAGATTATTTCTGGTGGGATGGTAAAAGGAGAAAGTGAAAGACCGATTGGTGACTTAGCTCATTTTCTAAAAGATGCTCATAAGCGAATTGAAGATACTTCAGGTGTTAAGTTTGGTCCTAGATTTATAGATCTAATGGAGGAAGGAACTACAGTTTTTAGCTCGATTCCAGGTGCTGTTGCATTGAGTGTATTTAAATCCTTTGACGAAGAAAAAGCAATTTCGTATGCTTCAGATATTCAATATGCGATTTATTACGATGGGATTGACCCAAATAACGAAGAAGCATACGCTCAACTGGCTTCAAAGTATGAAATTTCCGTTGATGAATTCTTAAGCCGGATGGGTCAAGATGCATATCGGAAGGATGCTTACGATGATTTTAGCGTAGCTCAACAATTTGGAATAAAAGGCTATCCCAGCACTGTACTTTTTGCTAAAGACGAATACTTTTTGCTGAATAGAGGTTTTACGAAACTAGAAAATCTAGAAAAAACGCTTAAATCCGTCAAAAGTAGCATTAAGTAATACTTTTTAAGATTCAGAATCTTGCTGATAGATCGCATGGACAGTTGACACTGAAAATATCCCTGCTGTTTCTGTGCGCAGTCGTTCAGAACCAAGATGAACCGGTATAAAACCTTCCTTGATCGCAGCTTCAACTTCATCTTCTCTGAATCCTCCTTCGGGTCCTATTGCGATCGTTATTTCTAAATCACTGAGAGACTTTTCTTGACTTTTTAGCTTAGTTAATGCTTCTGCTAACGAAATGGATTTATCATGCAAAGTGGCGATGTATCTATTTCCAATTGTCTTTTTGATCCACTTATCAAAATTTTCAAGTGCAGGAATACTTGGTTTTGTTGCTTTTAGACTCTGCTTCATGGCAGAGGTAGCAATTCGTTGAAGTCGATCAAACTTGACGTTTTTTCGTTCGCTATGTTTACATTTAATGCAATGGAAGCTTACAATACCTAGCTCTGTACTTTTCTCCAAAAGCCATTCGATTCGATCGATATTTTTCGTTGGTGCCACTGCTAGATGAATCTGCGGATATTTGGTTACTTTCGAAGTTTTAGTACTCCACTCAACTACGGCGTGTTTTTTGTTCTGGGAAACTATAACACCCTGATATATAGATCCTTTTCCATCTGTGAAGAATATTTCACCACCTGTTTGTTTCCTCAAGGCATGTTGAATGTGCCGAAGTTCATCAGATTGAAAGATTGCTTGATTAGCTTGAATATTTTCGGTATAGAAAAGAACCATTTGTGCTTATTATCAATTATGCTATATGATTTCGTTTATCTTGTACACTCAAAGGTGCGAGTTTTTTGATGATTGCATGGACGATTATACAAGTACTTTGATAGAGAGCTTAGGATTCCCTTTGCAATTAAATGCATTTGGTCGAAAGTAAGGCAGAAATTGTATAAATTTTGAGAGTCCTCACGTTAGTTATTTTGTAGGACATAATCGGGAAGGATAAAGGCATTTAAAAACAATTTTGATTACTAAATGATTAACTACCTTTGCGGCTAGCAATAAAAACCTTCATATTGATTCATCGAGGTAGCATACCTCCACAACATATATTTTAATGGATTTTTTGATCAAATTGTTACAAGTAATTCTCAGTCTTTCGATTCTTGTAGTTCTACATGAGGGTGGACACTTTCTACCTGCCAAGTGGTTCAAGACAAGAGTAGAGAAATTCTACTTGTTTTTCAATCCAGGTTTTGAATTGTTCAAAAAGAAGATTGGAGAAACGGAGTACGGAATTGGCTGGTTACCTTTCGGAGGGTACGTGAAGATCGCTGGAATGATCGATGAAAGTTTTGATAAGGAGCAGATGCAAGGAGAACCGCAACCTTGGGAATTTAGATCAAAGCCAGCGTGGCAAAGATTCATCATAATGGTAGGAGGTGTCACAGTCAATTTGATATTGGGTGTACTTCTTTTTATCATGATCTATGGAGTATATGGAGTTACCTATATCGATAATGCCTCAGTGACAAACGGAATTTATGTTGACTCAATAGGTTACGATATAGGTTTGAGAACAGGCGATAAAGTTCTGAAGTACGGAGACACCGAATTTACGAAGTTTTCACCTGGTGCTGTTATCTCAGCTATAGTAATTGACAGCGAGGATAATATCACTGTTGAACGTGATGGAAAAGAACTTGTAATTCCCGTTGATCCTAAATTTACAGCAGTACTTAGTGGTCAAAAAATGAAGAGTTCTGTATTTTTTGAGGCGAGGACTCCTTATGAAGTAAGTTCGGTAAGTAAAGCGAGAAAGATATTAGGGCTCGTACCCAAAGGGGAAGACGGCCCTGCAGCAAAAGCCGGTATTGAGCCAGGAGATAAGATTATTTCCCTCAACAACCAAGAGATACAATACTACGACCAGACGATGGATATTGTTCGTACACATCGAAATCAAGAGATTCCGATAACTGTTTTGCGAAATGGTCAGGTACTCCAAAAGATGATTACTCCAGACGAGAATGGCATGCTTGGTGTACGACGCGAAGCGACGAGCAAGTACTTTGAAACTAAAACCCAAGATTATACTTGGGCCGAGGCAATTCCTGCCGGATGGGATAAAGCGACAGGTTTCCTTGCAGGTCAGGGAAAAGCTTTCAAGAAAATGTTCACAGGTGAAATCAAGGCGAAAGATAGTCTAGGGTCAATTATTTCGATTGGTAATCTATTCCCTAGTAGTTGGAACTGGCGATCTTTTTGGAATTTGACGGCTATGTTATCGTTGATTCTAGGAGTAATGAATCTACTTCCTATTCCGGCACTTGATGGAGGCTATATCGTTTTCTTGTTATGGGAAATGATCAGTGGAAGAAAGGTTTCCGATCGTACGATGGAGATAGCAAACACAATTGGATTTTTCTTATTAATCGGACTTATGATTTTCGCATTAGGTCTTGACATTTCTAGATTATTTTAATGAGTTTCTTTGAATTCTACGATCTAAAGCCAAGTTTCTATGTTGACGAAGCCGCCTTGAAGCAGGCTTACTACCAGAAAATGCGCGAATTCCATCCCGACATGCACGTGGGTGCAGATGAAAGTAAGAAGGCTGAGATACTCCAACTTAGTAGTAAGAACAATGACGCTTATAAAACACTTAGAGATTTCCATAAGCGACTTTCCTACATTATCAAAAATTATGGTGAGGATGTGTCCAAAGAAATTGATAAGATGTTTCTGATGGAAACGATGGATATTAACGAAGAAGTCATGGAACTTCAGATGGATCATACGATTGAAGGAGAACAGACTTTGAAGGCCAAAATATTATATCAAGAGACTATGTTACTGAATGAGATTGAAGCATCATTGAAGGAGCATACTGCTGGCGAAGATTTTGATCAAGACGTTCTAGCAAAAGTTCAAGACTACCTAATGAAACGAAGCTATTTGCAAAGATTAGCTACTAATTGCGAGAAGCAGGATTAATATCTACACTTTGTTTGGTCCGTAGTTGGAATAAGTTCTTACAATAGAATGTTGAATATTTGTTTAAAAAGATTTATGTTTGCCGCTCTCAAAAATCGGGCTATAGAAGTTCGATGAATTTAGGTAAGAATGCCTCGGTGGCGGAACTGGTAGACGCGCTGGATTCAAAATCCAGTTCCTTTGGAGTGGGGGTTCGATTCCCCCCCGGGGTACTTAAAAAGAGCAAGATGACATTTGTCATGTTGCTCTTTTTTCGTTTACCCAAAGGGGAATCGAACGCTAGGCTCATCTGCTCGCGGGGGGCTCGCAGTTCGCGCTCGGGCACGATAAATATATGATGCTGTCTATTGATTTTGGACATATTTGGTCATAGACGACTTAAAAAAACACAGCAATAGTAGCGCTCTTGCGAGTATTTTTAAGGAAGTATATGTTCAAAGAAGACAAAATAAATCAGGTGATTATTTGTTTATTGTGTGTAGATGGACTTGCGGTCGATTTTTAACGGCACTCATCCCCCGGGTTACACTGTCTCTTAGCAATGAGCTGGCGCCATTGCTTTTTGGCTTTTATTGTGAGCCTTTCGGCTTGCGAGCGTTTTTTGATGGTGCTCATCAGGTGGTACTTTGTAGTGCTGCAATGAGCTGGCGCCATTGCTTAGAGATTTTAATGATGGAATTGCACAAGCTGTCTCCACGAAAGGGGCATGAATTGGTTGATAGCCAAGATGGTTTGGAAACTAAAACGTCTTCAAGAGTAGATTAAAAAGTAAATAATGAAAAAGTATTTAGTAAGATTTTCCGTTCTTCTCAGTTTTTTCCTGCTGATTTCTTTTGAGCTAAAGGCCCAAAACTATGAGTACGAGATCGAATTAGAAGCCGTAGAAATTGAGAATCTTGGGGGATTACAGTCTTTTGCAATTGGTTCATGGGATGGATATTCGATTTTGATTGGTGGTAGACTAGATGGCCTTCATCAAAGACAGCCATTTGCATCTTTTGATCAAGCGGGTCATAATACCCAGATATTTGTTGTGAATCCTGAATCAAAGGAAGTCTGGACGAAATCAGTATTAACTTTACCAACATCACTTAGAGAGCAAATGTCATCTACAAACATGCAGTTTACTCAATCTGATGATGAGCTTATTATTGCAGGTGGATATGGGTACTCTGCGAGCGCAGGTGATCATGTCACGTACGCGTTTTTAACGCGAATTGACCTCAAAGGACTTACGCAGTCTATAATTAATGGTACTAGTGATGATCCTTTGGACTCGCAATATTTTGAGCAGGTTTCCAACCCTAGGTTCGCAGTAACAGGTGGGAGATTACTCTCAATGGATGAAATGTATTATTTAGTAGGTGGTCATCGCTTTATGGGACGATACAATCCCATGGGGCCAGATCATGGACCTGGTTTTGAACAAGATTATACTTACGAAGCGCGAAGGTTTACAATTGTTGAAGCTAGTGAATTAGCTGTAGAGTTTATTGATCCTTTACATGATGAAATGCACATGCGTAGACGAGACTTTAATGTCGTCCCGTTTTTTCAAGACGGAAAAAAAGGAATAATAGCGTATTCTGGAGTTTTTCAACCGACAAGCGACGTACCTTGGTTGTATCCGGTCAAGATTACTGAAGAAGGAATAACTGCAGACGAATCATTCACACAGTATTTCAATCACTACCATTCAGCTAGTTTGCCGATATATGACCAAGAATCAGATGTGATGCATACTTTGTTTTTTGGCGGTATTGCCCAGTTTTATATGGACAATGGTATGTTAGTCCAAGATAATGATATTCCTTTTGTGCAGACGATTGCTGATGTGCAACTATCAAAAGAAGGTTTTAGCGAACATAAACTGAGTGCTGAAATGCCAGATTATCTCGGTGCAGGATCAGAATTTGTTTTTATTGATGGAGTGCCGAAATTCAGCGATGAGGTATTTGATGGCGATGCAATGGGAGATGATAAATTGGCTGTAGGATATATCTACGGTGGAATCAGAAGTTCTAAAGCCAATATCTTTTGGGAGAACAACGGTACTCAAAGTGAGGCTTCAAGCACTGTCTATAAGGTCTACTTAACTAGAACACAGACGGTTGCAACTGAGGAGACTCCAAGCAATTATTCTAAATTGCTGCTTTTATCCAAATCCAGCATCAAACATTCTAAAGATGTCTGTTAATCTGCAGCAGCCAACTCCGATTGATGTTGAAATTCGAAATGCTGAAGGGAAAATGATCCATCAGAGTCAAATAGCAGCATCAGAAACAACTTCGGGTTTCAATTTTTTCAAGTTGCAAGAAGCTAAAATCCCCTATGGAATGTACATGTACACGCTTACATTTGGTAATGAAACAGTAACTAGAAAGGTCGTGTGGTCGGAGTAGGAATGTTATTTCCTAATTCTAAAAGTGAATGTTATTCCTGGTGGTGGTGCATATGTTCTTTTCATTGGAAATTCGAAGCTCTTGTACTGAAAGGGAGTGACTTCTTTACCTTCAACTATCTTATAGGCACGATTGATTTTTAGATTCTTAAGATTTGAATAACTGTTTGGAAAGGGCCAAACGATCTGGCAAGATTCTATAGATTTTACCTTGCCTAATCCTACTTCCAGCCTCAAACTATTACCACCAAAACTGGAACCACTCGTAACTTTTCGATAGATTGTTCTAAAATTCCCATCAATGTCTATTACATTGATCACTACTCGAGCACCGATGGCATAACGATTTGATTGTACACCCTCTAGGTCAAGAATGATCCAATTGTTTTCTGATCCAGGATTCTTGAAGTATGCATTTTGAAAAAAAATCGCCTTCATATGCGCCTCCAAGAACGGTGTAAATATCTTGCTGACCATCTTGGTTGAAATCCGCAAACGATACACCATGTCCTTTTTGTAGGTGCCCCATGCCAGTTTGGAAACTAACGTCCCTCGAAGATAGTCTTTCCATTTTTTTGTCTATTTTCGTAAACGATATTGGGTACAATTGATGAAATAGCTGGATCTCCGGTTGCTAGATAGAAATCCAAATCACCGTCGTTCTCTAAATCACCGAAGTTTGAACCCATTGTATAAAACAGCTTTTTCTAATCCATTCTTAGCATCAAGACTGATCATAGATTGACCCTGATTTTGATAGATTATCGGACTAGCTCCGATATCTTGGTTTTGGTAATTAGCTCCTGCAGCGGAGCTAGGATTAATTGAACCGTCCTTCTTGCCGTAAGCTGTTACAAAAATGTCTTCGTTTCCGTCATTATTGTGATCGAAAGCCCAACAAGAGAAGGAAGCTTCTGGACCTTCGATATTCCATTTTTCTGTTACCTCTTCAAACAGAATTTTGTCAATTGTACATTTGTTCTCGAACAGCCGATTACCGCCTCTAAAATCGCTCAGAAATAGACTTGGATTTGTGGAGTTTTTGTTAAGGCAAATGGCTGTGCTTCCTTTAAAGAAGCCTTTGATATCTAATCCACTTTGTGCAATATGATTTGTAAAAGTTTCATCGCCATTATTGATCCACAATTCATTGGAAAAAGAAGCGCGTTTGCTACTTTCATTCGTTACAAAGAGATCCAAGAATCCATCTTGATTGATATCTGTCCACACAGAGGATTGAGTCGGAGCAAGAGTATAAATTTCAGCACGTCTAGTAATATCTGTAAATGTCCCGTCACCATTGTTCTTCAGAAGACTGTTGGGTAGTTTTCCTTGAGTTTCAAACCATCCACCTCGCATAACGAAGATGTCGAGGAAGCCATCATTGTTGAAGTCTGTATGGTTAATGTTCAACCCACCAAATATTTGATCAAGACCAGATTGTTTTGTCTGATCTTCAAATCCATCCTCTCCCATGTTTGCATAGAATGTTAAATGGTCATTCTCGCCCCATGCTGAGCAAATGATATCGATGCGTCCATCATTGTTGAAGTCATCAGCAACAAGGCCTCCCGCTAAGCCGTTAAAATCCACACCTAGCTGCCCCGCAATATTATTCCAACGACTTTTTTCGTCAATAACGGGAAAGTTTATCGCTTTTGTACTTTTCTGTCGGCTCTTGTCGACGCCTAATGTTTGATATGCTACTGAAAGCAACCAAATTGCTTCAGTGTTATTTGGGTCTATGTCCAGTACTTTCAAGAGAATAGGTATGGCTTTTTCAGAACCTGTTTTGTTTATATGCTGAGCCTCAGCACTGAACGGGATAATACATGAAGTACTAGTATGATTTTCGATACAATTCTGAAGTTCACCTTGCCGTAAGTAGATGGTCGCTTCCAGTAAAAGGAATTTCTGCTGAATTTGCGGCGGTAATTCGATAGCTAGTTTGATCAAATTTAGCTTAACATCTTCAGTTACGTTAATTGCTTGTTCTATTTGATTTGATCGCAATAACTCTTTAATTAAGAGCAGTTGGACATTTAACTTTGCAGGGTAGGCAGTATTTTTTACTTGATCCTGCATCATTTTAGCTCTTTTGGCATTGAAGAGGTAATCGATTTTGGTAGGATCAATTTTTTGATATCGCGACTGAATTTCTGTGAATGTATCTTCTTGTGCTTTCGGACTTATATTTTCGTCAGCGCAAGATAGCAGAATTAGGACAGTCAAGAGTGGAAGAACAGTAGTAAATCGGATTGCTTTATAAAGTCTTATCAATTGCAGTAGTTTAGCGTCACGTAAAAATAGTCGTTTTCATGAATTTGCGAAAGCATTGGGCATTGTTCCATCAGACTACAGGCATTTTACATTCTTTACACATCATCCGTTTGAGTCTTCATTTATCTTGGAAATCCTATACAATTATAACAATGGATGTTTTGAGAATATTCCGCTTGAATGACTGGTGACAATCATTGATGATGCGATGGATGGAGGATATTAATTGGTTTTGGATGGAGATGTTAACGAGAAGATATTTCAATTATGCGATTTCTTTCCCAGTACTTGCTTGGTAAATAGTATACCAATCTTCGGTTGAAATTTCAGTCTCAAGTCCTTCCAAAACGGAGGCAATCCTCAGAATTTTTGTACTACCTAGAATAGGAGTTATTCTGGAAGGATGTTTACGAATCCAAGCTATTAGAAGAACATCTAGACTGCAGTTGTACTTGTTACAGAGTGATTTGCAGAGTTCTTTGAGTGCCCGATGTTCCTGCTTGATATTATCCTTGAAAAGAGCACCAGCTGCAAGTGGCGACCAAGCAGTAGACTTGATACCACTTTCATAGCAAAAATTTATGGTATCATCATTCAGAGGATCGAGATGCGTCACGCTAAATTCATATTGATGATTGTCTATTTGTACATACTTCGATAATAATTTCATTTGACCAGGAGTAAAATTACTTACTCCAAAGTATCTGATTTTTCCAGATTGCTTCAATTGATCAACTGCCTCTGCAATTTCTTGCGGATTCATTAGAAAGTCTGGCCTATGAATTAAAAATAGGTCGATATAATCTGTGTGGAAATTTTTGAGACTATGTTCTGCTGACTTTATAATATGTTTTGCACTTGAATCATATGATTTCAATTTATGATCTGGCCAATTCTCACTTACAAGTTTAATTCCACATTTCGTGGTTATTTGCATCTTTTGCCTTAAAGCTGTTCTTGATCTTAGAACCTCTCCGAATTCTGCTTCAGTTGTATAGGAACCATAAATATCAGCATGATCAAAGTCACTAACCCCTAGATCCAAGCACTGCTCAATAAATGATTCGTAGGCTTTGGTGTCCATTTGAGCTCCCCATTGACCGAGTCGCATAGTACCTATGATAAGTGGAGAAAATTGAAGATTAGTAGATGGGTGTGACAATGTAATTATTTTATTTGCGTGAGATAATCAATAATAGTTTTTGAAGTAGGCTTCAGCTATTTGGTAAAAATAGAAGGTATTCTATCAATATAGGTATATAGCCATTAAGTAATTAGATTCAAAGTTTAGAAAGTATAATTAAGCTGATTTGTTGTCAATGTAGACTATCAGCATAACCTAAATACTTTCAATTTTCAATCTATAAAAGGCTCTAAAACAAAAAAATGCCTCCTGATATTTCAGAAGGCATCGTGTTTCTTTTTGATTCGTTTTACTGTATTTAAGCTAAGTTAAGTTGCATCCGTTTTTCAAGATTGGCAACTGTATCCTTGAAAGCTACATCTGTGTCCATCCTGTCTTTAATGGTTTTACACGAATGTAAAATTGTGCTGTGATCTCTTCCACCGAAATACTTTCCAATGGATTTTAAACTATTTTTTGTGTATTCTTTGCTGAAGTAAATCGATAGGTGTCTTGCCAATGCAACGTCTTGCTTCCTAGTTTTACTACCTAGTTTGTCAACTGGTATATTGTAATGTTCGGCAACCATCTCCTTGATCAAGTCAACCGTTATTTCACGATTATCGTTGTTATTGAATCGCTGAATTACCTCCCTTGCTAAGGTCATATCAATTGCTCGCTGATTCAATGTTGCCTGAGCAATTAACTGAATAAGAATACCTTCGAGTTCTCGAACGTTATTCTTAACATGCATGCAAATGTAGTGACTTACATCTCTAGGTACTTCTATTTTCTCTTGCGACATCTTTGCTTCCATAATGGCAATTCGAGTTTCAAGATCTGGTCTGTGAAGATCAGCTTCGAGTCCCCATTTAAATCTCGACAATAATCGGTCTTGTACCCCCTTCATTTCATTGGGTGCACAATCGGAAGTAAGGATGATTTGCTTTCCACAATGCTTCAAGTGATTGAAAATATTGAAGAAGATCTCTTGAGTTTTCTGTTTCTCTGACAGAAACTGGATATCATCTACAATCAGGACATCAACAAGTTGATAGAAATTGACGAAATCATTTACAGATCCGTTTCTGATAGACTGAATAAGCTGATTGGTAAATTTTTCTGTTGAAACGTAAAGGACGTTTTTGTTTGGATGGCTCGAAATAACTTCGTTTCCAATAGCCTGAGCTAAATGGGTTTTGCCTAACCCTACATCACCGTATATGAATAAAGGGTTGAATGCAGTTTCTCCAGGTTTGTTGGCAATCGCTTTTCCAGCTGAACGTGCAAGAGTGTTACAATCGCCTTCTATGTAATTGTCAAGTCTGTAAGCTGTGTTTAGCTGTGGACTGAATTTTACTCGCTTAATTCCAGGTATTACAAAGGGGTTTTGTATTTGATCAGGAGAGACGCCGATGGCATCTTCTAATTCATCATCTGAATGTTTCTGAGGCGTGCCATTTTGATGGCTTTCTACTTTGAATCTATATTCTAATCTGCCGCCTTTTCCCAAAACTTCTGTAAGGGCTAGTTTTAATACTTGAAGGTGATTCTCTTCCAGCCACTCATAGAAGAATTTATTAGGGACTTCTATAGTTAGTATTTCAGCAGCTAATTTAACAGCTTTTATAGGTTCAAACCAGGTTTTGAAGGTTTGGTTATTGACATGTTCTTTAATGACAGTCAGGCACCTTTCCCACGCGCCTAAGTAATCTTTTTTCATCTTTAGCTTGGTTTTAACAGTTTTTTGGCTACTTGATAGTAAACAAAAACAGTTTGAGATATTTCCGGCTCAATAGAAATACCAGTTGGTTTTGAAAAATTACTTATCGGTATCATTTGGTTCTTTTGGAAAGTTCTCAGGTTTCCAAAATCTATGCATGGATGACTATATCCATGGGAATAAAAATAGACAAATCTAAATCACATATAAAAATATATCATCAATATTTTTAAGGAAATAGATTTGCTCGGTCGGTTACTGTCTCCGCGTGCAAATATATAGAAATAGAACGCAGTTAAAGGCCTCATCTACCTCCAAATCAAATATATTTTTTTTTCAGTTATATTTAATGTTAGAATTATCAATAGGCTCTTGTAAAAAATTTATTTTTACAACTGAAACATTTGTTTTTTTGGTTCTTTTCTAGTACTACATCAATTCTTCCTAGCATTAAGCCAGCCCATCCTACTTGATTAATGAGAACCGTTTCTCCATCCTTGTTCTTTCTTTGATCAATATCTCTCAAGAATGTGTTGTGTATGTCTCCACCAAGGATTATATCAATATTCCTTGTTGTTCTTGCCATCCTCACATCTGATGGTCGATTCGTTTTCGTACAAATAGCCGAGATGAGATAGACAGATCAACTAAGTCGCATTTTTTCTTCCTTTTTTTAAATGAGTTGCGATTTTTCTTCCGCTCTTTCATACGGCTCTTTGCATTGAACGTTACCTGTTAGGTTTTTTGGGCACGAGCCCATTTAATTCTATCCCAATTCCAAAAACTCCAATGCGCATTTCCACCTTTACTAAATATCTTATAAGGTTTCACGACATCCTTTAAGGGAGTATCCTTCAAATCATAGTTGTAGTTGAGCATGTCAAATTTGGCCTTGTCGCATCTTTCAGCTAGGACATCTATTCCGGCATCAAAATCGTGATTTCCCATCGTTGCAGCATCATAGCCCATCTCATCCATTAGCTGAAATTCAAGTTCTCCACCAAAAAAATTAAAATAAGGTGTCCCTTGAAAAATATCCCCACTATCCAGGAGCAAAACATGCTCTTCGACATCTCGGATTGATTGGATTAAGGATGCTCTGCGAGCGGCTCCTCCTTTGCCGCCATTTCGGCTTCCGTTATCAGGAAATGGCTCAATTCGCGAATGCACGTCGTTGGTATGTAAGATTGTAAGATAAGCTAGTTCTTCTTTTAGAAATGTGCTTGAAATGGGATTAAAAAGTGGGCTTGTGACTGATCCCATTACAGCTGAATATCCAATATTCTTGATAAATGATCTTCGTTTCATTGCTGCTCGTTTAGGGTTTGATAATAATTCTATCGGTTAATTCCGCACTTTGTACTTTGTCCGGTTCATTCTCTAGATGCTCAATAAGTAAGTCTCTTATCCTGACACCCAGATTCTCTCGGTTTTGATTGATAAGATAGTCGCTTCCGTCACCTCCATTTGCTATGTAATCAGGCAATGCGAACCGGTAGTCCTTAGTTGGATCTACTGTTTGACCGTTGATATATAGACTCTCAATCTTGTCCTCTTTAATCATTAGACGTACTTGATCGCTGATAGGCCAACCGCCACTCTTAGCAATTCTTTCGAAAAGTCTGTTAATAACAAGTCCCTTTGCTTCAATGATCACAAGCTCATTATCGAAAGGCATGATTTCATAGATCTCACGAACGGTAATTGGTCCTGCATCCAGACTAGGAACACGTATTCCACCATAATTTTGAATAGCAAAATCTACGGATCTACTTGATCGTTTTGTTGCTTCTTCAAACATGATATCCGTCATCCAATTACCTAGCGTAGATTCAGGTTTTCCTTTTGTAATTGCTTTGTCGCTATTTCCGATAACTACGTCCATTAAGCTATCAAGCTGCATTTTATAAGGAAGAATCAGTGCATTGATTGAGGAATCAGGAGGAATGAGCTCAGTGATTTCGTAGCGATGTTCGGAAGCATCTGCAAGTTGGAATACTTTGCCGCAGGAAATAGTACTTAATATTAAAGCAAAAACGATAGAGAAGTTCAAGCTTTTAGAGATGGATGAACTGGTCAGCCTCATAAGATACAGTTTAGAGATTAAGAACTGTTGCTGCTTCACTTCGTAATGCTAGCTTTGCTTGATCTGCGGGATTTAGTTTAACTTCCTGCATTTTATTTTGTAATTGTCGCAGGAAGTCTTGCGACGTAGCTTCTGTTTTGCAGTTCTCATAAGCTGCACGTATAAGATTGACAGTTCCCGTTCTTGCTTGCGAAAGGACTTGCCATAAAGTCTCTGAAACATAGATCTGTTGAGCAGAATTGTGCTCATATTCCTTTTGAACAGAGATTAGCATGGCTTGCATTAGATCTTGAGCATTTATGTCTTTTTGATTGAGTCTCAAAGCCATGTTGACGACATCCATACGGTCGGCATAGAGCATTAGTCGCTCGTAAGCCTGTAGTTTGATAGTCATTGTCTTGTCTCTGTTCTGTGTTCTATCTTTGATCAAGGCAATCTCCTGCTGCGCCTGAAAGAACTGCTTGGATAGATAGTAGACCGTAATAAATACAATTAGGGCTGGAACGGTATATTTGATGACCTCGATGATCGCAATTCCCCAGTTTGGTTCTGCCATAGTAATGATTGTTTTTGTTTTAGGGCTTACGCCCAAAATAGTTCGACGATTGGAAGCTGTTTTCGCAGTCTATCAAGCGACAGAACATTTAAATTCTTTGTTGCAAATGTAAAATTAATCTATACTTGAACTATGTTTCTGTATCATTCCATTTATTTTTGTGGAAACTATTTAAGATTTGTGTATGTTATTCTTCTTAGAATTACATCGCAAAAATCGCTGTTATTAATAATACAAACTTAGAAGAGATATGGCAGAAGTACTAGAAAAAGCAGTATCAGCACCAATTAATATTACAACTTCAGCAATGGAGCAATTGAAGCGTATTCTAACAGAGCAAAATGTTCCTGAGGGCTATGGTCTTCGTGTAGGCGTAAAAGGTGGAGGTTGTTCAGGATTTTCGTACATACTTGGTTTTGATACCAAAAAAGAAACAGATCAGTCTTTTACAATAGATGGGATGCGAGTTTTCATGGAAAAATCACATGGGTTATACCTTTTGGGAATGGAAATTGATTGGCTAAATGGACTGAATAATAGAGGATTTATCTTCAATAATCCAAATGCTGATGAAACTTGTGGTTGTGGTTCCAGCTTTTCTGCGTAGAGCAGACTACTTGGAATAATATTCTAAGTAAAATATTAAAAACCGATCTTTATTTGTTTAAAGAGCGGTTTTTTCTATTTTTATTACCTGTTTCTAGCAATAATTAAGAATTTTCATATGTCAATCTGAACCTTTCTGCGATATTTTAGTTACAAGTCTGTGTAAAGAATGGTATCATCTTATATATTTGGCTAGAGAGTTAGGCAATTCTAGAAATTTACGCTTTCAGCTAACATTTATAAAATTAAAGTTGTAAATTGTAGTTT
>CALSOU010000013.1 GCA_943788055.1 uncultured Saprospiraceae bacterium
GATCTCCATTCGCTTCCGTATTTGCTGACCTTCCAGAACTAAGTTCACAATAATCATATCTCCCAAGTCCTTTCCGAGCCTATTTGCAGTATTTAATGATATGACAAGTTCTTTCTGACTTGTGGAATCAGCAAAATCAATCCATCTACCCTTTTTCAAGAATCCATCTAAGCGGGCCCATTCGTAATCTGCCGTTAATCCCTTCAGATAAATTCCTTCAAACTCTTTATTGGTGTCGAGTATAGCAGGTGTGATAATAAATGGTGAAACGTTCTTAATACTTCCTTTGGTTTCCTTCTCCGTAAAACCACTTGTTTCTCTACCAAAAATATTACTCTTGACTGCCTGATATGTTTGCGGTTCCATAGACTCTAGTCGATCAACCATCTCTTGGTCGAAGTCTATTGGTATCGCTTCGAAGGTCCTCTTTGTGTTACTATCAGAAATGTGAATATGTCCCCAAAAATCAAAAACCTTATTACTAATTTCAGATTTAAACCCCTTAAATAAACTCGTAGATATAATCATGACGCTGACAGACAGAGCGACGGCTACTATACCAATTTTGATAATCAACTTAGTAAAGCCTTGGCTTTGTTGAAAAGTGATACGACGAGCAATAAAACGACTTATATTCATGAGGTTTAGCCTAAGCGCTCAAATGTATAGAAGAATTCATAAACCTTAGGTGAAGTCAGTCTAAAAATAATACTTTTGCGTCTTGAATTTAAGAATCTAGTTATCATGAATTTTATAGAAGAGTTACGTTGGCGAGGCATGTTGCACGATATGACCCCAGGAATTGAAGAAAGAATTGAAGAAGGTTCTGTCGTTGGCTATATCGGATTCGATCCGACCGCGCCGTCAATGACTATCGGGAATTATGTTCAGATTATGCTATTACACCTGTTTCAAAAAACAGGTAACAAACCTATCGTTCTGATGGGTGGAGCAACAGGGCGTGTAGGTGATCCAAGTGGAAAGGACAAGGAAAGACAACTGAAAAGTGCAGAAGAGTTAGATAGCAATCTGAATTTTCAAATGGAGCAGGTCAAGAAATTATTGGATTTCGAGGGTAAAAATGCTGCAATGATCCGCAATAACTACGAATTCTACAAGGAAATGAATGTTCTTGACTTTCTGAGGGATGTGGGAAAAAACCTCACAGTTAATTACATGATGAGCAAGGATAGTGTGAAGAATCGGCTGGAATCTGGTTTGTCTTACACGGAGTTTAGCTACCAACTACTGCAAGCTTATGATTACTTGTGTTTGCTGCGACAAGACGATTGTGTCGTCCAGATGGGTGGTAGTGACCAATGGGGAAATATTACCAGCGGAACCGAGTTTATCCGAAGAAATACCGATCAGAAAGCCTATGCTGTAACTACCCCACTCTTGACAAAAGCGGATGGGTCCAAATTTGGTAAGTCGGAAGCGGGAAATATCTGGTTAGACCCAAAAATGACATCACCATACAAGTTCTACCAATTCTGGCTTAATGCCAGCGATGCAGATCTTCCAAAGTTTCTAAGATACTTTACGTACAAAAGCAAAGAAGAAGTTGAGGCAATGGAAACAGAACATGCAGATAATCCGAACGCAATTAAACGTGCGTTAGCAGAGGAGCTGACTGTTCGAGTTCATTCTCAAGAAGATTTTGAAAATGTCAAGAAAGTAACAAATTTACTTTTCAACTCTAAAACAAGCCCTGAGGAGCTTAGGGGAATGAATGTGGCTAGTCTTGAATCAGTTAGAGAAGAGATTCCATCGTTTGAAAGCAGCTCACTTGAATTTCCTACAGATTTAGAAACGGTCATTTGTGATCACACAGAGATTTTCAAAAGCAAAAGCGAATTCAGAAGGGCTCTCAAAGGAAATGCTATTTCACTCAACAAGGAAAAGCAGAATAATGCTGCAAGAAAAGTTGAAAGTTCAGATTTACTGCAGGGACGCTTCTTAATGATTGAGAACGGTAAGAAAAATAAATACATTCTTGAAATTCACAACTGATGGATTTCGACTATATCATAAATCATCTAGGCGAGGAACGCGAAAACTACTTTAATGCAGTTTCTCCACCGATTATACAGTCGAGTAACTTCGCCTTTGACAGCATAGAAGCTTTTCGCGAAGCTATTTCGGACGAACGCAACAAACATATTTATACACGGGGTAATAATCCAACTGTTCAAATACTTCGTAAGAAATTAGCTGCATTGGAAAAAACTGAGGATGCTCTGGTTTTCTCTAGTGGTTCTGCTGCAATTGCAGCTGCCATCATGTCCCACGCGAAGAATGGTGATCATGTTGTATGTGTTCGCAAACCGTACAGTTGGACGGTGAAATTGTTAGAGGACTATCTTTCTAAGTACGGCGTTTCACACACTTTTGTCGATGGACGTTCAATCGATGCAATTGAATTGGCTATCGAAAAGAACACTACAGTTTTGTATCTAGAAAGTCCAAATACTGCAACTTTTGAGATTCAAGATTTGAGGGCTTGCGCTGTGCTTGCCCAAAAGCACGGGATCATTACAATGATCGATAATAGCTACGCAAGTCCCATATTTCAGAATCCATCTGATTTTGGAATAGATGTAATAATACATTCTGCAACGAAATACCTTAACGGACATAGTGATGTAGTTATGGGTGTTGTTTGCGCTAGCAGTAAAGCTATTGAGAAGATATTCTATGAAGAATTCATGACGATCGGTGCAATTGTAAGTCCGCATGATGCAGCGCTTGCGATAAGAGGCCTTAGAACGCTGAAAACTAGGCTTTTGCAAATCGATCAGACTACTCAAAAGATCATTGAGTTTCTTAGCAATCATCAATCTCGTTGAAGAGGTTCTATACCCCTTTCACCAAGACTTCCCACAACTTGAATTGGCTAAAAAGCAAATGAGAGGATCTGGCGGTCTTTTTTCTATATTGCTTAAAGCAGATGAAAAGGAACAGGTGGAGCAATTTGTAAAAGGAGTTGAGCATTTCTTGTTTGCCGTTTCGTGGGGTGGTCACGAATCCTTGATAGTACCTTTTGTAGCTCTATTTGACATACCAAATCACCCAGAACCAGAAGTTCCTTGGAATCTCATCCGATTCTATATTGGACTTGAGGACGCTGATTTCTTGATTAAGGGTCTTAAAAAAGGATTTCAAGCAATGTCTTAGAATGCTATACGAATGATCTCGAAACTTATACCTCTTGTCTTAGTTCCACTGTTCAAGATGACCTTTGACAATATCTGCCCTTTTACGTGCGAACTCTCGCAAAAGCTCAACTTCCGCTTCCCAAGCAGATACTGATTGATAGAAACTAGGATCTTCATCTTTCCAACGATTGATATGTCGCGACATTTCAGGACGCAGGCGTGACTGCATATTGTTTATTAATGGAATGACTCTTTCCGGAGAAAATTCATCATCAAGTAACTTAAGAAAATGCTTCACAAAGACTTCATTAAATACTTGACTTTCAGTTAATTTACGAAATAACAATGTAGCCCACGGTTGATTGTGAAGATTAGTCTCTTGGTCGTTTAAGTTGAAAGCCAAGGTATTATGATCTACTCCCCCTGGGTGCATGAAAAGTGGAGCTAGAGCAAATCCCAAATCGGTATCATGCATAAACCAATTCCATTTAGAGTCTGGTAATTTAGCCTTCCAGTATTTAATATTATTTCCGGGCCAATCTGTATTTGCAAAATAGATTTGAGCGCAATAGTAATCTAGAAAATTGGCGGTGTCTATCTGCGAAATAACATGATTAAAATGCTTTTGATCATTCAAGTCATGCTGCAAAAGGTAATCCACTAGTGTAACATAGTCATCTTCTGAGCCTTCATCTACCTGATAATGTCGTTCGAGAATATCGAACTTGACATCCTTGGATAAATTCTGATGCCGACGAATATAGTTCTTATTAAATTTTTCGCGCAGATTATAAATACCCCAGTACTTGTTGTTGAGGTAAACTACAACTGGTTCATTTGCCTGACCGTATATATCTAAATCTTGAACGATCGTGTGCATCAGTGCATCACGCATATGACTTCTATTCCAATCTTGCCCCGAATTTCTAAGCCGCAGCGTATTGAAAAACGAATCCTGTAGATCTGAGAAAAAATGGATAATGAAAATACGATGGACCTACTGATTCGTCCGCGTAGAGGTTAAATGATTTCTGAGCTTGTTTTCGACTTCCCACCTCCGGACACTCGCATAATGATATCTTGATTAAGATGTTCAGTGCCGTTTTGCTCAAAGCTAAAGTTTGCCTTAATCCTCCTCTTGTCAAAGTAATTTGCTTTCTCGCCCTGCCAATTTCTTGCGGTTCCAATTCCCTTTCACATAAATTCCAATAGAGTCACTGAATAGATCAGCTTCATCTGCTGTCAGCTTGATAATGGGAAGTGTCGACGCAAGCTTCTCCTCTTTGCTACAGGATGTAATAAGAACTGCAATGACTAGAATGTACCAGAGAATGCTTGATTTCATTGTTCAAAAGTAAGATTGTTTTTTTATTTTGTGAATCTTGTTGGAGATCATCGTCGAAACTGTCTTAATGTTGGCTTCCTAAATTATATTCTGTAAGCTAAAATGTAAGCTTCAAAACCAAACAAACTTCTCTGAAAATTAGTAATCACTCAGTAGCATGAAAAAAGAAATCGAAGAAAAGGTCAGAAAACACCTTCAAAAGAAACGATCATTCCAAGTTGTATCCGTTGTTTTCGGATTTGTTGCGTTGTTACTATTTTTGGTAAGTACGCAAGAGCCTGTTTCAGAACGATTTTGGATTAACTTCCCAAGCTTCATCTTAATGGGCGTTCTTGGAATTATTTATGTGGGCATGTTTGGCGTATCAACGACCGCAATCTCGGATCCTTACGAGGAGGACGATGAGATTGATAAAGAAGTAGCACGAATATACCAAGCCAAGACAGAAGGCCTTGAACCAAGGCTAGACCTAGATCAGACGGATCGATTGGAGTTGGAAGAACTCGAAAGGATCAGGATTAAGGCTGAAAAGGACTAACGAATTAGAACTACGGCTTGTCAACTTTTGCTGGCATGAAATCTAAGGAAACAGCATTGATGCAATACCTCAAGCCAGTGGGTTTCGGACCATCTTCGAAAACATGTCCTAAATGACCATCACATCTAGCACACAAAACCTCGACGCGCTTCATTCCATATGCATAGTCAGCATCTTCTATTATAACTTTGTCAACCAATGGTCCATAAAAACTTGGCCAGCCTGTCCCAGATTTGAACTTTGTGTCCGACTCAAAAAGTGGCAATTGACAAGCTGCGCAGATATAAGTCCCTGATTGCTTGTTCTTCAACAAATCACCAGTAAACGCCCTTTCTGTTCCTTTTTCTCGTATCACGTAGTACTCTTGGTCAGTTAGCAAAGACTTCCACTCACTTTCTGATTTCTCTATCTTGGTGATTTCCCCAACTGGAATTCTAGCAAGTGCTGTGTCAATTTTTGCCGCAGAAATCGTACTTTCAATTGTCTTCATTTGGGAAACATCAGAAGTGGATTTTTGAGCATTACACGATGTTAAAATGAAACCTATTGAGCAGATAAATAGTATTCGGAACATAATATTTCTTTAAGGAGGAAATGAGAAAAATGAAGTGTAAACAAGTAACCTAGAAAGTAGCGCTCTAGTTCGCAGAAAATTAAGCAAATTGTCAATTGCTCGAAGATTTAACGAAAGTTTAGGATGTTACTTTGAAGACTTCTTCGTTGATGAATCAATTTCTCCTCTCAAGCGACTGTCCTGTTTTTGAGCCAACTCAACTATAAAACGCATTAAGTTAACAATCGACAAGAAAATCAAATAACAGAATGAAAAAATAAATAAGATCCAAGAAATACTACCAGCTTCGAAAACTGAGAGACCCGAAACACCCCAACTCATCAACCCGCCAAACAATAGTAAAGCAACAAAACAAAAAATTGAATTGCGCCAGTATTTGATCTGATCACTAGTTTGTAGGCTGAACACGCAATTTACCAGAGCAAAAAACAAAACAAAAGAAGCCATAACCTCCCAAGGCTTGATCGGCGTTGCGGACTCTAAACCAACTGCTCTGATTGCCTTTGAAATGAGCATAAAAACGAGCATGCTCACAAGGATCATAGATGCTTGAAAAATAGGATTCACTAACTGCTTGGTCACTGCTGCTTTCATAGAATTGTTTGACAGTGGTTCAAACATCAAATGACTAAATAGGTTTCGCGTAAAGATCAAATTCTTCAGCATCAGTCACTTCAACATCTACAAAATCACCAACGCGGACAAAATGCTTCGTCGCATCGATCAGGACTTCATTGTCAACCTCTACAGAATCGTACTCGGTTCGACCAACAAAATATCCAGATTCTTTTCTATCAACCAATACCTTTAGTTTTCTTCCGACCTTCGCCTCATTGAGTTCATATGAAATCTCTCGTTGAATATCCATCAATCGATTGGCACGATCTGCTTTTACCTCAGCTGGAACATCATCTTCGATATCGTGAGCCGATGTGTTTTCTTCATGAGAATACCTAAATACGCCAAGTCTATCAAAACGCATCTCTCTGACAAAATCGCACAACTCTTCAAACTCCTCCTCTGTTTCACCTGGAAATCCAACAAGCATCGTCGTACGAATTGCTATCTCAGGAACTTCCTTTCTGAGGTCTTCGATCAGTTTTGTTGTTTCTTTTCGCGTAATTTGCCTTTTCATGCGAAACAAAACTGAATCACTTGCATGTTGAAGAGGAATATCAAGATAATTACAAACATGCGGTAAGTCACGAATAGCATCAATTACCTCATGTGGAAATTTACTGGGATAAGCATAGTGTAAACGAATCCACTCTATTCCTTCGACGTCATTTAGTGCCGCTAATAGGTCAGCAAGTGCTCGTTTTTTATAAATATCCAAACCATAATACGTCAATTCTTGGGCGATAAGCATGACCTCTTTAACTCCTATTCGAGCCAAGTTCTTCGCTTCTGTTACTAGATCTTCGATTGTTTTCGAGATATGTTTCCCTCTCATAAGCGGTATTGCACAAAAACTACATGTCCGATTGCACCCTTCAGAAATCTTTAAATATGCATAGTGCTTCGGAGTTGAAATAGTACGCTCACCGATCAATTCATGTTTGTAATCAGCTTCCAAAACTGATATCAAACCAGGAAGTTCCATTGTACCGAAATAAGCATCTACCTCCGGAATTTCTTGTTCAAGGTCCTCTTTATATCGTTCTGACAAACAGCCAGTAACGTAGAGTTTTTCTAAATTGCCTTCTTTTTTTTCTTCAGCATACGCCAGAATTGTATTGATTGACTCCTCTTTGGCAAGGTCAATAAATCCACAGGTATTGACAATGACAATGTTTGCTTGATCATTACTGTTGTGAGATACATCAAACTTGTTATGACCTAGCTGCGTTATAATGTTTTCAGAGTCTACCAAATTTTTGGAGCAACCAAGGGTTACTACATTTACGGTGTCTCTCTCTATTTTCTTTGTCTTCAAAATACTTTTTTTACGA
Source organism: uncultured Saprospiraceae bacterium (assembly GCA_943788055.1). Taxonomy (GTDB): domain Bacteria; phylum Bacteroidota; class Bacteroidia; order Chitinophagales; family Saprospiraceae; genus JAHDFB01. Next base: position 7,568 of record CALSOU010000013.1, read on the forward strand.
TTGCAAAGTTATTCATACCAAAGGATTATTAACCATATATGACATTGAATATCTTGAGATTAACTGTCATTATTACGAAAAGGCCCTATAATTGTATCAAAAATCGAACTCATGTTGCGAATAAATTTCTTGTTAGTTATATTTTGCCTCTCTTTTCAGCTAGGACACTCGCAGTTTGGAATTAGTCTTCAAGAAATGAATTATCGCCCATCTGCCATTGAAGAGAAAGTCGAATCTTCCGTATACAATCTTCAATATGGTGCAGCCGTCGACTATTGGATGCGCTTAAGGGATTACCGTTGGGAAATGGTACCTACTGTATCCTATACTTTGGGTCAAACAACATCAACCAGTTTCAATGAAAATTCCGATTTGTCGATGCAAGCACTTGGTTTTCACTTCAAAAATAATCTCTATTTATTGGATTTTGAAAATGACTGTAATTGTCCAACTTTCAGTAAACAAGGTGGATGGTTTCAAAAAGCTTTCTTCATACAAGTTGCACCTGGTTATAGCATGAACTGGCTACAACATGTAGATCCTTCTTCAGAAGGAAATGAAATAAAACACTTATTTGAATTGGGTATAGGAGCAGGATTCGATTTTGGCCTGTCTGACTTAATTACCATTAGTCCATATTTTAATTACGTTTGGACAAGCAATTTTGAATATGACTACATCTCATCAACAGAAGAAACTATCAAATCAAATCTCCAGCACTTTGTTGTCGGATTGAGATTGGGACTACGCCCTGACTACGCTAGACCTCGCACTGTCCGACGAAGAAATCTAGGTTACTAAATCTATTTAAAGTAAATAAAACTAGTTGTCAAGAAAGACTAGCGTGAAAGTTACCAGCTAAATTTAGAGTTTTACAATCGTAACTCCTTCTCCGCCTGCTTCTTGTGAAGGATGGTAGATTTCCTTAAAATCTCTATACTCTTTGGCAATTCTATATACTTCCTTTCGAAGAACTCCGTTGCCGATACCATGCACAACAACTAGTTCATGTGCATTCCCTAATAATCCTTTATCAAAAAATTCCTCAGTCATACGTGATGCATCCTGCTTACTCATTCCACGTAGATCAAGCTTTGTCAATGTCTGCTCGCTGTTCAACAATTGAGACTGCACAGATTTCGTACGCTTGATTTCGATTGGTTCCTTGGCAGGTTTAATATCAGCTAACTTTGCTACGATTTTCATGTGTCCAAATTGCACTTCAACTTTCTTCTTTCGAATCCAGTTCACGGTTCCCACTTGCTCACCCATTCCTATTTTGACAAAATCTCCCTCCTTGAGTTGACTTAAATCAAAATTTGTATGTTGATACATTTTAGTTTCTAAATCTGACATCTCCTCGTGAAGAACTTCTCTAGTTTGGCGCATTTCTGCAGCTAATTCTTGAGCTCTTTCCAACTTCTTTTCTTCCTTCAACTCCCTTATCAAATTTTCGAAAACACGGTTCTTTTCTGCTGTATCGCGTAAATCTTCTTCCCGTGCCTTTATCTTGACTTTCTTTCTACGAATATCTAGCTCTTTATATAACTGATTGTAGGTAGAGATCAATCTCTCTAGTTCCTTTTCTTTCTTTTCAAGGGTTATCAGTGTTTGCTCAGTCTCAGCCTTTTCTCTTTGGAGATCGACCAGCAAATCCTCCACTTTCGTCGTCTTATCCCCTGTTCTTTGACGAGCAAATTTCATTACTTGCTCTGGGATTCCTGATTTATCTGCAATTTCAAAAGCAAAAGAACTACCAGGCTTCCCTACCAACATTTCGTAAGACGGTACCAATTCTGCTTCATTAAATACCATGGCTCCATTAATAATACCTTTAGTTCGATATGCATATATCTTTAAGTTACTATAATGCGTCGTAACTACTCCGAAAACACCTGCTTGATTAAAACTTTTGAGCATAGACTCAGCCAACGCACCTCCAAATTTTGGATCTGTTCCACTTCCAAACTCGTCAATAACTAGAAGTGTGTTTTGATCAGCTACTTCTAGTGCCTCAGACATAATTTTTAGTCGAGAGCTGTACGTGGACAAGTCATTCTCAATACTCTGCTGGTCCCCAATATCTGCAATGAATTTCTTGAAAAACCCAGGTTTGGAATCTTCATGCACTGGCACTGGAATTGCACATTGCACCATTGTCTGAAGTAAAACCACAGATTTCATGAGTATAGACTTACCTCCTGCATTGGGACCACTTAATAATAGAATTCTATTCTTAGCTTTCAATTCTAGATCGAAAGGAATTGTCTCTTTCTCTTGCTCTTCATTTTTTAATTTCAGTAGAGGGTGATAAGCTTCTTTGAAGTTCACATTCGGTCTTCCATCAAGAAGTGGAAAAGAGCCATTTATTTTTCGCGCCCATTTCGCTCTAGCTCCTATTATATCTAGCTGTACAATAAGCTTATGATACGAGGATATATAATCGATGTACCCTCTTAGATCAGTACACAGCTGACGAATAATTCGATTTATTTCTGTTTTCTGGTCGCTTTCTAGTTTAAACAAGTCTGTGTTCAGTCTGATTACTGCCTCTGGTTCTAGGAAAACAGTTTTACCAGTCGCAGACTCGTCATGAATGACACCTCCTACTTGCCGTTTATGTTCAGCTGGTACTGATAAGACCCTACGACCATTACGATAAGACTCGGCACTATCCTTGAGCATGTTTCGCTCCTTATAATACTTAACAACCTGATCAAATTCTTTGTCAAGTTCTCTGATTTTGGAAGCGATATTTTTAGTAATCTTCTGTAATTCGGGAGAAGCATTCGATCTGACGTTACCTTCTTCGTCTAACACCTTGTTGATCAAGCTAACAAGGGCAGGATCGAAAATTACACGATCTGCAAGGCCTTTCAAATCACAGTAATCATGGTGCTCATTGAAGAATAGCACGAGTTCATGTCCTAATCTGATAGATGCATTGATACGGAAAATTGACTCGATATCGAGCATGTAGTTTTCCTTTGAAAGCAAAAAGAGATCGTTGGAAATGTCATAATACTCTCTATTTGGGATTCCAAATTCAGCAGTAAAAGATTCGAAATAGCTCGAGGACTTTCTGAATTCTTGATTGATAGCCTTTGCTGAAGTATAGAAATCAAGCTGTCGGTAATATTCTTTACCCTGCTCACCTTTACAAAGATTGACCAACATTTCACGTATTTTGTCGAACTCTACCTTCTCGAAGAAGTCTTGAGGTATCATTGAAGGACGTGGTCTCTTTCTGGATGAGTTTTTGGATTTTACTTGCTTTTGATCTTGCAGCTCTTGGATTGACATGTGATTATTATAGTTCTTTTCAAATGCTATAGAAGTTACCATGCTACGGCAAAATTACAACACTGATAACGATCTGCGTGTGTAATTAGTTTATCATTATCACCAATTCATGATAACAAGGGTTCCGCTATGTAAACAATAGGGTATATCAAGTACAAGCTAGTTATGTAAGGCTTTACAGATAATCTCTTAAAAACATGCCTATTCTTGAAGTTGGTCTTCTGCATCCAAGTCTTCAGCTTCCTTTGCTATTTTTGAAAATGACCTCCTAAGATCTTTGAAATTAGCAAACTCTCTTCTTACATAGAGTCCAGCACCAATTCTCTGGCGTCTACCATCTACGGCATTACGGTCTGTTCTTCCATAAATCCGAATTTTGATCTTTTTATCTCGTGTAATGAAGTAGTCTAGAATAAAGTCACCAGCTGCATAGGGATCAGTTTGATCAGAAGCAGTTAAGTAGTCACCCCCTAGAATAATATCAAACTTGTCACTGTTGAACTTTGGATTTACCGTAACTCCGTAAGTTGAAGAGTTCGTGTTATCACCGAATCCAAAGCGATTGTCAAGCCTTACATCAACATCTACGTCATAAATCAATCCATTTTCATCTAATACGGACTCTAGCAACGAAGAAACATAGGCAGACAGCTGAGCGCTCACTAATTCACTAAAAATCACATTTGCGGCACTTGAGCCCAAGTCGCTATCACCAAATCCTGTAATTGGATTGTTATAAGGTAAGAAATTATTGAAGATCAGCAATCCAAACACTTGATTATTAAGTCCCAATGGGTCTGCTTCTAGTATCGTTAACTTGTTCTCAGCAATGGATCGCAATTCGCCTGTTAAATTAGGGAAATCAATATCAAACTTGATCGTGGGGTTGAGTAAGCGATCAATGAGATTGACAGTCAGCTTCACATCTTGATCTTCAGACGCTCTGGCACTTAACTCTTCATTACTCCCAAGAAATTCGGTAAGAAACACATTAAGTGGCACGCGTAGTGTTCTATAATCAGCTGCAATTTTGATTTGGGCGTCAAGAGGGTCGCCGTCCCACACAACTTGACCTCCTTGTCTGATGCTAAACTCTTTTTTAATGAAATTCTGAAGAGCAAAATCATATTGTCCTTTATCTACATTGTAAGAACCAAACATATTAATGTCTCCATTTGGAGAAAGGAATAATTGGATATCTCCAGAACCTCGACCTGCCAATTTATGCCCAGTTACTGGGTCAAATAAGATTGTCATCTCAGCTTCAGGAGTTACAGTTAAATTCATCTCCAACTCAAGGCCCACATAAGTGCTTTTCTTATTGTCTACTTTGTCCGACTTATAACCTTCCAAGAATTTCTCACGATCAACAATCGGAATAAAACTCTGATCTCGAGTACTATTTACATACACAACCGGTAAAGTCATTTTGGTATCTTCACCAGTAGTCGCCAGGATTTTAATGGTCATATTGCTAAAAGGTCCTTGGAAATCAACACTTGCTTCTCCGACACCAAGACCATAGTACGATGGATTTATTTTCTCATCAGTATCAATTAAAATGAATTTATCCGAGCTAATATTGACGTCCAAGCCCAAATTCCTAAAATTATCGTGTGTCAGACCTCCTTTCACTAAGGCTAACTGTTCACGTGTATCACGTAAATATCCTCCAGTGAAATCGATGAACCCTTTAGAGATTTTAAACTTTGCTTCTTCGAAGGAATAGTCTGTCCCCAAATAATTGACGCGAGTAAAGCCATCGCGAACCTCTCCCCTTCCAGTAGTATTCATATCATAGATAGGGCCATCGATATGCATTTTGCCGTAAACTGTACCTTGCGTATTTTCGATATTTCCTTTTAAAAAGTTTTCAAGGAACAATAATTTGAACCCAGAAACAACTAGGTCAGCTTCAACATCCTTCGTTAATAGGCTGTAGGTACCATTTAAGTTCACATCCTCACTGTAGTGATCAAGAGTAACATCAAAACCAATAGATTTGGTTTTCAAATCTGTTTCGGCATCTATGGTCAGAGTTCCCATTGACTGTTCATTGACCATCATATTCTCAATCTTGCTCTTAACATAGAGACCAGATAGCTTGAAAATATCTTCAAAAGCAATCGTTGCATTAACGTCACCATTTAGTATAAAATCATCCTTATTTATCCACTTATTAATTAAAAAGAGTTGAATATCCTTTAGTTCTGTTTCAATTCCCTTGTTATTATTAATAGATTTAAGTTTGATACTTCTATAATTGTCCGATAAGACAAAGTTTTCAACATTGATATAATCATTCCCTACACTGGCTTCATTCTCATCCAGCAATCGCCATTTATCCCCTAAAAGATCAAACTGTAACTGACTGAAATTTGCAACAAAAACTGAATCCTCTGGAAAGACTCTACCGCTTACAATAACATTGCTAATTGAATCTAAGATTTCTTGGGTTGTCACCCCAAAATAAAGCGTATCTCGCTCCAGATTACCCTCGACCTCCACGGCTGCCAGTGGAAACTGCTTCAGATAGCCACTATCGACTCTGGCTTCAAAGTGACCTTTACTTTCTTCTATGTCAAAGTTTACATTCAGGCCATATGTATGATATTGATCAAACAAAGCATCTGCAGTGTTCAAATCAAACACAAAATCATTCTCTCTGTAATCTATAGAACCTTTCATAGATATGTTTTCCAGTTTCGCCTTTTTGCTTGTAAAAAAACTCAGAACATCCCCTCCATCTATGAGATTAACATCAAAATCCGCTATCACTTCATTAGCTGGAATATTGCCAGTGTACTTAATTTTTTTGCCTAGAGAAGGAAAATTCAACTTGATCATGGCAATTGCTGCATCTGGTAATTCTGATAAGTTATATTCACCTGTAATTTCAGCATTTCCAATATCGCTATCGACAAAAATAGATCGTTGAACTTGATTACTCAATGTAGAAGCGATAGCCAAATGCCCGAAATCTAAGGTATCATTCTCACGAACAATTTGAATCTTATTACCGAGCGCTGATCCAATAATATTATCTATGGAAGATCCTTTGAGTTTAATATCCAATAAACCCTCGACATGTGTGATATCTTTCGATAAATTTAGTGCTTGTAAATCTATCGACTCAACATCCGCCTTAAAATCATAAAGCGGCATTTCTTCTTGAAAGTTGATGTTTCCTAAAAAGTCAAATCGAATATTTTCATCGTTCATTTGTAACTTTCCATCAAACAAGTTCCTTTCCAATTTAGCATCTATGATTCCCTTATATCTATAATTACGAAAGTCAAAAGCAATGATCTCACCTCCAAGCTCAGCATATGCACTAGATAGCTCAAGACCTTTACCATTGGTAACGTTTGCCGAAAGGCTCAACTTATCAAAATCTGAATTACTTGACCAGGTAGCCAAATCAAAATCAAAAAGATTGACTTTTCCAGAATATCGAGCATTTTGACTACCATCTTTTAAGTCTAGACGCATATCTACGTCAGCTCGACCTAGATCCGTCAACAACTCACCATATGCTACGAAATCCTGATAGTAGCCATCAAAGCGGCCATTAAAATCAATGGAATTTAACTTGTAGAAGTTTGAAGGCACCGTAAATCCTGGAATCAACTTATTTAAGGTAGTAATATCGGTTTGGAGCCGATTAACCGTTACATTCAGAAGTGATTCATCAGGGTTGGTTAAATCACGTGCAATGAAATTCCCCTTAATGTTAAGATTGTCCGCTATTATTAATGAAAGATTCCTTGCGTTCAATTGATTAACACGACCCGTAATACGAGAAGAAAGAATTATTTTCTCATTTATATTTTCAGTGACAAACCTATTATTTCGTAGTTTGGGTGCAAAGAAAACAAGGTCTTTTAGCGAAATCACGGATCTATCTACACTAGCTTCCATTATAACCTTATCAATGAACTCCCTAAAATCACTAATTTTTCTGTACTTGAAGATTAACTCACTGCCAAGCGTACTTTTTCCTGTATCCAGTGTAAAACCTTCTATTCCAGACTTTCTTTTATTAATGAAGACTCGCTCAGCCTCGAAAGTCTCAATACTGAATCCTTTCGAAACAAGGGCCAATTGATTTACCTTTCCTTCGAGATAGTATGGCTCAGATACAGAAAAATTCTCTAAATCAGCTTCAACTACGGTATACTCTTGTCGATAAGGATCAAAAGCTTCGTCTGTAGCTGAATAATTCGGTTCATATCTTAAGTCATTGAATTCAATACCTATATTGTCGAGTTGTCCTTTCTTCAATCTAAAAACAAAAGGCTTAGGATCTGAACTCTCGCGCTCAGGTAAAGCTATCGCTAGTTCCTGATTCTGATATCTAGCAACTACCAAATTAGAATCTTCAATCCTTAATTGTTCTGCGGTGAAATGAAGACGAGCTATGTCGAAAGTGTCAAAATTCATGGTCAAACTTCCAAGAAAGCCTTGCTGAGTTTGGCCACTTAGTGAATCAACATATCTATAATGGATATTGGTAAGGTTGATGGTATTCAAATCTAGTTGGAAAGGTTTCGCTTTTCTTTGAGGATTTAGGACAACTGCGTTTTGAGAGGAAGCCGTCGAATCGACTAGGTATGGATCATATGTTCTATCTAAAAGCCGCTGTAGATTATTCAGTGGATCTCTATTGGTCCTTTTTAAACTTAAGAGTCCGTTTTCAAGATTTAGATTATTTACATTGAAATCCTTGTAGTAAAAAGACCGCAAAGAATTATAAAACTCTGAGTATAAAGACCCTGCATAAATCAAGGTATCTCCACTTAGGTCTTCCATGTAAAACTCCTCAAGTTCAACTCCCTTAAATAGATTCACATCTACGCTACCGATTGTTACTTCAGTTTGATATTTTTGAGCAATCAAACTAGTAGCTTTTTCAGCAAGATACTGCTGTACCGCTGGTATCCTAAGCAAGAAGAAAATCAATATAAACAATGAAATGAAAACAACAAGTGATATCCATGCGGTCCTAAGTGGCCGCATAACACGCTCTATCAAGCGCTTTTTATCAAATTCTGTTGATTGATCTTCCAATAATTAATTATTACTTCTTATGATAAAACGTGTGAGTTTGATATCAAATTCAGGGTAATCTGCATTTAACTACAAATTAACACCCTTCCTCACTAAGTCGCGTCCTTTAGGCACCAAATATCTCTTTTTGGATCAGTTTTTTTTAATATTTAGATATTCAGCAAGCTTCAATACCCCTTTGGCTTCTTTTACATCATGTACCCTCAGTATTTTCGCTCCTTGCTGCAAAGCTATAACATGTAATGCTGTTGTTCCATTCAAAGCCTTTTGGGGTCCACCCCCTAGTACTTTGTAAATCATAGACTTCCTACTTATGCCAGCTAATATTGGTTTATCAAAAATCCTTAAGACTCCCAAATGATTCAAAACTTCGTAATTCTGCTCAAGGGTTTTAGAAAAGCCAAAACCAGGATCAAGGATCACGTCAGATATACCAGCTTGCTCTGCATCTGAGATTCTCTGCTTGAAATACTTCAACAGCTCCATAGAAACAGTCGATTCATAATCTGTTTTTTGCTGCATCGTTTCTGGAGTGCCTCGCATATGCATCATTACGTAACTTGCACGAGATTGCCCGACAGTAGTCAACATTTGGGAATCATGCTGTCCTCCTGAAATATCATTTATAATTCCGACTCCCATTTCAATCGCTCTTCTAGCTATATCGGCATGCACTGTGTCAACTGATACAATCTGATTTGAATGTGAACTCGCCAAATACTCCAGTGCTGGCTCTACCCTATTCCATTCCTCCTCGACACTTGTAATCTCAGCTCCCGGACGCGAGCTCATTCCTCCAACGTCAATAATATCTGCTCCTTCTTCTATGCACTTATCGATATGATAAGTGAGCTCGTCAATTTTTTGGAACTGACTTCCGTCAAAAAAAGAATCTGGAGTGACATTAAGAATTGCCATTATTTTTGGAGAGTCAAGCTCCAAAAGCTTTTCATTACAGTTGATTGTCATATAGTAAACATTATTAATATTTAAAGTTGTCATTTTTAATCAGATATCAAAAGAAATGCAGCTATTTTTTGTCTAATAATCACCATTATAGTTTGCAAAGGAGGTCAATTTCCATATATTCGTACCTTTGATCGTGACTCAGCATGATTTTCGGGAAATTAACCATATTTCTTGATATTAGTCAAACTAAAGGACGAATTTCCTATTTACGATGTTGGTTTTGATAACAGCAGTTTTATGAATTAAGAATACGTGAAAAAGAATAAAAAAAAGAGCGCAATTTATGCTATCACAGCAGCGCTTACACTTTCAGCCTGTTTTGTACTTTTTCAACTAAATCGTCATGATGATTTAGCAAACACTAGGCAAGAAGAGTCGCTCATAGAAAAGCCAATCAAAAAATACGGCTACGATATTGACTTTTACAAAATCGAAGAAAGAACGATAGAGAAAAATCAGTTTCTATCAGAAATATTAACTAATGCAGGAGTCAACTACAGTGACATCCATAATCTTGCTGAAAACAGCAAAGAAGTATTTGATGTAAGAAACTTGAGAGCTGGAAAGAAATATGCAATAGTAAGAGATTCTTGTCTTTCTCCTGAAGCACTTGTATACGTTCCCTCTGTCTATAAATACGTCAAGTATAATTTAAAAAATAGGCTTAATGCGGAGATTGTTGAGAAACCAATAGCGACTTGCATCGAAAGTGGGTCAGGAACTCTTAACTCTTCCTTGTGGAATACCATGATAGACAATAACATGCCTCCTGCTTTGATAAGTAAGATGGAAGATGCACTTGCATGGTCGATTGATTTTTATCATACGCAAGTAGACGACGAATACCGATTGATTTATGAACGTGAATATATTGATGGCGAGGCTGTCGGTGTTGGTAAATTACTAGGAGCATACTACAAGAATTATGCTAATGAGTACTATGCTGTATATTACGACCATGAGCACTATAGTGGATATTACGACTTAGAAGGTCGACCAACAAAAAAGCCATTTCTAAAAGCTCCTGTTAAGTTTTCACGTATCTCCTCGAAATTCAGTTTGAGTAGATTCCATCCTGTTTTGAAAAGAAGGAAAGCACATTTTGGCACTGACTATGCTGCCGCTTACGGCACACCAATATTTTCAGTAGCCAATGGTGTTGTAACACGTGTTTCATATACGAAAGCTAATGGACGATTTGTAAAAATAAAACATGATAAAACCTACCAGACTCAGTACCTACATATGTCTAGATTTGCGGAAGGTATCAAAGTTGGAATGCATGTCAAACAAGGTCAAACAATAGGTTACATTGGCTCTTCTGGACTTGCAACAGGTCCTCATGTTTGTTTTAGGTTTTGGAAGAATGGAAAACAAGTAAATCATTTGAAAGAAAACTTCCCGCCTGCAGAACCAATGCCTGAAGATGAGCTAGATGCCTTTTTTACTTATCGTGATAAGATGATTAATTTACTTGATCTCGTATGTAATACGCCTGTTTCTATCATGACCGATAGTGAAAGTGAAACATCTGAACCTTAGTAGAAGGCAATATAAGACCACTTTGCAATTCTCAAATAAATTATCAGTTATAATTTACTTTTCGCTTTTGGAAGGGTAAAACTAAAGTTTGTACCCTCTCCGACTTTGGAGCTAACATTTATACTCTGTCCGTGAGCTTCGATGAAATGTTTTACGATAGATAGCCCTAAACCCGATCCTCCTATATCTCTACTTCTCGATCTATCTATGCGATAAAATCTATCGAACACATGTTTAAGGTGCTCTTCCTTTATTCCTACTCCATTGTCTGAAACTTCAAACATCAAGAACTTATCCATATCAAAAAGATTCAGTTCTATCCGTCCATTTTCAACTCCATATTTGATCGAGTTGATGACTAAGTTGGCGATCACTTGTCTAATTTTCTCTCTATCTGCATAAACGAAGGCATTGATGTCCTTTCCAGTTTGCTCTACAATTTGTACGCCCCGGTCGATTGCTTGAATTTCAAGATCGTCTTTAATCTCTCTATAAAGTAAACGCAAATCAAATGTCTCTTTTCTCAGATCTATTTTTCCTGATTCAATATTTGTGATAACTTCAAGATCATTGACAATGCTCAAAAGTCGATCAGTATTTGATGCTGCACGAGTAAGAAATTTCCGCCTCATCTTCTTATCATCGACACCCTCTAAAAGCGTATTAATAAAACCTTGTATAGAAAAGAGCGGTGTCTTGAGTTCATGCGATACATTACCAACGTAGTCTTTACGATAACTTTCTAATGCTTTCAATAACTCTATCTCCTGGATAGTCTTCGCGTTCCATCTACTAACCTCACTATCTAAATTTCCTAGAATATCTTGTCTAAATTCTTTATCAGAGAGTTTCTTTTGGTCTTTTGAATTTTGCCTCTGGATAACATTGTAAATAGGAGTTATTCTTACGAAAATAAAGCGCTGAAGAAGGAACCTTGTCGTTATATAGCTAATAACAAAGCAAAGTAACATCGCTACTACTAAAAATACTAGATCTATTTGACCTTTATGAAACCATTGATCCAAGACACTGATTGCTCCTAATAAAAAAGAGGACAACATGGAGATCCAAATTGTCAAAGATTTAGGTGACACATTTCTCATGCAACTTCAAATTTATAACCAATTCCCTTTACTGTTTTGATATAATCCTGACCAATTTTTTCTCGAAGTTTCCGAATATGCACGTCGATAGTTCTATCGCCTACAATCACTTCATTCCCCCAAACCTTGTCCATGATTTTATGACGTTTGAACACCTTACCTGGTTTAGATGTCAAAAGTACTAAAAGTTCATATTCTTTCTTCGCCAATTGAATGGCATCTCCACCAGACAACCTGATACAGATTTCTTCATGATTGAGCTCCAAATCCCCAAATGACTGCACACTTGCTGTTTGTTCAACAACACGTCTTCTCAAAAGAGCTTTCACCCTGCTTTTCAGCAAATTAAGCTTTATGGGCTTTGATATAAAATCGTCTCCTCCACTATCCAATGCTGAAATCTCAGTAAAATCCTCATTTCGAGCAGTAAGAAATGCAATAATGGTCTGACTAAACTTTGAATCTTTTCGAATCTCTTTGCAACAATCAATTCCATTCATCACCGGCATCATAATGTCTAACAAAACTAAGTCCTGCTCAGATTTTCTGATTTTCTTTAAAGCCTCTTCTCCGTTACTTGCTGTTTTGACATGGTAACCTTCCTTCTTCAGGTGATATTCAAGAAGTTCAACAATATCGGGTTCATCATCGACCACCAAAATCCGAAAATTACTTGGATCCATTTTTTTTGTTTTTTGCAAATTGTTCTAGGGAATCACTAGAAACTTTTCCTTTGTCTTTAGCTACATTCGCTACCGGTTCTTTCTTTGTTCTCTTGGGCTTATCGATCTCTGCATATTCTGTAAGCCTCTCGTAAACTTCGTTATAGATACCCAGCGCCAACTTTGGATCATTCTGCAAAATCTCCATATTTTGAAAAATAACTGTGGTATCGACATTATGAATAACCGCAATGTCAGACAAAAATCTACTTCGCACACTATCTTTTTCTACTTGTCGAAACTTGCCCAACATCTCTTCCGCAACATGAAAATCTGAAAGTATTCTTACCAGTTTGTCATTTTCTAGTGTTAACTGCGACTTTTCACTGGAGCATGACGCAAAACAAGAACCAACTAATAACAGTATGAGTGACTTTAGGAATATTTGATTCATATTATTTATACATTTTCGGAAATGTAAAAAATCCCATTTTTGATTTTGGTACTTGTACTTCGGTCCAAGAATTAGCAGCAAATTCTACCTGAAAGAGTCCACAAGTAGGTACATTATCAACCGGGAAAGATGCAATTCTACTAGCTAAATCAGTTATACCAGGATTATGAGCAAATAACAAAACAGAATCAAATTCATCTGAAAGCTGGAAAAGCGCTTCCACGAGATAATCTGCATCAGCAAGATAGAGACTTGGATCAAATACTACTTTATCAGCTGAAATTCCAAAGGTCTCTGCAAAAGGTATTAAGGTTTCCCTTGTTCTTTGTGAAGTAGAAGATAGTATAGCGTTGATCTTTTGTCCTTTTAACAAAAGCTTTAGCTGTTTAGCCATTAATGGTGCATCTTGTTTCCCCCTTTTGTTGAGCGGTCTGTGAATATCTTTCAAGTTAAGATATTCCCATGATGACTTAGCATGTCTACTATAATAAACTGTCTTCATATTGTGATAACGCAATTATCAGACAAATAATTTAGTCAGTCCAATTATTCGTGTAAACTCATTGTTAATTTAAAATCAAGCGATGCGCGTTGGTCATGTGGTTTATCTCTTATAACCTTCTTTCAAAGAAACTGTGCTGTTAAATATTATATTGTCGCCGTTGCTTTCTGGGTCGATCGCATAGTAACCCTTTCTCATAAATTGTACAACACTACCCTTTTGATAATCTTTTAATGCTGGTTCCATAAAAGCACCTGTGTTGACCTTAAGTGATTCACTATTAATTTCATCCATGAAATCTACCTCCTTCGAAGTACCAGGCGCTTCAACTGCAAAAAGCTTATCATATTTGTTTATTTTACATGGTATTGCATGCTCTTTTGACACCCAATGAATTGTCCCTTTAGGTTTGATTCCGCTAGTATCCTCACCACTTTTCGAATCAGGGTAATATGTACATAAAACTTCCACAATATTTCCTTCAGCATCCTTCACACTGTCTTCACAATGGACAATAAAACCTCCCTTCAAACGCACGTTTCGCCCTTGAGTTAAACGATAGTACTTTTTATTCGCATTTTCTCTAAAATCATCTTGTTCGATATAAAGATGTTTAGAAAATGGAATGATGCGTGTTCCTGCCTGATCATCTTCTGGATTATTGATCATTTCAAGCATCTCAGATTTACCATCAGGGTAATTTGTAATAGTTAATTTCATAGGGTTCTGAACAACCATTACACGGTGGGTGGATTTATTTAGCTCTTCTCGAACACATGCTTCAAGCAAGTTAATCTCTTGCAGATTATTTCGTTTTGCTGCTCCAGTCTTTTCACAGAAAAGACGAATAGCAGAGGCTGGATAACCTCTTCGTCTCATTCCTGCAACTGTAGGCATACGTGGATCATCCCATCCTGTGACAACTCCCTCGTCAACCAACCTCTTCAGTTTACGTTTGCTAGTAATCATGTAAGAAACATTCATGCGTGCAAATTCAATCTGTCTAGAAGGAAATATGCCTAATTTTTCGATAAACCAATCATATAATGGACGGTGGTGAATAAACTCAAGTGAACATAGAGAGTGTGTAATATGCTCAATGGAATCTGATTGTCCATGGGCAAAATCATACATCGGGTAAATACACCATTCATCGCCAGTTCTATGATGATTTTGATGCTTAATTCGGTACATAAGTGGATCACGTAAAATCATATTTGTATGAGCCATGTCAATCTTAGCTCTTAGCACCTTTGCTCCATCGTGAAACTCACCCGCTTTCATACGTCGAAATAAATCTAAATTCTCTTCAACTGGACGCTCGCGAAATGGACTGTTTGTTCCAGCTTCAGTTGGAGTACCTTTTTGTTCTGCAATGAGTTCAGACGATTGATCGTCAACGTATGCGAAGCCCTTAATTATCAATTGCTCTGCAAAATTGTAAAGCTGTTCGAAATAATCAGAAGCAAAAAACATCTTATCCCAGTTGTAACCCAGCCACTCAATATCTTTTTTGATATTGTCAACGTAAATTGCTTCTTCTGTCGTGGGATTCGTATCGTCAAATCTAAGATTTGTCTTCCCTCCGTATTTCTCTGCTAAACTAAAATTGATCCAGATTGCCTTTGTGTGGCCTATATGTAAAAAACCATTAGGCTCGGGGGGAAATCGTGTATATATGTTGGTGTGCTTTCCTGATTGCAGATCTTCTTCGATAATCTGTTCAATGAAATTCAACGGCTCTTTTTCAGTACTCATATTCTATGATCTAAAGTATTAATTACTCGTTTTTCTTAATGCGTATCTTTTGGTTGAATCCAAATCTACATGTGGCTCATTAATTCTACATTCTATTTGGCATCTCAATTCCGATGAGTCCAAATCCGTGTTTGAGCACACGCGCTACTTGGTTCCCCAAATTGACTCTAAAAGCTTTCGCCCCTTCACTTTCAGCGCCTAAAATACGAACATCATTGTAAAATTTATGATATGCTTTTGCTAACTCATAACAAAAGTTGGTCAACAGTGAAGGATCAAATTGTTCAGCTGACGCCTGAATTTGCTTAGTATAACTAGTCAGTTTTTTGATAATATCTAGCTCGATATCCTCTAGTTTCGTATATGATTTACCAACTGTCAGGTCTAAATCACCGGCTTTGCGATTGATACTTTGAATTCGAACATATGCATTCTGAATGTAAGGTCCCGTAGTTCCTTGCATATCCACAGATTCTTCAGGATTGAAAATCATCCGCTTCTTTGGATTAACCTTCAAAATGAAGAATTTCAGGGCAGCCATTCCAATCTTATTATAAATTTCTTCTCTTTCGTCAGCACTAGCGTCTTCTATCTCTCCGCGCTCCACCGCATTTTTTCTTGCCTCATCAATCACCTCTTGCACAAGATCATCAGCATCAACTACCTTTCCCTCTCTTGACTTCATTCTACCCGTAGGTAAATCAACCATTCCGTAAGACAAATGGAATAAATCCTCATGATATGGCTCACCAAGTCTTTTAAGTATTGCAAAAAGTGCTTGAAAATGATAATCCTGCTCATCCGCTACCACGTAAACCATCCCATTTGCCTCGGTATCTTCATATCGTTTTCTAGCAGTTCCTATATCTTGTGTCATATAGACTGAAGTACCGTCGCTTCTTAATACTAGCTTATGATCAAGCCCTTCGGATTCCAAATCAATCCAAACACTACCATCAGCTTTCTTATAAAATATTTCACGAGTCACACCTTCTTCAATGATATCCTTTCCCAACTTATAAGTTTCACTTTCATAGTAATAACTATCAAAAGATACACCTAGCTGATCGTAGGTCTGCTCAAATCCTGCATAGACCCAACTGTTCATCTTCTTCCATAAATCAATGACAGAATCAAGACCCGCTTCCCAATCTAGTAGCATCTTCTTCGCTTGAGCTCCTAGAGGACTGTATTCATTAAAGTACTTATTCTTATAAGACTTAAAGAAATCGGCTTCAACTTGCTCTTTATTCGGTCTATTTTCGTAAATACTTCTTGCTGTTTCTCCAGCTTGCCAGGTAATGTACTCAGTTTTGAAAGCTTGTTCAAAAAGGACATAGTATTTACCTACAAAATGATCTGACTTTGTTCCAGTAGATTCTGGGGTCTCGCCATTTCCAAACAATTGCCAAGCTAGCATACTCTTGCATATGGCAATACCTCGATCGTTAACTATTTGCGTGCGAACAACTTCATGACCTGCAGCTTCCAAAATATTACTGCAAGACCATCCCAGCAATATATTTCTTGCATGTCCTAAATGAAGCGGTTTGTTTGTATTTGGGCTAGAAAACTCAACGATGGTTTTCTTTCCACTTGATTCGCTATAAAAGCTTTCTTTAGTAGTAAAGGAAATATATTCTTCAAACCAAACAGAAGCGTTCAATTTGAAATTCAAGAAACCCTTGATCAGGTTATAAGATTCTACAAACTCTATTTCATTAACTACGGCTTCACCCAAGATCGCCCCAAGATCATTGGGATTCGACTTAGTTAACTTAAGTAAGGGAAAAATCACCAAAGTATAATCACCTTCAAACTCCTTCCTTGTTTCGTTAAACAGCAAGGATTCAGGAATAACATCAAGATCATATTTTACCTTTAGGCATTCTACAACAGATTTTGCAATCTCAGTGGTAAATTTATTATCCATTACATTTCGATATTTAATGCAAAAGTACGGTAAAATAAAGTTTCCATGGACGCAAGTCAGAAATAAAGTAGTCGAAAAAACACAAACATAGACTCCTCTCAATCGTAAAATGTAAACAGCTGTAAAGATTGATATTTCAAATCATTTGCATTTTTTACGATAGTCGACTTAATACTAAAATCATGTTTTATAATTTAACTTAGAGTTTAATTCTTATATTGGAGCGAGATAACGAACAAAATACTGACTAGATTGAGATCTATAATTACTTTCAGTGCCTCTGTGCTTGCCATTATGTCCCTGGTTTCCAATGGTCTAATTGCCCAAGAAAGTAGCGCAGAAACATATGTTATTAGTGGAACAATAGTTAATGAATCAAATGGTGAACCTTTGATTGGAGCCAGCGTAACAATAGATGGTACGACAGAAGGAGTCATCACAGACTATAATGGAGACTTTCTCATAAAAACCAAAAAACAGGCTCCTTACAAGCTAGAATTCTCATATCTAGGTTATAATTCATTAAAGTTAGATTATAAATCCCCTGAAACTAGTTTATTGGTCAAGCTACAAGAGGAATCATTAACAATCAATAACATCGAAGTTGTAGGTCAAAGAATATCAGATAAACAGAGGCAAAACCCATTAACAGTAGAGTCGCTTGACATATTGGCAATTAAGGAAACTCCTTCTGCCAATTTTTATGAAGGTCTTGGTTCGTTGAAGGATGTAGACTTAACAACAGCCTCACTTGGATTTACGGTCATAAATACAAGAGGTTTCAACAGTACAAGTCCAGTTAGATCACTGCAAATAATCGACGGCGTTGACAACCAATCTCCAGGTTTGAACTTCTCATTAGGAAACTTCCTTGGAGCATCGGAGTTAGACGTCAAATTGGTCGATCTTATTGTCGGAGCTAGCTCAGCATATTATGGACCAAATGCTTTCAACGGAGTTATCTCAATGGAAACAAAAAATCCATTTGTTCTAAAGGGATTGTCTTTACAGGTCAAAGGAGCAGAGCGAAGTCTCTTGGAAGTAGGACTTCGATACGCTGATGCGTTTAAAAATAAAGATGGTAACGATTGGTTTGCTTATAAACTTAATTTATTTCACTTGAGAGCTAATGACTGGGAAGCTGAGAACTATACACCAGTCTATGAATCAGAAACTGGTTTTGACAATCCTGGAGGTTTTGACGCTGTCAATATTTATGGTGACGAATTCAATCGAACTGTCAATATAATGGGGACTTATCATCGAAGAGGATACGAAGAAAAGGACCTAGTTAACTATGCTACTCGAAATTACAAAGCTGGGATTGCTACGCATTTCAGACTTCAACCTTCGAAAGGGTTTGAATCTCCAGAGCTGATGCTAACATCGAATTACGGAGGTGGGTCTACTGTATATCAAGGTGATAATCGGTTTTCACTAAAAAACATCATGTTCTTTCAGCACAAGATTGAACTTCAAAAATATAATAAGTACTTCCTTAGATCGTACGTCACTCATGAGGATGCTGGGGATTCTTATGATCCCTTTTTCACCGCTCTTCAACTTCAAAGACGGTCAAAAGATGATGTACAATGGAATACAGATTACATCAACTATTGGCAAATCAATATCAGTCCTAAAATAAAGGATACAGAAGGATACCCTTCTATTCTTGATTTCCCAGGTATGCCGCAAGCATATCAAGAGGCTATAAACGATTTTGTCTCAAAAACCCTTGTTGACTCTATGTTTCGATGGCATGCTGATGCTCAAGATTATGCAAATACTGGAAGAGAAGTTACGAACACGTCGGACTTCCTAGAACCAGGTTCAGCTAAGTTCCAAGAAGCATTTGATGATATTACAAGCAGAATTTCGAATTCGGAAGGTGGGACAAGGTTTTTCGATAGATCTGCATTGTGGCACACGCACGGTGAGTATAGATTTGAAGATGTTTATCAAGGTGAACGAATTAACGATATAGATTTTAGGGTAGGTGCAAACGTCAGAATGTATTATCCTAACTCAAGAGGTTCGATACTACTGGACACTAACGGTGTGAATATCAACACCTACGAATACGGAATCTATACAGGAACAACGTTTTCATTCTTGGATAGCAAATTAAAAGTTAGTGGAACTGCTAGATTGGATAAGCATCAGAACTTTGACTTCTTGGTTTCTCCTGCCGGTTCAATAACTTATGAGCCAAGTAAAAACAACTTTCTGCGAGTTTCAGTTTCTTCAGCGATTCGGAACCCAACGCTTTCTGACCAATATTTGAACTATAATGTGGGACCAGCAATCTTGAGAGGAAACATCGATGGAGTCTCGGGATTGTACAATGTGGAAAGCTTTGTTGATTTTCTTAATACAGGACTCAGAGATACATTGGTACAAATTGAAATTCCTGCAATCAAACCTGAGAATGTAAACACCTTTGAATTTGGATACAGAACTACGCTATGGGAAAAGCTATATCTAGATATGGGATATTACTTCTCACGTTACAAAAACTTTATAGGCTTTGAGTTTGCTGTAGATGCAGATATACCTGAGGGTGTATCAACTCCCAGTAATGTTCAGGTTTATAGGGTAAGTAGTAACGCAAGAGACATCGTGACAACCCAAGGCCTTTCAATAGGATTCAATTACTATTTTGCTAAGTTTTATCAATTCAGAGGAAACTACTCTTTTAATCAGCTGAATACGCAGACAGATGATCCCATCATACCTGCCTTTAATACTCCTACAAACAAGTTCAATCTGGGGTTTTCTGGTCGTAACTTAACCATTAATCCAGGTATCGAAATTAAAAACATAGGATTCAGCATTAACTACAAATGGATTGAGGGGTTCTTATTTGAAGGGTCCCCGCAATTTACTGGCTTAGTACCAACATATGATTTGTTGGATGCGCAAATCAACTGGAACTCGCCTTTTGATGTAACGTTTAAGCTTGGTGCTTCAAATATTCTTAATAATAAAACCTTCCAAACATACGGTGGGCCGAGAATAGGTCGGATGGCTTACTTGTCGCTGCTTTATGAATGGGAGAAATAAATTTTCGTTAACTACTTAAAAATGTTTTTATGAATAAGCTTTACATAATTTTATTAGTCTTCATTTCAATTCAGCTTAACGCTCAGGAGCGCTATCTCGACGCTGAATTTGAGGTTACAGTTGAAAAAGATAAGATTTATGGAAATAATATCAGTATTCTTACTGGTGTGCCAGCTCCGTTAAACTTAACTTTTGATGTTTATACCCCAAAAGATGATACAGAAACTAATCGCCCAGCGATACTAGTTGCGCATACAGGCTCATTTTTACCGCCTCTTTTTAACGGAGGAATTACAGGCTCAAAAGGAGATAGCTCAGTTGTCAATATTTGCCGACAACTAGCATCTCGAGGATATGTTGCAGTTGCTTTCACTTATAGAGCGGGATGGTTACCAACATCACCTGATCAAAATGTGAGAACTGGAACACTGCTTCAGGCAGCATACAGAGGGATTCAAGATGCTAGATCTTGTGTTCGCCACTTACGAGAGACCGTCGATGTAGGTGGAAACTTATATGGCATTGACCCCGATAAAATTGGTATGGTAGGTGTTGGAACAGGTTCCTACTTAGCGTATGGATGTGGCTCTGTTTACGATTTTGAAGAAGTGTTGCTTGAGAAATTTATTGATACAGAAACTGCCCTACCATACATTGATAGTTTAATCCTAGGTAATATTTATGGTGATACTCAAGCAGCTATTTGTACTCCAAACACACCTGGCTATAGTTCAGAGATTGACTTTGCATTTTCCTTAGGAGGAGCATTAGGAGACGCTACATGGATTGATGGAGAGGAAAGAGAAGCAGCTTTTTCTGGAATTCATTGTACTCAAGATATCTTTGCACCGTATGGCGATGGACCTGTAATAGTTCCTACGACAAATGAATTTGTTGTAAACGTATCAGGTAATAGAACTGCAATTCAGCGTGCCAACGAATTAGGCAATAATGATGTGCTTAATGATCCAAGCGTTGCTTTCGCATTGCAAGAAAACGTGGAAGTTCAAAAAACTACTAATGTGATGCCTGCCCTATCTGCTCCTATTAACATGGGTGAGGACCATTTTTATGGTTTTAACCTTCCTTTCCCACAGGGTTCACCTTATGCGTTTTGGGACTTCCCTACTCTACAAGCTGTAGTTGCAGGGACAAACGCAGCATTGGGAACAAATTTTAATGCTGATACTCTTCATTTAAATGGATTAGCAACAAACCCCGATATGTCTCCAGAAAAAGGTAAATCTTATCTAGACACAATCATAACCTTTATGACTCCAAGAGCTTGTCTGGCATTGAATCTAAACTGTAACTTGCCGACTAATACAGTAGAAATTCCAGCTGCATCGGTAGAATTACAATTATTTCCCAATCCAGTTGTGACGAGCTTTACGATCAACGTTGCAGATGACATAAATATCAACAAAGTGTACATCTACAGTTTGGATGGGCGAATGGTAAAAGCCCTAGCGAAAATCAATGCTAATCAAGTTACAATGAACAGCGAGGGCTTGAATAGTGGCGTGTATGCTGCTCAAATTGTTACAGAAAAAGGAACGGTTGTAAAAGAGTTGGTAATTAAATAAAATTTAGTACTCTGGTACCTTAAGAGGATATAAGGACATCCTCTATATTAAATGCTAAATTTAATTTGTTTGTCATAATTACATAAGGACTTCGACAATGTCGGAGTCCTTTTTTTATGCATACCTCCATTTATCAAATAGTCCTTTCCATCTAAAAAAGACCTTTCATAAGCAACGCACTAAGGCTAGAAGCCTATAAGTAGCACCTCCAAAAAAATAAGAATCTTAGTCAAAAGAGAAGCTCTAGTAATTTGACAAAATACCTAAACAGTGGGAATCCAAAAATCTCAAGATTTCGATCCGATTCTTGACAGTATAATAAAGAAATAAGACTAGCTCGAAGAGCTTTCGTTTTTCTGAGGAAAAAACCAAATATCAAGCAAGATGGAAACTAGAACATAGACATTGATTTGTCTATCAAATGAGGTTGTTTCAAAAAAATAACTCAACAAGAAAATATAGAGCTCCGAGAGCAACACTAAAAACCCATAATTGGTGCCAAAGAGCCCTTCCTTTACTTTTGTGCAACATAAATTTGAAATTCAATTTTCAATTCAATGAAAATATATCCCGTTTTGTTAACGTTTTGGGTCTCAATGTAAATTTCTCGAATCATACAACCAGTGAAATTAATAGATTGCCGTATCAAGAAGTAAAAACAATGGTTTTACTTACCCAAATACGCTACCGCCTTGATTTCGATTAACAACAACGGGTGAGGAAGCTGATGCACTGCAACCGTAGTCCTAGTAGGTCCGGTCTCGTGGTTAAAATATGTGCCATAAACTTCATTGTATCCTTTGAAATCTTTCATATCCACGAGAAAAGTTGATATATCAATAATATCATCTAGATCTGAATCCATACTTTGAAGAAGTACTCGAATATTTTCTAGGACTGCTTTCGTCTGGACACGTATGTCCTTTTTGTAAGTTCCATCTTCTAGTTTGTCGGCGCCTTCAATCGTATTATCCAACCTTCTACTGCTTGTACCTGAGACATAAAGAAAGTCTCCGACTTTTTTGATATGTGGATAATTACCTAGTGGGCGAGCTCGATCAGTAAGTAGCTTATTCTCAGTTTGCATAATGTCTGACTTTTAATTGCTGTGCATTTGTTCTCCTAATAATAATTTAGAACGCATTTCATCTACAATGGTTTTCATTTCATCTTCAGTTTTAGGCATCGAAAAATCTGATGAAGAAACTAGTTGGAGCAAATATTCGTCTTGCGCACGCCCTTGATTCATCGCATTTTCGTAAGACATTTCTTCTCTGAACGTAACTAGACTGTATTTGCTGTAATAATCTGGCAAGGTGCGTTCAAGCTGCATTTCTAAAACTCGCTTTTTGATAAAATCTGGATCATCCACGGTATCTTGCATTTCTTGAAAATTGTCAAGTGCTAGATTCGCTATAGCATCGGCATCTGGCTTTCGTTCTGTCTGAAATGCTTCAAATAACTCCTCCCAAGTCTTATTCATGTGTGCGGTCAATAACTTATCAAACACATAGACATCTTCAAAGGAAGCATTCATTCCTTGTCCGTAAAAAGGCACTATTGCGTGAGCAGCGTCACCCATTATAAGAACTTTACCACCGATTCTCCAAGGTGCACACCTGATCGTTCCAAGACGGCCAACAGGATGATCGTCAAAGTCATTCTGAAGTGCTGGTAAAAGATCTACAAGATCGGGAAAGTACTTTTTAAAATATGCTAAAATTTCAGGATCAGTTTTCAACGCATTAAATCCAACATTACCGTCGTAAGGATTAAACATTGTGACTGTAAAACTGCCATCAAGATTTGGTAACGCAATAATCATAAAATGTCCACGCGGCCAGATATGTAATGCATCATTTTCTATTCGAAATCCACCTCCTTTTGTGGCAGGTATTTCTAACTCCTTATATCCATAATCTAGCATATCAGAGCTAAAGTCATATTCTTCACCAAGTGCATCGAACAAGGACTTTCTAATTGAAGATCCAGCTCCATCTGTACCTATGATCACATCGAAGGAATCGTTTATCTCTTGATCTAAACATTGATATGTAATTTCGCTATTTTCAATATCAACATGATCAATTCCGGCATCAAAAAATATATTGACATTTCGGTAAGACTCCGCTTTATCGAGCAATAGGGCATTTAGACCCGTTCTTGAAATCGAATTTATATATTC
The DNA here is from genome assembly GCA_943788055.1 of uncultured Saprospiraceae bacterium. GTDB lineage: Bacteria > Bacteroidota > Bacteroidia > Chitinophagales > Saprospiraceae > JAHDFB01. The sequence continues at coordinate 31,698 of CALSOU010000013.1, forward strand.
ATGTTCACGGCCACTGTACCTTGAAAATCGTTTCTCTCCTCCGGTATCATGAATCATCCTCCCTAACATTGGAATGCATAGCTTTCGAGCTTCATCCTCTAATCCAATCATACGTAGTGATTTCAACCCTCTGTCGGACAAAGCTAGGTTGATTGATCTACCTCCATCTTCGATTTGTTTTCTAAGATCTTTACGTTTTTCGAACAGATAGACGTTGAAACCTCGCTGTGCTAAACTAATCGCCAACATGCTTCCGCAAAGACCTGCTCCAACGACCGCTATGCGTTGTGTTAATTCAATCATGATAATTGTTCTTTTAGTATTTCTACAAATCTGTAGACATCCGAAAATGAGTTATAAAGCGGCACTGCAGAAACCCTTATAACGTCGGGTTCTCGCCAATCAGCAATCACGCCTGCTTTTGTTATTTTGTCGAATAGCAGCTGGTCTGCATTCTTGACTTGTATAGAAAGCTGACTACCCCTTCGCTCTGGTTCTGCAGGCGTAATAATCGCAATCATTTCGTTTCCGAGCTGGTGAATAAGAAACTCCATATATGCTGTCAACTTAATTGCCTTTGAACGGAGATTCTTCATTCCTGCTTCTGCAAAAATATCTAATGAAGCTTTTATTGCAGCCATACTCAATATCGGTGGATTGCTTAATTGCCAACCTTCTGCTCCCTGAATAGGATCAAAAGGATCTCTCATCCCAAATCTAGTTTCCTTATTGTGGCCCCACCAACCTGTAAACCTAGGAAGATTTGGGTCGCTTGCATGTCTTTCGTGAACAAAGCAACCGCCTAAAGAACCTGGGCCACTATTTATATATTTATAAGTACACCAAACAGCAAAGTCAGCACCACTATCGTGTAATTCCAATGGTGCATTTCCAGCACCATGAGCACAGTCAAAACCAACTACTGCTCCTAGGGAATGCCCCTTAGTTGTGATGGACTTCATATTAAAAAACTGTCCAGTGTAATAATTTGTATTTCCTAGCATTACCAAAGCGAGGGATTCTCCATGGTCGTCTATAGTTGCAAGAATATCTTCGTCTCTCAGTGTAACCTCCCCTTCTCTAGCTTTTAATTCTACCAAACAGTCCTTTGGATCAAATCCATGAAATCGTATCTGTGATTCCACCGCATATCGGTCTGAAGGAAACGCATCATACTCGATCATTATCTTATTGCGAGTACTTGTTGGTCGATAAAATGAAACCATCATCAAATGCAAATTAACTGATAAAGTGTTCATAATCACTACCTCATTGGGTTTTGCACCCACCACATCAGCCATCGCTTGAGTCAAAAACTCGTGATAAGGCATCCAAGGATTCTTGGCGTGAAAATGACCTTCAACTCCCAAATTGCCCCAATCTTTCAACTCTTGTTCTAGATAGTTTTTAGTGCTTTTCGGCTGAAGCCCCAAAGAATTTCCACACAGATAAACAAACTCGTTTCCATCTTCATCAGTAGGAATATGAAAATATGATCTGAATCTAGCTAAAGGATCTTCTAGATCCATCTGTTGAGCAAAAGCTAAACCTTCTTTGAATTTACTTTCTGTTGATAAATTTATACTCATTCTAATTAATCTTCAGTCTTGATTTAATTTCCATCTGGCTTTCCCCTGCCAGCCAATCTAATACATTTTCATGCCAGATACTCTGATATTCCTCTTCATTAATAAATCCTAAGGCAAAGGCATCATCTATGACTTTGCCGGGATATGACCCCTCGGCTGACGCCATCTCTCCCAGAGGATATGGGTCATCAATACCCGCTATCACTTGTGTACTTGTTTGCCGATCTACCAGAAGACGAAAGGAATAGACATCGTGCACCAATGTATCAAAAAACACATTCCGAGACTGGATATTTTTCTCTGGAGCAACTGTTCCATCAAAAAGATCTGGCCTTCCGTAATAACCCTGTTTTCTTCTCCCTACATTCATCTGACCAAATTGATTACCATGCGCATAGCAAGTACGAATATTTGGATATTTCTCTGGAAAATTGTGCGAACTAAAAAAGTGAAAATGATCAGCAGTTTGCGCACACATCCATATTAGATGAAATCTCCATAGCTCGTTTTTGAGCCCAATAATCTTCTCACCATCGTAAGGGTGTATTTGAAGCGCTAGTCCCAATTCATTAATATACTCATAAATCGGTGACAATGCTGGATCTGCCGTTGTTATCCATTCACCATCTGAGTTGAGATAATGAGTTGGCATGCATACGAGAGACAAACCAAGTTGATTCACACATCGATCAATTTCTTTTAATGCATCATCAATGTACAAAGGTTGAATGACGAAGCCGCAGGTAAATTTCGAAGGATGAGAAGCTTGTGTCGATGCATTGAAGTCATTTTGAAATCGAATGACATCTCTTGCAAGTGAACGCTCGAATCCATTGCAATACAATTGGGACAAATTCAGTATCACCTCATGCTGAATATTGCTTTCTTCCAGCCATTCTAATTTTTGCTCGAGAAAGAAACTACCATGCGTAACGGGTCTTCTCCATTTACCTTGATGCATGAATTGCATCGAGTCATCAACCCAGAAGACCTCCTTTTCTTTCATGAAAGTAGGAATCTCATGGGGATACGGTACTAAGTGACCATGACCATCAATTTTGTACGGTGTCTTTTCCATTTATTTGGGAGCGTCTATGACAGTTCCACAAGAATCACAAGTGCGATTTTCAACGCTGGAAAAGAACTCATCGAAGATGACTTTCAGATCATTTTCAATATTCTGAAGACTAAATTCATCTTCGTACATGTTGTGACCGCAATTTTCGCAGAACCATACAAGACCGTCCTGCATATTCTCTGCGCGTTTTTGTTCGATGACTAGGCCAATTGTATCAGCAGGACGTCTAGGTGAGTGAGGTATATTTGGAGGAAGCAAATAAATATCTCCTTCCTTAATATGAATGTCCTTCGGCTTACCTTCGTCAATAATTTTCAATACAATATCACCTTCCACCTGATAGAAAAACTCAGCAGTCTGATTGATATGATAGTCTTTTCTTGAATTAGGTCCACCAACAACCATAGCGATAAAATCACCATTATTCCAGATCACTTTATTGCCTACTGGTGGTTTTAGAAGGTGTCTATTCTCTTCGATCCACTCTTTAAAATTCACTACTGGAAACAACATAAGTTTGTATTTTTTAATATTCAGTTATGGAATTAAATATAGCTATTTTAGAGATTCTATCCCACTATTAACGAATCTGAATACAGATATTCTTAACCTCGGTAAAGAAATGCAAAGCATCCATTCCACCTTCTCGTCCTACTCCACTCTGCTTGATCCCTCCAAATGGTGTTCTCAAGTCCCGTTTCAACCATGTATTCACCCAGACGATACCTGATTCTAGTTTTCTAGAAAATCGATGCGCCCGATGAATGTTTTCAGTCCAAACTGTTGCTGACAAACCGTATTTACTATCATTGGCTAAAGCCAAAGCTTCTTCTTCAGAACTAAATGCTTGCACAGTAACTACCGGGCCAAAGATCTCTTCTTGATTGGTTCTGCATTCATGAGTTAAACCTGTAATAATAGTTGGCTCAATAAAAAAGCCATTATGATAAGGTTCAGGCATTTTTGGGGCTTGACCCCCTACTTCTATCGTACCACCTTCTTCTTTTGCTAACGCTATATAGGAAAGTATCTTATTGTAATGCAATTCACTTACAATCGCACCCACACGTGTATCGCCGTCTGTAGGAGGACCAACCTTCATTTTTTTCGTCTTTCCGACAAAATCAGAAATAAAACGATCATAAATTGATTGCTCTACCAGAATTCTCGATCCACACAAGCAAATTTCACCTTGATTACTAAAAGAAGAATTCAATGTCGTTTTCAACATTTCGTCATAATCACAATCCGCAAAAATGATATTTGGATTCTTCCCGCCCATTTCGAGAGAGATCTTCTTAAAATGCTTAGCTGCATTTTGTGCAATTATTCCTCCTGTCATAGTACTTCCTGTGAAAGATATCGCCTTTACATCTGGATGAGTGGTCATAGGTTCCCCTACCTCATGTCCATAGCCATGAACAATATTGAGAACGCCTGGAGGAAGGCCTGCATCAATGCATATCTGCGAAAAAAGATATGCGGTATATGGTGTTACTTCAGAGGGTTTTGCAACAACTGTATTCCCAGCAGCTATAGCGGGAGCTATCTTCCAAGTGAATAAATACAATGGAAGATTCCAGGGAGATATGCAACTCACTACACCCAAAGGATCGTGAACCGTGTAATTGATACTACCATCATCCATGGGATACTGAGCGCCGTGAAACTGCAAAACTGCATTTGCAAAGAAGCGAATATTAGCTGATGCTCTCGGAATATCTACATGTCTTGCAAGCTTAATCGGTTTTCCATTATCAAGTGATTCAGCTGCAACAAGTATTTCAGATCGCTCATCTATTAATTCGGCGATTTTCATCATTATCGCTGATCTTTTGGTAGCACCGAGATCGGCCCACCCTTCGAACGCATCTTTAGCTGAACTTATCGCATCTTCTATATCTTCCTTCTGAGATCGAGCGACGTATGCAAAAGTTTCATTCCGAGAAGGATCAATTACATCAATCCATTGATCATCTGCTGGTTTACGTAAGGTTCCGTTAATATAATTATGAAGATAAATTTGATCCTTTCTCATTTTTTTTCAATTACTTAACCGTAAAACCAATTGATTCAAACCCTTCACAAGCAACACTTACTTTATTACCTGCATTTATAAAAACTGCAGCGGTAGCAGCACCTGCAAGAAGAACATGACCTTTTTTAATCTCAATACCATGAGACAAAGCAAGGCGAACTGCATGCACTACCGACTCCCACGGATTACCCAAAATCGCAATTGTATTTCCTGAATGTTGAACTTCGTCATCTATTGAAAGTGAAATCTTCAGAGAGTTAACTTGATGATCAACTGGCATCCAATTCCCTAGACAATATCCAGACGATGAGCAATTATCAGCAATAACATCTGCCAGTGAAAATTTAAAATTCTCATATCGGGAATCAATCACCTCTATAGCTATTGTCAAGCCATCAACAAAATCTTTGGCGTTCTCTAGGCTGATTGGCTCGACAATATCTTTACCAAATCGAAATGCAATTTCTGGTTCTACTCTCGGGTGAATCTGAGCTGTCATTTCTAGCTCACCTTCTTTATAAATTTGCATAGCATCTGTTAGTTGCCCCCATATCATATCATGCACACCCATTTGCTCCATCTTGGCTTTACTTGTAAACCCAAGTTTCAGACCAGTCATCTGTTCTCCTCGAAGATATCTTCGACCTAGTGAAATTGACTGAATAGCATACGCTTCCTCTAGAGTAAGATCGCGATGTTTACTAATTTGTGGAGTTGCTTGTGCATTTGTGGCTGCCTTGTCAAGTTGCTCTGCAACCTGGTGTAAATTTTGATTCATAGATTACTTTTCTTGAAGGCGAAATTTACGCATAATTATTGGAAAACCCGGCTACAAATTGATCGCATTCTTCTGGTAGATTAAAGTAATGTGGGGAAAATCGAACTGCCCAATCAATACCTTTATTTTTCATGTCAATGAGAGCACTATGCTTGGACGCAAAACTAAAGTTAACTTTAAGCTCTCTAAGTTTTTCACTATGCCATTTTTGAGACTTGCCTTTAATTCGCCAAGAAATAATATTACCTTGCTGCCAACCTTGATCAAACAATTCCAGATTGGGAATCCCTGTTAACTTTGATCTAAAGTGCTTTTGCAATTGTCTATTGTACTGTTCGACTTCTTCTATGCCTATTTCATTTATCTCCCTGATGCTTTGGGTCAAGCCCAAAAGATTACTATAGTTTTTCTCCCACAATTCATACCTTCTAGCATTTTTCGCAAACTTTACTTGATCGTTATCTATCCATTCTGCACCTGCCAAATCAAAGCAAAAAGGCACTTCTTGCTTTTCGAGAATTTCATCATTTACAAATAGAAATCCCGTTCCTCGAGGACCTCGTAAAAATTTTCTACCAGTTACAGTTAGATAGTCACAGTGAATTTCACTTACATCAACATTCATCTGACCGACAGTTTGGCAAGCGTCAAGCAGATACAGCACTTTGTGTTTTTTTGCTAATTGACCTATATAAACTGCATCCTGAATCATTCCAGAACTAGTTGGCATATGAGCTATAGCAAGAAGCTTAACCTTGCTAGTGTTGAGAATCTTGTCCAGCTTATCAAGATCAACTAGACCATGATCATCAGTTTCTAAAAATTCATAATTTACCCCGAATCTACGCTTCAATTCAATAAATGATAAGACATTTGAGACATAGTCTTCGCTCGTTGTCAAGATGAGATCGTTCTCTTTCCAAGGCATGGAATAAAGCACCTTAGAGTAAGCATCAGTGGCACTAGTTTGGTACGCAATATTGTGCGGTTCAGCATTAATCAGCTTTGCGGCTTCTTTATAAAACTCATTTGTCTCATCTTCGCATTCCATCATAACATCATAACCTCCTATTTCAATTTCTTGATCTAGATAATCGAGCATTACTTTCTTTGTAGCGGTGGAAATCAAGGATGAACCTGCACTATTGAAAAACAATTGCTTCATGCTGGCGGGTGTAGAGAATCTAGATTCGGAAACAAATGACGGAATTTCCATATAGTATTTGATTTTTCTTAATTAAAATTATAGAACGTATTGTGTAAGCAAAACTTAGATTCTATATAGAAACAAGCTTTTTTCTTGCGGTATTCCTCCATAAAGTCTATAATAGTCTCAGCAAAAAGACGACCTTCCTGCCACATCGGCGAATGACCACTCCTTTCAAAAATCACAAATGACTTTTCTGACGTACCAACTCGATTGAAGGCATCGTAAGCAAGCTCACTCGAAACAACCATATCGTACTTACCCCCACAAAAAGAGACAAGGTTTCTCAATTTTTACAAGTTCATCGGTTAGCGAATTCTCAACTAAGCCATTATTATATAATGTATTATTTGCAACATTTCCCGTAAAGAAGGTTGTCAATAGATTATTTGCAAAAAAAGAGTTTGCTAGCGCATCTAAAGCAAAGTCTACATCTACCGGGGCGAGAATTTCAGCTGTTTGTAATATCGCTTCCCCCCCATATACGAGAGCATTCACTATTTCGAAATCATCACTTATGACATAATTATCTCCAGTAAAATTCATTTGAAAACCAGGACCCGCACCAAATTGTACTCCGAGTCGTTGCCCTAAATACTGTCTGATATTGCACTCATAATAATTTACGAAACCTACATGTGAAAATGGGTACCAGTACAAAGCTGTAGTTCCGGAACCATTTAATGTTGTACGTCCAAAAGGTGCTGCGAAGCCACTTCCCTTGTCGCTATCCCAAACCGACCTCTGCAGTCCGTATGAGAATCCAGGATTTATGAGAGTATTACCAAAATAGCCACATGACTGCTGATAGGTGTCCCAGAATTGCGCATTGGAGTTTGTACTTGATAGCACAAAACTGACTATTAGCCCTAAATAAGTAAGCTGTCTTTTCATATCAGTTTTACTTCTTGATCACTAACGCTGAAATTTGAATTGGTGTTGTATTGGTAGATTATTATCGTTTTCTTGGGCACGCTAAGTTACATCATAAACGCAACGCTTAAGGAGCGCAACAAAAGACCATCTAAGGCATCTAAAAAAATTGAAAAAAATAATGATGATATGATTTTCTAATATGAAAATGTTATATACTTTTGCGTCCGCTTTACTAAAGCAACGACAATGCGAATGTGCATTTCGATATTTTCCGGAGGAGTGGCAGAGCTGGTTTAATGCACTAGTCTTGAAAACTAGCGTACGTTAACGCGTACCGGGGGTTCGAATCCCTCCTCCTCCGCATACAATAAAAGCCTTATTCTCGCAGCAGGATAAGGCTTTTTTGTTGCTCATATTTGACATGGTTAAATAGCAATAACAATTCAGTATAGCGGAGCCAAAAAAACACACTTTTATCCCCAAATCATTTTTTTTAGGAATTATCCGAGCAATCCAATCAGCATTAGCTGAGTCTTTGTACCTTTGTATCCCGTAATGATAAAAACAAGACATGGCTAAATATATCTTCGTTACGGGAGGCGTAACATCTTCATTAGGAAAAGGAATTATTGCAGCATCACTTGCAAAACTTTTGCAATCGCGCGGCTTTCGTGTCACAATCCAGAAATTTGATCCTTACATTAATGTTGATCCAGGCACACTAAATCCATATGAACATGGCGAATGCTATGTTACTGACGATGGAGCGGAAACTGATCTCGACCTAGGACATTATGAGCGATTTCTTAATACTCCCACCTCTCAAGCAAACAATGTAACTACCGGTAGAATCTACCAGACTGTAATTGACAAAGAGCGACGAGGAGAATACCTAGGTAAAACCGTTCAAGTGATTCCTCATATTACCGATGAGATTAAAAGAAGAATGTACCTTTTAGGTGACCTTGAGGAATATGACATGATCATCACCGAAATTGGTGGAACAGCAGGTGATATTGAATCGCTTCCCTATCTCGAAGCTATTCGACAAATTCGAAGAGAAAAAGGCAAGTCGAACTGTGTATTTATACATTTGACATTGATACCGTATCTAAGTGCAGCCAAAGAACTGAAGACTAAACCAACACAGCACAGTGTTAAAGAACTACTACAACAGGGTATTCAACCAGACATCTTAGTGTGTAGAACCGAGCATACGTTGACCAAAGAAATAAGAGAGAAAATCGCTCTTTTTTGCAATGTCGAACTTCAGTCAGTTGTGGAAGCCATTGACGCAAAGACGATCTATGATGTTCCTTTATTGATGCTCCGTGAAAAATTGGACATCTCTGTTTTAGACAAATTGGAACTTGATCATGGAGAGGAACCAAACCTTAAAAACTGGAAAAAGTTCCTAGGAAGGTTAAAAAATCCACTAGACGAAGTACGAATTGCTCTTGTGGGTAAGTACAACGAACTTCCTGATGCTTACAAATCAATATATGAAGCCTTTATTCATGCAGGTGCAATAAATGAAACTAAAGTAGTCGTAGTGCCAATTCATTCAGAGAGACTTGAAGCCTCGGACGAAGAAGTTGCAAATGTGCTCTCTGAGTTTGACGGTGTACTTGTTGCACCTGGTTTTGGAGAGCGTGGAATTCTAGGGAAATTAAAAGCTATCAATTTTGTAAGAAACAATCAAATTCCGTTTTTTGGAATATGCCTTGGTTTACAATGCGCAGTTGTTGAATTTTCTCAGAATGCGGCAGGCCTTGAAGATGCATGGTCAGCGGAATACAAGGTGTCTGCAGATTCAAAGGTAATCGACCTAATGGATGAACAGAAGAAAATCACCAATAAGGGCGGTACTATGCGTCTAGGCTCTTATAAATGTAATATTCAAAAAGATACTCTAGCTTACAAAATCTATGGAAAGTCCGGAATTAATGAAAGACATAGACATCGATATGAAGTCAATAACGTCTTTTTAAAGCAACTAGAAGATGCTGGCTTAGTAGCTTCTGGTAAGAACAAAGACTTAGACTTGGTCGAGATTATTGAATTACCGGGACATCCATTCTTTATCGGGGTTCAATATCATCCAGAATTGAAAAGTACTGTTGAGAATCCGCATCCTATCTTTATATCCTTTGTACAAGCTGCTAAAACTAGACAGGCAGTAAAGAAAGATCTTCAAATGCGTATTTCAAATTAATTGATGAAAGCAAGGAAACTATCACTTGAAGAGCTTGATCGGTTAGAAGTCGCTGATTTCAAAACCGGTAAGAAAACTCCTGTGGTTGTGGTTTTGGAAGATATAAGATCGGCTTTAAACGTAGGATCTTTCTTCAGAACCTGTGATGCACTAGCAATTGATCATCTTTACTTGTGCGGCATAACTGCGAAACCGCCTCATAAAGAAATCTTTAAGACGGCTATCGGAGCTACTGAATCTGTATCGTGGTCTTATCACGAAAGTGTAACGGCTCTTATTGACAATATTTCGACAGAACACTTAATTATATCCGTGGAGCAAACAGATAACTCTGTTTCACTTGATAATATAGAAGAATTGAATTGGGATGAATCCAAAAAGCTTTGTCTCATTTTTGGAAACGAAGTAAAGGGAGTTTCTACATCTTCAATTGTAAAAAGTGATCATTGTTTGGAAATACCACAATTTGGCACAAAACACTCATTTAATGTAGCAGTATGCGGAGGAATAGTACTATGGGAGTGCTGGAAATGGGCTAAATCAGTATCCAAATGAAACTTTCTGAAATCTGGGTCTACCCTATCAAATCCCTCGGTGGCGTCTCAATAGCATCCTCTAAAGTCCTTCAAAGCGGTTTAACCATGGATCGTCGGTTCATGCTTGTCGATGAGGATAACCAATTCATGACACAGAGACAGCTACCAGCAATGGCTACCCTTGGTACCAAAATCAATAACAATAGTATCTCTGTCTTTGAAAAATCAAATTCAACAAACGAAATACAAATACCTTTAATATTTAAGTCAGAAAGATCAATCTCAGCTAGCATCTGGGAATCACGCGTTGATTCAATGGTAGCTGCCCAATGCTACAATGATTGGTTTTCGAACTATTTGGAAAAGACTGTTCGACTAGTTCGTATGAATAATGAGGAAATGCGAAGTAGGAAACTATCAGTTGCACCATACATGACAGATATGAGTTATGCAGACGGATACCCATTCTTGATTTTGTCCAGAGCTTCCGTAGCTCAGCTAAATGCAGAGCTTATGGAGTTTGGTGAAAGTTCTGTCGACATAAGACAATTTAGGGCAAACCTCATTGTCGATGAATGTCAACCATTTGAAGAAGATAAGCTCAAAAGTTTCAGAGTGGGAGACTGCCATTTCAATATGATTAAACCGTGCGCTCGTTGTCAAGTAATTACTGTGGATCAGGATACTGGCCAGCCGTCTAAACAACCACTTAAACATCTTGCAAAAACTAGAAATTCTGGAAACAAGGTTATATTTGGAATGAACGCAGCGTTTGTGTCTGGATCACAGATCAATGTAGATGACGAAGTAATTAAGGCAGTCTAAATTAGTTCCAACACTTTACTATATTTGTTAATATATAAAATATTATTAATAAGGATTTTGAGTTACTAAATGCACACTCAGAATCAAAATAACACAAAATGAACAATAGAATATCTCAAACTCTAGTACTTCTGACCGTATTTTTCTTAAGCTTACAAGTAGGAAACACCCAAAAGATTTATTTTTGGCTTGACGCAGGTCTAAAAGTCTCTGCTGGTTCAGGAATGCTATATAATAACAACTTAATTAATGACAGAAAAATAGATCCTAGCTTTGGCAGCACCTACGGAATTGGAGGGAAACTCGGATTCAACTTTGGACAGTACCATGCATTCACAATCGATGGAATGTATTCAAGAATTGGTCAGAAAAACGATATCAGATTAGAATCAGGTGGCGATGTTACAACGCGTCAAATAGGATGGAATTCTGCTGATATCTTTTTGATGTATCGGTATAACAGAAACTTGAACTACGTTGAAATTGGTGCAAAATATAGCCTTTACCAACAGAGACTAGAATCAATCAACCAAGGAACATTTGTAGATGTCAATGACACTTACGTAGACAATATGATCAGTCCGGTTTTAGGATTCGGTTATTACATGTTTAACGCTGATGCTTTTACGGCAAACCTAGGTTTTAGACTTAGCTATGGCATTTACGATCTACTCACAGTATCAGGGATTGAGACACAAGCATTTACCACACCCAGAGTGTATGAAAACTATGCGTCAACCAATCCGGCATTTATTGAACTAGTTCTCGAATTGAACTTTGGTCTAGGACAATATGCTAAATCGGTATGTGGTAAGCGAGCGAGTTTCATGGGCATGTAAAAACTATACTTATACAACATACAAAAAAGAGGCTGATCGAAAGATCAACCTCTTTTTTTATACATCTTCTTTTCTTTTTAATAACAATCTTTCTAGGAAAAACTCTTAATAATGGTCTGGAATTGCTCGGCATCTAGAGATGCTCCTCCAACTAATCCACCATCCACATCGTCTTGTCCGAAAATTGATTTTGCGTTTGCAGCTTTTACTGAGCCTCCATATAGTATCTCCATCTGATCGGCAACCTCATCACCAAAAGACTCTCTGAGGTGATTTCTGATTTCTAAATGCATTTCTTGAGCCTGCTCAGGCGAAGCTGTTTCTCCAGTGCCGATCGCCCATATAGGTTCATATGCGATAATTATACTTTTCATTTGCTTTTGAGACAAGTGTGAAAGACTTTCTTTAAGTTGTTGAGTAACATAGCTATTTTGCTCTCCTGCCTTGCGAGTTTGTAAGCTTTCACCACAGCAAAAGATAACTCTTAAATCGTGTTCCAATGCTTTATCTACCTTTTCTGCTAAGATTTTGGAATCCTCACCAAAGTACATTCTGCGTTCGGAATGCCCAATAATAACATAAGGGCAAGAGATAGATTCGAGCATACTTGCTGAAACTTCTCCGGTAAAGGCTCCGCTTTCTGCCTGGTGGCAATTCTGTGCAGCGACATCAACTCTCGGTACATGCAATAACATATCCAACGCTGACTTCAGATATACATAGGGTATTCCAAGAATAACATTAACATCCATTGGGATTTCCATATGTGAGATTGTTCTTGCCAGTTGCAAGCCCTCTTCTAAATCTAAATTCATTTTCCAGTTTCCTGCTGCTATCTTTTGTCGACTCATATTAGCGTTTATTTGCAAATATGCTGTATTTATAACAAGCTTCTTATTTTTAAGACTATGTTTGTTTGCAAATTTCGACACAGAAATGAAATACAATAAGTTAGGTTCAACGGATATCGACGTCAGTGTTATATGTTTAGGCACTATGACCTATGGGGAGCAAAACACGCAGGAGGAGGGTTTTCAGCAACTGGATTATGCAGTAGATAACGGTGTAAACTTTATAGATACAGCGGAAATGTATTCCGTCCCAGGTCGAGAAGAGACGACTGGTTCCACTGAAAGAATAATTGGTAATTGGCTTGAGCAATCGGGAAAGCGATCAGAAGTAATACTGGCAACAAAGGTTACCGGACCCTCGGCTAATTTTAGTTATATCGCGGAAAACCTTGGTTTCAGTAGAGACAGAATTTTCGATGCAGTTACCAAATCACTTAGAAGCCTAAAAACTGACTACATTGATCTCTATCAGCTACATTGGCCAGAAAGAAATGCCAACTACTTTGGTAAAAGAGGCTATGAGCATGACGAAAACGAAAAATGGAAAGATAATTTTGATGAGGCTATTGATACCTTAAATGTCTTATTGAAATCAGGTAAAATTAGAAATTGGGGGCTTTCAAACGAAACGCCTTGGGGTGTTATGCGAACAAGAGAGGTGTCAAATCATCAAAAGACCCCGCAAGCTGTCAGCATCCAAAATCCTTATAACCTCCTCAATAGGACATACGAAGTAGGTATGGCCGAAATCAGTTGCCGATCGAAGATGGGTCTTCTAGCTTACTCGCCTTTAGGGTTCGGAAGATTGACGGATAAATATCAAAACGGAACCGACTCGAAACGCGATCGCCTTAACAGGTTTGACCAACTCTCGAGATATAATAGTGAAAATTCAAAACGTGCTGCAGCGCTTTATTACGACCTAGCTCAGGAAAATGGCATATCTCTTGCTCAAATGTCCTTAGCTTATATAAACTCTAAACCTTTTGTGACTAGCAATATAATCGGAGCTACCACCATGGAGCAACTCAAAGAAAATATTGCGACAGGCTCCATGAATCTTTCAGTAGAAATCATAGACGAAATAGAAAAGATTCACGAAACAATTCCAAATCCCGCTCCATAATCTATATTTGCTTTCAAATGAGAAAGGGCAAGGTCATATTAGATAAAGGGAAATTCGAACTAACCCTAAAACGATTGAGTTTTGAACTCATTGAAAATCATGGTGACTTTTCTGAAACTTGCATTATAGGAATACAAGAGAGAGGAGTACTACTAGCTGATAGAATCACGGAAATCGTAAAGCAAAATTTCAAAAAAGCGAAGTTTAAGTACGGTAAATTAGACATTACTTTTTACAGAGATGACTTTCGAAGAAGGGATAACCCTCTAAGTCCCAGTAAAACAGAGATCGACTTTCTAATCGAAGACAAAAGAGTAATTTTGATAGATGATGTACTTTATACGGGCAGGACGATTCACGCTGCGATGTCCGCACTTATGGACTTCGGTCGTCCACGACAAGTTGAGCTCCTAACTTTAGTTAATCGCCGATTCAATAGACATCTACCTATAAAGGCAGATTATGCTGGAATTAACGTTGACGCTTTGGATGATGCATATGTCCGAGTAGATTGGGACGATGACGCTGCTAAAAATAAAATTCTCTTTTTTACAGGAGACAAAAACAATCGTGAATCATGAACAAGCAACTTAGTACCAAGCACCTACTAGGAATTAAGTATATAAGTCGAGAGGACATCCAGCTCATTTTTCATACGGCAGATAATTTCAAAGAAGTTATTAATCGACCGATCAAAAAAGTCCCTTCACTTAGGGATGTAACAGTTGCCAATCTATTTTTTGAAAATTCAACACGCACCAAGATATCATTTGAGTTAGCAGAAAAAAGACTAAGTGCAGATGTTGTCAATTTCTCAGCGGCTGCATCATCCGTCAAAAAAGGTGAAACTCTCCTAGATACAGTAAATAATATACTTTCGATGAAAGTCGATATGGTTGTGATGAGACACCCTACCCCTGGTGCTCCGCAATTTCTCGCAAAGAGAATCGACGCTAACATCATCAATGCCGGAGATGGTACGCATGAACATCCCACTCAAGCTCTCCTTGACGCTTATTCTATGCAGGAAAAAGTTGGAAACTTGAAAGGAAAAAAGGTAGCTATTATCGGCGATATCAAGCATTCTCGAGTAGCCCTCAGTAATATCTATTGTCTTAATAAGCTTGGAGCCGAAGTGGTTGTTTGTGGGCCTCCTACCCTGATACCAAAACACATTAGTGCCCTTAGGAGTTCAGGTCTCTTTCAATCTTAAAGAAACACTTGAGTGGTGTGACATTGCCAATGTATTGAGGATTCAACTCGAAAGACAAGATATCCAATACATACCTTCTCTTCGAGAATATAGTCAGCATTTTGGAATCAACAGAGAGCTCCTAGATTCATTGAAGAGTTCTCCTGTTATTATGCATCCAGGACCAATCAATAGAGGTGTCGAATTACGATCAGACGTCGTAGATAGTGACCACTCTATCATTCTACAACAGGTAGAA